>CAVXGM010000039.1:0-482098 GCA_963761265.1 Bryobacterales bacterium
TCAGTGGAGCTTTAGACATAACAATATAACACTACTTTGCGCGCCGCCACCCTCCTCCACTATCTGCTACGCAGCCCGCCTACCGGTGATGGACCGTTCTAGCAAATCCATCGGTGAATTCTTCCCGTCCATTACTGCGCGCGTGTTGGAGGACCAAGCGGGATACCCCACACTTCTCTTTCACTTGTGTTGTCCGTCGAGATCGATGCCATTGCTGTTCCGAAATCCGGGCGTCAAGCCCCGGTCTCCGCTCATGGATTCCGGCAAAGTTTCGCCTTCCCGGCCAGGGTTTTTGTTGGCCTTCAGAAAAGACAAGGTCAAGTTTTCGAAAATATGAAAACAAAAGGCGTCATAATATGCGCCTTTGATATGTCAAACGTCGAGGTGTACTGGCCGAGCTTGTCCTGCCAACATGAGTTGCAGCGTCGGCGGCCAATCGAGCCAGCGCTCGTCCGTCGCAAGAATGGGTATTGAGAGGACCACCGTGAAAGGTGCCACTTCAATTGCTTACTCCGACAACCTTGCGGATGTGCGAGCCAGCTTCCACCGTCCGGATCAGACAATCCGCCACGTCGGCGCGCGAAATACGAAACCCGAAGCGCGGCAGGTGCCCCTCTCTCACGCGGTACTTGCCCGTATAAGGCTGGTCTGTCAGTCTCGGGGGACGCACCATGGTCCAATCGAGCCCGCTTTCGCCAAAGATCCGTTCCATACCGGATGCGTCGTCCACAATGTCCCGGAAAAATAGCCGCCCCACCAGGTAAGCGGGTGGAATCACCGAATCCCGAAACAGGAACGCCGTAGACTCAACCACCACGCGGCGGACACCGGTGCGCAGCATGGCACTCGACACTGCCAGGCCAAATCGGCGCAACAGGTCCTTGTCCGTTTTCGATATTGGCAGCCGGGGTCCGAATCCGGAAAGAATCGCGTCGTGATCTCGAACAACTCGCTCCAACTCCGCGCTGTTGAGCAGATCGCCTTGCTGGAGGTTGATCCGATCCAGAAACGCGTGGAGCCGCTGTGAGGATCGAACAAATGCCGTCACACAATGACCGCGCTCCAGCGCCTGCCGGACCATCTCGATTCCGGTTCCACCGGTAGCGCCTAGTACAACTAGTTTCATGGCGCCGAACCCTCCCGCACTCTCATTCCCGCGATTCCGTCAGGTGACCCAGCTTTTCAGGATTGCTCACGATGTAAATCCCCCGAGCGAGGCCCTCGCTCACATCCAGCGTGATCACCGAAAAAGGCTTACCGTCCAGATAGGCGACCACGCCGGCTTCTCCGTTCACTTGCGCCAACCGCGGCACCACATTTTTGGGCAACCGCTTTTGAACCGTAGCCAATATCGCCCGTGCGACATTGCGGGCCCCGCGGACGGGCTTCGGCACCGCGAGCGCCCGCCCGCCGCCGTCGGCGCGAAGCACCACATCACTAGCGAGTAACGCTACCAGCCCATCCATGTCTCCCTGGGTGGCGGCTTCCAGAAAGCGCTGAAGCAGCTCATTCTGCTCCTTTGGGGACGCCTTGAATCGCGGCCGCGCGGCGTCCACGTGTTGCCGGGCCCTCCGCAGGATTTGACGGCAATTGGGTTCGTTCTGGCCGACAATAGCGGAGATCTCGGAATACTCATACTCAAAAACCTCACGCAGAAGAAACACGGCTCGCTCCACAGCCGTGAGACGCTCCAACAAGATCAGGAACGCCATCGACAGCGATTCATCCACCCGAATGATTCCGAGCGGATCGCTTCCCGCATCAGTCACCAACGGCTCCGGCAGCCACTCGCCCACGTACTCTTCCCGTCGTGCACGCGCGGACTGCAACTGGTTAATGCACAACCGGCTAATGACGGTGACTAGAAACGCGCGCGGCGATCGAATCTCGTCCTCAGGCGCCTGCTGCCAGCGAATGAAGGCTTCCTGTACCATGTCCTCGGCGTCGGCCACGCTGCCCAGCATGCGATAGGCAATCGAGAACAACAGGCCGTGATACTGGCTGAAAGTTGTCAGACGGGTCGATTCACACACAGTTTTCTGCATCGCCTCACCAGCGCCATCCGCCGGTGAACGCCCTCCCAGAATTCAAGACCGGATGAACCGGAATTTGTGACATTCTTTCCAGGCCGTCAGCACGTACAGCCAGTGCTCGGCTTTGCCGTTCGCCCGGTGGCTCCCAGCGGCTTCAACGTTCTGAACGAGCATTCTCGTGATCCGCTCGGAACTTTCTTCGCAAACCCGCCGCGAACCTGCCGGTCCATGAGGTGAATGGCTGATCCGTGGTGAGATAGGTCCATACCGCGCCGCGCTCACCGGGATCGGCGCCCGTCTCCTGCGCTTCGGCCAAACGCCGCGCGATTTCGGCGGGCATCTCAGCCTCCAACTCCTGAAACCCCCGGTGGATCTTCTGAGCAAATTCATACTGCGCGTCTCTGCGATCGAGCGAAAGCATCGGCAAACCCACCAATCCCCAGCTCAGCCAAGGCAGGCCAGATCGAAACTCAGCCAGGCGAGCCAGATAGTCGGACCAAAGCGAATCGATGGTGCGCAGTGCGACTAGGTTTTCAAACTCCGACGTGCCACCGGCCTTCCCTTCCAAAACCTGCTGTCGATAAGTGTGGATGCGGTGCCGTTGGCCTTCCACTGGAAGTTCGTAGGCCTGCAAGAAAAGCCTCTGATCCAGGTTCTGCCCTTCCACCAGGCGCTGCACGGTATCGAGATCTGTCCCCAATTTGGGATTCAGATCCCGGTACTTCACCAACAACTGGTCTTCGCGCGAAACAAAAAAGCGCGAGCTGCCTGGATCACCCTGGCGGCCTGCGCGGCCCCGCAGTTGGTTGTCGATGCGCCGGCTCTCGTGCTTCTGCGTGCCGATCACGTAGAGTCCGCCGAGCGCCGCCGCGCCTTCACCCAGCCGTATATCGGTGCCGCGCCCGGCCATGTTGGTGGAGATGGTAACGGCTCCGCACACGCCGGCCTGCGCGATGATCGCCGCTTCCATCTCATCGTTGCGCGCATTCAACACGCGATGAGGAACGTCCGGCGAGCAGGCCGCTCAATCGCTCCGATTCTTCCACGCTTCCGGTCCCGACCAGAACGGGCTGCCCGCGCTGGTGCGCGCGCCGAATCTCATCCAGAACCGCCTGTTCCTTTTCAATCCTGGTTTCAAAGACCGCATCCGGATGATCGATGCGAATCACTGGTTTGTTGGGAGGAATGGTCTCCACCGGCAAGCCGTAGATCTTTTGGAACTCTACCGACTGAGTAGCCGCGGTGCCCGTCATGCCGCAAATCTTGGGATAGAGAGCGATCAAGTGCTGCATCGTGATGGAGCCGAGAATCATTCCCTGCCGCTTCGTCGCGACGCCTTCTTTCACTTCCACCGCCGTGTGAAGCCCCGCGGGCCAGCGCCGGTCCTGAGCGATTCTTCCCTTGAACTCGTCCACCATTTCCACCGCGCCGTTCTTCACAACGTAATCGACGTCGCGGTGCAGCAGCACGTGGGCATGCAGAGAATCCTGAACAAAGGTCAGGAGCGGGATGTTGCGCTCTTCATAAAGATTGCCGCAACGGAAGGCGCGTTCCACCTCCGCGATTCCAAGATCGGTGAGCGCGACATTGTGCGCGCCCGCATCGACAGTGCAATGGAAGGGGGCGTGAAAGTTTCGGACCAACCGATCCGCGGCATACGCCAATGCACTGTCGTCCGAGTCGCCTCCCGCGATCACCAGCGGGATCCGTGCTTCGTCGATCAGGATGGAATCCACTTCGTCAATAACGGCCGCCGCGAACGGGCGCTGCACTTGCTCATCCAAGCGCAACGCTAAGCGGTCGCGAAGAAAATCAAAACCGATTTCGTTGGAAGTAGCGTACGTAATGTCATTCGCGTATGCGACGCGGCGCTCGGCGACGCTCATCCCCTGCTGCAGATGGGCCACCGAGAGACCCAGGAAGCGATAGATATCTCCCATCCAGGCGGCGTCCCTCCGGGCCAGGTAATCATTGACGGTCATGACATGGACGCCGCGGCCGGCGCGGGCATACCAGGCCACTGCCGGCACAGCCGCCAGCGTCTTGCCTTCGCCGGTCTGCATCTCGGCGATGCTTCCGCGTGCCAGCGCAAGCGCTCCGCGCAGTTGCACATCGAACATGTCTTGGCCCAGCACGCGCGAGGCAACGGCCGCGGTAATGGCGATTAGCGGCAGCAGATCGGTGGTCTCGCAAGCGCGCGCACGCAGCTCGGAATCATGGAGACGGCCGTACTCGGCCCGCAGCGCGTTGATCTTCTGAATCTCAGATCCATCGCGGCGCGCAAAAACAGAATTCAAGAAATGGCGCATAGCACCCTCCTTCTTTTCAACCAGGCTGTTACTTTTGGCTAGAACTGAAGGCGTGATGCGAGGGCGGAGGACGCTGAAACAGCGATGTTTCCAAAACACCGTCCGGGCTAAAAAAGCTGCGCGCCGGGACCTTCTGGGCGACGGCGCTGATTTGAGGCAGTCCGTCGATCCGACGGATCTGGGGGACTTCTTCCGTCGTACCAACCGATTCGATAACGCAGACAATGCTGGAAGTTGCGCGCGATACGGCGATGCGAGCAGCGGGCGCGCCGGCGCTGGTAGCCGCCAACATCAGCGCCGCGGCAATCCAGGTTGTGAATCGCTGTCTCAATCTACCTCGGTGAGGCTTTACTCAGATCGTAACAGTATCGCCGGATCGATGTGAACGGCACGCAGCACCGGCGGAATGGCCGCCAGCACTGCGGCGCCGAGCATGGCGATGAGCGGCCAAACCAGTAAGCGCGGATCGGTGATTTTCACTTGATACAACAGCGCCGAGACATAGTGTTCGGACTGCAGACCGAGCCCGGTGCCTACCGCCAGGCCCAGTGCGATCATCGCGAACGAGCCGAGCGTCACGCGGCGAGCAACATCGCCCGGCGTTGCGCCCAGGGCGAGACGGATCCCGAGTTCGCGGCGGCGTTCGAGGACGGCATAGTTGAGCACGCCATACAGTCCCACGGCCGCCAAAACGAGAGCCACCGCCGCGAAGAACAGCGACAGCGCGGCAAGCAAACGCTCACGGATCATCTGCGACTGTACCAGGTCCTCTTGAGAAACCATATTGGCAACGCGGAGCTGCGGCTGGAGTGCCGGAATTGCATGCCGGAGCGTGGACGCGAGCGACATTGGATCGGGCGATTTGGTGCGGACAATAAAGGTCGCCCTGCCGTCCACCTCGCCATTCAGGCCTCGGAATGGAACGTAGGCAGTAGCGGGGATAGGCAGGCGCATGTCCTCATAACGGGCGTCGCGGGTCACACCGATGATTTGCATGGTGAGCCTGGGATTGGTCTGATTCATGCCGGGGCCGGTCTCAAAGCTCCGGCCAATGGGATTCTCCGCACCGAAATACCGCCGCGCGAATTTCTCGTTCACGATTGCCACCTTCGGATACGCGTCGTCCCAGTGGAAATCGCGGCCCTCCAGAATTTGCAGCTTCATGGTTTCAAACCATCCCGGCGATACCCCCAGGAACCATGTGCTATGACTCCAGGTCCCATCTGGGAAATGGCCAGTCGCCCAAATGAACCGCGTTTGGGCTCGGAAAGCCATTAGGGCGTGTTCTGCGAGCGCGGCGGACTGGACGCCGGGCGCCGATTTCAGTTGTCGCGCCACCTGGTACCAAGCTGCCGTGGGGAGATCCGCGCTGCTGATGGATTCCAGCGTGAGAACACGCGCCGATGAAAAACCGGTAGGCTGATTGGCCATTCTCTGGAAGGTCGAAATGAACAGCCCAGCGACAAAAAGCACGAAGGAGCAGAATGCCACCTGCGCGGCGATCAGCGCGCTCATCCACCGGCGCCGGCTATGCGGATCGTCGCCGCCCTTCAGCGCGATGGCCGGCTTGATGGACGAAGCTCTGAGCGCGGGAGCAAGGCCGAACAACATGGTGACGGCGAACGTCAGCGCCAGCGCGAATAGGGTGACGCGCCAGTCCGCGTGCAATGCAAGTTGCACCGGCTGGTCCGGTGGATTGAGCTTGCCGACAACCAAGGGCGGCGCCCACCAGGAGAAGCCGAAGCCAAGCACGGATGCGGCCAGGGCGATTAGCGCGCTCTCTATCAGGACCAGTTGGATGAGCCGCGCACGCCCGGCGCCGATGGAAACGCGCAAGGCCATTTCACGCGCACGCGCCGCGGCCTGAGCGGTCATGAGATGCGCCACGTTCGCACAGGCGATCAACAACACCAATCCAACCAGCACCGCGAAAATGGTCAGCACGCGCCGGTATCCGTGCTGCGTGCCGGAAGTGCCCGTGGCGGCTCCCTCGAGCGAAACCGGTGCCGCAACGAAAAAGTCCCGATCCTGTTTCGGCCGCAGCGACGACCAGGTCTTCACCTCTTCCTCGCGATAGGCGTGCAGCACCGCGGTTAATCGGTCCCGGATTTGATCGAGGCTGGCGCCCGCCTTTGGAATGACGAACACACGATACACGTTCGACGTTGTAGTGCTGGCGAAAGCGTCCATTGCGCTGGGAACGAAAATATCGGTGAATGTGCCGGGATCGGTGCCGGTGAAGCCTTGCGGCGTCACGCCGATGATTTGCAGAAAGTCATTGCCGGTGCGGAATCGCCGGCCGATGATGCTGGGATCTTTGGCAAAACGCCGCGACCAATAATCGTAGGAGATCACAGCGTAGGGACGCGTTCCGGGCGCAGCATCATCACTGGGGGAGAACAGCCTTCCCAGCGCCGGCTTCAGACCGAAGTTGCCAAACATCGATCCGGAAACATATTGTCGCCAGACGCGCTCCGTTTCCTGATCCGAGCCGAAGGTGACATCGATGCGAAGCGGGACCGATATGGCCATCAGTTCGGCTTGATTTTTCGCGGCTGCGTTCAACGGGCGAAAAGCCGGATAGTCGAATCTATCGTAGGTGGAGATCTGGCCCTCGAAGAGATTCTGATAGCTGAGCTCGTAGAGTAGTTCAGGATGAGCCACCGGCAAGGGGCGCAGGAAGAGCGCATCAATCAGGCGAAAAGCGGCCATGGATGCGCCGATACCGAGAGCGAGCGAGACAATCGCGGCGGCGGACGCAGTCTTGTGTTTGAGAAGCTGCCTGGCACCGAAGATGGCGTCGGCGGCCAGCGATTCAAGCCATGGAGCGGCCCACGCGACACGCGGCGCGAAACTAGACGGTGATGATCTCAATAGCCTGTTTCAAACTCTGGAGCGGATCGCGGCCCGGCGCCGGGCGAAATTCATGCGCGATGTGGCCGGTGAACCCCAAATCCGCGATCGTTTTCGCGATGAAGCGGTAATTCAGTTCCTGCGTGTCGTCGATTTCATGCCGGCCGGGCACGCCGCCGGTGTGAAAATGCCCGATCCACTGGAAGTTCTGCTGGATGTGGCGGCAGATATCGCCGTCCATGATCTGCGCATGGTAGATGTCGTAAAGAATTTTCACGCGCGGCGAATTCACGCGCGAGACCACATCCACCGCCCAGGCCATGTGATCGCACATCTGATCCTTGCGACCAAGGCTGGGGTCCTGGAGCTTGCTGTTCATCACTTCCATGCAGATGGTGACGCCTTTGTCTTCGGCGCGCGATTTGATTCGATTCAGAAACTCGACCGCGTTATCCGCGCCTACGGCATCCGGCATGCCTTGGCGCTGGCCGCCGACAGTAATAATGTTGGGGCAGCCGCCGGCGGCGCACTCATCGATGGCCGCGCCGAGCGAGGCCAAAAACTTTTCGTGAGTCTCTTTGTGAATGAGGCCGTTCTCCATGGTGACTCCGCCGGGCGGCGCCATGGTGGGGATGAGGCCGTATTTCTTGAGCGTGGGCCAGTCCTTGGGACCCACCAGATCGTAGCCAACGCAGCCCAGGCGGGCCGCTTCCCGGCAGCGGTCCTCGAAAGGCATTTTGGGATCGAACGGGAAGTTGGTGACACATTGTTTCAGGCGTCCCTTGCTCGGGGCGGCGCGGTTCCGGTTTGGGCGCTGGCACGCGCGCCGGCAACGGTTGCGGCGCCGGCGAGGGCGGCCGCGCTGACGAATTCTCTGCGTCGCATGGCTGGTATTGTACTAATTGTCCGGCGCGGAGCGCAGTGGCCAGATCTACCGCCGCGGCCCGGCGCGCCGGGATCCAAGCGGAGATTATGGTCAGCAGAACGAGAAATGCGGCGGCGCTCGCGAGCGACCATGGGTCGAGCGGCGAGAGGCGATACACAAAGCTCTTCATCAGGCTGGAGAATGCCAGCGCCAGAATCAGGCCGGCGGCGAGTCCGGGAGCGATGAACATCGCGGCTTCGCGCAGGATCATCGTGACCAGGTCCCATCGCGATGCGCCTACCGCGCCGCGCACTCCGAACTCGCGGACGCGTGTGTTTACCGAATAAGCCAGTAATCCATATACACCAGCCGCGGTAAGCAAGGCGGCCATGGCGCCGAAGATGCCGAGCAGCAGGAGTGCCAGGCGGCGGCGCGCGAGCGAATCGGCGACGTTCTGAGATAGCGGCTGGATTTTAGAAATGGGGATTTCGGAGTCGAAGGCTTGAATGGCGGCGCGAATCGCGGGTGCAAATTGAACCGGGTCGGATGCTGTTTTGATCAGCAGCGTCATCACTGGCCCGGAGGAAACGCTATAAAACGTCGGCTCCACTTCCTGATCCAGCCCCAGATCGCGCACGTCGCCCACGACACCGGCGATCTCGAGCGCGCTTTGCTTGGGGTCCATGACGCCTAAGATCAGACGCTGTCCGACAGGATCTTGATTTCCGAAAAAGCGGCGGGCCAGGGTTTCATTAATCAAGACGCGATTCTGATCTGCCGCCGAGTCCGAGAGCAATCTGCCGCGCCGCAACGGAATTTGGAGCAGGCGAAAATAGTCGGGCGTGAGCCAGCGAATCTGCGCGACCGGGAAACTTCCGGAGTCGAACGTTCTGCCCTGTATACCGAATCGCGTGGCGAAGCGGCTATGCTCGGTGGGCCCGAGGCTCATGGGAGCGGAGTTTACGGCGGCCACATCCTGGACGCCCGGGATTCGCCGCAATGCAGGAAGCAGCGACTTGTCCCAATCGCCGTGCAGCGGAAGATTCGGAATTTCCATCACGCGGAGCGGACTCGAAGCCCGGCGGTTCCGAGAGAAGCGCGGCGAAGTTGCGCGCGAGCAACGCGGCGCCGGCCAGAACCAGGAATGCCATGGCGACCTCGCCTGCCAGCAGCACGGATCCAATGCGTGCCCGTCCGCGTACTACCGACCTTGAGGAAGCAGTGAGCCGCCGGCGGTCGCGCAAGCACGTGCCAGCACGCGGGCAGACCAAAGAGTACACCGGCCGCCACGGAGATGGCGATCGCAAAAAGCCAAATCGGCGCTTGCCAGGCCTTTGGTTCGGATGTCACAAGCTGACTCGCGCCAATCGCGAACGCGATACCCAGGGCTCCGCCCGCCGCGGCGAGCACGAGACTTTCCGACAAAACCTGGCGGATCAAGTGCGACGCGCCGGCGCCCAGCGCCTCGCGAATTTTCATCTCTTCGTCACGCTCGATCATGCGCGCTAAGAAAAGATGCGCGAGATTGGCGCACGCCATGAGAAGCACGAGGCCGACCGCGGCCCATGCCAGCAACAACGAAGGGCGCACATCGCGCGTCATCTCGCGCGCCAGGGGGATGACGAAGGCGCCGACGGTTGCGTTGGTATCAGGATATTCCTGAGCCAGCCGGCGAGCGATGGATTGAATTTCAGTCTGGGCTTGCTCCACTGTAACGCCCGGCTTGAGGCGCGCAACGATTTCGAGCGGATGGAATTTGCGGCGATCTTGAAGACCGGATTCCATGAGCGAGAGCGGAAACCAAAAGTCGGCCCACTCGGGAAACGCCTGGCGCTGCGGCACCACGCCTACGACGGTGAACGAATCCTTGTCCAACCGGATCTGCTTGCCAGCAATATTCGGATCGGCGGCGAACTTGCGCCGCCACAGGCTTTCGCTGATCACGGCGACGTGCACTTTGGCGCGGTCTTCGGCGCCGGTGAAATTTCGGCCGACGATGGGCTGAATGCCCATGGTGGAAAAAAGATCGCTGGTGGCCATCGTTCCATGAACGATCTCCGGCTGGCCTTGTCCGAGCAGCGTGGCCGTGTTCATCGCGGAAAGCGTGTGCGCGGCCATCGCTTCAAAACTGCGAGATTGACTGCGCCAGTCGCGGAAGTCGGGCGCCGTTACTTGCAATTGCGGCAGAGCGGGATGCGTTTCCCAGATGCGAACCAGCTTGCCGGGATCGCGAAACGGAAGCGGCTGAATCAGGACGGCGTAAATGATGCTGAAGAGAGCGGTGTTCGCGCCGACGCCCAGCGCGACGGTAAGGATTGCGGCCAGCGCGAAAGCGGGCCGGCGGCGCAGAGAACGCACGGCGGATCGCATTTCTACAGTTTACAGATCCTAACTGATAGAGAACAGGGGCGTGGACGCATCAGGGGTATTTTTGTGTTTGGTGACGCATTTTTTCTGAACCATCCGCGAACTTCCGGCGAACGTGAGGCTATGTTCGTTATACATCCGCTTCTATTTTAATAATGGAGGTCAAGGAAATCGGGGCGGAAGGAGGGGTAAGCGGCTGATGCTGCTGTGCGGATGGGCTTGTGACTCTCAGCCAAAGAAGGAAATATTCTTCATTGGGTAGTGTTTGCGATTCTGCGTCCAAAGCAATGCGCACTTGCATCCGCACCTGCGGCAATCAGCGCATCGGCTATTTCCAGGCCATGGCTTTTTCTGTACTCTCGCAGATAAGCGCCTGCTTGGCGTCCGGTATCGGCATCGATCGGTATAGATGCGAGCGCACGGAAGAGGTTAGCGATCACATTGTACTCGCCTGGACGAGCGCCGGCCCAGAGTTCAGCTACGCTGACGGGTGAGTACAAAACGGCCGCGTCAGAGTTGCTTAATTCAATCCATCTGGAAATGATGCCGGCGTTCCGGCCACGAGAAACCTCGATCAGGATGTCGGAGTCGACAAGTACGGTCATTTCTTAAGTAGGCGATCGAGACGAGAGCCGCGGCGAAGGCGCCGGATATACTGTACCGAGTCGGCCATTTCAGGGCGATCCTTTTGGATTCCGACGAATTCCTGCATCGCCTTGGCCTGTTGGTCCCGTTGGCTGAAGTAACGTTCGCGGATGGCTTCGCGCACCAGCTCCGAGATAGTGGTCTTTCGGCTGCGCGCGCGAGCATGCAGCGCGCTCCAAAGATCGTCGTCCAAATAGAGCTGAGTTCGCCTCACGATGTATATTATACATCGCCAATGTGGAGGGCCTGGCTCCCGCTAGTGGGCGTGTCGCGCCCAGTAGCGTTTGATATTCTCGGGGAATCCGCGTCCGCTGGAGAATCCTATGCTTATTCGTTGGCTCACGCTCTTTTTGTGTTCAGGATTGGCTTGCGCCTTTCCGGTGCTGACGTATTCTACCTATCTGCGCGATGGCTTCACGCCCGCCGCGATTGCCATGGACTCTTCCGGCAACATCTATATGACCGGAAACGCAATCGTCGATCCATCCTCCACGCAAAGCACGGTGCTGGTGGTGAAGCTGAACCCGCAAGCCAGCCAGTACCTGTACGTGCGCTACGTGGGAGGATCGGTGAACGAGAGTGCATCGGCGATTGCAGTGGATAGCGCGGGCGACGTATATGTCGCCGGCAGCACGATATCGCCGGACTTCCCGGTGACCACGGGCAACGGCACTCTTGCCACGCCGCCGGTTCCAGGAATGAGCGAGCGGACCTTCGTTTTCAAGCTCGATCCAGATGGTCAACTGGTGTTCTCCGATCTTTTGGGCGGCTCAACGGATAGCTTTGCGCAGGCGATCGCGGTGAACGCGTCGGGGCAGGTGCTGGTGAGCGGCATGAGTGCTGGCCCAGGATTTCCATCCACGCCTGGAGCTTACAGCGTGACCGACACGAACGGTGCGCCCTATTTGCTGGAAGTGGACGCAACCGGCACGAAGGTTCTGTTCTCGGCGACAGGAATCGGCGGCAGCGCAATCACTCTCGATTCGTCAGGCAACATCTATATGGCGGGGACCACGGGTTCTCTTACTTATCCGACGACGCCCGGGAGCTATCAGCCCAATTTCCCCGTCTTCCAGACCTGCATTGCGCCATGCCACGGGCAATTTCAAGGACCGAACCAGTATGTAACCAAGCTGGACCCAACCGGCACAAAGATCATCTTTTCCACCGCGGTCTCAGGCAGCGGAAACACGTTGAACAACGGGCTGGCCGTGGACGCGCAGGGGGACGTCTATCTCACTGGGCTAGCGGGAGTGAGCTATCCGTTCACGGTTCCCGTTCCCATTCCGCCCGAGGGTCCGGCGCTCGACATGCTGTCCACGCCGTCGCTGCCGTTTCTCACCAAACTGGACCCGGCGGGACAGAAGCTTCTGTTTTCGGTACCGGTGGGCGGCGCGGGGGTGAAGCTGGGGTCGAATGGATCCGCGTACGTCGGCGGCATATTCGGCACCTATGACCTTTACAATATGGTGGCGTCCATTCCGGCGCTCAAGAATGTTCCGGCCCCTTGTGCGCCGCCATATTTGCATTCCGCGGCTTATGTCTCGCAAGTAGACACGGCTTCGGGCAACCTTCTGGGATCGCAATTCCTCGGGCTTTCCGCGCATCCCATCTCCGGGGTCGCGGTCTCTGGTTCCACGTTATGGATCACGGGAGCGACGACGTTCGCGGGCTTCCCCTTCAGCGGGAACATTCTCACCACCGGGAATCCGGGATCAAAGCAAGTGCAGGGCGCCTTTCTCGGCGCGGTGGATTTCTCCGCGGCGCAGCCACCCGCCGGCACGCCCCAGATTGGATGTGTGATGGACGCGGCGACGCTGGAGCCAGCTAGTCCCATAGTTCCCAATCAGCTACTCACGATTTTTGGAACTGGACTCGGCCCGGACCAAGCGGCAACCGCGACGAACGATTCCACCACCACGCTGGGCGGAGTGCAGGTGAGCTTCGGTTCTCGCTTCGGTTCTCTGGCGGCGCCGCTGCTGTATGTTTCGCCGACACAGATCAACTTGGCCGTGCCGCTAGTCTCCGAAGATCCGCTGTCACTGCCCGCGATGAAGGTGACGGTCAACGGCGTACCGTCGCCTTCGCTCGAGTTCCCGGTTAGTTACGCTAATCCCAGCTTGTTTGTTGTCCCGGGAAGTTACTCGCCGACTCTCGAACAATCCATTACGCTGGCTCTGAACGCCGACGGATCCGTGAATTCCGCCAGCAACCCGGCGAAGGTGGGATCTGGCATTTCGGTATTCGTGAACGGCCTTGCGATGGATCCTCAGATCCCGTACCAGCCGCCCGATCTTTATACCGTAGCCGGATGGTCGGTGATCAGTTCAGCGCAGATCAACCCATTTGTTCTCCAGGTAAACCTCCAGATTCCTGCGTCGCCTAATCTTTACTGCCAGTTGAATGGGTGCACGGCGTCTTTTACGGTTTACGACCTCGCTTCCTATTTGAACGCTCCGCTGCCGGGATTCCCGGGCGAATTGTCATTCGGAGGAGTGGTATACATCACTCAGTAGCGGAGGGCGAGCCGCGCCCGGACTTGACATATTCCTATATAGGAATACAATGTGGTTGTGCCTCGCGCAGCCACCACGTCCGACGCCTTTAACGCGGTTGCCGAGCCTCGGCGCCGGGAAATCCTGAGCTATCTCGCTCTGAAGGAGCGGCCCGTGGGCGACATCGTAAAAAGCTTGCGGCTGGAGCAGCCTTCGGTGTCGAAACACTTGCGGGTGCTGAAAGACGTGGGCCTGGTGCATGTGCGGCGCGATGGACGCCGCGCGCTGTATCGAACGAATGCCGAGGCGATCCGGCCGATTCATGAGTGGACCGGCACCTTTGAACGCTACTGGGCAAATCAATTGAATCGAATCAAGGAACGAGCTGAAAAGAAAAGCAAGGAGGAAGCATGAACGCAACGGCGCAAGCCTTGGATAATTTGACTTTGAACGTCACGCAGGAAATTCACGTCCGCGCATCACTGGACGCGACATTCGCAGCGCTGCTGGAAGAGATCGGACCATACAATGCAACAGCCGACGGCAAACCGATGCCGATGAAGATCGAGCCGTGGCCGGGAGGCCGGTGGTATCGGGATCTGGGAGACAACAACGGTCATCTGTGGGGGCACGTGCAAGCCATCAAGCGGCCCGGGTTGCTCGAAATCACCGGGCCGTTGTTCATGTCGGACCCGGCTATCTCGAACGTACAATACCGGCTGAGTGAAGCGGACGGAGGGGCGCTGATCAAATTCCGCCACCGGGCGTTGGGTTTGATTCCGGAAGAGCTGCGGAAGAATGTGTCGACGGGATGGAGCAGCCTGCATGACCGCGTGCGGGCGCGGGCCGAAGGAGGGCGATCATGACGCTTGTTGCTGTCGAACATCCGAAGGTGGTGTCAGAAGCGGAATGGCTGGCGGCGCGCAAGGACCTGCTGGCGAAAGAAAAAGAATTCACGCGCCAGAGGGATGCGCTGAGCGCGGAGCGCAGCAAGATGCCATGGGTCAAGGTAGAGAAGGAATACGCCTTCGATTCACCGGACGGAAAGAAGTCGCTGGCCGATCTCTTCAGCGGCAAAAGCCAGTTGATCGTGTATCACTTCATGTTTGGTCCAGGGTGGGAAGCGGGCTGCCCGAGTTGCTCCTTCCTGGGCGATCATTTTGACGGCAGCATCATCCATCTGGCGCACCGCGACGTGACGCTGCTGGCCATATCGCGTGCACCCCTGCCGCAGATTGAAGCGTTCCGGAAGCGCATGGGCTGGCGTTTTCCGTGGGTGTCGTCGTATGGGAGCGACTTCAATTACGACTATCAGGTGTCGTTTAACAAGAACGATACGGCGGACAAGGTCTATTACAACTACGGCGAGACTGAATTTCCGAGCGAAGAGGCGCCAGGGGCCAGCGTCTTTTACAAGGACAAGACTGGCGCGATTTTCCATACTTACTCCACCTACGCGCGCGGGCTGGATATTCTGCTGGGCGCGTATAACTTCCTGGATCTTACGCCCAAGGGCCGCGACGAAGACGGCTTGAAGTTCACCATGGCGTGGGTTCGGCACCACGATAAGTACACGGACAACGGGCTGGTTGATCTGAGCATGTCGGCAGGCCAAGGAGCCACAAAATGATAAAAATGCTGGAGCCGATGAGCGGTGAGATCGCACAGGAGGCGGCCACTACGAAACGAGTGCTGCAAAGGGTACCCGAAGACAGATTGACCTGGAAGCCGCATCCGAAATCGATGTCGCTGGGCCAACTCGCGATGCACGTCGCTACCATTCCCGCCGGCATTTGCAGACTGGCGGCCGTGGATGAGTTTGAAATTAACCCCGCGAATTTCGCGCCGCCCGTTCCGAAGAGTTCGGAAGAAATTATTGCGGCTCTGGATGCCAGCGTCCAGGCGGCGCAGGACTATTTGGGCGGAGTGAGTGAATCGGCCGCGGTTGGACCGTGGCGAGCCACGCTGCAAGGACGAGAGCTGATGGCGATGCCTCGGGCGGTGATGCTTCGAACGCTCCTGTTCAACCACTGGTATCATCATCGCGGCCAGTTGTCGGTGTATTTGCGATTACTGGAAGTGCCGGTGCCGTCGATCTACGGTCCCAGCGCGGATGAAAATCCGTTCGGGTGAACTTCGGGAACATTTCTTCGGCCGTTGCGTAGAATAGGCTGATGAAGCCGCCGCCGGCGTTGCGTGCGCTGCTGGTTCTCGCCGCCTTACGCCTTTTGCTCCATACGCTCACCAACGGGCACTACGGGTTTCATCGCGACGAACTGGCTACGCTCGACGACGCGCGGCACCTGGCGTGGGGATACGTGGCCTATCCGCCGCTCACGCCTTTCGTGGCGCGCATTGCTTTGACGTTGTTGGGATCAGCGCCGGCCGCGGTGCGATTCTTCACGGCACTAGCGCAATGCGTGGCCATGGTGGTGGCGGGTTTGATGGCGCGCGAGCTGGGCGGCGGGCGCGGCGCGCAGGTTGTGGCGGCGCTGGCCGTGGCCGTATCGCCGATCTCGATGTCGGCGGGACATCTTTTTCAATACGTCTCGTTCGACTTGCTGTGGTGGGTAGTGGCCGTGTATTTCGTGATACGGCTGGTCGACTCCGGCGATGGGCGCTGGTGGATGGCAATCGGCACGGCGATTGGGCTGGGGCTGATGACCAAGTACACCATCGCGTGGCTGGTGGCGGGCCTGGCGGTGGGATTTCTTCTGACGCCTGCGCGGCGATTGCTGATAAGTTGGTGGCTCGCCGCGGGCGCCGCTATTGCGTTGATCATCGTTCTGCCTAACTTGATCTGGCAGGCGAACCACGGTTTCATCTCGATCGATTTCCTGCGCTCCATTCATGCGCGCGACATTCGAATTGGCCGAACCGATGGATTCCTGTGGAGACAGTTGCTGGCGCCCGCGAACCTGTTCACGGTTCCTCTATGGATTGCTGGTTTAGTTTTCTACTTCCGAAAACCCGAGGGTGAGCGTTACCGCGTCCTGGGATGGACCTTCCTCGCGACGTTTGCTTTGTTCGCCGCGGTCCGTGCACGAGACTACTACACTGCGCCGCTCTACCCGATGTTGCTGGCTGCCGGAGCCGTGATGTGGCAGCAGTGGCCGCGCTGGGCTCGGGGGCTGAACTGGGCCGGACTGGCGCTGGCATTCGCCCTGGGTGTGGGACTGGTCCTTCCCGTCGCGCCCATCCAGTCGCGATGGTTCCAGGCGGAGCTCCGGGTGAATGGCGACTTGCGCGAGGAGGTGGGCTGGCAGGATCTGGTAGATCAGGTGGCGAAGATCCGCGATTCGCTGTCGGTCCAGGAGCGATCTACCACGGGCATTCTGACCGGCAACTACGGCGAAGCGGGAGCCATCGATCTTTATGGAGGAGCGCACGGGTTGCCGCAGGCATTGAGCCGGGTGAACTCGTTCTGGTTGCGCGGCTATGGCGATCATCCGCCGCAGACGGTGATTGTTGTTGGACTATCGCCGCGCTTTGTCCAAACCAATTTCGCGACGTGCGAATCGGAGGGACTGATTTCCAATCGTTACGGCGTCCGGAACGAAGAGACCGTGGACGACAAGTATCTGTGGGTGTGCCGCGGACTGCGTGAGCCTTGGCCGGAGTTTTGGAAGAAGATCCAGGCGTGGGGATGAAAAGAACGGCCGCGACTTGAGGTGAGAGCCGCGGCCGTTTGCTGCCAGGACTAAAACACGTACTTTAGGGCGAACTGAAGAATTCTGGGATTCACGCTGGTGGATGTGATCTGACCGAACGTGGGTCCCAGTTGAACCTCGCCGGGAGCAGGCGCGGCCAACGGATTGTTGAACTGCGCGTGGTTGAAGGCATTGAAAAACTCGGTCCGGAAGATCACCGATTGCCGCTCGGTGATCCGGGTGGTCTTCACGATGGAAATGTCCCAGTTGAACTGGCCGGGGCCGAGCGCGATGCCAACTCCGGTGTTGCCGTAGCCGGTTCCATTGCCGAAAATTCCTCCGGTTGGCGCGGAACAGAACGCGCCGGAATTGAAGTAGCCCGGGCCACCGCTATTGCCGCCCAAACGCTGCGAAATATTTCCGCTGGACAGGATAGAGCTGAAGGTCTGTCCGGGACAGATTTCCGCCGTGCTGGCGGTGGTTGTGCCATAAATAGTGCCCGCGCTGGGATCGATGATGGTGAGCGGCGTGCCATCCTGGAGCGTGGTGACGCCGGAAACATTCCAGCCTTCCAGCGCCTTTCCTAAAGCTCCCTGATGGGTGCCGAAGGGAAGATTGTAGCTGTAGCTGACGACAAAGCGCTGGGGCCGGTTGAAGTACGCGGGGCCGTACTGCTGGGCCAGATTGCTTGCATTATCGATGTTCCCGCCCACCGCGCCGCCGCTGTAGTAGTTGATATCGGTGAGATCTTTGCTGTAGGTATAGGACGCCTGCATCTGGAGCCCATGCGAGAAGTTCTTGCGCAGGGTGACCTGCAGGCTGTTGTAGTTGGAGCTGCCGTCGAATGCGGTGCCCTGCACGCCTACCGGCTGGTAGCCGAGATAGGGAACGCGCAAAGCTACGTTTTGAAGGCTGTTGCTGGTCTGGCCGTTGATGGGGTTGCTGGCGGTTGCAAGCTGGGCGGTGTTGTAGTTGTGATACGCATCCAGCAAGTTGATGCCGCTCGATCCCACGTAGGCCGTTTCCAGCACCCAGTCCTTCGCGAACTCATATTGCAGATTGAGGTTGTATTGCCGTACCAGGGGCGTGTGCATGTCCTGATACACGAAGGGCGAATTCAAATACGAATTGTAAGCGGGCGAGTTGCACGGGATGGGAGCCACCGGCGTGGGCGCCGCGCTCAGGCAGGCGGAATTGAAATAGCGCTGCGGGAAGATTCCGATGGGAGTGGCTGGAAACGGATTGGCCAGGGTTTGCTGATTGCCTGCGCCGACGTCCGCGGTTCCCGAATAGGGAGGGCCCTGCTCCAGGCCATGCACGAGCGCGCTGATATCGACGCGATCGTAGAACAAGCCGAATCCGCCGCGCGCCACCAGCTTGTCGGTGATTTGGTATGCGAATCCCACGCGGGGAGCGAAGTTGCTGTAAGGCGGATGATCCTGAATCGGCAGGCTGCCTGAGTTCTTCAGAACGCCGGCCGGTACCGGGCCATAGGCGCCGGTGCTGTAGTTGTTGGGAACCACCCATCCGACCAGATTATTGGCGCCCATTCCGGGACCAGTGGGGGGAACGGGGACCGATTGCAACTGGCTGGTCCAGAGGTTGGTCAGGTTTCCGTACTTGTCGCTGAGCGTTCCGTCATATTCCCAGCGGACGCCAAGATTCAGTGTGAATTTCGAATTGACCTTGTAATCGTCCTGCACGAATGCGTTCATATCAGGCAGGCGATAGCCGTGCACCACGCCTTGCTCGGGTCCGGCCACGCAGAAAATGCAACTGAGGATATTGCCCGGGCCGCCGACCAGGAAGTCGTTGAAGGTATCGAACAGAAGCCAGCCGCGCTCGAAACCTTGGTAGACGATGTTCCACTGGTCATCCTCATATTCGAAGCCCGCGCGAATGGTGTGCCTGCCGTGCGACCAGGAAACCTGATCGGAAATCTGCATCTGGGTGGTGGGGCTGAATGCCGGGTTGAAGGTGTTGAACATCGTGTAGCCACTAGAGAGGATGTCGAGGCCGGGCGTCAACGGAAGTCCTGCAACCAGCGGGGTGATGCCGAGAGCCTGGGGCGTGCTCCCTGGGATGGGAGTATCGGTCAAGCGGGCCAGATTGCGCTGCATGGATCCACGGAGTTCGTTCACCAGGTTGTTGGTGATGATGGTGGTGAGTTTTATGGAAGCGTCGGTGTTGGCGTAGTAATCGGTGGCCGGTTCACCGGGGAGGCGCCCACCGAGCGGAGCGATCTGCGGATCGCGCGTGTAGAAATAGCGGCCCGCCAGAGTATTCTTGCTGTTGATCAGATAGTCGCCATTCACCACCGTCTGGTCGGCATTGTAGATGGCGGGAATGCTGTAGGCCACTTGGGTGGGAAGGCTGGAGCCCGAACCGGGAACATAATACTGGCCGTTCGGCAACTTGAGGTTCAGCACGTTGAGCGCAACCGGGCTGATGTTCGATCCATCGCAGGCAAGCTTCGGACCGAGGGTGAAGCTTCCGCAGTTGGCCGCGGCGAGGGCGGCGGCAAAACCGGGCGTGCTTCTATCGCCGCCGGGAATGGGAGATAAAGTGGCATCGGTGAAGCCTTGGGCCGCGACACCATTTTTCGAGCGCGTTCCCTCGTAGCTGCCGAAGAAGAAGAGCTTGTCTTTCTTGATGGGGCCGCCGATGGTGCCGCCGAACTGGTTCTGATTCAGGACCTGTTTGGTGGTGGCACTGGCGGGGTTGTCGCGATTATAGAAAAAGTCGTTGGCGTTCAAAGCGCTGTTGCGGAAGAACTCGAAGGCGTCGCCGTGGAACTGGTTGGAGCCGGATTTTGTCACCACGTTGACATTGCGCGCCCGGGTTGCGGCCGTAGCTGGCGTCGTACGTGGATGTTTGAACCTTGAATTCCTGAATGGCATCCGGGTTGGGAATACCAATGCCGGCATAGATATTGGCGTCGTTCGCGGTATCGGCATTGGCGATATTGTTGATGGCCACGCCGTCCATCTGGAAGTTGTTGGACCCGGGCGCGTTTCCGTTGACGCTCATGTCCTGGGTGCCTTTGCCAAGCGATCGCGCATCGTTCACGGCGGCGTTGGCGCCCGCCGAGAGGCTCAGAATCTGGGTGTAATTGCGATTACTGAGCGGAAGGCCGGAGACTTCGGCGGTTCCCACCACGCTTCCGAGGGTGGAACTTTGCGTTTGCAGCGTTTCAGCCGCGGCTTCCACGGTCACCTGTTCGGTTTGCTGGCCGATCACGAGCGTGCGGTTCAATTGCGGGGTTTCCGTGACGTTCAAATTCACCGCGCCAACATCGGCGGTTTTGAAGCCGGTGGCGGCGAAGCGCACGTGATAGGTGCCCGGAGGCAAGAGGCTGAATTTGTATGTTCCATCGGCGCCGGTAGTGGTGGTGCGCGTCAGGCCGGTGTCGTTGCTGGTGATGGTAACGGTGACATTGGGAATCGCCGCGCCGGATTGGTCGGTTACGTTGCCGGCTAATCCCGCCGTGCCGGCCGATTGGGCCATCAGGACGGAAGCCGATATGGCTAAGCAGCGAAAACAGCGAAGCTACAGCGAGCCACAGACTGAGTGGCCTTTTGAATCTCATACCCCTGGTTCTCCTTTGAACTCTCGGGCTAGCGCGACGGGGCATTTGGCCGGTCTTCGACCAATCAACTGAAATATAGATTACTATCTTGCCCCTGGCGTCTAAACCGCGTCTAGCCTTTGAAGTGATTCTATGACAGAATCACTGCTACTCGCGGTGAAAAAACTGTGAAATTCAGTACTCCGTGGTTGTGCGGAGGGGTATGCAGGGCGGCGGCTACTTGCCGACCATGTGCTGGACGTCGCGGTTGTTCTCGGCGCAAACGAACTCGAAGATCTCTTCGTGCGCCAGGTCGGGGTCGTCAACGGTGATTTCGATTTCGAGATGGCCTAGATCCGGGCGATGGTAGCGCTCGATGATGTGCAGTTGGTCGGAATGCGGATGCGCTTCGATGTCGAGCCAGACTCGGGGGTCGAAAGCGACGCGATCGACCACCAAAGTGTCCCCGTCCCAGCGCCCGATGGAATGGCCGTACCAGGCGGGTTTGGATCGGCGGGATGGCTGCGGCCGTCGAGATAAATCTGATGGAAACCGGGACTTTCGTCATCGGAAATGTAGACCAGGATATTCTTGCTCTGGACGAACTCCCACAGCGGACCGTTGCGCAGCGGGGCGGAGGGCAGACAGCGGGCTTGCGGACTGTCCTTTGAGTTGGCCTCCAGCCGCTGCCGTTGAATAGCAATGGCGGCGGGGAGAAACTCGGGCTTGCCGGGATCCACCGTGCGTGGCTGCCACCATACGCCGGAAAGATCGGGCTGGCCGGATGGCAGATTGTCGCGCTGATTGTCGGCGGTAATCCTCAAGCGATCTTCACTCAACGTGTTGAGCTGCGAGGTGTCGCCCAGGCGGATGTCGAGGCGCAGGGTCGGCGAGGCTTTGACAATGACGCCTTCATGGCGAAGGGCGCGAGACCGGGGGCGGAAGCGGCGACGAAATACTTGCCTGGCGGCAGGCCGGATAGCGTGTACTTACCGGCGGCGGACGTGGTGGCCTTGAATACAGCGTGGGAATCGGCGTTCTGGGCCAGCACGGCATTTTGGCCAATGGGGTCGCCAAGCGAATCGTGAAGAGTGCCGCTGATGGCGCCCGCCGGTTCGCTATTCTGCGCGAAGATCGCCGGAGCCGCCAAGATGAAGCTCAAGACGAGACACAGGGGGACAGAGACCTGTTCATTCGCAAGTTTTATTTTCCATCAAACTGAAGGCTGGCTGCGGGCCGTAACTTTCCAACGGCGTGGAAGTCTAAACGTCATCTAGGATTTGGCGTGTTACCGTCTAATGAGCGGCTAGCGCATGAGCTTCTAAACTAGATTCACCAGGCTTCGGGGGTGAGAAATTATGAAATTGGTGACGTTTGGACCGTTCTCCGTGGACATGGCGGCGCGCCGGCTGCGGCGAGGAAGTTCCGAGCTGGAATTGCGGCCGCAAGCGTTTCGGGCACTGAACGTATTGATTCAAAACAGCGGACGGTACGTACATCACGATCAAATGATCCGTGAGGCCTGGGACGGCATCTCGGTTTCACCGAATACGGTGGCCGTCACGATGGTGGAAGTAAAGAAGGCTTTGCAGGAGTATGGATCATGGATCCGGTGCCGTCCTAAACTCGGTTACGCCTTGGAGGTACCCAGAGCGGAGGATCTGATTAAGAAGGGCTGGCACCTCTGGGAGCGGAGGACGCGCGAGGGTTTCGAAAAGGCTCTGGCCTGTTTCGAGGAGGCCGCCGGCGAGGATGGTTCCGACTCGCGAGCGTTCGAGGGGATTTCACTTTCATACTTGCTGCTCTGCACCTATGGAATGCGTCCGCCCAACGAGATGTACCGAAGCTTCGTGGAAGCGCATCATCGCGCCGTGGAGTTGCGGGGATTGACGGCGGCCCTGCGTTCGAATCGCGGTCACGCGCTGCATATTTGCGAGCGAAACCTGGACGAAGCCGAGCGAGAACTGCTGCACGCCTTACGCGAGGAACCGAAGCAGGGGACCACTTACGTCCGTCTGGCAGTGCTGTATGCGACGATGGGCCGGTTGGATGCCGCGCTGGAGATGGTGGTTCAAGGGCGCGCGGCGGATCCGCTGTGCCCGGTTTTGCTGTCGACGGAAACCTTCATCCGGCTTTGCCGGCGGGAGTTCGACGAGGCTGTGCGGTGCGGCAAAAGCTCGATCGATCTGCATCCCTACCAGCACGTGGGACGCGCCCATTACGCGGAGGCGCTGGCACGCACCGGGCGGGTGGAGGAGGCGCTGGCCGAGATGCGCCTGGCATGCGTGATGTCGCCGGATCTGCCGTGGCTACGGGCGCTCGAAGCCGTTTGCCTGGCCAGGCATGGACGGCGCAGTGAGGCGCTGGCGGCGTTGGATGAGTTGGAGAGTCTGCGGGAACGGGAATACGTGGACGCGTATTTCGTGGCATTGTTGCTAGATGCGGTGGGAAGACGCGACCAGGCGTTCGTGGAATTGGATCGTGCGTGGATGGAGAATTCCGCGTCGCTATTCCAGATGAACGTGGATGTGCGTGGCGAAGAGCTGCGGAGCGATCCTCGTTTCAAGCAATTGCTGCGGAAAGTGTTTGGACCCAGGCAACGGTGGAACGCCCGGGCGCGTTTGTCACCGGGGGCGGTACATAGAGCGGCCGCGCCGGCATAGATGAAGGCGGATTCAGAATGTTGGCCACGGATCAACACGGATTAACGGCGGATAAGTAAACAATTGACCGGCTCGCGACGCGTCTGATACCATCCCTAGCCATGACACTCAACCGCTGGAAATTCAAAGGTCCGACACTCCGGACAATCACTGCTTGCGGCATCGCGCTGGCTTCCTTCGCCGCCGGATCGCTGCTTACTGCCCGGCTGATGCATATGAATCAGGTGCAGGCCGATAGCAATCGCGTCTTTGAGCTGCGCATCTATCACACCGTGCCGGGGAAGGTTACGGCGCTCGAGACCGAGTTTCGCGACAAGGTGACTAAGCTGTTCGCCAGGCACGATCTGAAGCCGGTGGGTTTCTGGGTGCCCGCCGATGCGCCCACGTCGGACAACGAATTTATCTACATCCTGGCTCATCCCAGCCGGGACGAAGCGAAAGCGCACTGGGCGGCGTTTCAGGCCGATCCGGAATTCAAGGAGATGATCAAGGCGCAGACGGGTGACGCGAAAATCGTGGAGAAAGTGGATTCCACGTACATGAACCCGACCGATTTTTCGCGGTTGAAATAGTGCCGGGGTTTACCTTCCGCCGTCAGGATATCGAGTTAAACGCGGATGGGAGTTTCATCCGCGGATGGTTGTATCTTCCAGAAAAAACCGTGGCACGGTCCGAAAACGCTGCGGCACGGCTTCCCATCGTGGTGATGGCGGGCGGGTTCTCTTGCGTGAAGGAGATGCATCTCGCGAACTTCGCGGAAGTATTCGCGGGCGCGGGGCTGGCGGTTCTTCTCTTCGATTTTCGCCATCTGGGCGCGAGCGACGGCTTGCCGCGCCAGGAGCTGAATCCTTGGCAGCAAGCGGAGGATTATCGGCACGCCATCACTTACGCTACTACGCTGCCGGACGTGGATGCCGGCCGCGTCGGAATTTGGGGCAGCAGTTATAGCGGCGGCCATTGCCTGATGGTGGCGGCCACGGATCGGCGGGTGAAGTGCGTATCGGTACAGGTTCCGACGATCAGCGGGCACGATAGCGGGCTGCGGCGCGTGCCGATGGACAAGGTGGACGCCTTGACGCAAATGTTCGCCGAGGATCGAGCGCGGCGGATGAAGGGCGACGCTCCCGCGATGCGGCCTTTGGTGGGCGACGCGTCCGTGAATCCCGTGTACCCTTCCGGAGAGACGCGTGAGTATTTCCTGAGCGCCGGCCCGAACGCGCCGAACTGGCGAAACGAAGTGACATTGCGCAGCATGGAGTACGCGCGAGGCTACGAGCCGGGAATTTATGTGCCGTACATCAGCCCGACACCGCTGCAGATGATCATTGGACTGAAGGACTCGATCACGTGCAGCGATCTCCAACTGGAAGCGTACAATGGCGCGCTGGAGCCGAAGAAGCTGGTTCTGCTGGCAGGCGGCCATTTCGCGCCGTATGAAGCAGAATTCGAATTGGCCAGCGGCGCGGCGAGGGATTGGTTTGTCGGTCACTTGCTGAAGTAGCGGATCGGATATCATAAAAGGCATGTATACAGCAGGCCGCGTTCTCTTGCTGTTATTCGTTTTCGGCTTCCTGGTCGCGCCGCGATTCTTGTCGGCGCAAGACAAAGTTTTCATCTGCCCCATGGACCCGGATGTCCGCTCCAATCAGCCCGGCAAATGCCGCCGCTGCGGGATGGAATTGCGCGCCGGCATCCCGGACCCGGTGGAATTCCACATGGACCTGGCGCTCACACCGCGCGCGGTGAAGCCCAACCAGCCCACCGAGCTCAAGTTCAGCGTGCGCGACCCGTGGAAGGACCGGCCCGTAAAAGATTTCCAGATCGTACACGAGAAGCTGTTCCACATGTTCGTGGTGAGCCAGGATCTGAAGTTTTTCGTGCATGACCATCCGGTGATCCAGCCGGATGGCGAATTCCTGTATAACATCCAGTTCCCGAAGCCGGGCATGTATCGCGTGCTGGGCGATTTTTATCCGGATGGCGCGACGCCGCAGCTGATCGCCAGGACCGTGATGGTTCCCGGAACGCCCCCGCCGCCGGTCTCGATCCCGCGCGATTATTCCACCAAGCAGGCCGAAAATCTGCAAGTATCCATGACCACCGATCCGCCGCAGCCGCTGGCCGCACAAAGGACGCAGATCTATTTTCACCTGTCGCCGGCCGACGGCATCGAGAAATATATCGGCGTGTGGGCGCACATGCTGGCCGCGAGCGACGATTTGATCGACCTGATTCACACGCATCCGTTCATCGCCGATGGCGGGCCGCAGGTCCAGTTCAGCCTGGAGTTTCCGCGGGCGCGAACCTATCGGGTATGGGTGCAATTCCAGCGCAAAGGCGTGGTGAACACCGTGCACTTCGATGTTCCGGTTAAGGAGCTGGAGTAGCTTTCGTGGTGGCCGACGGGGCCGGTAACAAAACCAGAGTCGCGCCTGGCGGAACGCCGTGAATTTTGGTTCCGGCCGGCAGTTCAATCGCATTTCGATACAGGAACGGATGCGCGAACTTGGCGTGGTAATGCTCGAACCATAGCAGCGGTTCGATGCTGCCGTCCGGCCTTTCAGCGGTGATTTGAAACGCCGCGTCATCCGGCACGGTCTTGGGCAACAGCCCGTCTAGCGAAAAATCCTTGGGAAGCTGGAACTCGCCGCTCACGGCAATCACGCCGTGAGAAGGAACCGGCAGCGGCGGCTGATCGAACTTGGGAACGGGCGCGAGATCCTTGGCCTCGCCTTCCGGCACGCCGCCACCCTCCCAATTGATGAAGAGCTCCAGTTGCTCGGGCGTCAGCGCCTGGTCATTGCGGAAATCGCCGAATCCTTTCACCGCGCCCCAGGGAGGCATGCGCCGCTCCAGCACTTCTTCTTTGATGGCGACCGCCCAGGGACGAGCGTCCGCGTAGGTCATCAACGAGAACGCCTGGCCGCCGTCATGATGGCAGGAGGCGCAGCGCGAATAAATGATGCGCGAGATTTCGCGATCCCAGGTGATGGGCGTGGTGATGATGTCGTGCGCGGGCGCGGTGGCGGCGGTGAGGAGAGCCAGGCCGGTAATGAGGGTCCAACGGTGGCCCATGGGTGTATGATACACCGCTCCGTCGATCGCGGAGGGCACCTACCGTAGCTGGCCGGCTAACTGCTTCCGAAACGATTGCTCGGACTCTTCAACAAACTTCTTCATTTCCGCGGGATCGACGAAAGCGTCAAGCTTGCCGGCTTCCAGTTGCTTGCGTTTTTCTTCGAGATGGAAAAAGCCGGCGTGTGGTGCAAGGAAAACATCGCATGGCATCTTGCGCAGCTCGGCGAAACTATGCATGTAGTCGGAGACGATGTTTGGGTAGTCGGAATTGTTGACCAGCTTGTCGACCACCGAGGTGCTGCAATAGAAGACCACTTGATAAATTTTGCCCGAATCGGCGACGGGCATGCTCCAGGTGGTGCAGCCTTTGGTATGGCCGGGCGTGATATGGGCCGTCAAAGTGACGCCCCCGAGCTGCACGGTCTGTTCGTCAGCGATGAGGCGATCGACAGCGACCGCGGGGAACGGTGCTGCCCCACCATGGGCGCTGGTGAGCACCGGTGCGTCGCGCGCGCTGGCAACCATTTGCGCGCCGGATGCTTTCTTCAACTCCGCCAGGCCACCACAATGATCGAAATGCGCATGGCTGTTGAGCAGAAACTTGACGTCTTTGATGGAGAAGCCGAGTTCCGCGATGTTCTTCTCGATGAGCGGGGCGGTTTCGGGAAGGCCCCCGTCCAGCAAGATGGCGCCTTGGGGCGTTCGAATGAAGAACGAAGAGACGTTGGCTGCGCCTACGTAGTAGATGTTGCCGATGATCCGGAATGGCTTAACGGGCTGGTTCCAGGCCGCACGTTGGGCGGCATTGCTCTGGGCGAATGCGAGGGAGCCGAACAGCAGCAAGAAAAGGATGCGCACCTGCCTACTTTACCGCGACCGTCACTTTGTTGGACACCGCTGGTGACACCAGGCGGAATGGCACAAGGGATCGAAATGACCGACGATAGAGCCGACAGATGCGCGATCGCACTGCTGTCAAGTAGGAGGCTTATTGCAGCCGTTTTACCGCTTCCAGCGCGAGTTCGTGCAGACCCTGGCCGCCGTGCGACACGTAAGCGATAATCTGATCGCGCATGCGGCGCTCCCAAAACTTCTTCAAATGATCGGTGACGCCGGCGACCGCTTCGTCGTGCGGATAAGCGGCAAAGTAGAGGGCGATCTGGTTCGCCCGGTGAATCATACGGTCCGATTCCATGCTCTTAATCGCCGGCGGCGCCGGTCAGGATCTGCGTGGTCTGCTTGCGCGTCTCCAGATAATGCTCCTGCCACTCGGACATTTTGCGCGCAGGGCTTACTTGCACGGCAGTCACTTTGTATTCGGGACAGCCGGTGGCCCAATCCTCGAACTCCGTGGTGACCACGTTCGCGCCGGTGAAGCCGTGATGGAAAGTGGTGTAAACCACGCCGGGCTGCATGCGCTCGGAAATGTGCGCGCGCAGCGACGTTTCGCCGGCGCGGCTGGTGAGCGACACGCGGTCGCCTTCGCGAATGCCGCGATTCTCGGCGTCGAAGGCGTGGATTTCGAGAATATCCTCGGGGTGCCACACGTTGTTTTCGGTGCGCGCGGTCTGCGCGCCCACGTTGTATTGCGTCAGGATGCGGCCCGTGGTCAGGATCAGCGGGAAGCGGCCGGTGGTGCGCTCGTCGGTAGGAATAAATTCGGTGATCATGAAGCGGCCCTTGCCGCGCACGAATCCGCCGATGTGCATCACGGGCGTTCCTTCGGGCGCCTTGGCGTTGCACGGCCACTGGATGCTGCCCATTTCGTCGATCTTGTCGAAAGTGACGCCCGCGAACGTCGGCGTCAGACGCGCGATCTCGTCCATGATTTCGGACGGATGGCTGTAGTTCATCGGATAACCAAGAGCGTTGGAGAGCGCCTGGGTGATCTCCCAGTCCGCCATGCCGGCCACGGGAGGAACGGCTTTGCGAACGCGGCTGATGCGCCGCTCGGCGTTGGTGAACGTTCCATCTTTTTCGAGGAACGAGGAGCCGGGGAAGAACACGTGCGCGTAGCTCGCGGTTTCGTTCAGGAAAAGATCCTGCACCACCACGCACTCCATCGCGGCCAATCCGGCGGTGACATGTTTGGTGTTGGGGTCGGACTGAAGAATGTCCTCGCCCTCAATGTAGATGCCCTTGAACGTGCCTTCGCAGGCGGCGTCCAGCATGTTGGAAATGCGCAGGCCGGGCTCGTTTTGCAGCGGAACGTGCCAGGCCTCTTCGAAGAGCTGGCGAACAGTATCGTCGGAAACGTGGCGATATCCGGGAAATTCGTGCGGGAACGAACCCATGTCGCAGGCGCCCTGCACGTTGTTCTGGCCGCGCAGCGGATTCACGCCCACGCCGACCTTGCCGATGTTGCCGGTGGCCATGGCGAGATTGGCCATGCCCATCACCATGGTCGATCCCTGGCTGTGCTCGGTGACGCCGAGTCCGTAGTAGATGGCCGCATTGCCGCCGGTGGCGTAGAGGCGAGCCGCGGCGCGCAGATCAGCTGCCGGAACGCCCGTGAAGGGTTCCATCGCTTCCGGCGAATTGCGCTCTTCGGCGACGAACTTGCGCCACTGCTCGAATGCTTCCGGCTCGCAGCGCTCTTGCACGTATGGCTCGTCCACCAGGCCTTCGGTGACTACGACGTGCGCCATCGCGTTGATCACGGCGACGTTGGTTCCGGGCTGGAGCGGCAGATGATAATCCGCCTTGACGTGCGGGCTCTTGACCAGATCGATGCGGCGCGGATCGACGACGATCAGCCGCACGCCCTCGCGCAGCCGCTTCTTCATGTGCGATGCGAAGACGGGATGCGCATCGGTGGGATTGGCGCCGATCACCATGATCACGTCGGTGGCATCGACGGAATCGAAATCCTGCGTGCCGGCCGAAGTTCCGAAAGTCGACTTCAAGCCGTAGCCCGTGGGCGAATGGCAAACGCGCGCGCAGGTGTCGACGTTGTTGTTGCCGAACCCCGCGCGGATCATCTTCTGCACCAGGTAGGTCTCTTCGTTGGTGCAGCGCGAAGAGGTGATGCCGCCGATGGAATCGCGCCCGTACTGGGCCTGGATGCGCTTGAACTCGCTGGCGGTATGGTTGATGGCTTCTTCCCAGGTGACTTCGCGCCATGGGTCGGTGATCTTGGCGCGGATCATGGGCTTCGTGATGCGATCCTTGTGCGTGGTGTAGCCCCACGCGAACCGGCCCTTCACGCAGGAGTGGCCGTGATTCGCTTTGCCGTCTTTGTAGGGAGACATGCGGACCACTTCGTTGCCCTGCAATTCGGCGACGAACGAGCAGCCGACGCCGCAGTACGCGCAGGTGGTGACCACGCTGTGCTCCGGCAGGCCGTTATTGATGACCGACTTTTCCATCAACGTCGCGGTGGGGCACGCTTGCACGCACGCGCCGCAGGAGACGCATTCGGATTCCAGAAAATTCGTGGGACCGGACGCTACCTTCGAATCAAACCCGCGGCCCTGGATGGTCAGCGCGAAAGTTCCCTGCACTTCCTCGCAGGCGCGCACGCAGCGCGAGCATACGATGCACTTGGCGGCATCGAAGGTGAAATATGGATTCGATTGGTCCTTTTCGGCCTTGAGATGATTTTGCGCCTTCGTAACCGTAGCGGACTTCGCGCAGTCCGACGACGCCCGCCATGTCCTGCAATTCGCAATCGCCGTTGGCCGCGCAGGTGAGGCAATCCAGCGGATGATCGGAGATGTAGAGCTCCATCACGCCGCGCCGCAGCTTGGCGATCTTGGGCGATTGGGTCCGCACCTTCATGCCCGGTTCCGCCAGAGTGGTGCAAGAAGCCGGCGTGCCGCGCCGTCCTTCGATCTCGACCAGGCACAGGCGGCAGGAGCCGAACGCTTCCATGTTGTCGGTGGCGCACAGCTTCGGCACCTGGACGCCGGCTTCCACCGCGGCGCGCATCACGGAGGTTCCGCGCGGCTACCGTTACGGGCTTGCCGTCGATCTCGAGCGTCACGAGCGTTTCGGCAATCCGCTGGGGAGTGCCGTAGTCGATTTCTTGGATTAGTGCCATGGGTGTGTCTCTCTTGCCGACTTCAGAACGTCTGCATCCAATAAGGCCGCCGGCGCGGGCAGAGCCGGCGATACGGGCGCCGGTTTCGCAAAATCTTCCGGGAAATGGCGGATCGCGCTCATCACCGGCAGCGGGATCAGCCCGCCCAGCGCGCACAGCGATCCGTCGAGCATCAGCTCACATAGATCATCCAGCAATTCCAGGTTTTTGGTACGATTTTCATTCGCGATGATACGGTCGATCACTTCCACGCCGCGCGTGGACCCGACCCGGCAGGGCGTGCACTTGCCGCAGCTTTCGATAGCGCAGAATTCCATCGCGAAGCGGGCCTGTTTGGCCAGATCCACGGTGTCGTCGAAGACCACGATGCCGCCATGGCCGAGCATGCCTTTCCTGGCGGCGAAAGCTTCATAATCGAGCGGCGTGTCGAGCAAGGATTCGGGGAAATATGCGCCCAGCGGTCCGCCCACTTGCACGGCGCGCAGCGGCCGGCCAGTGGCAGTGCCGCCGCCGAAATTGTAAATGGCATCGTGCAGCGTGATCCCGAAAGCCTTCTCCACCAAGCCGCCGTGCTTGATGTTGCCGGCGAGCTGGATGGTCAGTGTCCCGCGCGATTTGCCCATGCCGAAGTCGCGATAATATTCGGCGCCTTTGTCCAGGATGATCGGGACGGTAGCCAGCGTGATCAGGTTATTGACCACGGTCGGCTTGCCGAACAAGCCCTTCGATCGCCGGCAATGGGGGCTTGGGGCGGATCTGCCCGCGGCGGCCTTCCAGGCTTTCCAGCATCGAGGTTTCTTCGCCGCAGATGTAAGCGCCCGCGCCCAGGCGAACTTCCAGATCGAATCGCTTGCCGCTGCCCGCCACGTTCGCGCCCAGGTAGCCGTTCTCATAGGCGATGGCGATGGCGCGCTGCATCACGCGAAAAGCATGCGGATATTCCGAGCGGCTGTAGATGTAGCCTCTGGTAGCGCCGACCGCGAAAGCGGCGATGGTCATGCCTTCGATGAGCACGAAGGGATCGCCTTCCATGATCATGCGGTCGGCATAGGTGCCGCTATCGCCCTCGTCGGCGTTGCAGCAGATGTATTTCTGATCGGCCTTGGCGTAGAGGACGGTGTTCCACTTGATGCCGGTGGGAAATCCCGCGCCGCCGCGTCCGCGCAGGCCGGAGGCTTGGACCGCATCGACGATGGCTTGCGGTTCGAGCGTGAGCGCTTTCTGCAATCCGCGGTAGCCGCCGTGCGCGATGTAATCGGGGAGCGACAACGGGTCCACGATGCCGCAGCGCGCGAAGGTCAGGCGCTCCTGCTGCTTAAGATATGGAATCTCTTCGGTCGGGCCGAGACTGAGCGCGTGAGCCTTGCCTTCCAGGAAACCGGCGTCGAACAATCCAGCGACTGCTTCGCGCGAAACCGGCCCGTAGGCGATGCGCCCCTGCGGCGTTTCCACTTCCACCAGGGGTTCCAGCCAGAACATCCCACGCGAACCATTGCGGACCAGCGTAATATCGAGCCCACGGGAGGAAGCTTCCGTCGCGATGGCGCGCGCCACGCCCTCAGCGCCCACCGAGAGAGCCGCAGAATCGCGCGGAACGTAGACCTTCACGCTCATTGCGCCCTCCGCGCACTTTCAATCAAGAAATCAGCGACGCTGGGCGAGACTCGGCCGTACGGCTCGCCATCCATCAGCACGGCCGGCGACAGCGCGCAATTTCCCAGACAGAAAACTTGCTCGACCGTAAGGCTTTGGTCGGGCGTGGTTTCGCCCAGCTTCACGCCCAGCCGTTTCTCGACATGCTGGACCAGGGCGTCGCAACCCATGGACTGGCAGGATTCCGCGCGGCAGATCCGCATCACGTGACGTGCCGGCCGGTTCGTGCCGAAAATCGTGATAGAAACTGATGACGCCGTGCACTTCGGCGTGGGAGATGTTCAGCGCACTGGCGAGCATGGGGGTCGCCGCCGGATCGATATATCCGAACTCTTCTTGCAAGGCATGCAGGATCGGAAGCAGAGCGCCGGGCAGGTGCTCCAGTTCCCGAATCCGGGCTTGGGCCCGGTCCGCATCCCAGGCTTGCATCTTGCTCATGCTGAGTAGTTTACCTGTACTTTCTTAGCGCGCCGGCGCTTGGACTGGCGCGTGCGTCTTGCGAATGAATTTTATCATATTGGGGCCTGGGGAGCTCAGGCGCAAAATTCTCCCAGTCGAATACTAGGGCCAGTCTTGTGCGCCGTGATAGATGCGAGAAATCTCTATGGCGTCAGGCTTTACTTGATAGACCACAATGTAGGGTAAGGGCGAAAATGTGAGTTCGCGCCTTTCGGCCATTCGGAGGCTGGGTCGCCCGAGATTGGGAAAATCCTTGAGCCGAGCACATCCGTCATAAATAGTTCGAGCGACGCGCCGGGCCGCTTCCGGATTATCTCGCTCGATCCGCTGGCAAATGAGCTCCAAATCTTCAGCAGCGGACAGCGACCAGCGCACCTCCATCAGGGGCGCAAAAAACGTTCCAGGCGCTCGCCGACCTGTTCATGCGTGAGAAATTCGCCGCGTTCTAACGCCTTCTCTCCGCGCTGTACTGCTTCGACGAAGCATCTTTCCTCCTCGAAATGCTGCGCCACCACCTCTTGCACCAGCTCGTCGGGGTTCCGTCCCTGCTGAACCGCAGATTGCATGACCTTGGCTTCGAGTTCGGGCGTAAAGTGGACTTCCATGACTTTCACCATACATGAAAAATGTGCGAGAGGCCACGGCTCGTGAGGCGAGTTATGAAAGTGAGATAAAATGGCCGAGCCACTCGCATTTTGCATGCAGCGTGGCACTGCACCGAAACTTATACGCTCTAGCAAGAAAAATGATCGTCAAACTCAATCACCTCCAAGGCAAAGCGGCCGCTACCAGCGCCCAGGACGTCATCGGAACGGTCTACGCGCTGTTGGAGGAGGGCCACATCGAGAAAGCCCAGTTTGCCCGCCTCCAGATTGAACTGGACTGGATCCAATACAAACAGAACTTTCGCGAAGTGGTGATCGCGACGCATGGCTACAACGAACAGGGCCAGCAGGTGCCCATCATGGACGTGCATGTGGACGTGCGCCAGGTGGTGCCGGGATGCCTGCGCGGCGCGTCTGTTGCGCGCCCTGGCTCACAGCAACGCGCCGGAGCCGCAGAATCAGGACCGGCTGCCGCTGGAAGAGTTCAAATCCATGCGATCCAGCATCGTGTGGGATTTCAACAAGCTTTACTGGGGCCGCCTGCACGATTGGGAGCTGGCCACCGGCAAGGGTTACGAGCAGGCGCTGCCGGGCGGCGCTTCCGACGGCCACAATCCGGAGGCAATCGCCGACAGCGTGGCGGATTTCTGGACTTTGCTGCGCGACATGGAGACCAAGAACCAGCTTCCGCCGGAAATCTATCTGCTCGAAATCGGCGTGGGCACGGGCGTGCGCTGCGGGCATGTGGCTCGACCAAGTTTCGCGACGCTGGATCAGCAGCGCGGCACCGGCTATTATCCGAAGCTGCGGGTGCTGCTGGGCGACTATTCGCTGGCCACGCTGGACATGTCGCGGCCCGCGGTGGAGGATCACGTCGATCTGTGCAGCTTCCTGGTGCTGGACGCGATGAATCCGCTGAAGACGCTGCTCGTTCCTGCGGCACAAGATCATGCAGGTGCACTCCACCAACGTGTACGACAACCTGCCGGACGAAGAAGTGGTGCGGCGCGACGGCAAGCTGTACTTCGTGCAGGTGCGCGCTTATCTTCCCATGGCCGACGTGGTGCGGCTCTCGACGCGAATTCGACGTTCCGCCGGACAAACTTCGCTCCACCGTCAACCGCTTGCTCTCCGGCAGCGCCGAATTTCTGGGCGAGCCGGCGCGCGGCGTGGCGTTCTGGATGGAAATTTGGAGCGCCATCCGCCTGGAAGAACGGCTGGTGCTGGTGGAGGATCTCCCCGATTTCCCGTTTCCGCAGGGCCTGGACGCGCAGCAAGGTGGAGGACATCCTGCAAGGAAGCGCCCAGCGATTTCCGTTTTCACCTGAGCTCCGGCGCGCTCGCCAGCTTCTTGAACACGCTTCCGCTGCTGCATCCGCGCGGCTATTTGCAGGTGCAGGATATTTTCGTGACGGACCTGGACCAGTATCGGCTGGGCTTCTACGGACCCGGAAAACTGGATGGCTCGCTGCTGAATTGGGTGAATGGTGCTTTACTAAAAGAGGTGGCGGAGCGCGCCGGCTACAACGTGCATTTCGCTCCGTTCCACTACCGCAAAGGATCGCATACTTCCGTTCTCTATACCACGCGCAGCGAGTAAATAAAATGACTCCCTATTCTTCCTATTACGATGGTCGGCAGCTACGCCATGCCGGGCTGGCTGGAGCGCCTCAAGACCGAATATTTCGCCCGGCGCATCAGCCGTCACGATCTGGATGAAATCTACGACGCGGCGGCCAAGGCCGCGATCAAGGACCAGGAAATCGCCGGCCTCGACATCGTCACCGACGGCGAGCCGCGCCGCGACAACATGGTCGATTATTTCGTGGAACGGCTTCCCGGCGTCCAGATTGACCGCTCGTCCAAGAAGTTTTACTACGATTTTTACGACAGCGTCGGTGCAGGGCAAGCTGCCCATGGCGTCGCTCGGCCTGGTGCCGGATTTCCAGTTTCTGCAAACGTTCACCGAGCGGCAGACCAAGTTCTGCATCACCGGCCCGCATTGCCTGACCAAGCGCATCCGCAATCAGTATTACCCGAGCGAGGAAGCGCTCGCCACGGATATCGCGAAAGTGATGAATCTGGAACTGAAGGCGCTGGTGAAAGCGGGCGCGACGTTACATCCAGATCGACGAGCCGTATTATTCCGGCTTCCCGGAAGATCTGCCGTGGTGCGTGAAGGTGTTGAATACCATGGTGGAGGGCGTGGACGCGAAGATCGCCGTGCACATCTGCTACGGAAATCGCTATGGCAAGCCTTCCTGGGAAGGCAGCTATCGTTATCTGTTTCCCGACGATCATGGAAGCCAAGGTCCAGCAGTTGACGCTGGAATTCGCGCGCCGCGGCGGCGAGGATCTGGACCTGTTCAAGGAGTTCAATACGCAATTTCGAGCTGGGCGTGGGCGTGATCGACGTGAAGACGGACGACATCGAAACCCCGGAAATGGTGGCCGAACGCATTCGCAAAGCGCTGGAAGTGCTGCCGGCGGAGCGCATCTTCATCCTGCCCGATTGCGGGCTGTTCCATCTGCCGCGCGACGTGGCGTTCGCGAAACTGAAGGCGATGGTGGAAGGCACGCGCATCGTGCGCAAGGAGTTGGGCGAAGTAATGATGGCATGTCGGCGAATCCAATCCGGGAAGCGCTCACCGCGGGACGTTTCTGCTACATGGTGGAGATGGTGGCGAGCGCCTCGATGACGGAGGAGAAGCTGTGGCGAAATCGCCTCGGGCATTGCGCAGATTCCCGGAGTGGTGGCGCGCGGGCATCACCAGCTACGCGGGCGGTCGGCTCGGGTCACGATCCGATCCGCGTCGCCGACCGGCGCACGGAGCGCGGGCTGACTCCCAACATTCACCTGACCTGCGTGAACACGATCCGGCCGAGCGTCGCCGCAGGCTCTGGACGACTTGATGGCGCTCGGGATCGAAAATGTTTTCGCGATCACGGGCGATTATCCCAAGGGCGCGCCGCTCGGAAGCGTCGGCGTATCGCTTGCGATTCGGTGCAGTTGGTGGAAACCATCGCTGAACTGCGCGCAGCAGGGCAAATGGCCGTTCTATATCTCGGCGGCTGTGTCGCCGTTCAAGTACCTCGAAGAGGATTGCGCCTACCAGTATCTGAAGCTGGAAAAGAAGATCGCCGCGGGCGCCGATTTCGCGATCACGCAGCTCGGGTTCGATTCGCGCAAGATTCGCGAGCTGAAGCGCTATCTGGACGAGCGCGGCCTGAAGACGCCGGTCTTCGGCAACGTCTACGTGCTGCCGCCCAAAGCCGCGGAGAGAATGTCGAAAGGGCGAGCCTCCCGGATGCTGGGTGTCGCCGGAACTGCTGGCCAAGATTCAGGAAGAAGCCAAGGCTCGACGGACAAAGGTCTGGCCGCGCGACTGGAGCGCGCGGCGCAAGATGGTCGCCATCGTCCGTGGCCTGGGCTACGCGGGCGCTTACATCGGCGGCACGCATAACCCCGAGCACATCCGCTGGATCATCCAGCGCTCGGAAGAATTGGCGCCGCGCTGGGAAGAATTGGCCGAAGAGATCAGCTACGGCGCCAAGGGCGGATTCTATTTCTTCGAAGCGGCTAAGCATCCGCCCAAGCCGAAGCCGATGTTCGCGCGCGTAGCGGACACCATGGCGCGCCTGTTCCCGGTGAAGCACGAAGACAACGCGCTGCAGGCGGTTTCTGGCCGCGATCATGCGCTGGATCGACCAGCAGCCCGGCCATGGCCGAGGCGCTGGAAGACGTCGAACTGGCCATCAAGAAGCCGCTGTTCGGATGCCAGGCCTGCGGCAATTGCGTTCTGGGCGAGATGGAATACGTCTGCCCGATGACCTGCCCCAAGAATATGCGCAACGGTCCCTGCGGCGGCACGTTCAACGGCCAATGCGAAGTGATTCCGGAACAGGCCTGCATCTGGGTGAAGGTTTATGACACGCGCGCAGGCCGCGAATCGCGTGGACGATCTGAAAGTCTACATTCCGCCGCGCAATCGGGCGCTGCAAGGCACCAGCTCCTTCATCAATCTTTTTCTCAACCGCGACAGCCGTCCCGAGCATCCGCAGCCGCTGATCAACATCAGCAATGTGAAAGCGGCCTCGGCTCACGCTTCTGAAGAAACTGTGCTGAGGAAGTAGCTTTCTATCGTCCGAGTACCAGACCGCCAACCAGTCATCCGCCTCCACGAAGATACGCCCAGCTAAGAGCGAGGACGCAGCGGAGGCTTGCGCTGTTATTCGCAGGTCGATCACCGAGCTTTGCCATCCAGACCATGGCGGGAATGAAGAGAGCTTGTCAAAGTGGCTTTCCAACAAGACCAGTTGACAATGTAAAGCAGATGGATATTGGAAAGCCACTTCTTGGTAGCTGAGCAAGGAGGGGCGGATCGTCGGAGTCGTCGCAATGACTGATTCAGGCAAGATCACTTTGAACTACGTCGATCCAGATGTTCGCTTCCGTGGCGTCAGCTAAGGCACTAATGTCGCTCGATGGAAGAAAAGGCAAGAACGCTCGGAATCTCGGAATGCTTTTTGGAAAGCACGCAGACCGCACTGCGATTCTACCTGGCGTTGGGATATATCAAAAGCGAGCAGAATTATGTCGGGGCTCGCCCGCCACGGTCCTTTCAAAACATCTTCGAGCTTCAGAAAAATCGAGCTGAGACGCGGCCTTATACCAGCGATCACGATCCGCGATAAAGCTAGAGCACGGCGAGCTTCTGTTCTAGAATAAGGGTTTGCATGCCCCATAAGCTAAAGAACATCCTGACACGTGTGCCCAGCGATATCGAAATCGCGCAGGCCGCCACGCCGCTTCCCATCGACCAGATCGCGGCCGAAGCAGGCATCCTTCCCGACGAATTGGATCTTTACGGCAAGACCAAAGCCAAGGTGCATCTTTCGATTCGCGACCGGCTGAAGGACTCGCCCAACGGCAAATACATCGTGGTGACCGCGATCACGCCCACTCCGCTGGGCGAAGGCAAAACCACCACCACCGTCGGGCTTGAGCCAGGCGCTGGGCGCGCATCTCGGCAAGAAAGTGTTCACCTGCATTCGCCAGCCCAGCCAGGGTCCCACGTTCGGCATCAAAGGCGGCGCGGCGGGCGGCGGCTACAGCCAGATCATTCCGATGGAGGAGTTCAATCTCCATCTGACCGGCGATATCCACGCCATCATCGCCGCCAATAATCTTCTCGCCGCGGCCATCGATGCGCGCATGTTCCACGAGAGCAGCGCAACCGACGAGCAGCTGTTCGACCGGCTCGTGCCCGCCGTCGAAAGACGGCAGCCGCAAGTTTTCGCCCGTGATGCTGCGGCGCCTGCGCAAGCTGGGCATTACGAAAACCGATCCCAACGAACTGACGCCCGAAGAGCGCAGCCGCTTCGCGCGCCTGGATATCGATCCCGGACACCATCACCTGGCGCCGCGTGATCGACACCAACGACCGCATGCTGCGCCAGATCACCGATCGGCCAGGGGCCGGAAGAAAAAGGCTTCACGCGCGTCACCGGCTTCGACATCGCCGTGGCCAGCGAGATCATGGCGATCCTGGCGCTGGCCACCAGCCTGGCCGATATGCGCGAGCGGCTGGGCCGCATGGTGATCGGCACCAACCGCAGCGGGCGAGCCGATCACCGCCGACGATATCGGCGTCAGCGGCGCGCTCACGGTCCTGATGAAGGACGCCATCATGCCCAACCTGATGCAGACCATCGAGGGCACGCCGGCGTTCGTTCACGCCGGGCCGTTCGCCAATATCGCGCACGGCAATTCGTCGATCGTCGCCGATCAGATCGCGCTGAAGCTGGTCGGGCCGGATGGCTACGTGCTCACCGAAGCCGGATTCGGCGCCGACATGGGCTTGGAGAAGTTCTGCAACATCAAGTGCCGCTACAGCGGGCTGAAGCCGGACTGCGTGGTGCTGGTGGCCACCATTCGCGCGCTGAAGATGCACGGCGGCGGACCGAAAGTGGTGGCGGGCAAAGCCGCTCGCGCATGAATACACGCAGGAGAATCTCGAACTGCTCGAGAAGGGCTGCGCGAATCTGCTGCAGCCTGATCGCGAACGCGCGCTCGTTCGGAATTCCGGTGGTGGTCGGCGTCAATCGCTTCAAGGACGACACCGACAACGAAATCGAGCTGGTGCGACAAGCTGGCGATCGAAGCGGGCGCAGCCGACGCCGTGGTGTCGCAACCACTGGGCGGAAGGCGGCGCGGGCGCGGTGGAGCTGGGCAAGGCCGTGATCGCGGCCTGCGAAAAGCCGAGCAATTTCCAATTCCTCTACCCGCTGGACCTGAGCATCAAGGAGAAGATCGAGAACATCGTGAAGGAAATGTACGGCGGCGCCGGCGTCGAGTATTCGCCCGAAGCGGAAAAGAAGATCGAAGCTGTACACGCGCCAGGGCTTCGACAAGCTGCCCGATGTGCATGGCGAAGACGCAATATCAGCCTCAGCCACGATCCGAACCTGAAGGGCGCGCCCAGCGGATTCACCGTGCCGGTGCGCGATATCCGCGCCAGCGTCGGCGCGGGGTTTCTTTATCCGCTGCTCGGAACGATGGCCACCATGCCGGGCCTGTCCACGCGTCCCGGCTACTACGACATCGATCTGGACACCGCTACCGGCCGCATTATCGGGCTCTCGTAGAGAGCCTTCGCAGTCTTTGAAATGTCAGACTCGATTTGGACCGCCACGCTCGCCAACTTTCGCGATCGCGTGGCCGGCATCGAACCGGTACCCGCCGGAGTAACAGCCGCCGCGGTCAGCGCGACGCTCGGGTTCGGCCTGCTGACCAAGGTTCTCGAGATAGCCAGCAAGCGCAAAGATTTCGCCGGCGACCGCGCGCCTGGTCGAGCGCCTTGCTCGCTGACGCGCGCGGCAAATCCCAGACTCTGTCGCAACTCGCCGACGAAGATATCGCGGCGTTCCATCAATACCTGGACTGCTTGCGGCAAAAGAAGCCCATGGATGCGCGCGATGCGTAGAGCGATCGAGGTGCCACTCAACGTGGCTCGCATCGCCGCATCGGGCGTGGAAATTTGTGAAAAAGCAGCCAGCCTGGTTCACGCCTTTGTAGCGCCGGACGTTAAAACGGCGGCCGCATTGCTCACGGCCGCCGTTCGATCTACTTTGCAGACGGTGGAGTTCAATCTCCAGCAACTAGCCGAAGACGCATCCCTACCGGGGTGAAGTGACAGCCGAGCTTACGCAGCTTTGGCAGCGGTTCCGTGCGGATCGATGACGAACTTCTTCGCCACGCCCTTGTCGAAATCCTGGTAGCCCTGCGGCGCCTTGTCGAGCGAGATGATGGTGGCGTTCACGGCCTTGGCGATCTGCACCTTGTCGTGCAGAATGGCCATCATCAGCTGGCGGTTGTACTTCAGCACCGGGCACTGGCCGGTGTAGAAGGAATGCGACTTGGCCCAGCCCAGTCCGATGCGGATCTGGAGGTTGCCGATCTTCGCGTTGGCGTCCACGCCGCCCGGATCGCCGGTGACATACAGACCCGGGATGCCGATGGCGCCGCCCGCGCGCGTGATCTCCATCACCGAGTTCAGCACCGTGGCCGGCTGTTCCTTGCCCGCGTCGTGTCCGTGCCCGCGAGCTTCAAAGCCCGACGCAATCGACCGCCGCAATCCACTTCCGGCGTTCCGACGATCTGCGCGATCTGATCGGCCAGCGAAGCATCTTTCTTCAGATCGATGGTCTCGCAGCCGAAGCTCTTGGCCTGCGCCAGGCGCTCCGGAATCATGTCGCCCACGATCACCACGGCCGCGCCCAGCAAATGGCACGACGCCGCGCAGGCCAGTCCCACCGGTCCCGCGCCCGCAACATAGACCATGGATCCCGTTCCCACGCCCGCGGTAACGGCGCCGTGATATCCGGTCGGGAAGATGTCGGAAAGCATGGTCAGATCCTTGATCTTCGCCATCGCTTTCTGCTTTGTCGGGGAACTTGATCAGGTTGAAATCGGCGTAGGGAACCATGACGTATTCCGCCTGGCCGCCCACCCATCCGCCCATATCCACGTAGCCGTATGCCGCGCCGGGCGCGCCGGATTCACGTTCAGGCAGATGCCGGTCTTCCCTTCCCTGCAATTGCGGCAGCGGCCGCAGGCGATGTTGAACGGCACGGTGACCAGGTCGCCGACGTTGAGGAACTCCACGTCGCTGCCCTTCTCGATAATTTCGCCGGTGATCTCGTGTCCCAGCACCAGGCCCGCCGGCGCGGTGGTGCGGCCGCGCACCATGTGCTGATCGCTGCCGCAAATATTGGTGGTGACGATCTTCAAGATGACGCCGTGATCGATCTTCTTGCCCGCCGGGTTTTGCAGTTTCGGATAGTCGATGGATTGGACTTCGACTTTGCCCGGCGCCAGATACACTACTCCATCGATTACTTGCCATAACAATCTCCTTTCGACTTCTTGGTCAAAACTAATTGATTTTCAGAATGCGGCTGCGCCCGCTTCGGCAACGGCATGGTCTTGATCGCCCGAGCCGCCGCTGACGCCGATGGCGCCAACAACCTTTCCGTTCTTCTTCAGCGGAATGCCGCCGGCGAAGATCATGATCTTGCCGTTGTTGGAAGCGTGGATTCCGAAGAACTGCTCGCCGGACTGCGAATGAGTGGCCAGGTCCTTGGTCGCGATGTCGAATGCGCGCGAGGTGTACGCTTTCTTCTGCGAAATATCGATGCTGCCGATCCATGCTCCGTCCATGCGGACATGGGACACCAGGTTGCCGCCTTCGTCGGCCACCGCAATGTTCATGGGCTGTCCGATTTCCGCAGCCTTCTTCTCCGCCGCGGCGATCACGCGTCGTGCATCTGCCAAACTAACCATCGTCTCTCCTTGTTCTCGTTTTGTGATGTGAGGAATTTCTGTTTGCCTGATTGGCCTCAGCAATTATACATCAGCGCACATCAGCAGAGCCACACGACTTCGCAGTGATTGTGCTGCATGCAGAGAGCGTTGCGATAGGATGTAACGGTGAAGCTTCAAGTGAAAAACGAAAGGCGCTCACAGGTTGATCGCCATGAGCGCCGGTTGTCAAAAAAATTGTTTCCGCGCCGAAGCTTCCGCTGGAAGCGAACTTACTGAGCGGGCGGAGGTTCGGTAGCGGGCATTGTCGCGCCACGATGGCAGGTGTAACAAGAGACATGACGCTGCCCATCCGGGAACTTAGCATTGATTTCGCGCGCCATCGTCAGCATCATGCGCGCGGTTTGTTTCGTGAGGATTATCGTCGCTGGCGAAATCGCCTTGCACGTGGCAGAAGGAGCACTTCTGACCAAGCGCGACCGTAAACGCACGCATCGTCATGATGAGCTGCGGTCCACTCTCGCCCGTCGAGAATCTTCAGATTCTTCGGCGGAGGCATGGGGCCCTTTTTTCCTTCTTGGGCGCTGAGGCAGACGGGGACAAGCAGCAGGACAACAGCTAGTAGTGAGCGCATGAGGCAATGCTAACACGTGATATATATAGCTGTCAACAATTTCTAGAGTTTGTCTGATACGTCAGTCGATCTGCCCAAGACTCGTGCCGCTCCCTTCGAGCGAGCGTTAACTGCATGTGACCGGCCGGTTCCCTTCCTTGACATGTCAGAATATGCGGCATGTCAGAGTACCCTCTATACGATAATGCCCCGAGGCGCAGAAGGAATGCTCTGTTGTTGCCTCCCGCGCGCGCTTGCGTAGCGTTTGCTCACGGGTTCCGATCCGAATTAAAGTGATAGCTAAGGAGTCCGACCATGAAGTCCACCAATTTTGCCTTTACGATGCTGGGGGCACTGTCGATTGCGGCTCTTTCGACTGCACCTGGGATTGCGCGCGCGCAGTCCTTCGCCGCAAAACCCGCAACCGCGAGCGACAACTTAGCCACACAGCCAACACCCAGACTGCCCGACGGCAAGGTGGATCTCGGCGGAAAAGGCGTCTGGGCGCCGATCTGGGTTCTTGACTGGGCAGACAAGAAGTACGTCGAACAAAAGATCGACGTACCGTTCACACCTGCCGGATTGAAGCTATACGAACAGCGCCAGGCCAACCATTCCAAGGATGATCCGGAAGGCTATTGCCTGCCCGCCGGCGTGCCGCGCTACACCGGGACTCCCTATCCGTTTCAAATTATCCAACTGCCCGATCGCGTGGTGATCCTTTATGAAGGCGCCTCGCACATGTATCGCGTAATTTTATTGAACGAAAAGCACTCGGCGGATCCGAATCCGAGCTGGCTCGGAGAATCCAGAGGCCATTACGAAGGCAATGACACCCTGGTAGTGGACACCGTCGGTTTCAACGGCCGCACGTGGCTGGATTACGTGGGACATCCTGCCAGCGATCAACTGCATGTGGTGGAGCGTTTCAGCCGGCCGAATTACGGGACCTTGCACTACGAGGCGACAATCCAAGATCCAGTCAACTACACCAAACCGTGGACCACGAGCTTCAACATCAAATGGCGGCAGGGCTGGGAAATTCAGGAATACGTGTGCCTGGAAAATAACAAGGATCTGCTGCACCTGGGGACCACGGCGCCCGAATAAAACAATCGCGCCATCATTTTCTTACCGCCCAGGCCATGCCGTCGGGCCCGTTGCCCGGCGAGATGTGGCCGGTTATCGTGAGTGTCTTCAGATCGACGATGGCGACGTCGTTCGCGCCTTCTTGCGCCACGTACGCGCGCGCACTATCGGGCGTGACGAGAATCCCCTCCGGATAGCGGCCCATCTTCAAGCGTGCGCGTTCCTGGTGCGTCGCTCGATCCAGCACCACCAGCTCATCGCCGTCGCGGTCCGAAAGCAGAACCAGCTTGCCATCCGGCGTAAATTTCAAGCGATTGGTGCGCCTGGTCCCCACCCGCAATGTCTCGATCACTTTTTTCGAAGCGACATCGATGATCGACACCCCGCCGTCGCCGCCCGTCGCCGTCCACACCTCTTTGCCGTCGGGCGACCAGTCGATGCCTTCCGGTCCTTTGCCCACCGGGATTATGGTCTCGCTCCAACCGGCCGGTCCGGAACCGCGCTCAATGGCCGAGACGCTGTTCGATCCGATATTCGCGGTGAAAATCAAACTGGCATCCGCGTTGGCAACCAGCATGTGCGTAGTCGCCTGACCGGTGCCAAATAGCCAGTCGATTTTATCGGCCACCGGATCATAGCGCGCGATCAGCCGGTTCAACTCCGCGGTGAAGTAGAGTTTGCCGTCCACGAATAGCATCCCGTGCGGGCGGAGCAGCGGGCCCACATCCACGCGGCGCAACTCCGCTTGTACCGGCAGATCGATCACCGAAATCGTGTGGCCCGGCGTCTGCTCTCCATAATTGCCGACGTAGGCGAACTTTCCGTCCGCTGAAACGGTTACTTCATGCGGGCCTTCTCCCACTCCCACCCGCGCAACAACTTTTCCCGATGCCGGATCCACAATGGCGAGCGCCCGGTCGGCTTTGTCCAGCACCAGCAGCGCAGGCGACGGCGTCTCCGCGGCGGTGCCTTCCGACACGAAAGCGCTCGTCGCCAAAGCCACGCAAAGCATGCAAGCTTTTGGAAAAGTCATTGCTCACATTCTCTCTCGGAATATACCCAGACTGATACAATCGGGGAACTACAATTGATGCCGAGCGATCCGCCGACGATCTGCGAGGAACGTCTCCGCCTGCTCCGCGAGTATTCTGACGCGGCAAGTGGTTACTCTACCAGCGTGCGTGAAATGGCCGCCCTCGTGATGTCTGGTGAAGAGGTGCAAGCCAATGAAGCCCGGCGGATTTGCCGCACCGCGTGGGACGAGGCTGAAAGATCGCGCCTGGCTCTATATCGCCACGAAGCCGATCACAATTGCGCCCGCGCCGCCAATCTGCGCAATATTCCTGAGCCGTGACCGAGGGGAGCGGTTGGGTGCGGAGCGTCATTCCCGGTCGGCAGCGGTCGGCAACGCCCGAATCCCGTCACGAAGCCTTGCTATCCTAAAGGCGACGGATCTCCCCCGCACCTTCACCCGTGAAAATTGGTTTTGTAAGTCTCGGCTGCCCCAAGAACCTCGTGGATACGGAGGTGATGATGGGCGCAGTTGGTCCGAACGCGGCCACGAGCTGACGCCGGAACCAGCGGACGCCGAAGTCCTGGTGGTGAACACCTGCAGCTTCATCGATCCGGCCAAGCAGGAATCCATCGACACCATTCTCGAAATGGCGGAATACAAGAAGATCCGGCCGGGCGCGCAAGCTTGATCGTGGCGGGATGCATGGTGGAGCGCTATCGCGACGAGATCCGCGATCAGCTTCCGGAAGTGGACGCGCTGATCGGCACCAACGAGCTTTCGAAAATCGTGGCGCTGTGCGAAGGCTTCGAGCCGGACGCGCAGTCGCGCTGCGAGCCTTATCTCTATCACGACCTCACGCCGCGCGTGCTCGCCACCGCCAGCCATTTCGCGTACATCAAAATCGCCGAGGGCTGCGACCATCCGTGCTCGTTTTGCGTGATCCCGCAGTATCGCGGCAAGTTTCGCAGCCGGCGGTTTGAATCGGTGATCGCCGAAGCCACGCGGCTGTTCGCGCAGCGGCGTTCGCGAGATCAATCTGATCGGACAGGACACCACGTCGTACGGCGAAGATCTCGGGATCAAGGACGGGCTGGCGCAACTGATGGCGCGGCTGGCGCAGATCGAAACGGCGCAGCGAAAATGGATCCGGTTTCTGTACTGCTATCCGAACCGCATCACGCAAAAGCTGCTGGACACCATCGCCGAACACGCGGCCCTGGTGAAGTACATCGACATGCCGCTGCAGCATGCCAGCTCGAACGTGCTGAAGCGCATGAAACGCGGCTCGCACGGCGATTTCTTCCTGAAGCTGCTGGAACGCATTCGCGCGACCATTCCCGGCGTCGCAATTCGGACCAGCATGATCGTGGGATTTCCCGGGCGAAACCGAAGCCGACTTCGAGACCCTGTGCGATTTCGTGAAGGCCGCGCAGTTCGACCGTCTGGGCGTGTTCTCCTATTCCGACGAAGACACCAGCGCGAGTTTTCATCTGGACGCCAAAGTGGACGGCCGCACCATCTACAACCGCAAGCGCAAGCTGATGGCCGTGCAGCGGCGCATTTCGAAAGCCAGGAATCGCGCAGATGATCGGCCGCGAGGTGGACGTGCTAATCGAAGGGCCGTCGCCCGAGAACCGACTTGCTGTGGCAGGCGCGCATGTCCACGCAGGCGCCCGAAATCGACGGCTTCTGCTACGTCAACGATTTTGCCGGGCGCCGCACCGCGACGCGGCGAGATCCGGCGCATGCGCATCACCGAGGCGCACGATTACGATCTGATCGGTGCGCTGGACGTGCCGCCGGAAGCTCCGCGCCGCCTGCTCCAGCCCAAGCGCTTTCCCGATTCTTGCCGCGACGCGATGAAATGCCCGATCTGCAAAAAGGACGTCTCTCCCGAAGACCAGTTCTTTCCCTTCTGCAGCGAGCGCTGCAAGATCATCGATCTCGGCAACTGGGCCAGCGAGAAATACGTGATTTCCACGCCCGATCCAGCCTGAGGATGTCTGAAGAGCGAAAGCGAAGACCAGGAATAAGATGCCCGCGGCGGAATCCGGCTGCATTCCTGATCGCCACTTGGTTTGGCTGCGGGTATGCGCCTTTTGCGCCGGGAACCGCGGGATCGCTCGGCGGCCTGGTGATCGCGATCGCGCTCACATTACTTACGGCGGATACGGGCGCGGCATGCTGCTGCTCCTGACCGCGATTCTGCTGGCGCCGGGAATCTGGGCGGCCGGCGTTGTGGCAAGAGAAGTCGAACAGAACGATCCCGCACATCGTGGTGGTCGACGAAGTGATCGGCCAATGGATCACACTGGCCGGCGCGGCCACGTTCAACTGGAAAACGTGGCTGGTGGCGTTCGTGCTGTTCCGCTTGCTGGATGTCTGGAAGCCCGCGCCCGCGCGCCAGTTCGAAAGGCTTGCCGGGCGGCTGGGGCATCGTCGCCGACGACGTGATGGCGGGACTTTACGGCGCGCTTGCTATATTCGTATTAGATCGTTTTCATCTATTTTCCTATGGCTTCTAAGAAGGACTCGAACGGCCGTCCGCAAATCTCCACCGTGACTCCGGAGGCCGCCATCCCGGGCGGTGAGTTTCAAATCCGCGGCGCGGGCCTGGCGAAATCCGAACGGCCGCGCGTCACCATCGGCGACGTGGAAGCGCCGATCGTGATCGGTTCCGATTCGTGCGTGATCGTGCGCGTGCCCGAAGGCGCCTCGGCCGGCGAACTGGTGGTCGCAGCCGGCGCTCAGAGCAGCCAGGCCTGGACCTGCGATATCGGCATTCAGGTCGCCGAGAATCTGTATCCGGTCGGCAATCCGGCGGTGGATTCGTTCGGCAACATTTACGTCACCTTCAGCGGGTCGCGCGGGCAGAAGACGCCGGTTTCGGTCTACAAGATCGATCTGAACTACAACTCGAAGCCGTTCGCGAGCGAGATCATGAACGCCACCGGGCTGGCTTTCGACAAGGCCGGCACGCTGTACATTTCCAGCCGCTACGACGGAATGATCTATCAAGCCACTTCCGCCGGAAGCGTTTCGGTGTACGTGGAAGGCATGGGCGTGGCCACCGGCATCGCGTTCGATCCCGACGAAAACCTGTACGTCGGCGATCGCAGCGGCACGGTGTTCAAGATCAGCCGCTCGCGCCAGATTTACGTTTTCGCCACGCTGGAGCCTTCGATCGCCGCTTATCATTTCGCGTTCGGCGACGACGGCTACCTGTACGTTACCGGGCCCACCACTTCCAGCTTCGATTCGGTGCACCGCATTTCCTCGCACGGCGAAGTAGAGACGTACTATCGCGGCCTCGGCCGTCCGCAGGGGCTGGCGTTCGACGCGGAGGGCCGTCTGTATGTGGCGGCGTCGCTCGGCGGCCGGCGCGGCGTGGTTCGATTCGATCACGACCGGAATCCGGAACTGTTTCTATCCGGTCCGGGAATCGTGGGTTTGGCGTTCACTCCGTCGCGCGCGATGGCTGGTGTGCACCAACAACGCGCTGTACCGCGTGGATGTCGGCATCGCAGGCCGGCCTCTTCCCTTAATGCCGGACGCCGAGATCATCGCCGTCGGCTCGGAATTGCTGACGCCGCAGAGGCTCGACACCAACTCGCTGTATCTCACCGATCAGCTCAACGCGCTGGGCGTGGAAGTGGTGCGCAAGACCGTGGTCGGCGACGAGCGCGAGCGGCTGACCGACAGCATTCTGGGCGCGGCGGCGCGATCGAAGATCGTCGTGCTGACCGGCGGCTTGGGGCCTACCGAAGACGATCTGACGCGCGACGCGGTGGCCAGCGCGCTGGGCCGCTCGCTGGTTTTCCATCAGGACATCTGCGATCGCGATCGAAGCGCGGCTGCGGTACTTCGGCCGCAAGATGGCCGAGATCAACCGGCGCCAGGCCTACGTGATCGAAGGCGCGCGAGGTCTTGCCCAACGAGCGCGGCACCGCGCCGGGCCAATGGATCGCTGAACGACGGCGTGGTCGTTCATGCTGCTTCCCGGCCCGCCCGTGGAAATGAAGGCCGATGTTCGAGCAGCAATGCCTGCCGCGGCTCGAAAAGCTTCTGCCGCCGCAAGTGATTCGCACGCGCTGGCTGCGCGACGGTGGGGATGTCGGAATCGGATCTGGATCAGCTGATTTCGCCGGTCTACACGCGCTACGCGAACCTGGCGACCACGATTCTGGCGGTTTCGGGCGAGATTCACGTGCATCTGCGCGCGCGCTGCGCCACGGCGCAGGAAGCCGAGGCACTGGTGGCGCAAGCCAGCGCCGAGATCGAGCCGCTGCTGGGCGATCGCGTCTATTCCTGCAACGGCGATTCGCTCGGAAAAGGTGATCGGCGATCTGCTGCGCGCGCGCGCATGCGTCGCTGAGTGTGGCCGAGAGCGCGACCGGCGGGCTGCTGGGAGGAAGAATCACGGCGGTGCCTTCGGCGTCGGATTATTTTCGCGGCGGCTTCATCACTTATTCGGATCAAATGAAGATCCGGCTGCTGGGCGTGCCGGCGGAACTGATCGCGCGAGCACACCGCGGTGAGCGAGCCGGTTGCCAAGGCGATGGCCGAGGGCGCGCGCGCAGGAACGGGATCGGATTACGCGCTCTCGATCACCGGCTATGCCGGGCCGGACGGCGAGCAGGTTGGCCTGGTGTTCATCGGGCTTGGCGTCGCCGGATGGCACCGAAGTGCGGCGCGTGCAGTGGCCGGCCGATCGCGATCGCGTGCGGGCATTTTCCACCAACATCGCGCTCGACATGCTGCGGCGCAAGCTTCTCAGCACTGGCGCATGAGGCGGCCATGCCGTTTCAGATTTTACAAACGGAAGCCGCGCAGCATCCTGAGCGCGACCACGGGATTCATCGCGCAAGCCGGATTCACGCATTCGCTGACGCCCGCGCGCAATTGCACGTTCGGCTGCTCGCTATTGCTACGTCCCACCATGCGAATCTACGGCGGCCTGAAACCGGAAGACTGGCGGCATTGGGGGCAGTTCACCACGTTCAAAGCAATGCGCCGGAGTTGCTGCGGCGGCAGTTGCGTGAGGATCAGGTGATTTATTGCTCGCCGCTGGTGGATCCCTACCAGCCCGCGGAAGAGACCGAGCAGTTGATGCCGCGGATCTTGGATGAGCTGTTGGCGCGGCCGCCCGAAGGTGTTCGTGATTCAGACTCGCGGTCCGCTGATCGTGCGCGATCTGCCGAGGCTGGTCGAACTGTCCCAGCGGACGGCGCTGCGCGTGAGCTTTTCGATCACAACCAATCGCGAGGCGGTGCGCAAGCTGTACGAGCCGCATTGCGCGACGCATCGATTGCCGGCTGGAAGGCGATCCGTGCATTGCGCGCGCGCGGGAATTACAACGTTCGCCACGCTCGCGCCGATTCTGCCGTGCGATCCGGAGGAGCTGGCGGAGATCAGCGCTCGAGGCGACGGATCAGGACATCATCGGCGATCCGCTGCACATTCGATCCGTGAAGCCGCGCGGCGCAACTACGCGCGAGGCAGCCTTCGCGATCAGCCGAGAAGCATGGGTTTCGCCGCCTGGCTGGATGCCTGATTTTCAGGCGCGACATGTGTAGAACGCATCGGCTGCGTGGTACGCCGCGCCGGGCGCAGATTCGCAACCGGAACGGAGGGATTTCGATGGCTGGCACAATAGCAACGGATTCTGTTTTGGAGCGATTAGGCGTCGTATTGCCGGCGGCGACTCAGCCGATTGCGTCATCTCAATCCCGCCACGGGAGCGAACTCGCCCGCGTTCGCCTGGCGTCGGCCGAAGATTACGAGCGCGTGGTCGCACGCGCGTCGAAGTATTCGAACGCTGGCGCATGTTCCCCGCCCCCAAGCGCGGCCAAATCGTGCGCGAGATCGGCGACGAGCTGCGCCGGTTCAAAGACGATCTCGGCACGCTGGTCACGCTCGAAATGGGCAAGATCCTGGCCGAAGGCAAAGGCGAAGTTCAGGAGATGATCGACATCGCCGACTTCGCCGTCGGCCTTTCGCGCCAGCTCTACGGGCTCACCATGCGCGAGCGAACGGCCCGAGCATCGCATGTACGAGCAGTGGCAGCCGCTGGGCGTGGTCGGCGTAATTTCGGCATTCAATTTTCCAGTCGCGGTGTGGTCCTGGAACGCCTTGATCGCAGCGGTCTGCGGCGATTGCGTGATCTGGAAGCCGTCGCTCAAGACGCCGCTGACCGCCATCGCCGTGCAGAACATCTGCGATCGCGTGCTGGATCGCCATGGGTGGCGCGGCGTTTTTCAGCTCATCATCGGCGAAGATGCCGTCAGTCGGAAAACGCTTGATCGAAGATCGCCGCATTCCGTTGATCAGCGCCACCGGTTCCACGCGCATGGGCCGCATTGTTGGCGAGACCGTGGCTCGCCGGCTCGGCCGCACGCTGCTCGAACTCGGCGGCAACAACGGCGTCATCGTGATGAACGATGCCAATCTCGATCTCGCGCTGCGCGCGGTCCTGTTCGGCGCGGTGGGCACGGCGGGCCAGCGCTGCACCAGCATCCGGCGGCTCTTCCTGCAGCGCGGAATCGCGCAGGAACTGACGCGCAAACTGCAATCGTCTTATGCTCACATTCGTATCGGCGATCCGCTGGACGAGAAGACCCTGATGGGCCCACTGATCGATCGGCAGGCCGTGGAAACGATGCGCGCGCGCGCTCGACCGAATCCGCGCCGAAGGCGGCGAAATCATCTATGGCGGAGAGGAACTCGGCGGCTGCTACGTGAAGCCCGCGCTGGTGAAGGCGCGCGCCGATATGCCGATCCTGCAGGAAGAGGTCTTCGCACCGATTCTGTACTTGATTGAGTTCGACACGCTCGATCAAGCCATCGCAGTGGCACAACGCCGTTCCGCAAGGCCTCTCGTCGGCGATGTTCACCACCAACCTGATCTCCGCCGAAACGTTCTTGAGCGCGCGCGGCAGCGATTGCGGAATCGCGAACGTCAACATCGGCACCAGCGGCGCGGAGATCGGCGGTGCATTCGGCGGCGAGAAAGATACCGGCGGCGGCCGCGAATCCGGCAGCGACGCATGGAAGGCCTACATGCGCCGCCAGACTGTTACCATCAACTGGTCCGCCGAACTGCCGCTCGCGCAAGGCATCGAATTCGATGTTTGATCGTCCGTCCAGTGTTGCTGCTGCTTTTTGCGAGCCTCCTCACTGCGCAGACTCCGCTCGAAAACAGCGGCAAGCCGATGCGTGTGGCGTACGAGTGCACCGCCGCCGATACGCAAGCGGCCGGGATCGGATGTTCAGAAGAAGATCCTTGCCCGGTATATCTTGAGCTGGCCAACATGGATGCGGTGGGCAGCAGAGATTTTCATCACCGGAAATATTCACACGCCGATGGTGACGCTCTCCTCCATCCTGCTGGCTTCCGAGGATGGCGGCAAAACATGGACCGAGCCGCAGCCGCGCATTGCGCTCTTCCGGTCTCGATCAGATTCAATTCGTCGATTTTCAAAACGGCTGGATCTCCGGCGCCAACCTGCAAAGCCGCGCCGCGCGATCCGTTTTTCCTGATCACAACCGACGGCGGCAAAACCTGGCACGCACAGCCCGATCTTCGATGAGACCCGCGTCGCCGCCATCGAACGCTTTTGGTTCGATACGCCCGAAGCAAGGGACGCTGCTGATTGATGCCAGCCTGGACAACGGCAATCACGAGCTGTATGAAACCCACGACGGCGGCGAAAGCTGGAAGATCCAGCAGACTTCGGACGACCGATCGCGTTCGCCTCGAGCGAGAAGCCCGCCGTGGCCGCGGCTGGCGAGTGCGCACCGACGCCGCCACGCACAGCTATGTCGTCGAACAATCGCGAAAATAGTCGCTGGCAAAGAGTCGGCGAGCTTCCTGGTGCAGATCGCGAGCTGCAAAGAATGAAGAACGACGATCCAATCGAGCTGGAACTGTTTCGGCACTTGCTGGTCTCCATCGCCGAGGAGATGGGCGCGGTGCTGCGCAAGACGTCTTTTTCGGCGAACATCAAAGAGCGCCGCGATTATTCCTGCGCCGTTTACGATGCCGCGGGCGAAACGGTGGCCATGGGCGATCACATGCCCGTGCACCTGGGCGCCATGCCGCTCTCGGTACAGCACGCGACGCAGGCATTCGATCTTGCGCCCGGCGACGTGGCGATTCTGAACGATCCGTTCCGCGGCGGCACGCATCTTCCCGATATCACCGCGGTCTCAGGCGTGTTTCTGAAGGGCAGCCGCAAGCCCGCGTTTTACGTGGCGAATCGCGCGCATCACGCCGACGTCGGCGGGATGAGCCCGGGCTCGATGCCCCTGGCGCGCGAGATTTATCAGGAAGGCATCCGCATTCCGCCGGTGCTGCTGGTGCGCGGCGGACGCATGGACCGCGCGATGCTGGATCTGATCCTGGCCAACGTGCGAACGCCGGTGGAGCGCGAGGGCGATCTTCTCGCTCAATGCATGGCGATCAAGCGCGGCGAGCAGCGCCTGCTCGAATTGGTGGCGAAATACGGGCTTGCCCACGCTGCGCCGCAACATGACCGCGCTGAAGGATTACAGCGAGCGCATGATGCGCGCGGCGATCCGGCGGCTGCCCTCGGGAACCTATCGCGCCGAAGATTATCTGGATAACGACGGCATCACGGATCGGCCGGTGAAGATCGCGGCGACGGTTACCATTCATGGACGATCGCGCCACGATCGATTTCACCGGGTCCGATCCGCAAGTGGAAGGCTCGGTGAACGCGAACTACGCCGTCGCGGTTTCGGCCGCCACTTACGTGTTCCGCTGCCTGGTGCGCGAGGACATTCCGTACACCGCGGGCGTGATGCGTCCGCTCGAAGTGATCGCGCCAAGCGGACTCGGTTGTGAGCGCGCAGCCGCCCGGCCGCGATGGCCGCGGGCAATGTGGAAACGTCGCAGCGGATCACGGACGTCGATTCTTGCGCGCGCTCGTCGCAAGCCGCGCCCGAACTGATTCCGGCCGCAAGTTCGGGAACCATGAACAACCTCACCTTCGGCGGATGGGATCGCGCGCGCGGCCGCGCCTTCGCCTACTACGAAACCATCGCGGGCGGCATGGGCGCATCGGCGGTTTCCGATGGCGCCAGCGCCACGCACACGCACATGACCAATAGCTGGAACACGCCGGTGGAAGCGTTCGAGCATCTGTATCCGTTGCGCATTCGCGCGCTATCGCATTCGCTCGGGATCGGGCGGAACGGGCAAGCATCGCGGCGGCGACGGCATCATTCGCGAATATGAGTTTCTGACGCGCGCGGACGTGACCATTTTGTCCGACCGCCGCGAGCGCGGCCCCTATGGTCTGTTCGGCGGCAAGCCCGGGCGCGCGCGGCAAGAAACTCACTGTTGCGCGGCAAGCGCACCAATCGCAATCTGCCGGAAAAGCGCGCTTTGAAGTGCAACCGGGCGATGTGCTGCGCATCGAATCGCCCGGCGGAGGCGGATACGGAAAAAGCCGCGGCGGATATGGCAAGCCATGCGTTGCCACTTCGCCATGTCGCGATGCGGCAGACCTGGCGCCGGCTTACATTTCTGCATTGGCCCTACGATCCCGACCTGATTCGCCGCTTCATTCCGCGGGGCTGGAGCTGGATACATTCGACAACGCCGCCTGGATCGGGTTGGTCCCGTTTGAAATTTACGGCACGCCCGGCATCCCGCATTTTCCCGAAACAAATCTGCGACTTATGTCATCGGACCCGATGGCAGCCGCGCGGTCTGGTTTTTCTCTCTGGAAGCGGCGCGGCTGGCGGCCGTCGTTGGGTGCGCGCATCGGTTATCGTCTGCCGTATTTTTGGGCGCAACATGCGCGTCACTTCGGAAAGACGGCGCGATTCATTACCGAAGCCGCCGCCATTGGCCTCACGATCCGAGATGCGATGACCGACATCGCGGTCGAGCCCGGCCAGCCATTCGCACCCGGCGAACTGACCGAGCGCGATCATTTCCTCACCGCCCGCTTTCGGCTTTACTACATCTGCGCGCGGACGCCTGTCCTACGCACAAATCGAGCATCCTCCCTGGCCGCTCGCACGCGCCACGCGTGATCCGATATGCAGCGAAAGTCTTTTCGAGAAAGCCGGCCTCCCGCCGCCCCGCGGAGACCCGCTGGTCCACTACGCCGCCGAACTTTCAGTCAAGATCGGCCGCCTGATCTGAACGGAAGCGATTTACACTGAAGTTTCATGGCCAAGTTCAAGTCCGCCGGCAGCAGCAAGAAAACATCGGAAAAAGTAAAGTCGGCGCGGGCCGCCATTCCATGCCTGGTTCTGGTGGCATTAGGGATCGCGCTGATGTGTCTGCTATTCTATTTTTCCCTGCAATCCAACATGGCTCCCAAATGAGAACCGACCAGCGCGGGCCGGACCAGATGCGGCCCGTGCGGATCACGACCAATTATCTGATGACCGCGGAAGGCTCGGCGTTGATCGAGGTCGGGCACACGCGCGTGCTGTGTGCCGCCGCGGTGGAAGAAACCGTGCCGCAGTTTTTGCGCGGCAGCGGGCGCGGATGGGTGACGGCCGAATATTCCATGTTGCCGCGCGCCACCGCAACGCGAACGCCGCGCGAGGTGACCAAGGGCCGCCGTCGGGACGCACGCTCGAAATCCAGCGCCTGATCGGCCGCTCGCTGCGATCCGTGGTGGACACGGCGGCGCTCGGCGACCGCACCGTCATCGTGGATTGCGACGTGCTTCAGGCCGACGGCGGCACGCGCACCGCTTCCATCACGGGCGCTTACGTCGCGCATGGTGCTCGCGCTGCAGAAACTGGTGAAGTACGGCACGTTGAAATCGCTGCCGGTCACTGCAGCCAGTGGCGGCAACCAGTGTCGGAATTCTGCGCGGCGAGCCGCTCCTCGATTTGTGTTACGAAGAGGACTCCTCGGCGGAAGTGGACATGAACCTGGTGATGACCGGTTCGGGCCGCTTCGTCGAAGCTGCAAGCCACCGCCGAGAAGACGCCGTTCGATGACCGTCAACTGGCGCAGATGGTCGCGCTGGCGCGCGCGCGGAATCGCGGAATTGTTCGAAATCCAGAAGGCGGCGCTCGGCTGATTTGAAGCTGTACTGCGCCACCACGAATCCCGGCAAACTGCGCGAGTTTCAAATGGCGCTGCAGAGATTCGTTCCAAGTGGAACCGCTGCCTGGCCTGGCATCCGATTCAGCCGCCCGAAGAGACCGGCGCACGTTTGAAGAGAACGCCGTACTGAAGGCGCTGTACTATTCGAAACATTGCGACGGCTATCTGTTCGTGGACGATTCGGGGCTGGAAGTGGACGCGCTCGGCGGCGCCCCCGGCGTATACTCGGCGCGATTCGCCGGCCCTGCACGCCACGGACGCGGCCAACAACGAGTTGCTGCTGCGAAAGATGCGCGGCGTGAGCCGATCGCACGGCACGGTTCGTATGCGTCGTGGCGCTGGCGAAGTCCGGGCGATTGGTGCGCACATTTCGCGGCGAAGTGGAAGGCCGCCTGCTCGAAGCGCCGCGCGGCGCCAACGGGTTCGGGTACGATCCGCTGTTTTTCTATCCGCCGTTCGGATGCGCCTTCGGGGAAGCGCCGCTCGAGCAAAAGATGGAAGTGAGCCATCGCGCCAAGGCGCTGCGCAAGATGCGAGCGTTTCTGGACGACATGGCCGCGTGAAGCAGATGCGCCCATTAGAAATTCACGAACGGTTAACCTAAATCAGGAGGAGACGACCATGAATATCACCGATCCGCTGCTGGCGCCGGTGGAAGCAGACGAACACCGCGAAATCGGCGGCGTACAGGTGGATGTGGCGCGCACGGGCGCCTGCCGTGTCAAGCGGCTGATTTATCCGCCGGGCTTTCATTGGGCCAAACATTTGAGCGAGCTCATGGGCAGCAAATACTGCATGCACGCGCACGTAGGATTCATGGCGCACGGCCAGATCAACGTCCGTTTCGCCGACGGCTGCGTAGTGGAATACAAAGCCCCGATGTTCGTTCAAGTGGAGCCGGGACATGAAGGCTGGGTGGTGGGCGACGAGCCGGCCGTGCTGATCGAGTTCGATTTCGAAGGCGATACGCTCAATCGGCTGGGCGTGCCGCACATTCACGAGCATGGCGGCTGATTCGGCTGAGCATCTGCTTCAAAGAGAACCGTGGCTGCGTGGACCGCTGGCCGGCGTCCATCCGCTGGTGGCGCCTACGCTCTACGCTTACGCGCAGGCTCGCGAGGATCTCGCCCATTGGACCGATGGCCTCACCGACGAACAAATCTGGCTGCGGCCGCACGACCTCGCGCCGGTGGGATTTCAACTGCGGCATATCGCGGGCAGCGTCGAACGTCTCACCACATATCTGCGCGGCGAGCAGCTCACGCCGGACCAATTGGACGCAATCCAGTCACGAAATGGATCCGGGTGCTGGGCGAGCGATGCTGCTCGGTGAAGTGAATGAGGCTCTGCACAAATCCGAGCAGGTGATTCTGGCCCTTAGATCCAGCGATGTTTACGCGAGCCGCGCAGCGTCGGCCGAAAACAGTTGCCGACGACGGTAATTGGCCTGGTGGTTCACTTGGCTGAACACACCCAGCGCCACGTGGGCGAGTTGATCGTAACCGCCAAGCTATCCAAAAGGATAGCGGCTGGGCGTACTAGGCCAAACCCCAGTTGATGTAGCACCGACAAACCGTTTAGACTTCAGACTTGTACATCCCTGAGGCGGACTTCGAGGATTTGATCCGCACACTTTCGGAGGCACGGTCGCGTGCCACCGAGCTGGCGGCCTCTATTGGCTCGCGCCTGGGGACGGAGCACCGGTTAGCAGAGCTGGCCAACGCGGCTTCTTGGAGGATCGAGAACATGTTGCGCGAGGTCCGAAGCTCTGCCACGGAACAGCCGGAAACCTCTGGCGGCTTGGCGGAGTTGCAGGATGCCCTGCAGACCGAAACGCAGCCGGTAAACCCGACGCCAGTAAATCCGCCGGAAGGCATGCCCACGGGGGTGCAAGCCATGGCCTCTTTCGCCGCACAAGCTGGACTGGAGCCCGAACACTGGCTCACCATGTTCGTGGAAGATCTAACTTCGCAAGCTCGAACCTCGGGTGGAATCACTTTTGAAGTCGCCGAGCGTTTGTTGCAGCAGCGCAAGGACGATTTCCTCAGAGACTTTTTGATCGCCCGGCGGATGTATCGCACCTATCCCCGCCTGTTTCCGGAGCTTCAAAACGAGATGGGGCCGCCGGAGGGCCAGACCATCTCACAATGAGGCGCAGGTGAAATGATCAGCGAGGTTTGGGAATGACAATCGACGCGAGAGAACTGAACGAATTAACGCGCAAGGCCACCGACCTTGATGTCGGAAACCGCCGACGTGCCGAGGGTGTTGCGGAACCGGCTTGGAGAACAACACCCGCTGGCGCAGGCCGCCGAAGAGATGCAGGGCAGCATCGAAACTTTCGTGCGGGAACTGCGCTGCTTCGATCTCTCGGCGCAAACCGTCGGGGCAGACACCTTCGAGGCATCATGACTGGAAAAGAACACCAGCGACTCGTGCACTCGACTCTGCGAGAATCCCAACAAGCCGCGCCGTCAGCGCCCGGAGTACGGACTTCGTAGTATCCTGACTCTTTTAGTATTCACCACCACCATCGGAGGTTTTCTGTGGCTAATCAAGTATTGGACGAAGAAAAAACCCTAGCGCGGCTGCAAACGCTGATGCGCTCGGAGCATTGGCTCGCTACCTATGTGAGCGATCTGTTGAGTGCGCACGATCTGTCGGCAGGCATCGATTTTCGAACCGCCGAACAACTGCTGGCGGCCGAGAAGGAACAGTTCGAAAAGGACTTGGCCATCGCGCGGCGCATGCTGCGCGTTTACGGCAAACAGGTGATGGCGGAGAACATGGCGCAAAACGCCTACGCTCCGAACGGGTAGCTCCAGCCCGGCTCGGTGGTGGAACCGGCCAGTCCGCTCAGTGCAGCACGCGGATAGGAACCCACGCGTCCGTATTTTCCCAGAGCAGCGAGAGCGTGCCTTTGCCGCTTCCCAAAGATTGCAGCTCGATCTTGAAGGTTTCCACCGGCGATGGCAGGGTCTTCAGGTTCATCTTCACGCGCGCGAAGTCCTGGCTCTCGTCGTAATCCAAGTGGAACTGGCCGGTCTGTTTGTTGATGATTAGCAGCCACTCCTTTTCGTTCGGCAGCGTCCAGATGCTGTAGCTGCCTTTGGGAACTTTCAGGCCGTTGATGTCGAGATCCGCATCGGTGGTGATCTTGGTGGCCCAATTCGCTCCCGTGCACCACACCTCGCCATAGGGCACCAGGCGGCCCATCACCTTGCGGCCATGCATGGATGGCGCGTAATAGTCGATGCGAATGTGGTCTCCGTCAATCACCGCCGAAGCACTGGCCGGAGGGCTGACCAAGCGCTGCGCAGACGCGCTGGAGGGAAATGAAAGCGCGGCGAGCGAAAGCGCCGCGAATCCGGTGAGGAAGGATGTGGTGAATCGGGTCATGCGATGCTCCACGCCCATGTTATCCGATTAAATTGCGGGAAAGGCCGCAACACATCACGATTCCGGTGGCGCCGCTAACTTCTCCACTCGAACCACCTGAACATCGGACTCAGCGAGGATTCCGGTGTTCATCATTTGCTCAATCATGGGAGTGAGGCGCGCGATGTTCTCCGCGGTATCGACGATGCAAACCACAATCGGCTGATCATGCCGCACCAGATGCGCCCGGTGCATCTCTCCGGTTTCGCCGTAGCCTTCCAGACCCCGGAAAACGGTGGCACCGGCAATCTTCATCTCGCGGCATTTCTCCACGATCGCTTCATACAACGGCTTGTTGCCCAGGCGATCGGCTTCCGAAAAATGCACCCGCAGCAGTTTAGAGGGAGCGCTCGATTGCATTCAATCTCTCCGTCATCCTTAGCATAGGCTTCCGCGGCAATGCCTCATCCGCATTTTTTCATAATCCCATTACGGAGGGAAGTTGCCTTTGCTGGCGGCTATCGGGACCCGAGTGGCATGGGCCGTTCGCGGTAGCATGTGAGTGTGAAATCAGGCCTCCGAGCGGCAGCGTTCTTACTCGCCGTGACTGAGTTTGCAACAGCCGCGCGGATTCCATCGGGCACTCCAATCCAGATCCGGCTCACCAGGGAAGTGAACACCTCCACCGCGAAAGTGGGCGACGCGTTTGGGGCCTTGGTCATCGCTCCGGTGTTCGCGGATGGCCGTCTCGTAATGTCCGCGGGCGCGACAGTGGCCGGCCACGTTCAGGAAGTAACCGCCGCCGTCAATCCGGACGATCAGGCCGTGCTGGTGCTGTCCTTCGACCAGGTTCGCGATGCGATCGGCAACAAGGCGGACATCGCCGCCAAGCTCGCCAGTATCGACGATGCGCGTGAGTCGCTCGATTCCGGCGGCCGCATCCAGGGCATTATCGCCTCAAAGACCGGCTCGGGCCGGCTGGATCAGGGGATCAACAAAGTTGCGGAGAAATATCCATCGTTCGCGGATCTGTTGAATACCGTGAAGCAAGCTGTGCTGAAGGACGCCGACGCAAACATCGATTACAAGCCCGGCGTGGAAATGACCATCGCGCTGACCAAGCCGATGGAATGGACGGGCGCGGTGAAGATCCCGGACATCGCTTCGATTGAACCTCCGGACCAGCTTTTTCGCCTGGTAAACAGCCAGCCGTTTCGCACCGCCACGGAGAACGATCAAAGGCCGTCCGACATCACCAGCCTGATGTTTCTGGGCAGCCGCCAGCAGATTGAAGATGCGTTTCAAAAGGCGGGCTGGACGCCGGCGGCGCGGTTGAACGATCAATCCAAGCTCGAAACCTTCCGCGCCATGGCGGAGATGCGTGGATATCAGGAGGCGCCCGTCTCGGTGCTGCTTTTGGACGGCCGTGCTCCGGACCTGGTATTCGAGAAGATCAACGACACCTTCGCCGCGCGGCATCACTTGCGAATCTGGCAGAGGCCGGGAACATTCGGCGGGAAAGAGATTTGGGTGTGTTCGGCCACGCATGACACCGGCATCAGCTTTTCCGAGGAGAACCGCACGTTTATCCACAAAATCGATCCGAAGATCGATCTGGAGCGCGCCAAAGTGGTCAACGATCTGCTCTTCACCGGCCTGGTGCGGGGGCTCTCGCTGGTGGATCGAAACGGCCTGCCGCAAGACATGTTCAACGCGACAGGCGACGCCTTGCAGACCGACGGGAGCATGGCGGTGGTTAGCTTTTAGCGTTCTTCGTGAGCTCCTCGCAGAGGTTTTCAATGTTCGGCGATTCTCGTTCCACCAGTTTCTCCGCCGCCACGGTCAAGGCGCGGATATTCTCGGGGCTGGTGTTGTCCAACCTGTAATTCTGGCTGCCTAACGTGGTTTGGAACCGGTAGTAACGCTTCCGGTCATCCGCGGTATCCGGCAAAAGCTGCCGAAGCTGATAGTCCACCGTCCGGCTGACGCCGTCAAAGACGACATCGAGTACCGGCATGGCCCAACGAACCACGCCCCAGTTTTTAGTCTCTTCGTAGGGCAGGGACCGGTTGAGCTCGCCGGTTCCGAGCGAGACCACCAGAAAATCATTGGACTCCGGGTGAGTGGCGCGCGCTTCGACGAGCGCGCAGGCGGCGGGATTGTTAGCGAATACGCCTCCGTCAATGAGCGTATAGTGATCGTCATTGGTGCCTGCGGGAAGTTTCATAGGGGCGAAATAGGTGGGCGCGGCGCATGTGGCGCGGGCAACTTCGCGCGCCGGATAATCGTAATCGATCCGCTGTCGCGCCATGGCGCTGCGGAAGAAGAAAGGAAAGCTCCGCTCAATCTCGTAGCTGGTGACCAAAAGATCGGTGGCGGCGGAGCGGAGGCGCGAGTCGGCAAAATAATCCAACAACACTCCCTCGATCCCGGCGCTGGTGTATTTGTCGCGGCGCAGGTTGCCGCACGCGGCCAGCCGGTGGACCAGCGAGCGGGAGAAAATGCGCGCGCCCTGGCGCTCGTACATTTCGATGAGTTGGGCGGCGGTGTAAAGGGGCGCCGACACGTGCTTCGGAATGGTCAGCCCAATCGCTAAAATGCCGCCTGTGGATGTGCCGGCGATCAAGTTGAAGAGGTGCGCGATGGGGCGCTCGGTTCGCCTTTCGATCTCGGCGAGCACAATGGCGGGGATGATCCCTCGGATACCGCCGCCGTCGATGCAAAGGATCTTGATCATGACTGGATGGCGGCGCGCTGCGTTGTTCGCGAAGTGATCGTTAGAACGCGCACGGACCGCGAAGGTTGTAAAAACCGCAGCCCGTGCGCGTCCGCCATCACCCGAAGCAAGCGTATGCCGCAAACAGGCCGGCCGCGATGACGCTCAGCTTTATCTCACAAGAACAGAAGAGGAAATAAATCGGCGGAGGAGGAGACCGCGGTTTTAGAACGTCTTTGAAAAGCTCTTGCGCGGAAATTTCAAAATCGAACTCCGGCAAGCGGAGCGCCGGGTACTGGAGCAATCCGGCTTCCGTATATTCGTACAAGCGTTTGAGCTGCGGATCCACCAGCCAAACGTGCGGCAAGCCCCAACGCCGGTAGTCTTCCAGACGCTCCGTAAGTCTGCTATGGCGGTCGTCCGGCGAGATGATTTCGATGGCGACGAAGGCTGGGGTGGTCGCATAATGGCCCTCGGGACGCGCATCACGATAAACAGCGAAGTCGATTACACGAAAGCGCCGCGCCTCAATCCGCACACGAAGTTCCGACATAAGAATCAAGCGAACCCGCGTCAACAGGGGCGCGAACAGGATGCCCAGCAGGACCTGAATTTGGCTATGAATTGGTGTTGGCAAGGCTCTTTCCACCACCTCCCCGTCCACGTAATCCGGTTCGGGGCGGTCGTCGAACGCCAGGTCAAGGTATTCTTCCACGCCAATCTGCGATCTTGCCATCCGTCTTTATGATTCGATCTGGGCCAATAGGCTACCTAACACGCGTTTGGTGATATCCGAGCCGAGAACGGTCTTCAGCCACTGCAAGAAATCTTCTTCAGTGCGCAAGACCGGCTGATCGTCGTGATAAGGAACCTGATGTGGACCAGACACTACCCTCACGGGATAAAGATCCACCATATTCTGGCTCACCATAAACAGTTCGTACCTATACTCCAGCGTAGGAACCCTAATAATGAAGCGATGGAGGACCGTCCCACCTTCGCCGGAACTCGTAAAGACGGCGCCCTCCAAAAGATTGCTTGTATGTTTACCTAACAACGCGGCCTGCTGTTTCATCAGCGACAGAGGCGTTACCTTCGGTCGCGCAGTATCTAAATCTGGCCAAAAATCGAGAGATTGCTCAACCATGCCTCTATCCTCCTACAGATCGAGCGTGAACAAAAGCGGAAAGTGGTCCGACGCTTTGTCCGGATCTGGTCTTCCATCGTCGCGCGATAGAGACACATCCCCGGAGTAGTCTAAGATTCGTAAGTGGTCGCTTCGGAAATGATCCATCAACTGGGGACGGATCAAAACTTGGTCAAAGTTGTTCCAGAAGTAGTTCACGTGTTCGGCTCGCTCGAAGTAGTAAGTTCCAGCTGGGCGTCCTGATCCGTCTCCAAAATGTCCCCACATTGGATTGTAGAAGAACGGATAGCCCCGGCCCTGCACGGTTCGCTCACCGCGTTTAGCGATTTTTCGTGTTGCCACCGCGTGAAGCCCTCCTGCGGCAACCATCCCCTTCTCGAATGGATTCATGTTCAGGTCGCCGACCAGGATTGTTCGGCTGTGGCCAGCCTTCGTTTCCTCCTCAACGATTGTGTTGCTAAGGTTCGTACATTCGAACATCTGACTTTCGTCCCTCCAAAACAGCTTGCTCGGAAAGTGGACAGCCGCCACTAGCAGATCCTCGATAGCCGGTAGATTCAATCGTCTAATTGAGAGGCGATCGCTTTCGTAGACCGGAGAAAAGTACCGTCCTGGAAAACGAGTAAACATCGAAATCCTAAGATTTTGCCCCGGAGCGAAGTGGAATTCGGGACCATCCTCGTTGAGCGCCTTGAGGATGTCCTTCGCTTCGATCGCGCATTCGGCAAGAATCAGGACATCAACCGACTCCACTTTCGCCATAGCGGCGATGGCATCGGCGAGTGGCTTGCCATTCGTATTCCAGAACAAGAACGTGATCATCGGCTAAGCTGTGCCACCATATTACGACTTGGCTGGGACGATCCCAGAAACGTTGTAACTTGAAAATGTTTGACCAGCATGCTATGTCTACATATTGTGGGAGGTTGTCGCCATGGCTACAACGGTCTGGAAAGGGCATCTCACTTTCGGCCTCGTTTCGTTTCCCGTGAAGCTGTTCACCGCTGCGCGCAGCGAAGGCATCAGCTTTAACCAATTGCACAAGTCCGATCACTCGCGCATCAAACAGGTGATCTATTGCCAGGCGGAAGACAAGCCCATTCCGCGCAGCGAGATCGTCAAGGGCTACGAGTACGAGAAAGACCGCTACGTGGTGATCGAGGACGAGGATATCAAGAAGATGGCTCCGTCCACCGCCAAGGTGATGGAAATCCTCGAATTCGTCAAGACCGACGAAGTGGACCCCATCTATTTCGAAAGCTCCTTCTACATGGCGCCCGACGAAGCCGGGCAGAAGCCTTACGCGCTGCTGTACGACACTCTGAAGCGCACCGGCTACGTGGGCGTGGCCAAGATCGCCATGCACAATCGCGAGCACATCGTCATCTTCCGGCCCGGCGCCCACGGCCTATTGATGCACACCATGTATTACGCCAACGAAGTGCGCCGCGTGGAAGAGTTCCGCACCGACACGGGAATCGTCAAGGAGCAGGAGCTGAAGCTGGCCGAGATGCTGGTACAGTCCCTGGCGGCGCCCTTTGAGCCGCAGAAATATCACGATACCTATCTCGACAATTTACAGGCGCTGATCGACGCCAAGATCAAGGGACAGGAAGTGGTGACGCCGCCCACGGCCGAGCCGGCCAAGGTGATCGACATCATGGAAGCGCTGAAGCAGAGCCTGGCGGCGGCCAAGAAGCCGCCTGCATCCGTGGAAACGCTGAACGCCGAGCCCGAGAAAAAATCCGCGGGCAAAAAGAGAAGCGCGCGCGGTTAGTGCGATACAGCGAACGTAGCCTACATTAGTGCTCTTTGGCCTGGTATTCCTTCAACTCATCCTGTAACCATTGGCGCAGCCGCGATGCCGGTTCGCCAGGCTTGGTCGGCGGCGTGACGGCCAAAGCTCGCTGCGCGGCCTCCACGGCCTTCGGGTAATTCTTATTCAGCCCGTAGGCTTCGGCTAAGTAGCCGAGCGCAGCGGGATTCTTGCCGGCCGCCAGTTGGTCTGCCCGCAAGGCAAATCGGAGAGCGGCCGGATAATCGCGCAAAGACGGCACCCCGGTTTCCCCAACACTGCGCACCGCTTCAATCAGTTGCTGCGGAGTGGCATCGGCGCTATCGCCGATCTTGCGGAAATACGCGACGCTTTCCTGGGCGTATGGCGCAGCCTCTGTTTTTCTGCCGGCCTGGAGCAGCAGGTTCGCCACGCGCCCCTGCAATTCTGCGCGGAGCGAAGGATAATTCGTATTCGCCGTATCGCGTTTGACGATCCCGTCCAGGATCCCCACCGCCTTTTGCAGATTCCGCAGCGCCTCTCCGGCATTTCCCGCGTAGCCGCTCACCAAACCGATGGAACGATAAAGATCCACGCGCCGATATTCCGCGCCCACATTCTGCGGATCGGCCGCCGCCTGCGTATCCAAAATCGGCCGCGCTTCCTCCAGGTTCGCCAGCGCGTGTTTGAAATCGCCCAACTGACCCTGGCCCCATCCCAACAGCACCAACATCCGCGCGCGGAGTTGCTGCACTTCCACGCTCTGACGCTCGCGATCCGGCAGCCGCGCCAACAGCCCCAACGCAGTGGAGTAAGCCTGCACGCCTTTCTGGGGATCGGGCGTCGCTTCAATCCTGCCGATGGATTCATAGGATTCAGCCAGCATCCGAATGGTTTGTGAATCGGCTGGATCTGTGCGTAGCGCGGCGTCCAGATAAGTCACCGACTTGTTCAGGTAGGCCAGCGGTGCAGCGGCGTTGAACGTGATGTAGCCGCTCTTTTCGCTCAGCAGCTTCCCGTAGGTTTGCCAGCCACGCCCCGCGTCCCGCAGGCTGGGAAGATCGTGCGGATTAGCGGCGGCCATCTGGTCGAAACTGTCGGCCGATTTTTGAAGCCATTGAAACGCTTCGCCGTATTGTCCGGTCCGGGCCAGTGCCCCTCCCAGCTGTTCTTCGATGGACGCGAGCACCCGGCGCGCCGCGACATCGTCCGGATGCTCGCCAGCCAGCGGCGCTACGATCCCGAGCGCCTTTCGATCGCTCTCGATCGCCTTGGCGTTGTTGCCGAGCGTGTCTCCCACGCCGAACTTGCCCCCGAGAATCGTGCCCAGCCGCAGATAGCCTTGGCCGAGTTCCAGGCGCAGCGACGGATCGTTGTTCTTGATGGCAGCCAGCCGATCCAGGTATTCCAGCGTTCGCCCGGCCATGCCGGCCTGCACCGGCATGGTGCCTGGAACCTTACCCACCGAATCGTACAGATCGAACAATAAATAATTGGCCAATTGCCGTGCGTCGTTAAAACGCTGCTCGGCGTAGGTTCGCTGCTGTCGCGCGATATGCGCCTGCCAGAGCGTGCCCGCGATGCCCGCTCCCAGCGACAATAACAACACTGCAGCCGCGGAAACCGCCAACCGATTCCGCCGCACGAATTTTCGTGCCACGTAAAGCCAACTGGACTGAACCGCGGTAACCGGCTGGCCATCCAAGTAACGGCGGATGTCATCGGCTAATTGTGCCGCCGAGGCATAGCGCTCCCGCGGGTCTTTGGCCAGCGCCTTGAGCGCGATGCTGTCGAGATCACCATCCAGAGCGGTCTTCAGCTTATCGGGCGTCATCCCCCGCAGGGCCGCGATGTCGCATGATTCGGAAGCCGCGATCGCGCTCGGACGCGGAGCATCTTGCTGGGTGACAGCCTCCATCAGGCCCGCCGGGCTGAGTTTGGAAGCGTCGAACGGACGGCGTCCGGCCAGCAGTTCATACAGCAGGACACCGAGGGAATAGATATCGCTGGCCACGGTTGCGGGCTGGCCGCGCAGAATTTCCGGGCTCGCATACATCGGTGTCAGAAAAACATTGGCAGTCGCGGTTTGCTCCAGGCCCGCTTCAGCGTCGATCAGTTTCGCAATACCGAAATCCAGGAGCTTCGGCTCCCCTTCGGCGGTCACCAGGATATTGCTCGGCTTCAGATCGCGATGCACCACCAGGAATTGATGGGCGGCGTTCACCGCGGCGCACACCTTCAGAAACAACCGCAATCGTGCGGCGAGTGAAAGGCGTCGCTCGTCGCAATAACGGTCCAGGCGAACCCCTTCCACGTATTCCATCACCAGGTACGGTTCGCCTTGCGAACTCATGCCGCCATCCAGCAGGCGCGCGATGTTGGGATGCTCGAGGCGCGCCAAAAGCTCGCGCTCGCGGCGAAAACGATGGACTGAATCCGGCGCAGCCAGATAAGGAGACAGGATTTTCAGCGCGGTACGCTGCTCGTGCTGGCCATCAGCGCGGCGAGCCAGCCAAACCTCGCCCATGCCGCCGCGCGCTAGCAGCCGGATGGTTTGCCACGCTCCAAAGCGTCTGCCGGCCGTGGCAGTGGAGGCTTCGGCATTGGCCGCACGCTCGTCATCGAAGGCGCGAACCATGCGCTCCGCCTCGCTGCGCAAGCGGACATCGCCGTTGCATCGCTGGTCCAGCACCAAGCGGCGTCGATCCTCGTCGAGCGAGCAAACCTCGTCGAACAGTTCTTGGAGCTGCCCCCAATCATCGTTCATGGCGCGCCGGCCTCATCGCGATTCGGAAGAATGAAGCCTATCGTACAGCCAGGCGCGGGCGAAGCGCAAATGCCTCTCGATGGTGGCGTCGGAAACTCCGCGCAGCTCGCAGATTTCGGGAACCGTGCAGCCCATCAGGTACCGCAGCTCCACCAGCCGGACCTTGTCGCCGTCCAACTGCTCCAGTTCGTCCAAGGCACGGTCCAGATCCAGCATGTCCTGGCCGCGCACGTCGATCCAGCTCAGATCGTCGGACATCGGCACCCGGCGCTGGCTGCCCTCCCGCTTTTGCGCCAGGCGCAGGCGAGCCTGATCGATCAGAATGCGCCGCAGTTCGGCCGCCACCACCGAAAAGAAGTGATTGCGGTCCTGCCATTCGATGCGTTGCAGTTTGCGAAGCCTGAGGTACGCCTCATTCACCAGCGCCGCCGGCTCGGTGGCCATGCGTTCCTGGGCCGCAAAACCCGCCGCAATCGCCAGCATCCGCTGATAAGCCCAGCCAATCACCAGGTCGTAGGCCTGGGAATCGCCGGCCTGCCAGCGCCGGAGCAGCGTAGTGATGTCTGTAGTCGGGCTCGCTTCCGACATAAAGCACATTATCGTCCCATGCGGGACGCCTCTGTACGAGGGTGCTCAAGACCAGTGCCGACCAGGTCCGCTACTTGCCCACCAGGTGCTGCAGGTCCTTGTTATTTTCCTGGCAGATGTACTCCATCAGCTCCTGATTGGGCTGCCAGGTGGCCGTCGTCACCACGGTCCACGGCTTGGTGTAGTATTCCGGATCGTCAATCGTGGCTTCCAGGCGCAGCGTGTTCGAATCGGGCCGGGTGTACCTCTCGGTGACATGCAACTGTTCGCCATGCGGATGCCCGGCGGCATCCAGCCACGTTCTGTCGTTCATCCCGATGGTATCCACCACCAGGGTGTCGCCTTCCCAATGACCCACCGAATACCCGAGATAATCCGGATTCGGATCCACCGGCTGTTTCCGTCCATCCATCCAGATGATTCTCCACACGTGTGCCCCGCCCTCATAGATGAACAGGATGCGATCCTTCATCTGGAAAATCTCCGTGGGATAGGGCGTGTACATCATGCGGGGAACACCGGGCGGAAGGCAGAAAGCTTCCGGATCGTCCTTGGAATCGGTCGCCTGGCGCTCATCGAAGACCTTCTTGCCGAGCGCGTTGAACGGCACCACGACAGGCTTGCCGTCGGCGTCGCAACCCTGCTTCTGCATGTCGATAATGTAGGGTACGCGCCACATGCCCTTGGCCAAGCCGCCAAAGTCCGGCTTACCGGCGTTGACCCCGTAGTAAGGATCATTCGGCAAGCGCGGCGCGGGACCAGGAGGCGGTCCCGGCGGCTGCCTTCGGAACCGGGCCGGAGCCCCTCCGCCTTGGCACGGTGATCCGAACCCACGTCCGAAGCCCCCACCCGCCCCTGCGCCTGCACCTGGACGGGGGCCGGGTGGCGGACCCTCCTGGCCAACTGCGGGAATTAGCGAGAATGCAGCCAGAAATGCCGCGGTCGCAAAGGAGGTAAGAATTCGGGAAGTCACTATTGAAATCTTCCCGCATTCTTCTACCGAAGGCAAGTCTGCCATATCACCTTGTGGGCGATTGACGCCTAGCTGCCGGGCGCCGCCACTGGACTTGGGACCAGGTGAACGGTACCGAGCGTCACTTGCGTATGGCCGTCGAGGGTATTGAAGATTTCTAGCGTCCCAATCAACTTGCAGGCTGGCGTTGCCGGTGTGGTTGAAGTCGCGGTTGGAGGAAGAAAGGGCGGGATGGTAATGGTGGCGCGAATCTGTTTGCGCTCGGCGGTGGGCAGCGCCAGATCCTTGACCGAATCGATAACCAGGGATTGGCTGGTGCCCGGCGCAACGCTGACGGTCTTGGACTTCAGCACGGTTCCGTCTTCGCCTAGGATGCTGAGCAGCCCGAAGCATATCAAGCCCGTCGCGGCGGGAGGCGCAACGCCCGGGTTTAGTGCGTTCAATTGTGCGGTCTGGCCTTCCGCGATTCCGACTATTCCGGACGTAAGCTTTACCTGCACTGGTGGTGTAGTGACGGTTTGCGCATAAAGCGCCGCTGCGGCGAATGCGAAGACACACATCCTCTGTGCGAAATGGAACATTGGTTTCTCCTTGTTGAGGTAGCCCGCAATCCGCGAGCGTTCCGGGAGCGCTACCCGCGACCTCCCTTCCTGCAAACACAGAGAAGAAGTGAAAGTTCTGTCCAAAAATTCTATGAAGATTTGCTCGCTTTTACTTGGTTGCTACGTCCCAGTGCTCGGCGATTTTGCCGTCTTCAAAGCGGAACATATCGAACCAGGTGGTGGTGTACTTTTGCCCCTTGTTCACGGGATCCGGCATCTCACGCACGAACGACAAGGTCACAAAGTTACCTTCAGCCTGGATCGCCACCAGACCGGGCAGCGTGTCTTTCAACGGCTGCGGACCGCCGGGCAGCTTGGAGAAATATGCCTTGAAGCCCGCGAGGCCCGTGTCGGCGTTTGGATTGTGCTGGATATAATCGGCCCGCATGTATTTATCGGCCTGATCCAGGTGCCGCGCGCGGAGCACGATGCGGAAGAAGTCATAAGCCAGCTTTTTGTTGGCGGCGAGCTTGGGGTCCTTGCTTTTGAGCAGCGCGGCTTGATCTGGGGCCGGAACAACTGGAAGCGCCGCGAAAATGGGCGCGGCGAACAGAGCGAGCGACAGAGCGTAACGCAATCGATGCATACCGGAGAGTTTATAGCATTGGCAATGCGCTGGGTATTGACAAGCAGGCTGGCCTCGCTTAACATGTCGTTATGCGACATGTCGCGACACAAACTAATTCGGCCGAAACGAAGCCCCTGACTGAGCCGGTCCTGTTGATCCTCACCAGCCTGGCCGCTCACCCCCGCCACGGCTACGCTTTGATCAAGGATATTGAGTTGTTGAGCGGCGGCCGCGTCCGGATGAGCACCGGCACGCTGTTTGGCGCGCTGCGGCGTTTGCTTGAAGACGGCTGGATCGAGCGCTTCGAGCAGGAAGATGCCTCGCGCCAGAAGCAGGCCTATCGGCTGACCGCGCCGGGCCGGAGGCAATTGCAGCTCGAGTTGGACCGTATGAAGCAGTTAACCCGCGCCGGATTCGCGCGCCTGCGCGCCAGCGAGGCCATATGAGACGCGCCTATAAATTCATCTTGCTGCTCTATCCGCGCGGCTATCGGGATCAGTTCGCCGAAGAAATGACCGGCGTTTTCGAGGAAGCGTCCCAGGAAAGCCGCGCCCAGGGATGGGCCTGGCACGTGCGTTTCGCATTCGCGGAAATTACCGGCCTGATCGGCGGGGCCGCGGGCGCGTGGCTCACTCGGCCGTCCACCGCTCCGATCCCTGCCCAAAGTCCGGCGCAGCGCTGGATGCCGCAAGAATTAGCCGAAGCTCAGCAGCGCGTCGACGCCAACGTTGCCGCCATGGTCCACGCCATCGCGAATCACCAGTTTGAAAAAGCTCGCGGCCTTGCCAACCAGGAGCGCGAAGCTCGCGAAAAGCTGCGCCTGCTGCGGGAGAAATTCGGCGACGAATACGGAATGAATGTTTAGCTTCCAGCCGCGGCCTGCGCGGGAAACGCCCGCAACAGCTCTTCGGCGTACAGCGCGCCCGCCGGCGTATCTTCGTGCTTGAAAAACACGTAAACATCGCGGCCTGATTCGAGCAATTCCTGAACGCGCTCTGCGATCTCCTTGCGATCGTCCGCCGAATATTCGGGCATCCGCAGCCGCGAAATACACAAACCCCGACGTGATCACCTTCGGGATCACAATTCTCTCGGACTCAGCCAGACACAGCGCTACGCCATGCTTTTCCAGCAAGCCGTATGCCGCATCGGTCAACCAGGATGCATGGCGAAACTCGAACGCGCAACGAATATCAGGCGGCAAGGTCGCCAGGAAATCGCCCAGCAGCGCTTCGTCGCATTTGAGCGCGGGCGGAAGCTGAAACAGCACCGGCCCCAGCCGCCGCGCGGTCCGCAGCGGATCGATGGCGCGAAAGAAGACTTCGGTGAACTCCGACGGCTTCAGCCTTAAAATGTGCGTGATGCGCATGTGCGCTTTCAGCGGGAAAACAAAGCCGGCCCGCGTATCGTTCACCCAGTTTTCCAGGGTGGATGCCGACGGCAGCCGCCGGAACGTGTAATTCACCTCAACCGCGTTGAGCCGGGTGGCATAATACGACAGGAATTTCTTAGCTGGAAGCTTCTCGGGATAGAAATCGGGCTTCCAACTGGGATAAGCAAATCCGGAAGTTCCTGAATAAAGGTTTGGCATCAGAATCGCGGCATCCCGTGGCGCACCCGCCGCATCCCATACAATAGTGTAAACAGCAGTGATTCCGCAAAAGGCTTCCAAAAAGAGCTCGTCTGAGCGCCTGCGCGAATTGTGGCCGGACATCCGCGAGATGATGCGTCCGCGCCGCAAAGTGCTGGTCGTCGGCTTCGTGCTGATGGCGATCAGCCGGGTGTGCGGGCTGGTGCTTGCCCACTTCGTCCAAATACCTGATCGACAACGTCATCGGCAAGCACCAGCTGTAGCTGCTGACGCCATTGGTGCTGGCGGTCCTGGCCGCCACGCTCATTCAGGGCGTCACTGGCTTCGCCATCACGCAATTGGTCTCCAAAGCCGGCCAGCGCCTGATCGCCGAACTGCGCGCGCAAGGTGCAGGCGCACGTCGGCCGCCTGCCGGTCGCCTATTACGACGCGAACAAGACCGGAACGCTGGTGGCGCGCATCATGACCGACGTCGACGGCATTCGCAATCTGCTGGGCACCGGCTTGATCGAATTCGCCGGCGGGATCTTGACGGCTGTGCTGGTGCTGGGCTTTCTGCTGCGCATCAGCCCGCTGCTGACCGGCATTGCGCTGGTGATCATCATCGCGTTCGCATCGGTTCTGCGCAAGGCGTTCGGAACCATCCGGCCGATTTTCCGCGAGCGCGGCAAGATCAATGCCGAAGTAACCGGCCGGCTCACCGAATCGCTCGGCGGCGTGCGCGTGGTCAAGGGCTATCATGCCGAAGCGCGCGAAGAAGCGGTCTTCGAGACGGGCGTGCAGCGGCTGCTCAATAATATTCTGAAGAGCCTGACCGCAACGTCCTTCATGAGCCTTTCGGCCACGGTCCTGATGGGCGTGGTGGGCGCCGTCATCATGTACGTCGGCGCGCGCCAGATCACCGCGCACGTCATGACGCTGGGCGATTTCGTCACCTTCACCGCGCTGCTTGCATTCCTGATCGCGCCCATGTTCCAGCTGGTCAACATCGGAACGCAGCTCACCGAAGCGCTGGCCGGATTGGAGCGCACGCGCGAGGTACTGCGCGAGCGTCCCGAGGATCAAGACCCGCGCCGCACCGTTTCACTGCCGCCCATCACCGGCCAGGTGATTTTCGATCGCGTGAACTTCGCCTATGACACCGGGAAAGAAGTGCTGCACGAGATTTCGTTCCGATCCGAGCCCGGCACGGTGACGGCGCTGGTTGGTCCGTCGGGCTCGGGCAAGTCCACCATCATCGGATTGATCGCCGCGTTTCACGGACCGCAATCGGGAACCGTCCTGGTGGATGGCGTGGATCTTTCCACGGTCCGCCTGGATTCCTATCGCACGCAACTCGGCGTCGTGCTGCAGGAAACGTTCCTGTTCGACGGAACCATTTGGGAGAACGTCGCGTTCGCGCGCCCCGATGCCACGCAAGGAACAAGTTCTGGAAGCTTGCCGCATCGCGCGCGTGGACGAGTTCGCCGAAGGCTTCGAGAAGAAATACGACACCATCGTGGGCGAGCGCGGCGTCAAGCTTTCCGGCGGCCAGCGCCAGCGGGTCTCCATCGCGCGTGCGCTCCTGGCCGATCCGCGCATCTTGATCCTGGACGAAGCCACTTCCAACCTGGACTCCGAATCGGAAGGCATGATCCAGGAAGGCCTGCGGTGCTTTGATGCAGGGCCGCACCACATTCGTCATCGCGCACCGGCTGTCCACCATCCGCCGCGCCGATCAGATTCTGGTGGTGGAGGCCGGGCGCATCATCGAACGCGGCACGCACGCCGAGTTGTACGCCGCGCAGGGCCGGTACTACGATCTGTACACCAAGCAGCACGGCATCGAAGCGAACCTGTTCCTCGCGCCGGGCGAAGGCGATGATGCGAACGTACCGGCCGACGGCGCGGTCCGCATGGCTGGCGCCGGGGGCGGCAACGTGGTCGCCGACGCGATGCGCATGCTGCGGGGCTAAGAATGTGGCGCACGCCTTCTTGCACGCCGTGTTGAGACCCGGCTCGACAGCTTTGACCATATCGAATAACTAGCCTCACACGACCGTGAACGCGGCACGCGTGGGCGCGTGCGCCACGCCGGCGCCCCCGCAATTGGAATGGTTATTTCCTGACCAGCGCTAAGCTTTACCCCGAAGCGCGCCGTCCAGGCTGATGGCGCCCGGGCCCGCGGTTACCAGATACAAATAGATGAAGCAGTAAAGCACGGTAATTTCGCCGCCATTGAGCAAGGGAAAAGCCCAGGACGCCCGGTGGATGTGCACGGTAAAGTACGCCACCGCCATTTCGCCGCACAGAATGAACGCCACTGGCCGGGTGAACAGCCCGAGAAAAATCAGCGGGCCGCCGATGGTTTCGATGATGCCCCGCGAACCACAGCATCGGTAAACGCCGCCGCGGCATGTCCGCCTAATCCGCCGAGGGCGCCGAACTTTTGGATGCCGTGCAACGTGAAGGTGAATCCGGCGACGATGCGCAGCAGCGAAAGCGCAAAGGGCTGGAGGGAAGAACTGCTCTTGGCCATCCTCACTATGGAATCCTAAAAGCCGCCTGGAGTCAAACTGTATTTGGATTCTTGTCGGGCTACTCGCCGCTCTGTTGCAGCAGCTTCGCCACCAACGCGGTCCAGCCGGTCTGATGGCTGGCCCCAGCCCGGCGCCGTTGTCGCCGTGAAAATATTCGTAGAACAGAATGTGATCGCGAAAGTGCGGATCGCTCTGAAATTTCTCGGCGCCGCCGAACACCGGCCGCCGGCCATGCTCATCGCGCAGGAACAGGTGCGACAGCCGCCGCGACAACTGGCATGCCACCTCGCCCAGGTTCATCTTCACGCCGGACCCAGTGGGAAACTCCACCTGCAACTCGTCGCCGAAATAATGATGGAAGCGCTGCAGCGATTCGATCATGAGGTAGTTCACGGGAAACCAGACCGGCCCGCGCCAGTTGGAATTCCCGCCGAACAGATTCGGTGGTGCGATTCCGCCGGCTCGTAATCCACGCTGATATTCCTGGCCGTCCGCCCGCAAGATGAACGGATGGTCCTGGTGATAGCGCGAGATGCCGCGAATGCCGTGCGGCGAGAGAAATTCGTTTTCATCCAGCATGATTTGCAGCACGCGCTGCAGCCGCGACGGATGCACCAGCGAAAGCAGCTTGCGCTCTTCCTGGCCGTGCCGCGTGATGGACGCGATATTGAGGCACAGATCCGGCGCGATGCTTGATGAACCAGTTCATGCGCCGCTTGAATCCGGGCATGCGTGTCGATCGACGTCCGGCATCGAGCGTGGTGACCGCGAACAGCGGGATCAAGCCCACCATGCGACCGCAGCCGCATCGGAATCTTGCGGCCATCGGGCAATCGCAGCCGGTCGTAGAAGAAGCCGTCTTCCTCGTCCCACAGTCCGCCGCCGCCCAGCCGGTTCATGGCGCTCGCGATATACAGGAAATGCTCGAAGAACTTGCTCGCGATGTCTTCGTACGATTTGTCGTGCGGCGTCAGCTCGATCGCGATGCGCAGCATCGTCAGGCAGAACATGCCCATCCAGGCCGTGCCGTCGGCTTGCTCGATGAATCCGCCGGTGGGCAGCGGCTTGCTGCGATCGAAAACGCCGATGTTGTCGAGCCCCAGGAATCCGCCTTCGAAAATGTTGTTGCCCTGCGAGTCCTTGCGATTCACCCACCAGGTGAAATTCATCAGCAGCTTGTGAAACGCCGATTCCAGAAACTCGGAATCGGGCTTGCCCGTCAGCTTCCAGTCGATCTTGAACACGCGCCAGCAGGCCCACGGATGCACCGGCGGATTCACATCGCTGAACTCCCATTCATAGGCCGGAAGCTGGCCGTTGGGCGATTGGTACCATTCGCGCAGCAGCAAGCGAGAGCTGCTGCTTGGCGAAATCGGGATCCACCATCGCGAACGGGATGGTGTGAAACGCCAGATCCCAGGCCGCGAACCACGGATATTCCCACTTGTCGGGCATCGAAAGCACGTCGTCGTTGTAGACGTGAACCCAGGTGCGGTTGCGGCCCTGCAGGCGCTCGGGCGGCGGCGGAGGCATGGCCGGATCGCCCTTCAGCCACTCCTCCACCACGTAATGATAGAACTGCTTGCTCCACAGCAGCCCGGCGAAGGCCTGGCGCTGCACCATGCGCGCATCGTCGGACAGGCTGAGCCGGCGCGAACGCCGTAGAAATCGTCGGCCTCTTCGATGCGATCGAGAAACACCTGATGAAAATCGGGCAGCGGGCGTGTCGCCCGGAATACAAGCGGAAGTGCAGCACTTTCGATCCGCTCGGGCTCCAGCTCGATGCGATACACGCCGCACGCCTTGGTGCCCGTCTCATCGGGATTCACGGCGTTCAGGCCGCCCTGCACCACATAGCGATGAAACGCGTCCTTGCTGTACGACTGCGCCGCTGTCGAAACCCCACATGCGCAGCGTGTTGGTTTCGTTTTCGGTGAACAGCAGCGGCGGCGCATCCTCCAGCCACAGCTTGAATTCGCCCAGCGACTGCTCGTGCAATCGCGATCGGTGTGCGTATCGAAGCGCGACAGCTCCGGGCGCGGCGTGCCATAGCCCCAGCTCCAGGTATTGCGAAACCAGACCGTCGGCAGCAGATGCAGCGTCGCCGGCGATCCGGTCCGCGGTTGATCACCGTGGCGCGCACCAGGATGTCGTCGACGTCGTTCTTGGCGTATTCGATGAAAATATCGAAATAGCGATTCTCGTCGAAGATTCCCGTGTCGATCAGCTCGTATTCGCTTTCCGCGCGCGACCGCGCCGCGATTGGTTCGCGACCAGGTCGCGAATACGGGAAACGGCGACTGCGGATATTTGTACAGCGCCTTCATGTAGGAATGCGTGGGCGTGGAATCGAGGTAGTAGTAGTATTCCTTGACGTCCTCGCCGTGATTGCCTTCCGGCCCGGAAACTCCGAACAGGCGCTCTTTCAGGATCGGATCCACGCCGTTCCAGAAGGCAAAGGCGAAACAAAGCCGCTGGTGATTGTCGCAGATGCCCGCGATGCCGTCTTCGGTCCAGCGATAGGTTCGCGAGCGGGCGTGATCGTGCGTGAAATAATCCCAGGCGCGTTCCGTCGGCGCTGTAATCTTCGCGCGGATTGCCCCAGGATCGTTCGGACAGATAGGGGCCCCAGCGCCTCCAGTGCGATGTCCTGCTGCGGGCTTGGAGCAGGCGATCTCGTTCAGAGTGCATTCATTTATATGGGAACACAGGAGCCAGCGGCTCCCTTTGTTTACTCGGCTGCTTCGGACCGGACCATTAGGCCGTGAAATGTTCCGGGCTTCCAGCGCGGCGAGAGGGCGGAGTAAACTTGGTTCCTGTAGCGAAGGTTGTTCTATGAACGAATTTGGACTATGGGAGTCCGTCTGGCAGGATACCTGCCACGCGCTGCGAGGCATGAGCAAGACGCCGGCCTTCGCAGTGACGGCGGTGCTGACGCTGGCCCTCGGAATCGGGGGCACCACCGCGATGTTCACGGTGATTCGATCGGTGCTGCTCAAGCCCCTCGCCTATCGCGATCCGGACCGGCTGGTTCAACTTTCCCGAGGCGCCACGTCCGTCCGTTTCAAGGAAATGAAGGACGCCGCCCGGTCGTATGCGGGGCTGGGAGCGTACCTGGGCAGTGTCTTCGATGTCACGCTCGCGGGCGGCGCACAGCCGGAAGTGCTGAAGGGCGTGAGCGTCTCCGCGAATTTCCTGAACATCCTGCAAATGGAACCAGTGCTCGGGCGCGGTTTTCGTCCCGACGAAGATACCGCGGCCGGACCGCCAGTGGCGATGATCAGCGCCGAATTGTGGAGCAGGCGTTTTGATAGAGACCCGCGGATTCTTTCCAAGACGGTTACGATGGACGCGATTCCCTACACCATCATCGGAGTGCTGCCGCCCCGCTTCCAGTTTCCCGACCCAGATGTGGACGTGTGGATCGCCCGGCCATCGGAGTTCGTGAATACCACCAGCCCGCTGTTGGACGTGTTCGGCCGATTGAATCCGGGCGTGAGCATCGAGCAGGCCACTTCCGAGCTGGCAGTGCTCAATCAACACTATCGTGCCGCCCATCCCGGGATGCTGGATGGCAAGGCAAACACCGCCGAGCGTCTGGTGCCACTCAAGGATCATCTGGTAGACGATGTCCGCTTCCTGCTGTGGCTGCTCTTTGCAACTGTCAGCTTCGTCCTATTGATCGCCTGCGCGAATGTCGCCAGCCTGCTGCTGGCGCGCGCCGCTTCCCGTTCGCGGGAATTTGCCGTGCGTGCGGCCATCGGCGCTTCTCGCGGCCGGCTGATCCGGCAATTGCTCGCCGAAAGCGTCGTGCTGGCGATCGCTGGCGGAATCCTCGGCGTAGCGCTGGCGAAATGGAGCTTGCTCGCCATCGCGCACCTGCCAGCTCTGGACCTGCCTCGCGCCGGGGAGATTCAACTCGACGGATGGGTGCTCGCCTTCGCCGTGTTGCTCTCCATCGGCACGGGTGTGCTGTTTGGGCTGATTCCTTCGCTCGGAGCATCCCGGCCGGATCTTGCCTCCGTGTTGCGGGCCAGCGGTGAAGCAGCCGCATCGGCGGGCAAAAGGCGAATGGCTCTGGGCGTGAGCGCGCGCGGCGCGCTGGTGATCGGACAAGTGGCGCTGTCGATGGTGTTGCTGATCGGCGCGGCGCTCTTGCTGCAGAGCCTGGCGCGTCTGTACAGTGTCAATCCAGGATTCAACCCCTCGCATCTTCTCACGTTGCACATCTCTCTTCCGCTATCGCGCTATGACTCAGCGCGCAAGCAAGCAGCGTTCTTCGACGAACTCGCGCAACGCGTGCAGTCGTTACCCGGCGTTCAGGGCGCCGCCGCGACATTCACGCTTCCCATGATGATTTTTCCTGAGACGCCCGTACAACTTGCCAGCGAGGCGCTGAAGCCGCTGAACCAAAGGCCGCTGGCGGCCATCCAGGATGTAACGACAAACTACTTTCAAACGTTGCAGGATCCATTCAGGCGCGGGCGCGAGTTCTCCGAACGTGACAAGGCCAGCGCTCCGCTCACGGCCATCATCAATGAGAGCCTGGCGCGCCTGCTCTGGCCGGCCTATCCGCGCGGCCTGGACCCCATAGGCCAGCGCATTGTGATCGGCGCCAAGACCGATCCGGTGGAAGTGGTGGGCATCGTCGCGGACATGCATCAGGTCCTGGAAAAGGATCCCTTGCCCGCGGTGTTCCGGCCGTTCGATCAGTACCCTCTCTCGTCGGCGGCTTTCCTGGTACGGACCTCCGGCGATCCGCTTCAGTTCGCACACACGCTGCGAGATCAGGTGCTGGCGATAGACCGCGATCAACCCATCTCCGGCGTCCAGACCATGGAAGATCTGATCCAGGCCGAAGGCGGCCAGCGCCGGGTGGTTCTGATGCTGTTGGGAACCTTCGCCGTCGCCGCGATGCTGCTGGCGGTGATCGGAATCTATGGCGTCATCGCCTATTCGGTGGCACAGCGCACGCAAGAGGTGGGCATCCGCCGAGCCTTGGGCGCGCAAGACGCGGACATTCTGCGGCTGGTGGTGGGTCAGGGTCTGGTCTTGACGCTGGCGGGCGTAGTGATCGGCATAGGAGCAGCGCTGGCACTGACGCGCCTCATGTCCAGTCTGCTTTTCCAGACCAGCGCCGTTAGTCCGGCAACGTTTGCCGGTGTCGCGCTGGTATTCGTCCTGGCAGCTCTGGCCGCGAGCTATATCCCGGCGCACCGCGCAACGAGAATCGACCCGACGGAAGCTCTTCGAGTCTGACGGATTATCGGACCATTAAACATGCGCATCCTACACAGAATCAGGCTCGCCCTTATCGTGGCTGCCCTGACACCATTCCTCCTGGCGCAGTCCTCCTCTTCTTACCGCATCACTCACACCTACACGCTGGGCGGAGATGGCCGTTGGGACTACGTGGTGCCCGATCCGCCCCATCACCGCCTCTTCATCGCCCGCGAGAATCGACTGATGGTGGTCGACGAAGACACCGGCATGTTGCTTGGCGAAGTGACCGGCATCAATGGCGCGCACGGAACCGCCGTGGCGGAGGCCACGGGGCACGGATTCGCGACTTCGGGCAACGACCAGTCGGTGGTCATGTTCGATTTGAAAACTTTCAAGCCGCTCGGCCGGATCCCGGCTGCCGAAGACGCCGACGCAATCATTTACGACCCCGCCTCCAACCGCGTCTTCACGTTAAACGGTGATGCGCACTCGTCAACGGTGATCGACCCGGTGGCTGGCAAGCTGATCACCAACATTCCGCTCGGCGGCAAACCGGAGTACGGCGCTTCGGCGGGCGACGGCAAGGTGTACGCCAACCTCACCGACATCAGCGAGGTGGTGGAGATCGACGCCAAGGCCGCCACCGTACTTCGGCGCTGGTCCACGGCTCCGTGCAAGCAGCCCGTATCGATGGCGATCGACACCGCGCACCATCGGCTGTTCAGCGGATGCCGCAGCGGTCTGATGGCGGTCTCCGACTACCAAGCCGGCAAAGTGGTGGCGACGGTGCCGATCGGCACGGGAGTCGACGGCGCTGGATTCGATCCGGCTTCCGGCAACGCATTTGCCTCGAACGCCAGCGGCTCGCTCACCGTGATTCATCAGGACACTCCGGACCAATATCACGTCATTGAAAACGTACCCACTCCGGAGGGTTCGCGCAATATGGGGCTCGACCCCACCAATCACCGCGTGTTCGTCGTGTCGGCCAAGTTCGGGCCGCTGCCGCCGGGCGCCGGCAGGCGCAGACCGCCCATTCTGCCCGGAACGTTCAGCTTGCTGGTGATCGAGCGCGATCAGAAGTGAAACCGCACCCCGCCATAGGCGGTGAAGGGCGCCGCCGGATAGGCCAGTTCATACCCTGCGGACGGCGTTCCGAAATATCCGCCCGACGAGATGTACAAGTACTCGTTATATTTCTTGTTCAGGATGTTGAGCGCATTGAAGATGATGTCAATGTGCTTGAACGGCGCCGTTAGTCCGGCGTTCAGCGTCCCATAGGAGGCCATGGTGGCGTTGCTGGGCGCACCGACCGAGTTATCGAATATGGTCTGGGTACCGACAAACTGGAATGCACCAACCGGGATGATCGAAACTTTCCCGATTTTGAAATTATATGTAGCCCCGATATTGAAGGTAGACGCGGGCACGTAGGGAACCGGAATGCCGTTAAAAGAGGTCCCGCTTTGGTCGACGACATAGCTGGTATACCGCGCGGCCTCGACGTTTCCGTTCATGAAGACATGGAGATTGCGCACGGGATCGTCATCCAGAAAATAGTTCAAACCCTGATAGCGCGCCGCGCCATTCGCGGAAATCGTGTCTCCGGTCGAGAGGCCGATGTCGATCTCCTGAGCCGAATAAGTCACACGATAGAGGTTGGCGCCGTAAGAGCAAGTTATTCATGACGCCCGTGCCCTCCATGTGAACCTTAAATCCGAATTGCCCGTAGCGGGCGCGGGATAAGTGATACGTCGTGGGGTCAACGGACTGGAATAGGCCACCGCCACCGCCTAGCGACGGACTGCGTAACGACTCGTCATAGCCGCCATAAAAGCTCAGCCAGGGCAGCGCTTGGTAATTGGCGTTTACGGACGGCTCAAAACCGTACCGGGCCTGATAGTTCCCGCAGATGGAACCCTGATCCTTGGTGTTGCCGGGAGTCGAGACCAACGTGAGCGCACAGTTCGTCGTCAGAACAACGCCCGGTAAAAAGTTGAAATCCTCCAGCGCGTTGTCCACGTAGGATGTCGCGAAACGAACGTAGCGAATACCTGGCGTAATGGTGAGTTTCGAGAAGTGAAACCCGTCTTGCATGAAGACGGCGGCATCATTCTGCGTGAAATAACCGGAGCGGATCTTTCCGCCGATGTTGAGGATCTCTTCCCCGCCGTTGCCGCCCAGCGCGCCGCTGTAGAACATATTCCGCGTGTTATATACGCCGTGGAGGAAATAGCCGCCCACGCTCAACAGGTTCATGGGCAGGCTGCGCGTAAGGCTGAACTGATCTCCGTAGGTATCGGTATGGGGATTATTCCACTCGTCCACTTGCGGGCCCAAAGCGTAGACGTCGTCCAGCCGGTCATGCAGACGGCGTATATGCATGAACCAGGTCAGATTCTCGATTTGAGTGTTGTCGCTCACGTGCAGATTCTCGCGGACATGCGCGATGCCCATTTCATTCACGTCGTACTTGTTGTAATCCGCATACGCTAGGGTGCTATAAAATCCTGAGGTCTGCTGGCTATAAGGCGTTCCGATTCCCGGGCCTCCCAGATTGATGCCGTCGACCGGCGTGGTGGGGATCACTTGAGCGCGGTAGCCGGCGCTGTGCGCCCAGTAGCCGCCGAAGTCGATGCTGCTTTGTCCGAACTGTTTGATGGTTTTGTCGTAGAACGCCAGGTCCTTGCTGGGGCTTCCGAAGTTGTCCGGTCCGTTGCGGAAATCGTCGCCATTCCCAAGGCCGCCCGCCAGAATCGTCGACCAGCCTTTGTACATGGGGCTGGAAAGATCGAACTGGAGGTTCTTCGTGTTGTAACTGCCGTAGGTGAGCATCAGGTCGCCATGAAACTGATTGCCGGGTTGCAAGGGTGTGAATTCAACCGAACCGCCCACATTTGTATACCAGCGATTCATCGGATCGCCCGGGCCATAGGTGACGACCGTGTCTTGAATAATCTGCATCTGGGGAATCGTCGCCGATTGCCACAGTCCTGTTGCAGGATCGACGATCGGAATGCCGTCGAACGTGATCCCCAGCGCGGCACCGCCCGTGTAACCACCGTAGCCGCCCCAACCTTGATTGATGCCGTTGATCGAGATGGTGTATTTGGTCGCGCCCGTATTGCCGTAGCCGGTGACGCGCGCGCCGGGAGCCAAGGCAATCACCTGCGCAGCGCCCGCCACCGGCCCGAGCATGTCCATCTGAACGCGGTCAATCACCCGCAGAGTCTCGTCCGACTGGAACACATCGCCTTGTGACGGCTCAGGTGTAGCGCCTAGCATGGTGCCGCCGTTGACCACTACCTGCTGCTGCACCGCCGAAAGCGACAGGTTGATGTTGGCAGCAAGATTTTGCCCGGCTTGAAGCACGACAGTGTGGTCGTAGGATTCAAAGCCCGGCCTGGAAGCGCGGAGATTGTAAGTTCCCGGCATCAGGCCCATGAGCGTGTAGTTGCCGCTGGCATCGCTAGTGATTTGCGAGGCGTTATGCGTCGCGACATTGGTAAGTGTAATCGCCGCGTCGGGAACCGGTGTGCCCGCCGGATCGAGCACTTGGCCGCCGATCCCCGCCAAGCCTTGTGCCTGCGCGAGCATGGCACTGCCATATATCAGTAAACACAGCAATCGCAACCTAGTCATGAGAGAGAGGCCCTCCACTTTTTGGGGTTCTTGCCAGCTTGCCGCAGGCGGCTCAAAGCCAGAAAAGCAATAGTACAGATCCTGGCGTTACGATCTAGTGAATGAACGATGAATTGTGGGTGAAGGTAAGCTCATAAGTCCATATACTGCTTGGACTTGAAGAATTATACCTGCCGTGCAGTATTGAATCCACAGACATGGATTTGATATGTGAGCCCGAGTGAAAAATTCGCGTCTAAAGGGCAGGGGTTCTCGATCTGCGACTGCTGCTGGCCGCCCTCATTGCGTTTGCCCTGCCGCCGCCCACTTTTGGAGCATTGCGCTCTCATCGCCACCATCGGCGCCCAACCATCCGCTATTTCATCGCTACCGCTTACTCGGTGGAGGGCCTCGGAGCTTCCGGCAAATGGTCGCAGCCAGGGACCGTCGCCGCCGATCGAAGAATATTGCCGCTGAACACCCGCATTCGAATTTATGGCGCCGGCCGCTATTCGGGCGACTATACGGTTGAAGACACCGGGGCGAAGGTGGACGGCCACCACATTGATGTCTACATGCCCAGCCGGGCCGAAGCCAAGAAGTTCGGCCGCCAGCGGGTAAAGGTGCTCATCCTCAAGTACGGCGATGACAAAGCAAGTCCGCCCAACCCGCTGCAAAAAGCTGAGGCCAAGGCCATCGACCGAAGGGTGCGCGCGCAGGAAAAAGCCGCGGCGGCAAAATAGCCGCGGCCTTCTAATGAATCCGCGCAAAACGGAGCGCGGCGCGAAGCAGTTCCTGGCCTCTTTTGTGGTGCGCGCCGCACCCTTTGCGCTTCGGAGCCATTCTTGTCACCCAATGCGATAGACTTGTTTGAATCAATATATTGCTGGGCCACACGCCTGAACGTGGCCTGTGGAAATTTTTGCGCCCATAGAGGTGGTATGGGCCGGAAATCGAGTCGATTCTAATTAGCCTTTTTTGCGAGGATGCCCGATGTCGAAAAACTTTCGCGCTAATTCTTTCTTGGTCCGTTTATTATATTGCTGTGGAGTGACAAGCGGCCTGACGTGCATCCTGCTGGCGCAGATCCCCAGGAATGCTCCGCCGGCCCGCGTTCTCATTACACGGCCTATCGATTCCAGCCGGCTGCGCACACTCGGTGGAAACACGCGCCCGGAAGCGAACGCGCAGAACGACCGCGGGAAGGTGCCGGATAGCTTCGCGATGCCTCACATGCTGCTCCAATTGCGGCGCAGTCCCGAGCGGGAGCAAGCCTTGAGGGCTTTCATCGATCAGCAACACGATTCCTCCTCGCCCAATTTCCATCAATGGCTGACAGCGGATCAAATGGGCCAGGCATACGGACCGGCGCCGCGGGATATCGAAATGGTTTCCAACTGGCTGGAATCGAATGGCTTCACGGTAAACAGCATATATCCTAGCGGCATGTTGATCGATTTCTCCGGAACGGCAGGCCAAGTACAGGCGGCATTCCACACGGAAATTCACAAGCTCTCGATAAACGGGCAGGATCACATCGCAAATATGAGCGATCCACAGATCCCGGAAGCGCTTGCGCCGGTGATTGCCGGAGTTGTTTCGTTGCACGATTTCCGGCCCCATTCCATGAAGAAAGCCGCCCCGCGATACAAGGTTGAATATCAGCTCCTGGTGCCGGCCGACCTGGCCACGATTTATGATTTCAACCCGGCTTTTGCGGCGGGATACACCGGACAGGGACAGACCATTGCGGTGCTGGAGGATAGCGATCTTTACAATACGGCGGATTGGGATACTTTCCGAAAGGCTATTTGGATTATCTCCTTACACCGCGGGATCCTTGAGCACGATCAATCCCGCGCTCCCGAAGGGAACTTCCAATTGTTCGGACCCCGGACCGCAAAGTGCCGATGACGAAGCCACCCTGGACGCCGAATGGGCGAGCGCCGCCGCGCCGGACGCAGCCATAGAAGTGGCTACCTGCGCGGATACCGCTACCACAGTCGGAACCCTGATCGCGGCGCAGAATTTGATCAACGCCAGCCATCCGCCTCAGATCATCAGCTTGAGCTATGGCTTCTGCGAGGCGGCGAACGGCGTGACCATGAATGCAGCCTTCAATTCCGCCTATCAGCAGGCGGTGGCGGAGGGCGTGTCGGTATTCGTTTCGGCGGGAGATGAAGGCGCCGCCAGTTGCGATTCGGGATTCGGCACGGCCACGCACGGCATCGGTGTCAGCGCATTTTCCTCTACGCCCTATAACGTTGCCGTGGGGGGAACCGATTTCGCCGACACATCCCAGGGCACGGAGAACACCTACTGGAGCCCGTCCAAAAACAACAAAGACTATGGCTCGGCGCTGTCCTACATTCCGGAGATCCCCTGGAACGATTCGTGCGCCGACTCCGTTCTGGCGGCTTATCTCGGATATGCGGTTGGATACGGCCCCGACGGCTATTGCGGCAGCAGTATGGCACAGCAATACGGAAACATCACGGTGGTGGCGGGCAGCGGAGGGCCAAGCGGATGCGCAACCGGCGTTCCAGCGGCAAACCTGGTGGTGGGCGGGACGTGCAAAGGATACGCGAAACCTGCGTGGCAAACGGGGGTGGCCGGGATCGCGAACGACGGCGTTCGGGATATTCCCGACGTGTCGCTCTTCGCGGCCAACGGTGTCTGGGGCCACTACTACGTGTTCTGCTTTTCAGATCCGGTGAATGGCGGCACGCCGTGCGTAGGTTCGCCGTTCAACTGGGCCGGCGGCGGCGGCACTTCTTTCTCCGCCCCGATATTGGCTGGAATTCAAGCGCTAGTGAACCAGAAGATGGGCGGCGCGCAGGGCAACCCCAATCCGGTCTACTACAAACTCGCGGCCAGTTCGGTGGCCTCCTCGGTGTTCCACAGCGTCACGGCGGGCGACATCGCGGTGAACTGCGCCGGCACAATAAACTGCTACGGGAGCGGCTTTGAGGGTAGAGGCCGCGCGACTCCGACCACCCAGTTTGATGGAAACGGCGGGCTTTCCACCAGCAGCCAAACCTACGCCCCGGCCTTTGCCGCCGCCAGCGGTTGGAACTTCGCTACCGGGCTCGGCAGCGTGGATGCCTACAACCTGATCATGAACTGGAGCAAAGGCCAATAAGATGACGCCCATAAACCGAACGCTCTTCCTTGTTTCCGGCGCGCTTTGGCTGGCGCTGGCGCCGGCAGCAGTCAAGGCGCAGAGTTTCGATACCAGCGGGACAGCCAGCCTAACCGGGCAATACCTGTTCCGCTACGTGCTTTTCTTTAATGACCAGAACGGCAACCTGACGGAGTCCTGCAGCCTGAGTGGAACAATGACGTTCGATGGCGCGGGAAAATACGCGCTCTCCAATACGCAGCTGTTCGATTCGGCCGGGTCCACCGGCATGGGCTCCTGCGCTTCGCTGGGGGGTGGAACCTACGGAGTGCAATCGAACGGCATCGCCCAACTGGATAGCCCGCTCTACCCCACTACGCTTTTCGGCACTTTCAGCCAGCCCGTCATCACGGCCAGTTCCACCGAAGATGACGGTTTCGATCTGTTTGTTGCGGTTCAAGCGCCGTCGGCTTCATCTTCGAACGGCATCCTCTCGGGCGCCTTCACGGTTGGCACTCTGGACTTCTTGAATTCTTCCGTCTCATTGGCGCGGCAGGGCTACTTCACCTTGAAGGCGGACGGCCAAGGAAACATTGCGGCTTTCGCGGTGACGGGCTCGTTAGCGAATGTGCGGTCCGGCCAGACCGTGACCCAGAACGTAGCAGCCTCCACCTATGCACTCTCCGGCGCGGCGGGTGGAACGGTAACTTTTCCAGGCAGCTCGGAGAATACCACCGAGATCATCGACGGCGCAAAAGTTCTGTATGTTTCGGCCGACGGCAACTGGTTCGTGGCAGGCTCGGCAACCGGATCGGATATGTTGTTCGGGTTTCGCGCACCGTCGGGGACCAGTTCGAATTCGCTCTTGAGCGGGACCTACTTTTCAGCAGGAATGGAAAATTATCTGCCTGGCTCGCTGAATTTCCTGGATGCCTTTTATGGCTCCATTAACACCAGTGGAGATGGAACGCTCCTCGCTCATGAACGGCTGGACGATGTGGTGGATATCCAAACCTACGACTTCACGTTCAATACGCCGGTAACCATTGGGGCGAACGGCTCCTATTACGACGGCAGCACCTACACCTTTCTGGCCGGCGCCAACGGAAAAGCTCTAATGCAGATTGGATCCAACCAGCAGTACTCGCTGATCATCAGCGTGCAAGCTCCGTCCTATACACCATCTTCCACGGTGTGGATCAGTCCGCTCGGTATTACCAACGCAGCCAATTACACGCCCATCACAAACGCTTACGCTCCGGGCGAACTGGTGACCCTGTACGGAACCTTCGGGGTTGCGACGAAGGTGGACAGCGTGCTCCCGATTCCCACCACGCTCAGCGGCGTGCAGGTGTTCGTGAATGGATTGGCGGCTCCGGTGTATGCGGTGAGCCAGAACCAGATCAGCGCTTTGATTCCTTACGGCGTTTCCGGCGACTATTTTGGAACATTCCAGGTGGAGGTGAACGGAGTGAAATCGAACATGGTAACCGTCTACGTCGATAACACCGCGCCGGGGATTTACACGCTGGCACAAAATGGAACCGGAGCGGGAGCAATTCTGCACGCCAATTACTCGGAGGTAACGGCCGCCAGTCCCGCGGTGCGCGGTGAAACGGTCCAAATGTTCCTGACTGGTCTGGGGCCCGTAACCCCGGGAGTGGACGATGGCGCGGCGGCTCCCGGCCGCCCGTTGAGCAATAGCGTGGAAGCCGCGGACATCCTCGTTTTTCTCGGCAGCGAGCCGGCCAACGTCTTGTACGCCGGCCTGACGCCCGGAGTGGCCGGGTTATATCAGGTCAATTTCACCGTGCCGTCGAGCGGCCTGACCAACGGAGATGCCTCTATCGGTTTCGACACCGACGAGGCGCTGAACGTTATGTCGACGATCAGCGTGTCGGGCTTCACCGGAAGGGCGGTGGGGCTCGATTCCAACCGGCGCTCCGCCATGCTACGGAGCCGCGCTGCCGCTGGCCCCACTTTCGGCAAGCACACGAAGAACTTCCGCCGGGCATTGCCGGACCGGTGAAACACGGCCTTACGCCGTCACTGCCAACCGCACCAGCGGCTTCTTGAATTTGCTGTGGGACACCGGAGTACGTTCAGTAACTCAGTGTCGTTAGGGCTCAAGCTACACCCTGGCGCGACCAGCAGACTGTGGCATGCGCGCGCCACCCCAGATCTTCGGAGGTTCTCCCGGTGATGGCTTCGGTTCTTTCGGTTCCGGAGCTGTGGTGATCAGCGGCGGAGGAGGCAAGAAAACCGTTTCCCGCTCCCGCATTGCCCGGCCTTTGCCCTTCAGCTTTTGCGCCAAAGGCTTCCAACATGCGGAGCAGAGATCGTATTCCTTACCCTCAATTTCCCTTGGCCGGCACTGTTTCTCCTGGCCGCAGAGATCGCACAGAGTCATGACTGTTCCTCCAGTCGACTCAATGGTACCGCTTGGTCACAAGCCGCGCTTGCGGGCGACGATCATCCACCAGTCGCTGTCACCGGGCGGCTGCACGAAGTCCTCGTCGCGCTGGAGCACTTCGAATCCAGCTTGAGAAACTTCCTGTTCCGCCGATGAGAGAGGAAGTTCGTGGTCTTCGCGAGCCGCGCTTTTCTGGCCTGGTTCAGGCGGCCCCCGATCCACGATTACCAGACGGCCGCCGGGAACAAGACTTCGCAAGACCTGATCCAGAATCTTCCGGCGAGCGGTGAGTTCGTGGTACGTATTGACGACCAGGACGGCGTTTACTCCGTCTGGAATGCGTGAATTTTCGGGTTCGCCTTGGATGAGCTTCACGTTGTGCCGCCCGCGCCGGAAAGCCCTGATCCAAACGAAAAGCAGCGGAAATGTGCGAACGTCGATCGCCAAAACCCTGCCGGTCTCGCCGACCAATCGGGGAAGTTTCAGGGTGAAGTAGCCGGCCCCGGCGCCGAGATCCGCGACCGTATCGCCAGGCTTCAGGTGGAGCGCTTCGAGAATCTGCGTGGGACGCTGCCACTGGTCCCGAGCAAGTTCGACAATCTCCAGTTGGTTGAGCGTATTGACGGTGCGCAAACCCAGGTCAAGAACCACCAGGAACAGTAGGACGCCGAGGAGAAACAGTCCGATTCGTACGCGATACGCGTGTTGCAGCCCGGTATCAGAAACGCGGTTTTGCATAAAAACAGCGCTTGCAGGAGACGACGCACCAATCTTGCCCTGCAAGCGCTCAACTAAGCGAATCCGGCCTGTTGCGACTTACTTTTTTGGATATTGCTGGTCCAACGCCAGATTGAGCTCCAGCACGTTGACGCGCGGCTCGCCCAGCAGCCCGAGATCCGGTGACTTAATATGTTCGGCCACCAATTGGTTGAGCTGATCCGCCGGGACTCCGCGAGCTTTCGCCACCCGCGGCTCTTGCGCCATGCGCGGACGCCGGGCTGATGTCCGGATCCAGGCCGCTGGCCGAGGCAGTTACTAAGTCGGCTGGAATGGGCCCGTGATAATCGGGATTGTCCTTGTGGAACTTCTCCACCGATGCTTTCACGCGATCGATCAGCTTCTGATTCGTCGGGCCGTAATTCGATCCACCCGACGCGGTGGCGTCGTAGCCGTCGTTGCCCGCGGCCGATGGCCGGGGCTGGAAGTACTCGGGCTTGCTGAAGTTTTGCCCGATCAGATCCGACCCGATCACCTGGCCGTTTCTGGTGATCAGGCTGCCGTTGGCCTGATGTGGAAATACCAATTGCGAGATGCCAGTGACGGCGAGCGGATAGCCGATTCCCAACAGAATGGTCAGGAAAATATTGATTCGCAGTGCGGGCCAAAGTTGTGACAACATAAAATCCTCCCAAAGCTAAATAGCTACGCTAAGTGGAACAGCGCCAGCAATTGATCGATGGCCCAAATGCCCGGAAACGGCACCAGGATTCCACCGACTCCGTAAATCAGCAGATTGCGCCGCAACAGGCTGGCCGCGTCCAGCGGGCGGTATTTCACGCCGCGCAGAGCGAGCGGAACCAGCGCGATGATGATCAGCGCGTTAAAAATCACAGCCGCCAGCACCGCGCTCTGCGGCGTATGCAGCCCCATGATGTTGAGCTTGGCGAGCGACGGATAAGTGGCCATGAACATGGCCGGAATAATCGCGAAATATTTCGCCACGTCGTTGGCGATGGAAAACGTAGTGAGCGCGCCGCGCGTGATCAGCAATTGCTTGCCGATCGCGACCACTTCAATCAGCTTGGTGGGATTGCTGTCCAGATCCACCATGTTGCCGGCTTCCTTGGCCGCCATGGTGCCGGTGTTCATCGCCAGTCCGACGTCGGCTTGCGCCAGCGCGGGCGCGTCGTTGGTGCCGTCGCCCGTCATCGCCACCAGCCGGCCCGCCGCCTGCTCCTTCTTGATGTATTCGAGCTTGTCTTTGGGCGTGGCCTGCGCCAGAAAATCGTCCACGCCGGCTTCGGCTGCGATCGCGGCCGCCGTCAGCGGGTTGTCGCCCGTGATCATGACGCTGCGAATACCCATGCGGCGAAGCTGCGCGATGCGCTCCTTCATCCCGCCCTTGACGATGTCTTTCAGATGGATGATGCCGAGCAGATGGCTGCCGTCGCATACGGCCAGCGGCGTTCCGCCGTTGCGCGCGATCCGGTCGCTCATCTCCTGGAAATAGCCGGGGACGTTCGCCGCCGCGCTCTTTCACGAAGCCGCAAATGGCTTCAGTCGCGCCCTTGCGGAGTTCGCGTCCTTCAAAATCGACGCCGCTCATGCGCGTGTAAGCCGAGAACGGAATGAAGTTGGCGGAATGCTCGGGAATATGACGGCCGCGCAATCCGTACTTTTCCTTCGCCAGCACCACTACCGACCGGCCTTCCGGCGTTTCGTCGGCCAGGCTCGATAGCTGCGCCGCGTCGGCCAGCTCTTCGTCGGTGACGCCGGTGATGGCGAGAAACTCCACCGCCTGCCGGTTGCCCAGGGTGATGGTGCCGGTTTTGTCGAGCAGCAGCGAGTTCACATCGCCGGCAGCTTCCACTGCTTTGCCGCTCATCGCCAGCACGTTGTGCTGCATCACGCGATCCATGCCGGCGATTCCGATGGCGGAGAGCAATCCGCCGATGGTGGTGGGAATCAGGCAGACCAGCAGGGAAACCAGCACGGCCACGCTCGGCACTTTGCCGGCTCCGGCCTGCGTGACGCTGAACGCCGCGTAAGGCTGCAGCGTGACAACCGCCAGCAGGAAGATCAGCGTCAAGCCCGCAATCAGGATGTTGAGCGCGATTTCGTTCGGCGTCTTCTGGCGCTCGGCGCCTTCCACCAGCGCGATCATGCGATCCAGGAATGTTTCGCCGGGATTGGATGTGATGCGAATCTTGATGTGATCCGACAGCACGCGGGTGCCGCCGGTCACGGCGCTGCGGTCGCCGCCCGATTCGCGAATCACCGGAGCGCTCTCGCCCGTGATTACGGATTCATCCACGGTGGCGATGCCCTCGATCACTTCGCCGTCGCCGGGGATCAGTTCGCCCGCGTCGCAGGACACTACATCGCCCGCGCGGAGAGCCGAAGCAGGTAACCTCCTCGATTTTGCCGGACTCGGTCAGCCGCTTGGCCAGCGCGTCGGTCTTGGTCTTGCGCAGGCTGTCGGCTTGCGCCTTGCCGCGCGCTTCGGCCATCGCTTCGGCGAAATTCGCAAATAGCACCGTGAACCAAAGCCAGAGCGCGATCTGGATCCCGAACTTCAGGTTGCTGGCGCCAGCGAATATGTCGCGGACCACGAACACCGAAGTGAGCAGCGCGCCCACTTCCACCACGAACATCACCGGATTCTTCGCCAGCGTGACCGGGTTCAGCTTTACAAAGGACTCCGAAATCGCGCGCTTGACGATGTCGGGATCGAACAATGGGCGCGACCGCGCCAGCTTCTTGGGAAGAAGCGACGTTGGATCTTCCGGCGGCGGCATGTTGGGCGTAGTTTGCGGAGGTGTAGTAACTGTGGACATGGTTAGCTCCCGAGCTTCAGCTTCCGAACGGCAGCGTGATCAGCGAAAACAGCCTGCCGTTATGCATGAGGTAATGTTCGACGATCGGTCCCAGCGATACCGCCGGGAAATAAGTGAGGACGGCGATGATCACCACCGTGCCCACCAGCAGGCCCACAAAGAGCGGACCGTGCGTGGGGAAAGTGCCGCTGGTAACCGGCACCTTCTTTTTCGCGGCCAAGCTGCCGGCCGCGGCGAGAATCGGAATCAGGAACAGGAAGCGGCCGATGAGTTGCGACAACCCCAGTGTCAGGTCGTACCAGGGCGTGTTGACAGTGATGCCGGCAAAGGCGCTCCCGTTGTTGCCCGCGCTGCTGGTGTAGGCGTACAGGATTTCCGACAAGCCGTGCGGACCGTCGTTGTTCATATTGGCGATCGCCGCGCCCGCCGGGTTCCAGTAGCCCTTGCTGGCGAACTGGGCCTGGGTGGAGATGGCGCTGAACACCAGGATGCAGGCCGAGGTGACAATGATGGCGAGCATCGCCATCTTCACCTCCTTCTGCTCGAGCTTCTTGCCGAGATATTCCGGTGTTCGGCCCACCATGAGACCCGCAATGAAGACGGCGATGATGGCGTATATCAGGATGCCGTACATGTCCCGCGCCCACGCCGCCAAAGATGACGATGTCGGTCATCATGTTGAGCAACGGAACCAGGCCGGCGATGGGCAGGAAGCTGTCGTGCATCGAATTCACCGCGCCACAACTGGTGTCGGTGGTGATGGTGGCCCAGAGCGTGGAGTTGACCACGCCGAAGCGCACTTCCTTGCCCTCCATGTTGCCGCCGGGTTGAGTGGCAGTGGCGGCAGTCTGAATCCCCATCTTGGCCAGAATAGGATTGCCCTGCTGCTCAAATCCGTAACAGACAAACACCCCGATGAAGAACATGACAGCGAAGGCCGCAAAGATAGCCCAGCCTTGCCGGGTATCGCCGACCATCCTGCCGAAGGTGTAGGTCAATGCGGCCGAAATCACCAGAAGCAGCCACATTTCGAACAGGTCGGTGATCGGATGTCGGGTTTTCGAACGGGTGAGCGGAGTTCGCGTTGAAGAAGCCGCCGCCGTTGGTGCCGAGCTCTTTGATCGCTTCCTGCGAAGCCACCGGCCCTTGCGCGATGGTTTGCTTGGCGCCTTCCACGGTGGTCACCGAGGTGTAAGGCTTCAGATTCTGAATCACGCCCTGCGAGCACAGGAACAACGCGCCGATGAACGAGATGGGCAGCAGCACGTACACGTGCCGCGCGCGTGGTGTCTACCCAGAAATTACCCGATGCGTCCTCATCTCATGCCGGGCGAACCCGCGGATCACCGCGATGGCGACCGCCATTCCGGCCGCCGCCGAGACGAAGTTCTGAACCGTCAAGGCCGCCATTTGGACGAAGTAGCTGAGCGTCGATTCGCCGCCGTAGGCCTGCCAATTCGTATTGGTCACAAAACTGGTCGCCGTATTGAATGCCAGGTCTGGCGGAACGTTTGGCGTGCCGAAGTTCTGCGGGTTGAAAGGCAAATATGCCTGGACCCGTTGCATCAGGTACACTAACAAAAACCCGAAAATGCTGAAGGCCAGCAATGAGGCAGTGTATTGTGTCCAACGCTGTTCGACGTCCTCCTGGACGCCGGTAACTTTGTAGGTCAACACTTCCAGCCAACGCAGCACAGGATGCAGGAACGTGCGCTTGCCTTCGAAGACATTCGCCATGAAGGCCCCTAGCGGCTTTACACACACCAGGATCAGCGCGAAAAACAGCAGAATTTGTAAAACTCCAGCGCTTGTCATAATGGAACTCTCCCTAGAACTTCTCCGGGCCCTAGAACTTCTCCGGACGGAGAAGCGCGTAAACCAAGTAAACGAACAGACCGAGCGATGTGATTCCGGCGATGATATAGTCCATGGAATCTTCCTCCTAGAGCTTGTCGCAGGCCTTGGTGAAGGCCCAGCAGACGAACAAAAAGACACAACCGACCGCGACATAAAACAGGTCGAGCATAAAAGTCATTCCCTTTCTGCGAGGATCACTTCATGGCCAACACGCCGCAATTTGGCGGCCAGCCGTTTTTCACGGGTTGGCCACCATCTCTTGCGGCTTCCAACCACCACCAAAGAAGGCGGCCTCAATAGCTGACAGGAGTGTCTCCACGCGCGTCACGGCACAGGTAAATGCAAACGCGGGTTTCCACCGTACAATTGCTGGCGATCACCCGCAGCCGCCGTTCGTTAAAATCCACCAGCACGGGCGGACTAGTGAGCGGCAGTGGATACGGAACAACCTGCGGGACGATGAGTGTGATTCGCCCTCCCAGGCTGCTCGCCAGGTTCCCGGCTTCTTTGAGTGCCGCCAGCGTGGCATCCACCGACGTGAAAACCACGGAAATATCGAGTTTGGAATCGGTCTCTTCCGTTAGCGGCCGGGCCGGGACTCCGGTCACCGGCGCGATCATTCTTTCCAGTGCAAGTGCCATTAGATTCCTCCCTCCCACATTTCGAGGGTAGGACCTGGGGCCTGAAGAAGTCCTTAGAAAGGGATAAAGAAATAGTGAAGAGAGCGTGCCGAGCGCCCAGTTGTTAGGCTGGGCTTTAGACACAGAATGACCGACGAGATCCGGCTTCAAAGAGCGCGCACTTTCGATGAAATTGCGGATCTATACGATCGCGCTCGCCCCCAGTGCCGGGATCAACTCTTGGATGACCTGTTTGCGCTGGCCGGGATAGAGCCCTCTGGTAAAGACGTGCTCGAAATTGGCTGCGGAACCGGGCAGGCGACACTGCCGCTCGCGCGGTGCGGATGCAACGTAATAGGCGTGGAAATGGGCGAGAACCTCGCGCGTATTGCGCGAGGCAAGGTGGCGCAATACCCGAATGCCAGGATGGTCACGGGGCGATTCGAAGACTGGGATCCACGCGGCGCGAGTTTTGATATGGTTTTTGCAGCAACGTCATGGCATTGGCTGGATCCGCGCTTGCGTTATAGGAAAGCTGCCGAAGTGCTTCGGCCCGCCGGAGTACTCGCATTCACCAGCGGCGGCCATGCATTTCCTCCGGGATTCGATCCGTTCTTCACCCAGATTCACGCCTGCTATAAGGCGATCGGGGAAGAGCGAATGGAGTGGCCGCCTCCGCCGCCCGACTCGATTCCCGATGCCTGCCAAGAAATCAAACGCAGCGGTTATTTCGATGATGTCCGCGTTATCCGCCGCATATGGCTTCAGGAGTTCACCGCGGATGAATATGTTGATCTAATGAGCACCGCGTCGGACCATCGGTTGATGGACCCGGCGAAACGCGAATGGCTGTTCGCGGAAATGCGCCGCCTGATCAATGCCAGGCCCGGCGGCCGCGTCCAGAAGCACAACCTCACCATCCTGTATGTGGCCCGGCTCGCGGACGTTTTCTCTAATTAACTTGCGAGGCGGCCTGCAGCACAGCTTGGAGCGCTTGTTCGCGAACGTCCCGTGCGGCCGAAGTCAGATATTCCAGTGCGGCGGCGACGCCTCCGGTGGAATGCGGAACACCCGCCAGCGCCAGACTCATTTCGACGCCCGAGAGCGTCCCCGCCAGCATCAGATCGTTAAAGTCGCCCAGGTGACCGATGCGGAAGGCCTTGCCCGCCAGTTTGCCCAGCCCGCTGCCGAGCGACATGTTGAAGTTCTCGAGCACCACCTTGCGGAATTCGTCCGCATTGATGGTGGGCGGCACGTAAACCGCTGTCACCGAGCTGCTGTAGCGTTGCGGGTCGGCGCACACAGTCTCTAATCCCCAGGCACGCACGGCCCGGCGCGTGGCTTCTCCGTGCCGCGTGTGCCGCTCAAACACGTTCTCCAGCCCCTCTTCATGCAGCATCTGGAGAGATTCACGCAGCCCATAGAGCAGATTGGTGGCGGGAGTATAAGGGAAGAAGCCGTTCTTATTTTGACCGAGCATGGCTTGCCAATCCCAATACGACTTGGGCATGCGCGCCGACTTCGCAGCCGCCAGCGCTTTGTCGCTTACCGCGTTGAAGCCCAGCCCTGGCGGAAGCATCAGCCCCTTCTGCGAGCCCGCGATGGCTACGTCCACGCCCCATTCATCGTGCCGGTAATCCATCGATGCGAGCGAAGAAATGGTATCCACCATCAAGAGCGCGGGATGCTTGGCGCGGTCCATCGCTTTGCGCATGGATGGCACTGAGTTGGTAACGGCGCTGGACGTTTCGTTATGCACCACCATGACGGCCTTGATCTGATGATTGCGATCCTCGCGCAGAATCGCTTCCACTTCGTCCTGCTCGGCTCCGTGGCGCCAGTCGCTGGCGACAAAATGCACGTCCAGCCCAAGATTGACCGCCATTTCCTTCCACAGCGTGGCGAACTGGCCGGTCTCAAACATCAGAACCTTGTCGCCGGGCGAAAGAGTATTGACGATGCCCGCTTCCCAGGCACCGGTGCCGGACGACGGGAAGATCATTACCTTGCCCGTGGTCTTGAAAATTGGTTTGAGCCCTTCCAGGAGTTCCAGCGCAAGACGGCCGAACTCGGGCCCGCGGTGATCGATGGTCGGCCGCGCAATCGCGCGCAAGATACGGTCCGGAACGTTGCTTGGTCCGGGAACCTGAAGGAAATGACGTCCGCTTGTGTTAGCCATAGTGACTCTCTATAGTCTCTCTCAAAATGCTGCCGCCTGAAAACTGACATTTCAATTGACACGGGGCTTGTACGCTGTCATACTTTGAAAAATTTCGTTCCAAGTGGAGGGAAAAGGGTATGAGGTTAATTCCAACAGCACTGTTGGCTGTTTTCTTGTTGTCAAGCGCACTTTTTGGTCAGTCGGTTTCAACATCTCAGATTGCCGGCACGGTCCAGGACTCCAGCGGGCTCGCCATTCCTGGGGCCCAGGTAACCGTAACGCAAACCGACACGGGGGCGGTGCGAACCACGACCACGGGCGCGGACGGAACGTACCTGCTGTCGAACCTTCCCATCGGTCCCTACCGGATGGAAGTGAAGAAGGACGGCTTCAGCACCTACGTTCAGTCCGGCATCACGCTGCAGGTCAGCAGCAATCCGACCATCGACGTATCCCTGAAAGTGGGCGCGGTGAGCGAGCAGGTGGTGGTGGAAGCCGCGGCCTCCATGGTGGAGACGCACAGCACCGGCATCGGGCAAGTGGTGGATCAGCAGCGCGTAGTGGACCTTCCACTGAACGGGCGCAACGCCACCGACTTGATCTACCTGGCGGGAGCCGCCGCCACCGCGCCCAATGCCGATCTGGTATCGGCGAAGAATTATCCCGGCGAAGCGCCCATCAGCGTGGCCGGCGGATTGGCCACCGGCACCACTTACCTTTTGGACGGCGGCGAATTCAACGATTCGCTGAACAACCTGAATCTGCCGCTGCCTTTTCCGGACGCTTTGCAGGAGTTCAAAGTGGAGACCAGCGCGTTGCCGGCGCAATACGGAGAACATTCCGGCGGCGCCGTGAACGCGCTGACCAAGTCAGGCAGCAACGAGTTCCATGGCGGAGCGTTCGAATTCGTGCGCAATTACATTTTCAATGCGCGTAATGCGCTGGCGCCCACGCGCGACTCGCTCAAGCGCAATCAGTTTGGAGGCTACGCGGGCGGTCCCATTAAGAAAGACAAGTTATTTTTCTTCCTGGGATACCAGGGTACGCTCATTCGTTCTAATCCGACGCAGGGTTTCACGTTTGAGCCCACGGCGAAAATGCTGGCGGGCGACTTCACCACCATTACTTCTCCTACTTGCAGCTCGAAGGGACAGATCACCCTGAAAGGCGCTGGGTTCAATAACAACATCATTTCCCCGTCGCTCTTCAGCCCGGCGGCGATAAAGATGATGTCGTTCTATCCACCCACCTCCGATCCGTGCGGGAAGGTGTTCTTCGGTACTCTTTCCAATCAAGATGAGCACCAGGGCCTGGCTAAGGTGGACTACCAGTTGAGCACCAAGCAGACGATGTTCCTGCGTTACTTCGTCACGCATTCGTTGCAGCCCAGCCCCTTTGACGGAAAGAATCCCCTGACCGAGACCCTGGCGGGCGCCGACGACCTGGTGAATTCGGGCGTGTTCGGACACACGTTCGTTTTCTCGCCCAACATGATCAACTCGTTCCACGTAACCTTCAACCGGTCCGCCGTGACTAAGATCCAGACGCCTTCGTTCGATGCAACCACCCTCGGTATCAACATGACCACCCTGGTGCCGGGACACATCGTGGCAAGCGTTTCCAGCGCGCTTTACAGCTCCACTGTGTTCTCCTACAACAGTCTCGATCCCACGCAAAGCTTCCAGTTGGCCGACGACTACAGCATCATCAAAGGAAGCCATCAGCTCCAATTCGGCGCCAATTGGATTCACTACATCGACAACGTTTATGGACCGCTGTTTGGCGACGGCTTCTTCTCCTTTACCGGGGCCACCACTGGACTGCCGATGGCCGATTTCCTGCTGGGCGACGCAGCCAGCTTTACCCAGGCGAATCTGCAATACGACGACAATCGCTACAACTATCTGGGTCTGTACGTACAGGACTCGTGGAAGGTGAGCTCTCGCCTCACTGCGAACTTCGGCCTGCGCTGGGAACCATACTTTGGAGGATCCCTCAAGACGGGTGAAGTGACGCATTTCAATCCCGCTTTGTTTGCGCAAGGCGTGACGTCGGGTGTCTATGCGAATGCGCCCGCCGGCCTGCAGTTTCCGGGAGATCCGGGGTTCGATACCGGCAACCGGCCGTCGTTCACAAGCTGGAAGGACTTTGCTCCGCGAGCGGGCATTGCCTGGGATCCGCAAGGAAACGGCAAGATGACTATACGGGCCTCGTGGGGCATGTTCTATGACATGCCCCAAACGCTATTCGGCTACGGCTTCGTGGAGGAGCCGCCATGGGGCGAGTCGATCGGGCGTACCACCGTTTCTTTTGACAATCCCTGGGCCGGCTACCCCGGCGGCAATCCGTTTCCCATCACTTTGAACAAGAATTTTACGTTCCCGAACTTCGGCACTTACGCCAACTATCCGTTGAACCTGAAGATCACTTACCTGGAACAGTGGAACTTCAGCATCCAGCGGCAGTTTGGAGCGAACTGGCTGGCATCGGCAAGTTACATGGGCAACAACACCATCCACTTGTGGACCAATAACCCCATCAACGCCCCGGTCTTCATGGGACTGGGCGCCTGCACCATCGCCGGAGTTTCCTACAGCACCTGTTCCACGGCCGCGAACGAAAATCAGCGCCGGCCGTTGTACCTGGAAAATCCCGCACAGGGCAAGTATTACGGGGCAATTGATCAACTGGATCCATCCGGGACGGCCAGCTATAACGCTCTGCTGCTTTCGCTGCAGCACCGGCTTTCGAATAATTTCACCGTTCTGGCCAATTACACTTACTCCCACTGCATCACCGATCCGTTCGTGTCGGAACTGGATTCCACCGCCAGCCAATACACCGATCCCACCGACCGGCGCTTCGACCGCGGCAACTGTATCGGCATCGACCACCGGCAACTCTTCAATTTGTCCGGTGTCGCCGAGACTCCCAAGTTCGCCGATCGAGCGCTCCGAATTCTTGCCAGCGATTGGCGCTTGTCGCTGGCGTTGCGCGGCCAGACCGGGAGCTACTTTTCGGTCACCACCGGCTCCGATACCGCGCTGACCGGAACCGGCGCAGCCCGCCCAAACCAGGTTTTGGCCGACCCTTACTGCGCTTCGCCCGGCCCCTCCTGCTGGCTCAATCCCAAAGCGTTCTCGAACATCTCCGGGCCATTGCTTGGCACGCTTGGTAACGCCGGCGCGGCCAGCATCGCCGGCCCGGGCTACCTGACGGTGAACCTGGCGTTATCCAGACTCTTTTACATTCACGAGAAGCAATCCATCGAACTGCGCGGGGAGGCGTTCAACCTGTTGAACAACTTTTCGCCCGGGAGCGCCGCGCCAGGCGTTTCCACCACCACCATCGCGACCGCGCTGAGTGCTTCGAATTTCGGGCAAATACAGCTCGCGGCCGATCCGCGCATCATGCAGTTTGCGCTGAAGTACGTTTTCTAGCGCCAGTTTTTTCCGGCGTCTCGCCCGGAGCCACAATCTTGTACGCCACCCTGGTGGCTCCGGGAAACTCCCTGCCAAATAGTTCTAAGTAGTCCTACTGAAATCGTAGCCATGTTGTCCTGCGCGCATGAGACATGTTGGCTCAAAACAAAAGTGGGCAATAATGCAATCGCTTCATTCTTAGTCACTTATGTTGTGGCGGCTGGCGTGCTTTTGTTTGCCGCATCATGACGTATTCCAGACGTACCGTGCGAACCGCATTTCTCGCTATCTTTTTGCTCCTGGCCAGCCAGGCATTCGCGGATAATTCCAAGATCTCGCCGGACTTGCTGCCGTTGCTCGCAAATCCGTCGAACAAGATCAACGTAATCGTCCAATACAATACGCCGCCGCAGCAGCAATCGTCCGGAGGGCTGCTGGGCGGGCTGCTGGGCGGGCTGGTTGGGGGAGTAGTCAACCTGCTCGGCGGAGTGCTCAACATCGTCTTTTCTCTGATTCCGGCCGTATCGGCCACGCTGCATCCGTCCGATATATTGGCAGTGTCGAATCAGTCCAACGTGGCTTATATCTCGCCGGACCGGGCCTTGGGCGCTTCACTCGACTACACGGCTGCCGCCGTGAGCGCCCCGGCTGCCTGGAGCTCCGGTTTGGACGGGAGCGGCGTCGGCATCGCGGTGATCGACAGCGGAATCTACAATCATCCGGATTTGACGGCGGCCAATTCGTCCAGAAGCCGCGTGGTGTACCGGCAGAGCTTCATTGGAGGAGGAGTGCTCAACGACGATTTCGGCCACGGAACGCACGTGGCCGGCATCGTCGCGGGTAACGGGCGATCATCCGAACAACAGGGCGCCTTCCGCACTTTCAAGGGCATCGCGCCGAATGCGAATCTTCTGGACCTGCGCGTTCTGGATCAGAACGGCGCCAGCACCGACAGCGTGGTGATCGCGGCCATCGAAAAAGCCGTGCAGCTCAAGAACAAATACAACGTGCGCGTCATCAATCTTTCGGTCGGCCGCCAGGTCTTTGAGAGCTGCTCGCACGATCCGCTGTGCCAGGCGGTGGAAGCGGCCTGGAAGAGCGGAATCGTTGTGGTGGTGGCCGCCGGCAATCAAGGCCGCAACGGATACGGGACCATCCTGTCGCCCGGCTCGGCGCCCGCACGCCATCACGGTCGGCGCCATGAAGACCGAAGCGACGATGGACACCAGCGACGACCGGATCGCCAGTTACAGCTCGCGCGGTCCGACGCAATCGACTTGATTGCCAAGCCCGACGTCGTGGCTCCCGGCAATCTGGTGGACTCGCTGCTCGCTCCCGGTTCGACGTTGGTGAACGAATATCCCGGCAACATTGTCCCGGCTTCGAGCCTACACCGCTGCCAACGTTTCCGGCACGCCTCTCTACTTCACGCTGAGCGGCACCAGCATGGCCACCCCGGTGGTATCGGGCGCCGTCGCGCTGATGATCCAGAAGGACCCCAGCCTGACGCCGGATACCGTCAAAGCGCGGCTGATGAAGACCGCTTCCAAGACGTTCCCGGTGATGAGCACCGCGACGGACCCGACCACCGGCCAGAGTTACACGGACTTCTACGACATGTTCACCGTCGGCGCCGGCTACCTGGACATCGCCGCCGCGCTCACTGATTACGAAGAAGCTAGGGGTTCGGCCGCGTCTCCGCAAGTGACTTATAACTCGCTGCTGGGCTTGGCTGCTCTTGTTGCCGAACTACTCCGAGACCTGGTGGAGCACGCCGAACTGGTTCGCCTCGGCCGTCTGGGGCCGGTGGTGCTGGTCCCGGGCGCGCGCGGAACATCGGCGATCTGGGGCAGCAACGCGTCGTGGGGCACCAATGCTTCTTGGGGCAGCAATGCTTCCTGGGGCACCAACATGCGTCCTGGGGCACCGAACGCGTCTTGGGGCACCAACGCATCGTGGGGCAACGGTGCATGCTCTGGGGCACCGACACACAAGGAGAGCAGTAACCAACGAAGCGGTACCGATGTCGAAGCCAGACATCACAATTCGCGCGCGCGCCTGGCCAGCCAAGTCCATCTATCTGCATCCATCTGCCTGGGCGTCGCGACACTGCTCTGGGCCGTGGCCAACTGGCACTGCAGCGATCCGCTCCGCTTGGCATCGTTCGTCCTGGCCGCGGCGCTCGGTTCCGTCTTGAAGTCGGCTTGCCCGGAGTGCGCGGGATGGTCTCCGTCAGCGCACTTTTCGTCCTGATCGGGATGGTGAACTTGAGCCTTTCCGAAGCGCTCGCTGGTGGGAGCGCTGTCCATGATCGTGCAGTGCACGTGGCGCACGGCCGCGCGGCCGAAGCTGCTGCAGACTGCGTTCAGCGTCAGCGTGCTCGTCATCGCGGTATCGTGATCGCAGCCCGGGTATTCAGCTACTCGCACCGCCTTCGTGGTGGAACCGGTGAGCTTAGGCGCTGCTGGCCATCGCGTACTTTTGCGCCAACACGTTTCCCATCGCGGCCATCATCGGGCTCACCGAAGGAAAGCGAATCTTCTCGGTGTGGAGCAATTATCGCTGGACGCTCGCCTATTACGCCGTCGGCGCTTCCATGGCCTGGGTGATCGGCACTTTGCCGCACGGCATCCAGTGGGAATTTCCGATCATCTGCTTGCCGCTGGTTTATCTGGTGCATCGCTCCAATCGCACGCATCTGGTGCAGATGGAGCAGGAACGAACGCACATGCACGCCATGAACGGATCTGCACCTGCGAACCATCGAGGCGTTGGCGCTGGCCATCGACGCCAAGGATCACACCACGCACGATCATCTGCAGCGCGTTCAACTCTACGCCATCGAAATCGGCAAGGACCTGGGGCTCTCCCGGAACGGAGCTGGAAGCTTTGACCGCCGCCGCCGTTCTGCACGACATCGGCAAGCTGGCGGTGCCCGAATCCATCATCTCCAAGCCGGGCAAGCTGACGCGCTCCGAATTCGAGAAGATGAAGATCCATCCGGTGGTGGGCGCCGAAATTCTGGAGCGCGTCGAATTTCCCTACCCGGTGGTTCCGATTGTTCGCTCGCACCACGAAAAGTGGGACGGCAGCGGCTATCCATATGGACTGAGGGGCGAGGAGATTCCCATCGGCGCGCGCATTCTGGCCGCGGTGGATTGCCTGGATGCGCTGGCATCGGACCGCCAGTATCGCCGGGCGCTGCCGCTGGACGAGGCCATGGCGCGGGTGGCGTCGGAAGCCGGAACCGCGTTTCGATCCGGAGGTGGTTCGCGCTCTGCAGGCTCGCTATCGCGAATTGGAAGCGCGCGCCAAGGCCACGCAGACCGCGCCGCAGGCGATGCTCTCGGTGGATATCAAGATCACGCGCGGCAGCGCGCCGGCGGCCGGCTTTGAAGCCGAAGCGCCGGCTGCACCGGCCGCGCCGCAGAATCCCGTGGCGCAGGCGCGCGCCAACGGCAGCGGAAGACGACGAATCCGCGCGGACCATGCCGGTGACCGGTCTGTGCTCGCTGCAATGGGAAGAAGCTCTGGCGGTTGCGGCCTTCGGATCCAGCGGCTCATCGAGTCTACGACGCGATCGCGCTTTTTCGCTTGCGACGAGAATTTAGTGCGAAGCGAAGTTCGTCGCTGGCGACGATCGCGCCGGACTGGAATCGCTGGCCGTTCCGCATGGCGAAGGTCTGGTCGGATGGGTGGCCGAAGTCGGCAAGCCGATTCTCAACGGCAATCCGGCGGTCGAACCGGGATATGCCGGCGCGGACCGGGCGCCTGGTCTCGTCGTCCGCGCTGGCTTTGCCGCTGGTCAACTCGGGACGCGATCGTCGGCGTACTCGCGCTGTATCGCCACGAGCGGGATGCTTTCGCCGCCGACGAAATGGTTACGTTGCTCGGAGATTTGCCCGGCGCTGGCGCCTCTCATGACTGGAGATCGCCGAACCTTCCAATGACCTGCTGGAGATGGCCGCCGCCGTCCAGCGACGATAGCGCCAGTTCAGCCCGCGTCTAGCCCGGACGCCGCCGGGCGCTCGTTTGCTGTACCATCACCTCTGGAGATGAAAAACGAATTCGCTTTCGAAATGGCCGCGTCCAACGTCCGGTTCGGACCCGGCGTGACGCGAGAAGTTGGAATGGATCTGGCGGATTTGGGCATCCGCAAAGCGCTGGTGATCACCGATCCCGGACTGGTGGAGATGCGCCCGTGCAAACGGTGCTGGAATCGCTCGATAGCGCGGGTGTCAGCTTTACCCTGTACGATCGCGTGCGCGTGGAGCCCACCGACGAATCGTTCCTGGATGCCATCGCGTTCGCCAAGGAGTCGCCCTGCGACGCCATTGTCGCGGTGGGCGGCGGATCCACCATCGACACCGCGAAGGCGGTGAACCTCTACACCAGCTATCCGCCCGCCGATTTTCTCGATTACGTGAACCCGCCGATCGGCAAGGGAATTCCGGTGCCCGGTCCGCTGAAGCCGCTGTTTGCGATCCCGACCACGGCCGGAACCGGCAGCGAGACCACCGGTGTCAGCATTTTCGATCTGAGCCGGATGCACGCCAAAACCGGCATCGCGAGCCGCCGCTTGAAGCCAACGCTCGGCCTGCTTGATCCGGAGAACACGCGCAGCATGCCGCCGCAGGTGGCGGCTTCGAGCGGACTGGATATTCTGAGTCACGCCATCGAATCCTATACCGCTCTGCCCTACACCGGCCGGCCGCGCCCGGATCGCCCCGCGGTTGCGCCCGGCCTATCAAGGCTCCAATCCGATCAGCGACGTCTGGTCGTTGCAAGCCTTGCGGATGGTGGCGAAGTATATTGTTCGCGCCGTGGAGGACCCGTCCGACGACGAAGCGCGCGCCAACATGCTGCTGGCGGCTTCCTACGCGGGCGTCGGATTCGGAAACGCCGGCGTGCATCTGCCGCACGGCATGTCGTATCCGGTGTCGGGGAACGTCAAAAGCTATCGCGCGCCCGGTTATTCGAGCGATCATCCGCTGGTGCCGCACGGCTTCTCGGTGATATTAAACGCGCCGGCCGTTTTCCGTTTCACGGCTCAGGCCAATCCGGAGCGGCACATGGAGGCGGCGGAGGCGCTGGGCGTCGACGTGTCGCGCTGCAAGAAGGAGGACGCCGGGCGAATTCTGGCCGATCGCATCACCTGGTTCATGCAGCAGCCTGAAGATCCCCAATGGACTGCGCGAAATCGGCTACACCTCGGCCGACATTCCGAAACTGGTGGAAGGAACGCTGCCGCAGCATCGTGTAACCAAGCTCTCGCCGCGTCCCGCCGGACCCGAGGAGCTGGCGCGCTGTTTGAAGACGCGATGGTTGCCTGGTGAAAGGTGCATGGTGACAGCATGATTCGCCGAGAATTCCTGAAGGTTTCCTCCGCCGGCCTGATCGCGTCGGCGCAGTCGCCACAGTCCGCGGAGCCGATGCTCGGGCTGATCTTCCCGGTTCCCCGCCCCGTCCCGCCGGAAGGGCTCGCGATGTATCCGACGGGCGTCAAATTCATCACCACTTCGCTCGATCTGAAGACCATGACGCCGGCCGGCTACGACGCCGTGATCGATCGAAATCAGCCCTGCCGGCGAAAAACTGGCGCAGCAAGGCGCCAATGCGATCGTGCTGATGGGCACGTCGCTCAGCTTCTATCGCGGCGCGGCGTTCAACGATCACTTGCGCGAAATGCTCAAGAAAACGACGGGACTGCCGGTCACCACCATGAGCACCGGCGTCGTCGAAGGGCTGCGAGGCCGTGGGCGCGAAGCGAGTGGTCGCGGCGACCGCGTACGACGACGGAAGTGAACCACCGCTGCGGAGATTTCTCAAGGAATCGGGATTCGAAGTGCTGGGCGTGAAGGGCCTCGGCATCGAGAAAGTGGACGACGTGGATCGCGTGACGCAAGACGGATTGCTGAAGTTCTGCACCGGCGTGCGCGAGACGCAGCCCGCGGCGAACGCCATGCTGGTCTCCTGCGGCGGATTGCGCACGCTCGAGATCCTCGCGCCTTTGGAGCGGAAGCGCACATATACCCGCCGATAATTCCAGCACGCCGCATGCGCTCTGGGCGGGCGTCCGGCTGCTCGGCTTGAGCGGCCGCGCGCCGGGCTTCGGCACGCTGCTCTCGAAGGCGTAGCAGGCGTTCGGCGCCGGGAACTTGCTAACATTGGACGGTTACAAATTCAGGAGGACAACCCACGTGCGTTGGCCAATCATTTTTCTTCTCGCGGCATCCGGAGCCTGGGCGCAGACCGGAACCAGCGAACCCCACTTTTGCAAATGCCCCGATGGTAGCGAGTTCCAAGGTTTTCTACACGAACGCCAAGCAGGACATTCTGCGCTCGGCGGAAAAAATGCCGGAGGATAAGTACGCGTTCAAGCCCGTCGATACCGTCCGTTCCTATGGACAGATCCTGGCCCACGTCGCCGACGGACAGTACGAATTCTGCGGCGCCGCGGCGAGCAAGCATGACGAGAAGGGCGTGGAGCAGAACGCAAAAACCAAAGCCGATATCATCGCGGCGCTCAAGACCGCCTTCGCGTATTGCGACGCCATCTACGCCGGAATGACGGATGCGAACGCAGCCGAAATGATACCGGCCTTCGGCGGCGCCAAGATCTCGCGCCTCAGCATGCTCGATTTCAACGTCGCTCATACCATGGAGCATTACGGAAATCTGGTAACGTACATGCGGATCGAAGGTCTTGTACCGCCGAGCAGCGAATCGCGCCGCTAGCCCGGCTGTAAACGAAACGCTTGCACGGCTGGTACGGGCGCTATTCCACTCGCCGAGCATGACGTTCGCGCACTACGACGAACACTTCCATCCGCAGGAAGAGGTTTAAGAGGTGATCGAGGGCGAACTCGAGCTCACCATCGACGGCATCGCTGATATTGCCCGGCCAGGTTTGGTAGCCGGGCCTATTGTCGTGGATTTTCCGCTCAGAAACGTTTAGCGCAATCCGCCCGCGGCCGGAATAATCTGGCCGGTGATCCATCCGGCATCGTCGGAAGCCAGGAACGATACCACTTTCGCAATGTCGCGGGGCTGCCCGATGCGGCCCAACGGAGTCCGGTTCACCAGCTGGCTCACGAACTGATCGGCGCTGCCCAGCGACTGAAGGCCCTCTGTTTCCACAGGACCCGGCAGCACCGCGTTCACCAGAATCTTCTTCGGCCCCAGCTCCGCGGCGAGGCTTCGCGTGATGGCGTCCAGAGCGCCCTTCGTGGCGCTATAGACGGAGCCGCCCGGAGGAGGCGCCTGACGAAGCCATGGAGCCAATATTGATTACCGATCCTCCCCGCTCTCCAATCGCGCTGACAGCGGCCTGCGTCGTAAACACCAGCCCTCGGACGTTGAGATCGAACATGCGATCGAAATGCGTTTCGGTGATTTGTTCCAGCGGAGAAAACTCGTAAACCGCCGCATTGTTGACCAGAATGTCGATTTGCCCGAACTCTGAGACCGCGCTATCGACAAGCTGTTTTGCCTCAGCAGGTTTACTGACATCGGCGCGCACCGCTTTGGCCTTTCCGCCCGCAGCCTCGATCTTCGCCACTACCTTCTCCGCGCCCGGCGCGCTGGTCGCATAATTCACGATCACCGAGGCGCCGTTCTTTGCGAGCTCTTCCGCGATTGCGGCTCCAATTCCCTTCGAAGCTCCGGTAACTACGGCCACTTTGCCTGTTAGTTTTGCCATATTCGATTGCCTTCCAATCCCTTCCGATGAAATTCTCTCGACGACAATCGATGAGATGAGGCAGACTTGCATTAAGATTCGGTCTTCCTCCAGGCCACTCGCAAGCTTGGTAAACTAGTGGAAACTTTCTGCTGGGCCTCCATCGAGGAGTTTCTTGACCAAACGGGTATCAGGATCTGCGCTGCACGTGTCGGCAAGCCCGAGTCCGGACCAGATCCGTGCCCAAGTAGACAAAATCCTGGCCAGCCGCCTGTTTGCGCGCTCCGAGCGTTTATGCCGATTCCTGCGCTTTTGCGTCGACCAGACGCTGGATGAAAAAAGCGATCAACTCAAGGAACAACTGGTGGGGGTGGAAGTGTTCGACCGCAAGGGCGATTACGATCCGCGCACCGATCCCATCGTGCGCGTCGAGGCTAGGCGCTTACGATCGAAGTTAAAAGCTTACTACACGTCATCCGGAAGATCGGATTGTTTACTGATCGAATTGCCGAAAGGCGCCTATGTGCCATGCTTTCGCATGCGAAGCGTGGGCCAACCGGCAACTCAACAGGTTAGGCCGCAGCCAATGCCGAGCAGTTCGGCGGAAGAACGCTCGATCGCGGTCCTGCCTTTCACCAACCTTACACCCGAAGCGGGCGCCGATTACTTCAGCGACGGCCTGACGGAAGAATTGATCCATCTGCTCACGCGCATCCCACAGCTGCGCGTGGTGGCCTGGAGTTCCATGTCGCAATTGCGCGGCCGGGAGAAGGATCTGGCGGGCATACGCCAGGAGCTCAAAGTGGCCACCGTGCTGCGTGGCAGCGTGCGCAGGACTTCCGCGCGGGTGCGAGTGACGGCGCAGTTGATCGACACCACGTCCGGCAATTATCTGTGGTCGGAAGCCTATGACCGGCAACTGGAAAACGTTCTCGCGATTCAAGAGGAAATGGCGCGCGCGATCGTCGATACGCTGCAACTTACGCTGGCTTGGCGAGGCGGCGGCGCAACGCGCAAGGCTCCGGACTTGAAATGCTATAACCTGTGTCTGCAAGGCCGCTTTCATGCCAACAAGCGCACTCCGGATGGCCTGCGCCAGAGCGCGCTCTGTTTTGAGCAAGCCGTGGCGGCCGATGCTTCGTCCGCCGACGCGTTCGCGGGCTTGGCCGATGCTTACAGCCTGCTGGCCGACTATGGCGCGGCCGATCCCAAGGACGTGGTGCCGAAAGCCAAGCTGGCCGCGGAAACGGCACTGCGCTTAGATCCGCAATCTTCCGAGGCTCATGTTTCGCTGGCGTTTATTCGTTCCACCTTCGAGTGGGATTGGGCCGCGGCCGATTCGCTCTACCGGCGGGCCATCGCTCTCAACCCCGGCTATTCTCGCGCCCGGCATTGGTACGGCACCGATTATCTCGCGCTGGTGGGCCGCTTCGACGAGGCGGTGAGGGAAGCTGAGATGGCGCGCCATCTGGACCCGTTGTCGCCCATCATTCTGGAAGGATGCGGCTATGTCCACATGGTGCGGCGCGATTACCAGACGGCCTTGCAGATTTACCGGCAACTCTCGGACTTGGATCCGGTCTTCTGGAAAGCGTACAGCGCGCTGGGGCGCGTCCTGAGCCTGCTGGGCCGCTATGACGAGGCGATCGCCAGCCTGGAGCGGGCGCGAGCGCTGGCCGGCGACGTTCCCAGCGTTCTCGCGGCCACCGGCCAAACCTTGGGAGCCGCCGGCTTTGTGTGGGAGGCGCGGGCACTGCTGGATCAACTTCACGAGATTCACAAGAGCCAATGGGTTCCGTCGTCTTGCTTCGCCGTTGTCCATATCGGCCTGGGCGATTACCAGGCCGCGCTTACTCATCTGGAAACTGCCTGCGACAAACGGGAGCAGGCGATCAGTTGCATGAAGGTCCATCCCTTGTACGATCCGCTGCGCTCCGAGCCGCGCTTTCAGAGAATTCTGGAGCGTATTGGTTTCTTACCGTAAGCAATTCGGTTAGCTTACTGCGCCATTACTTCCGAAAGCCACAGGCTCGGGCCACAATGCTTCATGGAACGAGCCTTCGTCGTCTTTCTTGCGCTGGCCTCCATCATCCCAGCCGCCGAACCTCCTCAATCTGCTGCTCCCGATTCCAAAACTGTGTGCCCAGCCGCGCAATCCGTGCGGGAATGCGCTCTCAGCGACAATAATCTGGGAAGCCTCTACTTTGCCGCTGGAAAATATCGCCAGGCGGAGCTTCTATTTAACCGCGCGATAGCGCTGTGGACCGGCCAAGCCGCTCCATCCGACGATTTGGCGAAGGCGCTTCACAACCTCGGCTCGGTCTATCAAGCCGAGGGGCGATACGCGGATGCGGCACATTATTACTTGCGAGCGTTAGACCTGCGCGAATCGCTCGCCGGGCCTTACGCTATCTCCCTTTTGCCGATTCTGAACCAACTCGGTTTGGTGTACCTGGAGATGGCGGATTTCGTGGAGGCGGAGAAAGTTTTGCGGCGCGCCATCGCGATTTCAGAGGAGCATCAAGCCGAGGAAACCGCTGATGGCGCCGACGCTCTAAATAATCTGGGCCTTACCGACCGGCAGCAGGGACGGCTCAGCGACGCTGAAGGACTTTATCGGCGGGCGCTCGCAGTATACCGCCGCATTTCAGACCGCGAGCGTGAAGTGGCGGTGCTGAATAATCTGGGACGAGTGTTGGTGGAGCAGGCGCGGTTCAAGCAGGCCGAACAACTCTATCGCGACGCTCTCGACACCGCGCGGCACGGGCTGGGGCCGGAGCATCCCGATGTCGCGGTCGGCCTGAGCGGCTTAGGCGAGCTGATGATCGCACGGCACAAGTTTTCTCAGGCTGAACGCGCGCTCCGCCAGGCCGAGCGGATCGATCGGGAAAACTTTCCACCGGGCCATCCGCGAATCGGTTATGACCTTTACAACGAAGGTGTCGCTGCCGCCGGGCACAAACATTACGCGGAGGCTGAGGACCTGAACCTGAAATCGGACGCGATCCTCGAGAAGGCGCTGCCGCCGAATCACCCGGAGCTCGGAAAAGTAAATGCCCGCCTGGCGGATATCTACCGGCTGCAAGGGCGCTGGGATGAATCGGAACCGCTATATCGCCGCGCGTTGAACATCCTGGGAAAGGCGTGGGGACCGGAAAATCCGCAACTGCTCGCGGTGCTGGAATCCTACGAAGCGGTGCTGCGAGCGCGCCAGGAATACGCTGAAGCGGAAACCGTGGAAGTGCGCAGCACGAAGATTCGCGTGGTCCAGGCGCTGCGGCAATCGAACCCGGAGCCTTAATTAATGGGCGACGCTAGTCCAGATGGCAGAGCTTGCAGGCGAGCTGCAGGTCGGCGGCGTCATTGGAAGCCAGGGTGTATCGCTGGCCGTCCATAACCCAGGAAGAGACGCTGCCGTTGACACGATCATGCGGCACGTCGGCGGACCCGGCGCCGGCTCGGGACACCAGTAACACCCCGGCATGGCCCCCGGCCCGGTAAGCGATCTCGGCGCCCGTTCCCAAATTCCGCGCGCCGATCAACTGAATGGATGCCGGTGGCTCGGTTCGCAACGGCACATCCAGTCCGGTCTGAGCACGCACCCAAGCGCGCAATTGCGCGGGATTCTGGCAGTGAAACGCGATCCGCTGCGAATCGCTGGCTAGCGCCCGAAGCGCGAACGTCTCATCGTCCACAGCTCCGTGCCGGTGGATGGCCGACAATCCGACTGCGATGAGAGCAACGCTAGCGGCCAAGGCCCACACCAGGGGACGGTTGCTTCGAGCTGGTTTCGTGAACTGCGCCGCCTGCACGCGATCCCAGAGTTCCGGTGGCGCGGTGACACTGCGCAGCCCTTGCCGCAGCTCGCGTTCCAGCCTGTCCTCCGGCCTAAGCATTTCGGTCTCCTTCGCCCTTCCGCAGGTGCGACAAACGCCGCTCCAGAATCTTGTGCGCCCGGTTCAGGCGCGACGCCACCGTGCCCGGCGAACATCCCAGAATCTGAGCGATCTCGTCATACGACAAGCCTTCGGTGTAGCGCAGCACGATCACGATGCGATGCTCGGGCGCGAGCCTGGCCACCACATCCTGCACGCGCTGCTCGGTTTCGGCGCGCATCAGTTTATGCAACACGCTTTCGGCCGGCGCGCAAACAGCGTCCAGCAACCCGTCGAGGAACGGCGTCATCCGGCGGCCGCGCCGCTGGTCGTCGATGCAGCTATTCACCACCAGCCGGTACAGCCACGAATCGAAGCTGGCCTCGGCGCGATAGTCCCCGATGCGCGACAGCAGCTTCAGGAAGGTGTCCTGCGCGATGTCCATGGCCGCCGCGGGATTGCCCGAATAGCGCAGCGCGATGGAATAAACGCGGTCCTTATAAGCCTCGAAGAGCGCCCGGAAGGCGTCGGCGTCACCGCGCTGGCAGGCTTCGATAACGTCTTCGATCACTGGGGGGGCGTTCGCGTCCAATACCATGCTCGAACCTTCTTCTTGGACGAGCGGCCGGCCGAATTCCTTCCCACTTTTCCGAAACACGGGTTCCCTATATGCTCATCTGAGTAGTATCACAAGGAGCGTGCCCCATGCCATGCAACAGTAACCCGGCCTTAGCAGCCAAACCCGCGGCAACATTCACCACGCTAGCCTAAACGCCTGGCCGTGAAATGGAGATCCCGGTACCGGCGGCCAGCGCCGCTATGAGCGGTCTTGGCGGGTGCGGGGTTCGCGAAACTCCGTAACTGGTCCTTCCCGGTTTCCAGCCGGCCAGTTTGAGCCGGTTACTTAAGTCCTCTCGCGCCGTTCCCCCAAATCGTCGTCCTGGGATTATAGTTCCGCCAGTTGAACCAATAGTCTTTGAGCATGGGGATGCGCTCCAGGCACGTCCCTTTCGCTTTGCCAGAGATGGCACAGCCCTGAAAGTTCCATTCGCTGCCGGTTGCCGCGTCCATGAGGAGCGCGCCAGGTTCATTCGCGGTCAGCCGATAGAAATCCGGCACCCCATCCACTGCGGGGATTCCAGCGCGGAACGCCCGGACAGATTGTTCATCCGGCCCCACTACAAGCAGCACCGGCTGGGCCCCGACGTAGGCCTTGACCAGCTTTTCCTGAATAACCCGGTCGTAGAGAAACGCTCGGCTGGCATCCCCGGTCTGAATTCCCAGGACTAAATCGCGCGCCTGCATCCCATGCTCTGGAAACTGGATGACAGTCGCCTCACGCCGCATGCGCACATCCCAATCCTTGGGAGCATATTCGGAGGCGTATTTCGGTACTTCCTTGAGCACCATGCCTTTAGGCTCTTCCGCCTTCCAAGTCCTGAAGGTAAGCTCATCGGAGAGTACCAGAGCGAGTTGACGGCCTTTCAGCGGACCGGCGATGGCCATTCCACTGATCTGTTGCCAGTAGCTGCCGGTCTCCTCGTCACGCATGAGGAAGTTCTGATTATTGATGCCGGCCAGATGAAACGTCAGCCGCCGGCCGGCCACATCTCTCATCCACACCAGACCGGTGTGACAGAGCGTTCAATACGTCGCGGCCACCGCCGTCCCGCCAACAACGTCGTTGACGACATGATGATAAGCCATCTCGCGGATCGGGTAGGCGCGCGCGCTGCCGCCGATTTTCACCACAATCAACTTGTCATCATTATTAAGTTTTACGTCAGAAGCCGCCACGAATGCCGGATGTTCAACTGGATGGAACATCACCTGTTCATACACATTCGCGCGCGCCAGCACGGCCAGCACGCACGCCAGAATGGCACTCGCTAACACCAGCATCCGCGCCAACCCTGAAGCCCGGGTACTACGCCAGCAGGCAATCGCAACCGCAACCACCGCGAGCGCTGAGACCGTGGTAAGCAGTGGTCCAAAGCGGGAAACCGCCAGCGCCGCCATCAGCTCCCGCGGCCCCTGAGGGCGAAACGGCCGGATGACGTATATCGGGTAGGCCACCGAGAACAAGGACACGGCCAGGCAGGCCCCCAGCACGAAAACCCACCGGGCCCGGACCGAACGTTTCATGTTGTTCATCCTCGCACCTCCGATCGGGCCGCGATTACAGCACTCCCACAGCCTTCCAATACAACACCCCCGCGGCAGTAGCAGCCAAACCGGCCAGAACATTCACCCACGCCAGCCGAAACATCTGACTCTTGCTAAATCCCTGCTTGGCGGTCATGCCCTCGCCCATCGCCATCCAGAAATTCATGTACACCATCAAGAACGGCGCCGACATCAACAGCAAGGGCGCGGCCAGCACCAGCGGCGGAATTCCGGCCTTCGAAACAGAATCCACCAGGGGCGTCCACAGCAGCGGAATCGCAAAAAAAGCGGACGGATCGATAAATCGCATTCCCAGCATCAGAACGGCCATCAACAGCAACAGCAACATGGGACTGTGAACCAGCGGCAAAATGCGCGGCGCCATGATGCCGGCCATCCAATCCGTGATCTTATATTGCGGAATGATGTGGGTTAGGCTGAAGATGCCGCCTAAGAACAGGAGCAGCGTCCAGGAAACGCCGGTGCCGATGTCCTTGTCCTCGAAAACGCCGGTGAGCGACAGGATCGCCATGCCGAACATCCCCACCGTGAAGGTGGCCAGGTGATGCAGCTTGCCGTTCGTCACCCAAAATGCGATGGACGTAAACACCACGCACGCCGTGATCGCTTCCGCCCGCTTAAATCCTCCCAAGGCCCGCAGCCTGCCTTTTGCAAAGTCCTTGGAGACCCGGATCGGTTCCTCCGGTTTCAGCAGAAGTTGATTCAGAACCAGAATCAATCCGCACATAATCAGGGTGGGCAGGAGCATCACTTGCATGTAGTAGCCATCCGTCAATGGGATGTGCTTGCTGTCGAACATGGTGATTACGACGGGCCCGTTCAACGACCCCAATTTAAAGGCGAGCCCGGGCACCACAGCCATCTCGATCACCGTGATCATGATCAGCGCCGAGCCGTGGCTGCGCGCCTTCAATCCCAGAGTTTGGACTAACGACCAGGCAATCGGCGCCATGATAGCGGTGCGGACCGTCATTGACGGAATCAGCGGGGAAAGAATCAATCCGATCAGGAAGAACGCGGAGAGCACGCCGCTATACGTTCCCGGGAAAAGCGACAGGATGTAGTAAGCGATGCGTTCGGCGAGCCCGGTTTTCTTCATCGCGAAGCCGTAGTAGACCACTACCAACAACGTCCACCACGCGCCATCGGCGAATCCATAGAGCGCGCCGCTGACGGGCGGTGATAGCCCCGGAGCGGTGGTCAAAGGAGCAACGCCGATCGCCATCAGGACGCCCATCATGAGCAGGGAGGCGAGGCCGTTGTTCATCACGTCGGTAGCCCACAACACCACCGTTCCGGCGATGACCGCGAGCACCAGCTGTCCCATGTGGCTCAAGCCCGGCTGCGCCGGCATAAACGCGACTCCCAGGCCGACCGCGATGGCGACCGCCAGCCAGCCCCACTTGATGGTGTGCGGGGTGGTAGCGGCTGGGGATGGTGTGGCGACGGAGGTGCTCATATGGTGAACATTATGTTATCAGCCGGAAAACCCGCATTGGGCGTCGACGGGTAATAAAGAAATGCTTGACCTGTTGATCGCGCCGGCGCGAGCCGCAAAGCTTCGGACCGTGATGGCTCTGCGCTGTTGAGGCTGGTCTTTATAAACGGCCCTTGACATTGAATTCCTTCCAGCCTACTATGTTTGTAGCGAATGTAGCATATATAGCGTTTATGTGCAATAGGAGGTACTGAACATGGCAGCAACGGCTAAACATGAGGCGAGCCCGCTGCAAAACGTTGAAGAGCGGAAGGTTCCGATCTCCGACGGTGACCGGCAGGAGATTGAACAGTTGTACGATGCTATGCGGCGAGGAAAGGCCAAGCTGGTTGGCCCGGATGGGCAAGCCCGGCTTCTTCCGCACTCGCTTTACTCGTTTCTTGTTGAACTCATTGGGCTTCTGAACGAAGGAAAGTCTGTTTACATCGTCCAGAATCAGGCAAACCTCACCACGGTTGAGGCAGCAGCCATGCTTGGCGTGTCTCGACAGTTCCTCGTTAACATTTTGGTAAAGGGGGAGATTCCTTACCATCTAGTGGGAACGCATCGGCGGATTTACGCTCAGGATCTTCTAGCGTATAAATCCAAGCGTGACCAAGACCGACGAAAGATCTTGCGGGACTTGGCCAAAGAGGAAGCAGCAAAGGGTCTCTACGATCAGATTCCAGCTGCCGGAGATGCGGATTAACCAGTACATCGCAGTACTGGACGCTTGTGTACTCGTTCCGATGCCTGTTGTTGATACTCTGTTACGGCTTGCAGAGGAACCAGCCTTCTACTCTCCGCGATGGTCAGAACATATTCTCTTAGAGGTTGAACGGGTTCTCATCGAGAAGTGGAACTATCCAAAGGACAGCGTGGAGCGCAGAATTCAGGTGATGCGTGATTCATTTCCCGAGGCGATGGTCGCTGGCTACGAAGGGTTGATCGATGCCATGAAGAACGATCGAAAGGATCGGCATGTTCTGGCAGCTGCTGTTCGCTGTGGTGCTCATGCAATCGTTAGCAACAACAAAAAGCACTTTCCTGCGAATCTCTTGGAGCCCTACGAAATGGAATGCATCACGGCAGACGAGTTCTTGGAACATCAGTACCACTTGAACCCCGATCTCTTTATCAGCAAGCTTACCGACCAGGCCTCGGATATCAACTGGACACTGCACCAATTGATATCCAAGCACGTTCCCTCACTAGGTAGATTAATCACCCCGCCGACTGGTTGACTCCGAGCACGGGTGGCCTATTCTCGGCCAGGGCCATCCGCCCCCTAGCAGCCCGTGGCAGAAACCCCTCTACCGTGGAACGCCTCGCCAACCGGGTATAGCGCTGGCTTCCGGAAATAGCTGCGAGCCGAACCGTCCGAACCAGTCCGAGAACGCTCGGCACGCTTCAGAGAGCGCGGATAGGTCGAAAAGAAGGGACCGTAGCCGGTTCAAACGCCCCTGGGCTTGCCGTGGCTTGCCCCAACCGCTTAACTTGCGCATCAATAGCCCGACGTTGAACGCCGCCACCTGCACCAGCACCCGCTTGAGCACGTTGTCGGTGCCGCGTACGTACACTCGCCGCATGGCGCCAGTCTCATAGCAGTGCGCGAAGCTGCGTTCGCACAACTCGCCTCGCAGTTTCTGTAGCCGCTTCGACCGCTCCGCACGTACCCGCCGCCGGTTCCCATACACACAACGTTGTTCTTCCGCTTTGCCAGCCCAGTGCCGCTGCCCGCGCTCCGGTTCCGGGACATAACTGCGAATCTGGCGCTCGGCCAGTTCCATCAGCACTGCACCGCTGTGATAACCCTTGTCCATCACCACTTCTTCGATCCCCACTGGATGCGACTGCACGGCCTCGCACTGCGCCGCATCCAGCGTCTCCACGTAGCTCGACGTGTCGCCGCGATCGGCCGGCTGCACCGTCACCGCCAGCAACGCACCGGACGCCAGATCCACGGCGTGCTCGGCCTTGTAGGCCAGCCTGGTGCGCCCGTCCTTCATCTTCGTTATTCGCGCCGAAGGGTCGTGGGGGTTGGTCCAATCGTCATTGGACGCCTTCTTCTTTCGCTTCCGATCTAGCCGCGCCAACTGCTCTTGGGTCGGATTTTCGAGGCCTTCGGCTTGCGCCAACTGCCGCAGATAATCGTCGTAGGTTTGGCCCGTGTCCCGCCGCACCAAACTCTTCATCGCCGCATTGGCCTCCAAGCTGGTGGCGTCAATGCATACGCTTTGCGCATCGGCCAACCCATGCTTGCGCAGAATCTTTAGCACCCACTTCATCACCGCCCGGTGCGTCTCCACCGAGTACAAACGCCGGGTCCGCGACACCGTCGAATGATCCGGCGTTGGCTCGCTCAGATCGTAGCCCAGGAACTTGCGGTAGCTCAAGCTGTCCGCCGCCCGCCACGCGATGCCGCGCTCCGAATCGATTCCCTCGAAGTAACCCAACAGCAGCATCCGGAAATACGTTCCCGGCGTGATCGACGGGCGGCCCGCACTGCTCTTGTAATACTTCCGACAGATGAATTCGATTCGCTGATCGAACTTCTCGGCATTCAACACCGCGTTCAGCCGCTCGTAAAACACATGTCCCGGCGTGCTCACGATCTCGCTGAATGCCACCCACAGACCTTCCTGCCTCTCCCGATCCTTCCTTCGCCCCATGCCCATGCATACAAGACGTTCAAAACACAATCGGGGTCACATGTTTTGGAAAATTTTTACCACGGGCTGCTAGAACGATTCGTAGGCATTCCTATCCCACGACCTCCTTTGCTGATTTACAAGACTTGTCCGTAGCAATACACCGTTGACTTAACGCGATTTCATTAATTAATAGCTAACCCTTCGGGAACACGACAACGAGGCGACCATCAATATTGGATTGTTTAGTGCGGGATATCGAATTGATCCAGTCCGCGTTACGCGCTTGCCTGCCGTCGATACACAGCGGGTGAAACGCCCACCTGCCGGATAAACCAGTGCGACAAGTGGCTCTGCGAAGAGAAGCCCGACGACAGCGCCACGTCCACCACCGGCAAATCCGTATTGCGCAGCAGTTCCTTGGCGCGCTCGATGCGCCGCGCCAGCACGTATTGATGCGGCGATTGCCCGACGGCCGCCTTGAACGCGCGCGCCAAATATAACGGGCTGATGTCCACTTCGGCGCCCATGGCCTGCAGACTCAGGTCGCCCTCCAGATTGTCCTCGATAAATTCCAGGACGCGCCGCATTTTCCAGCCGGCCAGCGGCTTGGCGGGAAGAATCCGCACCGGCCGCGAGCGCGAGGAATGCGTGCGCGCCAGATGCACGGCCATCATCTGCGCGATGGTGTCGATATACAGCCCGTCGTTATATCCATCGCAGGCATGGCCGTCGCGCAAAGCATCCGTGATCGCGATGGCCAGCTGTTCCAGCAGCGGGTCGAGAATCGCAAAGCCTGGCACCAGCTCCGCGCCCGAGCTGTCGCAGCCATAGATTTCGCTCACCGCCGCCTCGTAAACCGATTGCCGCAGGTACACCTGCAGGATCTCCGGATGCCCCGCGTGCTGCCATTGCGTGGTTGCCTCGCCCGGCGTCAGGCAAATGCGGCGCGGTCCGATGAGCGCGGTCTCCCGCGCGGCGCCTTCAATCTTGCGCGTCACCTGGGTGGGGCGGCTCAAATGATAGATCAGCGACGGATGGCGGATGGGCCGTTCGACGGCCTGGAACGGAGCTTCTTCGAGAATCGCGGCATGCAGCGATCGCCAGCCTGCGTCCTGGCTATGGGCGATCAGCCGGTTTCCGGAGCGGAGGACCCGCCCGTGGGTTTCGCGGGCGGTGAACACGGAGTTCGGCGGTACTATCACGACATCACTTCTGGGTTACGTACCAACGCTCGGGTACGTCTTAAGTTTCGGTGGTTCCATTGTACACCAGTGATTCCGGGCACTGCCTCCCTGTCCGCGCCCGTATCTCATTGAGAAGTTTGTCGCTTGAGGTACACTGGATTCCAGAAACTTTTGGCAGTCGGCAGGCCAACTCAAGTCTTGACGAAAGTTTGCCGATAACTCATAATGTGGGAACGGTTTGCACTGAGAGTTTGATGTGGTGCATCTAGTTGCCGTGGTGCATCTAGGCCACCACTGCATTTCTATGCGCTGGTGTTTAGGTTTCGTGGGTGTCTTGTAGAGAGATATCTTATAGAGCTAGGATTTCATACTCATATATGTATCAGCGCCTGGTTGTCGTCTTCCTTTCTGTTGTACTCCTGACTGGATCGGCCTTTGGTACTACTACCCGAAAGAAGCGACGCCGGATCGTCCATAGCACCACCGCTGCCAGGTTACAGAAGGTATCCTACACGGCCTCCGCCGCCGCGGCGCCCCGTCTCATTACCGCCCGGCGAATTGTCAGAAGAAGGAAGGTCGCCAGTCCGTGGACGACGCCCACCTTCGCCGATTCCACGACGGGCGATTCGGTGGATGGCGAGGATTTGATCGTTCGCCGCGCGGCAGTGCAGGCGCTTGGACCTTACAATGGCGCGGTGTTGTCGCCGATCCGAATACCGGCCGGATTCTGACCATCGTGAATCAGAAGCTGGCGTCCAGGCGCGTTTGAGCCGTGCTCCACCATCAAGATTGTCGCGGCGCTGGCGGGGTTGAGCGAAGGCATCATCAATCAGGAAAGCATCGCTCCGGATCACCCGGCGGCACGCCATGGATCTGACCGAAGCGATGGCGCATTCCAACAACGCGTACTTCGCTTCAGTCGGCGAGAAGCTGGGATACGACAAGATCGTGCGAGTACGGGCAGATGTTCGGCCTGGGCGAGAAGGCCGGACTTGAATATTGCTGGCGAGCAGCCGGGCTTGATCGCCGCCGCGCCTCCCGCCGACGGGCTCGGAATGATGACCAGCTTTGGCGAAGGTTTCTCCATGACGCCGCTGGAGCTCACCGCGCATCGTTTCCGCCGTGGCCAACGGCGGAACGCTGTATTACCTGCAGCACCCCACCTCGCAAGCAGGAAATCGATCGAATTCGTTCCGAGGTGAAGCGGCAGCTCAATATCGGCGCAGTGGCTGACCGGACATCAAGCCGGGCATGATGGGCGCCGTGGAATACGGTACTGCGCGCCGCGCCGGCTTCAGCGCCACCGATCCGATTTTCGGCAAGACCGGAACCTGCACCGACAACCGATCGCCCACGCACTTGGGCTGGTTCGGTTCCTACAACGAAATCGGCGGGCGCAAGCTGGTGGTGGTGGTTCTGCTGACGGGCGGATACGCGGTGAGCGGGCCGATCGCCTCGGGCGTCGCCGGCGCCGTCTACAAGAATCTCTCGGAACAGAACTATTTCGCTCGGCCGATCCGCAGATTTCGCCGGCGGCCCTGATTTCGAACCACGCCTTTTAAGGCAACTCGCGCAAAACGGCAGCGCAGTGCGCTAGAAATACTTTCGCAGTTCTTCAAATCGCGCAATCCGCAATAATCGCCCCGGAGCCTTCGCGCAGTTCGGCCCGCTCCAGCGTCCAGGTGCGCTCGTGCGGCACGAACACCGCGTTGATGCCCGCTTCGAGCGCCGGATTGATGTCCGATTTCGGCGAATTGCCGATCATCCAGGTGTGCGCCGGATCCAGCTCGCGCTCCTGAATCAGCCGTGGCGTAGGACCGCGCATCCTTCTCTTTCACGATCGCGGTGTGGCCGAAATAAATAGCCAGCCCCGAGCGATCCAGCTTCAGCTTCTGCTCCTCGGGATCGCCCTTGGTGAACAGCGTCAAGTCGTGGCGCTCGGCGAGGTACTCCAGCGTCTTCTTCGACGCCCGCGATGATTTCGATGGGATGGTGCAGGATCTGCTCGGTGAAGCTCATGATGCGCGACAGATCGTCGGCGCCGACCTCGCGCTCCACCAGCTTGTGATAGCACTGCGTCAGGTTGCGCGCGAAATTCGCGGTTCCGTAGCCGTGCGTTTTGTTGTTGACGATTTCGATCTCATCCAGCACGGCGCGCACCTCATCGGCGCGACAGCGTCGAGTGCGCGAGAAAATCGCAAAAATCGTCGAACGCGCGCTCGAAATAGATATTGTTCTCCCAAAGCGTGTCGTCGGCGTCGACGATCAGGTTTTGACGTTGCTGGAACTTCACACGCCCGAGCGGACCTCTTGGCGTGTCCGTTGGTGGGCGCTACGGCGCGCGCATGCTGGATCTGGCGCTGCCGCGAGCTGTAGCTGGGGAAGAACTCGGCCAGGCGCCGCATGCGGTCGGCTTCCGACCGCGTGGCCAGCAGCATCTGGCGGAAATCGAGATCGGGCACCACTTGCGCCAATTGAAAACTGAGCTGCGGATCGCTCAGCTCCGGCTCGTGCACCGGTTCGGTTTCGTCGCAGCGAGCGCAGGTCGTTGTAGGAATCGATCACGCGCTTGCGCACTTCGGGCGGAATCGGGTCCGCGTTGCTTCGTCGTCGAAATATTCCACCGCGCCGCGCAGGTACGGCTTTTCGTCGTTGAGCAGGATGATCTCAAAGCGCCGGCGCCCGAAGCTGATCAGATCCATGCGGCCGTCGGGATATTTCTTGAGCACTTTCTCCACCGTGGCCGTGCAGCCGGTGTTGACGATGCCCTTTTCGCCCGCCAGCACGACGCCGAATTCCGTGTGGCGCGCGCACATCCGCGATCATCTGCTTGTAGCGTTCCTCGAAGATGTGCAGCGGCAGCGGCGTCCTCGGGAACAGCACCACCTGGAGCGGAAAAAGCGGCAACAGCTCTTCCTGCATGAGTACCATTATGCGGCTTGCCCGAGCGAGTTGCACGCGTGCTGCACGCATGTTGCGCAAGACGCGAAGCTGTGGGACCATTCGTTACGCGGACGTTAGTGAACGAATGCTACTGAAGCTCAAGCGCACGCCCGGCCTTTACCTGGTCGGCTTCATGGGGTCGGGGAAATCGGCTGTGGGCCGCCTGCTGGCGGACGAGCTCGGTTGGTCGTTCGCCGACGTCGACGAAGACATCGAGAAGCCGCAAGGCGTTTCCATCGCCGAGATTTTCGACACGCGCGGCGAAGAGGAGTTTCGCCGGATCGAGCAGGAAGCGATGCGCAAGCGCGTGCGCGATGTCGAGTGCGGCAAGCCGCATGGTGCTGGCGCTCGGCGGCGGCGCGTTCGTCGATGCCGGCCAATCGGAAGATGCTCGAACAACGCGGCGTCACGTTGTGGCTGGATTGTCCGTTCCCGCGTATCTGCGCGCGCGCTGGAAGGCCAGACGCATCGGCCGCTGGCGCGCGATCCGGAGAAGTTCCGGCAGCTCTTCGATGATCGCCGCGACGCTGTACAGCCAAGCCGAGTACCGGATCGAAGCCGATACCGACGATGCGGCGGCCATCGTGGCTGAGATTTTGAAGCTCCCGATTTTCTAGCTCGATGGCCGCATCGTTGCGCCGCCAGGCACTTCGTATTTTTCAAGCAGCACTGAAAGCGGCCGATCCTTATCAGGCCGTACTGCGCAGCGATCTCGCCGGCATGGACCGCGACGACAACCTTACCGGAATATCTATGTGATCGGCGCGGGAAAGGCCAGCGCGCAGATGGCTCGCGCGGTGGAGCGGTTGCTCGGCGCGCGAATCAGCGGCGGCGAGATCAACGTGAAAGACGGCCATGGTGCGAAGCTGCGCCGCGATCCAAATCAATGAGTGCGGGCATCCGGTGCCGGATCGCGCGTGGCGTTGCGGGCGCGCGGCGCATCGCGCAAATCGCGAGCCAGGCCGGCCCGGACGATCTGATCATATGTCTGATTTCCGGCGGCGCCTCGGCTCTGCTGCCGCTGCCCGCGCCGCCCATCACGCTGGCCCAAAAACAAAAGACCACGCGATTGTTGCTCGCTGCGGCGCCAGATTCACGAGATCAACTGCGTTCGCAAGCACATCTCTCGCGATCAAGGGCGGGCAACTGGCTCGGCTGGCTTATCCCGCGACGCTGCTCACGCTGGTTCTTTCCGACGTGATCGGCGACGATCTGGACGTGATCGGCTCGGGCCCAACGGTTCCGGATCGCTCCACCTTCGCCGATGCGCGCGCGATCTTCGAGAAATACGGGATCTGGGAAAACTGCCGTCCGCGGTGCGCGAACGCCTGAAGTCCTCTGCCGAGGAAACTCCCAAGCCCGGCGACAAAATCTTCGAGCAAGACGCACAACGTGATCGTTGGCAGCAACGCTTTGGCGGTGGATGCGGCGGCGGCCGAAGCTCGCCGGCTCGGCTTCCACACACTGGTGCTCTCCACGTTCCTGCGAAGGCGAAGCGCGCGAAGTGGCACGGGTTCATGCGGCGCATCGCGAAGGAAATTCGACGCCGCGGGCCGGCCGCTCAAACGCCCGCCTGCGTGATCTCAGGCGGCGAAACCACGGTGACGCTTGCGCGGCAAAGGACTGGGCGGCCGCAATCAGGAATTCGCGCTGGCTGCCGCGATCGAAATCGCAGGCTTGCGCGACGATCGTGATTCTCAGCGCGGGCACCGATGGCATCGACGGCCCCACCGATGCCGCCGGCGCCATCTGCGATGGAACAACGCTACGCGCGCGCCGAAGCGCTCGGCCTGAACGCAGCCGCAATTCCTCGCCAACAACGACTCGTATCATTTTTTCGAAGCGACTCGGCGATCTGGTCAAGACCGGCCCCACCGGAACCAACGTCGCCGATATTCAAGTTGATGCTGGTTCGCGTAGTCTACTGGTGCTCCACCTTCAGCGGCGGAACGGGCGGCTTGGGCGATCGCGGCGGTCTGGGCGGGAGGCAGCGCGGTCGGGATGTCAGGGGACGTGGTCGTATCGTCGGCGCTCGCCTTGCGAACCGTGAGCGATCCGCGGCCGGTTTCCAGCTGCAACTCGGGCCCGGCGCCAGTGGTTCCTTCGATGGTTGCGCCGCGGCCCGAAGTATCGTTCGTGCAGCGGATCGCCATATTCGTTATCGGCGTCGCCGCGATCGGTGGTGGCTTTCAAATCGAACTTGGCGCCCGGCGGCAGCGCCAGGTCGATGTCGCCCGAATGGGTGTGGACCTCCATCTTGGGCAGCGATCTTGCCGGGCTTCAGATCGATATCGCCGCGGTCCATGCGTCAAATCGAGCGACTGGGTGAAATTCGAAAGCTGCACATCGCTCGAATGGCCGCTGCAGCCGAATCGGACCGACGATGTTGTTGCCGGTCAAATCGCCGCGCGCTGATGCGGACTTGGCCAGGCAGCTTCTCCAGTCTGACGGAATTCATCGGATCGTTGCCAGCGCACCGGCTGCGCCAGGTTGCTCAACTGGATCTCACCGACGTAAATCCCGTTCACCGTCACCAGTCCGCCGATATTCTGCAATTCCACGTCGTCGCCGCGGCCTTTCAGATCCACATTGCCTTTCACGTCCACGGCGCGGATGGTGTCGCTCGCGCGCGTGTCGATCTGCACATTGCCGCCGATATTTTCCAGCCGCACGCCTGCGTTATCGCTGTTGATGTCACATTGCCCGTTGACGCCCTGGATATCGAAATCGCCGTAGCGCCCGTGCGCTTCAATGGACGATCCCGCCGGAACGGAGATGTCCAGATCGGCGTTGGGCTGCACGCGATCGCTCACCTTGTCCTGATTGGTCCGGACGATGATCTGGTCGTCTTGCTGGGATCAGCTCGAGCGGCGTTTGCTTGTTGGCGTTATCGGCGTCGGACTGCTGAAACGACCGCATCGTTTCCTGCCCGCTCGCCTTCACCGTATGCTCCGCGGTCCCGGTGATCTTGGCGTTGCCGCGAAAACTCTCGATGATCGACGCGGCAGTTCTTCGCGCAGGGCTTTTCCGCCGGCGCGAGCGTATAGTCGTAGCTTTCGCCCATGTTGACCACCATGCGCCGCCAGCGCGCGTCCGGTGGGGAACCAGGATGGAGCATTGTGCGCGGTGTACATGGTGGCGCCGACGATGCAGATCACGAAAATCAGCATCCATTCTCCGCCGGAGATGCCGTTGCGCGGCAGCGGCCTCCCGGTCATCGCCCAGAACAAAATTTCGATCAGCCGGATGCCGCCCCAGGCGATCAACAGGAACGGCCAAAACCGCGAGATGAGGTCCACCAGCGGAATATCCGGCCACAGATTGCGGAACAAGAACAGCACGCCGAGCCCGATCAGGATCAGCGGCCCAATCACTGAACCGCGCCTCATATCGCGTTGCCTCCGGGCGGCCGGTCGCCGGGATGGCTGATTCCCAGGATACTGACCGGGGTACGGGCCGGCGCAGCCCGGCTTGGCGGTCGCTGCGCTCCAACAACTTCAGCAGTCCGAACATGATGATCAGAATCGGCCAGGTCCGCCAGAAGCCGTAGATGCCGGCATAATCGATCGCCACCAGCGCGCCCAGCGTGATCAGCATGATGGGCCCGCGAATCGCCTGTATGAAGTTATTAGCTCGTTCATTGGTGGCCTCCCTCGGCGGTGGTGCGTGCGGATCGCGCGGCCCCGGATGCCCGGAAAGCCGCTCGTAGAGCATATACACACCCAGACAAATCAAAGCCACTGGCCAGTAGCGAAGGATCTCGCTGATGCGCAGAATATTCAAATTGTGCAGAAGAAAGAGCAGCCCCACCGCGATCAAAACGGTCGGCGCCAGCGGGAATTTCGAGAGGTTGGCCGCTGCGCGGCACAATACTCGAGAACTCGTCCACCGGCTGCCCGAGCTGGCGGCGCTTTGCGGTGTGATACGCCTCAAATGCCATATAGAAGATCCACACCGCGATCATCATCCCAAACAGCGGCTGCAGATTGGCGCTCATTTGGTCCTGTCGTTCACGATGGCGATCAGAACTCCGAAGATGACCACATGGATAAAGCCCTTCACATATTGGCCGTTATAAATCGCGCCCACGCCGGGGATAAATCCGAGCATGAAGGCCAGCCCCGGCGATACTCCTGGGTCCAACATGGGATGCGGCGGCGCCGGTGGGCGGCGAAGTATAAGGCGGATGCCGACGGGGGAACGGGAGGAGCGGGCGCGGGCGGTGGCGGCGGGGCGCTGCTCCAGCGCCGGCGCCGGCGAATGTTCTTCACAGTAGATGGTTCCGTCGGCTTCGCGGCGGCACGTTCCGCACAGCGCCTTTCCGCACTCCCGGCAATAAGCGATGGCCGGTGCCTCTGGATGATTGACGCAATTCATTACTGACTTCCTCTTTCACTCGCGGACGGCTGTGCATTTCTCCGCACGCCTTGCGCCGCGCCCGCGCCCTGCGACGGATCCTGATCGGTAAATTCCTGCAGACGCGATTGGATTTCGATGACCAACCGCAGATTGTCGTAATACTTCATGGCCCGGTCGTAGATCGCGATGCGAGTGATCGTCGATGCCCTGCCAGACTTTTACCGGATCCAAATCCGACGGCCGCAACTGCCGGGGCTCGATGTGCGCGAAGCGCGCCAGCATGGAGAACGACAGGATGGTCATCGCCATTCCCATCACGTAGCGCGGCTGCAGCCGGCCATGCACAAATCCGCCAAACAGCCGCTTGGCCCAGGATGGCTTTGGATCGCTCGGAAGCCGCTCGGCAACCGCTCCCGGCCCCATCGGCGCGTGATGCAGAATGCGCGTCATCAGCTCGGCCGGCGGCTCGGCTGCGGGCACGCGCTCGAAAAACGCCGTCACGCCCGTGACGTCGGCGGCCAGTTGCTTGCAGCGCCGCGCATCCGGACAGGTGGCTCTCGAGCGCAGTCCTCTCCTCGGCGCGGAGTGTTCCGTCCACGTAGTCGCACAGCAGGATTTCGAGCTCTGCGCACGTCATATACGAATCTTCTGTCTGCGAAGCACCTTAGCCAGCTCGGCGCGCCCGCGATTCAATCGCGACTTCACCGTTCCTTCCGGAACGTTCAGGATTTGCGCGATCTCCCGATATTCTAATTCTTCCAGGTCCCGCAGGATCACCGTCTCCCGCAGCTCCGGCGACAACTTCTGCAATGCGCGCCTGCAACAACTCGCTCGCTTCGCGCCCGGCCACCATCCCTTCGGTCCTGGCAATCGCGGCGCCGTACTTTCTTCAAGCGCGACGGCCTGATCTTCAATCGAGTCGGTCGCCCGATCCATGCGCGTCCGGCGGTAATGATCGATCAGCAGATTTCTGCGTCAGCCTGGTCAGCCAGACAATGAACAACCCTTCGCCGGCCCGGAAGCTTCGCAGGTTCTTGAACACTCGCAGGAACACGTCCTGGGTCAAATCCTGCGCTTCCGGAATCGCTGCTGGTGAAGCGATAGCAAATCGAGTACACACGCCGGGTGTGCACCCTCACCAGGTCTTCCCAAGCGGCTTCCTGGCCGCCCAGGCAGCGCTCCACGAGTTGGAGATCCGCATCCAAGCTATCGCTCGTCCGGACTTGCGGGTACGGTGATTCCCAGCTCCATTTTGCCGCCGGAATCGCCACCGTTGCCATGATGCTTCCTATCTCCTGCTTCCAGTAATGAAAACGAGGATCTATGATAAGAAGTTCACTCGAATCCAAGCTTTACATTCTATCGAGGCTTTGTCTTTAATAAGAGGCGCCGGACTTAGGCACCGCTGATCATCTTGCCCCTGCAACCCGCAATCAATCGTCCCCGTCCTTCCCGAACGTTAGTTCTGGCTATCGTTGTCAGTTTACTTATCGTTGTCCTCCTAGCTTACCGAACCCGAGGGGTATCTTTCCGCTGGGATTTGTTCTCGCCACGCTCAGCCAAGTGGACTGGCGCTGGCTGGCGGCTTCTATTTGCTTGATACTGCTGAGTAATGTAGGCCGCGCCCTGCGCTGGCAGGTAATGCTGCGGCCGTTCGGACGGCCGATCGGGGTGTGGCGGCTGACCTCCGATACCGCCATTGGCCTCACCGCCGGAGTCCTGCTGGGACGCGTGGGCGAAGTGGTCCGGCCCTATCTGATTGCCATCCAGACGCGGCTACCGTTCTCATCGCAAGTAGCGGCCTGGCTGCTGGAGCGTATGCTGGACCTGCTCGCCGTCTTACTGCTTTGCGGGTACGCCCTGATGCGTATTCCGCCATCTAGCTGGCGTTTGGGCTCCAAGGTTCAGGATGCCCTGGCGGCCGGCGGCTACTCGCTGGCCGCTGCCGGCGTGCTCTGCCTGATTCTGCTGCTGGCGTTTCGCGACCCGGCTGGCCGCGCTCAAACCCGTATCCTGAGCGCCCTCACCTTCCTGCCGCGAACATCAGCAGCATCGGGCCGAGCAGATGCTGGAAGCTTTCTCGCAAGGGCGTGGAATGCACGCGCGATCCGCAGTCCCTGGCGCTACTGCTCGGTTACACAGTGCTGGAATGGGCAATCATCATGGCCAGCAGCTTCGCCCTGTTCCGGGGGGTTCCGGCGACTCGCGGCTTCGGACTGCTGGATGTCCTGGTACTGCTTGGCTTTATGACTTTGGGCAGCCTGATCCAGGTCCCGGGGCTCGGTGGAGGAGTCCAAGTCGCCTCTATTGTTGCGCTTACCAAGATTTACGGGATTCCGCTCGAAGCCGCCACGGGCATCGCTATCCTGCTCTGGATGGTCGGCTCCATCGCCATCGTGCCCTTCGGACTGGCGTGCGCCTTCCACGAAGGATTGAATTGGAGTAAACTCAAGCTGTTGTCAGCAAAGCAGATATTGGAAGACCCCGAAGCATGAACTGCCCCTTTTGCGGCCACAAAGAGGACAGAGTCATCGACTCGCGCGAGAGCAAGGAAGGCGACGTCATCCGCCGCCGCCGCCAATGCCTGGGTTGCGAGCGCCGCTTCACCACCTACGAGCGCAGTGACGAAATCCCGTACATGGTCGTCAAAAAGGATGGGAGGCGCGAGAAGTTCGACCGCCAGAAGGTCCTGAACGGTCTGCTCAAGGCCTGCGAGAAGCGGCCGGTCGCGATGGCCAAGCTGGCCGAGGTGGTGGACGAGGTGGAAGCCAAGTTAGCCGACAATCCCGACCGGGAGATTTCCACAACCGAGATCGGGGAGATGCTCATGGAACGGCTGCAAGAACCTCGATAAGATCGCGTATGTGCGATTTGCTTCGGTCTATCGGGACTTTCAGGACGTGGAGGCGTTTCTGAATGAACTAAAGAACTTGGTGCTGCACAAGCGTGCGTTAGTACTTGGCATGCTTTGGTACCATCGTCCGTCGGCCAAAGTTCGTGTAACCAATCTGGAATCAAAACATCTTCTATTTAGGACTTAACTTCGCAATCGATTCGATGCTATAATCGATTGCTAATATTCAAGGTCGGCACGGTGGCTGAACGCGCGCCTAAGCTAGTGGTTTGTAAACAGGTTAACATACCCCGCCAGGTGAGAATCCGTACGAAGTCTTGTGCCCGGTTGGGGAGGTGAGCATCCAAGTGGATCAATTCGAAGATCAATTTTTAGCCGAGGGTCATGAACCTCTCGGACTTCCGTTCGACGAAGAAGCCAATTTCTTCCATCCCGAGGAAGTTCAAGAGGAGGAGTTCCCAGCCCAGCAGGCCGAAGAGTCGATTTACACCGACGATCCGGTACGCGTGTATCTGCGCGAAATGGGCGCCGTTCCGCTGCTGACCCGCGAAGGCGAAGTGAATCTGGCTCGCCGCATGGAGCGCGGGAAGCTGCGGATGCAGAAGGCCATCAGCCGGTCCGCTCTGGTGCAATTGCGGGTTGTCTGAAATCGCCGAATTGCTCAAGCGCGGCGACGACGAACTGGACAACTTCGTGGATTTCGGCGATGTCGAAGAAGGCAGTCCCGCCGACGCCAAGAAGCAGGCCGAAGTGCGCGCGCAGTTCGGCGAGCTCATCGCCCTGCACAAGAAGCAACTCCAGTTGATCGAAAAGCTGGACGCGGTACCGCTGAGCAACAAGAAGCTGCGCCGCAGCGCTGGCAGGGCAAAGTGAACCGCGCCAAGGTGGAGATGTCGCAGGCCATCCGGCGCCTGCCTTGCTGCCGTCGCACTGGAAGCAGTTCGCCAAGGAAATCGAGCGCGCGGTGGAGGAGCTGGCGCATCTGGAAGCGGAGCTGCGCAAGCTGGAAGGCCGCTCAGCGCTGACCGCTCAGGCCACGCATCGCGCGAGCTGCGCCGCGAAATCCGCAAGCGCGAAAACGCGGCCGGGCGCATCGCTGAGCGATCTGCAAGCACAGCATGTCGGTGATCCGGCACGGCGAAATCGAAGCCGAGCGCGCCAAGAAGGATCTGGTGGAAGCCAACCTCCGCCTGGTGGTTTCGGTCGCCAAGAAGTACGTCAATCGCGGCCTGCACCTGCTGGATCTGATCCAGGAAGGCAACATCGGCCTGATGCGCGCCGCCGACAAATTCGAATACCGCCGCGGCTACAAGTTTTCGACCTACGCCACTTGGTGGATTCGCCAGGCGATCACGCGCGCCATCGCCGACCAATCGCGCACCATTCGCATTCCGGTGCACATGAACGAGAGCATGAACAAGTTCCTGCGCGCCACGCGCGAGCTCGAAAAGGAACTGGGCCGCGCTCCCACCAACGACGAAATCAGCCGCCGGATGGATATTCCGGTGGAGAAGGTCCAGAAGCTGAAGACCATCTCGCGCGATCCGGTGTCGCTCGAAACGCCGGTGGGCCGCGACGGCGAATCGGCGCTGGGCGATCTGATCGAAGACCGCTGGGTGGGTTCGCCCGTGGACGCCGTGATCGATTCCAACGTCCGCGACGAGACCGCCAACATCCTGAAGACCCTTTCTCCCAAAGAGGAGAAGGTGATCCGCCTGCGCTTCGGCATCGGCTGCGAGCGCGAGCACACGCTGGAAGAGATCGGGCAGGAGTTCGACGTCACCCGCGAGCGCATCCGCCAGATCGAAGCCAAGGCCCTGCGCCAGCTTCGATCGCCGGAACGCGCGCGCCACCTGAGAGCTTTACTGGCTGCCCGGTAAAGCTAGAGCCGCTCCTCCTCCTGTGAAAGGCCGGGCTAATCACCGGCCTTTTTTATTTGCACGAAACCGAAATGCATATGGCCACAGATGAACACGGATGGACACTGATAAGCATATTTCGTTCGGCATCCATGTTGATCCGTGTTCATCCGAGGCTTTAGTCTTGCGCGCTGCTCCTTGACTTTCAGGCGTTAAGTATTTTACTGTGAACATTCATCTTGGCCGCGGCTTTGCCTAAAGGACGGCCTCCACGCTGAAACTATGGCAGAACGCAAAATACTGCTCGATTCGACCTTGGATAGTGTGGAAGTGGCGGAAACGGAAGTTTTGGGAGCAGCGCGTGAGATCGGCTTCCCTGAGGACGATCTGCACCAATTGGGAATGGCCGTTCGAGAAAGCATGGTAAACGCCGTGGTGCACGGGAACCGCTACAACGCGCGCAAAAAGGTTCATCTGTCGGTGACGCAAGCGCCCGATCGGCTGACCATTGTGATCGCCGATGAGGGCGACGGCTTCGATCCGAATTCGGTTCCGGATCCGCTGGCCGAAGGGAATCTGCTCCGCCAATCCGGACGCGGGTTGCTTCTGATCCGCGCCTTTGTGGACGAATTCCAGGTGCTGCCCGGGCAGCCGCGCGGGACCGAAGTGCGAATGGTGAAGTACCTGGCCAAGGCCAGCTAAACAAGATCCAAAGAATCGCGAGGAGGGTCCAAATTCGTGAGTGTTAAAATGTCACACCGCCAAGTGGGCGACGTAACTGTGGTGGATGCAGCCGGGCGAATCACCCTGGGAGAAGGCGCCAGTGTTTTTCGGGATTTGATTCGCGACCTGGCCGCTAAGGGCAACAAGAAAATTCTGGTCAACCTGACCGACGTCTCCTACATCGACAGCTCGGGGATCGGCGAAATGGTGTCGAGCTTCACCACGGTAACCAATCACGGCGGCCAGCTGAAACTGCTCGGCTTGACCAAGCGCGTCAAAGATCTGCTCCAGATCACCAAGCTCTATACGGTGTTTGAAGTCTTTGAGGACGAGCCGTCGGCCGTTCGCAGCTTCGCCTGAGCTGTGGGGAGTGGCGGCTATCGTGCATTGGCCGTGCCCTGCTATCATGAGCATGCACTATGCCTGATCTACACTCGGAGCACGCTCCGATGTCCGACGCCGTGACGAATTCCATCCGCGTTGAGGTTTTGGCGCGACACTCGCCGGAAAATTCCCATCCCCTGCAGGGAGAGTGGATCTTCGAATACACGGTACGCATTACCAACCAGGGAAGCGACACGGTGCAACTAATCAGCCGCCACTGGATCATAACCGATGCCTTGGAGCATACCGAAGAAGTACGAGGCCCCGGTGTGATTGGCGAACAGCCGGTTCTGGCGCCAGGCGAGTCCTTCAAATACTCTTCCTGGTGCCCTCTGAAAACTCCGACCGGGATCATGCGGGGTACCTACCAAATGGTCCGCTCGGGCGGCGAAAAGTTCGATATTGAGATTGCGCCTTTCGGACTGAAGGCGCGCTACACGGTTCATTAATTCGCGCTGCGATTTTTCCGGGCATCGCTGCACTGGTAAGCATGAAAACTTACCTCTCTCTGCTCCTTACCTGCGCCCTGATCTTCGGCGCATCTTCGCTGGTTTTCGCTTACTCCAGCAAAAGCGAAAGCAGCTCGGGACACTCGAGTAGTCATAAATCTCGCAGCTCGACGCACCATCACAGTACGGGATCCCGCCACAGCAGCGGCAACTCCGGTTCTAAGAGCCGCAGCAACGTGCCTTCCAAGTAAGCGCACCGTCACCGAGGCGTGGTACTTTGGCTCCTTGCCTGCGTCTCTGTTCTCTTCCCGGCTGCATTGGGATCTCGCTCCCAATCGATTGAGCCGGTTATTGGAGGAAAGACGGGCGGCCGGCTCGCCGATCCTCGATCTCACGGAATCGAATCCTACTGCCGCCGGGTTCGCGTATCCATCGGATACGATCCTTGCCGCGCTCTCCGACCCTCGCTCGCTTCGCTATGAGCCTGCCGCGGCGGGAATGCCGGCCGCCCGCGCTGCCGTCTCCGAGTATTACTCCGGCCGCGCCACGCGCCCGGTAAGTCCGGATCGCATTCTTCTGACAGCCAGCACCAGCGAAGCCTACGCCTTCGTCTTCAAACTGCTGGTTGACCCCGGCGGCGAGGTACTCGTCCCCAGTCCGTCGTATCCTTTGTTCGATTACCTGGCCGCGCTCGATTCCGTGCGCGCAGTGCCATACGGATTGGTTTACCACGGGGCCTGGAGCATCGATTTTGATGCGCTCGCCGGCTCCATCAATCCGCGTTCCAGGGCCATCGTGCTGGTGAACCCGAACAATCCTACCGGATCGTTCCTGAAACAGTCCGAGCTCGGCCCACTGCTCGATTTGTGCCGCGAACACCACCTGGCACTCGTTTCCGACGAAGTCTTTGCGGACTATGCGTTCGAGGACGACGCGGGCCTGGTGCGCTCCCTGACAAGCATCGACGAGGTCCTGACGTTTTGCCTGAGCGGGCTCTCCAAAGTGGTGGCCCTGCCGCAGATGAAGCTCGGCTGGATCGTGACTGGTGGACCCCTAGCGGACCGCGGGCTTGCGTTCGAACGCCTGGAACTAATCGCCGATACGTATTTATCGGTCAGCGCTCCCGTGCAATGGGCCGCACCGGCGCTGCTCGGGCTGCGCGGCCAAATGCAGCAACAAATCCTGGGACGGGTGCGGGCCAACCGGGCGTATCTCGCAGGTCAAATCGGCGCAAGCTCTCCTTGGAACCTTCTCGCCACCGAAGGCGGCTGGTATGCGGTCCTGGAGGCGCCGCGCATTCAAAGCGAGGAGGAATGGGTCATCAGTCTGCTCGCCGAGGACGGCGTTCTGGTCCAACCCGGCTTTTTCTTCGACTTTGAAAGGGAGGCTTTTCTGGTGATCAGTCTCCTGACGCCCGAGGACGTTTTCCGCAAAGGCATCCGGCGGATTCTCGCGCGGGCGTCCGCGGTTCCTTAATAGCGCAAAGGGCGCGGCGCGCACCACAAACCGGCCAGGAACTGCCTGGCGCCGCCGCGCTCCGTTTTGCGCGTGTTCCTTAAAAGCTTGCTCAAAAAGCCCGGTAGACTGAAGTCCGCAGCCCGTGGGGCGCAGGACGCCCGCGGTTCGCGAATCTGAGGGAACTTTCTCGGCAACCTGGTTCAGGCGGGTTTGCGGAGATCGCCTGCCCTCGCCGGCGCTGAAGCAATCCGGGCATTAGCCAGTTCCATCAGCTTCTCGCAGCAGCCGCTCATAGAGATGGTGATTTCGCGCAGCGATGCGCCCTGAAAGTGCAGCCGCGGCGGCTGATGATGATCCGGACAACGCAACCCCCGCAGCTTGTTTTTGGTGGATTGCTTAAACTGTTCGGCGCGCGCCCCATCGAAGTCCGCCAGCATTCACAAACATTCTACCATCTGTGTGTTACAAACAAGAAACTGCCGCGCTGTTTCAAATCGGGCCGAATCAGTATCCGTCCGGCCCGGTTTCACGGGCAACCCGTCCGCTATGGGTGGAAAAAGGATCGCAAATAGGGGTCCCACCGGCACTTTTGGGGGCTTGACATCCCGTCCGGCATGCTTAGAATGGGGATAATCTATTATTCTATGCAGCCCTGCAATCACACCCGCACCGAAATGTTAGCCCGGCGTGACGGTGTTGACTACGTACGATGCCTGGATTGTGACCAGGTGTTCGAAGCCGAAGACCTGGAAGCCATTGTCCCCGCCTACGACGAGGACGACCAACCCGCCGCCTGATTTGCATCTGAGATTTTCCGCAGCCGATCGGTACCACATTGCTATCCAATGGTTCCACGCAGTTTAGTGCCGGTGGCTCATTCCAGCGCGCACGGAACCCTGCGATCCTATGTTTAGCCAGCCACATACAGCCGGCCCGACAGCAATGACACCTTATCGAATTGTCTCCATTGGCGGTGGAACCGGCCTTTCCACGCTATTGCATGGCCTGAAACGATACGCCCTGGAGCCCCGGGAAGTGGAAATCACGGCTATCGTCACCGTTACAGACGACGGAGGCAGCTCCGGACGCCTGCGCCGGGAATTCGATGTCCTGCCGCCTGGCGATATCCGTAACTGCATGGTAGCTCTCTCGGAAGACGAGGCGTTGCTCTCGAAGCTCTTCCAATACCGGTTCTCGGAAGGACGCGGCCTCAAGGGACACAGCTTCGGCAACTTATTCCTCACCGCCCTGACCAACCTGACGGGCGATTTCGTTCAAGCCGTAAAAGTCTCCTCGGAGATTCTCGCCAGCCTGGGCCGAATTTATCCGGCCACCAATGCCAACGTGGTTCTGGAAGCCGAGCTGGAAAACGGAACCGTCGTCCAGGGTGAGACCAAAATCGGAAAAAGCCGTTCCCGCATCCGGCAAATCCGTCTGCAGCCGCGCCATTGTAAGCCGCTTCCGGAAACCCTGGCCGCCATTGAGGACGCCGATCTCATCACCCTGGGGCCCGGTTCGCTCTTTACCAGCGTGATTCCGAACCTGCTGGTGGAGGGCATCGCACCGGCCATCCAGCGCAGCCCCGCTCTAAAAGCTTATTTCGTCAATCTCATGTGGCAACCCGGCGAGACCATCGGTTTCCGCGCGTCCGACCACGTGGAGGCCATTCATCACCACGCCGGCATGCCGCTCATTGACGTGGCGGTAGTAAACACGCGGGCCATCAGCGCCCGCCAAAGGCGCAAGTATGCGACTCAGCAGGTGCGCCCTGTGCTGAATGACGTGGAACGCCTGGCGGAAATGGGCCTGCAAGTGGTAGCCACCGATCTGCTTGCTTCCGGAGACAGCGTGCGCCACGATCCGCGCGCGTCCGCCGATGTTGCACTACAATTGGCAAAGCGCGGGCAGACGGCCCGCCGCCGGGTTCGCGTCCTCGGAGAGCGTTAGCCCATCCAACCAAGTCAATGACATCCCAGACCAATGTGGTGATCCTGGCCGCCGGCCTTGGCACCCGGATGAAATCCAAGCGCGCCAAAGTGCTGCATCGCGCCGGCGGGCTTTCCTTGATCGAACATGTGGTCCATGCGGCCGGCGCCATCGCGCCTGCCGGCAACGCTCACCGTTGTGGTGGGGCACCAGGCCGATCAGGTTCGGACGCTGCTGGCGCCCGCCGGCGTTCGTTTTGTCGAGCAGACCGAACAGAAAGGCACCGGCCATGCGCTGCTGGCCTGCCGCGCGTCCCTTGCCTCCGAGCCGGGATTGGTGGTGGTGCTCTATGGCGATTGCCCGCTGCTTTCCCCGGCCACCCTCACCGAACTGGTTCGCCGCCAGGAGGCGGGCAATGCCGCGGCTACTTTGATCACCACGCGGCTCACAGATCCCACCGGCTACGGACGCATCGTTTTCGGAGACAACGGCACTGTTCGCGCGATCGTGGAACACAAGGCCGCGACACCCGCGCAGCTCTCGATCCCCTTCATCAACTCGGGCATCTATTGCTTCCGCGCCGAGCTGCTGTGGAAGCATCTGGTGGAAATCCGGCCCGATAATCCGGCGCACGAATACTATTTGACCGACATCGTCGAGATCCTCGGACCGCGCCGGCCACACGGTTGCCGCCATGGAAGTAGAGAATTCGGCGGAACTGTTGGGTATCAATACTCGCGCTGAACTGGCGGAGGTGGACAAGATCTTCCGCCAGCGAAAAGTGCAGGAGCTGATGCTCGCGGGCGTCACCATCGAGAAACCGGAAACCGTCACCATCGATGCCTGCGTACGAATTGGCGAAGATTCCATCATTGGGCCTTTCGCGCAGATTCTAGGACGCACCGAAATTGGCGAGGATTGCCGGGTGGGCTCTTGCTCCATCGTCGAAAACTCGACACTCGCAGCCAATGTGCAAATAGCCCCGTTCACAAGCATCGTAGATTCGCAGATCGAAACGGGCGCCATCGTCGGGCCGTTCGCGCGCTTGCGTCCGGGAAATCACATCGGCAAAGGCGCGCACATCGGCAACTTCGTGGAACTCAAGAACACGCGCCTGGGCGCGGGCGCGAAAGCCAATCACCTGGCGTACTTGGGCGATTCCGACATCGGCGATAAGACCAATATCGGCGCGGGAACCATCACCTGCAATTACGACGGCGTGAGCAAGCACAAGACTCAGATCGGCAAGGAGACTTTTGTCGGCAGCAACTCTACGCTGGTGGCTCCGCTCGAAATCGGCGATGGCAGCTACATCGGCGCGGGCTCGGTGATCACCCAGGCCGTGCCGCCGGAAGCTCTGGCCGTGGGTCGCGCCCGGCAGGTTAACAAAGAAGGCTGGGCCGCCAAGAGGAAAAAGAAGAAGTAGCTACTTCTTCGACGTTCGCACCACCACCAACCGCGCCACGTCGCCGTCGTCGGTAGTGATATAACCGACGGTGACTTTCACCCGAATTTGCAGCTTGCCTTCGATGCGCGTGTCGGCCTTGATCCAAAAAGTGCGCTTCTCGGCGGGCTTTCCCAGGATGCTGCGGGAGACGGTGATCTTGGTGGTGGTCAGTTCGACGATCGGCCCGGAAAAGGTCTGATCGTACTTGGGCTCGCTCTTGGCATTGTCGGCGTGGGCGGATTTCGCCAGGCTGGCGTTTTCCTGCGCCCAGCCCGCCATCGCGAACGACGCCCCCGCAACAATCAGCAAAGTCGCGAAACGGAGCCGCACTCTTGCATCATAAACCAAGCCGGTTAGGACGGGACTGGCGTTGGTATTAAACTTGCTTCATTCGCCGCGCTATAGGCTTACAACACAAGAACCGGATGGTACAGATTCGGCAGGCGCACCTCGCCAATCGCGATCAAATCACCTTCCGGACTGATCGCCTTTACGTACTTGGCGCCGGATCTGTCCGTGAACGGCGACAGCCGGAAATCCTTGCCCTGCCGGATTTGGCCGGCGGTGAGCGCATCCACGGACGCATTCGGAATCTCCGGCAACACGTCCGTGGCAGGAATTAGCGCTTGGCCCAATGCCCCGGCGCGTGCCAGGTCTTCCAGCGCTTCTAACGTACGGGCGTGGTCCTCGGTGAACTCGCCCGACGCCGTGCGCCGCAGGGCGGTCAGAAAAGCGCCGCAGCCGAGTTCGCGGCCCACGTCGTGCGCGATGCCGCGGAGATATGTTCCGGCCGAGCAGCGCAGGCAAATGCGGGCCGTGGTTCCATCGAATTCCAGCAGATGAAGCGCGAATACCCGCACCTCTACCGGAGCCAATTCCACGGCGATGTGCTTGCGCGCCAGGCGATAGGCCGGCGTCCCCGCTATCTTTTTCGCCGAAAACGGCGGCGGAGTTTGCAGGAATGGTTCCGCGAAAGCGATCGAGCACCGCTTCCAACTCCGCGCGCGTGAAGTGCGGCGCAACCGGCTCGGATATGCGGCGAGCCTTCGCGATCATAAGTATCGGTAGCCCACCCGAATTGGACTCTGGCGTCATAAGTCTTCTCGCCGGCGGAGAAGAATTGCGCCAGGCGCGTGGCGCGGCCCACCACCAGCGGCAGGACGCCCGTGGCCATCGGATCCAGCGTGCCTAAGTGCCCCACTTTCCGCGTGTTCGCCAGACGCCGCAGGCGATTCACAACGTCGTGCGAGGTGAGACCTTCCGGTTTATCGACAACAATTACGCCATCCACGAGATCACTGTAGCAGGAGACCGGGGGAAACCTCGCGCGCCGTGGCCACGTCCTTTTTATTAGCAATATCGCATTTCGCTTTTTCTCCAAAACGAATTTCGATTTGACTTAGGCAGCCTGATCCGCGAAAGCAGTTCAGTTGCCGGCCGGCGAGCATCTTCCTCCGAGTGTTCGCCGGCTTCTATTTTTGAAGCGTCTTTTGTTCGAGCGCCCGCTCGGCGGCGCGAATGATACTGGAAGGTAACGATAGCGCGCCACATTCGCCCATCCCGCACCACGCCACTTGCGGCGCTTCCTCGGTGAGTGAAAACTCCGCGGAATCCGCGCGAAACGCAAAGATCAGGTCATGATGCAGATGGAACGGCTCGCCCTTGCGCGCCGGAATGCCGTGCACGTCCATGCCGGCCAGTTGGACGGAGCCTGCGCGTTGGATTCGCACCGCGGTTTCTTCGATGGCTTCGCGCCGCGCGGTGTCACCGAGCGTCACGTCGCTTTCTTCCACGTGCCCGCCGGGCAGCAGCCAGCGGCGATGGCGATGGTGATGCATCAGAAGGAATTGACCGCCGTTCGGATGCGAGAACCACAGCCGTGCAGGTGATGTGGCCGGGATGGAACTGATCGCGCGAAAACGGCGCCGCGGTGAATTCCAACAGCGCGCGAATCAACTCGCGGCTTTTTTCTTCTTCGGGCGATGCATCAAATGCATTCACCAGCGCCAGGGCTTCCGCGATGCTGCGCATTAAAATTCGATCGCCGACAGCACTTCCGACGGCCGCTTATCGAACGCGCGGCAAATGGCCAGCAGGCTCTCGATGCTCGGCAGATTCGCGCCCCGCTCGATCGAGCTGATCTGCGAGATGCTGAGCTTGGTCGCGGCGGCCAGATCCTTGAGCGACCAGTCGCGCTCCACGCGCAGCATCTTGATCTGATGGCCCAGCCGCTCGCGCAAGCCGGTCCTGCGATGGTGCGCCCGAATCCGTATTTGTCGATCGCGTTGTGCAGCGTCTGGCGGAGCTGCGCCAGCGAGAACGGCTTCGAAATATAGTCGAAGACCTTCATCTTGAAGGTGGCGCGCATGTCTTCGAGCGACGGATAACCGGTGACGATGATGACGCATAAGCCCGGATAGGCCGCCAGCAGTTGTTCCAGCACCTTGTCGCCTTTGAACTCGCCCATCTTCATGTCGAGCAGCACGATGTCGGGAAGCCGCTGCTCGCAGGCGGCGAACAGCTCGTCGGGATGGCCGAAGGCGCGGATCGTGTAGAGCCCGTCGTCCTTGAGCGCGTCTTCCAGATAATTGCAGAAATCGGGATCGTCGTCGAGAATGGCGAGATCCACCAGCCCGTTGGCGGGCGCGGGATCGGATGCTCGGTCGGAAGCCGGCTTTATCGCCAATTCAATTCGCTCCCTCCACGCGCGCGGCCGGCTGAAGCGGGCAGTGTCACTTCCAGGCAAGCGCCGCCCTCCGTTCGATTCGACGCCGCGATGGTTCCGCCATGCTGATGAATGATGCCTTCGGCCACCGTGAGTCCCAGGCCCGTGCCCTTGGCGTCCAGCCGCGTGGAAACGAAGGCCTCGAAAATATCGGGCAGCACGTCCGGCGCGATGCCGGGGCCGTTGTCTTCTACCGCGACCGAGATCCAGGGCTGCGCGTTGCGATTCAGCCGCCTGCGAATGGACGTGCGATTTCGCCCGAGGCGGGGATGGCGTACAGCGCATTGCGCAGCAGATTGACGAAGACCTGCACCAGGCGGTCGGAATTGCCGTTCACCACATCGTCCGGCTTCACGTGATTGGCGAACCGCGAGGCGGCGGCCTTGTTGTCGATGGCCACCAGCGTCCAGGCTTCGTCGATCAAGTGGCGCAGCGGCACCGGCTCCATGTGCTGTTTGCGAACGCGCGAGAAATCCACCAGGCTTTCGCTGATGCGGCGGATGCGCTGCGTGACGCGCAGCATGCGGGCCAGGCGTTCCAGCGTGACCGGGTCGCCATTGGTTTCGGTGAGCTTTTCGATGGAGCCTTGCAGAACCGTGAGCGGCGTGTTGAGCTCGTGCGCGACGCTGGCGCTCAGCAGGCCCAGGCTGACCAGGCGGTCCTGCGCTTCCAGCTTGCGGAGCGCTTCTTCCAGATCCTCTTCGCGCTTGCGAAGCTCGATGATGGTGGCGTTGCGCGAGCGCATGATCTGGCCGATCTCGTCGCCGGGGATGAAGGCTTCGTCAATCAGCTCGCAATCGCGATCGCCCCGCTGCGTGGCGTGATCGGCGTCGAGCATCAGCCGCAGCGGGCGATAAACGTACAACGGCATGATGGTGGTTTCGAGCACCAGCACGGCCAAGATATAGATGACGCCGAGCACAATGAACAAGTTGGCTTTGGCGTGATCGGGAAGGTACGGGTAAAGCGCGAAGTAGACGCCGATCGCGAGCACCAGGAAGAAGACGTTGTGCAGCACCATCAGCTTCATACGCACTTTCAGATCGCCAAAGAGCCGGGTGACGCGTTTAGGCGCACGCAGCTTCATGGGCGAACGCGACTGCATGGGCGCCGGGACGCTAAGGGATTGTGATCGGATCACGGGTGCACCTGCTCATACGATTCTACGAAATTGGGGGTTGGCAGCTGGGGCCGGGGGTTCGGGGTTGGGGATGAGCGGTGAGGAGTGACGCTCGAAAAACTCCGCAGAACGAAGGGACGCTTTGCATCCATGAATGCCAACGACCTTCGTTCGCGGTTCGTGACGAATACCCTTACTTCAATTTCCGTGGCCCCTCTGATAGCCAGCCTCATACGCTCTCTGGTCCTCGTCTTTTTTGAAGTGTTTTTTCTTGCCGTGGTCGCGATGATGCGCACGGTCACTCTGGCCGTCGTGCATACCTTGCTGGTATCTTTTGTTCTTCGAATAGTCTTGGCCCTGCTCCTGGAAAAACGGGGCGGCCACCGCTTGAATCGTTCCCCCGGCGAGACTGATGCCAGCCGCTACCGCCAGCACCCGGGTGCAATATCTTAGAGTCATGATGTTCATCCTTCCGCCGTGAAGGTAGCACGGCCATGGCCCTTCATGCGCTGGTGGCGCCGATCGCGGGCGAAGCGGGGGCGTCAGGCGCTCGATCGCAGCGCGGACGCTGAACGTTCCACTGAGATCGCCAGCAGCTCCCTGGTCAGCTCCTCCGGCAGGTCCAGCATCACATCGTGGCCGCACTCTATGCTGACGGTCCTCCAGCCCTTGGTTTTCGCCTGCTCGCAAAAAATCGAAAATGGAGACGGGGCCCAGCCCGTGGCCAGGATGAACGTGATGTTTTCGATCGCGTCGATTTGTCCCGTCAGACGCAAAGGTTGCTGAAAGGTGGCCAGCGGTTGAACGGTGCATTGGCGGTTCACCCAGTCCAGATCGCGGGCGTTTACGTGAAAGGCTTCGGCGGGAATCGGCGGAACCTTCCAACCCTCGCCACTCTCCCGCGCCTGTGCGATCTGTTCGTCTCGCATTGGGGGCGGCAGAACGTCGTGAAGGCTCTGAGCGTTCTCCAGCACGAAGGCATCCAGATACACCAGCGCGCCGATTCGATCCGGAATGCGATCCGCCACGCCGCTAATCACGCAGCCGCCGTAGGAATGGCCGCACAGCACCACATCCGAGAGTTCCTCCCACTGGATCAGGTTCACAATATCGGTGATGTGCGTATCCAGATCCACCTGGGGAGACAACAAGTGCGCGCGGTCCGCGACGCCAGTCAGAGTGGGGGTGTAGACTTCATGCCCGAGCGACTGGAGCGCCGCGCGTACCCTTTTCCAGCACCAACCGCCGTGCCACGCTCCGTGAACCAGGACATATGTGCTCATCAATCGCCTCAATCGCCTCGCTTATTTATCTCCGAACGTGATGTTCGAATCGGAACTGAACCTGCGGTAGTTCTGGAAATTGATCTCGTTCTTCGTACAGATGGTGGTTCCCCTCTGGCAGGTCAGGATCTCACCATGCGCCGGCAGCGGGAAGGTTTTTCCGTCAATGGGAATAAAACCGTACTCCACAACAGACTCCGCTTTGTCGAACGGGAAGTTGGTGGGCAGCGGCCCAGTCTGCTCCTCGATTCGCACGACGTTGTGCGTTTCCTTGTCAATCCAAGCGGTCCCGGTGTACGCGGGCGTCACTTTGGAGCCGTCCGGAGCATGGATGTCCCAATCCGAATTGACCTGCCGCACGCTGAAATCGTAGGTGTAAGCGGAACGTCCGTGGAGGGTATCGTCCTTGGATTTCTTAAAGGCAGCCGCGGTGTAGGGATTCAAGAGGCTTTCGAGAGTGGTTTGGAATTCGCCGGTGGACCAGGCGCCGGTTTTCTCGATCGGCTGCCTGGACGGCTTGCCGTTCACCTGAATGTTGCGATAGTCTTCCTTGCCGCCCACGCTGGTCACTTCCGCGGTCACCACGTCCAGGACCTGCCATTCGGGCGGAAGCGTCCGGCTGAAATACCGCGTGGTGTTCTGCTGAACGATGAAATTCGGTAAGCCGTCCGTCAAGTGATCGGCCGCATCGCGCGCGGCGCCGATGATATCGTCGTTCGGCCCTGCCGGAAGCGGGGCAGTCTTGACATCTTCCACCGGCGGCGGCGCTTCAGACACCGGAGGGGTTACCGACGCCGTATCCCGGTCGCCGCTGCTGCTTGGACTGGCCTTGGGGCTTTCCGACGGCTTGGGGCTTTCCGAGGGTTCGGTCGCCACTTCCATCGTTCCCGCCGAATGGGTATCCGCCTCCACGGGAGCCACGGCGGAATCTTGGTCGAACGGTTTGTCGGCGGCTATCTTGTCGTCGGTTGTCCCTTTACGCGCTAAAATCACGCGCAGCGCCGTCTCCGGATCATCACCGGTCACCTGCACCGCGAGCTGATCCCCAGGCTTCAACAATGAATCGCGAACCTGTTCGCCGTCCTTATCGCGAAATTGCGTCTTCGCCAGCAGCCGAAACCGGAGGAGCTTGTGTTTGCTCGCCTCAAGATACAGGCTCTTCTCGCCCAGCTCGCGCAACATTCCGTCGGCCGCGAGGAGCGGGACCCGGATATTGTTGCTGTTTGACAAGTCTTTATCTTTATCTTTGTCCTTGCTCTTCTTGCTGGGCAGCCTCGGCACGGGAAGGCTGATCCCTCCCGGCAGCCCGACGCCCCCCGGATATTGGCCCGGCGGATACTGGCCTGGCGGATATTGACCCGGCGGATACGAACCGGGAGGATAGGGGCCTTGCTGCGGATACTGGCCACCCGGGTACGGCGTGCCTGGATAGGGACTGGGGTACGGGCTTGGGAACTGGGCGTAGCCTGCAGCGGCTGCCAGCAGGGCCAGGAGGACGAGTCGAAGGTTTCGGGCCACGGGGAACCCCCTGGAGCGATTATACGGCAGTGGAGCTCCTGGTTTGCCAGAATGAAATCAGAATGAATTACCTGCTTTTGTTCCTCCTTGTGGCCGCTCCCTCCGCCACCGATATCGCCCAGCGGCTGGCGCGCTGGAAGCCGGTGGAAATGCCGTATCATTCCGAAACGCTCAGTGCGCGCGAGCGGCAAGAGGTGGATAAACTGGTCGACGCCTCGCGCGAGATGGAGGCCATCTACTGGCAGCAAAGCGATCCGGAAGCGCTGAAGCTGTACGAAACCACCAAAAACGCGAATCTGAAGCGGTTGCTGTTTATCAACGGCTCGCGATTCGATCTGATCGACGACAACAAACCGTTCGTGGGAACCAAGCCGCTGTCACCGGGATGGAATCTATATCCCGAGGGCATCACCAGCGCGCAGATTGAGGCTTACGTGAAGGCGCATCCGGCCGAGAAGGCCGCGATTTACAGTCCTTACACGGTGCTGCGGTGGGACAGTAGATAAGCCGGGGAAAAAGCTGGTTGCGATCCCCTATCATGTCGAGTACAAGCAGTGGCTGGAACCCGCCGCAAAATCGTTGCGCGAGGCGGCCGACCTGAGCGATGACAAGGATTTCGCGCAATTTCTGCGCATGCGCGCCGACGCGCTGCTTTCCGACGATTATTATCCGAGCGATCTGAAATGGCTGGATCTGAAGAATCCGAAAATCGACGTGATCTTCGCGCCGTATGAAACCTACCTGGACGGCGTGCTGGGCGTGAAGACTTCCTATGAAGCGGCGGTCCTGATCCGCAATGAGCCGGAGAGCGCCAAGCTGGCGCTGTACCAGAAATATATTCCCGATCTGCAAGACGCGCTGCCGCTCGCCGCTGCCGACAAGCCTTCCAAGCGCGGCCAGCCGACCCCGATGGAAGTGGTGGACGCGCCGTTCCGCACCGGAGACATGCTGCACGGATATCAGGCCGTGGCGGACAATCTGCCGAACGATCCGCGCATTCACGATACCAAGGGCACCAAGAAAATCTTCTTCAAGAATTTCATGGACGCGCGCGTGAACTATGTGGTGCTGCCGCTGGCGAAATACTTGATGCCCGCGGCGCAGGCCGGACAGGTTTCGGGCGAGGGCTATCTGGCGGCGGTGGTGCTGCACGAAATCTCGCATGGCCTGGGGCCCGCGTATTCGCGCGTGAATGGAAAGCAGGTGCCCATCACGGAGGCGATCGGCCCGGTGTATTCGGCGCTCGAAGAAGCCAAGGCGGACGTGGTGGGGATGTACGGCCTGGCGTGGCTGATGGATCACGGCGCGCTGCCGAAGAGTCGCGCGCAGGAATATTATGCGTCCTACGTGGCTGGGATTTTCCGATCGGTGCGCTATGGCGTGGCCGAAGCGCATGGGCGCGCCGAGATGATGGAGTTCAATTATCTGGCCGGAGCAAAAGGCGATCAACCGCGTGGACGGCAAATATTCGGTGGACTTTGCGCGGATGCCGGCGGCCATTGCATCGCTTGCGAAAGAACTGCTGACCATTGAAGCAACGGGCGACCGCAAGCGCGGCGAAGCGTGGTTCAATCGATATGACAAAATGCCGCCCGAGCTGACGGAAGCCATGAAAGCTGCTTCGAAGCTCCCGGTGGACATCTGGCCGATTTTTTCGTTCAAAGTGATGGATTAAGAACGCCGGCCACGGATGAACACGGATTAACGCGGATAACAAAGAAATTGAATTTGTGCCATCTGTGTTCATCCGTGTTCATCCGTGGCCAGTTTCTTTTGTGCTCATAAAGCAAAAGGGCCGAAGCTTGCGCCCCGACCCTATCACTCCTCCGAATTCGTTGGCTTAGTTGTAGGGGATCTCCGTCAAGTTGTCGACTTCCGCATAAGCGTAGCCGAAGTTGAGTCCCGTGGCGGTGAATTTCACCGGATTGGACACGTTGATCACGTCAAGTTCTCCGTTGCCCCCCGGCAGCGACAGCGTAACCCAGGATGGCACCGTGAACTGCAACGCCGACTGTTCCGCCAGGCAATAGAAGCCCGCGCCGGCCGTGGTTCCATCGGAATAGCCGCTGATTTCGACGTAGGTTCCCGGAGCGCCGCCCTGCCAGTTCACGGTCACCCCGTTCGAACGCGTCACCGATGTAGTGGTCAGCATGTTGGTCCAGCTAAATATGGGCGTCGAGAGATTGACGGTGACGCTGAAGGGGCCGACGTTATTGCTACTGCTTGTACCCCCGGTTCCATTGAAGGTGAACGCGCCACCCGTGGAAGGGATGAAAGCGCTCGTGAGAGAAGCATCGTAGAATCCCGCGACTTCAGGAAGGGCCGTCAAAGGCGTGCTGCCGGCGGGTCCGGTAACGGTGATGTTGCCCGCGTCCAGCCCGGTCTCCGTAAATGGTGTAGTGGGAACGGTGGAGGACAACGACACCTGATACACCACGCAGCTTCCGATGGACGCCGTCTCGTAGCTGGCGTAGTTCCCCAGCTCCGCGCCTTGGATGCTATCGAAAACTCCGATGGCATCGTTGCTGGTGGTTGGGGTGGCTCTGGGGCCGAACGGAGCCGTGAAAGGCTGCGTGGTGCGGAAATGCGTGGAGGTGCGGGTCAGGGCCGTGTCGGTGAGCAAGCTGACCGACTGCGAGACCGCCAGGAAGCCAAAGCTCACGGTGCTATCGCCGGTGAGCGACGTAATGTTGTACGGGCTGTTGGGATCGGAGCAGGCGCCGCCGTTCGGGTTCACCGCAATTGTGGTGAAGTTGCTGGCGATGTTCCCGCTCACCAGAACCACTGAAACATTACAACCGGTGGGGACATTGGGCGGAATGGTGACGACGATCTGGTCTACGCCGGGATATTGCGAACGTCCGCGATACACGATGTTCGCCGAAACACCGCCGATGTACGCTGTCATCGGAATATTGGTCAGGTTGTCCAGGTTGGCGGCGGGATAGGTCTTGTCGTCGTTCTTGGTGTCGGCGCCCACGCCTGAGCCCCAGATAATCACGGTCTGGCCGGGCGAAGCGGAGGCGGTATATCCGATCACGTTGTAATTGGCATCGGTGACGACGGCTTGGCCCGTTCCGGTTCCGTACAAAGTGTCGGCTCCGAACGCGCTTGCCACCACCTGGAAGTTGAAGGCCGCGCTGGTTTGCGAGCCGTTGGTGACGGTGATGCTGGCGGTGCCGGTTGGAGTGTTGGACGGAAGCACCGCGGCCATCTGGGTGGGATAAACATAATAGAGCCCGGGTTGGACGGTGGTGCCGTTTACTTTCACCGAGACGCTGGTGCCTCCCAGGCTGGTCGAGAGAGGAAAAGGATTGGAGGGAACGTTTTTCGCGGCGGTCAGGTCCGTCCCGTAAATCACGAACAGGGTGCCGGGAGCGATGCCGTAGTTGGGAAGCCCGGCGGCCAGGTTGCTGTAGTTGTTGGTGATGCCGGTGACACTGGGGCCGGTGGGTGTGGTGACGGCTGAACCGAACGTATGGAATTGCAGGCTGATCGAACCGCCGGCGATGGAGGTTACCAGCACCGCGGCGTAATTCCCGCCATTGGTATGCACGATGATAACGTCATTAGCCGCGGGGCTGATTGCCGAAGTTTTCAGGTTCGAGCTAAGCAAGCTGCTATAGGTCGATATGAAGCTCTGGCCGCCTGAGACCAGCGTGTTGTAGCCGCTTTGGTTGTTGAGGGAGCTTAGGAGAGTAGTGGCGAGATCGGCGTCGGTCGCCGATCCCACGACGGTAATACTGCTTCCGCTCCAAGCAATGTCCCCATTGCCGGCTGAGCCGACCGCGCCGGTGTCCAGATTCAGCGTGTTACCCGACGATAGCGTTTGGGTTCCCGTGGTGTCGGCCAGAACCGCGATAGGAAAGGTAAGAACCAATGCCGCCAAGGCATTACGAAAAAACAGCTTTGACATACTTCCTCCTCTTGGGTACCGCAAAACGTTGCGATTGACGATCTCTTATTTTCAGACGATCTCTTATAGATGGTACGCGAGAACGCAAGGCGAAAAGGATCAGGCCATGTCTTACAACGGACCTCAGGATATACTGAGACTCAAGCACAAGAGATTCATCTGTTGAGTGAGCTTTCAGACCAAGACGTTACACATTTGCTGATCCAGTGGAGCAAGGGCGACTCAGCCGCGTTGGAAGCGCTGGTTCCGCTGGTCTACGATGAGCTCCGGCGCCTGGCGCAGCTGTACCTGAGCCGCGAAAAACCCGGCCACACGCTCTCGTCCACGGCTTTGGTCCACGAGGCTTATTTGCGGCTGGTGAAACAGAAGGACGTCACCTGGCAGAACCGGGCGCATTTTTTTGGAGTGGCGGCGCGGATGATGCGGCGGATTCTGGTGGATCACGCGCGGCGGCAGAGATACGCCAAGCGCGGCGGCGGGGCCCTGACTCTTTCCCTGGACGAGGCGCTGGCGCCAGCGCCCCAGCGCGAGGTCAGCCTGGTGGCGCTGGATGATGCGCTCGACACGCTGGCCAAGCTCGACGAACGGCAGAGCCGGATGGTGGAGCTGCGGTTCTTTGGGGGCTTGTCGATTGAGGAGACGTCGGAGGTGCTGGGGGTGTCGGCGCCGACGGTGAAGCGCGAGTGGGCGTCGGCACGAGCCTGGCTGTTTCGCGAGATCAGCGGTTCGCCCAACGCGTGAGCAACGGAAATGACGCGGGAACAGTGGCAGAACATCCGGAAGATCCTGGAGCGCGCGCTCGAGCTGGATCGGGCGGAATGCGCCGCGTACCTGGAGGAAGCCTGCGCGGGCGATGCCGAGCTGCGCCGTGAAATAGATTCGTTGCTCGCGGCCAACGACCAGGCGACGCGGGGGTTTCTGGCGGGCCAGGCGATCGACCAGGCGGGCGACTTGCTGGAGCTGGGCTCCGACACGTTGCAAGGCCGGAGAATCGGCCCGTACCAGGTGCTGGAAGAGATCGGGCACGGCGGTATGGGGACCGTTTATCGCGCGGTCCGCGCCGACGATCAATACCAGAAACAAGTAGCCATCAAGGTGGTGCGCGGCGGCTTGGGCGACCCTCTGGCTATCCAGCGCTTCAAGGCCGAGCGGCAGATTCTGGCGAACCTGGATCACGCCAATATCGCGCGCCTGCTGGACGGCGGCGCCACCGAAGACGGACGGCCCTATGTGGTGATGGAGTACATCGAAGGCCTTCCGATCGATGAATATGCCGGCTCCCGCGGGCTCAACTTGCGCGCGCGATTGAAGCTGTTTCGCACGGTTTGCTCGGCGGTGGCGTTCGCGCATCAGCGGCTGGTGATTCATCGCGACATCAAGCCCGCCAATATTCTGGTGACCGAAAGCGGCGAGCCGAAACTGCTGGATTTCGGCATCGCAAAGATTCTGGATGACGAGGCGGCGGCCGGAGGCGGCGAGGCAACCGTCACTCTGGTGCGGCTGATGACGCCCGAATACGCCAGCCCGGAGCAGGTGCGCGGAGAACCGGTGACCACGGCCACCGATGTCTATTCGCTGGGCGTGGTGCTGTATGGGCTGCTCACCGGACGCCGCCCGTATCGGGTGAGCAGCAAAACGCCGCACGATATGGTGCATGCGGTTCTCGAGACGGAGCCGGAGAAACCGAGCACGCAGAACCGGCGGCTGCGCGGACGATCTGGACAACATCGTCCTGAAGGCGCTGCGCAAGGAGCCGGAGCGGCGCTACGCTTCGGTGGAGCAATTTTCCGAAGACATCGGAAAGCATCTGGATGGGCTGCCGGTGAGCGCGCGGCCGGATACGCTGGCGTATCGCGGGTCGAAGTTCGCGCGGCGTCACAAATGGGCCGTGATCGCGGCCGCCCTCGCGGTGCTGGCGCTGGTGGGAGGCATGGCGGCGACACTGCGCGAGGCGTACATTGCGCAAAGGGAGCGTGGAATCGCCGAGCAGCGCTTCAACGACACGCGCCAGCTTGCCAATTCGCTGCTGTTTGAGGTGTACGACGCCATCGAGAATCTGCCGGGCGCCACGCCGGCGCGCAAGGTGCTGGTGGATCGCGCCTTGCAATATCTGGACAAACTCTCGAAAGAAGCCAAGAGCGATCTCTCGTCGGGGAGCGAGCTGTCTCTCGAACGCGAACTGGCCTCGGCATATGAACGCGTGGGCGACGTGCAAGGCGGGTTTCGAGCATCTAATCTGGGCGACACGGCGGGATTTATCGCCAGTTATCAGAAGGCGCTGGCCATCCGCGAAGCAGTTTTACAACGCGACCCGGGCAACGTCCAGGCCGAGCGGGAATTGCTGCGCACGCACGGACGGCTGAGCGACGCGCTGCTGGCGAAGGGCGATTTGAACGGCTCGGTAAATCAATTGAAGCAGCTGCTGCCGATCGCCGAAAAGCTTTCCGCCGCGAGCCCCGAATAACCTGACAAATCGGCGCAATCTGGCGCTCGCGTATCTGGATTATGGATGGAAGCGCGCTCCTTTGGGAGACTCGAAAGGCAGCTTACAGGATTGCCGCAAGGCGGTGGCGATGCTGGAGTCGGTGTCCGCGGCGGATCCCTCCGACAAGCGAACCCGTCGCGTCCTGGCGATCGCATACGGGCGCGTGGGAGAGCTGCTATCGAACGAAGGCCAGCACGCCGAGTCGCTGGCGATGCATGAGAAGGCGCTGGCGATCGAGGACGAATTGATGCGTCAAGATCCGCGCAACACCGATCTGGCGAAGGCTGCAAGCCTGGGACACCATGCGTAGCGGCGAGGAAATCCTGGCTGGCGGCAGCGTGGAGCAGGCGCTCGAAAAGTATCGCGACGCACTAAGCCGTTTCCGTGCTCTATCCGACGCCGATCCGAAGAACATCCAGTTCCACAGCGATGTGGCGGCGGTGCTGGCGCGCATGGGCGCGGCGCATCTGGTTCAAGCGAAGGCAGCCGAGGCGCTGGCTGAGTTGAAACGGTCGCTCGCGGAAATCGGTAACTTTTCCCGCGCGCAGGCGCTGGATATCGATGCGTTGGAAGTGCAAGCGCAGGACCAGTTCCGAATGGGCAAGGCGTATGCGCTGATGAAACAATGGCCGCAGGCGGAGGCATGGTTCGAGCGCTCCATCCCAACGCTGAAGCAAGCGAGCGAGCGGGGAAGTTTGCGCGGAGAGAGCGCTTCGATGCTGAAGGAAGCCCCGACGGAAATGGCGGCGGCCAGCCGCGAAGTCAGTCGCCGGTGACCTGTTCCTCGGCCAGTTGCGCGCTGCCGATCTCCTGATCCTTGTATTGCAGTTGGTACAGCTTCCAATAAATGCCGCGCAGCGCGAGCAGTTCCTGATGCGTGCCGATCTCGCGCAGCCTGCCTTTGTGCATCACGATGATGCGGTCGGCGCGCTGGATGGTGGAAAGCCGGTGGGCGATCACGATCGAAGTGCGGCCTTCCACCAGTTGCTCGAGCGCTTCGCGAATGCGCAGCTCGGTTTCGGTGTCGACGCTGGAAGTGGCTTCGTCCAGGATCAGGAAGCGCGGGTTGTGCGCCAGCGCGCGGGCAAAGTTGATGAGCTGCTTCTGGCCGGTGGAATATCCGGCGCCGCGCTCGCGCACCGGCTGGTCGAAACCTTCCGGAAGGCGTCTGGACGAAGTCCAGCAGGTTGACGCGCGCGGCGGCGCTCGGAGAGCTGGTCGTCGGAAATGCCCGCGGTGCCCGAGGCGGATGTTCTCGGCGATGGTTCCGGTGAACAGATGCGGGTCCTGCAAGAACGACGCCGAAATTGCGGCGCAGGTCGTCGATGTTCGAAATCGCGGATATCGATGCCGCCGATGCGGATGGCGCCGCGCTGCACTTCGTAGAAGCGCAGCAGCAGGCTGGCGAGGGTGGTTTTCCCCGCGCCGGTGTGGCCCACCACGGCGATGGTTTCGCCCGGCTCGATGCGGAAGCTGACGTCGCTCAGGACCCAATCTTCGTCGTTGTAGGCGAACCAGACGTGGTCGAATTCCACGGCCGCGGGCGATTGCGGAAAGGGCTACGGCCTGAGCGGGCGACTGGATCTCGACCGGGGTGTCCAGCAGCTTGAAAACGCGCTCGGCCGCGGCCATGGCCGATTGCATGATGTTGTACTTCTCGCTCAGATCCTGAATGGGGCGGAAGAATCGCATGCCGTATTGGAAGAAGGCCACCACCACGCCGATCTGAAGAGCGCCGCCGCGCACGCGGAATCCGCCGTAAGCCAGCAGCAACGCCAGAGCCAGCATGCCCAGAAATTCGGCAATCGGATAGAACCAGCCGTAGGCGACGATGGCGTCCTTGTAGGCTTCCATGTGATCGCGATTGATCTGCTCGAACTCGCGCGCGGCTGCGCGCTTCGCGATTGAAGAGCTGCAGCACGGCGATGCCGCTGACGTGCTCCTGCAAATAGGAATTGATGCGCGCGATGGCGACGCGAATGCGGCGATAGCTCTTCTGCACCGAGCGCCGGAACTGCATGGTCACCAGCACCACCAGCGGCATCACCGCCAGCAGGAACGCGGTCATGCCCGGGCTCAATTCGAGCATCGCCACGATGACGAAGCTCAGCATCAGCAGGTCGCCCAGGATCATGAGCAGGCCGGAGGAGAACAGCTCGTTCAGCGCGTCCACGTCGGTGGTGATGCGCGTGACCAGGCGGCCCACGGGATTGTGATCGTAGAAGGAGAGGTCCAGTCGCTGCAGGTGCGCCATCATTTCGCGCCGCAGGTCGAACATGGCTTTTTGTCCCACCCACTGCATGATGAACTGCTCGCCGAAATCGCAAAACATGCCGAAGATCACGATCAGCAGGTATAGAAATGCGATCTGGGCCAGGCCGGTCCAGGGACTCGTGCGACAAGATACGGGTCCAGGATGGTATGCGAGACTTTCCCGTTGGGCGCCAGGTAGCGATCAACAGCCAGGGCGGTGAGCAAGCGGGCCGATCGCTTGCAGCACGGAGTTGATCAGCAGCAGAACCAGAGCCGCAACCACCGGCAGTTTGTACGGCCGGACGTAAGTCAGCAGGCGCCGCATCAGACGCCCGTCGTAGGCTTTTCCTAAGACCTCTTCTTCCACGTAATTTCAGTGTAGCCGGAATGGCCCGGCCTTCAAGTTATGCTTGAGAGCGTGACCGTTGCCGGAAGCCATTGCGGAGAAGAAGAACCGGCTGGACCGGCTACGCCCCTTCCCGCCCGAAGCGCTGAGTAAGCTGGAACATTACTACGACATCGAAATTACTTACACGTCGAACGCGATCGAGGGAAATACACTCAGTCCAGTGGAAACCACACTGGTGATCGAACAGGGCGTCACGATCGGCGGGAAACCTCTCAAAGATCACCTGGAGGCCCTGGATCACTATGACGCCATTCGCTATGTGCGCGAGCTTGCCAAGGAACAAGCGCCCCTGACGGAAAGCGACGTGCGCAATCTTCACCGGCTGGTGGTGCAGCGGTCGAGGCCCGACATCGGCGGCCGCTATGCCGATCTGGCTCGCTACGTCCGCACCGAAACGGGCCGCTATGAATTTCCCTCGCCGGCCGAAATCCCAGGTCTGATGGGAGACTTCGCCCGGTGGCTGGCTGCCGCTCCCGATACGCCCGAGAGCGCGTTCACGGCGCATCGCCGGCTGGTGGATATCCATCCGTTCAACGACGGCAACGGACGCACGGCCCGTCTGGTCATGAACCTGATGCTGATTCGCGGCGGCTATCCACCCATCGCCGTGCGTCCGGAGGACCGGCCCGAATATATTCGAGCCTTGCAACGGTCGCAGGCCGGGCACGGAAGCGAGAGCTTCGACAATCTGCTTTACGACCGGCTGGACGCGACTTTGGGGGAATATCTGAGCGCCTGGCAGTCGTGATCGCAGCCGTTCGATAGAATAGCAGCAGGATTCCCCCTATGTCCGTCATCACGAATGCCCCTCCCGAAATCGCCGCCGAACATCTGCCGGCCGTGCCGTTGACGCTGGAAGGCTCCAGCATGCTGCATCAGATGCTGCGCGTCCGCTGGACCGCCTGGAAGCAGCTTGGCGCTGCCGAGCGATCCACAATCGCCCAGGAAGCATCTGAAGCACTCGCCGAGATGGAGCGCGAAACCGGCGGACAGAGCGCGGCGTTTGCTCTGCTGGGACACAAAGGCGATCTGATCCTGATTCATTTCCGCCGCTCCTTCGATGAATTGAACAAAGTAGAGCGGCGGCTGGCTGGGCTCGCGCTTTGGGATTATCTGGAACCCACGTCGTCGTATTTGTCAGTGGTGGAACTGGGGCTATACGAATCCAGCCTGAAAACTTATGGAACGCTGGCGGAGCGCGGTATTGCGCCATTTTCGCCCGAATGGACCGCGGAGATTCAAGCAGTAATGGCGCGGCAGCGCGAGGCCATGGCGCCGCGCCTGTTCCCGGACATGCCTCCGCACAAATATCTGTGCTTTTATCCCATGGATCGCAAGCGCGGCGAGTTGAAGAACTGGTACCGGCTGCCGATGGCCGAGCGCCAGCGCCAGATGCACGAGCACGGCATGGTGGGGCGCAGGTACGCGGGCGAAGTGAAGCAGATCATTTCCGGATCGATCGGGTTCGACGATTGGGAATGGGGCGTGGATCTGTTCGCCGACGATCCGCTGGTGTTCAAGAAACTGATTTACGAGATGCGGTTCGATGAAGTGAGCGCCGATTATGCGCTGTTCGGAACGTTTTATGTAGGGATTCGCTGCCCCGCGGCGGAGCTGCGAAATTGGTTGAACGGTTGATCGCGGAATGATCCCTAAGAAGTCGTGGTCGCTCGCATTGTGCGTCGTTCTCGATGCGATGATTTCGGTGATTTACTTCGCGCATGCCCGCAACGGTTTCCATGCCTCGAAAGACATAGTGTTTCTGGGCAGGCTCACACTGGCTGCGGGAGTTTGCACGATTGCGGCGGGCATCTGGAATTCGGGAACCGGTAAACGCTGGCTGCTGTTGCTGAACGGGTTTGCTCTCGGGTCGCTCGGACTGGTCCTTACCGGAGTTTTCGGCTTCAGAATTAGCTTTCGTACTGTCGCTCTGCTGGTGATCCTGATGGCCGTAAGCGCTGGCATTTTCGAAATGGGAACCGCGCGCATCCTGCGGCGCCAGCGTCATGTCACGCAGGGATGGCTGCTTGCGGCGGCAGGAGTGGTCTCGCTTGGATTTGCTGTGGTGTTTCTTGCTTTCGGATTTAGCTGGATCAGACTGAATCCAGGGTCGCCGGGCCAAACTTTGCTTTGGCTGGGCTCTTACTTCGGCTTCAGCGCTATATGCATGCTGGGACTGCGCCCGCGCTTTAGCGCGCCGCTTTAAGATCCGCCGCCGCGCCGGCCGCATCCCCCAACGCTTTGCGCGTCACGGCCCGGTTCTTATATGCATTGGCGTAGCTGGGTTCTAGGCGAATCGCCTCGTCGAAATCGGCCAGCGCGTGCTGATAGTCGCGCTGGCGCAGGTAGGCGTAGCCGCGCGCGTTGTAAGCATGCGAGGATTTCGGATCCAGCTGGATCGCCTGATTCAATTCAGCCAGCGCTTCTGGAAATTTCTCGGATTGAATGAATGCGCGGCCGCGCGCTTCGTGCTCTCGCGCGGTTCCCTTGGCCGGTACGAGCAATGGACGGCGCGGCGGCTTTAACTGGAGTAGGGGCCGGAGTGGGCACGCGGGTGGGAACTGAAGCGGTGGTTGGTACTGGCTGCGGCACGGTGGGCTCGGCCTTCGCGGGCGCGGGATTAGCAGTTGCCACGTTTACAGCCGGTGTAACCGGCGCCGGGGCTGGCGGTGGCGGCGCCGCATTTTTAGCTTCTTTCAAGCGCTCTTGAGCTTTCGCGAACACTTCCGCGGCCTCTTTATAATCGGGCCGCAAGCGCATCGCCTGCGCCAGGTCCGACTGGGCTTTGGCATAGTCGCCCAGCAGGTAATAGGCGCTGCCGCGCGCGAACCAGGCTTCGGGAAGCTGCGGATCGAGTTCGATGGCCTTGGTGCGATCCGCCAAGCCCTTTTCGTGCTCGCCCAACTGGTGATAGGAGCCGCCGCGCGCCAGATAAACCTCGGCCGAATTGGGCGCCAGTTTCACGGCCTGCTCGCGGTCTTCGAGCGCCTCCGCATGGCGCCCCAATTTCACAAACGCGGCCGAGCGAGCCAGATAGAGATATACTTCCTGGGGCGTGATCTTCATGGCGGCGGTGAAGTCGGCAATGGCGCCGTCGTTGTCCTCCAGCCGGAACTTCGCCGCGCCGCGCAGTGTCAGGGCCTTGGCGTTGTTGGGCTGGAGCGCGAGCAATGTATTGAAATCGTCGATGGCCCGATGGAAATCGCCCACCTGGCCCCAGCAGAAACCGCGGCCCAGGAGTGCGTCCGGGTTGTCCGCCTTCAGGTTGATGCTTTGGTCATAGTCGTCGATGGCGTCGCGATAGCGGCCAACCGCATTGTAGAGATCGGCCCGCTGACGGATCGGCTCCGGGTCGTCCAGCCGCAGCTTGATTCCCACTGTGTAGTCGGCGATGGCTGCGTCGTACTCGTGAAGCTGGGTATGCTCGTACGCGCGGCTGTTGTAGACGGCCGCCGTACTGACCCCTAATTCGATGGCGCGCGTGTAGTCAGCTACCGCTTTGCGCGGATTTCTCACCCGGCCGTCGCAGGTCGCCCAGAAGCTTAAAGGAGACACCGTCCTTGGGGTCCAGTCGCGTGGCCGATTCGGCGTCCTCCAGCGCCTGCGGATAGTCGCCGGCGAAAAAGCGGACGCGGGCGCGATGGAAATAATACGCGGCGCTGTCTGGATCGGCCTGAATGGCTTCGGAGTAGGCGGCCTCGGCTTCCTTCCATTGACTCGCCTGTTCCAGGCGCAGCCCTTCCTTGAAGGATTTTTCAGCCTGCTTGGGATTCGCGGCGGCAGACAAGACACCCATGGACAGCGCGGGCATAAACAATGCCCAGACTGCCGGGAACAACCAACAACGGCGACAGCGCATTCAAATGCTTCCGATACTAATACAGTAACCGAGGTCGCGCCCGGATTGCTTCCGCCGCGGGGTTAATTTCCGCCCTGGACCGCCGCTGTCGGAAGCGTGATGAGCGAGAAGTGCGACGTCAGGCGCGCAATGAAGCTATCGCGCTCCGATACGCTGACCCATTTCAACACCGACGATTCGCCATCTTCGGAGAAGAAGCCCACGCCGCCGCGGCTGATGCGGCTGTCCATCCAGGAGCTGATCAACTGGCCGTTCACCGAAGTGAGGAAGCGATCCCCGCGCACGCTGACGCGCACCCGGTAGTCGACGCCGCGCTCCAGCGTCAAGGGAAGCGGCAGTTCCACGCGCTCCCGTTCCCGTCCGTCCAGCACCACAAAGCGAACCAGTCCGGCGTTCGGGAGCGGGCCCGGCCGGGTCATCACCAGTTTGGTGGCGTAATAATTGTGCAGATCGGCGGCGCGAAAGGCCCAGTCCATGCTCTTGCGATCGATGTGTCCCTGAAACTCGAGTTCGTAATTCGTCAGCGACGTGGAAGGCTTCCAAAGCCGCAAAGAGGCGGGGCGCACCTCGCCAGCCTCCTTGTTCCAATCCGAACTCGACGATCGCAGGCCTTCCCAGCCGCTCAAGCCGGTGTGAAAATCGTCGCGCAAGGTCCCCGACGTCTGGCTTTGGATCAGATTGCCGATCATTTGTCCGAAGCCGCCTTGATTGGGATGCGGATTGGTGTCCGGAAGGGCGGAGATTATCTTGGGGCCGGGAGAGTTCGTGTGCAATTGCGAAAACACCAGCACCAGGACCACCACCGCGAGACCCACAAAAATGGTGGTTCCCATTCCGGCTTTGCGGTCCGATTTATCTTCCGGCCGTATTGCTGTGACAACTCGCCAACTGGTCTCCGGAATTTCGTCAAAGCCATATAAATCTTCGGCTTCGCGCAGTGCACGGGCGGATTTGCCGTATTTCTTGCGATGGTCTTCGGAGCAAAAATGCCGGTCCCTGAGCCTGCGCACAGGTCCGATATTCTTCCGGCAATACAAGCAGCCCGTAGGACTGTCGCTCACGATGATTCAGTGTAGCAACCGGCTGTCCACATTGAAATGTACTAAGGCAAGAATACAAGTGAGCTGGGAAGTTCGTGCTGATGGGTCTAGGGAAAGGACCTTAGTGGTTTTCTTATCCCGTGAAATTTTGTGAACTTACGTGATGGAATCGTTCGTATGCTGGGTTAGGGTATTCAACGGATGCTGACCTCCTCCAGATTCCTGACGCCTGCGCTCGGCGTGAGCTGCTTGTGGCTGGCCGCCTGCGGACCGCAATGGGGTCCGCCCGGGCCGGAGCGGACGGAAACGCGAAGCATCGAACTGGATAAATCTGAGGAAGTGCGGGTCGATTTGAAAATGGGCGCCGGGGAACTGCGGGTTCACGGCGGATCGGACAAGTTGATGGAAGGCCGGTTTACCTACAATCGGCTGCGTTTGCGCCCCGAGATCTCTTATGACGCCGGCGGCTTTCGAGGACATCTGGTGGTGGAGGAGCCTCACCACGTAGGTTCGGCTTCGCCCCGGTATGTATGGGACCTCACGTTCAACGATCAGAAGCCGCTGGACCTGGACGTAAACTGCGGCGCGGGCGAATCGCGGCTGGACCTGGCCGACCTCACGCTCCGGCGCGTGAGCGTCAACATGGGAGTAGGGGAGCTCAAAATGGATCTGCGCGGCGCTCCCAAGAACGACTACGAAGTGAGCGTTCACGGAGGCGTGGGCGAGGCGACCATCTATCTTCCAGATAACGTTGGCATTGATGCTCATGTGGAGGGCGGCATCGGCGGCATTCACGCCCCCGGTCTGGAAAAGCGGGACGGCCGGTATGTCAACCAGGCCTATGGCCGCGCCAGGACCACGGTGCGCCTGGACATCGAGGGCGGCATCGGCTCCATTAATCTGATCGCGAACTAGCGCAGGCTCGGAAATCGACCGTTGCGATTTCCGTTTAACGTGCCGGGACTAAACGACTTGGCCTGTTCTGACGATAGCCATGATGAATGGTTTTCAGCGCAGCCGTATTGTGCATTCTCGCGGTCATCTGGATCGTGATCCGCACGCGGAAGCCTTTCTCCAAGCCTGACTTCAGCAACGCCGATGAGCTGTTGTTCGATAGCGAGGCGCCTCAGGATCTGTTTGAGTCGGCGCCCATCGGGTACATGGAAATCGACCGGGAAGGGATGGTGCGCAGAGTCAATCGCCTGGAATGCAAACTGCGCGGCCTGGAACAGACCGCCATGCTGGGAGTGCATTGCGCCGAGCTGATTCCTGAGATCGATCGCGCGCGCTATCGCGAACAGATCCAGCGGAAAATCCAGGGGCACACCGCTCTGGTCGCCTATCAGCGAGAATATGCGCGCCAAGACGGCAGCAAGGTCACAGTAGAAGTACACGAGGAGTTGCTCAGAAACAAAGACGGTGCCATCGCGGGCATGCGGATGGCGTCCATCGACGTCACGGAGCGCAAGAATAGCGAAGAAGCGGCTTATCAAAACGCAGCCGAGCTGCGGGCGCTGTTTCAGGCCTTCCCGGATCTGTTCCTGCGGTTGGACCAAAGCGAAACTGTGCTGGATGCCAAGGGCGGGCAGCACTCCGACACATTTCTCGGGGCGGACAAGTTCTCCGGACAGAATCTCCAGGACCTTTTGCCGGCAGGCGCGCTGGCGCCGGTTCGCGAGGCTCAGCACAGAGTTCGACAAAGCAATGCCATGGAGATGGTGGAGTTCGCCATTGAGGACCAGTTGGGTCAGCAAACCTACGAAATGCGCCTGTTGCCTCTCAACTGGGACGAGTGGATTGCGGTGGTTCGCAACATCACGGCGCTGAAAGCGAGCGAACAGCGCCTGAAGGACAATGCGCAGGAGCTGGAGCAAAAGAACGAAGAGCTGGAAAAGGCGCTCGCCGCGGCGCGGGAAGCCACGCGCATGAAGAGCCGGTTCCTGGCGAACATGAGCCACGAAATCCGTACGCCCATGAACGGTGTGCTGGGGATGACGGACTTTTTGCTCGGGACCGGGCTCAATACCGAACAGCAGGAATACGCGGAGGCCATCAAGCGTTCGGCGGATTCGCTGCTGGCGTTGATCGAGGACATTCTGGATCTGTCACGCGTCGAGGCCGGGAAATTGCGCCTGGACCGCGTGGACTTTCCGCTGCAATCCACCATCACGGAGACCGCTTCGATATTCGCCCTGCAGGCGCGCGCCAAGGGGCTGGAATTCGTATCCAACATCTCGCCGGCGCTGCCCGAGAATGCGGTGGGCGACCCCGGACGGCTGCGCCAGGTGCTGACCAACCTGCTCGGCAATGCCATCAAGTTTACCGAGCGCGGCCAGGTGATTCTGAAAGCTGAGGTGGTCAGCCAGGTGCGCGATGCAATCCAGTTGAAGTTTACGGTGCAGGATAGCGGCATCGGGATTCCGCCGGGCGAGCAAGGGCGGCTGTTCGACGCCTTCACGCAAGTGGACGAATCGAACACGCGCAAATATGGCGGCACCGGGCTGGGTCTGGCGATTTCCAGGCAGTTAGTGGAGTTGCTGGGCGGCGAGATCGGCGTCGCGAGCGAGCCGGGTAAAGGAAGCAAGTTCTGGTTTACGGCTAGCTTCGGCAAGTCGACCCGCCCCAGCACCGCTGCCCGCGCGGGAAACAGGCCGGATTTAGGCGCCCGTCCAGCGCCGGCTCCTCGCGTAACGGCGGTGAAATCGCAGACCGGGACCGCTCAGCGCAGCGCAGGGCCCGCGCCCGTCTCAAAAGCTCGGGCCGAAACATCCCGGATTCTGCTGGCCGAAGATAACGAGATCAATCAGCGCATCGCGCTGCGTTTGTTGCAGAAGCTGGGGCTTTCGGCCGACGCGGTGGTGAACGGGCGCGAGGCGGTGGAAGCGCTCGAAAAGCGCAAGTACGATCTGGTGCTCATGGACTGCCAGATGCCGGACATGGACGGTTTTGAGGCTACCGCAGTGATCCGGCAGCGCGAGGGTAGCGCTCGGCACCAGACCATCTGCGCGCTGACAGCCAACGCCATGGATGGAGACCGGGAGCGCTGTCTCGCGGCCGGCATGGACGACTACATCAGCAAACCTCTCGGTTTGGAGAAGCTGCGCCAGGCGCTGGATCGCTGGATTCCGGGGCTGGGCACTACAGCGGAAGGCTATTGAGCAGCGCGGGCTACCACACGCGGCAAGCCGGCGCATGAACCATCGGCTGTCCCGCGCGGCAGGCGAACGCTTCGCGAAACTCCGGCATGTTGCCCAGCACGCCATTGACGCGGTCGCGCGCCGGGGAGTGCCCATCGGTCTGCGCCAGAAGCCGCGACACTTCGGGTCTTACGTTCTCGCACCAGATCTGGCTATAGCCCAGGAAAAAGCGCTGCCGCGGAGTGAATCCGTCGATCTTGGGCTGCGGCTTGCCCTCGAGCGACTTCATGAGCGCCATGAACGCCAGCCGTACGCCGCCGTTATCCGCCGTGTTCTCGCCCAGTGTCAGCTTGCCGTTGAGGTGCACGTCGTCCAGCGGAGTGAAAGCGGAATATTCCTTGATGAAACATTCCGCGCGCTTTTCAAACTCTTTGGCATCTTCGGGCGTCCACCAATCGCGCAGATTGCCCTCGGCGTCGAATTGACGGCCCTCATCATCGAACCCGTGCGTCAACTCGTGTCCCATCACCGCGCCGATGGCGCCATAGTTGATGGCCGCGTCCATGCGATTGTCGAAGAAGGGCGGCTGGAAGATACCGGCCGGAAAGTTGATATTGTTCTGCTGCGGATCGTAGTAAGCATTCACGGTAGGAGGCGTCATCAGCCATTCGCCGCGATCCACGGGCTGGCCGATTCTTTGTAATTCGCGGCGCACTTCGAACTCGGTGGCCCGTTGGTCGTCTCCTACCGCATCCCCGCGCACGATTTTGACGCTGGAATAATCGCGCCACTTGTCGGGGTAGCCAATCTTGTTGGTTACCCCCGGAGCTTGATCAGGGCCTGCTGCTTGGTGGCCGGCGTCATCCAAGCGAGCGACTGAATATCTTCGCCCAGCATTTTTTCGATCTCTCCCACCATGCCCAGCACGCGCGCCTTGGCTTCGGGCGGGAAAGCTTGCTCCACGTACTTCTGGCCGAGCGCAAAGCCCAGGTCGTCGTCGGTCGCTCTAACGCAGCGCTTCCAGCGAGGCTCCAATTCTGTGGCACCCGTCAAAGTCTGGCCGAAGTAATGAAAGTTTTCATCGACGAATGCTTTGGACAATAATGGCGCTTCAGAATGCAGCAGGTGCCAGCGCAGGTAAGTCTTCAGATCGGAGAGGCTGGTGCTCTTGACGACAGCGTCCAGAGCTTTGAAAAAATCCGGCACGTCCACGTTGAGATCGGTGAAGGAGGGCGTGCCCAGGCCTGAAAAGTACTTCGCCCAATCGATGCTGGGAGACAATGCCGACAAGTCCTTCACGGACATCTTGTGATACACCTGATTGGGATCGCGCCGCGACACCAGGTCGAGCGATCCTTTCGCCAGGGCCGTTTCGAGGCGCATCACAGTCTTGGCATCAGCGGCGGCTTGCGCCGCCGATTCGCCCAACAGCTCCAGCATCTTCTGCACGTGAGCCAGATACTCGTCGCGCAGTTTGACCGACTTGGGATCGTCCTTCAGATAATAGTCGCGATCCGGAAGGCCCAGACCGCCCTGGTCGGCATCGGCGATCATTTGCGCGGAGTTCTTGGCATCCGGGCTCGAAGAAAAATTCAGGAACACTCCCGCGCCCAACAGCGAGAGGCGCACCAGTTCGTCTGTGATCTGCTCTTTGGATTGGATCGCGTCAATCCGCTGCAGTTCCGGCTCGATCGGCTTCGATCCCAGCTTTTCGATCGCGGGCTCGTCCATGCAGGACGCGTAAAAGTCGCCGATCTTCTGCTCCACGGCCGAGCGCTTGGGATCGTCGACGGAGGCCTTTTCCAAAATTCCGCGGAGAATGGCGCGATTGCGATCCAACAGCGTGCTGAAAGTGCCCCAGGAGGACTGGTCGGCGGGAATTGGATTGTCCGCCAGCCAGGTTCCGCAGGCGTATTGATAAAAGTCGACGCAAGGATTCGCCGTCATGTCCATGTTGGCGGTGGTAAATCCCGAACCGGCGGCCGCGGGGCTTGGCTGGGCCAGCGCGCTAATCGCTACAAGCGTAAAGAGCAGGATCAGTCGCATATTTGATCCATATTAAACCTCCAGACCGATCGAGCGCATTAGATCCAGGGCATTGCTGCGCTCCACAACGCCCGGCTGCAAGCGGAAATCGAAGTGCAGTTCGCCATTTTGCAGCGTGTCGGCGAAATGCACGTTGACGGCGCGGCCGGGCAGAGCTTCGGCGATGTGGGCCAGCGCCAGATCGTGCGTGGTGATCAGCCCCAGGGCGCCATGGTCGATGAGAGCTTGCACGATGCCCGACGCGCCGATCTGGCGGTCATGCGAGTTGGTGCCGCTCAGCAGTTCATCGAGCAGGAACAACACCGGGCACCGGGCCATTGGTGAGAGCGACGATCTCGCGCAGGCGCGTGATCTCGGCATAGAAGCGGGAGCGTCCGTCTTGCAGGGAATCCTGCACGCGAATGGATGCGCCGAGGGTCAACGGGGAAATCTTCAGGCGCGCGGCGCGCACCGGTGCGCCGGCCCAGGCCAGCACTGTATTGATCCCGATGGTGCGCAGCAGAGTGCTCTTGCCGGACATGTTGGAGCCGCTGACGATCCAAAGCCGGGTCTCGCCGCCCAGTTGCACGTCGTTGCGGACGGCGTGGGATTCCGGCATCAGCGGATGCGCCATAGCTTCGGCTTCAAACCAGCCGTCGGGGATTTCAGCCAATTCCGGAAACACGTCGGAGGGATGCTCATAGCTGTAGCCCGCCAGCGAACAAAGCGCTTCGAATTCTCCCGCAGCGTCCACCCATTCGCGGACGTGGCGGCCCCAGACACGGCGCCATCGTTCAATTGCCATGGCGACCTGCGCGCTCCACAGCAGCGGAAAAGTGATCAGCGCGAAAATCTTGTTTTCCTGCCAATCGAGACGCTCCACCAGCCGGCCCAGCCGTGCGATTTGAAAGGACGCGGCGTGCTGGCTCCCGGCCTTCAACCGGGCATGCAGTTGTTGCAGCCGGGGCGCGCGAAAAGTTTCTTTCTCCAGGCGCTCGAGAAGTATCGACAACAGAAGCAGATCGTGCGACGGAGAGTTGACCGCATGAGTCACGCGCTCGGTTTGAGCGCCCAGGACGAAAACCGCATACCCGATTTCCAACAGGAGCGCCGACGAGGACCGGCGTGCGGGTGAGGATGCCCGCCATGTAGAGCGCGAACAAAATTACGACGGCGGCCGCGAACAGAGGCGCGATATAGCGCGTGCCGGTGGGAAACACCACCTCTGGCGCTTCGCCCCACGTGGCGGCGGTGTGCGGATCCAGTCCCGAGCGGACCGTAGCGCCAAGCACAGCCAGATCCTCGCGCAGGTCGAGCATCGGTGCCAGTTCGCGAACCGCGTCGTGCCGGGCGGCCACTTCATCAGCGGAAGCGGGCGCCAGCAACCAACTCGCGAGAAGGTCCTCGCCGGCCTGAGTCCGGCCGACGGATAGCAATTCAAAAAGCGAGCCTTTGCCGAACAAATCGAGATCTTCGGAATATACGTGATTGGGGTTGCGGAAACGCTCGCCCGTTTCGCCCGTGCCCATCCAGCGGTTTTCCAGGCGAGCTATGCCGCGCTCATAGAATTGGATGGCCCGTTGGGAGCGCTCCAGGCGTTCCACCACGCGGGCATGCACGATCACCAAAGCTCCAAAGACGGCGAGCGGGACCAGCAGCCACCAGAAGGAGATCCAGACTTCTCCGAACACGAAGAAAGCCACCACCACCGGCGGATAAACCGGCGGCCAGGCGGGCGTTTCCGATGCGGCGGAACTGTTTTTCCAGGAGGCTGGAAGCCAGGCGGCGCTGGTCCCCGCGCGCCCGGTACTCTGCCAAAGGACTCACAATGCTAGCCTAACAGCAGTCATGGACGACGAAGAGCCGATTCGTATTCCAGTTACCGATGTTTTCGATCTGCACACTGTTTCGCCGCGCGAAGTAAAGCCGGTGGTGGAAAACTATCTGGAAGAGGCGCATCGGATGGGCCTGCGCGCCCTGCGGATCATCCATGGCCGGGGAATCGGAGTGCAGCGCGAGATGGTACGGTCGATTCTCAGTAAGACGCCTTTTGTTGCAAGCTTTTCGGACGCGCCGGGGGAAGCCGGGGGCTGGGGGGCGACCGTGGTGACGCTGCGGCAGCCGTAGCGCGATTTTATGGCCACCAACATTTGGAACTTTTCGGCGCCCAGGGCTGAATCCTTATCAAAGGCCGATGCGGATCGCCGCAATCAACTAATGCTGGAATCCCCGTCCCGTAGTGATGGCGATCTGCTTCGGCTGCTTTCAAGCGGCGACGAAAAGGCGTTCGTCGAGTTTTACCGCAGACATCAAGGCATTGTGTTTCGCTTCGCGCTTCAGATGAGCGGGAAGACGGAAATTGCCGAAGAAGTAACGCAGGACGTCTTCATGGTGGTGATGAAGTCGGCGACACGCTACGACAGCGAGCGAGGCTCGGTGGCGGCGTTTCTCTATGGAATCGCCCGGAATTTCGTGTTGCGGACTTTGGAGCGGGAGCGGCCGTATATCACGGTGTTGGACGATCCGGCAGGCGACTATGCGGGCCGGGTAGCGGTGGAGCAGGACCTGTTTGGCGACCTGGCGCAGAACGAGCGCGTGGAAACATTGCGGAAGGCGGTGCTGGCGCTGCCTCCGGCGTATCGCGAAGTGCTGGTGCTGTGCGATCTGCATGAGCGGGATTACGCCGAAGCGGCGAGCGCTCTGGGATGCGCGATTGGAACGGTACGGTCGCGCCTGCATCGGGCCCGGGCGCTGCTGGCTGAGAAAATGCGCGCCGGCGAGAGGTGTGCGGTATGAATGAAAACGATAGCGAACTCTTGAACGGTTTGCGGGCGCTGGCGGCCGATGGGCCCCGCGAAGCGCGCCGGCCATATCGAGGAGCGGCTGAAGGCGGAGTTTCGCCGGCGGAATCGGCGGCACCGTCTCGCCGCGTGGAGTCCGGTGTTCGGCGTGGCAGCCGCCGCCGGGATTGCGTTGCTCTTGTGGCCTCACAGCGAGAAACCAAAACTGACGCCCGCGCCGGCTGCGGCAGTGGCGCAGAACACCCCAGCGGTGGACGAAGACGCCGATGCGAGCTTTTATCCATTGCCGGAAGCCGAGGCGCTGCCCGCGTTGGAAAACGCCATGGTGGTCCGGGTTCAGTTGCCGGTTTCGTCGCTGCAGTTGATGGGATTCCCCGTCACCGAAGAGCGCGCCGGTGTCAGCGTGCAGGCTGAGCTTTTGCTGGGACAGGATGGATTGGCGCGTGGTGTGCGGTTGGTGCAATAAGTTTCGACCGATAGAAAGGAAACGTTTGTGATTCGCAGACTATCGATCATTTCCGCTGCAAGTCTTTTTGCTCTGAGCTTGTTTGGCGCAACCGCCCGGTCCGCGGATGGGGCGCGGCGATTTCGCCTTGGTGCGGCCGGAATTCGGCATGTCGAATAAGGTGGTGCAAGGCGCGCCCTATTCAGCGCAGGCTGTGACGGAGTTCACGCAGACGCTCGCCAATGGCGATCATATTCAGCGGACCACCACCGCCACCATCGCACGCGATAGCCAGGGGCGGACCAGGATGGAGCGGTCCTTCGGAGCCATTGGCGCGCTGTCGGCGGAACGCGGTTCCGGCAAAGCCGTGATGATCTTCGATCCGGTGGCGGGCAAGAGTTATGTGCTGGACGCGAACAACCATACGGCCCGGTCGACAGCCGATTCCGGCGGCGCGCGCCAATGCCAACCTTCCACGCGCGGCGGGAACCACAGTCGCGCGAAAACGGAGGACTTGGGTACGCAAGTGATCCAGGGCGTCAGCGCGCAAGGCACGCGCATCACGCGCGTGATTCCCGCCGGCCGGGAAGGCAACGAAAAGGAAATCGATATCGTTACCGAAACGTGGTATTCGCCGGACCTGCAAGTTGTCGTGATGAGCAAAACCAGCGATCCGCGCTTTGGCGATAGCGTGTACCAGTTGAACACGATCAGCCGGACGGAGCCCGATCCGGCGCTGTTCACGGTTCCTTCCGATTACACGGTGAAAGAAGGCCGTCCTTTCCCGGGCGGACGCGGGCGGCGCGGTCCCGCTGCTGCTCAATAGGCGCGCCTATCGAACGGCCCAGTTATACTAAAGGTAGTTGCGCTCCACTATTTTCCCAGCAGTTCTGCTGGCAGCATGCTTGCAGATCTGGGCGGCGCCTCCTCCGCTCGATTCTGCTCTGGATTCGCTTTCCGCGCTGCACGAGTTTCGCGAAGTCTCACTTTCGCCGGACCATGCACACGTAGCTTGGATCGAAACATCGCCTGGCAAAAGCGATAGCGACCACTCCAGCGTTTCCGTAGCGGTCTACATCAAGGATCTGCGCGATAGTTCTCCCGCCAAGCGCATCGGCGATCCGGCGACCATGGCGCAAGGGTTGGCGTGGTCTCAAGATGGCCGGCTCGCCTTCCTTTCAGATGCCGACTCGCACGGCCAGATGCAGTTGTACGTGGTGGAGAAGCCGGGACACGGCAAAGCCCGCAAAACGGCCGATTTTGAAGGCTACGTGGGCGATCCGCATTGGTCGCCGGACGGCAAGAGCATCGCCCTGGTGCGCATTGAAGGCCTCACGCGAGTTCCCGGGCCAACGCAGGCGACGGCGCCGGAGTCCGGCGTGATCGCATCGAAGGTCGTGGAGCAGCGGCTGGCGATCGTGACCGTTTCCACCGGCGCCGTGCGATCCATTTCGCCGGCAGACATGTATGTGTACGAGTTCGATTGGTCGCCCGACGGCAAGAATCTGGTGTACCTGGGCGCGCCCGGAGATGGCGACGACAACTGGTTCGTCGCCGAGTTGTACGCGATCGACGCCGAGTCGGGCGCGGTGCGCCACATCTTGAAGCCGTCGATGCAAGTGGCGAATGTCAAATGGTCGCCCGATGGGAAGACGATCGCGTTTATCGGCGGGCTGATGAGCGATGAAGGCGTGGTGGGCGGGGATATTTACGCCATGCCGGCCGAAGGCGGCGGCGCGCCGCGCGATCTGACTGCGAATCGAAAGTCGACGCCGAATTGGTTCCAGTGGTCGCCCTCGTCGAAGCAGATTCTGATGGGCGAAAACATCGCGGGCGATTCGGCGCTTTCGACGCTGGATCTTGGCGTCCGGCAGCACGGAGACCTTGTGGAAAGGCGCCGAGAGCGTGCATGTTTTCGGGCGACGCCGCCACCAGCGCGGTGGTTCGGACTTCCTGGAGCGCAACCTCCGGAAGTATGGGCGGGCGCCACGGGCAAATGGCAGCAGATCACGCACGTCAACGACTCTCAGCCAGGTGCGCGCGACCCACAGCAACGGGCCTGGGGCGACGTGAAGAGCATCCAGTGGAAGAACGGCGGCTTGGACGTACAAGGCTGGCTGATGTTCCCGCAGCCTTACGATCCGGCCAAGCGCTATCCGATGGTGGTGGAGGTTCATGGCGGACCGGCGTCGGTGGTTCGCGCGGGATGGCCGCGGCCGGGGTTGCCGCTGCAATTATTTTCCGAGCTGGGCTATTTCGTTTTCATGCCGAATCCGCGCGGCAGCTACGGGCAGGGCGAAAACTTCACGCGCGCCAACGCGCACGATTTCGGGCACGGCGATCTGGACGATATTCTGGCCGGCGTGGATACGGTGGTGAAGAACTATCCGGTGGACGACAAGCGCATCGGCATCGCGGGCTGGAGCTACGGCGGCTACATGACCATGTGGGCCGTCACGCAGACGCATCGTTTTCGCGCGGCGTTCGCGGGCGCGGGCATTGCGAACTGGCAAAGCTATTACGGAGAGAACGGGATCGATCAGTGGATGATTCCGTACTTCGGCGCGTCGGTGTATGACGATCCGGCGGTGTACGCGAAAAGCTCGCCGATCAATTTCATCAAGAACGTCAAGACGCCGACGCTGGTGATGGTGGGCGACCGCGACGCGGAGTGCCCGCCGCCGCAATCGTACGAATTCTGGCACGCGCTGAAGACGCTGGGAGTGAAGACGGAGTTCGTGCTGTATCCGGGCGAAGGGCACGGATTCCACGATCCGGAGCACATTCGGGACCGGTTTCAGCGGGTGGTGCAATGGTTCAACGAGAACATGCCGGCTTCGGCACAAGCGTCGCCATGAGTGGCGACGCGGCACGCACGAGTGCGTGCGCCACAGCTAAAGCAAGTGGTGGTGCTGCTTTTCCAATTCCTTGACGATGTCGCCCACTTCCTGCGCGCGGGAACGGTCGGCGATCAGCAGCGCGTCCGGCGTATCCACTACCACCAGATCCTTCACGCCCAGCAGCGCGACCAGTTTGCCTCGGCGTCCACGTAGTTGCCGGTGCTGGAGCGCGCCAGCGCTTCGCCGCGGAAGACATTGCCGTTTTCATCGCGCGCCAGCAGTTCGTACACGGCGTTCCAGCTTCCGACGTCGTTCCAGCCGAAATCATCGGTCGCGAGTCCCACCACGTGCGGCGATTTCTCGAGCACCGCGTAATCGATCGAGATGTTCTCGCAGTGCGGGAACACTTCTTTCAGCTCTGGCGGCAAAGCGCGCGGTTGGCAGAATTCCGGCAGGCTCGCCAGCAGCGTCGCGGTCTTGGGCAGATATTCCCGCAGCGCATCCAGCAGCACCGACGTCTTCCAGAAGAACATGCCCGCGTTCCAATAGAAGTTGCCGGCCTTCACATACCGGCGCGCGGTTTTCAGATCCGGCTTTTCCCGAAAGCGGCGCACACCGACGGCCTCGCGCGATCCGGCCTGCACATCTTTCGGAAATTCGATGTAGCCGTAGCCGGTCTCTGGCCAGCGCGCCTGGATGCCGAGCACCACGATCTTGCCTTGGGCGGCGGCCTTGAGCGCGGGACGAATGAATCGCAGATAGTGCGCCGGCTTTGCAGATCACGTGGTCGGACGGAAACACGCCCATGACCGCATGGGGGTCGATGGATTGCAGAATGTGCGCCGCCAGGCCGATCGCGGGCGCGGTGTTGCGCTGCGCGGGCTCGGCCAGGATCTGGCTCTTGCGGAACTTCCGGCAACTGGCGAACGATCTCGGCGCGCAGATGATCGTTGGTGAGAATCCAATGCGTTCGGGCGGGATCACGGGCCTCAGCCGGTCCACGGTTTGCTGGATCAGCGACCGTTCGCCGAGGAAACGCAGGACCTGCTTGGAGTGCGCGCGGCGGCTGCGAGGCCAGAAGCGCGTACCTCGGCCGCCGGCCAGAATCAGGCCGTAGTAATTGGTTGGACGCGCCATCAGCTTTTGGGGTAGTCGTGATAGCCGTGAATCAGCTTGAAAGTGCGGTTCCAGCGAGTCTTGCTGAAGAAGTGCTGTGGCCAGATCGAAGATGTGATGCAGGTTGTAGCTTCTCCAGGTCCTCGGTGGGCGCGTCGTAGGACCAGAAGATCAGCAGCGGCTTGCCGATGATGTTGTCGCGCGGCACCAAGCCCCAGTAGCGGCTGTCGAGCGAATCGTCGCGGTTGTCGCCCATGGCGAAATAGCATCCCGGCGGGACCACCAGTTCGCCGTTCACCACATCGTCGTGCAGCATCTTGTAGGCCCGGGCAGCCATCTTCGGATCCTGAATGTACTCCGGCTCGCCTTGCGGGAAATTGTCGCGATAGCAGCAAAGAATTGTCCTGATGGATGACGTACGGCTCGTTGAGCGGCTTGCCGTTGATGAAAACCCCCTTGTTCACCAGCTTGATGTGATCGCCCGGCACGCCGATGCAGCGCTTCACGTAATCCACGGTGATGAGCGTGGGATGGCGGAAGACGATGATGTCGCCGCGCTTCACGTCTTCGTAGGGCAGCAAATGCTTGCTCAGCGCGTCCGGCGGCGCATAGGCCAGCTTGTCGACGATCAAGTGATCGCCGGTGAGCAGGGTGTTGTGCATCGAAGCGGTGGGGATGACGAACGGCTGCGCGATGGTGGAGGTGCCGAACAGCAGGATCAGGATCGTGATGGCCCACTCGGCCACCGAGTTGCGCTGCGCGGGCTTCGACTCCCGACGGGCCGGGCTGGACCGGCTTAGTTGTAGTTGTAGTAGCCATGGATCAACTTGAACGTGCGATTCCAGCGCGTCTTGGTGAAGAAATGCTCGGCCAGGTCGAGAAAGTGGCTCGCCAGGTTGGTAACCGACGAGCTCGCCAGGCTCTCCGTACTGGCATCGTAGGACCAGTAGATGATCAGCGGCTTGCCGATGATGTTCTCGCGCGGCACGAAACCCCAATAGCGGCTGTCCAGCGAATTGTCGCGATTGTCGCCCATGGCGAAGTAGGAATCCGGCGGCACCACCACTTCGCCGTTCACCACATTGTTGGCCAGCATCTCGCGGCCGCGGTCGAGCAGCGTGAAATTCGCTTCGCTGCTGGGAAAATTGTCGCGGAAACGAATCCCGATAAGGACTCTTGTGAACCGCATAAGGCTCGTTGAGCTTTTTCCCGTTGCGATAGACCTGCTGGTTGATAATCTTGATGTGATCGCCGGGACTGCCCATCACGCGCTTCACGAACGTCTGGCGAGATGTCCACCGGATAGCGGAACACGATGATATCGCCGTCGCGTGGGACTCTCATAGGGCAGGATGTATTTGCTGAACGCTGCCCTGCCGATGCGAAGGCCAGCTTATCCACCAGCAGATGGTCGCCGATCAGCAGCGTGTCTTCCATGGACCCGGTGGGAATCACGAAGGCCTGCACCAGGGAGGTGGTGCCGAACAACAGCAGCAGAATGGTGATGGTCCATTCGGCAATCGTTCCGCGCGGCGGATCCTTCGCGGCCGGCCTGGCTGGCGGGACGGCTGGAGGCGTCGCGGGGACGGCGGCGGGATCGGCTGTCACTGCTGTTTTTCCACGATCCGGAGTGGGTTTCATAGCGTCGACATCTTCAGTTTATCAGGCGGAGGCAGTTTATCAGCAGGAGGCAGTTTATCAGCGGGAGGCGGCCGGTCCGAGGGAGGACGGGACCCGCCAGACCCGCGCAGGCGCGACACCTCGCCAAGCGAAATATAGATGTTCAGCAGGCCCAGGCCGCTCACGGCGCCGCGGAAATAGGAACTGCCCCACACGCCGCGCAGCCACGGCAACAGATTCGGCCACCGAATTGGTGTCCCATTGCGGGGTCCAGGGAAACACGGCCAGAAACACACCCACTTCGAAACAGACAATGATGAACAAAAAAATGCCCAACTTGTGATACCAGGTGTGCCGGCTGCGCATGGACGCTCCGGACCCGGATGATCCGGTTGCCCGGTCGCACTTTGGGTTCTACTGGGCGCATGCCGCTTCCTGCGCAAGATCCTGCTCGGTCAGAAGCCTCGGCATCCGCCGTTCCACAAACAGATCCCCCTGGCGCGGATATCCGGTCCAGACCGCGTGCGGCGAATGTTCGCGAACGGGCCAGAAACTGAAGCGATGCATCGGCGTAGGGCCGTGAGTTTCAAGCGCCTTCCAGTGCTCGTCGGTGGAATAGCCTTTGTGATTCTTGAGACCGTACTGCGGGAAAACCAGATCCCATTCGCGCATGCAGGCGTCGCGCGTTCACCTTTGCCAGGATGGACGCGGCGGCAATGCATTGCGATAGAGCATCGCCATGGATCAGCGCGCGCTGGCTCAAGGGAAGATCCACCGTGACGGCATCCACCAGCAGATAATCGGCCGTTGGATTCAGGCGCTGAATGGCCCGCCTCATGGCCAGGCGCGAAGCTTGCAGGATATTGATGCGATCAATCTCGAAAGCATCGGCGGCTGCTACGGCGCAAGCCACGGCGCGCTCGCGAATCCGGCCGGCCAGCACTTCGCGCCGTTCGGGATCCAGCATCTTGCTGTCGCGCAGGCCGCGAATGGGACGGTCGGGCGAAAGGATCACGGCCGCGGCGAACACGGGTCCGAACAAAGCGCCGCGCCCGACCTCGTCGACACCGGCGATCCGCTGGAAACCCTGCGCCCGCGCTTCGTTCTCGTACTTAGCCTGGCATCTCATCGGTAGGCGGTTTCGCTGATCCGATCGACAGGACGGCGCTCGCGAGCCAAATCAAGTGCGTTCGCGGAGACGTGCTGCTTTGCCCTTAAGCTCACGCAGATAGTACAGCTTGGCGCGGCGCACGCGGCCGGTGCGCACCACATCGATGTGGTCGATTACCGGCGCGTGCATCGGGAAAATGCGCTCCACCCCTTGGCCAAAGCTGACCTTTCTCACGGTGACGGTTTCGCCGAGCCCGGAGTTGTTGCGGGCGATGACGGTTCCTTCAAAAGCCTGCAGACGTTCCTTGTCGCCTTCTTTGATCTTGACGTGGACACGGATGGTGTCGCCTGGGCGGAATTCCGGCACCGGGCGGATGATGTTTCGCTACTATTTTGGTCAATAACGGGTTCGGCATGTGACAAATCCTTGAATCTTCATTGTAGTAGATCTGAGCGGTTCTTCGCAGTCTTGTCACGGGCGGCCTGCCGGCGCCAGTTCCGGATCTCCTCGTGATTGCCGCTCAATAGTACTTCTGGAACCTTCCAGCCGCGGAAATCGGCGGGGCGAGTGTATTGCGGGCAATCCAGCAGGCCGGGTTCGCTGAAGGATTCCTGGATGGCCGAATCCTCGTTGCCGAGAACGCCGGGCAGCAGCCGGGCCACGCAATCGAGCACCAGAGCCGCCGCCGAGTTCGCCGCCGCTGAGGACGAAATCGCCGACGGAAAGCTCCTCGTCGGCCAGGTGCTCGGCCACGCGTTCGTCCACGCCTTCGTAGCGGCCGCAGATGAGCAGGAGCTCGTCATATTGAGTCAGGCGGCGCGCGGTTTCTTGGGTGAAGCGCTGGCCTTGTGCCGAGAGCAGGAGGATGCGCTGAGTGGGCGTTGCGTTCCGGCCAGATGCTTTCCACGGCTTCGAAGATGGGCGCGGGTTTCAGCAGCATGCCTTCGCCTCCGCCGAACGGGCGATCGTCGACCGTGCGATGCCGATCGTGCGTCCAGTTGCGAAGATCGTGGATATGGATCTGGATCAAGCCGGATTCGGCAGCTTTGGCCACGATCGCCGTATTGGAGGGGGCCCTGGAAGAAGTCGGGGAAGATGGTGAGGATGCGAAAAATCATGTTTGGTTGAGCCACGGATGAACACGGATGAACGCGGATAAAACATTTTCTTTGATCTGTGTTGATCGGTGTTCATCTGTGGCTAATTTAGATCTAGCAGACCGTCGGGCAGATTTACGACGATCTGTTTGTTTTCCAGGTCGATCTTGGTGCAAATCGATTTCGCGAACGGGATCAGCAGATCGCTTCCCGACCTGGAGCAGCGGCGTGCCGCCGGTTTCCTCAAAATCGGTGACCACCCCGAGCGATCGGCCGGCGGCATCGAACACCTCGCAGCCCACCAGATCGGATTGATAAACTTCGTCGTCGTCTTCCAGCTTCGGCGCGCTCTTCAAACGGGATGGCCACTTCGGCGCCCGCCAGCTTCTCGGCATCGGAAATCGTGTCCACGCCCTGGAACTTGAAGATCAGATGATCGCCGTGCATCCAGGTGTTCTCCACCTCCATGGGACGTCTGGTTGACGAAGACGCTCTTCAGGCGGTCGGGCTGGCTGGTGAGCGGGATGGCGGCCAGCTCTCCTTTATTCCCGCGCGCGCGAAGCAGACGGGCGATGGTGACGAGCTTCAGATTTATTCCAGAATTTCCAGCGTGAACCGGCGGTTCAGCTTCATGCCCGCCGCGCCCAGCAGCGTGCGGATGGATCGCGCGGTGCGGCCCTGTTTGCCGATGACCTTGCCCAGGTCGCTGGCCGCCACTCGCAACTCCAAGACGGTCACCTGCTCGCCCTGAACTTCATGGACGTTTACCTGGTCGGGCAAATCAACAAGAGCTTTCGCGATGTCTTCAATAAGTTGTTTCATTTCCAGGTGTGCCTGTATTGTAGTTTAACGCTAGGCAGAATCTTTGCGTGGCGTCTTGCCAGGGGTCTTGCCAGGAAGCCCGGCGGGATTCTCGTGCACGCGCTCGCGGAAGCGGCCCTTCAGGCCCATGGCGAGCGAGACGCTGTCTTCGCCGAACTTGTCGCGCATCTGATCCACGGCCGTCATGGCCTTGCGCCAGCGGTTCGGTGTTTGGTTCTTCGAGCATGTTGAGCTGGCCTTCGGCGGGCTTGAGTCCGGAGGCGTGGACGCCCAGCAGCCGGATGGTGGCGTTCGGCTTGCGATTGGCGCGGAACAGCGCGCGCATTTGTTGGAAGATTTCGGTGTCGAGCTGCGTGCCGTGATCGAAGGAATGCGCGCGCGTGATGGTGGTGAAATCGGAGTAGCGCAGCTTCAACTGCACGGTGCGGGCGTGCAGATCGTGCTCGCGCAGGCGGCGCGCCACCATTTCCGAGAGGCGCGCCAGCGTGGCTTCGAGCGCGTCCGCATCGGCGGTGTCTTCGTTGAACGTGAATTCGTGGCTGATGGATTTGGGCGTCGAGTCCTCGCCCACTTCGCCATCGAACCAGCCGCCGGCGTCCAGGCCGCGCGATTTTCCGGCCAGCGCCAGACCCCACTGGCCGAGGTGCTGGCGCAGAAAATCTTCTTCGAGCGCGGCCAGGTCGCCCACCTTGCGAACGCCCCAGGCTTGCAGATTCTTTTCGGTGACCTTGCCGACGCCGGGAATTTTGCGGACATCGAGCGGCGCCAGGAAGCGCGCTTCTTCGCCCGGCAGCACCCAGAGAATGCCGTTGGGCTTGGCCTGATCGGACGCGACTTTGGCCACCATGCGGGCGGTGGCGATGCCGATGGAGCAGTTGAGATTGGTCTCGCGCTTGACGGCTTCGTGCAGGCGATGCGCGGCCGAGAGCGGCGGCCCGTGCAGGCGCTCCGTGCCGGTGAGATCCATGTAGGCTTCGTCGACCGAGGCCATGTCCACCTGCGGCGAAAAGCTCTTGAGGATTTCGTAGACCTTGCGCGAGTATTCGCGATAGCGCTCCGGGTGGCCGTCGACGAAGATGGCCTGCGGGCAGAGGCGGGCGGCGGTGCGCAGCGGCATGGCGGAGTGGACGCCGAACTTGCGCGCGGCATAGGACGCGGCCGAGACCACGCCGCGCTGGTTGGCCTGTCCGCCGACCACCACGGGCTTGCCTTTGAGCGAAGGATCGAAGAGCTCTTCGACGGAGACGAAGAAGGCGTCCATGTCGACGTGGAAGTAGGTCTTCATTGGGCCTATTAGTTATTTCGAACCCGAGCTCTTCAAGGAAGAGCTTAGCTAACTTAGATCCGCCGGGCGTATTTGGGCCTCGCATATTCCGGTGATGACGATATCGCTGGCATAGTGGAAAAGGCTCCGTACACCCTAGTTCGGCACGCCGATCTTTGATCTCGGAGACTTGTGCCAATAGGTCCTTCTCGACTAACGAGTACCGCGGCCTGGTCCGCTCATCGAGTTTGTCGTATAGGCTTTCGTTTTGTCCGAACATGCCCCACTTGCCATCAGCACAAGCATGGAGCTCTTGAGCCAAAGTTACGTTGAAAATAGCTTTCCAGCGACTGCAACTTGAGAACAAGCTTTTGTTGGCGAGAGGCTCGGCTCATGGTCTAAAAGAAGGTCGGCCGCGGATGAACGCAGATGAACGCCGATAACGCAATTGTCCTTTATCTGCGTTAATCCGTGTGCATCTGCGGCTAATGGCTTTTAGCGGCAAGGACGCGCGGGAAGCCGGCGAGGTCGTGCATCACGGCGAGATCGGTCCAGCCTGTTTGTAGCATCGCGCGCACCGGGTCTAGGGAATTGTAGCCGAGTTCGAGGAGCAGCCAGCCGCCGGGGCGAAGGACGCGGGCGGCGTCGGCGATCAGGCGCTCGTAAATTTCAAGGCCCGTGGGCCCGCCGAACAAAGCGACGTGCGGTTCGTAGTCGCGGACTTCGCGTTGCAGACCGGGTTCGTCGGTCTCGGGAACGTAGGGCGGATTCGAGACCAGAACATCGACGCTGTGATCGCGGAGGGCATCGACCAAGATCGCAGGCGAGAAAGCCGACCTGCGCCGCAAGCCTCCTGGCGTTGGATTGAGCGACGCAGAGCGCGGCGGTCGAGATATCGGTGGCGAAGACGCGAGCGGCGGTTTCGAGCGCGAGCTGATGGCGATTGCGCCGGAGCCGGTGCCGACATCGACAACTAACATCGCCCGGCCTGAATGCGACGCGAGTGGCAGCTTCCACCAGATGCTCGGTTTCCGGGCGCGGGATCAGAACATCGCGAAGTCACGCGGAAATCGCGGCCGTAAAATTCCTGATGGCCGGTGATGTATTGCGTCGGCTTGCCTTTGAGGCGCTCGTGCAGATAGCGGCCGTAGTGGATCCAGGCGACCTCGCTCAGTTCGTCATCGGAGTGCGCGTAGAGATACGCGCGGTCGCGGTGCAGAGCGTGCATCAGAAGAACTTCGGCGGTGAGGCGCGGCGCCGGGATACGCCTCGTCTTCCAGAAGCTTGCGTGCCCTGGAGGAGCGCGGTGTGGACATGCGTCATCGAGACTGCGCCACAAGCTAAGCCGCTTCGCCTTGCTCTTTCAACTTCTCCGTCTGATAGTAATTGGTGAGCGCGTTGATCAGCGGATCCAGGCGGCCCTCCATGATCAGGTCGAGCTGGTGCAGCGTCAGGCCGATGCGATGGTCGGTGACGCGGTTCTGCGGGAAGTTGTAGGTGCGAATCTTTTCGCTGCGGTCGCCCGAGCCCACCATGCTGCGCCGCTCGGCGCCGATCTGCTCGCGCTGTTTCTCCAGCTCGATTTCATACAGGCGCGAACGCAGCACGCGCTCGGCCTTGGCGCGATTCTTGATCTGCGATTTTTCGTCCTGGCAGGACACGATCAGGCCCGTCGGCAAGTGCGTGAGGCGAACAGCCGAATAAGTGGTGTTGACGGATTGGCCGCCCGGCCCCGAGGAACAAAACGTGTCGATGCGAACGTCCTTGGGATCGATCTTGATCTCGACATCGTCGGCTTCGGGCAGCACCGCTACCGTGATGGCCGAAGTATGCACGCGGCCCTGCTGCTCGGTGGCCGGCACGCGCTGCACGCGATGCACGCCGCTTTCGTACTTCAGATGGCTGTAAACTTTGTTGCCGCTGACCAGCGCGATCACTTCTTTGAGGCCGCCGACCGCCGATTCGCTCACCGACGTCACTTCCACGCGCCAGCGCTGCGATTCGGCGTAGCGCGTGTACATGCGGAAGATTTCGGCCGCGAACAGCGTGGCTTCGTCGCCGCCCGTGCCGGCGCGGATTTCGAGCACGACGTTCTTTTCGTCCAGCGGATCTTTGGGAAGCAGCAGGACCTTCAGATCTTCTTCGATCTGGGCCAGCTCCGGCTCCAGACGCGCGATTTCGTCGTTGGCCATCTGGCGCAGCTCGGGATCGGGCTCCTCCACCATCGGCCGCGCTTCGTCGTAGATTGCGCTTGGCCTGCTTGTACTCGCGATATTTGGCGACGATCTCTTCCAGCTCCGAGCGCGTCTTGGCGATTTTGCGATAGGCTTCGCCGTCGGCGATGACGGCCGGGTCCGCCATCTGGCGGGTGACCTCGTCAAACCGCGCTTCCATATCGTCGAGTCTTTGGGAATATTGCATGGCGGTTCCAGCGATACCGATCGCGTTACGCGATCACCAACTCGCCGCCCTGCGCTTCTTCCAGCTGCATGGCGCCGTCGAGCGCCTGGATCGCGACGCTGGCCTGTTCGTCGGACGGCGGCTTGCGTGGTCACGCGCTGCAGCCACAGGCCGGGCGCGGTGAGGGTGGCCATCAAGCCCTGCTGATGCCGCGCCGCGTAGCGGATCAATTCATAGCTGACGCCGACGATCAGCGGCAGCAGCGCGATGCGGGCGATCAGCTTCGCGGCGAATCCATCGAAGGGCAGCAGCGGGTAGACCAGAATCGCCAGCACCATCACCAGCAGCAGGAAACTGGTCCCGCAGCGCGGATGGAACGTGACGAATTTCTGCGCGTTCTCCACCGTCACCGGCTGGCCCGATTCGAAATTGAACACCACTTTGTGCTCGGCGCCGTGATATTGGAACATGCGGCGAATGTCCTTCATGCGCGAGATGCATGATCAGGAACCCGAGGAACAGCACCAGGCGGATGATGCCGTCCATCATGTTGATGGCGAACCGGCCGTGCAGCGATGGGACCGCCTTGCCGAGCTCGGTGGCCAGCAACAGCGGCACGAATTTGTACATGAACAGGAAGAACAGCAGCGAAAACGCCGAACGGCAGGGCCAGCATCCAGCCGGTGAGCTCCGGCGGCTTTTCGGCCGTCCTTGGCGGCCTCTTCGCCCAGCGCCACGTTGGCTGAAAATTGCAGCGCCTTCACGCCCAGATACATGGCGTGGCCGAGCGTGCCCAGGCCGCGCAGAATCGGGCAGCTTGAAGATCGGATATTTCTCGGAAACGCGCGGCAGCGGGCTCTGCTTCGGTGACGATCTCGCCATTCGGCTTGCGCACCGCGACGCAATAGCTGTGCGGCGCGCGCATCATGACGCCTTCCATGACGGCCTGGCCGCCCACCAGCGTCTCTTCGCCGCTTTCGAGCACGGGCAGCATTTGAATATGGGCGCTCAGGCGCAAAAAACTTCGGATGGACAAGTGGAAAACTCCTTTGTCATTATATCGCGAACCCGGCGCGCAGCCCCGGCGCTGGGAACGGCTACAATGAGGCTTATGCAGGTATTGCTGGCGGGCGAGCATAAGTTTCTCCTGCTTGAACTCGATCCCGATTTCGTGGCGAACATCGCCAAGCAGGCCGGCTTCGAGTATCGGATCGAGGAAAGCCAGCGATCGCATGAACCTGCACCTTGCTGCGATTGACCGCCAAGCCCCGCTGCTGCTCTTCGACGCCGCCGATCCCGGCAATCTGGGCTGGTTTTCGCGCTGCCAGTTTTACGTGGATGGAAAGACCGGCGCCGTGCTGCAAACGCCGATGTCGCTCGCGAACCAAAAGGACCGGGCCGGGCGCACGCTGCCGGATTCGGTGCGGCTGCAAATCGCCAAGGAACTGCCGGTGTCGTTCCGGATGCCGGGCAAGCAGCCGGTGAACGAGCAGGTGGTTTACGCCGTGCTCTACAATCTGCTCAACGCGCTGCTGAACACCGGCGTGGGCGTATGCGGCGGGTCGATTGTGAAGCCGCTGGCCGGGCGCACCGAAAGCATCGGCACCCGCAACTAGCAGCCCCTACTACTGCGGATCGGCGTCGGCCAATACAGCGTTTAGCGAGCCCTGCCGGTAGCCTTCCAGATCGATGGTTACGTAATGGAAGCCCAGCGGCTTGAAGATTTGGACAAATCTGTGGGCCATTTCGGGATTGAGCGCGGCCGCGAGTTCGTCCTTCGCGATTTCGATGCGGACCAGTTTGCCGTGGAACCGCACGCGGAACTGGCGGAAGCCGAGATGCGCGGATAGCTTCTTCGCCGCGTTCGACAGTCTTGACGTTTTCAATGGTCACAGGAGTTCCGTAAGGGATGCGCGAGCTGAGGCACGCGGCCGCGGGACGATCCCAGGTGGACAAGCCGGTGAGGCGCGACAACTCGCGGATTTCGGCTTTGGTCAATCCGGCGTCCACCAGCGGCGCTTTGGCCTGGTGCAGTTTGGCGGCGTGCTGGCCCGGGCCGATAGTCGCCCAGGTCATCCACATTCACGCCATACGCGATATGCTCGATGCCGCGCTCGCGCGCCACGATTTCCAGGCGCGTGAACAGTTCATCCTTGCAGTGGAAACAGCGATTGGGATCGTTCTTGATGTAGTCCGGATTGTCGAACTCGCGCGTCTCGATGTATTCGTGGCGGAAACCGCACTCGCGGGCGAACGCCTCGGCATCGCTCTTGTGCGATTCGGGAATGGAAGCGGAATCCGCGGTGACGGCCAGCGCATTTTCGCCCAGCACGCGATGCGCGGCCCACGCCAGATACGCCGAATCGGCGCCGCCGGAGTATGCGATGATGACGCGCCGCATCGGCTTCAGGATCGAGAACAGCCTGTCTTGCTTCGCCTTCAGGATTCCTAAGTCGAGCTTGGGCGCGGCTGCCAGTTTGACCAGACCCGCCACCACTCCAGTATATCTGGCCCCGTCATCTGTCTCCGTCCAGGCCGCTCCGGCTGAATAATGAATTAAACTGAATGGCGGGTTCGACAGCTCGGAACGGAGATCCAGATGAAAACGATCCACATTGTCGCAGTTGTATCGCTTGCGCTCGCCGCCGCTTTGGCTGCGCAAACACCCAAGCCCGTCCGGACGCAAGCCGGCTTGGTCCAGGGCATGACAGAAGACGGCATCACTGTCTACAAAGGCATTCCGTTCGCCGCGCCGCCCATCGGCGATCTGCGCTGGCGAGCACCCGCGGCGCCCGCGGCCTGGACCGGGGTCCACACTGCGGACAAATTCGCACCAGCGTGCATGCAGGTTCCCGTCGTGCAGGCCGATCTCGGAATGGAATCCGTCGCGACCAACGAGGATTGCCTCTACCTGAACGTCTGGACACCCGCGAAGTTGCCGCGCGAAAAGCTGGCCGTGATGGTCTGGATCTACGGCGGAGGGTTCACCATCGGCGGCACTTCGATGTCGCTGTACGACGGCAAGAATTTCGCGAAGAAGGGCGTGGTTTTGGTGAGCATCGCCTACCGGCTGGGCCGATTCGGCTTCCTGGCCGCATCCCGAGCTCTCGCGGCGAGCAAGGCGGGCATTCCGGCAACTACGGGCTGCTGGACCAGATCGCCGGCTTGCAATGGGTGAAGCACAACATCGCCGCGTTCGGCGGCGATCCCAACCGCGTCACCATTTTCGGCGAATCGGCGGGAGGAATCGCCGTCAGCATGCTGTCGGCGTCGCCGCTGGCCAAGGGATTGTTCCGCGGCGCCATTTCCGAAAGCGGCGGAAACTTCGCGCCAGTACATCAAACCGGCACACGAGGGCGGCGAGAATATGGATTCGCTCGCCACGGCCGAGAAGAGTGGCAGTGCTTTCCTGGCCAAGCTGGGCGCGGCTTCCATCGCCGATGCGCGCAAACTGTCCGCCGAGGACATCCTCAAGAACTCGCCTCCAGGGCTGGGAGGCTCCTGGCCCATCTTTCGATGGCTACGTGCTGCTGGGCGATCAATACAAGCTGTATGAAGCGAAACGCTACAACGACACGCCGGTCCTGATCGGAACCAATTCCGACGAAGGCGCGCTGTTCGTCGCGTCCGCGAAAGCCGAGCGAGTATCAAAAGACCATTCACGCCGGCTACGGCGAATACGCGGACAAAATTCTGGCCGCCTATCCGGGCAACACCGACGCCGAAGCTCTCCGCTCCTCTCGCGATATGTTCCGCGACGCCACTTTCGCCTGGCCCACCTGGGCCTGGGCGCGGCTGCAATCCAAAACCGGCAAGGGCAAGGTTTACGTTTACTATTTCAGCCATCGGCCGAATTATCCGAGCGCTCCAGCATTTAAGGATTGGGGTGCGGCGCACGCCGGCGAGATCGCCTACGTCTTTGACAACTTCACGGCGGGGATGCCTGCCACGCCGTCCGATCGCACGGTGTCCGATGAAGTCTCTTCGTATTGGGTGAACTTCGCCAAGAGCGGCGATCCCAACGGAAGCGGCCTCCCACACTGGCCGAACTTCACCAACTCGAGCGCGCAGGTGATGAACCTGGACGATCCGTCCAAAGCCGTGGATGTTCCAAATTTGCAGAAGCTGGAAGTGCTGGACGGATATTTCGCGTGGCGTCGCGAGGCTGAAAAAAGTCGCTAAGAGCGACCGCGTGGTGAGCGACGGAGGCGGCCTTCCCACCGCACCCCCGTCCCTAAGTTTTTGGCCGTTTTACCTTTCGCTCGCTGGCTCCAGATGGCCGAGACGACGATGAGCAAAATCCGTGGCTTGGCGCTGTTCTTCCATCCACAGCGGCCAACCTTGCGGCGGCGGCTCATACCTGTCGATCCTGCCCGCGCGCAGCCGATTGCACAGCGCGAGCACATTTTCCTTATCACGCGGAGATTCGTGACTATAACTAATAAAGGCGCGAACTGGATTTGACGGCATTCACTACCTTTTCGCTAGAATAACGAACGGATGTGGTGCGCGTCGAGTGTGCGGATTCCTCCCGAACTCAAATGCTTGCATCGGATCCGCCCGGACAACGGCCCAACCAAGAAGCGGTTTCCACCGATTGCCTCTGATACCTCATCTTTTCGTCTTGGTTTCCACTGTACTTTGATCAGCGGCTGAAGGTGTCGCCTCGGATTCGGTGAACGCAGCGGCGGCCAACTTCTTCGCGTGATTCCGAATGTCCCGCGGCCAGGGCTCGATCATCTCTAGGAAGCGCTTGCCTTTGCCCGCAAACAGCGCCCGGATTGCCTCTTCGTAGCCAGGCTCGTTTCCCGCCATCGCCGAGAGGAACCGGTATGCGGCATCCTGTGCGTGCCGCAACCGATCTCTGCCTTGGTTTGCCGTTCGGGCATGCTCCACCAGTTTCCGTAAAGCCACCGAGGCGCCTCCCGGCTGCGTAGCCAGCCAATCCCAATGCCGGGGCAACAAGGTCACTTCGCGGGCTATCACGCCCAACCTCGGGCGACCGGGCCCTCGTGTTTCGGCAATGGATGATGCCGATTCACTGGTTGGCGGCGAATTCTCCGCGATATCCGAGACACGTTGCAAGACCTGCTCTTGAGTTCCGCGAAAATCCACTTCGACTAATTGGCTGGTATAGTCATCGAAGATCAATATTTGCGCGTGCCTGTCTCGATCCAGCACCGCTTTGGTTTTCAGTGCAACCTCGGCAACCGCGCCGCCGGCAATTCGTCTTGTGCCGGCAAAGGCCGTGCAGGATTTTACAGGAGATTCATTCATTGAGCTGCCTTCGATATTTTACCCGGATGTAAACATATTATCCTGGCTTAAAGGCGGTTGTCAAATCCTCGGGTGAGTGGGTCGCGACTTACCGCCCGGGCGGATAGCTGCCTAACACTCGCAGAAAATCCGCGATCTCGGCCAAATGCCGCAGCGCGTTTTGCACGCGTGGCTCATTCTCGCGTCCCAGCAGATCCAAATAAAACAGGTATTCCCACGGTTTGCCGCGCAACGGGCGCGACTCGATTTTGGTCAGATTCAAATCCCGCAGCGCGAAAGCGCTCAGACCGCGGAACAGGGCTCCTGGAATATTGCGCGTCGTGAACACCAGGGAAGTCTTCCATTCTTTCGCGCGGCGCGGCGGCGGCAGCTTCTTCGCGGGATAGAGCAAAAAGAAGCGCGTGAAATTTCGACGGTCGTCTTCAATCGATCGCTTCAGGATCGTTCCCCCGTAAATGCCGGCAGCCACATCGGAAGCAATGGCGGCCGCCTGTGGCCCCTTTTCGGCCATCACCATCTTCACGCTGCCGGCCGTGTCGTAGAAAGGGACCTTCTCCAGTTTCGGATAACGGGCGAAGAACTTCAGGCACTGATCCAGCGCCACCGGGTGCGAATATACCTTGCGAAGATCCTGGAACCGTACGCCCGGCGGCGCGATCAGGTTGTGCACAATGCGGACATTGGTCTCCGCGGCGATCCGCACATCGAAATGCAGCAGGTGATCGTAATTCTCGTGAACGGACCCGGCCAGCGTATTCTCCATCGGTATCACGGCTGAGTCGATCTTTCCAGCGCTCAGCGCGGCAAATACGGATTCGAACGTGGGGTAGGGAACAACCTGCGTTTTAGGGCTCAACAGTTGGCGGGCGGCCTCCTGGCTGAAGGCCCCCAATTCACCTTGGATGCCGGTGCGCTGCAATTTCATCGATTTTCACCCTGCTTCTTCTCCACTCCCACCCGGCCGCCCATTCTCACTTTCAAGTGTCGGCGGTTCCCCTGTTTTTCTCAAAACCGAACTTAAGCCTCATTCCAGGCCCGTTTCTGCTAACGATAAACCGTTGTAAAGTCGGGCGGCTGTTCGGAAAACCGAACAAAGTATTCTTGCTTGTCTTGCTCTTTGCTGCTGTGGTCGTTATAATTCGACCCTGTAGAACGTCTGACTGATGTGCTCAAACTGGAAACCGCAAACCCCCGGTCATTTTCTTTAGGTGCTGGGAAATGCATCATACCATGGAGGATCCTGGACAGAAACTACGACGTATCAGAGAACGGCTTAACTTACGGGTTCGGGACGTGGAACAGGCCAGCCTGAAGATTGCGGACAAGTATCACAATGACGATTTCGCGGTTCTCATCAATCGCATCTCGGAAATCGAGAACCGTAATCTAGTTCCCACCATCCACAAGCTCTACTCCCTGTGTGCCATTTATCGCCTTGATTTTCAAGAAGTTATTGAATGGTATGGCGTCACTCTTGGCTCCCTTCCCACCGACGCCGCTTCGGTGGACGTTCCACAAACGCACATGATTTCTTTTCATGGCAATACCGGTCATGGCCGCGTCTCGACGGAAGTGCTCCTGCCCCTGGCGCTCGATCCTGGCCTCGATCTTCGACGTACAACCTATCTTACTCGCATGGTTCAGCGCTGGGGTAAGTTGCCACTCCTGTTTCTTGAGTCTCTCGACCTCAAGGAACAGCGCTACGCCCTGATGGGGACCGAGGATTGGTTTATGTATCCCCTGCTTCAGCCCGGAACCTTTGTCTGCATCGATGAGACCCAGCAGAAAATCGCCAACTCCGGCTGGAACAATGAGTTCGAACGGCCGATCTACTTTTTCGAGCATCGCCAGGGCTTTGCCTGCGGATGGGCCAGCTTGAGCGGCGAGCAATTGGTCCTGATCCCCCACCCCTTGTCGGGCTGCAGTCCCCAGGTTTACAAGTATCCAATTGACGTTGATCTAATCGGCCAAGTCTCTGGGATCGCTATGCGTCTGGATCAGGCGCGGCGACGCCGTACGCGGCCTTGAGCAGCTCAAGTAGAGCCGTAAAGTCAGCCAGATAGAGACGTCTCTCCACCCCTCGCACCGAAGCCGGTGGCAAGTTGCGATACGGCGCCAGCCGGATCCAGGTCTCTATCACCAGGCGTTTGTCTTCGAAGAGGCCGGAAATATAAAGATCCAGATCCGCCTTCTGTTGCTCGAGGTTGAACGATAACCACTCGGCGAAGACTTTGCTGTGGCTGTTTCTCAGCGCCTTATTCGCCTCATCTTCTCCGAATACCAGCGCTAATCCGTGATGTTCGTAGGCGCCGTTATTAGGATTGCGTAACGAGGCCAGGTAGACCAGTTTTCCGAAGACACAGGGGATCTGGGAGATAGTGTTGCGCCACAGGTCGGCAGCGGCACTCCGGTCGAAGGCAACGCCGGCAGTTCTTTCGCCTTTCATACCAAACACCTGAAATCATACACCGGATCTTCCGGGAAGGAAAGATAGATCGTCAAAGCCGCCTGGCGGCTGGGATGTCGACGCGCAGCGTCTGGATGTTCTGGTTTCCGAAAGTCTATCCGCTCTTTCACTTACTACGCCTTACACCGCTTAATCTTGCCGTGGATTCGAGGCATTCTCTGAATTCAATTCAAAACCACGAGGAGATTTGAGCATGTTGAAGAAGCTTTTTTTGCTTGCAGGCGTTGCACTTGCGCTCGTTACGGCAGTTTCCGCGGATATTCCGACCCCGCCCTGCGCCCCCTGTCTGGTCAGCGCCAGCCTGGCGCGGTAGTCCATGTGCTCTTAGGGGCTGGTGGTAGACTGGACTTCGATCCATGCACCAGCTCCCTATCGAGCAGCAGGTTCTGCTGATCGTAGAGATCGCAGAGTTGCTCGCTCTGTGCGTGCGGATGTGGTTAGCCGGGCTGCATAGAGTCTACGTCAACTTCTTTCGATATTTGGTTTTAGAACTCTTACAGGCGCTCATTCCCCTGTTTGTTCCGCTCGAAAGCCCCTTGTATCGCGATTTCTTTGTCGCCAGTCAGGCATTCATCGTAGCCTTTTACGCGCTGGTGGTTTTGGAGTTGTACTCAGTGATCTTGCGCAACCTGGCGGGAATTGCCGGCGTGGCGCGCCGGTATATCAAGGTTACTCTGGCGTTCGCGATCTTGGTGTCCCTGCTGCCTTTGCGAATCGAGAAAACACCCAATACTCTCACCGGGTATCTTTTTATTTTCGAGCGGCCCATCCTGTCTAGCCTGGTTGCATTCGTGCTTTTGATCAGCGGGTTCTTGGTTTATTACCCGGTACCTCTGGGCCGGAACGTAATCGCTTACCTGGCAGGCTATGCGGTTTACTTTCCAACCATCGCGACCATGGCGTTCTTTCAGAATCTGGGCTACTTCTGGAACCGTCAAAAAGGCAATATCGATATGGGTATCTCCGTGCTTTGCCTCACGTTCTGGCTGCTGGCTCTCAATCGGAAAGGCGAGGACAAACGCGTCGTGGTGGGCCATCACTGGAATCCCGGGGACGAACAGCGATTGCTGGCGCAACTGGAAGCAATCAATGCCAGCCTTTTACGCTCCAGGAAATAAGCTCCCGCGAAAAACGGGAGGTTATGTGCGAAAAAACCATCACTTTATTTGCATTGACCGGGATGATTCGGTATGCTTTAGCGAGAGGCAGCGGGGAATATGCATGCGCAGTTGATCCTTCTGATTGCACTTGGGCTTACAATGCTGGCCGCTTGTTTTGCCGGCCTGTTCTGGAAGCTCGCGTCTCGTTTTGACGCGCGGCATTGTACGGCCGAATGGCTGGACAGCTTTTCTCTGGAAAGCTATGCTCCCATGGAGCGCTTGCTGGACCAGAGCGACGTGCGGTTTCTGGCCTCGCAGACTGGATACCGCGAGGAAATCGCCAAGCGCCTGATGGCCGAACGGCGCAAGATTTATCGCACTTATATTCGCCATCTGCTGCGGGACTTCAACCAACTCGCCGGCATTGGCAAACTGATGATTGTTTATTCCACCCAGGACCGGCAGGAATTCGCGCGCCAGTTGTGGCGCCAACAGATCCGTTTTTACGCCGCGGTTTGCGCGGTGCAGGTCCAACTCGCGCTCTCTCCTCTGGGATGGACCGTCGCGGATGGGCATCGATTGGTGGCGGCCCTCGGTGCGATGCGCAATCAGGTGGCAACGCTGGCGCCCTCCAGCCAAGCTCCGTTAGAGATCACCTAAGCGCCGTCGGCGCTAGCCGCAAAGCGCCTTGAGATGCTGTTTGGCTTCCATTAGAAGCGGGAACTGCTTCTCAGCTTCTTTAAATTCCCGCGTATGCACGCAGCGCCGCGCGCCCCGGTGCTCCACTGGAAAACGCAAATGCAGCATCTCGTGGAACAGAATGTATTCCACGGCTAGCCTGGGAACGCCGGGCTTGTCCAGCAGGCGGCTCAAGATGATCGCGTTGTGCGAAGGATCGTAGTGCCCCAACATCACGCGCGATGGCCGCCGGCTCCAGCCCAGCAGCGGCTGCGCCATCAGTCCGTGGAAGTGTGCTTGATTCAGTTCTTCGAAGATCGCTTCCAGATCGTAGCAGTCGCCCTGCGGGCCGGACACGAACTTGCGCCCCCGCGTCTGCTTTACCAATTGCAGGCTGCGGCGCATTTCCTTGCGATTCAGATACCGGCGGTAGCGCTCGGCATGAAGTTCGCGGCTGCGGCCGGCGCAACAGCTTGGACATCAGAATGTGCGCCAGCGATTCCAGGATCGCCGCCGGCGCGCCTTCCAGCACATCGGTGATGCGGAATTCGAGGCCGGATGCATCCCACCGCACCGAACTGTTCGCATTGGCGAACTTGCAGAATTTCAGCCGAACGGCGGGAACGGGCGTGCGCGGCTTCAACTCGCCAAAGACGCGCGCGAATATCTCCTCGGGCGTCTCAAAGAAAATCGCGCTCTGCAGCACTATCCTCAGAATACCTTTTTGGGAACAAGCTTAGCGCTGAATCCGAGCCGAGCCGCCCTGCGCGAACGCGCGCACCTGATCGAGCGTAGCCATGGTGGTGTCGCCCGGAAACGTCGTCACCAGCGCGCCGTGCGCCCAGCCCAGCTTGAGCGCATCTTCGGGAGATTCGCCCGCCAGCAGCCCGTAAAAGAATCCGGCCGAAAATCCATCGCCGCCGCCCACGCGATCGTAGACATCCAATTCGCATTTGGGCGCCGTGTACGTTTGGCCGCCGATCCAGGCCGTGGCGCTCCAGGTGTGCCGGTTGGCCGAATGCACTTCGCGCAGGCTGGTGGCCACGATTTTCAATTGCGGATAAGTCTTGACGGTCTCGGTCGACGCCCGGCATCCCGAGCGCCCTGTTGTAAGTCTTCTTCGTTGCCCACCAGCACGTCGACATTTTGAACGATGCGGCGCAGCACGGCTGCTCCCTGGTCCGCGCCGCCCCAGACGCTCCACAGCTTCGCGCGAAAGTTGAGGTCGAACGAAACCACCGCGCCTGCGGCTTTGGCCGCTTGCATGGCTTCGACGATCAGATCGCCGGTGGTGGGCGATAGCGCGGCGAAAATGCCGCCGCTGTGGAACCAGCGCACTCCGCCGGCAAAAATAGCCTTCCAATCGAAGTCGCCGGGCTTCAGCATCGCGCCGGCTTCGTTCGCGCGATTGTAGAACACCACCGGCGGGCGCACGCCGTATCCGCGATCGCTGTACACGGTCGCCATGTTCGGACCGGTGACGCCGTTGTGTTCGAAGCGCTTGTAGAAGGGCTGCACGCCCATGGCGCGAACGCGCTCGGCGATCAGATCGCCGATGGGATAGTCCACCATCGCGCTCGCGATGCCGGTCGGGATGCCAAAGCAGTCGGCGAGATTGGCCGCGACGTTGAACTCGCCGCCGCTCACATGGATCTTGCATTCGGTGGCTTTGCGGAACGGGACCACGCCGGGGTCCAGGCGATACACCAGCGCGCCCAGAGAGAGCAGACCCAGCGCGCCCTCGCGAGGAATATCCAGGACACTCAAAGTTCAAGATATCAGACCGCGGGCCGATTTTATTGGGCGGCTTCGTCGAGCAGCAAAATTTCAACCCGGCGATTTTCAGCCCGGCCGGCCGCGGTATCGTTGGAATCCTTGGGGTCGTTGGAGCCATAGCTTTGCACCGAAAGCCGCGACTCGGAGATGCCATAGCGCCGGCTGAGGACCTCCAGCAGGCTTACGCTGCGCGCCGCCGAAAGCTCCCAATTGCTGTGAAAGCGCTTGTTGTGGATGGGGATCGAATCGGCATGTCCCACCAGCGCCACTTTGTTCGGAACGCTCGACAGCACCTCGGCAATTTGCGAAACAATCGGCAAGCGCGGCCGCCACGACATGGTCTTCGCCCGAGGGAAACAGAATCGCCTGCGGCAAGCTGATCACCAGCCCGCGCTCCTCCAGATGCGAATCCAGTCCTTGCGCACGTAGCTTTTCATCGGCGCTGGACCAAGCCTGGTGTGAATCGGCCGGTGGGCGGCGACGGTTGCGGCTGCGGACGTAACCGGTTGCGGAACGTTGTTGGACAGTCTGAGGTTTCTTTGGCGGCGCGTCCAACTTTGGCGGCGCGGCGGCCGCGGCGGCACAGCCGGGTGCAGGCCCTGCGCTGCGATCGCGACGAACAGGATCAGCAGAATGGTAACGAAGTCGGTGTAGCTGACCAGCCAGGACTCCCGCTGCCCTCCCGGCTCCGCCTCCAGATATTTCGGCTTGAGCTTAGGCTTCATGCGCTGCTTGCGTTCCCGCGGCACGAACTTGCTCATGCTGCGGCTCGCGGATATACGCGTTCAAACGCAAGCGGATCAGCGCGGGGTGCACATTGTCGCTCAAGGAGAGCACGCCTTCGATGATGAGCTCCTGGATCTCGAAGTTCTCGGCTACGCGCGCGCGAATCCGATGCGCCGCCGGCAACAGCAGCAGATTCGCCAGAGCCAGCCCATAAATGGTGGAAACGAACGCCGTGCCGATGCCAAATCCTACCGATTGCAGGTTGGAAAAATGACGCAGCACTTCGATCAGCCCCACCACGGTCCCGATAATTCCGATGGTGGGCGCGAATGCGCCCGCCACTTCCAGGGTCTTGGCGTCCGCTTCTCCCTGGCGCTCGCGCATGCGCAGCTCGTTTTCGAGGATGGCCTGCAATTCAGTGCGGCTGCCGACATCCAAGGCGAGCTGCAGCGCCTGCCCGAAAAACGGATGCATGGCCTGCGGCACCAAAGGCTCCAGCGCCAGCAAGCTGCCGCGGCGCGCCACTCGCGCATGGAAGATGATCTCTTCGATCAATGCCTCGCGGTTCACTTCCTGGGAGGCGATCAGGTCCATCACGCGCCGAAACGAGTGGACCAGCGAATGTTTGGGAGTGGTCACCAGCATCACGCCCAGCGTGCCCCCGATGACGATCAGCGCACCAGCCGGCTGAAAGAAATAGGTGATCGCAATGCCGGCGGCACTCACTCCGGCCAGGATCGCTCCGATCGCAACCACCAGGCCCAGTACAAAAAACAAGTCGATGCGATGGCGCGGCCGGGAGCGCTCCTGGGATGTGTAGGCGCGAACTTCTTCAATGAGAGCGGCTTGCGTTGTGGCCAATAGACACTCCAGCGAGCTTTGTTGCAACACCCTCAATGCACCCGGAGGTCCAATCGGAAGTCATTGATCTTGCGCCCGAGACGCTTGCGAAAGTGGCAAAATCTCGACGGTGGCGGAGCTGGGGTTCTTCCGGCCCGGAGCCGTTTATGCCAGCAAAGCTGGAAGAATGCGGCCCCGGCACTCGCCCAGCCCGATGCGACGAAAACCTGACGCTTCACACCAGCCTTTCAATATCACTTCGTCGCCATCTTCCAGAAAACTGCGCGTTTCGCCGTCGGGAAGCCCGAGCGGTTCGGCGCCTCGGCGCGTCATCTCCAGCAGGCAGCCCTGATTCTGCTTTTCGGGCCCCGAGACCGTCCCGCTGCCGATGAGATCGCCCGGGCGCAGCGGACAACCGTTGCTGGTGTGGTGCGCGATCATCTGGCCCAGGGTCCAATACAACGACGCAAAATTGCTCTGGCTCACACGCATCGGCGCCGCCATTTTCGCCGAGCGCAGCCAAACCTCCAGCGTGATTTGAAACGCACCGTCACCAGCCGTCTGAAGATACGGGAGGGGCTGCGGGTCGCCGGCCGGCCGGGGCAATGCAGCGCACCCGAAAAGGTTCCAGCGCGTCCAGCGTCACAATCCAAGGCGAGATGGACGTGGCGAAATTCTTCGCCAGGAACGGACCCAGCGGCTGATACTCCCAGCTCTGGATGTCGCGCGCCGACCAATCGTTCAACAAGCAGACGCCGAACAGATGATCTTCCGCGCTTGCTATCGCAACCGGTTGGCCCATCACATTGCCCGGGCCCACGAACGCTCCCACCTCCAGTTCATAATCGAGCATCCGCGATGGCGCAAATACCGGCGCGCCGTTCTCAAGAATCTGCCCGCAAGGCCGATGCACCTCCGTGCCGCTCAAAACGATGGACGAAGCGCGGCCGTGATACGCAATCGGAATCCACTTATAGTTCGGCGACAGCGGCTTATCGGGGCGAAACAGGCTGCCGACGTTCCGGGCGTGATCGATGGACGCAAAGAAATCGGTGTAATCGGGAATATCGCACGGCAGTAGCAACTCAGCTTCCGATAAAGGCAGCATCGCTCGCTCCGCGCCCAGCGAATAGTTCGCCAGCAATTCACTCCAGCGGCGGCGCAACCCGGTGCGCTGGGCCCGCGGCATGGCCATCACCGCGCTCAGGGACGCGATTCCAAGAGCCTGGCTCGCATCCAGCAGCATGTCGCCGATCGCCACTCCTACTCGAATTTGCTCCTCGCCCCGTTTTCGAAAACTGGCGTAAGGCAGATTCTGAATCGGAAAATCCGTGTCGGGTCGATTAGCCGATTCTACCCAACTCTTCAGATTCGGATCGTGGGTTGAATCCATTATTTTGGATCCACTAGTTTTTCCCGACGGTCGCCATCAACTGCTGATAGCGCGGATCGTCCCTCAGATTCGCGAGAGCCGGTTCGCCGCGCACTTCATCCAGCGGCTGCCCGCCGTGAATGGCGGCCCCCAGTGCAGCGAGCGCGTGATCGCGTTGGCCCGCCAGCTCATAGATCAATGCCGCTTCCCATTGCACTTTGCGGCTGCCAGGCGCCCGCCGCCGCGCCTTCTCGATATTTTCCAGCGCTTTCCCTTTCTCGCCCAGCTTAGCTTGGTACAAAGCCACCACGCTCAACGTTTCGCCGTCGCTGGCATTCACCGCCAGGCGCGCCTGTCCCAATTGGACCGCTTTCTGGTACGCGGAATCCGCGTCGCCCTTTCTCCCGGAGACGCACGCGTAGGCGTCGCCTAAATTCCCCCACACCTGCTCGCTCTTCGGCGCAAGTTGCGACGCCCGCTCCATCAGCGGAACAGCTTCCGCGCAGCGCCCCAGGAAGAAGTAGATCGTCCCGAGGTTGGTGTAAGCCGATGCCGTTGGCCGCAGAGCTCAGCGACTGGTTGAAGCTGACCGCCGCGCTTTCGTATTGCCCGGCCATGGCGTAAGTGGCGCCCAGGTTGGTATAGCCCTGGCTGTTGCCGGGCGCGAGTTGCGTGATCTGTTCAAAGAGCGGAATAGCATTCTGATAACGTCCGCGCCGGTAGTAAAAGCCGCCCAGCGAATTCAAGCTGGTCCAGTCGCTAGGGCGCAACTGAGCCGCGGCTTTGTAATTCGCTTCCGCATCGTCGAACGCTCCCATCGCTTCCCGCACCGCGCCCAGCTCGCTGAACACGCTCGGATTGGATGGCTCCAATTGCCGCGCCTTCTGGAGCGCGTCCAGAGCTTCGGTGTGCCGTCCCGCGCCTTCCTCGATGATTCCAAGCGTCACGTAGACGGGCGCGAGCTGGCCGTTGAGTTTGAGCGCAAGCTGGCAGTTCTCGCGCGCCGGCGCCACCCACTTGGTGTCGCGAGTATCGCGGTACTTGCGCCAATAGGCTTCGCCCAGCCCGGCATAGGCCAATGCATAATTCCGATCCAGCTGGATGGCTTGCTGGAACATTTGAATGGCCTGATCGATGTCGTCCCCGCTGCGCCGCTGCAGGTGGCCGCGGGCTTGCAGATAGAAATCGTACGCGCTGGATGTGCCGGTTTCGCCGGCGGCCAGCGCCTGACGCTCGCCCGCGCCCAGTTCCAGTTGCAACATCCCGGCGATCTCCTGCACCACCGAGTCCTGTAATTCAGCCTCTTCGCCCAGCGGCCGCTCAATCTCGCGCGAGCGAAGCTGCCGCAGAGTGCCGGCGTCCACCAGGTTGGCGGTGAGATGAACATGATCCTGGTCGCGCTGCACACTGCCAGTGATCACCAGGTTCGCACCCAACGCGCGGCGCGCTTCGCCGGGACTGGCCAGCCCCTCGCGCCGTACCTCGCTGGCCGGGACCACCCACAGCGATCCGTGGAACTGCGACAGCTCCGTAAGCTCGCTGGTGAGCATTTCCATCATGCCATCGCAAAATGCCTGGTTATCGCGAGTGCCGCCGATATTGCGAAAGGGCAGCACGGCGATTTTCTTTTCCGCCGGAACCGGGTTGAGCCAGCGTGGTGCAAATCGCCAGGCCAGCACTGCGATCAGGAGAACCAAACTGGCCGCCAGAGCCAGGATGCTCCAGACCCTGCGGCCGTGCCGTTTGCGAGGGAGGGAGGCTAGCGAAATGTTGTGAGCCGATACACCGGTTTCCAACTGCCGAGCGATTTCTTTCAAGTCGCTCGCCAAATCTTCCGCGCGCTGATAACGGCGCTCCGGATCCTTTTCGAGCGCCTTTTCCACAATTCCGCCCAGTGCCGAAGGAAGGTCCGGGCGAAGTGTGGTTCAACTGCGGCGCCGGCGTATTGACGATTTCATAGAGCAGCCCGATCTGCGAGCCGGCCTGGAACGGCAGCGTTCCGGTGAGCACCTGATACAGCACCACGCCAAACGAGAAGATATCGGATCGCGAGCCTACGCCTCCGCCTTGCGCCTGCTCGGGCGACATGTACGCCACGGTGCCCACCACCGTGCCCGGCCGCGTCAGAAACGCCATGGTTGCGGTGGGAGCATCAGGATCAACGTCGGGCTGCTCGAACTGGGCCAAGCCGAAATCCAGCAGCTTTACGGCGCCTGATTTGGTCACCATGATGTTGCCCGGCTTGATGTCCCGATGGACGATCCCGGCGGCGTGCGCAGCCGCGAGCGCCGAAGCGATTTGCGCAGCGTAATCGAGGATGGTGGGGAGCTCGGTCCGCGGGCCTTGAATCAATTGCTGAAGCGTGACGCCCCGCACGTACTCCATCGCAATATAGTCCACGCCCGCCACCGTTTCGATTTCATAAATCGTAACGATATTGGGATGATTCAGCGCGGATGCAGCTTTGGCTTCAGCGGCGAAACGCGCGCGGCGGCGCGGGTCGGACGTATATTCGGCCTGCAGGATTTTGAGCGCGGCTAAACGATCCAGCTTGAGGTCGCGGGCGCAGTAAACCACGCCCATGCCTCCTTCGCCCAGTTTTTCCAGGATCTCGAAGTGCGAAATGGTCCGCCCAACCATGTCGATGCCCCCGGTCGGGAGCGGGGCGAGTGGCCCCGCCAGCCCTTACGGGTCGATGATTATCTCAGGATCGTTCAGCTTTGCGCGGCGCGCGGTGCCGCTTTGGTAGTGATACGACTTGCAGCCCGGATCGCCGGCTTTGTTGCAGACGGCATTTACGGTGCAAGAACGACCCCGGCCGCTGACAAACTGCTTTCCCTCCGCGCAGGGACTGTCGCCGGTGAATTTGACGTACCAGGATTTGTTGGCGCCCGAGTCGCGGGTCCAGGAGATCTTGTCGCCCTTCCTGGCGTGATGCTGCTGATGCTGGGGCAGGACTTTTCCCGTGTCGTCGATATGGAGCTGATGGGGGTCCTGAGCCAGCGCGGGAACCGACACCGCGAACAGCCACACCCCGAAAGTGACAGCGGCGAAGAAAGCTTTTCTCATCGGAGAGTACTCGCTCAGTATAGCCCGTCGCGCAGCCGGATGAATGTTCGGCGGCCCGAACGATGACAGGATTCCCCATTGCCTTTCCTCCTCAAATCCAACGGCTTGCCATTTCCTGCGCCGCCGGCCTGCCCTCCGCCTGCTAACTTCCAACCAAAGCGCGACCTTTTCCTCCGCGCGCCATCCCCCAATCCGCTCTCGTCGAAATCGAAACATTAAGAGAAATTTATCGTCACCAAACACAAAAAGTACCCTGATGCGTCCTGGCGCCGGCGGCGGCCAATTCAAAAATTTCATCGCCACCGCTGACATGCCCCTCTCCGCCCTCGGGGTATGTTACCTATAAAGCAACAGCTCCCCCGGCTAAGGCAGTTCGCAACGAAGATGGATTTCGCCGAGCAAGTCAAATCGTCCGTCGACATCGTCGCAGTCATCGGGCAGTATGTGCGCCTGAAGAAAGCCGGCGCCTCGCCGCGCTATACCGGCCTCTGCCCGTTCCACACCGAAAAGACGCCGTCCTTCTCCGTGCACGCGGGCCATCAGTTTTACAGATGCTTCGGTTGCGACGCCAAGCGGCGATCTCTTCAAGTTCGTCATGGAAATCGAGCGCATCAGTTTCTTCGAAGCGCTGAAGCTGGTGGCCGAGCGCAACGGCATCGCGATGCCCAAGCGCGAGTACTCGGATCCGGACGCCAAGCTCCGCGGCGCGCTGATGGAGATGCATGAGACCGCGGCGCGCGTGTTTCAAAGCAACTTGAACGGGCCCGCGGGCGCTCAAGCGCGCCAGTATCTCGCCGGCCGCAACGTGACGCCGGAACAGATTGCCGAGTTCGGTCTCGGTCTTTCCGATCCTTCCGGCCACCAGTTGATCCGTCAGTTTGAATCGCGCTTCCCGCCCGAGCAGTTGGAACAATCCGGCCTGGTCGCTCAAGCGCCAGGAAGGCACGGGCTTCTACGATCGTTTTCGCGGCCGCCTGATGTTTCCCATCCACAACGAGTCGGGCAAAGTGATCGGCTTTGGAGGCCGCGCGCTGCGCCCCGGCGAGGAGCCCAAGTATCTGAACTCGCCCGAAACCGCGCTCTATCGCAAAAGTTACGTGCTGTATAACCTGCATCGCGCCAAGGACGCCGTGCGGAAGGCGGACTATGCGGTTCTGGTGGAAGGCTACATGGACGTCATCGGCGTCTATTCGGCGGGAGTTCACAACGTGGTGGCCAGCTGCGGCACCTCGCTGACTAACACTCAGGTCCGCATTCTCAAGCGCCACTCGGAGAATATTGTCGTCAATTTCGATCCCGATAACGCCGGAGCGAACGCCACCGAGAAATACATCAAGGAGCTGCTGGACGAGGGATTGCGGGTGCGCGTGCTCGCGCTCGGCGGCGATCTCGATCCCGACGAATACATAAAGGCCTCGGGCGCCGATGCTTATCGCCAGCGCCTGGAGAAAGCGCCGGCTTATTTCCACTGGCTGGCCGACCGCGCCCGCCAGAAATTCGATATGCGGACCGTCGAGGGGCGCATGCGATGCGTTCAAGTTCCTGGCGCCCGCCATCCAGCGCATCTCGGACCGCCTGGAGCGCTTCGCCGTCGCCAACGACGTGGCCGATTATCTGGGCGTGGAAGAAAAGCTGGTGCGCGATCATTTCAGCAAGGGAGCAGCGCGAGCGTTCCACGGCGCCGCGCCGCGCCGAAATGCCCCCCACCGAGCGGCTCCTGCTGAATGCGTTACTCGCTAGCGAGGCAGCGCGCGCAGCAGGTGATTCCCGAATTCGAGCGGCTTGGCCGCGGTGGACCGCTTCGTTTCGAGAAACGTGTTTCAGGCTCTGTTTGCAATGCATTCCGATGGCGGGCCGTTCCGTTTTTCGGACCTCGAAGGCCGCCTTTCCGAGGCCGACCGGGATCTATTGTCGTCGGCCGTTTTTGCCGATGAAATACTAGAGGAGGAGAAGGCCGCGGAACAAGCTATGGCATGTTTGCGCAGCCTCAAGTCGCAGGAGCCGCGATCCGAAGTGGCGGCTCTTCGCGCCCGGATCAAAGCGGCCGAACGTCAGGGAGATCTTGCGGAAGCTATGCGGCTGGCGCAGGAGTTGGATCAAAGATCTCGCGCGGCAACCGGCGCTCCAAGATGACTGTCCCAGGCAACCAAAAATGACGCGGGTAAACATCACTGCAACACCGCTTAAAACGGGCCAGAGAGCCTGGACACGATGTTGTACACTAAATGAGTTCAGGGCAAAACGCGAAGGGTGCGGCGGGCACCATCAAACAAGTTGGGGAGTCACCTCGGCGTGGTCCCCTTTGAGGTATCGCTGGTAAGCGGGGCGCCAGTGGCAACAGATGAAAAGTTCGGCCGGTTAAAACATCTCATGGAAGTGGGCAAAGAAAAGGGATTCGTTCTGTACGACGAAGTCAACGAGTTGCTCGCCGAAGAATTTCCTTCCGGCCGCGAATTCGAAGACTTGCTTACCGATCTCGACAGCGCTGGCGTCGAGATTCTGGAAGAGCCTAAGCTCGACTTCGAGAAAACCAAAGAAGAACCCGACGACTTCGGCGACCTGGAGCTGGTCCAGGAAACCGGCGATAAAACCAACGATCCCGTCCGCATGTATCTGCGCGAGATGGGCACCGTGCCGCTGCTCACGCGCGAAGGCGAAATCGAGCTGGCCAAGCGCAACGAACGCGGCCAATGGGCGGTGCGCAAGGCGCTTTCCCGCTCGCCTCTGGTCATCCGCGAAATTATCCAGCTGGGCGACGATCTGCAGCGCGGCGTCACCTCCGTGCGCGACGTCCTGGTGCTGCCCGAATTCGTCATCACCGACGAGGATTTCACCGGTCAATTGAACGATCTGCTCGCGCAGATCTCCGAAATCGAGAAGTTTTACAAGAAGAGCCAGCAATTCCGCCAGAAGCTGCAGGCCGTCTCGCGCCAGATGAAGCCCAAGCAGCATCGCGGCCTGCGCTACGGGCTGGCGCGCAACATGGTGCAGATCTCCCGCATCATCCGCAACATCGGGTTCAGCACTTCGGTCCGCCGCAGCCTGGCTGGACGCCTGCGCTGCGCGGTGGAAGAGCTAAAGCCGCTCGAGCGGGAAATCGCCAAGATCCAGCGCAAGCTCGAAGAGCCCGCCAACGGCAGCCATCCGGCGCGCGATCTGCGCAAGGAACTGCGCCAGTGCGGCCAGCGCATCCAGCAACTGGAAGAAGACTGCGGCGCCAGCGCCACCGAACTGCGCCGCACGCTGCAAATCGTCGAGCGCGGCGAACAGGAAGCCGAGACCGCCAAGAAGCAACTGATCGAAGCCAACCTGCGCCTGGTGGTTTCCATCGCCAAACGCTACACCAATCGCGGCCTGCAGTTCCTCGATCTGATCCAGGAAGGCAACATCGGCCTGATGAAGGCCGTCGACAAGTTCGATTACCGCCGCGGCTATAAGTTTTCCACCTATGCCACCTGGTGGGTGCGGCAGGCCATCACGCGCGCCATCGCCGACCAGGCCCGCACCATTCGCATCCCGGTGCACATGATCGAGACCATCAACAAGCTGGTGCGCACCCAGCGCATGCTCCAGCAGGAGCTCGGCCGCGAACCAACCACCGAAGAGCTTTCCGTAAAGATGGAGCTGCCGGTGGGCAAGGTTCGCAAAGTGCTGCGCATCGCCCAGGAACCGATCTCGCTCGAAACGCCGGTGGGCGAAGAGGAAGAGTCGCACTTAGGCGATTTCATCGTGGACCGCCGCGTGGTCTCGCCGTCGGAAGCGGTCATCAACCTCAACCTGCGCGAGCAAACCGCCGAAGTACTCAAGACGCTCAGCCCGCGCGAAGAAAAAATAATCAAAATGCGCTTCGGCCTGCAGGATGGCAGCGAGCACACGCTCGAAGAAGTGGGCCAGCATTTCGCCGTTACCCGCGAGCGCATCCGGCAGATCGAAGCCAAGGCGCTGCGGAAATTGCGGCATCCCAGCCGCAGCCACCGCTTGCGCGCGTTCCTCGACACGTCACTTCACGAGTAAATCTCCCGCACCTTTCTCTCGAATCCCCTCCGGCACTAAATGTTCCCAAGGCTTCGCCGCGCGCAATTCGGTCCCGTACTTCGGTCGACGAAACTTCTTCGTGCCCGCTCACCTGCAACCTGTGGATGCGGTGACGATATTCCTCGGGCGGCGAAAAATGCCCTCCTCGCGGCGCGACCAATAGCTCAAATTCGCGCGAGCATCTCCTCCACTACGCCCGGACGCCCATAATCCCAGTGCAGAATCCGCTCCGCGGCGTCGCGCCCGCAGATGAAAGACAACTCGGTCGCCGGTGCCATAATGTTCCCGGACACTCGCGCGCGATGTCGATAAACAATCCCTGGCTGCTTGAAGCGATGGCATGTGGAATCGTCAGCCCGGCCGCTTCCAGCATCTCGACCCGCTGCTCCAGCGTCGCGCCGGAATATTCCTTGTGGGGGAACACTCGCGGAACCACGCATACAACCAGATCCACGCGATCGCATGGCGGCCTGAGCCAGCTCGATGTGGGCCACCGTAGGAGGATTAAAGCTTCCTGCCAGTATCCCAACCTTATGGGGCCCGAGCTTCAGCGGCCTTACAGAACTCTGGCGGTAGAATTCCAAGCCCTTCCAGTATAGAGTCTTACGCGGCGAATGCCCTTTAGGTGCCGTGAGTTAGCAAGATAAGGCCCCTCTTAGAACAAGCTAGGGTGACTCACCGACAGATATAAAAGCACTTTGGTTCTAGAGTGAATATATATGCTGTACTGGATTTGTCCTGAGTGCGGGCATGAGTGCTCGCCGGCCATCCGGGAATGTCCCACCTGTACGGCGCCCCCGGAGAGCGCCGCCCGCGCTTCCACCATGCAGCAGCGAGCGGGTGTGAGCCAGGAGTTGCTTTCGCTCTCGGAGAGCTTCCAGTCTTCTTCCTCGGTGGGCCTGCTGGCGCCCGCTGCGGCGGTCGCGGTCGAGGAGCCGGTGAAAGCCGCTCCGCCAGCCGAACCCGAGTTGTCCCGAAACTTGGCTTCGCTCGACAGCCTGATCCTCAACCCGGCGCGCCCGCGCCGCACGGAACTGATGAAGCCGGTCGCGTCGCCGGTCCCCGTTCGCATCTCCTCTCCGGCCGCTCGACTGGCCACCACCCTCGCGCGCGATCAGTTTGGTTTCCAGCCCGCGGGCCGCACGCCGGCTGGCGGCATCAGTTTTCAAGCCGCGCGCGCCGGCCAACCTGAGTTGATTGCGGAGCCCGCGCAACCGCTGCTATCGCGCCGCCAGTCCGTGGCTTTTGTGCACGCCACATTGCCCGTGGCCGATCACAGCGGGATGGCGCTGGCGGATCTTGCTCCCTTGGACCGCGCGCCCCTGAAGCCCGTAGTCCCTTATCGAAACGGTCAGCCGAAACCCGGCATCGCGGCGCCGCTCGATTGCAAAGCGGGCCAGCCGTTCGTGCTGCCCTCGCAGTTGAAAGTCACCGACGATTCTTTGGCCGATCTGCTGAACGCGCTGAAAATCTCCGCCGGGGAGCTCGATCAGGCGGGTATTGATGCGATTCAGGCCTCCTTCCGCGAACAACCCGCGGTAGGCCTGCTGCCCGCTCCCGAGGAAATCGTGACGGCGCCCGCGCCTCCCGCGGCGCAATGGCTGATCGCGCAGAAACCAAAATTCACCCCGATCGCGCCGGAGCACGCCGGGCGTGCGACGGTGACCGCCGGACCACAGGCGCCGACGCTGGCCGGCCCCAGCCTTCCGCCGCAGCTGGCCAGCTTCGAGCCGAAGAATTCGAGCTTGCGCCGGAATCGCAAACGGGCATCTACCTGGCCGGTAAGTCTGCTCCTGGCCACCATTGTCATTCTCGGCGCCGGAGCAACGCTCCAATACCTGAGTCAGGATCGTGACAACAAGGCGGCTTCGGTAGCGGTGCCCGCGCAAACCATCAAGGCCGCGCCCACCCCCGCGCCGCGGGCGCGTGTCGTCGAGGAGCATCCCGCCGCCAGATCGGTGGAAGTGGCTGGCGTCCGTATTGTCTCCGGGCCCAACAAGAAGCCGCAACTCCAGTACATCGTGGTCAATCACTCGGCAAGCGAAATCATGGGCCTGAATATTCACATCACGGTCCGCTCGGAGGAGGAGGCGGGCGACGCGCCCCTGTGCACCGCCTCCAGCGTGGTTGCATCGCTCGGCCCCAACCAATCGAAGGAGATCCACGCGGACGTGAATTTGTCCGTAATCCCATCGGCGATGCCGGACTGGCATTCCTTGCGCACCGAAGTCCTGATCACACGCCAATAAGGCCGCCGAATCCGTTCCACGTCGTGCGATGATAGCGGCGTGGCATCGAAAACCAGGCCGCGCGCAATCCGTCCAAAATCGGCCGCTGAACGCGCCGCGCGCTTGAGCAAGATCCTCAAGATTCTGGACCAGATGTATCCCCGCCCCGCGGTGCCTCTGCAACACCGCGATTGCTGGGAGTTGCTGGTGGCTACCATCCTTTCGGCGCAATGCACCGACAAGCGCGTGAACGAAGTGACGCCGGGCCTGTTTGAGAAATATCCCACCATCCAGGACTTTGCATCGGCCAACCAGGCCGAGCTTGCGCTATGCCATTCGCTCCACGGGCTTCTTCAACAACAAGTCCAAGTCCCTGATCGGTGCGGCGCGTAAAATTCTCGCGGACTTCGGCGGCGAAATCCCCAGGACCATGGCCGAGATGCTGACCATCCCGGGCGCGGCGCGAAAAACCGCCAACGTCGTTCTGGGCGCCTGTTACAACGTTCATCAGGGAATCGTAGTGGACACACATGTCCAGCGCAACGCGCAGCGGCTGGATCTGACCAAGAACACCAACCCGGTGAAGATCGAGCAGGATCTGATGAAAATCATCCCGCGCGAGAAATGGTTTGACTTCCCGCTCCAGCTTATTTTTCACGGCCGCGCGCTGTGCGTGGCGCGCAAACCCAAATGCGCGGAGTGCCAGCTGGATTCGCTGTGCTACGCCAAGGACAAAACAGTTTAGCCCCCGCGCTCCGCTACAGATGCCGCTTCAAATACGAGCAGATGTGATACCCGTCGATAAACTTGAACGGCGTCTCGCCCAGCGTATAGTGGCCGCAGGGCAGCACCACCACCTTGTGATCCACCGAATGTTCCCGCATTTTGGCCACGATGTCCCGCGATAGCTCCGGCGGAAACGTGGTGTCGTAAGCGGTGTAGATGAACAGCGACTTTTGTTTCTTGGCGGCGAATTTCTCCATGTAATTCACCGGCGAGACCGCCATCCAGACGCGCCGCAAACCCTCCAGATCGATATGTTCCTCCAGGCCCTGGCGAACATGCTGCGTCGAAAGGCCGGCCCACACCACGTCGGCCACATAGGTGGAGCAGTGGTTGAACACGTTTACCGCGATGCGTTCGTCATGCGCGCTCGCCAGGCAGGCGTAGGCCGAACCCAGGCTGGTGCCGACGATGCCCAGCCGCTCGAAGCCCTGCGAGCTCGAGCCAGTCCAGGCAGCAGCGCACGTCGATCACGGCCTGGCGCGCGGCGTCCATGGTCCGGCAAATGTTGGACGAAACGGCATAATCCGCGCGCTTCAGTTCCGCCGGCATGCGGTAATCGTGATAAGGCAAGCTGATGCGCAGCGCGGAAATGCCCAGGCGCGCCAATCCGCGGCACAGTGCGTTGTGGGCGTCGGCGGGAGCATTCCAGTGGGGCAGCAGGACCACAGCCTTTTTCGACCTTGGGCGCCGGGAACCATTGCGCGTGGACGAGATTGTTTTCCGGGTAGGGCGTTCGCACCGGGCGAATGAAAACGCAGAATGCCGTCTTGGAGCTCGAAAGTCCGCCGGGCGTTCATAACCGTAGAACTCGTCGCTTTCGAGCATCGCCAGGTGGTTCAGATGAGCCACGTAGTCTTCGGGTGTTTGGCCATTCTTGGGATAGTTCCGGGCGCAGGGCCAATCCCGCGTCCACTCCAACCCCCATTCAAAGTCCCGAACAACGCGATTCGTCGCGCGAAAACAGAGCGCCTCCTCGCGCGCGCGAATCCAGCGTTCATACCGGCGTGTGATTGCTTTCACCATGCAGCCCTTCCAGAATAACGAGGGCGCGTGACGAGCCGCAATAAACGGGGATAATAGAGGTAACCCATGCCGCACCGCGATTCGACGCCGCAGCCCGGAGGAGTTGCTGCAACAGGTTCAGGCCGAGGAGGATTACGAGCGCCGCGGCCGGTTGAAGGTGTTCCTGGGGTACGCTTCGGGCGTCGGCAAATCCTTTCGCATGCTGGACGAAGGCCGGCGGCGCAAGGAACGCGGCCAGGATGTGGTGGTGGGCGCCATCCAGCCCAAAACGTCGCCCGAGACCGAAGCGGTGCTGCAGCAAGCTGGAAGTGATTCCGCTGCGCGAGGTGGACGGCGTCTCTGTGATGGACACGCCCGCCATTCTCAAGCGCCACCCCGGCGTTTGCCTGGTGGACGGATTGGCTTACGACAATCCGCCCGGATCGGCGCACGCCAGCCGCTGGGAGGACGTGCAAGGAACTTCTGGACGCGGGCATTTCCGTCATCAGTCCGTCAATATTCAATACATCGACGAACTGCGGGAGCGCGTGCAGCGCATCACCGGCAAGCACGTCGAGCAAACGGTTCCGCGGAGCTTTCTGAATTCAGCCGACGAGATTGTCGTGGTGGATGCGCCTCCTGAGATGTGCATCGCGAAAGACGGCCAGATCGAAGGCGGGTCCGCCGGAGCCCGGCAGCAGAAGCTCTCTGAACTGCGCGAGATCGCGCTGCTGCTGGCCGCCGACGTGGTGGACAAGCAGCTCGAGGCCTACCTGCAGCGCAACGGGATGCCGCAGACGTTCGGCGCGCAGGAGCGCATTATGGTCTGCATCACGCCGCGCGCGAACGCGGCGCCCATGATCGCCAGCGGCAAGCGCAACGCCGACCGGTTTCATGGCGATCTGATCGTCGCTTACGTGCGCCAGGCGGAAATATCCGCCGGCGATCAGGAGGCGCTGGAACGCAACCTGTGCGATCGCCCGCGCGGCGCCAGTGCGCGCATCGAGATTCTGGACGGGCAGGACCCCATCGAGACGCTGCTGAAATTCGCGCACGAACACGGCATCACGCAGATATTCGTCGGGCACAGCACGCGCGAGCAATGGTGGGAACGGTTCACCGGCACTCCGCTCGACCGGCTGATTCGCGGCGCCAACGACATCGACGTGCGAGTGTTTCCTCATTAACCATGCCCGACCGGCCGCCGCGCGGAAAACTGAAAATCTTCCTGGGCTACGCCGCCGGCGTCGGCAAAACCTATCAGATGCTGGAAGAGGCGCAGGAGCTCAAGCGCCAGGGCATCGACGTCGTGATCGGTTATTTCGAGCCGCACGGCCGCAAGGATACGATCGCGAAGACGGAGGGTCTGGAGATCATTCCGCGGCGCAAAATCGATTATCGCGGCGCGACTCTTCGAGGAGATGGACACGGATGCCATTCTGCGCCGCCATCCGCGAGATCTGCGTGGTGGACGAATTCCCGCACACCAACGTGCCGGGTTCGGAGCGGTTGAAGCGCTGGCAGGACGTGCAGATATTGCTGGACGCCGGCATCGACGTTCTCACCACCATGAACATCCAGCATCTGGAAAGCTTGAACGATCAGATCTGGCAGATCACCGGAATTCGCGTGCGCGAGACCATTCCCGATTGGGTGATGCAGCAGGCCGACCAGGTGGTGATGGTGGACCTTGACGCCGCGCGCGCTGCTGAACCGGCTGGCGCGCGGCGTGGTGTATTCGCAGGAAAAAGCCCAGAAGGCGCTGGAGAATTTTTTTCAGGAATCGACGCTGGTGGTTTTGCGCGAGCTGGCGCTGCGGCAGACCGCGCACGAAGTGGAGATCCGGCAAGTGGATTACGACGCGCCCGGATTCGAGCCGGAGCCGGGTTATCACGACGAGGCCGAGGAGCCAGGCCGGGGCTCCCGACCGGATTTTGATCCTGGTGACGCCCGAGCCTTCGACGCGCCATGTTGATTCGGCGCGGCAAGCGCGTCGCGGATTATCTGCATGCCGATTGTTTCGCCGTGGCCGTAGTCGCGCGAAGTGAACTGCACGACATGCCCGCGCGAGGACCGCGAGACCGTGGAGCGGCATCTGAATTTCGCCCGCAATCTGCACATCGAAACTCGCGTGCTGCAAGGGCAGGACGTGGCCAAGACGCTGGTCGAGTTCGCGCACCTGAATGGCGTCACGCATATATTCCTGGCCCGGCCGCAGCCCAGCCAGTGGCCGGCTTTATCGCGACAGAAGCCTGGTGCAGCAAGTGGTGCACTTGGCGCGCGACATGCAAGTGACGATCGTGGCCGACCGCGCGAACCGGCCGCAGCCGCAACCCGTGTAAGGAGACCTAGCTCGAGCCCTGAACCGGTACAATTGCAGCACGATGGCGACAATGATTTTTTCTTTTCGATGTCGACAACACGCTGCTCGATAACGACCATGTTACGGCGGATTTGAAGCGCCATCCTGCAGGCGAAGCGTTGGGCCGGAGCGCTCCCAACGGTATTGGCAGCGATTCGAAGAGATCCGCGTCGGAACTCGGATACGCCGATTATCTGGGTGCGCTGCAGCGCTATCGCATCGACTATCCGCACGATCCGAATCTGCTCGCGGTGTCGTATTTCATGATGCGTTATCCGTTCGCGAATCGCCTGTTTCCGAATTCGGTGGATGCTGTGCAACATGTCGGCGCAATGGGGACGGCCGGTGATTCTTTCCGACGGCGACGTCGTTTTTCAGCCGCACAAAGTGTATCGTTCGGGACTGTTTCGAACTGTTCGAAGGCGACGTGCTGATCTACATTCACAAGGAGCAGGAGCTCCAGGACGTGGAGCAGCGCTACCCGGCCGATCATTACGTGCTGGTGGACGACAAGCTGCGCATTCTGCACGCGATTAAGAAGATTTGGCAATCGCGCGTCACTACGGTGTTCGTGCAGGCAGGGGCACTATGCGCACGATCCGGAAGTTTTCAAGAAGTATCCGCCGGCCGACATCAGCCTGGAGCGCATCGGCGATTTGCTGAACTACGAGGCGGACAGCTTCCAGCCCGCTGGCGGTGGCGGTAAAAGCAGGTCTACGCGGCCACGGCGCCGAGCACGGCGGAAACCATGGCCTGGGCTTCTTCCTGGATCTTTTTCAGGTGATCCCGGCCGCGGAAGCTCTCGGCGTAGATCTTGTAAACATCTTCGGTGCCGGACGGACGCGCGGCGAACCAGCCGTTTTCGGCGATCACCTTGATGCCGCCGATGGGATTGCCATCGCCCGGCGCCGTGGTCAGGATCTTCTGGATTTTTTCGCCCGCCAGTTCCGTGACCGTGATGTCCTCCGGCGAAAGTTTCGCCAGCGCGGCGCGCTGTTCGGCGTTGGCGGGCGCGTCGATCCGCTCGTAGACACGAAGCGCCGAATTCGCGCTCGAAGTCCGCATAGATTTCGCCCGGATCGCGGCCCGACGCGCGCGGTGATCTCGGCGGAAAGCAGGGCCGCGATGATGCCGTCTTTATCGGTGGTCCAGACCGAGCCGTCGCGGCACAGGAAGGAAGCGCCCGCGCTTTCTTCGCCGCCAAAGCCGAGCGATCCACCGAGCAGGCCGTCCACGAACCATTTGAATCCGACCGGGACTTCGTACAACTTTGCGGCCAAGCTTCGCGGCCACACGATCGATCATGCTGCTGGACACCACGGTCTTGCCCACGGCCGCATCCTTGCGCCAGCCGGTGCGATTGGCGAACAGATAATGCACGCAAACCGCCAGATAGTGATTGGGCGGCAGCAAGCCGGAACTGCGCGTGACGACGCCGTGACGGTCATGATCGGTATCGCAGGCAAACGCGACATCGAACTTGTCCTTCAGGCCGATCAGCCGCCGCATCGCGTAAGGCGACGATGGATCCATGCGGATGCGGCCGTCCCAATCGAGCGTCATGAAGCGGAAGGTGGGATCGACTGCTTCGTTGACGACGGTCAGATTCAAGCCGTAGCGCTCGCGCGATGGGTCCCCAATAGTGCACGCCCGCGCCGCCCAGAGGATCGACGCCCAGCTTCAGCTTCGCGCCGCGAATCACATCGAAATCGATCACCTGGCGCAGATCGGCGACATATTCGGCGATGAAGTCGTGCCGCTCGGTGGTGGATGCGCGCAGCGCGTTGCTCGAACAGGGTGCGCTTCACTCCGTTCAGTCCGTTTTCGAGCAGTTCGTTGGCGCGATTCTGAATGAAACCGGTGATGTCGCTGTCCGGCCGGGCCGCCGTGCGGCGGATTGTACTTGAAGCCTCCGTCTTCGGGCGGATTGTGCGAAGGCGTGACCACGATGCCGTCGGCCAACCCCGACTTTCTGTCCGCGATTGAAGTTCAGAATCGCGCGCGAAACGGCGGGCGTCGGCGTATATTCGATGCCTTCGGCGCGATCAGCGCGGTGAACACCGTTGGCCGCCAGCACTTCCATCGCGCTGGCGAAGGCCGGCTCGGAGAGCGGGTGCGTGTCGATGCCGAGGAACAGCGGCCCATCGATTCCCTGCTCCTCGCCGGTATTCGCAGATGGCCTGCGTGATGGCCAGGATGTGCCATTCGTTGAAGGCGCGGTTGAAGTGAGGAACCGCGATGCCCCGAGGTTCCGAACGACACGCGCTGTTCGGGAACCTTCGGATCGGGACGATTCGCGAAATATACGCGTCACCAGCCGCGGAATGTCGCCAGGTTGGATGGTTGCGCGGGATGGCCCGCGGCCGGGTTGATTGCCATGGTTTGCCTCCTCTGAATTCCAGGGTGACACACCGTCCGAGTTCAATGGTGGGCTGGCGCCGTTCTGTTCCACGACAGTTTCCACCGCGCTGCGAACCGCTTCCTTCACCGCTTCTTTGACGGCGTCTTCCACGCGCTCTTCCGCCATGGTGGTTTCGAGATCGTGATTCACCGTCTCGCCAACCAATTCCCGCACCACGACGCGCAGCACGGGCGCGACGGGCGGCAGATCTTTGCTGACGGCTTTGGCGACTTTCTTGGCCACTTTGGCAGGCTGTTCCGCGTCCTGCTGAGCGGAATGCGCCGGTACCTCTTCCGGATCGGCTGCTGCGGCGGCGCGCTCGATGGCATCCCAATCGTCGTGAAAAATCTTAATCAGCGTGCTGACGATTTTCTTGTCGCGAAAGATGAGGCCCACTTCTCGCCGCGCAGCCGAGTTCCAGCTCGCGCAGGCTCTGGCTTCCGATGAAGGCTTGGCTGCCATCCCGGATAATGGTGCGGGTGTGCAGCCGCATGGTCGTGAGCTTGCGGACCTCAAGCCCGGAGCCGCCACGGCTGACGCGGCCGATCACTTTGATCTCGACCCCGGCCTGGGCTCGCGCGTTCATCAATCGCAACATCGCGGGATCGCGATTTCAGGGTCGTAGATCAGCAATTCCTTCTTGGCGCCCTTCAAAAACGCCGCAAGCTGCTTGCGCGCATTCAAGGGACTCACGACAAATGCCGGGCAGGCCGGGCACGTACGGCTGGCGCTTGGTGTCGGCCTCGAACAGCTTCACCGCTTCGGCCACCAATCTGGGGTTGCGTGGTGACCAGTCCGAACGAGCGGCTGTGATCGATGTCCAGGTAGGTGAAGTTGAAGGAAAGAAGAAAGAGCTCGCGGCGGTCGATGATCAGGTACTTGTCGTGATAGCGGACCAGATCGTCGGCGGTGCGCGCCACCGTGATGCCGGCCTCCAGCAGCCGCATCTCCAGTTTGCGCAGATTTCTTTCGCCGCCGCGATTGGTGTAGGCGATCAAGCGCATGCACGAACACTCCCCGGGCGGCGGCGTTGGCCAGCGCCTTTTCGATTTCGCCGCGATCGAAGCGGAAGATGGCGATCTCGACGCGGCTTTTGGCGCCGTTGATGGCGTCCACCAAGCGGCGTCACCCCGTCGCCTGGCTGAACAGCAGTTTCAAAATACCTCCCTCGGACGAAACGCAAGTCACGCTGGCATCACTCTTGCTTAATCAAGATGAATGCCATTTCCCCGGAGGGGGTCTATGAACATCAGCGGAAAGAGACTTAGCACGGTTTGGCTGTTGGCGGCTATGGTCGGCCCGTCGACACTTATCGCGCAAAATCGTTACATCGCGGCGGGTGCGATAGGAGAAATTACACAGCCGGTGCTCACAGAGCTGTGGCGCCAGCCGCAGGACATCCGCTCGGAAAACCTCTTCTACGGACCTGGCGGAGAAGCGCATGAGCCGCATGGTCCTTTCACGTTTGTCAAAGAGGACTTGAATGGCACCAATCCCAAGTACGACGTTCGCGACCAGGATGGGGTGAAGTGGAAGATCAAGCTGGGAGCGGAGGCGCGTCCGGAAACAGTGGCTACCCGTTTTGTTTGGGCCGTGGGCTATCACGCCGATGAAGATTATTTCCTGCCGGAGGTTCGCGTGACGGGGCTCCCCGCGCATTTGCATCGTGGAGAGAAGCTGATTGGCCCGGGCGGCGTGATGTACAACGTGCGCCTGAAGCGAACCGAAGGCGAGAAGAAGGTAGGCACTTGGCGCTGGCGCGATAATCCGTTTGCCGGGACGCGCGAGTTGGACGGATTGCGCGTGATGATGGCCGTCATCAATAACTGGGACCTGAAAGACGTGAACAACGCCATCCGCGACGAGAAGCGCAAGGACGGCGAGGAACGCAAGTATATGAAGTGAGCGACCTGGGGGCCAGCTTCGGCACGCGCCGGGCGCTTGTTTTCGCACACCAAGTCCAAGGGGAACCTGCGCTCTTACACCCGGTCGAAATTCATCAAGAAAGTCGACCCGGAGTTTGTCGATTTCAATGTGCCGCGCCGTCCGTCCCTCACGGTTCTGTTTCTTCCGCGCGAGTTTTTCAGCAGAATGCGGCTCCGGTGGATCGGGCGCGATATTCCCCGGTTGGATGCGCGCTGGATGGGCGATATGCTGGGCCAGCTTTCCGACGATCAGATCCGCGACGCGTTTCGGGCCGGCGGATATTCGGGGGCGGAGCTGGATGGATTCACCTCCGATTTTGAGCAGCGAATTGCCGAGTTGAAGCAATTGTAAGTCACGCTTGCGGCTGGGCAACCAGGTGCTCGTCCTGTTGGAACTGGATGTCGTGCAGTTCCGCGTAGAGTCCCGCCGGCGCGCAGCAGTTCTTCGTGGGTTCCACGCTCGACAATCGTTCCGTCGTTCAACACAAAGATGCAATTCGCGCGGCGGATGGTGGAGAGCCGGTGGGCGATTACGATGGAAGTTTTGCCTTCCATCAACCGATCCAGCGCTTCAAAAACCAGCTTCTCGGAAGCTGCGTCCAGGCCCGAGCTCGGCTCATCCAGAATCAGGATCGGCGTGTTGCGAATAATGGCCCGCGCGATGGCGATCCGCTGGCGCTGGCCGCCGGAGAGCGTGACGCCGCGTTCGCCGAGGATCGTGTTGTAGCCTTCGGGGAGTTTTTCGATGAATTCGTTCGCATTAGCCATTTCGGCCGCGCGCAAAATCTCCGCGCGCGAGGCTTCCGGCTTTCCGTAGGCGATGTTGTTCCAGATGGGCCCGTGGAACAGCAGCGTTTCCTGCAACACGAAGCTGATCTGCTGGCGCACCGATTTTTGCCGGTAGCGGCGCACGTCCTGTCCGTCGATTTTCACCACGCCCGAGGTGGGATCGTAGAAGCGCGGAATCAGGCTGATGATGGTGGTTTTGCCGGCTCCGGTGGGGCCCACCAGGGCGGCCACTTGTCCCGGCTCAATCTGGAAACTCACGTCCTTCAGAACCATGGCCGGCGGCTCATAAGCGAAGCTCGACGTTCTCGAACGCGATTCCTGCCTCTGAATCTGCGGCGCGCGGCGCGCTCCGGGCAGGTCCTTGATTTCGTTGTCGGTCTCCAAAACTTCACGGATGCGCTCGTACCCCACCACCGCTTTCGAGTAGGCGTCGGTCATTTTGGAGAGCTGCTGCATGGGCTTGTACATCTTGCCCAGGTACATAATAAACAGCACCAGCGATCCGGCCGAGAGCGCGCCGCTGAGCACCATGCGGCCGCCGAACCACAGCACCAGGGCGGTGCCGACCGCGACGAGGATTTCCACCAGGGGCGAGAGCTTGGCTTTCAGCGAACGCGCGCGCAGCCCGATCTCGACGCCTTCCAGGCTCTCTTCTTCCAGGCGCTTCTGTTCGTAGTCCTCGCGCGCGAAGGCTTTCACTACGTGGATGGAGGAAAGCACCTCCTGCATGACGGAAACGATTTCGCCTTCCTTTTTGCGAACCTCGCGCGAGGCCTTCTTGATGCGGCGGGTATAGGAAAACACCACCAGGAACAGAAACGGCGCTACCGAGAGCGCGATCAGGGTGAATCGCCAATTCAGATAGAGCATCACGCCCAGCATGCCCACCAGCGTGAGGCTGTTGATCATGGAGTCCAGCAGGCCCGAAACAATGAAGCTTTGAATGGCGTCGATGTCGCCGGTGACGCGGCTGATCAGATCGCCGGTTTGTTTGTGATCGTGATAGGCGAGGGAAAGACGCTGGATGTGCGAGTACAGCGTGCGGCGAAGATCGTGCGTCACCCATTGGCCGGTAGCTGGTGGTGACGTATTTCTCGACATAGGAGCAAGCGGCGCCGAGCAGCGCGATGGCCAGCACCGCCAACGCGGCGAATTCGAGCACGGCCAGCTTGTCATTGCCGAACGTAGACGAGAATCCAGTGATTCAGCCAGCCTTGTTTGTCCTTGGAGCGCAGGACGTTATCGAGGACGATCTTCAGCGGCCAGGGCTCCAGCAGGTTCGCCACACCCTCGCCCAGCACCGCCACAAAGCCAATCACCAGGAGTTTCAGATGAGGCCGGAGCAAGCTGCTGAGTTTGAACTCGGTGGGATTGCGAATGCTTTTCGGCATGTCTGCTGGTTAGATGCAAGGCGGAGGTGGAATTCTACGGGCAGTGATGAAACCGTGAGGAAGTGGAAGAATTTTCCCATGGGCGCGTCCAACAAGGTATTTTCTATACGCTTTTGTAACGCCATGACGTGACTTTTGCGCGGCCATTCAGTTGCTTTAAGATTAACGGGAATTAACCCGTGTGCCGGGATCCGCGTCCATGGTGGGGAGGGCGTGGTGTCGGTGGAAACACCGAGGCACGCATACTTTCGCCAAGGACGAAGGAGTCGGTCATGTCGGCAAAGAACAAAGCGGTTTTTGGCATTTATACAAGCCAGTTGGACGCGGAAAACGCGGTCCATGGATTGAAGCTGGCGGGCTTTCGCAGCACGGATATTTCGATCCTGTTTCCTGATAACACAGGCACCAAGGATCTGGCTTTAGAACGGAACACAAAAGCTCCGGAAGGCACCGCCGCCGGCGCGGGAAGTGGCGCTGTGGTGGGCGGCATTCTGGGATGGCTGGCTGGAGTTGGTTTGCTGGCGATTCCGGGCTTGGGGATGTTCGTCGCGGCGGGCCCGATCCTGGCGATGCTCAGCGGCATCGGCGTGGGCGGCGTGCTGGGTGGCGTGACGGGCGCGTTGGTCGGATTGGGAACGCCGGAGTACGAAGCCAAGCGCTACGAAGGCCGGATTCGCAAGGGCGGGATTTTGCTTTCGGTGCATTGCGACGATCGCGAGTGGGTGAAAACGGCGCGCGAAATTCTGGTGCAGACCGGCGCCGAAGACGTTTCCGCCACCACCGAAGCGAAAGCCGATTTCGCCGCCAGCGACCGGCCGCGGTCGCGAACGATTCCAAGCAAAGCCTGAGACTTCGCCGATCAGGTTAGGGACTGGCCAGGAACAGCGACGCGCTGCATCGCTGGAACAGTGGACGGCCCGTCAGGCGCGGAGGCGGTAGACAGACGCCAGGGTCCACGTGCTGTGCGTCGAGGTTCGGCATGGCTATCGCTCGTTCGGAGAAATTGCAGAACAGGATGGCTCGGCAGCCTGAAGGGTCGGATCTTTCCATCCGCAGCCACTGGGCTGCCTTCGTCGAATTCGACTCGGGTCAGATCTTTGCGGCCATTATGCAAGCACGGGCAGCGTTTGCGGAGTTGGATCAGTTCGCAGTAGAGATGGAGTAACGGCGCGGTGCTCCGGTTCCTGCGAGCAGGTCCCAGCTGATCTTAGATCGCTCGAACGCTTCGCGCGCTTGCGGATCAACGAAATCTGGCCGCTCACTGTGAATTCTTCAAATTCCTTCCAGCGGCCTTCACTTACCAGCCGCGCGAGTCCAGGGTCGCCGTGGCTGGTGAAGTACAGGAATGGGTTCGTTTCGGCGAACTCCTCGCCCATAAATAACAGCGGCAAGCAAGGCGAACAGAGCAGCAGCGCGACCGCGATCTTGTATTGCTCCATCGGCACGAGCTGCGACAAACGGACGCCCTGGCTGGTGTTGGCGACCTGATCGTGATTTTGAATGAACGCCACGAAGCGATTCCCCGGCAGGTCGCGCGAAGAGCTTCCAAAGTGCCTCTTTCGAAATGCGGAGTAGCAGCCGTCGTAAACGAAACCGTTCGGTAATCGCCTTTTGAATGTGCCGCAGCTGGCCGAATCCGCCGAGATAGGAGCGATTCGCGCCGGTCAAATAGGCGCGCACGGCGTGATGAAATTCGTCGAGCCATTGGGCGTCGAGAGCGTAGTCCGCCTGAAGCAGTGCGGATCGAGCACGCGAACATCGTTGAGATCGCTTTCGGCGATGACCCATGCCTGGCGCCCCAGGTGCGCGGCTTGTTCATGAAAGCGGCCGCGAAGCTCGGCCAGAATGTGGCGCGGGCTGAAATCGAAAATCCCGTGAATCGCGTCCAGGCGAAGTGCATCGATGTGATACTCGGTGAGCCAATAGAGCGCGTTATCGATGACGAAGCGGCGGACTCCGTCGCTGCATGGGCCGTCGAAATTCATGGCGCGTCCCCAGGGCGTCCGGTATTGGTCGGTGAAATAAGGGGCCGAACTCGGCCAGGTAGTTGCCTTCGGGGCCGACGTGATTGTAAACGACATCCAGCACCACGGCGAGGCCCGCTTGATGGCAGGCGTCCACGAAGATTTTCAGGCCATCAGGGCCGCCATAAGCCGAATGCGGCGCGTATAGATCCACTTGGTCGTAACCCCAATTGCGCGCGCCGGGAAATTCGCCGACCGGCATCAGCTCGACCGCCGTGATTCCGAGATCCTTCAGGTGCGCGAGCTTGGCGATGGCGCTCCGTCGAAGGTGCCCTCGGGCGTGAAGGTACCGATGTGCAGCTCATAGAAGATGTAATCGGAGAGCGCGAGGCCGTTCCAATCCTGGTCGGACCAGGCGAAGGCCGATCGGGATCGACGATCTGGGATGGGCCATGCACGCCATGCGGTTGCGATCGCGAAACCGGATCGGGACGCAGGCGGCCATCTCAAAAACGAAGGAATACGCTGTCTCCGGGCCGGGCCTCAGGCGCGAACAGCTCAAAATCTTCGCCGGCAGCGCGTGCATCGGCAGCGGCGCGCATCCGGCCAGTTGAAGCGCCAGCGATCTTGCTTCCGGAGCCCAGACGCGGAAATGCACACCGCCGCCCGGAAGCGCAGTGGCGCCGTAATGCACTTCAGGCTCGCGCTCTCGCGCAAACAGGAGGGCGACGGGACAGCGCGCGAAAACCTTGTTCATCGCGAGAACACGGGGCGCCTTCGCGATCTTCCACGGTCAGGGTTTCGCCGGTGAAAATATCTCGAAAGCTCCGGTGCGCGGTCTTCCTGCGGAAGCGCGATGGCTGTGTTGCCCCACACCTCGCCGATCGGCTTGCTGTGCGAGTTGCACAGTTTGAGGAAAAAGCGGCCAGTGACAGCGATCATCGTTTGATTCTCCGCTGACGCGCGGGAGAAGGCTACGACGTGCCGCGCGCGGCCGCCTTCCGCGGCGAGGGCGGTGTAGGAGCCTTGGGCGAACAGATCGCGATGATCGCGCCGGAAGCGCAACGCCTCACTTGTGACGTACAGCTTGATGCCGCCGTCACAAGGGTTCTCGCGCAGGCGATCGACCAGCGCCGCCCGATCGCGCGCGGCCTGGTCGCGCAAGTTTCGGAGCATTTGGCGGCGCAGATCGTAATTCACGGCGCGCCGGTTGTCGGGATCCACCAGATCGAACGCCCACAGCTCGTTGCCTTGATAGAAATCCGGCACGCCCGGCGAGGCGATTTTCAGCACCACCTGCGCGACGGAGTTCCACATTCCGGCGTTGAGCGATGGGCGCTTGAAACTGGCGCGAACTCCTGCAGGAATATATTGCCGGGCGCGGGATCCAGCACGCGCTCCACGAATTTCGTCACGGCTTGCTCGTATTCGCGTTGGGATTCACCCAACTGGTATGGACCTTGGCTTCATGCAGCGCCTTCTGCATGTAGCTCATCGATTCTGCGAATGTAGACCTGGTGCTCTTCGGCGATTCATCGGATGCAAGGGCCAGGTGCCCACCAGCGTTTGATACAGCAGATACTCCTCGTTGGCATCGGGCGCGTGGCGCTCCGCCACCCTGGTTTTCGCAGGCCGGTTCAGTTCCCGCCAGCGGCGAATCGCGCGATACCATTCGCCAGGCGTTTCCGACAGCACGTTGATGCGCGCGCGGACATCTTCGCCGCGCTTGGTATCGTGCGTGGAACTGGCGCTCATGCTGTTGGGCCACAACTGCTGGCCGGATCAGATTGCGGCGATGAAACGCATTCACCGAGGTGCCGAAGCGCGAGGGATCTCCGCCCACCTCGTTTAGAGAAGCGAGCGGATAGTAGCGGTAAAAAGCGGTATCCTCCACGCCCTTGGCCATCACGGGCGACGGAAAGCTGCTGGAAGCGCATGGCGAACATCTGCCGCTCGGCGCGCTGGGCGTCATCGACGCCGCTGGGATGCTCCAGCAACAGAACGCTTTGGATGAAATCGAAAACCGATTCGCTGATGGCGGGGTTGCGCAGCTTGGCCTGCGCGAATCGCGATATTCACCTGCCGCCGGTCCTGCGGGTCCACTTCGGTTTGACCGCTCGCGACGTAGGTGCGATAAACCGGAAAGGCCGCCAGCACTTCGCGCAGAGCGTCGCGCAGGCTTTCCAGCGTAAAATCGCGAGACCAGCGGTGCTGTTCGGAAATTTGATCCAGCCTGCGGGCCAGAACATTCAACTCGCTGGACATGGCCACTTGCAGGATCAGCCGCTTGCTGTCACACACCAGATCGTCAAACGCCGTGGCCCACCCAGTGAAGCGGCGATAGAGCTGTTGAAAGGCTTTGTCCTTGGTGCGATCCACGAAGAGGCCATTCACCAGGTTCAGGAAGCCATAACCGGTGGTGCCTTCCACCGCCCATTCGGTGCGCAGAGGCTCGTTGGCCGGTGAGGATTTTCTCCGCCACGACATAAAACGTTCGGCTCTCGCTTGAAGCCATCGGGCCCGGCTTTGCAACCGTCCTGCAAAGAGCGGAAATACTTTTCAGGTTCGAACAGGCCATCCGGATGATCCACGCGCAGGCCGCGGATGTCGCCCCGCCGCACCAGATCGAAAATCAGCGCATGCACCGCGGAGAAAACTTCGGGATCTTCCACCCGAATGGCCGCCAGATCGTTGACGTCGAAGAAGCGCCGGTAATTGATCTCATCCATGGCGACGCGCCAGAAGCTGAGACGGTAGGGTTCGCTTTCGAGCAGCCTCTCCAGCCGGTCGAAACTGCGGGGCTCGCCGCGGCGGCCGTTGATTTCAACCAGCGAGCGCATCGATGGCCGCCGCTGCTTCGGGGCTGGCCTCCAATAGCGCGGTCAGCCTGCGCTTGACGATCTCCTTTTCCCGCTGGCGCTCGCGTATTTTCGCCTCATCGGTTTCGGTTGGGCCGGCGAGATGCCCAAGCGCGGTGACGATGCTTTCCATTTCGGCTACGTGTTCATTTTCCGAACCCAGCTTCTCCCTTAGCCGGGCGGCCGCCGGATCCAGAAGCATGGTCCAGGTTGGCGGCGCCAGCGGCAAAGGCGTTTCGTAGACGGAAGCATGAAATTGCCCTTCGCCATAGACAATCCGGATCTCCTGATTCTCCAGCACGCGGCCGTATTGATCGCCGAGGATGGGCAGCAGAACCTTGTTTACCAGCTCTTCTTTGGGCGGATGCCAATCGATGTCGAAGTAACGTGCGAATGGGCTGCTGGGGCCGTTCTCCAGCACGTCCCACCACCACACATTGGAAGGATGCGTGATGCACATGTGGTTGGGGACCACGTCGGCGATCAATCCCATGTTGTGGCGTTGCAGCGCGGCGGAAAGTTCGCAAAAACGATGCCTCATCGCCGATCTCCGGATTGAAGCGCGAGTGGTCGGTGACATCATAGCCGTGCAGGCTCCCCGGCCGCGCCATCAGAAACGGAGAGGCGTAGATATCGGTGATTCCGAGTTCATCCAGATAATCCACCAAGCCCGCGGCGTCGTGAAATGTAAATGATTTATTAAATTGCAGACGATAAGTGGCCGACGGCGTGTAAACGGGCTGTCCTTCGCGGCGCTTCATGTGTATAACGGTGAGAGCCGTCCTCCTCGGTCTCCCCCTAATGGACTCCCCGGCGAAGATAAGATTTCAAGCTCGGTTACGAAGAAGTTACGGGCAGCGGGGATTGGATCAGCCGCGACAGCATCACGATTGGGACCCGCGCCCAATCCGGCCGTTTGAGCAGTTCCTTGCGCGCCCCTTCCAGCGACTGCTCGAGGAGACAGTGGTCCAGCAGCACCCGGAGGTCCGCCTGATTCTGCGGGATGAGCGGGCTTGGGCCGAGCGGCGTCCAGGTACCCTGCCAGGAACGCAGCGGACACCCAATCGGACCAAAAGCGCGCCCAGAATTCCAGCGCGTTCATGGTTTCGGGACGGTGCGTCACGCCGGGGAGCTGATCGAAGAAGACTGCCTGGGCAGCATATTGGAACGACAACAGCATGCTGGCGACATCGCGCAGCGGCGAACGCTTGATTCTGCGGCCGCCTAAGGTTCGATCGGAAGGGCCATCGAAGCCGATGAAGACGAAATCCTTGCCGGTGTGCAGCACGCGGTTCAACCCAAGATCGTCGTGGAGGCGGGTGCGGACCGAGTATATGCGGCGCTCGGAAATCAGGCGCGCGCGAGCCCGAATCTCTTCGCTGCGGTCCAGCACCTTTTGTGCCTCCGCCTGAATGGAGGCCGGGAGCGACTTCAGGCGCTGGCGCAAAAGCTGAAAGGTTTCCGTGGACAATCCCATCAAGCCGTGAAATATCGCATGGCGATAATGATCGGTGAAGGGCTCGGGCGCGAACTGCGGATCGGTGGGATCCGAACTCAGCGCCAGGTGCAGATCCGCCACGCGGCGGCCGAGCAGTTGAGCGGAGTCGAGATAGCCGCCGATCAGTTCATGGGCGTGCGCCGGGACCTCGACACCGCGCAGGTCGAGCGGATGATGGCTGCCGTCGGGACCGGAGAAATCGGCCTCCTTGCGCGCCAGCGCCGCTTCGAAAAACTGGCTGAGGGCATCCAGCGTATAGTTCCAAGCATCGCCTTGCTGGTTTTGAACGAAGGCATGCAGGGACGCGATGGTGATCGCGTCGCCGTTAGTTGCCGCGGTAATCGATGACGCCGGTGAGGGGCGCGCTGTACGGAAAGTTTCGCTCCGTCAGAAACGTCCCGATCTCCACTTCCGGATTGATCCCAGGCTCAACGCAGCGATAGATCTTGAGGATGAAGCGATTTCCAAAAGCAATCGAGGTGTTGGATTGTTCGGCCTTCAAGACGGCGGGGCCGAGATCGGGATGGCTTTCCCCCCAGGCGGCGCGAAAGGCGCGGGTGTGCGAGCCCACCAGTTCACCGGATTTTCCGCGAAAACGCCGCCGGCGAAGAATCGCGCTAAAGAGGGCATTGCCGAACGCAGGATCAAAGATGGCGCTGTAAAGGACGCCGCGCGTCCCGTCTTCGGCGTGCAATTGAGCCACCGAGACATCCGACAGGTTGGCCTTCACCTGCTCGGACGCTTCGCCGGTGGCCACCGAGCCGGGCAGCACGTAAATCTCCGGATCGCCGTCGGTGTATTCGATTTGCCCCAGCAGCAGCTGAGCCGATGTGTCGGGGATGGGAATGGCATCCAAAACATCAATGTTACGGATGGCCCGCTCCTTGCCCTGGAACCAGCGGCGCGTTTTGAGATAGGCGGGCATGCGGCGCAACAGAATCGCGAGGCTCCGGCCTTGAAATACCTGCGACCAGGATTCCACAACGATGAGCGGCAAACCGGACGGGGTAGCGGGCGTTTCGATGCTTTCCTGATGCGCCTGTTTGGCTTGGAAAGCGAACCAATAAAAGCCCAGCGACCCAAGCGTCACTTGATAGGGCTGGTCGCTGACCGGCGGAAATTCCGCGCGCCCGAAAATCTCCACGGGCGTCATGCCCTTCAGCTCCGCCAGATCGAGTTCCACGTGTTGCGGGAAGCGCGAGAGATTGGCGATCACCAGCACGATCTCATCCTCGTAGCGGCGGAAAAAAGCCAGCACCTTGCGATTGGATGGCCGCAGAAATTCGAGCGATCCCCGGCCCAGCGCTTTAAACTGCTTGCGCTGCTCGATCAAGTGCTTGGTCCACCACAGCAGCGAATGCGGATTGTTCTGCTGGCCTTCGACATTGATGGCTTCGTAATGATACGCCGGGTCGATGGTGATGGGCATGTACAGCTTTTGCGGATTGGCGCGCGAAAAACCGGCGTTGCGGTCGGCGCTCCATTGCATGGGAGTGCGCACGCCGTTGCGGTCGCCCAGATAGATGTTGTCGCCCATGCCGATCTCGTCGCCGTAGTAGATGACGGGCGTGCCGGGCAAGGAAAACAGCAGCGCGTTCATCAGCTCGATCTTGCGGCGGTCGTTTTCGAGCAGCGGCGCCAGGCGCCGGCGAATCCCGAGGTTGATGCGCATGCGGCGGTCGTGCGCGTAGACGCGATACATGTAGTCGCGCTCTTCGTCGGTTACCATTTCGAGCGTGAGCTCATCGTGATTGCGGAGGAACAGCGCCCACTGACAATTGGCCGGAACGGGCGGCGTCTCCTGCAGGATCTCCATCACCGGAAAGCGATCCTCCATGCGAATGGCCATGAACAGGCGCGGCATCAGGGGGAAATGAAATGCCATGTGGCATTCCGAGCCGTCGGCGAAATAGGCCACCGCGTCTTCGGGCCACTGATTGGCTTCAGCCAGCAGAATACGGTCCTTGTATTTTGAATCGATGTGCTCGCGCAGCCGTTTGAGGAACGCGTGGGTTTCGGGCAGGTTTTCGCAGTTGGTTCCTTCGCGCTCGTATAAGTACGGGACGGCGTCCAGCCGGAATCCGTCGACGCCTAAGTCGAACCAAAAGTCGATCACATCCAGGATCGCGTCTTGCACCTGGCGGTTGTCGAAGTTGAGATCGGGCTGATGGGAGTAGAAACGATGCCAGTAATACGCTTTGGCGATGGGATCCCAAGCCCAGTTGGAGGTTTCAAAGTCCTGGAAGATGATGCGCGCGTCCTGATATTTTTCCGGCGTATCGTTCCAGACGTAGAAATCGCGCCAGCGTGTACCGGGCGCGGCGCGGCGCGAGCGCTGGAACCAGGGATGCTGGTCAGAGGTGTGATTCAGGACCACCTCGGTGAGGACGCGGATCCCGCGGCGATGGGCCTGCTTCAGAAAGTTTTGGAAATCCCGGAGCGTCCCGTAGGAGGGATGGACGTCGTTGTAATCGGAGATATCGTAACCATCGTCGCGCCAGGGTGACGGGAAAAAAGGCAGGAGCCAGATGGCGGTGACGCCCAGGTCCTGCAGGTAGTCGAGCTTCTTGGTCAGGCCGCGAAAGTCGCCCATCCCGTCCTCGTCGCTGTCGTAGAAGGCGCGCACGTGGACTTCGTAGATGATGGCGTCTTTGTACCAGAGCGGGTCCGAGTCAGGGATGGTCGTGGAATTATTGGTCGCCACTTATCTTCAGTGTGACCGATCCGATGAGGAAGATGTTTCTTCTACTTCTTCCTTTGGGCTGGTCGCAGCTCCGTTCAGGGGGTAACGCTGACGTTCGCCGAATTGCTGGTTTGCCCGCCGGCAGTAACGGTGAGCGGAAGATCGCCTTTCGTGACGCCCGATGGGACTGTGATATTCACCTGCCACAGACCGACAAAGTCGGGAGCAAGTCCGGCGAACGAGACATCGGCCGGTTGCCCTCCGATGGTGGCGGTGACCGCGGAAGTCACGGTAGAAAGAGGACTGGAAGCAGCGGCCGCGCCATCGGCGGGCTGATTGCTCACGGGCCCGGCGCCGGTGAGATAGGCGAGAATGGAGCCGCCCGCTTTGGCGGGATTGGCGGAGCTGTTGAGACTGAAATCGGAGTTCTGCGCGATCGCGTGCGAACCTTGGACAAACAATTCAGGAGCCGCGGCCTGCACCATAATGTTCACGGCGGCGCTGGCCACGCCATTCGTGCTCACCACCACCGTCGCGGAACCCGTCTTGGTCTCCCACGGAATCTGGAAGTTAATCTGGCTCGCGCTCTCATACAGCACGGGAGCCGCGAGTCCATTTACTTGAACGGAGACGCCGCCCAAATTGGACGGCAAGGGCAGAGACGCGACCGCCTGGAGACCGGTACCCGTGAAATCGTTCCCAAAGATGCTAGCGAGCGCACCGGGAGAAAAATTCGGGGTGAAGCTAGCTGCGTTGACTACGCCGCCGGGCGAGATCGCGGGCGTCTGGGGTTGCAGCACCCGAATAATGGAGTTGACGGTATCGGAGACGTAGACGTTTCCGGAGGAATCCACAATAATCCCTCTGGGAAACGAGAGCAGCGCACCCGTCGCAGGTCCGCCGTCACCGTAGAAGCCAGGAATTCCCAAACCGGCGATGGTGGTAATGATTCCATCGGGAGATATTTTGCGGATGCGGTCGTTCAACGTGTCGCAGATATAGAGGTAGCCATTTGAGTCGAGCGCGATGCCGGTAGGATCGTCGAGTGAGGCTTGCGTGGCAGGTCCATTGTCGCCGGAGTAGCCGATGTAGCCGTTGCCGGCGATCAACGTCAAATTTCCGTTGGAAAACTTCGAGATCCTCACGCCATTCTGTTCGGAGATGTAAAGATCGCCGGAGGAATCCACTACCACGGTCTCGGGATCGTTCAACTCGGTGGTGATCGTTCCTCCGACGATGGTATTAATAATGCCGGTGCTCCCTGAGATCTCGCGGATTACGTTATTCCCGGAGTCGGCGATGTAAATGTTCCCGGAGGAATCCACGGCCACGCCGGTGGGAAGATCCAGTTGCGCCAAACCGGACGCGCCTCCATCGCCGGAATATCCTCCGGTGTTGGTGCCCGCGATGGTGATGATGTCGCCGGCGGCTACCTTTGCGTTCGTCGCCGCAGCTCCGGTGACCACTTCACGGATGACATGGTTGGCGGTGTCCGCTATATAAATGTTGCCATTGGAATCCACAGCCACGCCCGAGGGACTCAGCAGCTCGGCACTGGTGGCAACGCCCACATCGCCGGAGTAACCTCCGGTACCGTTGCCCGCGACCGTAGTGATGGTGCCGCCGGATATTTTGCGGATGCGCTCGTTTACAGAATCGGCGATGTACAAGTTTCCGGAGGAATCGAAGGCCAGGCCGAGCGGCGAGTCGAGCTGGGCGCCGGTGGGAGCGCCACTGTCGCCGGAGAAGCCGGCACTCCTGTTACCGGCATACGTATTGATGACGTACTGCTGGCCCCAAGCACAAGTCAAGGAAAGAACCCCTAACGCGAGGGGCATAAAAAAGTGCCGAATTGTCATAATGCGAAATAGAAACGAACCCGCGCGAAACAAGTAAGTTCTGCGGATACCTTAGGATGCCACACTGGAGTGGCCGCTGGCAGGTTCTAACACGCGTGCTTTTTCGGCACACTGGGCGCAGAGCGCACTGGGGGCGCCCAGCGGCCATCCGCGAGAATTACTTTGCGGGAGCGATGAAGTCCACCGTCTTGACTGCGGCCACGTCCAGTTTGTCCGTTCCACCCAATCGATTCGCCAGGTAGAGAACCCGAAAATCATAGATCAGAGACAATCGCCGGCTGGTGCCGTCTTTCAAAACGAACAAGGCCTCTGTGGGCGTGATGTCCTTAATCTGGGCAAGACTGTCGAACCAGGTTTGCACCACTGAATCCTTACTTTTTGCTTTGATGGCGGTCCTGGAACAGATGCCTTGAGGGCAACCCACTCCTTCCAGCGCGACCGTCCGGGTGGCTCCATTACGCATCGTGATTGTTGCCACAAAGACAGGCGATGGACGATTTGCCGCATTGATGGTCAAAGGGATGGTGGCAAGGAGACAGACAGCCACCGAACCGATTCGAAATGTGAGTTTCATAACGTGATCCTTTCCTTATTTACTATTCATTGAGCACAGCTTGAATATCGGTTTCGTACTCTTGCTTCTGACATAGACCCACATGAGTGGCGGCAATCCTGCCGCGCCGGTCGATGATGAGCGTGGTGGGCACGCCCTTCAGGCCACCAAACAGGTCAGAAATCTTCGCGTCGGCCATCAATACGGGATAGTTGATCTTTTTCGCGTCAGCATAGGGCCGGACCGCGTTCCACCCTTCATCCAGTGCTATGCCGAGGATGACGAAACCACGGCCGCGATAAGCCTGCTCGAAACCGACGAGCAAGGGAATCTCGGACGCGCAGGGGGCGCACCAGGTGGCCCAAAAGTTGATCAGCACAACCTGATGCCGCCCGGAATTCGGACAGACTCACTGGGCGGCCCGCGGAATCGGTCAATATGAAGTCGGGCGCTATCTTGCGGCCGGGCGGCTTTATGAAAGCTGTGCTCGGTAGCGGATCGGATGCGCCAACCTTAAGAAATTGCCGAACCCAGCCGGATTCACCGGCACACGCTGAGAGGCAACGTTGCGTAAAAGCGCGGGTGGCAGGGGTTGCCATCAGAGACAGGCCCGCCGCCATCGCGCCCGCGACCAGCCAGGCCCAGTTACGGCGACGCCGGGCCAATTGCCCCCGTTGTTTTCGCAGGAGGGCCAGGCCGCGGTTCATATCTGGTTGCCAGCTGCCTTCCGGACCGAGCGCCGCGAGACTCTCATCGGTCCAACGGCCCACGTTGAGTTCGTTATTTGGATTCAAGTCGTCCAGTTCCATAACGCCGCGTGTATTCCTTTCTGAACGCTTGCTGCGCTCTACTGAGAAGGGTTCCCACAGAAGCCGGATTCAGATTGAGAATCGATGCCAACTCTTCGTAGCTGAATCCTTGACTCCGAAACACCAGCAACTCCGCATGGCGGCGTTCGATAGCCGCCAGCAAAAGACGAACCCGCTCCTGCTCCTGACGGGCGATCAGGGCCTCCTCGGGAGTGGGCGACCCGCGCACGAACGACACCAGACGTTCGTATCGGTCCCGGCGCGTCTGGCGCCGCAACTCGTTCAGTGCCACTCGGACGGCAGTCCGGTACAACCAGCGCTCGGCTTTCTCGCCTGCAGCTTTCCGGCCAGCGGACCACTTCAAGCAGACCTCGACGGCTATCTCTTCGGCGCGCGCCGGATCGCGAATCACTTTGGCGATCACGCGGGCGAGCCGTGTATAGTGGGCGCGGAAGATCCGCTCGGTCTCTCGCCAGGCGTCGCCCGGTTCCATCTCGACGATGGCCTCGCTTAGTGCGTCCACGCTGGTATATCACCGCTCGAAGGTATTTTGTGACAGATCTCTTGTGACAGATCTCTTTCACGCTGAGCATCCAGGGTCTTTAGTATCATGTGTTGACGCGCTAGCGCGTCCGATTCTTCCGCCTATTGGGGTGGGTTCGGCGGGAAATGCCGCGAAGGAGAAAAAGGAATATGACGTCAAAAATCGTGCTGATCGCCGCAATCGCGGTGCTGGCCGCTTCACTCGAGGCCGCGAGCAAGTCCGTGACTGTGGACATGAAGAATACCAAGGGCGAGAACGTCGGCACGGCGGTGCTCAGCGACAGCAAAGGCGGGGTGAAGATCAAACTCAATCTGAAAAACTTGCCCCCGGGCGAGCATGCCATTCACATCCATCAGATGGCGAAATGCGAGCCGCCCTTTACTTCGGCGGGCGGACACTTTAATCCCGACATGAAACATCACGGGCTGGAAAATCCCGAGGGACCGCACGCCGGTGACATGAAGAACTTCATGGTCAAGGCGGACGGGACGGCCAAGACCACGGTGGTGGACGAGCGCGTAAACCTGGATGACAACGAACACTCGGTGTTTGCCAATGGCGGAACGGCGTTGGTGATCCATGAAAAGGCCGACGACAATAAGAGCGATCCGGCCGGGAATGCGGGCGCGCGCATCGCCTGCGGCGTGATCGCGAAGTAGCTCGACGCACGGATTGGCACCGGGCTCCGGGGGCAAGCCGCCATCGGAAATTCATCGCTCCGCCACGGTACTGAAACGCGCGGATGCAAGCCTAGCTATTTCACATGGACAAAAGGATCAAGGCAGAGAGCGCCAGTTCGCGCAAGCACAAGAAAGCCGCGCGGGCCGCGCCTGACACGCCACGGGTGGAACCTAGCGAGACTTCTCTAAGCGACCCGAGCCTGTACATAAATAGGGAACTGGGTTTGCTGGCGTTTCAGCGGCGCGTCCTGGAAGAGGCCGAGGACCGGGCCAATCCGCTATTGGAGCGCGTCAAGTTTCTGGCCATCCTGGGCTCCAATCTCAACGAATTTTTTATGGTGCGGGTGGCGGGATTGGTGAGCCAGATGGAGGCGGGGATCGTCGACGCCGGTCCCGACGGAATGCCGCCGCGCGCGCAGTTGATCGCCATCCGCCGGGAGATCAAGCGGCTGGTGGCGGACGCTTACAAGTGCCTGGCTGGGCTACACCACCAATTGGATCAAGCCGGCATACGAATCCTCGATTACACCGATCTGAACGAAGTCCAACTGCGCGTAGCCACGAATTACTTCACGGAATCGGCGTTTCCCGTTTTAACTCCGCTGGCCTTCGATCCCGGCCGTCCGTTTCCGCACATCTCCAATCTCAGCCTGAATCTGGCCGCGCTGATCCGGGACACCCAGGGCAACGAGCGCTTCGCGCGCATCAAGGTTCCCGATTCGCTGCCGGCGCTGGTTCCCATCAACCGCGCCGCCGCGCCCAAACAAAAGCGGCGCCGTTCGCAATCCCATCTCGAGTTCGTGTGGCTGGAGCAAGTGATCGCGGCCCAACTGGGGGCGCTATTTCCGGGCATGGAGGTGCTCGAAACACATCCGTTTCATGTCACGCGCGATGCCGACATGGCGATCAAGGAACTGGAAGCGGAAGACCTGCTGGAAAGCATCGAAGCCGGCGTGCGGCAAAGACGTTTCGGGGACGTGGTGCGCCTGATGGTGGGCGAAGACATGCCGCCGCATGTCCTGGAAATCCTCGTGAACAATCTGGAGGTGGAAGCCAGCGAAATTTATCGCATCCGCGGGCCGCTTTCGCTCACCCGGTTGATGCAACTATATAATCTCGACCGGCCCGACTTAAAGGATGTTCCGTTTGTGCCGGCTGTTCCTGCCGCACTGGCGCTAGCCGGCCCAGAGGACGATTTATTCGCGGTCGATCAGCCGCCAGGATATTCTTCTGCACCACCCCTACGAATCGTTTCAACCCGTGATCGATTTCCTGAAAAAAGCCGCGCACGATCCGCAGGTGCTCGCGATCAAGACATGCCTGTATCGGACGGGGCGCAATTCGCCGATCGTGCAAGCGCTGCTGGAAGCCGTCGAAGAAGAGAAGCAGGTGGCCACGCTGGTGGAACTGAAAGCCCGCTTCGACGAGGAGAGCAACATCGAATGGGCGAAGGCGCTGGAAGCTGAAGGCGTGCACGTCGTTTATGGGCTGATCGGACTGAAGATCCATTGCAAAGTGGCCATGGTGGTGCGGCGCGAGGGCGAGCGGATCGCCCGCTACGTGCATCTTTCCACGGGCAATTACAACGCCATCACCGCGCACTTGTACACCGACCTGGGGATGTTTACCGCTAATGAAGAAGTGGCTGACGACGTGACGCACTTGTTCAACTATCTGACAGGATATTCGGCGAAAGCGGATTACAAGCGGCTGCTGGTCTCGCCGGTGAATCTGCGGGCGCGCATGGAAGCCATGATCGAGCGGGAAATCGGACATCAGAAACAGGGGCGCGGCGGTCATCTGATTTTCAAGACCAATGCGCTGGTGGATCCGGAAATGATTCGGCTGCTATACCGCGCGTCGCAAGCGGGCGTGCGAGTTCAATTGCTGGTGCGCGGCATCTGCTCGCTGCGGCCGGGCTTGCCGGGGGTCAGCGAAAATATCGAAGTCACCAGCATCGTGGGACGGTTTCTGGAGCACAGCCGGATCTACTATTTTCGTAACGGCGGAGACGAGGAAGTGTACCTGGGCAGCGCCGACCTGATGCCGCGCAATCTGGATCATCGGGTGGAAATATTGTTTCCGCTGGCGGACGGCAAAATCATTGCGCGCGTTCGCGATGAATTGTTGCAAGGCTACCTCAGAGATACGGCGAATGCGCGGCACATGCTCTCCGACGGCACCTATGTGCGAACGAAGCCGGCCGGCGGACAGCCCGCGTTCAATTGCCAGGAGAGCTGGATCCCGAAGCGGCGTTCCCCGGATGCGCACGACAGCGCGGAGACTTTGACGCTAAAGCACCGGCCGGACGACTAATCCCGCGAGTTTTGCTGCGCGCGCGAGCGGCTTCGCCACCAGTTCCAACCAACCAAGCCGGCCAGCCCGGTAACCACCAGCAAAAACGAAGATGGCGCGGGCAGGGGGATCCAAAGTTCTGCGGCCGCGGGGCAGGGCCCGCCTGAGCCGCAAAGCCGATCGCTGCCGCCGCGAGGCCAACCACCACGCGACCCAGCGTCCTTGAAATGACCCACTTCCATTCACAACCCTGAGAGATTGGCATGTTTTCCCCAGAATGTCACAGAATCCGTGGCTCCGCAAGGATTTAACAATTCAGGACGGAAATGTTTCGGCGACTCGTCACTTTTTACCGGGTTTGGCGGCGGGCGGCCAAGTCACGTTTTGGTCACGCAGGCCTAAGTTTTTGCAATTGCTCCCTGGCCATTTGCGGCCACGAATTTGCTTCTTCCAGGCTCGATGGAGGTGAAGACATGAGAGCCATACTCTCCGCAAGTTTGGGCGCCGGGATGCTGCTGGGCGTTGGGTTCGCGCAGCCGCCCGTAAGCCCCGGCCCGCAGCCGATTTATCGGGTCACCGTCGTGTCGCGCAATCTGGAGGCGGTGAACTACGAACATCGCGGCGGCCCCACGCCCATCGATTTTCAAGGGACTGTGCTGCTTCCCAAAGCCAAGGGCACGGCGATCGTGGAAAGCCATCGGGGCGCGGTGTCGATCGACGCGAAATTCGAGCACCTGGATGCGCCCACACGCTTTGGGCGCGAATATCTGACTTACGTGTTGTGGGCGATCACACCGGAAGGCCGCCCCAAGAATCTCGGCGAAGTGCTGGTGGATTCCTCCGAACAAGGCGCACGTGAAAGTGACCACCGATTTGCAGGCATTCGGGCTCATGGTTACCGCGGAGCCATATTACTCGGTGACGATCCCGAGCGACGTGGTGGTGGCCGAGAACATCGTGCGGCCCGACACCATCGGCGCGCGCGAAGAAGTGACCGCGAAATATGAATTGCTGCCGCGCGGCCAGTACACGCTGAATATCCAGCCATCGCAACTGGAATCGATCAACGCGGAGTCGGAGAAGTTGCCGTACGACCGGTACGAGGCTGTTCTGGAGCTATACCAGGCGCAAAATGCGGTCCAGATTGCGCGATCCCTGGGCGCCGATCAATATGCGCCGGAGTCGTTTAGTAAAGCGGAGTCTCTATTGGCGCAAGCACAGGATATGAACGCGCGGAAATTGGATACGCACACCATCGTGTCCACCGCTCGTGAAGCCGCGCAGATGGCCGAAGACGCACGCACCATCGCGGTAAAGCGGCGCGATGAAGACCGCCACCAGCGGGAAGTACAAAGCTCGCGCGACCAGGGCCAACTCCGCAAGGCGGAGGAAGATGCCGCTCAGGCGCGGGCCGATGCCGCAGCGGAGGCGCAACAAGCCGCCGATGCGCGCGAGCAAGCTCGGCGAAGCAGAGGCTCAAGCCAGGGCCGCGGAACAGGCTGCGCTCACTCCGCCGCCTCCACCACCGGCACCGAGCCAGCCAGCAGTGGCGTTTCGCGATTCCGGCGCGGCGCAGAGACAATTTCGCGCGCAACTTCTGGCGCAGTTGAACGGTTCGTTCGCGACGCGAGACACGCCCCGAGGTTTGGTGGTGACGGTGACGGACGCAATGTTCGAGCCGGGCAGTGATGATTTACGCCCGGAGGCGGGCCAGCGTCTCGGTAATGTGGCCGCGATCTTGTCGTCGCATCCCGGACTTAGCGTGCGCGTGGAAGGCTACGCCACTCCGGAGGCGTTATCGGAAAGGCGCGCGCAAATAGTGCGGGATGCGATAGTCGCACTCGGGGCGCGTCCCAACACGGTGGCGGCCGTCGGCTACGGCGATGCCCGGCCAATAGCGTCGAATGCGACTGCGGCTGGGCGCCAGCAGAACCGGCGCGTCGAAATAGTGATCTACGGCAATAGCATCGGGAAGCAGGCGCTTTGGGACCGCGCCGTATTCGTTGCAATCGCAACGGTGAAATCTATTCGTAGCGCAGGGCTCGCATAGCATCGATGCGGCTGGCGCGCAGCGCGGGGATATAGCCGGCGGCGCAAGCTACCGCGGCTAAGCCCAACGCGGCCAGGACCACCGTAATAGGATCGTGGCCAGTGACGCCGTACAGCTGCTTCTGCACCAGTTTCGCGAGAACGAAGGCGCCACGCTAAACCCGCGGCCAATCCGATCGACGACCAGCACCAGAACTTCGCGCATCACCATCCAGATGACGTCGCCTTGAAAAGCGCCGAGCGCCATGCGGATTCCGATTTCACGCGTGCGGCGCGCGACGGTATAAGCCATCACGCCGTATAGTCCGATGACGGCCAGTAGCGTCGCGAGAAATCCGAACACAGTGGAAAGACTCGCAATCAGCCGCTCGATCAGCAGCGAGTTTGAGATCTGATCGTCCATCGTGCGCATGCGCATAGACTGGCAGATTGGGGTCCAATGCGCGAACTTTCGAGCGCACCACTGAAAAGAACTGATCGGGGTTCATGGTGGTGCGAACATACACGGTCATATTGCTGACGAAGTTGTCCGCGAGATACGGCTCGAACATTTGAATGGGGACGTCGTCGCGCAAGTTGGTGTACTTGATGTCTTTGACCACGCCGATGATCTCCATGTCCGTTTTTGTGCCGGGATCGCCTCCGAATCCCGCATGGCGGCCAATGGCGTTTCGCGGCGGAACCGAAGAAGCGCTTGGCGAACTTTTCATTGACGATCACGACGCGCGGCGCCACGTCAGTCGGGTTTCTCACCGTGCTGCATGGTTCTGGGTGTCCTCCTCCGTAAAATCGCGCCCGGCCAGGATGGGAACGTTCAGTGTGGTGAAATAGCCCGGCCCGATCGGAATTCATGAAGGCTCGGGACGTGTCGGTTGCCTTGGCTTGATACCCTTCGACGGTCAGCCAGCTGTCCCACTCGTTGTTTTCCAGGATTCTCATGCGCGCCAGCCCGACGGAGCGGACGCCCGGAATGCGCGTTCAACTCGGCGGTAAGCTGGCGATAAAACAGTCTTGCAGCGGTCCGAGCTGTAGCCGTTCAGTGAAGGATCGAGATCGAACGCGATCAAATTGCCGGTGCTGAACCCGGGGCCCATATCGCGCAGGTTTCGCAAGCTGCGAATGAACAGTCCCGCGCCGATCAGCAGCAGCAGCGACAGCATCACCTGCGCCGCCACCAGCGCTTTGCGAACGCGCACGTGCGTTCCACCGCCGACGATTCCGCCCACGGTGTCCTTCAGAACGGGCGCGACGTCCGGCTTGGTGGATTGCAGAGCCGGCACCAGCCCGAAGATCAGGCCGGTGAGCAGCGACACGGCCACGGCAAACAGCAGGATCCGCAAGTCGGGCGCCGTGGACAGCTGGAGCGTCAGGGTATCGGGCGGCAGGAAGGCGAGCAATGCGTGGTCCGTCCAAATCGCGAGGAGCAGACCCAAAGCTCCGCCTGTCACGGAAAGCAGCAGGCTCTCCACCAGCAATTGGCGGATGATGCGGAGGCGTCCCGCGCCGATTGCCAGGCGGATGGCGATCTCCTTTTGACGCGAGGCCGCCCGAGCGATCAGCAGGCCAGCAACATTGGCGCACGCGATCAGCAACACCCCGCCCGTCAACGCCATCAAGCACCCACAGCGGCGTAGACATCAGCTCCCGGAACCGCGGTTTTCCCTGGCCGCCGGGGACCACTTCGATCACGTTCTGCAGGAAGCGCGCCCGCACGTCGGCGCGAGGCCTTGCTGAACGCGGCTTGCTTTACTTCCATCTCCAGCATGCAGTGAAAATACGGCTGCAGCGATGCTTGCGCCTGCTCGCGCGAGACGCCGGGTTTCAAACGCCCGAAAACATTCACCCAGCGCGTGCGCCGGTTGTCGAAATCCAGATACTCATTGAGCAGCGGCATGAGTTGCGGACGCATCATCACGGGCACGAAGATCTGGCTGGCGCTGCTGATGTCGACACCCGTTGAAACCCTTCTGCGCCACGCCAACGACCGTGAAGTTATGGCCATTCACCGCTACTGTCTTTCCGACAATGGCCGGGGTCGCCCGCAAAGCGCGACTGCCAATAGGCGTAGCTCAAGCACCACTACGGGGTGGCCGCCTGGAATGCGATTGTCGTCGGGCGTGAACGTGCGGCCGATTGCGGCGCCGACGCCGAGCGCCGGGAAATAGGTTCCCGACACAAACTCGCCACTGACACGTTCGGTTCTTCCGTTGAAGCCCAGGCTGAAGTCGTCCGCAAAGCGGCAAAACATGCTGGAGAAGACCGAATTGTTGCGCCTGGAAATCGCGATACATCGGGTAGGAGAGCGCATGATCGCCCCAGTTGCTGCCGTAGTGATAGCCTTTCATGCTCAGAAGCACCAACTGCTGGGGATTCTTCACCGGCATCAGCCGCAGCAATACTTGATCGAGCAGGCTAAAGATGGCAGTGTTTGCGCCGATGCCGAGGGCCAGTGACAAAAGAGCTACAGCGGTAAACACGGGCGATTTGCGAAATGCGCGTAACGCGAACTGGATATCTTTCCCAATGGATCGCATAGGCTTCAACAGCTAACGCATTTTAGACTACGCGCGACCGGTTTGGTTAGTTCCTGCTATGCTCATAAAATCATGACCCGCACGAACTGTGTTTGCTCTCCTGTTCGCGGCCAGTCTCCCCGTCGCCAGCCTGTATGCCGCCGCGCCCGCCCGTATCGGTCAATCCGATCCCCGGCTCGCCAAAGCTTTTCGCCGGCCGGAATTGAACGGCTGGATTTTCGTTCATCTGGAGGGCACGCCGTCGGAAATCGGATTTCAGCACGGGTATTTGCTCGCGCCTGAAATCGAGGACGCTCAAAAGCGTGATCCGGCTCGGCCTGACGCACGACAGCCATAAGCCCTACGGCTTTTTCCGCACGGCCGCCGAGAAGGTGCTGTGGCCGCGCGTGGAGCCGCAATATCGGGAAGAGCTGAAGGGAATCGTGGAAGGGCTGAAGGCGCGTGGCGTGGCGCTGGATCTTTGGGACGTAGTGGCGATGAACGGCTGGCTGGAGCTTTCGCCCTATTACACCGGCTGGTACGACAAGCAGCATCAACTGGCGAGCTTGTGCAAGGCCGGTGCCGGAGCATTGCAGCGCGTTCGTCGCGGTGGGAAGCTACACGCGCGATGGCAAGGTGGTGATCGCGCATAACAACTGGACCGAATATAAGGAAGGCTCGCGCTGGAACATCATCTTCGACATCGTGCCGTCGGAAGGCTATCGCATTTTGATGGATGGCATGCCGGGGCTGATTCACAGCGGCGACGATATCGGCGTCAACAGCGCCGGCCTGGCGATCACGGAAACCACCATCGGCCATTTCAGCGGCTTCGATCCGAAAGGCATTCCCGAGTTTGAACGCGCGCGCAAAGCCATGCAATATGCCGCGAATATCGACGATTATGCGCGGATTATGGAAGACGGCAACAACGGAGGCTATGCCAATACCTGGCTGCTGGCCGATACGCGCAACAATGAAATCGCGAGCCTGGAGCTGGGGCTGAAGCACGTCACGCTGCGGCGCACGCACGACGGCTATTTCGTCGGGTCGAATTTTCCAGAAAATCCCGAATTGATCCGGGATGAGGCCAGCGATTATCCCGGTGAACGATATGAGTATCAGCGCGAACGCGCGGCACGTGCGCTGGGAGCGAGCTTATGCAGGAGAACAAGGGCAAAATCGACGTCGCGGCGGCCCAGCGGTTCCTGGCCGACCACTACGACACGTTCACGCACCAGATTGCGCCCAGCGAACGGACCTTGTGCGGCCACATCGATCTTTCAACGCGCGGATCCAGTCCGTGGCAGCCGCCGTATGGGCCCGCCGGCACGGTGCAGAACAAGGCCGCCGACGCCGCCATGCTCTCGCAGATGTCGTTCACCGCGGCCATGGGTCACGCCGATGGAATCGATTTCAAGGCCGCCGCAGCACCTGAAAGAACATCCGGAGTTCGCCTGGGAGAAGAGCGTGTTGCGCGATCTCGATTCGCATCCTTGGACTACGTTCCGCAGCGCGCAGTAGACAGGACCGCAAGAGCAATGCGCCACACTGTTGGTCAAAAGCGTGGCCAAGAAAAGATCGGCGGTACACTACCGTGTGTTCTTGAGTCACGCCCACAAAGACCGGTGGATTGCAAAGCAATGCGCAAGGTTGATCGAGGAGGCTGGTAATCCGCACGTCGAAGTATTCTTCGACGAAAAAGACACCGAAGGTGGACAGTCGATCCGGATTCCGTTCGGAGTGGAATTGAGAAATGCGACGAGTTTGTTGTACTACTGAGCCGCTATTCGAAGGGACCGTCCCTGGGTGTTCATTGAAATGGGAGCTGCCTGGGGTTTGCGTAAACCCATCATCGCCATTATCGCCATTATCGACAAAGTGGGACCGAAGGAAATGCCCGATATACTCAGTCCTTTTAAGGCGATCGATTTGAACGATTTTGATCAGTACATAGATCAGTTTCTAAGACGGGCGAAAGCAGGGCGGTGAAATGCGTCAAACAAGACACTCCAAACATCAGCGAGTTAAGGTATTCATCAGCCACTCTAACGTCGATATGGTTTTTGCACGACACGTGCGCAACCTTCTGTTCCAGCGGCTGAACGCCCAGGTGTTCACCATAGAGGAGTTGAGCGCCGGTGAGAAATGGCAATCTAAGCTCCGGAATGAGTTGTCCTCCACTGATGTGGTGGTGGCGCTGTTGACCCCTCATTCCGCGGATGACAAATGGGTGCTGCATGAGATTGGAGCGGCCTGGGCGCTAGAGAAGCTGATCATACCTGTAGTCACCAGGCGAGATGTCTTGAACAAAATGCCTGTTTCCTTGGAGAGATCCCATATCATCGAGTTGGCCGACGTAGAAACTCCGGAAAACGCAGACAAGTTTGTGGATGCTTTTGAAGAGAGTCTGGCATCGGCTCAATTAGCGTGACTGAGCCCGTACCTCGGCTGACTCACCGCCTACCTCCTCTGCTGGCTCGCATATAATCGTTAATACTGTTTCGCTAATACCACGTATTCTGAGGAGGGCCGTTTGAACGATCGCTCCAGGAGTGAATCACGCACTCTGACGTGCGGGTTCCTGAGTCTGGCGCTGGGCGCGCTGGCAATGTGCGCGGGCACAATGCCGCTACGGGCGCAGGTGACGGCGGCCATCTCAGGCACGGTTGCCGACCCCACCGGCGGCGGCGTGGCGGGTGCAACGGTGACGGTGAAGAGCTTGGAAACCGGGGCCACCAGAGTCACGACCACCGATTCAGCGGGGCATTACACGATTCTTTCCCTGCCGCTCGGGCCGCAACAAGTGAAGGCCGAGAAAGCCGGCTTCAAGTCCGCGGTGCGGACCGGAATCGATCTGGTGGTGGGCCAGGAGGCGGTGGTCAACTTACAGCTCCCGGTGGGCGAACTCGCCCAGCAAGTCACCGTCGCGGCTGAAACTCCGCTGGTGAACACCACAACGTCTGCAAGATTCCGGCGTGGTGGGGGAGCAGCAGATCAAGGACCTGCCGCTCAATGGCCGCAGCTTCGACAATCTCATCACTCTGAATCCCGGGGCTATCAACTACAGCGCGATGAAGAGCCCGCAAACCAGCACCAGCAACGGCAACACGTTTTCAGTGGACGGCCGGCGGACTTACGAGAACCTGTTCCTGCTCAACGGAATTGAATATACCGGAAGCAGCCAGCTTGCCATCACGCCCGGGGGCGTCAGCGGCGAACTGCTGGGCATCGACGCCATTCGCGAATTCAACGTGCTCACCAACACCTACGGCGCCGAATATGGAAAACGCGCCGGGCGCTCAGATCAGCGTGGTCACTCAATCGGGAACCAACTCAGCTGCACGGTTCGCTGTATCGAATTTCTCCGCAACAGCGATCTCGATGCGCGCAATTTCTTCGATCAGGGTTCGGTTCCGCCGTTTCGCCGAAACCAGTTCGGCGGCGCGCTGGGCGGCCCGCTCAAGAAGGACAAATGGTTCCTGTTCGGCAACTACGAAGGCTTCCGTCAGGTGCTGGCGCAGAGCAACGTCAGCGTGGTTCCCGATGCGGAAGCGCGGCAGGGTTTGTTACCCAATGCCTCGGGCGTCTACACTCCGGTCGCCAAGCTGAATCCCGCGATGTTGCAGTATATGCAGTTCTGGCCGGCGGTGAATGGTCCGGAGCTGACGGTGGGCGGCCTGCCCAGCGGCACGGCGCTGTCCTACAACAATCCCGAGGCAGACCATTCGCGAGGATTTCGGCACTCTGCGCACGGACTATATCCTCGGCGATCGGGACACGTTTTCCGCCGCCTACACGATCGACGATGGCGACAGCACTGATTCCCCAGTCCGACCCGCTGTTCGGATCGGCTGAGACGTTGCGCAGCCAGGTGGCCAGCCTGGAGGAGACGCATGTTGTATCGCCGGAAATCCTGAACACATTCCGCGCCGGGTTTTCGCGCGCCGCGTTCGGATATAATCCGCTCAATTTTGTTGCCTTTCCGGCGAGCACTTCCTTTGTGACTGGCCTGGGCCCGGGCGGCATCGTGATCGGCGGCGGCGTCACCACGACAGCCGGTGGAACCATCACTTCCGCCGGCCCGAACAACGCCGCCAACGTTTGGAACCGCCGAAATCTGTTCACGTACACGGATGGCGTGCAGATCATCAAAGGACGCCACCAGATCAGCGCGGGCGTCTGGTTCCAGCGAGTTCAGGATAACGAGAACGGCGCTTCGCGCCAGCTCGGCCAAGCCAGCTTCGCGAGTCTGACTACGTTTCTGCAGGGCACCGTGACATCGTTTCAAGTGGTGCCGGACCCTAACGAACTCGGCTGGCGCAGCCTGTTCGGCGCCGCATACGTAGAAGACGCGATCAAATTGCGTCCGCAATCTCACTTTCCAGGCCGGCCTGCGCTATGAATTCACCACCGGATGGAACGAGGAATCGGGGCGGGCCGCCAACTACATCACCGATTCGAACGGCGTCCTGATGACCAATCCGCAGGTGGGCAGTTCGGTCTTCACGCAGAACAATGCGACGCACCTGTTCGGTCCACGAGCGGGCCTGGCGTGGGATGTTTTCGGCAACGGGAAGACTGCGGTGCGCGCCGGATACGGCACTTATTATTCGTTGATCGACGATCTCAGCTTCCTGCTGAACTCGCATCCCGCCTTACAACGGGTCCATTTCCAAGACCGGATCGCTGCCCCGTCGCTGGTTCCGATCACCGCCGGCGTGCCTCCGTCCGCCCGGCACGATCTTTGCTCCGCAAGGCGTGCAGCCCAACGCCAAGACCCCGACTGTCCAGGAATGGAATTTCACGGTCGAGCAGCAACTTGAGCCACAACACGGTACTGCGCGTGGCTTATGTCGGCTCGTTCGGATACCACGGCTTTGTGAGCATCGATCCCAACACCATTCCCGCGCAGATTTGTTCCAGCCCGGCGCGGCTGCTCGGCCGGCGGCGTATCCACGGCGCCAGCCTGGCCAGCATTCCTCACATCGTGCCGCAGGGCGCGCAGTACATTCCCGGTCCAGGCGCCGCCGTCCGAATCCGAATCTGGGCGCGGGATTCTTCTGGTACACCGAAGGCAACAGCAGCTACAACGCGCTGCAAATGGACGTGCATCCACCGCTTCAGCCACGGGCTCCAGTTCCGGGCGAACTACACCTGGTCGAAGGATCTGGATATGAATTCGGCGCTGACCGGCGCGCAGGCCAACAACCAGCCGCAGATGATGATGGACCGCAATGATCTGCGCCGCGATTGGGGACCGTCGGCCTACAACATCGCCAATTCAGGCCAGCATTTCGGGCACCTACGAACTGCCGTTCGGCAAGGGCAAGCGCTGGGCCAATAACTTCGGCGGATTTGGAAACCAGCTGGTGAGCGGCTGGCAGGTGAATACCATCGTCTACGCTGCTGAGCGGGTTTCCCTTTACTCCGCTGGTGGGCTCGAATCGATCCGGAGACGGCGACACGCGCAATCCCGATCGGCCGTCGCTGAATCCCGCGTTTTACCGGGCCGGTGGTTTTAGGCAATCCGAATCAATGGTTCAATCCGCAGGCGTTCGTGTCTGCCCACGGCCGGCACATTCGGGAACCTGGGCCGCGGCGTGTACACCGGCCCGGGCTTGGCGGACGTGGACGCGTCGTTATTCAAGACCACGGCCATCACCGAGCGCATCAATCTGCAGTTCCGCGCGGAGTTCTTCAACGTGCTGAACCATGCCAATTTCGGGCCGCCGAACACGACGGTATTTTCGAGCGGCGCCATCAGCTCGTCGGCCGGGTTGATCACCACCACGGCCACCACGTCGCGGCAGATCCAATTCGGGCTGAAGCTGATCTTTTAACGAATTCGCGCAAAACGGAGTGCGGCGCGAAGCAGTTCCTGGCCTCTTTATGGTGCGCGCCGCACCCTTCGCGCTCTGAGTTTCGGGACCGTAAGCCGTCACCGAATCAGATCCTGATGAGAAACTTGAGCGGCATTTTTGATCACTATCGAATATCGGCTCGGTCGGTATGGAATACGGCTTTTTGGCCCGACCCGGAGTTGAGAGACTGGGATTGCGTGGCGGACTTCCGGTCAATCGAAAAGATCTTGTTCAGCGCGCTTGTCCTCGCCAAATTAAAAGAAACATTTCAGTGGGACGAGATCTTTCAGGAGCCAATTCCCTTCGTTCAAGTGGCGCCGTCCACCGTGTCGGTGCCGATCATGATCGGATGCCCTCGTCCGGACGCCCCAAGCGGTTACTGGGATGACCCCGTTAACCGGGTGGGAATTGGACAGGTCGAGATGAATTTCATCGCTTTCTTTGATTGGAATCATCTCGATTATCGAGACTTGCAGTATTACCAGGTTCGGATTGCTCGTTTCGACTCAGAGCCTCATCTTGTTGGGCGAGAGGCTCTGATTGAGAGGCACTACACTAGCGTCTTCTTATGTGAAGGAATAGGTCCGTGCGAGCGAATCAGCTACTGTGCGTCGACTCGATGGCCGAAGACCTGTACGTCGATATCGGAGCTTTTGTCCCAACCGGCGCCCTTGCCATCAAAAGCGCTCTTAAACTTGCCGCCGGAAGTGAACAGCAGCATGGTGCCGTCGGCGCCGTCCTGGTCTGGCCGCGGCGAGCTGGGCATTGGAGGCCGCGTTGAACCAGGCGATAAGTCTTAGTCAGCTCTTGCCCGGCATGCGGACGGCCCAAACCCCACGCGCCAAAACGAACCTTCTCGCCGCCCGGCACGGTCAGATTCACTTCGGTGAAATCGATTTGCCAGACGCGCATGTTGGTTCCGAAATCGTCATAAGGAACCACGCCGTCGGCGGTGGCGTCGGAGATCAGGATACTTGCGATTGCTGGCCTGATCGCTGCCGGGCGCGAGCAATCCCGTGACCAGCGGCGTGACACCGCTCTCCGAATCTCCGAAGTATAAACGGACATCCCGATAATAATCGCCCAAGTGGTCCGGGTCGGTTGCATTGACGCCGGGGACGGTCCAGACGCGAATGGTATCGATGACCCATTGTTCGCCCTGGGCACCAACCTTGAAATCGTCGCCGAGGAATCCGCTTTCGTACAAGCTCCAGCGGATGTTGCTGCGGTAATCGCCGGACACGTTGTTCAGGTTCGCCTGGGGCAAACCCCGATCCACAACGAGAGCGGGCGCCGCCGCGAACACGGGCCCGGCCAGCGCGAGACCCAGCGCCAACCAATGAGAGGCTGTCTTACATCGATTGTGAGCGTACATGAGTTTTATTTTATCCCCGCCGGCGCTTCCACCGGATCCGGCTCCGGCGTTAGCAGGCGCAGGTTGCTTCCGCCCAGTTCCCAGCCCTCTTCGGCCAGACGATCGGGAGACGCGCTGAACACGATCTGGAACACGTTCCGATCGTACGATGCGGCCAGCCGCCGGCCGTGCCGCGGGGAAACGATGGCCAGGTACTTCAGGATCGTGTAAACATCGGCTTCCTCGGGAAGCTGCCAATCCACATCCTGGGTGCAAAAGCGGATGCGCGAGCCGCGCTGGGAAAGATTCCAGGCCAGAAAAGCGCAGCGGTCCACCGCGGTTTCAAACCAGGCGTCCTGGGACGCGGGAATATCGAGATCGAGAAAAAACGCCACGGCTTGTTCCCGTTCGCGCGCGAATTCGCGGACTTGCAGGTCGCCGGTGTGAGCGGTGGCTTTCCAATCCACATGATGGGCGCTTTCGAGCACTTCGTACGGGCGGATGCGGTAGAAATCGTTGCCTTGGCCGCGATAAAACGATGCAATTTCGCCTTGCAAGGAGATCAGCAGTTCCTCAAAACCGGCCTGCGCATCGATGGAAGGATACACGACAATGTCGCGTGCCAGGTGCACGTTGATGCGCCGCTCGGCAAATCCAAACGGGAAGCGGGTGGAAAAGCGAAAACTATTCTTTCGGTAGGCGCCTCGATGCGCGAAGAAAAGCTCCACCGGCGCCTCAATGCGGCGCCCCGCCGGGAATCACAGGGAAGTAGAGCGACTGCGAGAGCCCGCTATCGCTCGATCCGGCTACGTGGATGGAGAAGGAAGGCATCCAGCGTTTGGTGTTGCGGATCACGACGCGGCCCATCAGCTTGCGGCGGGCGCACAGATGTTCGGGCAGCAGAAAATCCAGCTCCAGGCCAGCCAGCGACAGGCGGCCGATGAATCCCGACACCATCCAGGTGGCCAGCAACAGCGCCAGGATCAGGAAAAGCAGGTTGTTGGCGGAGACGAAGGCCGCCAGCGACACCAGGACACAGGTCAGGGTGAACAAGAGTCCCAGGCGCGTCACCTGCTGGCGGGTGCCGTGGTCGAGGGCGGAACGAAGCCAGGGCCAGGGTTTCAGCACTTCCTCCAAGATCCCACACCCCGGGCGCTGGCGGAATTAGCGCTGAAAATGGCCGAAAACTGCCGGCTAACCGGCACGGCGCGCTAAAGCCTGGCAGAAAGCCTGCCGATTTCCTGTTAGACCCGAGCTATCCTCATGTTTTCCAGCGTCAGATGCAGCACGATACGGTCAGCCCAGGCGGCAGGTTCGCGATCGTAATGGAAACCTCTTTAGTATCGCTTGCGCAGAATCTGGAAGCGCGGCACGTCATGCTGGGGCGCCTGGAGACCCTGGTGAACTCCGGCCCCATCGCCATGTTCAGTTGCCGGGCCGGGGGGGATTTCGGCACCACGTTTGTCACCGGGGGCGTCCGGATGCTCTGGGGGTATGAGCCCGAAGAGTTCCTGCGTCACCCCGGATTCTGGGCAGAGCGCATTCATCCCGATGACATCGCCGCGGTCTATGGCCATCTGGCCCGAGTGCTGGAGCGCGGCACCCACCGTTATGACTATCGTTTCCGCACGAAGAGCGGCGAATATCGCTGGACGCACGACGAACTCCGCTTAGTGAAGGACGAGGCCGGCAATCCGGTGGAAATCGCGGGTTACTGCTTCGATATCACGGAACAGAAGCTGGCCGAGGCAGCCCTGCGGGAAAGCGAGGCGCGGCAAAAGGTCATCTTCAATTCCACTTCGGATCTGCAGGCGCTGTTCCGGGTGGAGCCCGGCAATCGATTCATTACCGAGGCAGTGAATCGCGCGCTGATTGAAAATTTTCATTTGAGGATGGGCAAAACGGCTGCAGAATTTCTCGAGCAAGCGACATCGGGGATCTGCTGGCGGCCACCGGGCTTACTCCCGAACAGATCGAGTGCCGGCGCGCATTTTATTGCCAGGCTATCGCCGCGAAAGAGCATCGCTGCGCTTCGATACCCCCGCATCCGATCTGCGCGACGCGCTGGAGGTCTCCATTTATCCGGTGCTGGACCAGCAAGGAAATTGCACCCATCTGCTGTGGAATGGCCGCAACATTGCTCAACGCGCTTAAGGCCGAAGCCGGACGGCGCGAAAGCGAGGAACGCTACGCCTTGGTGACCGAGGCCATCCACGAGGGGATTTTCGACTGGAAGTCTGGTGACCGGCGCGTACTATCTATCGCCGCGCTACAAGGAGATCCTGGGATATCGCGACGATGAGCTGCCGAGCGATCCCGGCTCGTTCTTCGGGCTCATCCATCCCGACGACAGCGGGCGTATGGCGGCAACCGTGGAAAGTTACAATCACGACCTTACGAAGGACCGGTTTGCTGACGAATTAAGGCTCAAACACCGCGACGGCACGTATCGCTGGGTGGTTTCGCGCGGCCGGATTGTCCGCAACGATCCAGGGCGAGCCGATTCGCATTGTCGGCGCAATCGGCGACATGACAGACCGGCTGGAATCCGCGCCAAGCTGGCCGCGAGTGAAAAACGGCTTCGGGACATTATCGATTCCCTGTTCGGGTTTGTGGGACTGTTCACGCTGGACGGTAAATTGATCGACTGCAACGGCCCGGCGATCGAGGCAGCCGGCCTGCGGATCGAGGAGGACTGCTGGGCAAACTGTTCTGGGAGACTCCCGGCTGGCGCTCATAGCTCCCGAGCGAGCAAGCTCAGTGCGAGAAATGATGGCGCGCGCGGCTCAAGGGGAAGTGGTGCGCTTCGAGACCAGTGCTCTCGATCAGGACAAGCAGCGAATGGTGGTCGATATCACGTTTGGCCCGTTGCGCGACCAGCAAGGCAGGATCTGCAACATCGTCGGCGCATGGCGTGGATATCACCGCGCGCAAGCAAGCCGAAGCCGAACTGCTCCATGCCAAGGAAGTCCGCCGAATCGGCGAACCGCGCCAAGAGCGAGTTCCTGGCGAACATGAGCCACGAGATCCGCACGCCGATGAACGGCATCATCGGGCTGACCGAGGTTCTGCTGGACACGTCGTCTGAACGCCGAACAGCGGGAATATCTGGAGCTGGTGCAGAGCTCGGCGGGATCGCTGCTCACCATCATCAACGACATTCTGGACGTTTCCAAGATCGAAGCCGGAAAACTGCTGCTGGAAATACAGGAGATCGATCTACGCGACGTTGTTCTCGGCATGCTGAAGGGGCTGAAGGTATCCGCGGATGCCAAAGGGCTGAATCTGGTCTGCCGGGTGGCTCCGGACGTGCCGGCGACGATGCGCGGCGATTCCGGACGGCTCCGGCAGGTGCTGATCAATCTGGTGGGGAACGCGATCAAATTCACCGATCGGGGCGAAGTCGGCGATCACCATTCAACGCTCGGCCAATGGCGCGGATGCCCTGCAATTCTCGGTACGCGACACCGGCATCGGCATCCCGGCGGAGAAGCAGGCGCTGATTTTCGAGGCCTTCACGCAAGTGGACGGCTCCTTCACCCGGCGATTTGGCGGCACTGGTCTCGGTTTGACCATCGCCAGCCAGACTGGTCCAGATGATGAACGGCCGCATTTGGGTGGAAAGCGAAGAAGGCCGGGGCAGCGCGTTTCACTTCACGGCGCGCCTGGAGACGGCCTGCGCCGGCGCGGACGATTCGGCGCTTTCGATTGGGCCTGCCGGACTGTAAGCCGGTTTCTGTACCCCGAAGGGCGGCAGTCATTCCTCTGGGCCAGGCATTACTGCCAGGCTCTAGCAACCTACCCGGAAGTCGTAACGGAGCGGGCCGCTCCTCCTCCCCTATTTGGTCTTGCTCCGCATGGGGTTTACCCTGCCAGACGGATTGCTCCGCCCGCGGTGCGCTCTTACCGCACCTTTTCACCCTTACCGAAGCGGAGCTTGCGCCCAGCACCGGCGGTATATTTTCTGTGGCACTTTCCGTAAAATCCGCTTTGAGCGAACCCCCCCGGCCGTTAGCCGGCATGCTGCCCTATGGAGACCGGACTTTCCTCCCGCGAAGCGAGTAAACCACCCCGCGAGCGACCACCCGTACGACAGGCCCGACCCCATTCTCGCAGAAAGTTCCTCAGCGAGTACAAACTCCCGCGTCCGCGAGCAGGAAACCGCCCGGTCCAGGTGCCCTACTTGCGCCGCGACTATTCTGCCGCGGCGGGTTTGCATCTCCATGCGATGCTATTTTCGTGCTTTGCGTTAGTCCCCCTGCGCGATGACCGACGAGCCACAACCTCATGGGTCTGCCGAACCGGGATTGACCGGCCTGATCTATGATTCCGTGAACGACGCATCTCGCTGGCTCGCTTTCTTGGACGCATTCGCGCATGCCATCGGCACACCGCGCTGCGCACTGCTGATCCACGATCCGGAGGGGGACGGGGCCGCTGCAGTCCGCTGGCATGGGTGGCCAGACGAGGATATCCGGCTCTATTTCGATCGATATCTGACGATCGATCCAATGCGGAAGGCTTGCGCCGCAACGCCCGAGGGAACCGTCGCCGCCGATTACGAACTCTATCCGAGGCAAGAGTTTGAGTTCAGCGTCATCTTCCGTGAATTCTACGGCCCCAGAGATTCCATTCACACCATGGGGGGCATAATCCTCTGCACCGGGACCGGTCAGTCGATGATCACATGTCACCGCGGTGCGAAAGCGGGACCGTTCGGAGAGAAAGAAAAGTCGATCCTGCGCCCTCTGATGCCGCATCTCAAGCGGGCCGCGCTGCTGCACGGCGAACTCGGCTCTTTGCGGCGCCAGCTCTCCACGTTCACGGGACATCTGGAGCGCTTCCCCTATGGCTTCCTGCTAGCCGATGCCGAGCGCCGGGTACTCTATTCCAACGGGGCCGCCCGAGAGATCGTCGCCGCGCGGGACGGCCTTGCCAGCGAGAATGGCCACCTCATCGCGATGTCACCACGTTCAGAGGTGGCGTTCAGTAAGGCTATGGCTGACTCAGCCGCCGGCCGCGGTCCCTCCGTGCGGCGGCTGGAAGTTCCCAGGCCCTCGCGCCGCAAATCGTATCGCTTGATCCTCATGCCGATCGACGACTCCGGCACAGTTCCCCTTGGCGTCGCGGTTCCCGCCGCCGGTATTGTCATCATTGACTCCGATTCCTTTTCCGCGCCCGACCCGGAGGTCCTGCGCGAAGTGTTCTCACTCACCCCCGCGGAAGCGCGTGTGGCCGCCAGGCTCGCGCTCGGGCACAATGCCGAGGAGATTGCCGCCGAATTCAAGACTTCGGTGGAGACCATCCGCAGCCACATCAAGCGAATCTTCTCCAAAACCTCGACCAGCCGCCAAAGCGAACTGGTCTCTCTGATTCTGCGCTCGATAGTACTATTCCGATGACCGACCTTTCCATTGATCCATTTTTCACCCATTTGGGTGACGACACCTTCGGCTTTGTCTGATACCTTTCTCTTACCTCTAAACCGAAGGAGCAGCGTGTGAAGAAGAAATGCCGGCGCGCCCGGCTGGCACTGCTAATTGTGTCTTTGAACGCAAGCTTTGCGCTCGCCGACCAGCCGAATATTCTGTGGATGCGCGGCGGTACGACCAGCGTGATCGCAATGACGTATGCGGCAGCGGGCACTGAACTTGTGACGGCTTCCTGGGGCGACGAGGATTCCATCAAGCTGTGGCGGGTGTCGGACGGCGTGCTGCTGCACACCATCTCACTGCCGGGAGAGGATTTGTACGGCGGTATCAGCGTCACTCCCGACGGGCAATATGCTGCGGTGCCGATCAACCCCTCGGAAACAAGCTCGCTGAGCGCCAGTGGCTGGTCGGTTGAGCTGGTACGGCTGAGCGACTCTACGATTGTGAACACTGTGGCCCTGACCGGCGCGTTCGTAAGCTTTCGGCTTTCCCCCGATGCGACGCTGTTGGCCGTTGGGACACCGGCGGGACCGCTGAATGTTTACAGCCTAGCGACTCCAGGCGGCGCGATCGTCAACAGTATTCCAAACACCGCGACCAATGGAACTGCCTGCTTTGGTTGCCCCTTATATCCGCTCGCATTTCAAGGGGATGACACCATAGTTGCCTACGGCCAAAGCAATGGCAACATTGTAATTTACACGGTAGGTACTTACTCCAGCGCGTTGACGGAGGTTACTCCGGCGGAAACTCTGTTCCTCGGATCATCGCCGAACAATGAATGGATCGCCGCGACGAACATCTACACCGTGGGAATTTTTCCCCCAGGAGGCTGCGGAAGCGCGCTACTTAAAACGGGCTGTCCGGTCATCGCCAACGCCATTACTGTGCTGGACAACTCCTTTGGCGCTTTCTCACCAGATTCCAGCCTCTTCGCCTTCTGGTGGAATTCGTCAGCCACCACCGCTACGCTGGACCTGTTCAGCGCGAACGGATGGAGTAACGCGGGCTCGGTGACGGTTGGCGCTCCAAGCTCGTATAGCGGCAGCCTCGGGCCGATCGCGTTCTCGCCCGACTCGTCCCAGTTCGCAGACTCATACACCGGGAACAATGGCAATGGCGTTCTGGAACTCCGGTCTACGGCCAATGTGCCGACGGTCACGGAAGCAATCAGCCAATTCGCGCAAGCCGTGGGCGGGATCGCGTTTTCAAACGACAATCCGTCTTCGATGTTCGCCACAGTGGGCGAGGATGGCGGACCGACATTTGTGAAAATCTGGAACGCGAACACCGGCGCATTGTTGGAAACGATCCAGGACTCTTGCGGCAAATACACGCCCCCGTGCTCCGCCAGCGGGACCACGGTGGCATTTTCTCCCGACAATAGCAAGATACTGGTGGGAGGTTTCGGCGGTGTAAACCAATACAACGTTTCCGATGGCTCTTTGGTGAACAACCTGGTCCCGGCTCCCGCCTCGGGCCAACGGCTGGCCACCTACTCGCCGGACGGGAGCCAGGTCGCGGTGCCCAGCAGCAACGTGAGCCTTTACTCATCCGACGGACCCTTGCTTGCCACCGGCTCCTTGCAGGCCACCGCCGGCGGTTATGTCAGTTTCCTGAGTATTCCCGTGGCATTTTCCCCGAGCGGAAGCTCGTTATTTGCCGCGTTCTACGACGAGTATGACGAAATTTGCCCGACCTATGGCGTGCAACAATTGTCCACCGCGGGCGCAAGTCTGTCCCCGGTGTCCAAGCCGGCCATCGTGAGCTTCTGCAACTCGCTGCTCGGTTCTTATGGGATCAACGCCATCGCCATATCTCCTGACGGTACGTTGCTGGCCGTCGGCACCAGTACGGAAGGGCGAGTCCTGGTGTTTAGCACCTCGAGTGGAAGCCTGCTCGCGACGCTCACGGGAAACACTGGCCGAATCGAGAGCATCGCATTCTCGCCGGACGGCCAGACTCTTGCCGCCACGGATAGCAGTGCCAATATCTGTATCTGGAGCCTGGGCGCCGGCACCTTCGGGTCCCTGTTGCAGACTTACAACCAAGAGACAGGCAATGAGCCACTGTCAGCGATCGGTTACGGTTACCCGCTAGCGGACGTGGTGTATTCGCCGGACGGAACGAAGATCGGGTACGCCCGATATGATTCCGTCGCTGTGGTAGCGGCGAACCCCTATCCTCCCACTTATTCCACCGTTACCACGGGGTCGCCAGCTACGGTTACCTTCAGCCCCACGAGCCAAAGCGTAATGCTCACTGCGACCGTAAGCAGCACGGGTGGAACCGTGAACAGCGGCACGGTAACGTTCACGGTGGTGGGAGTTGGCTCGGCCGTGACTAGCGGAACGGTCAGCAGCGGAGCGGCCAGCGCCCTCTTTACGGTTCCAGGAGGAACACTCGCTACTCCATACACGATTCAGGCAGCCTATAGCGGGGCAACTGGTTTCACGTCCAGCAGCGACACAACCAAAACGCTCACTATCCAGCAGGCAACCCCCGTCCTCACCTGGGGCGCTCCCGCGGCGATCACCTATGGCGGCGCGCTGTCCGCTATCCAGTTGGATGCGACGGCCGCGATCCCCGGCAGCTTCGCGTACACCCCGCCAGCCGGCACAGTGCTCCCGGTCGGCGCGAACCAGCCGCTCTCGGTAGCGTTCACGCCCAGCGACTCGACCGACTATACAGCGGCCATTACATCCACTGCGATCACCGTCAATCCCGCGGCGCCGCCGTCCTCACCCGCCAACCTTGTCGTCACCCATGTGCTGACCCGCGTCTTCATCGCTTCCGAGTCAGGCGGCGGCAACGACGTGGCCGTCCTCCTCACGATCGCGGACACTGGCGGAACCACAGCCTCCCATGTCCAGCTCAGCAGCGTCAAAGTGGGCTCGTATTCCGCCACGCCATTGTGCGCGGACGAACCTGCAGCCCTTTGCCCTGGGCTACCGCTGGATCTCGGAACAATCGGCGCAGGAGCCTCCGTACAGGTGACAGTCGCCGTGCCGGGTGTGGTGGGCGCCTCAGGAGCGGCCAGCTCTCTGGTCGTCAGCGGTACCTACTCAGGCGGAACGTTCAACTCGAGTTCGCGTATTACGCTGCCATGACGAGCAGATCCCAACCTCGGAGGAGACTATGAAGACGTTTATGAATCTGCTTGCCTTGGCGGCACTGGTGGCGGCAGGAGCCCGGGCGGACATTGTGATCACACTGGACGACCCGAACCAGACCGGCAATCCGGGCGAGACGCTGAATTTCTTTGGCGCCATCACGAACACCAGTTCGGATACGGATCCCGCCGACGCCATATACCTGAACAGCGACAGCCTCAACCTGGCACTCACCGACGCAACGATCGACGATAACTTCTTCGCCGCCGATTTTCCAATCTCTCTGGCTGGAGGCCAATCCTCGGGCGATATCGATCTGTTCGATGTCGTGCTGGCAGATCCGGAAAGCGATCCTTTCGGAAGTTATTCAGGGACCTACGGGTTGCTGGGTGGAATGGATGGCGGCGCTCAAACCGCGCAGGACAATCTGGCTCAAGTGAATTTTTCGGTGGACGTAGAGCCGGCATCGTCGTCGGCGGTTCCGGAACCGTCGACTCTTGTACTGCTCGGGGCAGAATTAGCTTTGCTGGTGTTCATGGATCGCCTGATTCGCGCGCGTGCGCGCTCTAGCCGCGTGTAGCAGGCGGCCCGTGCCGCTGCTCAACCGGCATTCTGGGAGAACTCAGTGACGTTCAGGAAACCCATCTTGGTATTGACGGTCCTGAGTGTTGAAGCGGGGCACCACCCGTCCGGCTGGCCAACCTCTTTCGCGCGGAAACGCCTGTGCCGCGTAACGCGCTAATTCAGTATGGGGGGAAGCTTGAGTGCCCGGAAAGAAGGCCGTAGCGCTCTCGCCGGCTTCCGGACGGCCCGGCACGGCGCAGGGGGAACCAGCACGCAAACAGGGAGACCCGTTCGAATCGTAACCACAACGCCGAAACGTAAAAGGGGGCGGCGCCGCCTCCCCGTAGCAACCCCGCCCGCGCATGTTGATGGCGAATGAACGCCCGCAACCCTCTTGTGGTAGGTTCGTCTTGAGTTCATGGATCTCTTGCTGAAAGATCTGAAGCACTCGGCACGCATGTTCCTCCGGACGCCGGCATTCACCCTCACTTCCGTCGCCACACTCGCGCTCGGAATTGCTGCGAACACGGCAATTTTCTCGGTGGTCAACACCGTTCTATTGCGATCGTTGGCCGATCGCGAACCCGGGCGGATCGTCATGTTTCAAAACATCCTTCCCACGGTGCGTTTCGGCAGCGCGTCGCCCACCGAGTTTAATTGGTGGCGGCAGCAGACCCGAGCATTTCAGGATATTTCCGCTTACGACTTCAGCATTGCGAATTGGACCGACAGTTCTTCACCGGGGCAAATTCGCCCGGAGCAAGTCCAGATGATGCATGCCAGCGCTGATTTCTTCCGGCTGAGCGGCATCCACCCGCTGCGGGGGCGAACCTTCACGCCCGCGGACGATCAGCCCAACGCGCCCAAGACTGTGATGCTGGCCTACAGCTTCTGGCGGCGGAGCTTCGGCCGCGATCCGTCCGTAATCGGCAGGCGCATGACGCTCAACGGGCAGCGCTACGAAATCATTGGCGTGTTGGACCCGCTTCAAAATGGCCCGATTGTCGAACGATCCACTTTATCCGGCGACATTGAAGTTCACGAGCCGCCGGACGTCTATCTGCCCTTCCAGATTGACCCCAACAGCGCGGATCACGGCCATTTTTTCAACGTGGCCGGGCGATTGAAAGCCTGGGCATCACGCTGGCGGCCGCTGAACGCGCAATTGCAAGCCAGTTATCCCGAGTACGCCCGCAAATGGCCGGGCGAGGATGCACCGGGCAGGAATTTCGGCATCGAGCCATTGCAGGACGCCATTGTGGGCGGCGTGCGGCGTTCTCTTTTGCTGCTTTTAAGCGCGGTAGGCTTCGTGCTGCTCATTGCCTGCGCGAATGTCGCCAACCTTCTGCTGGCTCGGGCCACGGGACGGAAAAGAGAAATCGCGATCCGGGCAGCCGTGGGCGCCGGGCGTGGGCGGATCTTCCGGCAACTCCTTACGGAAAGCGTGATGCTGTCGCTGACGGGTGGAGCTTTGGGCCTGGCGGCGGGGTATGCGGGCATCCGGTGGATTCTGACTTTCATCCCAGACAATATTCCGCGCATCGGCCTGGGCGGAGCCAATGTCTCTCTGGACTGGCGAGTGGCCGGATTTACTCTGGGCTTATCGCTTCTGACGAGTATTGTGTTTGGACTTGTTCCAGCGCTCGCATCATCGCGCACCGATTTGAGCAACATGCTGAAAGAGAGCGGCCTACGGAGCAGCGCCAGTTCACGGCAGAAACACACTCAGGCGTTGTTGGTTAGCGCTGAAATGGCGCTGGCGGTAGTGCTGGTCATCGGGGCGGCGGTGCTGATCCGATCGTTCCTGGCGATGCGGAGTGTGAATCCCGGCTTCAATCCGCATAACGTTTTATCGATGCGCATGTTGCTGGCTGGCCCGGACTTCGCAAACCCTGCACACTCCAACCGGGTGATTCGCGAAGGCATCCGCCGCATTCGTGCCCTTCCGGAGGTCGAAGGTGTGGCAGCGAGCTGCTGCGTTCCGCTCGAAACCCCGATGCAAACCGGTATCCGCATCGCGGGCCATCCCAAAGGACCGGCCTTTCGGGGAGTCGCCGTATGGACGTTGGCCTCCCCGGACTATTTCGAAGTCCTGAAGATTCCCGTCTTGCGCGGACGCACCTTTACCGAACGTGACGACGGCGGCCCTCCCGTCGCGATCATTAATGAGGCATTGGCGAAGCAGTTCTTCCCGGATAGCAATCCGCTAAACGAGCGGATCATCATCGGCAACCAGTCTCCTCCGCGTCAGATCATTGGGATTGTCGGCGATGTGCACGACAGCAGTCTCGATCACGCCTCGCACCCCAACGTGTATGAGCCTTTGACCGACCCGCGCGGGCTCGCGTGGCTGATCCGGACTCGCGATGCGGGCCAATCCGCGCGTTCCGCGATTCAGAACCAACTGCGTATGGCGAGTGGCGGCCTGCCGGTGGGAGAAGTGCGGACGATCAAAGAGCTCTTATCGCGATCCATGGCTACCGATACGTTCCGGACAATGGTGCTGACGATCTTTGCTTGTTCGGCGTTGATTCTGGCGGCCATCGGAATTTATGGATTGATGGCGTACTCGGTGGCCGAGCGTTTCCACGAAGTAGGAATCCGGCTGGCTCTGGGAGCGGAATCCGCGAACATCCGCCGTCTGCTGATTTTCCAGGGCATGCGGCCCGCTCTCGCCGGCGTGGCTTTGGGTCTTCCCGCGGCCTTGGTGTTAACCCGGGGCCTCGCCAGCTTTTTATTTGATGTAAAACCGTGGGATCCTCTGGTGTTCTCTGTGATCCCGGTAATGTTGATCGGCGTTGCGCTGGCAGCCGTGTCGTTACCGGCCATCCATGCAAGCAGGATCGATCCCACCCGCGCGTTGCGGCATGAGTAAGACTCAGCGAGCGGCACTGGCGGAAGCCGTCAATCGCATGGCAGAGCCTCCGCCGGATGGACGGCTGCGGCGCGGCGCCTCGGCAACCAGCACGCCAACAGGGACCGCCACGAATAGTAACCCACTCCGCCGAACGTAAGGGTATAGCGGTCGAAAAGAGGAGCGACGTTCAGGAAACCGCCGTGGCGGCGCGCTCCTGGCCGGCATCATTGGACTCGCCGCCGCGGGATTCGTGATAATCCATCTCCGTGTTTACCGCCCAGATGTTGGCTTTATCGCGCCTTCCCTCGATGATATTGTCCACCGCGGTCATGGCCGTCAGCATGGAATGGTCCTGATTGTTGTACTTGTGCATGCCGTTGCGGCCGACCAGAAACAGGTTGTGATAGCGATCCACAAACTCGCGAATCACGTGGAAGCGATCGTAAGTGCCGAAGTACGCCGGATAGGTCTTCTCCATGCGGATTACGGTGGCATCCAGGTGATCGGCGCTGGAGGCGATCCCCATTCGTTCGACTTCCTCGAGTGCGAGCGCGATCATATCCCGATCGGACTTGTGCCACAGCTCATCGGTGTCGTTACAGAAGTATTCCAGGCCGATCCAAACTTTGCCGGCGTCGCCCACCATGTACGGGCTCCAGTTGTTGAAGATCTGCATCCGGCCCACCAATACATCCGGCTCCTGAATGTAGATCCAATTGTCCTTCAGCAGCCGTTCTCCATCCTCTCCAATATTGAGCCGGTTGAGCAGTAACCCCACCGTAATGAAGTCGCGGTACATCAGGCCATCGCTCACCTCGGACACCTCCGGCGGAGGCGGTGCATCGAAAGCCCGCACCAGTTCTTTGACCGGCATGGTGGAGAAGACATACTGCGCGGGGAAGAAGAACTGCTCGCCCGCATCGCTGCGCGCGGTGACGCCCGTCACGCGATCTCCGGCGGTGTGAATGCCGCAGACCGTCCAGCCAGTGAGAATCTCGCCGCCGCCGGCACGCACGCGGCTGGCGACTTCCTCCCACAATTGTCCAGGACCAAGCTTGGGATAGAGGAATTTTTCGATCAGTGAGGTTTCGGTGTCCTTTTGGCCGATTTCGGTGGCGCGCGCCCGGGTCAGTTTCTTGAAATGATGGACCAGGGCTTTTCGCAGAGAGAGGCCCTTGATGCGCTGCGCCCCCCATTCCGCGCTGATTTGATCGCACGGCACGCCCCACACCTTTTCCGTATAGCTTTTGAAGAACGTTTGATACAAATGCCGGCCGAAACGGTTGATGAGGAAATCTTCCAGCGTCTTCTCGGGACGGATGGGCCGAATCGCGCTGGCCATGTAGCTGAGGCCCGCTTTCGCCGTGCGAACCGCGCCCAGGTTTCGCAAAGTCGCCAGATCCAGTTTCAGAGGATAGTCGAAAAGTTTTCGCAGGTAGAAGATGCGCGACTTGCGCGGCCGCACCAGCATGACCAGGTCGTCGGATTCGGGGTCCGGGGCGCGGCCATTGGAGTGGGGTGCCGCAGCCCGCTTAGCGGAAAACGCCCGCTCCTTGTTTTGATAAACCAGCCGGTGATTGGCATCGCTGGTCCGCTCCACGGGCAGCATGGAAGTCCACCAATCCATCACTCGATCCGACTTGGAAAAAAAACGGTGTCCGCCGATGTCGATGCGATTGCCTTTGTAGTTAACCGTTCGCGAGATGCCACCCATGTAGGCGCTCTTTTCCAACACCAGCGGCTTGATATTGGTACGGCGCAGGAGTTCCAGCGCAGCGGTCAAGCCGGCCGGTCCAGCGCCGACAATAATTGCCGTTCCTCGTAAGGGTTCAGTCATACACGGAATTGGAGCGGAAGCACGGCCGGAGGCGGCCGGGATACTTCACTTATCTCAACATAGAGGGATGCAGGAACGCAAAGGTTTCCCGATTTCCGAATACCCTTTTGTTCCGGCGGCGTCTAGAATTAAACCTGACGGATGTGCCTTAGGACCGTTACAAAAAGTGACATGCCGCAGAAGACATTCGCTGGGCGGCCCGTTCCGGATGTCCGGCTGCGGCCGCTTATTTATGCCGCTCTAGGCGTTTACGCGCTTCTGGTGGCACTTACGGTTCGTCATCACGAACCTTGGGCGGATGAAGCACACTCCTGGTTGCTTGCGCGCGACGCGAGCCTGACTCAGTTATGGGGCCATTTGCTGCACTATGAAGGAACACCCGGGATTTGGCAGACCTTACTGCATGCCTTGATTGAACTAGGGCTGCCTTATTCAGCTTTCGGGTTTGTTTCCGGCGTTCTGGGCCTTGCGGCTGCATACCTGGTGGTTAGATATGCGCCTTTCCCACTTTTCATCAGGGTGCTCCTGCCGTTCACTTATTATCTGTTTTACCAATATGCGGTAATTGCCCGCAGTTACGCCTTGATTGCTCCTTTACTATTTTCGATCGCGGCGATTTATCCGCAAGCAACGCGCAGATTAGCCTGGATGACGGCGTTGCTCTGTCTCTTGGCGGGGGTCAGCGTTCACGGCTTTATCATCTCGGCGTGTATCTGGGTTACTGTTTACGGGCTTGGCCTCCATTCCGAGCCGCGAGCATCGGGCGGGAGGCTCTTGATCGCCGGCTTGATTTATTGGTCGGTCCTGGTTTTCTTCGTGGTGTGCGCTTGGCCAGCAAGGGACGTGGCTTTCGCCGAACACCGCGGGATCGAGAACCTGCACTTACTTCCGGCGGTCGTTAATGCCGGATTGGCGGGAGCTTTCACCGGTAACTGGATTACAGCCCTGGTCCTGATCGCGCTTTCGGCGCCGCTACTCTGGAGAGGCGGCGGCTGGCTATTTTTTCTGGTTGTGACCGTAGCTTTCTGTCTCTTTGGGACGATTGTCTACGCTCAGCTCTGGCACTTCGGGATCCTATTTCTTGCTTGGCTGTTTGCGATCTGGATCTCGGCCTATAAAACCCGAGTAACTGCGCCCACGCTTTTGGCGCTAATCGCCGCCATCGGATTGCAATGTTACTGGACTGCCGGCGCTGTCCGATACGACTGGAGCCATCCCTACTCGGGCAGCCTGGCCGCGGCTCAATACTTTCGCCAAAACGGTTGGCCGTCTGGCGGACTTTACGCCATCGGTTACTCAACCACCGCGGTGCAGCCGTATTTTCCCTCGAATATATATTCCGACTTTCACGAAGGCTATTGGGATTGGTCGAAAGCAAACACCGCTGATGATCCTGGCGCGCTTTTTGCCTCGGGACGGCGCGAGATGGTTTTGGCCGGCTACAAAAATGTGCAGGAGAAGCAGCACTGGGCCGATCTTCTGGCGCTGCTCGGTTATGGACCCTTCCAACATTTTGATGGCGGAACATTTTGGCAGACTCGCGTCTTTGAATTCGAGTCCTACGACCTTTACCGCAAGACATCGAATCCCAGCATCGCCAGCAGGGTGAACATGGCCGAACCGGCGCAAGCGGCGCAGCTTTTGAGCGGCCTCTACGATATCGAAGGAGGAAAATCTCGCTGGACAGCGAAAACCTTCTCCGTACTATTGAAGGCGCCGCCGGGCTCGGCTCAGAACGGTGCGGAACTGGCTCTCAAGCTCTATATCCCCGATGTACAGATACGGAATCTTGGCCCAATGACTCTCAGCGCCGACGCCGATGGTCACCAACTGCCGGCGCGCACGTTTTCACAATCGAATGAATATACCTACTCCGCTCCCGTGCCCGCCGAGGCGCTTCGATCCGGTTTCGCCGTTGTGAATTTTCGATTGGATAAGTCGGCTATCGGGCGAAATGGCGATGTGCGCGACTTAGGCGTGGTTGTGAGCGAAGTTAGTCTCGAACCACTGTCCCCGGGGCGGTAGAACCTGCGGGGCGGCGGCTGGAGTTGCGAGACAAGAGAAAAAATCGGCCATCCTGTGTTTCGGTGGCTGTATGAGTCCCGCCGGCGGCGCTTACGGCGATCTCCCGCAGACTTTCGGGAATCATAAAATCGCGATTCGGACTGCAGCGAATGATTTCCGACAATTTCGCAACTGCCCCAGCGTCAATCAGCGTCGCCTCCGGATGTAAGTCCTGCGGCAATTTCCAGGCGTGCAGGCGCTGCTCATAGATAGGAAACAGGCGCGGGAGCGAGCAGAAGTCTTCGTCACTCAGAATCATGCCGAGGCGATAAAAGAATTCAGACGTTTTGGTTGCGTCCAAAGGACTCAGATAGACATACCGAACCTTCGGCAGATCCAGGACGGACGCATAAAACTCGTCGTCAGGCGATACGATCAGCAACTCGTTGGTTCGGCGCAGATGGCTGTAGTTATCGAGTACCCTGGCTGCCGTAACAGTATTCGGGCCGTAGTCGAGTCCCCAGGTGGCATCGCCATTCCGGGCCTTCACTCCGAACATCACGATCAGAATTGCGCACGTTAGCCAGGACAGCTTGCCGCGCAACAGCGGAGAAAATTCGACACTGATCAGCACCAGCGCGGGCAAGAGCGGCAATAAATAATATGCGGCGCGGGTTCCAAACACGCCCAGGCAGAGGGCTGAGGCAACAAACCACGCCGCTAGCAATCGCGCCTGCACTTTGTTCGGCCCCTTCCACGCGATCACCAGCCAGGGAAGACCCGTCACCCACACCGCCAGCAGAATCGGATCGGTACGAAGCAGCGTTCGCAGGTAAAACCAAAAATTCGTGTCACTGGTGTAGCGCGACGGCGCTGTTACGCCTGAACCGAGCAATTGAAATCGCACGTACTCGGCGAGGAACCAATCTCTGTGAACCACGAACTCGTAGATGTGCCAGGGCGCGGCCACGATGGTTGCGACGCGAATGCCACTGCAATTCTTCGCAACGGCGGGCGTTCCGTGGCTCCCGCCAATGCCCAGTAAACCATCAGGATCAGCAACGGCAGCAAGCCCGCCGCGCTCTTGGTCATCACCGCGGCGCCAGATAATGCGCCGAATGCGACCGCGGTCCAGCGGCGTTCCCATCGCGGGTCCGCTGCAAGTACGAACATCGCAGCCGCGACGAATAACGTCAGCAGGGCATCGGTCATGAATTTCCGGCTGATGGAGAAGAACACCGGCGTGCCCAGCAACAGAACAACGCCCGAGGCTGCCGCGGCTACCGATTGCGATCGCCGGAGCCACCAATAGATCAGCATCGCGCAGAGGATGCCCGCGGCCAGCACCGGCAAGCGCAGCGCCAGTGGAGCGATGCCGAACAAGCGCATGCTGGCCGCGCCAGCCCACATCAGCAAAGGCGGCTTGTTGAGCATGAACCGATCGAGGAAAACCGGAGTCATCCAATGGCCGGTGCGAACCATTCTCGCCGCGGCATCGCCATAGACGGCTTCATCCTGCGCGCCCGCGTGCAGCAGCGGATCCACATAGCCGCTCGCCATTCCAACGCCGCGAATGCCAAAACACAGCACAATCGCGGCAATTACACCGATGGCGGCAAGTTCAACGGCGATAGTAGTTTGATGACGCGCCATCGGAAAGCGGAAAGCCACATTGTACGGCAGCGCGTCCGGCGAAAGCTGGAAGGCCACGGATTTGATATCGTAGCTCTTCGGTACTTGAGGAGGTTGTCGTGACACGTTACTTGATTCTCGCGCTGGCTTGTTTCACTGCTGTAGCGTTCGGTGACGATGTGGGAGGAACACAGGTCCCCGAAATCCCCTTTGAGTCGGTTCCTAATTTCCTGAAGCTGCCGCCCAACCTTTATCTGGGCGAAGCGTCCGGCGTGGCCGTCAACTCGAAGAAGCACGTTTTCGTCTTTTCGCGCGGCAACACTACCGGCCCGGCCTATGGCGCCACCGCCGCCCAGATTCTCGAGTTCGGGCCGGATGGCAGGTATATCCGCGAAATCGGCCACAATCTCTACGCATGGTCCTTCGCGCACGCCATCCGCTTCGACAAAGACGATAACTTGTGGGCCGTCGATAAAGGCTCCGACATGGTGATCAAATTCGATCCCGAGGGCCGCGTGACGATGGTGTTCGGGCGCAAGAAGGAAGCATCGGACGAAGGCGCGGAGCCCTGGAAGCGCTTGCCGCCGGGGAGCAAACCGCGACCCGCCATCGACGGCCAGTTCCGGCAGCCTACCGACGTCACGTGGGACCCGCAGGGCGACATTTTCATCAGCGACGGCTACGTCAACTCGCGCGTCGCCAAATTTGACAAGAACGGCGACTGGGTGAAGCAGTGGGGAACTTTCGGAAGCGAGCCGGGCCAGTTCAACACGCCGCACAGCATCGCATCGGACGCCAAGGGCAACATCTACGTGGCCGATCGCGGCAATCGGCGCATCCAGGTTTTCGACTCCGACGGAACATTCCTGCGCCAGTTCACCATCAATGTGCCGGTCCCGCCGGTGGTCCACATGTGGATGGGCGCCGCCCCGACCGCGGCTCCAGCCGGATCGGCTCCGCTGAATGGAACCATGCAAAGCGGATCGCCTTGGGCCATCTGCATTACGCCGGGACCGACGCAATATCTCTATAGCGCCGACGCATATCCTGGCCGCATTTACAAGCTCACGCTGGATGGCAAAGTGGTCGGCATGTTCGGCAGCATGGGCCATCAACTAAAGCAGTTCGGATGGATTCACGAAATGGCGTGCCCGGCGGAGAACGAAATCTACACCGCTGAAATCTTGAACTGGCGCGTGCAGAAGCTGATTCTGCATCCGGCCAAGTAAACTATCGCGCCGGACGCGCGACACTGGGTACGGATGCAGGTTCCGGATCCAACCATCATCGAGCGCGACAATCTGGATGCGAGCGTAGGCGAAGTTCCGAACGCCGATGCTGTGTTTGTGGTGTGGGCGGGCGATCGGTCGGCATACCTGGCGAAGACCAGCATGCTGCGGCGGCGGTTGTTGCGCATCTTCAAGCCGCCGGACGCCGGCGCCGCGCCGCGCCGTTCGCTGAATCTGCGCGAGGTGGCCACGCGCGTGGAGTATTGGCCGACGGCGTCGCGCTTTGAATCGATGCTGGTGCATTACGCGCTGGCGCGCCGCTATTTTCCCGAAGATTACCTGCGCCTGGTGAAGCTGCGCATGCCGGCGTACGTGAAGCTGATCCTCGCGAACGAATTCCCGCGCACGCAAGTGAGCACGCGACTCAGCGCGGGCCGTGCTCTGCATTACGGGCCGTTCCAATCGCGGGCGGCGGCCGAGTTGTTCGAAGAGCAGTTCCTGGATTTGTTCCAGATCCGCCGCTGCCAGGAGAATCTGGAGCCGAGCCCGCAGCATCCGGGCTGCATCTATGGCGAGATGAACCGCTGCCTGCGGCCCTGCCAGCAGGTGGTGAGCCGGGAAGAATATCTGAGCGAGGTGCGGGCGCGTCGAGGAGTTTTTGACGGGCAACGGCGCTGCTCTGATCAGCGTGGCATCGGCCGCGCGCGACCGGTTGAGCACCGAGATGAATTTCGAAGAGGCGGCGCGCCAGCACAAACGCTTGGAGCGCATTCAATCCGTGCTCGCGCTGCGCGGCGATCTGGTGTGCGATATCGATCGCCTGTATGGGGTGGCGATTGCGCCGAGTCTGGCTCCGGACAGCGTGCTGCTGTGGTTCGTCTGCCAGGGCGCGTGGCAAGCGCCGGTGGTATTTCCGCTGACGTCGCTCGTTTCTCTCGATCAACGGCTGCGCGAACTGGTGGCGTCGATCCAGCCGGTGATGCCGCCGCTGGCGCGAAAAGCAGGAGCACCTGGCGCTGCTCGCGCGCTGGCATTATTCCACCTGGAGCGACGGCGAATGGATCGGGTTCCCGGCGATGGAGCAAGCGCCGTATCGGAAATTGGTGCGGGCGATTTCGCGCGTGCGCCAGAAGGCGGCGTCAGTTTAGATGCGGCCTTTTGTAAAAATTCTTTGGCCACGTCGCGCGCCGGGCGATGCTCGGCGTCCACGGCGTAATTCATGTTGCGCATCTCGGTGTCGGAGATTTTGCCCGAGAGCTCCGAGAGAATTGCGCGCAGATTGGGATACGCCGCCAGCGTCTGCCTGGCGAACCACGATGCAGGCCTGATAGGGCGGGAACACGTGCTTGTCGTCCTTGAGAACGGTGACGTCCAGCTTGTTCAAAAGCCCGTCGGTGGTGTTGCCCGCGGCCATGCTCACCTGCTTATGTTCCAGCGCCTGGTAGAGCAGGCCCAGGTCCATGCTTTCCGGCGCGCGCGTTCCATTTGATGGAATAGGCTCGATTCAGTGCGCCGTAGGCATCCGGGCGCGTCAGGAATTCGTAGCCGGCGCCGAGCACGAATCCCTTGGGATCGGCCGCGGCATCGCTCAAGGTTTGCAAATGACGCGCGCGCGCATCTTCGCCGCGGACGGTCATCGCGAATGAATCGTCGAAGCCCAGCGGATCCAGCCAGTCGAGATGAAAGCCGCTGGAATATTCGGCGCGCACCTGTTCCAGAACCACGGCCGGATCGGTGACGCCGCTGCGCTTCATCACATTGGTGAACGCGGTTCCGGTATATTCCGGATACATATCGATATCTCCGGCGAGCAGCGCCTGGTGGGCCAGCAGCGTTCCGCCCAGATCCAGCTTGCGCTCGACCGGCTGATGCGAGCCGCGCTTCGATATGCTGCGCGATGATCTCGCCCAGAATCAATTGCTCGGTGAAATTCTTGGAGCCGACCACGATGTGCTGGCGCGCGCCGCAGCCGGTGAGCAGCGACCGCGATCAGGCCACAGAGAATCGTCGTTCGATCCAACTGAATCCTCCGTCTGAGAGCAGCGCGAGCAAAGCCGCGGGAATGGCGCCGGCCAGGATCTGCGTGGTATCCACCGATGCGATGCCGCGGAAAATGAAGACGCCCAGCCCGCCGCCGCCGATCGCCGCCGCAATGGTCGCGGTGCCGATGGTGGTGACGGTAGCGATGCGAACGCCGGCGATGATGGTGGGCGCGGCGAGCGGCAGTTCCACTTGCCAAAGCAGTTGACGGCCCGTCATCCCCATGGCGATGGCGGATTCGCGCACCGCCGGGTCCACGCCCAGGATTCCCGCGAGCGTATTGCGAAGAATCGGAAGCAGCGCGTAGAGCACCAGCGCGACGATGGCGGTTCGTTTGCCGATGCCGCCAATGAACGGAATCGGAATCAGAAAGCCGAACAGCGCGAGACTGGGGATGGTCTGCATCACGTTGGCGAAGCCGAGCAGCGGGGTGCGCAGGCGATGCGCGGCGCGTGAGCAGAATGCCGAGCGGAAGTCCGGCGCCGATGGCGATGGCCATGGAAACTCAGAACCAGGATGCAATGTTCGCCGGTCAGCTGCGCCCATCTCCTGCAAAAGATAAGGGGGAATCATAGCGTCGCCAGGAAGGCCCGCGCTTCCGGGCCATTCGAATTGACGAATTTGGCGGCGTGGCCAGCACTTCCAGTCTGCCACGATGCAGCAGCGCGATTTCGGTGCCCAGCCGCAGAGCCTCGCGCACGTCGTGCGTCACGAAGATGGACGTTTTGCGCAGGCGATCGCGTAGTTCCAGAAATTGGTCCTGCAACTCGAGGCGCGTTACCGGGTCGAGCGCGCCGAAAGGCTCGTCGAAAAGCAGGAGCTTGGGTTCAGCCGCCAGTGCGCGCGCCACGCCCACGCGCTGGCGCTGGCCGCCTGAAAGCTGGCGCGGATAGCGATCGAGAAACTGCGCGGGTTCCAGGCCCACTTGATGGAGCAGCTCAGCCACGCGCGCGGCGATCGCGCTCCGGCGGCCAGCCCTGCAAGCGCGGGACCAGGCCGACATTTTCGCCGATGGTGAAATGCGGAAACAGCCCGACTTCCTGAATCACGTAGCCGATGCTGCGCCGGAGCTGGATGAGATCCCAATCGGTGGTGGCGCGATCTTCGACGAACACCTGGCCGGCGGAAGGGAAAAGCAGCCCGTTGAGCATCTTCAGCGCCGTGGTTTTTCCCGAGCCGCTGCGGCCGAGCAGGACCAGCGTGCGGCCCGCTTCGATGCTGAAATTCAGATTGTCGAGGATGGAATTGCCGCCGATGCGATAGGAGACCTGGCGAAACTCCAGGCGCGCTCAACGAACTGTCCAGAGGTTTTCGGCGAACGGCCAGTCTTGATCGATCCACTGATCTTCGACTTGAAATCCGGTCTGCTCCGCCATCGCATCGAGCTCGAAGAGCTGGAATTTGTGGGAGGACTCGGTCCAGATGGTCTCGCCGGCGCCGAAGGTTACTTTGAGATCGGCTTCGGCGATGAACGCGGTTTGGTTCGAGCGCGAGCGCAGATGCATTTCGATGCGGCGCTGCTCCTCGTTCCAGCGCGCGTGATGCTCGAAGTCGCGCAGTTGGAAATCGGCGCCGAGCTCGCGATTGATGCGCCCGAGCAGGTTGAGATTGAAGGCGCCGGTGACGCCGGTGGGATCGTCGTAGGCCACCAGCATGCGGTCGCGGTCCTTCACCAGGTCGGCGCCAATGAGCAGCATGTCGCCGGGAAGAAGCGCGCGGCGCAGGTCGCGCAGAAACTCGAAGGCGCATTTGCGCTCGAAGTTGCCGATGGTGCTGCCGAGGAACATCACCAGGAACGATTCATCGGGTTGCCGTTCGGCCGTGGCTCGCGCCATGCCATCCAGATAGGACTGCACCAGCGGATGCACCTCGGCCAGGTCCGACAGGTCGCGTTCGCAGCGCGCCAGGGCGTCGGCAGAAACGTCGATGGGATAGTAGCGCACCGGACTGCCGATGGCTTCCAGCAGATGCCGCGTCTTCTGGCCTACGCCGCTGCCCAATTCGATGACCGCGACCGGAGATGGAAGCAGACCCGCGATGTCGTTGGCATGACGGCGCAGCAAACGCTCGTCGGCGCGCGTCAGTCCGTATTCAGGAAGATGCGTAATGGCCTCAAAGAGCGAGCTGCCTAACTCGTCGTAAAGATACTTCGAGTGCAGCTCTTTTTGAGGTTTGGTGAGGCCGGCGCGCACGTCCGATGCAAATTCCCGGACGGCGGCATCATCCTCGCCTTTAATCTTCGACCAGCCGAAAACTTGCGTAGACATAGGGGTAATTGGGACGAAACCAGTTCCGGAACGAGCGGCGCAGCATGCAGGCAGCCGTTACGGGCGACCCGCCTTTCATTACGTAATGCTCTTCGTCAAAGAAATTCTGCGAATAGCCTGGATAAAATGGCATGGGTTGAAATCCCGGGAAAGGGCCGAACTTCGTGGCGGTCCATTCCCAGCCATTCCCCACCAACTGCGAGACTCCGAAAGCGCTGTCGCCTGCCGGGTTCGCGTTTACGTCTACAGGATCCCAGCCCCAACGCTCAAAATCGAAATTGCCGCGAGAGCTGTCCGGCTCGGCGTTTCCCCACGGATAAGGACGCTCGGAACCATCACTTGTTTCACTAGCGTAGGCGGCCCGATGAAATTGCTCCTCGGTTGGCAATCGTTTGCCGCACCAGCGCGCGTAGGCGGCTGCCTCGGCGTGCGTGACGTATACCGGCGCATTCAAGGGCAGGAGGACTTCGAAATACATCCCTCGATAAAGCCAGGAGCTGCCGCGCCGAGTCCAGAAGTGGGGCATGGGAGCGCCCTCTCGGACGAAGTCGAGATACTGGCCGTTCGTAATTTTGTACTTGCTCAGGCAGAAACCGGGAACAGATACCTGGTGCTCGGCGAACTCGTTGTCCCAACCAAACTCGCCCGGTTTTTGTCCCAGGGTGGCGATGCCGGGTGGGATCTCGACCATCGCGTTTGCCAGGGGACTTGAGGCGCGAATCAATGGCGAGGTGGCGGCTTTCTTTTGGTCGTAAGGCAAATTGTGCAGCAGGTAGGCCAGCGTCTCGGCGTGCATGAGGCGATGTTCCAGCGCTACGTGAATAATTTGTTCGGGCGCCTGATCGAGCAACTCGTCGATACGGCCGCGCGCGCGCCGGTTATAGGCATGGATCTCTTCCACCGCCGGCCAATCCGATGGCTTGTCTGAAGCGGCCTGACCCACTGGAGGATCAATGCCGAATTCGAACAGAGTGTCGAACTGTGGACTCCACGAGTCGACACCCAACGTCTTTCGGGCAATCAGATTCCAGTCGAACGCTTCCAGATGGCCCAAATAAAAGACCAGGCGATGGCGCTCCGGGATGGCACGTGAGTAGAGTGCTTCGGGTTTAATTAGATTGAAGATTGAGTCAGTTAGTTGGCGCGCTGAATCCAGACGTTCCTGGAGCGCACGACTCATGAGGGTTGCAGTCGACATGCTTAGCCTCCGGCTACGCAATATCAGACTAGCATCCGAACCGCCAAAATGGGAGTTAGCTACATGTCAGGTCAGTTACTATTTCAAGAGACGCTGATCGGGTTGCCCGCCCGTGTTGTTACTTCGTTGAAAGCTGGCCGGGCTGGCTGGCGGCAGCGTTCTGCGCAGCCTCTGCGGCCTGGGCATTTTTCGCGGCTTCGGCATCCCAAGCGGCCTTGTTGCGTTTCGTCTTCCAAACACTATTGCCCCACCATTCGTTCGATGCCGCCGCAGCTGCATAGGACGGCACAGGCGACTTTTTGGCCGCTATGGTTTCCTGCGCGTCGGTAGCCCGGTAGGATGCCAGCTCAAAGTTCAACGACCCGGCGGCGCCCGAGGCGTCCGTATAGTTAATGATCAAGGTCTGTTTGCGATGGCTGGCGATGGGCGACATAGCAGGGAAAATGTGCATCACACGCCGCACATCCGCCTTCTCGATGTCGGTGCTGGTGATCTGATCGTAGGGCAACTTGAACATCGACCCGTTGTAAGTGAAGCGAAATTCCTTGGCATCCTCAAAGTTGAATGTGCCGGTGGAATTCACCGGGATCGACTTCACCGTTCCGCCGACGTACTGGACGCTGTCGGAGGCGGCGAGGACCGCAGCCGATGGCACGGCCGCGAAGACTAGGGCTGAGATCAGGATCTGGCGCGTTGCGAGCATATGGAACCTTCCTAGCGAGTACTATCGGTCGCCAGGGTCTAGGACTTTAGGCCTGCCGGCAATCGGGGTTATTGTGGAACACGTTGAGCCGGAGGGACGGTGATTCCAGCCCACCTCTACAATAGAAGCAACATGTCTGTCTATGACGAGCGCCGCGAAGAGCTGGAGCAGCAGGAGTTCATGATGGGCGCCGAGCGCGGGCGTCTGTCCGTCACGCTCGATTTGCTAACCGATGCGCTGGTTCTGGTGGGACAGCACGGAGTCTATTGCCAGAGCGCCCGGCAGCCCGGCAAACCCGCCATGGACATACAAATGATTTTGAAATGCCTGACCGACGCCAAGGAGCTGGTAGCCGACGTGATGGGCGAACTGAAGCGGAAGTCCGCGGAGGCGCGTGGGAATAGCTGAAGCAACACTCAACCAGCAGCTAATGCGGGCGGGTGGAGAAGTAGTAATAAGTCCAGACGAAAATCAATCCCGCGATGCACAACCCCATCATGAAGAGCTTCCGGCCGAGGGAGGGCTGGTAGCCGGGCGCTTTGTCGGGGTCCGGCGGCGGTGGAGCGGATGGCTGGTTTTTTGTGACTGGTTCCGAGGCCATAGCTTAATTCGAATATAACTTAGAAATGAACCCGCGCGCGGTGTGTGCGCGATAGGAAAACCGGTGTGTGATCACCGGTCGGATATCCTGCCCGGCCCGATCAGGCAGCAGCGGCGATGCTGCAAATCTGGCCTGAGCCCCGCGGGAATCAGAGCACGAATGGGATCAGTGCTTTGACGTGGCGCTGGTACTCGCGATAGAGCGGCCCGAATTGCCGCAGCATGAATTCTTCTTCCATGCGAGATTTGAACCACCATCCCGCGAACGTGAGCGCTGCCGCCAGCAATCCGCGATAAGTTCCCAAGTAAATGGCGGTGCCGAGCATGGCAAGCGTCGTCCCGGAGTAAATGGGATGGCGAACAATCGCGTACGGGCCGCGGCGAACGATCTCATGATCCTGCTTGATGGTGATGGTGGCGCTCCAGTTACGGCCCAGAACAAATCGTGCCCAGATAGCGATGGCGATTCCGGCTAGTGTGATCGCGAATCCGATCCATGCCGATAGGGCCGATCCCGGCGCGAAGCTCGTGTCCAAGGGACCCAGAGGGATCTGCCGGTCGAACAACACTACGAATCCGGAAGCCGCCAGCGCGCCTTGCAGGAAGCGGGAAACTTCGCTTTGCGAGCGCGCCGTTTTTTTAGAGAAGCCGGCGCCCAGCAGCCAAATCACGCCGAATGCGATCCATAGGCCGTAGATGAAGTAGCGAACGTCGAACTGCATCACCAGCAAACTATACGCCGCGGTGCGCGCGAAAGTTCACGACCACTCGAGAATCACTTTACCGGTATTGCCGGAGCGCATTACCTGGAACGCCTGCTCGTAATCGCGATAGGAAAACCGGTGCGTGATTACCGGCCGGATATCCAGCCCCGTCTCCAGCATCACGCCCATCTTGTACCAGGTCTCATACATTTCACGGCCATAAATGCCTTTGATGGTGAGCATGTTAAACACCACGGTGGTCCAATCGATAGCGATCTCCTCGGTCGGGATTCCGAGCATCGCGATCTTGGCGCCGTGGCTCATGTTGGCGATCATTTCGCGCAGCGCCGGCGCGTGGCCGGACATTTCGAGCCCTACGTCGAAGCCTTCCTGCATCCCCAGTTCTTTTTGAACCTGCGCCAGCGGCATTTGGGCCGTATCCACCGCGCGGCTCACGCCCATCTTGCGCGCCAGGTCCAGCCGGTAGGGGTTTTTGTCGGTGATCACTACGTGACGAGCGGCGGCGTGCCGCACCACGGCCGCAGCCATGATTCCGATGGGGCCCGCGCCGGTGATCACCACGTCCTCGCCCAAAACCGGAAACGACAGGGCGGTGTGGACAGCGTTGCCGAACGGATCGAAGATCGCGGCGACATCCAGATCGATGCCTTCCTTGTGACGCCACAGGTTGGTCACCGGCATCGCGATGTAGTCGGCGAACGCGCCCGGGCGGTTCACGCCGACGCCCTGGATGTGCGCGCACAAGTGCCGCCTTCCGGCCAGACAGTTGCGGCAGCGGCCGCAGACCACGTGGCCTTCGCCGCTCACCAGATCGCCCGGGCGGAAATCGCCGACATTGGAGCCCACTTCCACGATCTCACCGGCAAACTCATGGCCGATCGCCATGGGCACGGGGATGGTGCGCTGCGCCCACTCGTCCCAGTTGTAGATATGAACATCGGTGCCGCAGATGCCCGCGCGCTTTACTCGGATCAAAACATCGTTGATGCCGATCTCCGGTTCGGGGATCTCTTCGAGCCACAAGCCCGGCTCCCGCTTGCTCTTGACGATTGCTTGCATGAGGGTTGAAAGGGCCGCAGAAAACCGGCCCGCTTTCATTGCAGCATGAACCAGGCCTTGGCCGCTGGATGACGGACGGAGCGCCCGATCCCGATTAACACACCAGGCGTAAGCCGATTTGCATAGTGTCATTCCCTAATTGATGGATCATGCGGATCGTGATAATTTCTCCAAAGTCGAAGCAATTATTTGCGGCTGGAGGGAAAATTGAGATGCCTATTCTTTCTCGCGTTCCTCACATGACGGCGTTATTGCTCGCTACCGGCGTTTTACAAGCGCAGACGGATCCAGGACCGCGCGGCGGCGCTTCGGGAGCTGGAAGCTATTACCATTCCCTCAATGCGAACGAGCGAAACTTTTTCACGCAGGCGCAGCTGCGCTTTCAAGAAATCGATTCTGTTTCGGGAACCATTCCCGGGGAAGCGGGCTCCGGCCTGGGGCCCACGTTCAACGGCAATAGCTGCGCTATGTGCCATGCCCAGCCGGCCCTCGGCGGCAGCAGTCCAGGCCTGAAGAGCCCGCAAAAACCAGTTCCGAATCCGCAGGTTACGCTCGCGACACTGGACGGCGCCAACAACACGGTTCCGCAGTTCATTTCGGCAAGCGGGCCCGTGCGTGAGGCGCGCTTTATCACGGTCAATGGGCAGAGTAATGGAGCGCCGGACGGCGGTGTCCACGGACTTTACACCATCGCGGGGCGGCGGGATGCACGAGGTTGCACGATCGCTCAGCCAAACTTTGCGCAGGCACTGGCCGATCACAACGTCAGCCTGCGTATTCCCACTCCTCTTTTCGGATTGGGCTTGGTTGAGAATACTCCGGACTCCGTGCTGGCAGCCAATCTGGCGGCCAACGCCGGACAGAAGAATGCGTTGGGAATTGCCGGCACCCTCAACACCTCGGGCAACGACGGGACGGTGACGCGCTTCGGATGGAAAGCACAGAACAAGTCGCTGATGATCTTTGCCGGTGAAGCCTACAACGTCGAGCAAGGCGTTGCCAACGAAGTCTTCATCAACGAGCGCTCGGCTGTGCCGGGTTGTGTATTGAACGCCACGCCGGAAGACGCTTCGGTGATCATGAACAACGGCAGCCAGACGGGCACCGTGTCCGAGATGTCGTCCGACGTGGTGAACTTCGCGGCCTTCATTCGGCTGTCGGCTCCGCCCGCTCCCACAACATCCTCATCGTCGGAAAAGAACGGTCAAAGGCTTTTCGGCAGCGTGGGCTGCGCGCTGTGCCATTCGGCATCGCTCACCACGGCGGCTTCTCCGTTCACGGGAATGTCCAATACCACCTATACTCCGTACTCCGATTTCGCGCTTCATCACATGGGTTCGAATCTGGCGGACGGGATCGTGCAAGGGCTGGCCGGGCCGGATCAATTTCGGACCGCTCCATTGTGGGGCGCCGGACAGCGGCTGTTCTTCCTGCACGACGGACGCACCTCCGATCTTCTGCAGGCCATTGAAGCCCACGAGAGCCCCGAGTCTTCGTGCGTGGTTTCGCAAAGTTCTGAACAGTTCAACGCCAACAGCGAGTCCTTCCAAACGTCCGCGCAAAATCGCACGTGTGGTTCGGAAGCCAACGCGGTGATCGGAAACTTCAATGCTTTGGGGAATTCGCAAAAGCAGGATATTTTGAATTTTCTGCGTTCGCTATAATGCGAATACCTGCGCTTCCTCGGAATTGAAGCCGGCAGGGAGAGCAAGCCGAGCGGTCTCGCCACGCTGCAATGGGACGGCCGCACGCTGCGTTTAGCGCAGCTCGATTGCCTCACCGAACCGGACGACATTATTCGATGGGCCGCCGACACCGCCGGAAACGATGCGGTGATCGGGATTGACGCGCCAACCGTCGTCCCCTCTGACGCCCCGGAAACCACCGCGCTTGCGCTGCGCTCCGCGGACCGGCTTGCTCATTCTCTCTATGGCAAGTACCGCGCCGGCCCCTCGCCCATGGATTTATCGCCGGCGGTGTGGCATCGAACCACCCGAATTTCAGCCTCGCTCGCGAACCTTTCTTTTTTGCATGGCGATCAACTCGCTCCGCAAAGCGAGGGCCGGCATCAGATTGAGGTGCATCCTCCCGCAGCCGCCGTGCAACTCTTCATGCTCGCTCACGTCGTTCGATACCGCAGGGGGACGCTGGCCGAACGGCGCGAGGGATTACGCCTATTGCGCGGTCTCATGCTGGATCATTTTCCGCGGCTGTTTCCACGGCTGGCTCTGACGGACCTGCCGGAGATCCCTTCACGCGGCCCGGAATTGAAGTCGATGGAGCACGCCCTGGATTCGCTGATGAGCGCCTATGTCGCAGCGCACTGGTGGTACTGGGGCCGGGAGCGCAATGACGTGTTGGGCGACGCCGCCACCGGATATATCGTGGTGCCGCGCCGCCGCACCGCCGACCTGAAGCTGGCGGATCTGCGGGTAGACCTGATGAACCGGGATCTGCTGGAATCGGAAGCCTCGGCGCAGCCGATCGCGCAATTCAAGGCTTGGCTATGGGAAGCCTATTCGGCGGGCCTGGCAGCTCCCAATGCCATGACGCTCGCCACGGTGGGGTCCGATGGACGGCCGTCCGCGCGGATCGTTCTGCTCGACAACGTCAGTGATGACGGGTTCACGTTCTTTACCAACTATCGCAGCGCCAAAGGGCGTGAACTGGCCGATAATCCCCGCGCGGCGCTGGTATTCCACTGGGCGGAGATCGGCCGGCAGGTGCGCATTACCGGTGCCGTGGAAAAGACGGCGCGCGCGGAGGCTGAGGCGTTCTTTGGGATGCAGCCCCGCGAGGCGCAGTTGAGCGCCTGGGCGTCCTGGCAAAGCTCCCAGATCGCCGATCGCGAATTCCTGGACCAGCGGATCGCCCGGGTGGAGCAGAAATACGACCCAGGGGAGGTCCCGGCGCCGCCGAGCTGGGGCGGGTACCGGCTGCGGCCCGAAACGCTGGAATTCTGGCAAAGCCGCTCGAATCAACTGCACGACCGGTTGCAATATTCCCGCCAACCGGACGGGCGGTGGATGATCGACCGTCTGGCGCCATAAGCCCCAAGCACCGTAAGCGCGCTATTCGCCGATTCTCACCCGCCATTCGCCGATCTGGGGTCGAATCGGCGCCGAGGCGCTGCTAGGCTCGAAGCATGGATACAGATCGCTGGGACGACCGGAGGCAGCGCTGGGAGCAGCGGCAGGAGGCACGCCGGGCTCGCTGGGAAGATCGCATGACGCGGCGGCAGTATCGCTCGGGGACCCACGGTCTTTTCTTCGGCGCCATTGTCGTCACCATCGGGGTTCTGCTCCTGCTGGACAATCTGGGCATCTTCCGGTTTCATGACCTTTGGCAGTACTGGCCCGTTCTGCTGGTGGCTTACGGCGTATCGCGCATCGTCGATTCCCGTGCTCCTGCCGGCTATGTTTGGGGCGGCGTCATCACCCTCATCGGAGCGTTCCTGCTGCTGGACACCTTGGATATCATCTCTTTCAATTTCGCATTGATCTGGCCGCTCATCGTGATTGCTTTCGGCATCAGCGTGCTGGTGCGCGCGCTGGAGCGCAATCGCATACACGACTGGCGTACCGCTTTCCGCTTCGGCGCCGGTGGTGGGTGCGCACGCTATTTTCAGTGATAACAAGAGCGGCACCGACACCAAGGATTTTCAAGGCGGCCAGGCTACGTCGATCTTCGGAGCGGCGCGCTTCGATCTGCGCAATGCTTCCATGACCGTGGATGAGGCCGTAATCGATGTCAACGTCGTTTTTGGGGAAGTGGAAGTTCGTGTTCCGGAAACGTGGATCGTGATTAGCCGGGCCGCGGTGGTCTTCGGCGGCGTCGACGACAAAACCATTCATCCCAAGCCCGATCCCAACGTCAAGATTCCCCGGCTGGTCATCACCGGCTCGGTCATCTTCGGCGGCCTCAACCTGCGCAATTAGCCGGCGGCCGATCGGACCAATCCACCATGCATCCCCTGATTGCCAAACAGGGCCGGCTCTCGCTCTATCTGCTGGCGTGGGTTCCGCTCGCGTTGCTGCTGGCCTATCTGCTGGTCATGATGGGCGGGCTGGTATGGCTGGAGGCCGCTGACGCTGGCCTTCCCGCTGGCGCTGTTGTATGCGCTCATCTGCCTGGCGCCGTGGTACATGTGCCGCGTGCTGCCGCTCGGCTCCACCTCCATTCTCAAGATCCTGGGGAATCAATCGCGCCGCGGCGATCGTCGCCGCGCTCATCTGGATCGTGGTCGCCAAAGGCCTGGCGCTGGCCATCGGCCACTACTATTTCGCCGGAGCTGAACGAGCGGTTCAGCCCGCAGCTTCCGCTGCTGTTCGGGAATCGGCGTGCTGGTGTACCTGCTGTCGGTGGCGCTGCATTACGTGCTGCTGTCCGTGGAATCGTCCAAAGAAGCCGAGACCCGCGAGCAGGAAGCCCTCACGCTGGCGCGCGAATCGGAACTGAAGGCTCTGAAGGCGCAAATCAATCCGCATTTCCTGTTCAACAGCTTGAACTCCATCAGCGCGCTGGCGACCGTGGACGGCCAGCGCGCCCGGGAGATGTGCATCAAGCTGTCCGACTTTCTGCGCAGCACGCTCAAGCTGGGCGAGAAGCAGACGCATTCCGCTGGCCGACGAATTGGCGCTGGCCAAGGCGTATCTGGAGGTGGAGCAGGTGCGCTTCGGCGCGCGGCTGCGCGTGGAGATCGAGGCCGATGCCGCATTGCGGCGGGTGCGTGGTGCCGTCGCTGCTGCTGCAGCCGCTGGTGGAGAACGCGGTGAAGCACGGGATCGCCGGATTGGTGGATGGCGGAACCATTCGCCTGGAGGCGCATTGCAGCGGCGGCCGGCTGAAGTCTCAAGATTTGCAACGAATTTGATCCGGAAGCGCCTGCCGCCCAGCCGGCATGGGCTGGGCCTGCGGAACGTTCGCGAGCGGCTGCGTGCGTTGTATGAGAATTCCGGCGCGGATAGACGCCAGGGCGGCCGGCGAGCATTATGTGGTTGCAGGTGGAGTTACCCTGTGGGAGCACGTACCCTCCGGGGAGCACGTGCAATGATGATCTCATGTCCGACCCGCTGGCTCCGGGCGCCATCGTCGCTCATTACCGCGTCGTCTCACGCCTGGGCGAAGGCGGCATGGGCGCAGTTTATCTGGCCGAGGACACGCGGCTGGGCGGCGCGTGGCTCTGAAGGTGCTGCCGGCCGAATCTGGCCGCGCGATCCGGAGCGCATGCAGCGCTTCTTGCAGGAGGCCAGGCTGGCCTCCGCGCTCACTCATCCCAACGTCGCGCACATCTACGAAATCGGCGAAGACCAGGGGCTCCGATTTCTGGCGATGGAATACGTGGAGGGCGAGCCGCTGAGCGTTCGGCTGGGCCGCGGACCGCTCGCGTTTTCCGAGTCTGCTCTCGGTTGGAATCCAGGTCGCCGACGCGCTGGATGACGCGCATTCCAAAGGCATCGTGCATCGCGATATCAAGCCGGCCAACCTGATGCTGACGCCGCGCGGCCACGTGAAGGTGCTGGATTTCGGGCTGGCCAAACTGGACGCGTCGCGAGGCCGTCCGAGGCCCAGCGCGATGAGACGCAGTTGATGACCAGCGCCGGCGTGGTGCTGGGCACGGTGGCCTACATGAGTCCGGAGCAGGCGCTGGGCCGCGATGTGGACCATCGCACCGATCTGTTCAGCCTGGGCGTGGTGCTGTATGAGATGGCCACCGGCGCGCCTGCCGTTCGCCGGCGCGACGCCGCAGGAAACCATGGCGCGCATTCTGCAGTTCGCAGCCCGAGGCGATCGCGCGTTTCAACTACGACGTTCCGGAGGAGTCTGGATCGCGTCGTGCGCAAGTGCCTGGAGAAGGATCGCGAGCGGCGCTATCAATCGGCGCGCGAACTGCTGGTGGATCTGAAGAATCTGGAGCGCGATGCGGCCGCGCGCCAGCGCGCCGGTTGCCGCGCCACGGCAGTTAACTGCCGTGATCGTGGACGATGAAGAGCTGGCGCGCGGGCTGCTGCGCGAATATCTGGAGTCGAGCGCGGATATCGAAATCGTGGCCGAATGCGCCAACGGTTTCGAAGCGGTGAAGGCCATCGCGGAGACAGAAGCCCGACCTGGTGTTTCTGGACGTCCAGATGCCCAAGCTGGACGGCTTCGAAGTGCTGGAATTGATCGGCGCGGAGGTCGCGGTGATCTTCGTCACGGCTTACGATCAGTACGCCATGCGCGCGTTCGACGCAGCACGCGGTGGATTATCTGCTGAAGCCCTTCAGCCTGGAGCGATTCCAAAAGGCGCTGGAACGCGCCCGGCAGCGATTGGGCGAGAGAGGTTCGGTGCCAGGGCCCGTCCTGATGCCGTCCTCCACCGAGCTGGCCGCGCGGCGCGGCCTCCGGAGCGAATTTCTGCAGCGCATCGTGGTGAAGGACGGAGCGCGCGTCCACATCATTCCGGTGGAGCGGCTGGACTACGCCGAAGCGCAGGACGATTACGTTGCGCTGCACAGCCAGGGCAAGAGCTATCTGAAGGAGCAGACCATTTCGAGCCTCGAAGCGGCGCTCGATCCCGGGCGCTTCGTGCGCATTCACCGCTCCGTCATCGTGAATCTGGAACGCGTCGCCAAGATCGAGCCATACGCCAAGGACAGCCGCGTGGCGGTACTGTCGGATGGCTCGCAGCTTCCGGTGAGCCGGGCGGGGTACGAGCGATTGCGGAGCCTGCTGGGAGACTAAATGTGCACGGCCAGGCGGGGCTTCGCCGGAGGCGAGAATTCCACGCCGGCTTGCTCCAGCGCGATTTTTCCGGCGGCGATGATCATGGTTCCGCGCGGCTGACCGTTGGGTGAGCGGAGCGGCGATGTCCAGACGGCCGCTTCCACGACGCTGCCGTTCTTGCCTTGAATGGGACCCTGAGGAGGGAACGGGAGTTCATGCCCCAGCAACTCGCTCCGTGTCCAGCCGACCAGACTTTCCGCGGCGGGATTCCAATAAGTAACCGTGCCTTGCGCATCGGTGGCGAAGATTGCCAGGGCGGAGGAATCCACCAGCGGATGGCCTAGTTCCGGCACCGCCGCGATCACCGCGCTGGCCAGGTCCACGTGCTTTTCATCGGCCTCCACCAGCCGCAGATGAACCTGGGTAGCAGCACGGTCGCTACTGGAAGTCTTCAGGATGAAAGCGGCGACCAGGAACAGGCAGGCGCTGATGACGTCCACCCCGCCCTCCATGCTTCGGAAGCGCGAAAAGGACGCAAAGCCCGAATCCCTCAGAATGCGCACCCCCTCATAGATGGCGATTAATCCCAGCAAGCTGGTGAGGATCTTGTCCAGACCATTGCGCTGCCGCCGGGTTAACAGGATGCACCACAGGATGGTGGCCAGGCAGATCAAAAGTGCGATCGCCATTAATGGATTGGCGCGAAGTAGCTGTGCCAGATACAAAGACTTGCTCCCGGGCATTGCTGCCGCAACAGGTTAATCGGTTGGGAACGGGATGGCGATTAGCCGGGGCAGGCTTACTTGATGCAGGGATTCAGCTTAGAAAGCCTCGTGGAAGGCCCTAGAGACGTTAAGCTAGCCCGAGCCCACCACTCAAGCTGTTCTCGCACCGGACTATATGCATCTCCGAGGAGACTCCCAGTCTGCTGGAACATCCACGCAGAGTTTCCGTCGCGGCGGGGACTCGGTCCATTGAGCCACGCCGCCGAGGCGAGCTGTTCCGGCCCTTAGTTCGTCAGGCTCAGCACGAGTTCTTCCATCACAACCCGGTCATCGGGACGAGTGTCCCGCAGCGCTTTGTCGGCCCAGAAGATCTTTTCAATGGCGCGCCCCAGCTTCTCGCCGGGGAATGCGCCCACCGTTTGCTGAACCTGCTCGGCGCGGTCGCGCCAAATGCGGATGCCTTGTTTCGAAAATTGAGCTTGGATTTGCTGCGAGCTTTTGAGCCCGGAATCGCGTGCCGCCAGAGCCAATCGGAATTGGGTGGCGAGGAACGTCAGCGCCAGCGGAAGATACTCGCCCTCACGGAACAGCGTGTCCAGGCTGGCGAGAGCGCGCTCGCGATCGCCGCGTCCCAGCGCGCCCACCAGCGCGAAAATCGTGGATGCCGGAGCGTTCGGTACCAGGCGCAGAATGTCGTCAGCGGTCACTTTGCGCACGCCGCCGGTGTAAAGCCGCAGCTTCTCGATCTCATTTGCGATACGGCCGGCATCGGAAGCCACCGATTCCACCAGCAGCCCGATTTCAGCCAGACCAATCTGCAAGCCGGTCTGCTTCGCCAAGTCCTGTGCCAGGCGCCGCGCCGATTCAAGGGTGTAGGGCCGCAGCTCGACCACGTCCGGAATCGCGGAGTAGAACTTCTGCACGCGTTCCAGCTTGGCGCGGTCTTCGCCCTCGAAATCGTATCGGGTGGATTCAAACACCAGCACCGTCCCAGGCGTGGGGCGCTTCAGGTAACCGGCCAGCTCGGCCGCGGCGGAATTTTCGTCGTCACTCGCCGCCCGGCCTCGCGGAAGCGCGGTTTCGGCGCCTGAAACCCAAACCACGCGGCTCGGCGCAAACAGCGACAAGGAACGTGCGTCGTCCAGCACGTTGGCGAGCGTGGTGTCTTCCAATTCGTGCCGGCTCGAACCGGTCTCACGATCCTCCGGCCCGAGCGCCTTGTCCACCAGTGCGCGCCGGCAGGCGGCGAGCTGATACACTTCAGGGCCCAAGAATAGATACACCGGAGCGAGCGGAGCCTTCTGGATACGCTGCAGGAATTGTTCGGGGCTCAAAAATTCTCCAGGATCGCGCTCACCACGTCGCGCGCGACATCTCTGCTCAGACGCGCTACCGCGGCGCCGCTCTCATCGAAGTACTGGAGGTTATTGGTGACCGACAGCTCGTAGCGTTCGTGCGCTTCGAAATTCGGCCGGGAGAAAATCACCTTGCCGGTGGCCCGGTCCACCAGGCTGACTTCCAGCCGCACAGTTACCTGCAGCCCGCTGGTTCTGCCGGTGGTTTGATCGATCAATGTGGGATAAGCGACGTAGCTAATCACTGTCCCGCGCAGCACTGCGTCGGCCTGAGTGGGATCGTTCACAACCTGGTAATGCGTCCGGGAGATGAATTCGCGGCCGAGCGCTTGCGGCAGAAGGTCGGTCAGCTTATAACGGACGGTAGCGTTGGCGAAGGCCGGGATGGCGACGGTGTGGACTGTTTTCGGCACCAGGTTCGCTTGTCCGGCAATATGGTAACCGCACGAGCCGAGCGCCATCGAGGAAACGATACAGAACACGCGGGCCAAGGCATTCGGCTTATTCCAAATACTCACGTACAACCTCCCCAGCGTTTTCGGCCGCGATTTGCAGATTATCCCCCGCTACCCAGAACCACCACGCGCGCGGCTGATTGCGATCCTGGGCAATGGAACCCACGGTGATGCCACTCTGGCCGGCGACGCCGACGTTGGTGGGGGGCTCATGGTCCCGAGTGCGAACGTCGATGTTGCTCGATCCAAGCGCCTGAAAGATAGGATTCATTCCGGGGTTCTCTTCAAATTCGACCCACGCCGAGATGCTATACCCATGAAACACCGGCGCCTGAAATAGTCGCAGTGAAGGCATGGGCGCACCGGAGGCGGCCAGCAGGCTGGCGAGATGCCGGTCAATCTTCAGCTCGATCTCTTCGAGCGAAAGCGGCGCGTCGGAGCCATATTGCGACAACATGTTGAAACTGACCTGGGCGTCGAATACAGCTTTCGGCAAAGGCTTGAAGGAAAGAAGCGCGACGGCTTGCTTTTGCAGTTCTTCGATTCCGGCTTTGCCGCGCTCGCTCACCGGCTCGAAAATTTCGATCACGGCACGGCGGATCGCACCGGCTTTCTGAAGGTGCGTCAGCAGGATCGCGATCGCGATGGCGGCCGGGTGCGCGATAGTTTGAACCGGACCTTTGGCGCCGGCATTGGCGGGCTGGGTGATCCGCTCCACCATGGGCGCGCGCAGGCGCGATTCCGCTAAATCCTCCAAAGCCCCGCCGAGATCGATCAGCACTGGCGCGGACTTCGCTTCGCGAATCTTTTCGTAGACTTTGCGCCCGGTTTCTTTGGAAGCCGCCAGGATGACGATTTGCGCCGTGCCGAGCTCGGCGGATTCGATGGAGCTCATCACGATTGGCTCTTCCTTACCGACGGCAAGAATACTGGCGGGTTTTCCGGAATCGCCGGCATCGAAAGAGGCGACGAGCTGGAGGTTCGCGGGAATCTTACTGGCTTCCAGGAGTTCGTTTACCTCTTTCCCCAGGAGCGTCTCGCCGCCGACAATTGCGATGGAGGCCCGGCGGCCGCCTCGATGAGCATGCATGTTAACTAGTTTGATGCTCCGGGAGGGGCGGTGGGGGATGAGGGCGGAATTTGCGCCGGATGATACCGGCAGCGCGAATCACGATACCGGTGCTGACATACACGATGGAGAGTGCCAGCAGGACTGGCTGGGAATAGAACCAGATGAGAACGATCAGCGCGCCGAAGAGGATGACTGTGAGTGGCGACCGCGGACCGGTGAGCTGAATCTCTTTGAAGCTTGGATAGCGCCAGGTGCTCACCATCAGGAACCCAAGCAGGGCGAGCACGGCCAGCCAAAGGGCCGAAAGGATCCACCATTCCACCGGCACGCTATCGTTGGCGTAAACGATGGCGGCCACTAATCCTGCCGCGGCGGGGATGGGCAGCCCGACGAAATACTTGCGATCCGGCCGGCCGGGATTCTTGGGCACCGGGTTGGTCTGGACGTTGAAACGGGCCAGCCGAGCGGCGCCGCACAGCAGGAACAGGAAGGCGAGGAAATAGCCGGCGCGATGATCCATCAGGAATCCGCCGGGCGATGACAAACTGCACGCCCCAGGTGTAGGCGAGCACGGCCGGTGCGATGCCAAAAGTGATCACGTCGGCGAGCGAATCCATCTCGCGGCCGAACGCGCTGACTGTGTTCGTCATGCGAGCGATGCGGCCATCCAGTCCGTCCAGCACCACGGCGGCGCCGATCGCCTTGGCCGCCACTTCGAAGTGCGGATTGGGGCCGAGTTGGCCGGTGGACGCCAGCAGCGCGCCTTCCACCGATCGAAGAATGGCGATGAAGCCGAGGAAAATGTTGCCGGCGGTAAACAGCGTCGGAAGCGCATAGGCCGCTCGCCTGGGCCGGCGCGAGGGCGGCGCGCGGATCGAAAAAACGTTCCTTGAAAGTGAGCCGCGCCATTAGGTCTTCCTGGTCGTTTCCCGGCGTTGCGCCAGGACGCTGGAGCCGCCCGAGACGCGTTCGCCAGGCTGTACTTTGATTTCCCATTCGGGGCCTAGGAAGATATCGACCCGCGAGCCAAACTTAATGAGCCCTACTCGCTCGCCCTTGGCGACGGCGTCACCCGGCTTCTTATAAAAAACGATGCGGCGTGCGATGAGTCCGGCGATTTGGGCAAAGCGGACGCTGGTGGAATCGCCCGCGATGGTCACCGTATTGCGTTCGTTCTGAGAACTGGCGATCTCGCGGCTGGCCACCAGGAATTGGCCTTTCGTGTATTCGACGTTTGTGATCTTGCCGGCGATGGGCGCGCGGTTTACGTGAACGTCGAAAATGTTCAGGAAAATGCTGATGCGCGTGCATTCGGCGCCCGCGCCGTCTCCGATGATGCCGACCACTTTGCCGTCGGCGGGCGACACGGCCACGGGGCCGTCCGGAATGCTGCGATCGGGATCGCGAAAAAAGTAGAGGCAGAAAAGTGCGAGGAGGAACAGAGGCGCGGCGAACGCGGGATTGAGCAGGTACCAAAGCAGCGCTCCCGCGGCTGACAAGGCGATCCCGTAATAAATTCCGTCCTTTACCATTCGCTAGATCCATTGTAACGGCGGGAGGGTTGGGAACTCACTAGCGAAATGTTTACGATTTGATGTCAGCGGGCCAGCCATCACCTGAAGGACAATGAACCCATGAGCGGAATTCACTTTGTCACCGACGAGAAAGGCCGGAAGGTGGCCGTTCAGATCGATCTGAAAGTGCATCGGGATCTGTGGGAAGACATTGAGGATTTGATTGTCTCCCGGTCGCGGCGGCACGAGAAGCGGAATCCGCTGGAAAAGGTAAAGGCTCGCCTCATCAAAAGTGGAAAGCTCGCGCCGGAATAGCTACCGCGTTGCTCTGGCCGCGAGCGCAGAAAAAGAATTGGACGCCCTTCCGTCGAAGGTGATCGCCCGCATTCTTCCGCGTCTGGAGAGTTTGGCAAGTTCTCCCCGTCCTCCCGGCTGCAAGAAACTCAAAGGCGGCGATAACGAATGGCGAATTCGCGTGGGCGATTACCGCGTGGTGTATGAGATTGACGACACGGGCAAGACCGTCGACGTGACGCGGATTGCCCACCGCCGCGAAGTTTACGAGTAAGAGCCAGTCTGTTCAAAATATGAGCGAAAGGCGGGCCGCGCCAAAAGGGGTAGAGCCCGCAGAATACATCACTTGAAGGACAATAGAGCCGTGAGTGGAATTTACTTTGTCACCGACGAGAAAGGCCGGAAGGTGGCCGTTCAGATCGATCTGAAAAAGCACGGGGCCCTTTGGCAAGACTTTTGGGACGGTCTGGTGTCTGAGTCGCGCCGGAAGGAAAAGAGCATTCCTTACGAGCAATATCGCTCCAACCGCCCGAAGCGCCCCCGCACGCGTGCATGAGTACTTCGATCGAGATCAAGTAATCGGCTCAGAAGGAGCTGGATGCACTCGACGATAAACGGTTCGCGCTCGGCGGCAATCCACGGCCCGCGGATTGCAAAAAGCTGAAGGGCTATAAAGATCAGTGGCGTATCCGGATCGGCGCGAAGTGTATGAATAACGCCGGATCAGTTTCCCGCGCCAAGTGCATCTTCGATCAGTAAATCCTCCGCGATCGGTAAAGCCTCCGCGGGAAGCTCCAGGTCCAGCCCGAAATCGTCCTTCACCCGCTTTCGAAAACCCTCGGCGTCCAGGGCGTTGAATTCCACCCACTGTTCGTCCGTCATGGCCGCGCGCCAGCCGAGAAAAGGCAACGCATCCGGTCCACAAGGATGCCGCAGCTTCCAGGTGCCGCTTTCGATGACATTTCGGATGGTTTCCGCGATAACCGACGGTGGCACCGGTTGCCGCAGCGATGCCCGAAAAAGCGCGCCCAGTTGCCTTACTTGACGGTAGCGCGATGGCGGCGGGGTAGCGATCGAGTGCGGCATCTGCGTCTCGATGATTCCGGGCTGCACAATGGCAACGCGCACGCCAAACGGTTTCATCTCGCCCGCCAGCGCCTCGCTCAAAGCTTCCAGCGCGAACTTCGATGCCGCGTATGCGGTGAGCGGCGAGCAAGCGATCTTTCCCGCGACCGAACTAACATTGATGATGCAACCGCTCCCGCGCTCTCGCATGCGTGGCACCACCTGTCGAATGCCGCGCAGGGCTCCGAAATAGTTGGTTTCCATCACGGCGCGAAAGTCTTCCATGGGAAGCTCCTCCACCGAGCCATGCCGTTCGATTCCGGCATTGTTCACCAGAACGTCAATATGCTCGCCGCGCGCAGAGATCGCCCGGAAACAGTCCTCGACCGAGCCATCGGAATCAACGTCCATCTTCAGAATCGAAATCGGCAGCCCTTCGCTCAACGCTCGCTCGGCCAGTTCAGGAGCGCGCGCGGGATTGCGCATGGTGGCATAAACCTTGTGGCCGGCCCTGCCAAGCTCCAGCGCCGTAGCGAATCCAATGCCCGAACTGGTCCCTGTAATCAGTACGGTTGCTGCCGCCATTCTTAGATCCTCCTGGGAGGCTTCAGCGTATCAAATTGAAACGCAGACGGCCCCCCGGCGTCCATGATTCGACGGTGACCCCTACCCATGCCCTGTCTATTCCTGATCCTGATCCTGGCGTTTCCACGCGTCGCCATAGTGCTGCTGTTCCTGTTCACACATTACCTGGACCGCGCCTTCCATAGCATCCTGCTTCTCATCCTGGGCTTTCTCTTCTTGCCCTTCACCACTCTGGTGTATGCCTGGCTCATCAATAGCAACTTGCCCGTGGCGGGTATCAACTTAGTCTGGCTTTTGATCGCCGCCCTTGTGGATTTGGGCACGGTTGGCCACGGATATAGCCGGCGACGGGCATAGTTCAGCCCGGTACTTTTCCGCCGCCTTGACATCGGCTTGACATGCTATACTGGGGACTCATTTGGAATTCATGATCCTGCTAACTTATTGATTTTAAAGTACTAACCTCTTAGAAACGTTCGAATCTCTTAGTTTTCAAAGACTTCCAGGAAGAGCTGCTTTTCAGCTGAAAAAACCATAGGGAGGACATCCATGAAGGATTTTTTGTTATTTGCCGGATTGATAGCGACCCCCGCTACGGTTAGTGTCCAGCAGTACAAAGCTGCCCCGACAGTGAAGCAGAACGATCCGAGATTATCCAAGCTGCAGAAGTTCTTCGGCGATCGCGACTGCCCCCTCCGCGATTCAGCCAAGGATTTCCTGGTTGCAGCCGACCAGAATCACCTGGATTGGCGCCTGCTGCCAAGCATTTCATTCGTCGAATCGAGCGGCGGCAAGTACTATGGGAACAACAACGTTTTCGGATGGGGTTCTTCGAAAGCGAAGTTCTCATCAGTTCGGGCAGGAATTCACTACGTGGCGGCGCAGCTTGGAAAATCAAAGAGATACAAGGGCAAGAACGTCGACAGAAAGCTACAGATCTACAATCCTTTGCCGGAATACTCCCAGCGAGTGAGGGCTGTTATGCGAACAATCGGCTCCAGCTCTCAGCCCAGACTAGTGGCTGCGGATTAGCTGTACACGTATACCCCACCAACTGGGCGCGCCAACTACCCTTGCATCATGTGAACGCCCCAATAGAGCGCGCCGAAGACAATCAGCGCGATTGCGATCCCTAAAACCCAGCGGATGATCCGCTCCGTGCTGGACATGCTTTTGTGGGCGTCCAGCTTCAGTTGCTCGTCGAGGCTTTCAAACATAGACAACCTCCCTGGGAGTCTGGTTGCGGGGACGGCTGGTTCCTGGAATCCAGCCGGCGTATGAGTCCGGTTATGAATACGAGCCTGTGCAATTATATGCTCGATCCGGCGGAAATGACAGGTTATTCGGCGCCGTTACAAATCAAGACGAGAAAGCCCTCCTGACAGAGGCGCCTGCATGTTCCGCCATGGCGATCGCGGCGCTAAAGTCCCATGCGGTCCAGCTTGCGGTATAGCGTCTTGCGCTCGATGCCAAGGATCTTGGCGGCGCGGCTCTTGTTTCCGCCCGTCGCCGCGAGCACGCGCCGGATCTGGTCGGCTTCGGTATCGGCCAGGGTATCACTGGCAGTGTCGCGAGGCTCGGTGAGTTCGATGGCTTCGCGAACCGCCGCGTCGTCGATGCGGCCCTGCGGAGTCACGATGGTCAGCCGTTCGATCATGTGCTGCAACTGGCGCACATTGCCGGGCCAGCTGTAGTCTTCGAGAACGCGCAGCGCGGACTCGGTGAGCCGGGCCTGCTGATGATAGCGTTCGTTGTATTTCTTCAGGAAATAATGCGCCAGCAAAGGCACATCGCCGCGCCGTTCCACCAGCGGCGGAAGAATAATGCGCACGACGTTGAGGCGATACCAAAGATCCTCGCGAAACTTGCCCTGCTCCACCATCTTCTGCAAATCGCGATTGGTGGCCGCCACCACGCGCACATCCACTTTCTTCCCGCGCGGCGAACCCAGCGGGCGAATCTCTTTCTCTTGCAGGAATCGCAGCAGGTTGAGCTGGAAGCCGAGTTCCAGATCGCCGATCTCGTCCAGAAATACCGTGCCGTTATTGGCGGCTTCGAACACACCCATGCGGTCCCGATCGGCGCCCGTATAAGCGCCCTTGAGAGCGCCGAACAACTCGCTTTCCAGCAACGACGGCGCAATGGATCCGCAATCCACCGGCACGAACGGCTGATTCGCGCGCGAGCTGTTGTTGTGGATCATGCGCGCGATCATCTCCTTGCCGGTTCCGGTCTCGCCTTCCAGCAGCACCGTGGCATTGGTGGGCGCCACCAGCGAAACGGTCTTGTAGATCTCGATCATTTTGGGGGAGCTGCCGATCATTTCGCTCTCCGGCAGATCTTCGATTTCGGAATCCTTGTCCTCGGGATGCAGGCTGACCGACGCCTCGGCGCGCTTCACCGTGTCCAGCATGCGGTCCAGTTCGAAGGGTTTGGCGATATAGTCGAATGCCCCGCCCTGCGTGGCTTTCATCACCGTCTCGATGGTCCCGCGTGCCGTCATCAGAATGACAGCGCACTGGGGATTCTTCTTGCGAGCCGTCTCCAGGACGTCCAGCCCGGTGCGCTCGTCGACATAGATGTCGGAAATTACGATGGGATAGGCGTCATCGCGCAGGCGTTCCAGGGCTTCGCGGGTGGAAGACACGGCATCCACCGTATAGCCCTCCAATTCCAGAAAAGTCTGGATCGTATTTCGGACGGAATTATCGTCTTCGACTACTAAAAGTCTTTGCAAGATCACGACCCTATGCTATTAGACTGACACAGCCGGAGGCCGCGACGCACGCGCGCGGGCGGCGAACACCACCGTGAAGCAGGACCCGTGGCCCGGCTGGCTGGTCACTTCCATTTTGCCGCCGTGATGCTGAACGATCTGCTCGACGATGGAGAGGCCGATGCCGGTGCCCGCTTCGCCCGACGCCTCGGCGCGCTTGGTGCGGTAGAACTTCTGGAAGATTTGCCGCAGCTCTTTGGCGTCCATTCCGATGCCCTGGTCCCGAACAAAGAGGCGCAATTGAGCCCCTTGCGATTGGCAACCGATCGTCACCTGGGTATCCGGCGGCGAGTACTTGATGGCGTTGTTGATCAGGTTGTAGACGGCGTATTCCATCAGCTCGCGATCGCCTTCCAGAGTGCCGTTGAGTTCTTCGGTGGCGATGCGAATGTCTTTGCGCTCGGCGAGCGGGCGGGCACGGGCCACGCAAGCCTCCACGATCTCGCGGACTTCAAACGCTTCACCTTTCAGCTCCATCTGGCCGTCCGACAGGCGTTCCACGTCCAGGAAGGTCTGAATCATGCGCGCCAGCCGCTTAGATTCCTGGTTGATCATCTCCGCGATTTGCTTGCGCTTCTCTTCGCTCAGGTTATAGCGGCCCATCAATTCGCTCGATCCCTGGATGGCGGTGAGCGGCGTGCGCATTTCGTGGGTGACGAAATGGATGGCCTGCTGGTAGTGCTGGCGCTCGGTTTCGGCCCGGAGCAGCGCGCGCCGCACCACGAAATGCTGGTAGCTGGCGGCGGCGATGGCAGTAAGCCAGGCCGAGGCGAACAGCGCGAAGAAGGGAAAGACGATGTCTTGCCGGAAAAAGAAGAACGGGGCGACGGGCGCGGCCACTAGCAGGACTCCAGCGGCGGTGTAGGCGCGCCAGCCGGATAGAAACGCAAAGATCAAGCCCGCAAGAACGCCCACCAGGACGCAGCAGGCCCAGCACCAGCAGGTTCGACGCGCCGATCAGGAATTTGCCGCGCTCCAGCGTTTCGAACAGCTGCGCGTGAACATCGACACCGGGGATGCGGCCTTCTCCGTAAGGTGTCGCCACGCGGTCATAAGTGGCATCGATCGAAGTTACGCCGACGAAGACCGTTTGTCCCCGAAAGCGCGCGGCGAGCTCGGGCTTGTTCACCAGGTCCAGGAGCGAGATTTGCGGGATCGGGTCGCGCGAGAAGAGCACGCGCAGAGAGCGGTTGTTATCGGCGGTCCGCGGCGCGGGAATCACCTCATTGCCAATCTGGAGATCGCCGGGCGATTCGAGAATCCGCTGGCCGCGCGCCAGGCGGAACGTTTCCAGCGCCAGCGCCCAATGACGCTCGCGTGCGGTGCGCTCTTCGAGCGGGATCTGGCGCGTGACACCATCGCGCGACCGCTCGTCGGCCCGGTCGTGCCCCAGTGCCGTGGCGGCGCCGGCGAAATTTGCCAGCGGATCTTCCCAGAGTCCGTTCTGCAGATGCGCCACCAGCACCAGGTCCTTGGTGGACTGCATGGCGCGCAGCAGGCGGTCGTCTTCGGGCGCGTCTTCCTGGTCGGCCAGCACCATATCGATGGCCACCACCTTGGGCTGCGCGGGGGCCAGCAGTTCGAGCGCCTTGGCGAGCATGCTGCGGTAGGCGCGCACGCCGCCCATGGCGCCGTACGTTGCGTCGTCGATCGCCAGGATGAGGCAGTGCGGCGGCGATGCCGGCGGGGGATGGAGGCGGAACATGACGTCATAGGCGTCGTCGTCGATCTGCGAAGCAAGCGAAGTCCATCCCAAGACGATCGCAATCACGAGCGTCACCGCCAGGACTGCGGCGTAACCCAGCGTCGTTTTGTGCGAAGGCCGCTTATTTGGAGACGGCTTTTTCAATTTCGTCCGGCTCCTTGGGCAGCGCCGCGCTCAGGACTTTCGCGCCACTGGGCGTCACCAGCACAACGTCTTCGATACGAATGCCGAGGTTTTCTTCGGCGATGTAGACACCGGGTTCGATGGTGATCACCATGCCGGCTTCGAGCGGGCCATCAAAGCGGGGGTCGTGTACTTCTAAACCAACCTGATGCCCGATGTCGTGAGTGAAGTATTTGCCCAGCGGCTCGCCATGCAGGTCTTTTCCATGCGCGTCCATGTAGTCGCGGGCGATCTTCGTGAGCGATTCTCCCGAGCCTGAAAGCCACGCTCCAGGCTTCACGGCGCGCAATGGCGGCCTTCTGCGCGCCGAGCACAATCCGATAGAGCTCGCGCTGGCGCGGCGTGAATTTGCCGTCCACCGGAACGGTGCGCGTGATGTCGCTCGCGTAGCTATCGCATTGCGCGGCGGCATCGATCACCACCAACTCGCCGCGATCCATGCGCCGCCGGTCCGCCATGTAGTGCAGGATGGCGCCGTTCGGCCCGGAGCCGACGATGGGCGAATAGGCCGGCCCTTCGCAGCCCCGGTCGAGAAAGGTACCGAGCAGCGTGGCGGCCACCTGGTATTCGTACTGGCCGGCCGCCAGTTGCTTCCAGACTGCGCGATGGGCTTCGATGCTCACGTCGGTAGAGTGTTGGATGGCAGCGATCTCCGCCGCCGACTTTTTCACCCGCAGCTTGGCGATGAGCGGCGTCGCGTCGGAGACGTCGCGGAAGGGATAGCGCGACCGCAACTGGCCGGCATAGGATTCGCTCCAGGGCGCGTAGAGGCGTGCATGGGAACTAAGCGCCAGATCCAGCTCCGATTCCAGCTTCTCTATCGGCAGGACCTTTTCGAATCCGGTGACGACATGCGCGCATCGGCATCCTCGGCCGAGGTGCGCTTGCCCGAGTATCGCTCCACTCGCTCATCGTGATGCGGCAGGAACAGGATCTCTTCGGACGGCGTCAACAGCAGCACGGCGCCGGGTTCGGACCAGCCGGTCAGGTAGTAAAAGTTCGGGTCCTGTTGGAACCGGAAAACCGGGTCATAGGCTTCCGCCCGGCCTTTGAGCAATAGCACACCGCCGTCGAGCTCGACCGCGCAAGGCAGCCCGGCGGGCACGGAATTCGTCCGCTGGAGCCGTGGCGGATTGGGCGGCAGCCCCAGCCAGCAAAATTGCGAGAAACAGCCGAATCAAATGCCAATTCTCTCATCAAAAGCGGGGCTTAGGGCGATAGTAGAGGTATGGACCTCGCCAAACACTGCATCGTGGAGCCCGGCAGCAAGCTGCGTCTCAAACATCGGGACCCCAGCGAAACGTTCGGGAAAAAACGCGACGACAAAGGGCACGAGAAAACGCTGGACCGGCTGCGCGAGCTGCAACATCTGCTCTACGCCGACAAGCGGTATTCGCTGCTGATCGTCCTGCAGGGGCTGGACGCGGCCGGCAAAGACGGCACCATCCGGCACGTGATGTCCGGAGTGAATCCGCAGGGCTGCGATGTCACTTCGTTCAAAGCGCCGTCCACCGAAGAGCTGGCGCGCGATTATTTATGGCGTGTCCACAAGGCCGTTCCGGCCAGGGGAAACATCGGCATCTTCAACCGTTCTCACTATGAAGATGTTCTGATTGTGCGGGTACACGACCTGGTTGAGAAATCGGTCTGGCGGCACCGCTATCGGCAGATCAACGATTTTGAGCGCATCCTGACGGACAACGGCGTCACCATCCTGAAATTCTTCCTGCACATCAGCCGGGAAGAGCAGAAGAAGCGGTTCGAGGCGCGTATTCAGGATTCTTCGCGGAATTGGAAACTATCGTTGCCGGACTTCGAGGAGCGCCAGCATTGGGACAACTACACGGAGGCCTATGAGGAAGCGCTGCACAGGTGCAGCACCCAGGAAGCGCCCTGGTACGTGATTCCAGCCGATCGAAAATGGTTCCGGAACTATCTGGTGGCGGATCTGGTGGTGCGCGCGCTCGACAATATGCGTTTAAAGTATCCCGCCCCCACGGTCGATATTTCCAAAGTAGTACTGGATTGACGTGCAGGAGTGATTCTTTTGTGTGATTGAAGACGCCACAATATACCGCTCCAAAGAGCAGGTCTTGTACGACCTGTCCAAGGCCTTGCCTTTCTCGCCGGAATCGCTCGAGTCCAATCGTGGCGGGAAGATTTCCAAAGAACAGAAAAAGCAATTCGCCTCCCAGTTTGCCCGGCCGGCCATCCTGACTTTGTTTTTCGCCCTGGCTCCCTTCGCTAGTTTGGACCTGGATCACGGCCCAGCGCCAGCAAATTCCCTTCGGGAATGCGTTCCCAGCACTGCTCACCGAGCTGGCCCACGTGAAGGATTTGTTCGAGGCTCACGGAAAGATAGGCGGCGCTGTGATGCTTGGGTCCATCCTGGCTTCGCTCGCGATGGCAGTGATCATGGCCTCGCGCGTACCGATCATGCTGTATCTCGATCTGCTGGACGGCAAGGTGGAAGCCCGCGAGGGGCGCGTGGTGGCGCGGGAAGAGCAAATCAACCGCCCCAACGGACGAGATCCCATCGAGAAATATTTTTTCTCCTTGCGTTACTTAAACATGCCGGTCAGTCTGGCGGCCTATCGGGCGTTGGAAGCAGGCTCGATTTACATCCTCTACCTGCTGCCCCGGAGCGAGATTTTGGCATCCATTGAACCGAAAATGGACGACGCCGCGCTAACGGCTATCTCCGAACAAAGTCATCACGGGCAAGCCGCAAGTCCTTCTCCTTCCAAACGAGCAGGTTAGAAAAATCCAGTGCTTTGCCGGGCGCTCGATGCTGTGATAACATAGGTTAGCTTTCATGGATCGCATCCGCGAAGCAGTTCCGCCAAATCCCCAACAACGGAGTTAACGACAGACCTCGAATGAGCTTTACAGTATTCCTCGGAAACTTGCCTGTCTGGGTTACGAAGGACGATATCAAGTCCTGGCTTAACGCAGAAAACCTCGTCTACGACGATGTCAAGGTGATCCGCAACCCTGAGACTCAAGAGTCCAAGGGATTCGCGTTCATCGACACGCCCAACTCAGAAGAAATGAACTCGATCATCCGGCGCTTTGACCGCGCGCCTCTCGAAGATCGATTGCTGCGAGCCAATCAAGCGCAGCCGCCCAGATCAAAAGGTCCTGGAACCGCCGGGCCAACCGGTCAAGTGAATCGCACCAACGCCGCTCCGCCACGCCGCGAGCGGGGTGGAAAAAAGCATAAGCGTCCGCAGCAGAGTGGTCCGCAAGGCCCGCCCAGCGCGTTCGCCGAAGAACTCGCTAAAGCACTCTAAGGCTCTCGCGAGCCGAACCTCGCGCGGGCCTTTCCCTCGTTTTTTGTCTCCTTTCTGTAACGCCCCCACTTCAACTGTCACATCGTCCCTATTTTCAGTGCTATACTCAATGGCACCTGTGTAACACAGGGGTGCCGCTTTGATCCACAATCCGCGCGCGCCGGGGGTGGTTTCGTGAGTAATCTGCTCATCATCCGTTTCCTATTCGTGGTGTTGCTTTCAGCCGCCGCATGGTTCCTTCATCCTTTTGGATTTCCTGCTCCCTACGGCCTAGCGGCCGGTTTTTTGGCGGGCGTAGCCATCGTTCTGTTTGAGATCCAGGTTCGGAAAACAACTCTGAAGCGCTTGTTCGGCGCCGCATTCGGATCGCTGCTGGGAATCCTGGGCGCGTACCTCATCGCGCTTATTCTCGGCCACGCGTTTCCGTCCGGTTCGTCGGCCATTTCCTTTCTCGAGATCCTGCTGCTGCTGTGGATGGCCTACGTCGGCCTGGTGGTGGGCGCGAGCAAAGGCGACATGCTGAACCTGGGCGCGCTGGGCGGGCTGTTCGGCGGCGAGCAGGTGTCGAGTCAATCGTTCAAGATTCTGGATACCAGCGTGATCATCGACGGCCGCATCGCCGACATCGTCGAAACCGGGTTTCTGGACGGCACGCTGGTGATCCCGCAATTCGTGCTGCGCGAACTGCAGCTGGTGGCCGATTCGGCCGATTCGCTCAAGCGCAATCGCGGCCGCCGCGGGCTGGACGTCCTGCAGCGCATCCAGAAGATGACGCAGCTGAACGTCCAGATCCTGGAAGACGATTTTCCCAACGTGCCGGAAGTGGACATGAAGCTGATCGAGCTGGCCAAGGTCTACAACTGCAAGATCGTCACCAACGATTTCAACCTGAATAAAGTGGCGCAACTGCATGGCGTGGAGGTTCTGAACATCAATGAGCTGGCCAACGCGCTGAAGCCCGTGGTGCTCCCGGGCGAGACCATGCGCGTCTTTATTCTGAAGGAAGGCAAGGAGTACAACCAGGGCGTCGCGTATCTGGACGACGGCACCATGGTGGTGGTGGACAACGCCAAGAAGATGATCTCGCGGACCATCGACATTGCGGTGACCAGCGTGCTGCAGACCACCGCCGGTAAAATGATCTTTGGCCGCTTTGACGATCGCGTGCACGCGGTTCACGACAAGAGTCCAGGTCACGCCGAACGTCCGCAAGGTGGTTCGCGCGAGCAGCCCACGCCGCCGCCCGGGACGCAGGCCGCGGAGGCTCGCGGTTCGGGTGTGAGCGGCCTCCAGCTAGGGAATTCGGACATGAAAGTCTCCGTTATTCTTCCGGCCGCGGGGCTGGGAACCCGCATGGGGCGAGCCGTCCCCGAAAAGGCCGGCACCAGCCGCAAGCAGTTCATGCTGCTGGAAGGGTCGCCCATCCTGCTGCACACCATCCGGAAGTTCGCTTCGTACGCCGTCGGTGTCGGAGATCGTGGTCGCGCTGCGGCGCCGAAGACATGGACTGGGTGCGCGAGCTGCTCGGCCGAGGAGAAATTCGGCAAGCCGGTGCGGCTGGTGGAAGGCGGCGACAGCCGGCAGGAATCGGTGGAGAACGCGCTGGCGACGCTCGGCGCCGGAACCGAACTGGTGGCGGTGCACGACGCCGTGCGGCCGTTCATCGAGCACAGCGTTCTGGAGAAGGTATTCGCCGAAGCCGAAGAAAACGGCGCGGCGATCGTCGGCATCGTGCCGGTGGATACGGTGAAGCAGGTGCATCGCAACAAGATCCGCCAGACCATCCCGCGCGAGCGTCTGATTCTGGCGCAGACGCCGCAGGTGTTCCGCTTCGATCTGCTGAAGACGCGCGTTCGCCAAGGCGCGCGAGGACGGCTTCACCGGCACCGATGAATCCAGCCTGGTGGAGCGCCTGGATCAGGTGGAAGTGAGCGTGGTGCCGGGCAGCGACCGCAATATGAAGATCACCAAGCCGTCGGACATGGATCTGGCGCGGTTGTTCCTGGCCGAAGAAATGACGGCGCGAGCGTCGGAACGTTGAGCGAGTTTCGAATCGGCCAGGGCTGGGACGTTCATCGCATCGCAGCCGGCCGGCCGATGATTCTGGGCGGCGTCACGATTCCTTCCGAATTTGGCTTGGAGGGCCACTCCGACGCCGATATTCTTTCGCACGCCATCACCGATGCGCTGCTGGGCGCGCTCGCGCTTGGGCGACATCGGAATGCATTTTCCGGATACCGATCCGCGCTGGAAGGGTGGCGACAGCCTGATGTTCCTGCGGCACGCGTGCGACTTGGTGGCCGGCGAACGGATATCAAATCGCGAACGTCGATTCGACGGTGATTCTCGAGCGGCCCAAGCTGAAGGATCATCGCGCGGCGATTCGCGAAAAGCTGGCCGAAACGCTCGGTCTGGATGTCGACGCACGTCTCGGTGAAATTCAAAACGGCGGAGCGCCTGGGTCCGGTTGGCGAAGGGCTCTCGGCTGAGGCGCAAGCTGTGGTGCTGCTGTGCCGGCCGTAATCTGCACGTCCACCCGGGCCGAAGAATCCTCCGGTCGTCGGGAACCTGTACGCCTTTCGCTCCGAATCCGCTGGGCTTCCTGACGAACGCTGCGCGCGAATATGGCGACCTGGTCTACTTCAAGGTGGCGCGCCAGCACATGTATCTGGTGAATCATCCCGATTACGTGCGCGAAGTGCTGGTGACCAATCAGGGCAACTTCATCAAGAGCCGCGCACTGCAGCGGGCGAAGATCCTGCTGGGCGAGGGATTGCTCACCAGCGAAGGCCAGCATCATCTGCGCCAGCGGCGTCTGGTGCAGCCCGCGTTTCATCGCGAGCGGCTGGCCGGCTATGCGTCAGCGATGAGCGAATGCGCCGTGCGGTGCGCGAGAACGCTGGCATCGCCGGAAGCACGCTCGATATTTCGCGCCGAGATGGCGCAATTGACGCTTGTCGATCGTGGCGAAAACGCTGTTCAGCGCGGATGTGGAATCGGAAGCGTCGGAAATCGGCGCGGCCATGACCACGGTGCTCGAGATGTTCCGCATGCTGCTGCTGCCGTTTTCCGAATATCTGGAAAAGCTGCCGCTGCCCCACGTGCGCCGGTTTGAGAAGGCGCGGGCGCGGCTGGATGCCACTATCTATGGGATGATTCGCGAGCGCCGCAAGAGCGGAGCGGACACGGGCGACCTGCTCTCGATGCTGTTGCTCGCGCAGGACGAAGAGAAACATGGTGGCGGGATGACCGATGAACAGGTGCGCGATGAAGCGCTGACGCTGTTCCTGGCCGGGCACGAGACCACCGCCAACGCGCTGACCTGGACCTGGTATCTGCTTTCGCAACATCCGGAAGTAGAACGCCGGCTGCACGAGGAGATCGATGCCGTGCTGGGCGATCGCGCCGCCGGAATTGGCGGACGTTCCACAATTGCGCTACGCCGAGATGATTTTCGCGGAAGCTCTGCGTTTGTATCCGCCGGCCTGGGCGATTGGCCGGATGGCGCATGAGCCGTTTACGATTGGCGGCTTCGAGATTCCCGCCAATTCGATCTGCATCGTCAGCCCCTATCGTGGTGCAGCGCGATGCCCGTTGGTTTCCGGATCCGGAGAAGTTCGATCCCGAGCGCTGGACACCGGAAGCGCGCGAGTCGCGTCCCAAGTTTTCGCTATTTTCCGTTTGGCGGCGGCGCCCGCGTTTGCATCGGCGAGCGCTTCGCGTGGATGGAGGGCGTGATCGTGATGGCCGCGATCGCGCAAAAATGGCGGTTTCGCCTGGAGCCGGGCCAGCACGTGGAACCGCTGCCCCTGATCACATTGCGCGTGAAAAACGGACTGCGGATGATCGCTGAACCGCGCGCGACGGTCAAAAGCTTACGCCGAGCAGGAACGTAACACCCGTCACAACCCCGGCCGTCTGTCCGCCATCCATGGGCAGATTAGGCGCGCGTCCAACTGGACGCCTCCCAGTTTGATATCCACGCCCACCGCCAGATCGATGCTCGTTCCCGTGGCACTGAAAGTCCATTGGATTTCGCCGCCGCTGAACGCGAGCGTCCCGTTGAATGCGGCGGTTCTGGTGATCTGATTTCCCGCGCCGCCGAACGTCTGCGTGAAGGTGAAGCCCACTTGCAGGCTAGTCTTGCCGAGCACGCCCTGGCACTGACCGCCGATGGTGAGCGTGGATGCGCCGGCGGTTCCATCGGGCTTCGTCAGCGTGAGTTGCAAATCGCCGTGCAGGTTAGGACGGGCCAGTGTTGCGCTGAATCCGAGCGTGCTGGAGGCGACCATCGGATCACCGGAGCTGGATACCTGCGGCTGCACCACGTATGTGATTTCGAAGTCCGCCCCGATCATCAGCGTTCCCTGGAAATCGATACTGAGGTTCTTGTTGCCCTTGGTGTAGGTGTAAGTGAGTTGATTCGAGCTGCGATTGATGATGACGGCCTTCGGGAGCTCGAAGATCTTCTCGCCGCTGGAGGTCTGGTAATGGAAATCCAGCAGAGGCGTGCCGCTGGGGTCCACCTTGCTTTGCCAGGAGCCGGCGAACCCGAGAACGTTGGTTTCGAGCACGTTGTCCTGGTTCGCGAAATGAAAAATGAACCGGCCGATCGGATCGCTGACAAAACCTTCGAGCGTAGATGTGACGCCGCCGGCCGTGAACGCCAGGTTATGATCCGGGTTCATGGTCCAGCCGCCCTGCAATGAAAGCATGAACGCGCTCAGCAGATCCGGCTTCACGATTAACGCCGTATCACGCGTTGTAAACGAATTGCGGAGTCCCACGGCTGCGAAATTGAAGATTTCGGTATTTTGCGATTGAATCAGTAAGTTGATTCTTATTGTTGAACAGCCATGCGACATCGAAGCTCACCGTAGTCGCGTCGGTGAGCGTCGCAATGATCTGATTGGTTGCGTTGGTGGTCCACGATCCCACGGCGTTGCCGCCGCTGGAGACGCCGCCACTCATGTCGAATTCGTAGGTGCTGGTGCCGCTAGTTATTTGGAAGTATGACATCGAAATAGAATTTCCCTCGGCTGCCTCCGGTGGCGGCCTTGCCAAAACCATAGGCCCAATCAAACCTCAGAACGGCCACACGAAAATCCAGCCGAAGCCCCGTTCCCAGCCCTGCGCGCAGTCCTGGGGAAGATCCGATGGTCTGATATGCGCCGCCCAGATCGGCGAAAGTGGCGATTTTGAGGATCGGCCAGCGCGGCAGTGCATGCCACAGTTCATTCTGATCGGCCCATAGACGCCGGCCAATCGCATCGTCGGCGCGAAAACCGCGTACGGTGTCCGCACCTCCGAACGAGGGCAAGCTCGAAAATCGGCGGATTGCCGAACGCGTTCTCGAAAGCGGCCGGTCAGATCGTATTCCCAATGATCGAAGCTGCGATGCGTGTTGGCCGTTGTGATGGAATTCGCAAAATGACGATCCATCAGGATGCTTGCATCAATGGAAGTGCGCCAAGGGTATTGCGAAGTGAGATCGTTGTGAAAAAACTGGACGCCGGGTTCGATCGTATTCAGCGTTTCATTGAAAACGCCCGCATGGCTTGGGATTACTTGCAGCATGATCGTGTTCCCGTCCAGTGCGCGCCAGGGCTCCCAGCCGAGAGTCGCTGATTCCGCGATGGCTCTGTTGGTTCACTTTGACGCCATCCAGGAAGCGATTGCGTTCCACGGTCACGCCCGCATTCGCGCTTGCCGAAAAGCCGAGATAGCCGGCAAAGTAAGAGCCGGAGCCCAGCGTTCCGCTTGGGCCGCCGGCGGATAGAGTGAGGGACGTCCACCTGAAGATTTCCGAGCGCACTGAAGCCTTGGCCTGGGTTGTATGCGAAGCCCCCGCAATGTGCCGCGATTTCGGTTTCGCCGCGGCGCTCGACGACATCTGTATCCGCAGATCGACGTACTGGCTGGCGCCCGTGTGCGCGCTCGGCTGGATGGTCAATGTGTATCCGAGCGGCGAGATCAGGAGCTGCATGGCCTGAAGTTGGTACTGGATGACGTAGGGCTCGTCGCCTGGCGCGTAACCCAGGTCCCGATCAAAATCGACGATGCGCTTCCCCGTTGCCTTCCGAAAGTGGCCAGTGTCCAGAAGGTCCCAGAGCACGCGATCGACATCTCGCGCCGGAACCTGATCGGCGGGCAAAACGATGCGACGCGATCCGCGGCCCTTCGACGATCTGAATGGCCTGGGCTCTCGGAAGCACAACAATTTGTGGCGTCAGCCCGAGGTTCGCGTACAGGGGAGCAATTGCTTGGCGAATGTCTGCGGAAGACCACAATGAGCCGTTCAGCCGCGCCAGGCGTTTGCGCAGTTGCGGCAAGCGGGTGAGCCGCCGGGATTCCAGCATCGCCGGCAAATCGATCTCCACCGTCCGTGCATCAAACAGGCGGCAAGATCGAGAAGGAGATGCTGCCGCTGGCAGGGTCAATCTCGTCGTCATTCAAAATGAGACCCAAGTCCGGCGTTTGCTGCAAGAGATCCGCGAAAAGAAAATCGGAGGAGAAGAGTGTTCCCAGGTCCAGGCGCGCTGGATCCTCCAGCGGACCAAGCTTCGTATGCGATGATGTAATCCGGCCATGCGCAATCGATAAGCAGGCTGGGCGATAGAGGCGCGAGTTTCTCGACAGCTTGACGCACTGTCAGCCGAATCGCCGGCTCGAATTTGACGAGAGGCGGCGCCACATGAAATCCGTCCCGATCGACGGCCAGTTTGCCGCCGACGATCTTGAAACTCACCGAGTATTGGCCGCGCGATGGAACCGGCTGAGCGTGGACGCAAGTCGCAAGCAGGCACAGTCCAGCAAAGCGCGCTGTGCCGGGCCACCGCATTGGCGTGTTGTGCCCGAAGTGTACCAGCTACAAGGTGAGTTTCCGCAGAACTGCCCGCGCGGGCGCGCCGTCGCCGCCCATGATCTTCAGCGGCAGACAGATCAGTTCATACTCGCCCGGTTCGACGTGTTCCAGCATGCAGGCCTTCGATGATCCAGATGCCTGCGCTGAGCAGGATGCGGTGAGTATCCGGGCCTCCCTGCTCGAATCCACCGACGGAAAGGTAATCGACGCCGATGGTTTGGACGCCGATCTTGGCCAGGTAATGGGCTGTATCGGGCGGGATGTAAATATATTTCTTCTGGAAGTGATCGGTCTTCCAGCAGTGCGCCGAATTTCCGGTTTTGAACAGAACGCGCTCGCCCTTCGCCAGATGATGCGGTTCCAGCTCCGAGGTTCGGATCAGCTCGGGATCCCGGATCTCGATCACGCGCGCCCGTCCGATGGACGCCGAGATCGGCATGGTCTCCATGCCGGCGCCGCCTTCCAGATAATGGCGCGGAGCGTCCATGTGCGTTCCGATGTGCGCGGTGGTCGAAATCTGCGACAAATTGCATTGGTCGCCCTGTGGCGATTTGAAGCGTACTGGTGCGCTCAAACTTCGCGTCGCCGGGCCACGTGACCATGCCGTTGCGCAAGGGCACGGAAATATCGATCCATTCATGCATTGTCTTCGCTGCGCTCATCGTGATGATTGTCTTCGCTACGCTCATGCGCCAACCGTAACCACGTTCTTCACACCGCCAGGCTGGCTCTTCAGCGCATCCAGCGCCCGCTCTATGGGAAAACGCCCGGTGATCACGGAACGCAGCGTATCGGGCCATCGCTGGGCGAAGATGCCAAGATGCTGGATGGCCGATTGAAAAGCTTGCGGCGGCGCATTCACGCTGCCCAGCACCAGTTGATTGTTCAGCACCATGTTCCGCATGATTTCGTCCGTATCCACCGGGATGGGCGCTTTGCGGCCCGGAACGCCGGTGAACACAAAAACCGCATTCGGTCCCAGATGTTTTAGTACATCGAAGGCGACGCCCGATGCGCCGGTTGCTTCATAGACCACATCAATGGGCCCAACCATCCTCGCCATGTCTTCGGTGGAATGCGTTTCGGCGGCAATGTATGGCACTCCGATCGCGTTCAGGATCCGATTTTTTTCCTCGTGATTCGGCGATCGCGAGTAAACACTGACCTCGAAGCCTTCCACCTTCAGAGCCATCGCGCCCAGAATTCCCACGGGTCCGGCGCCCAGCACCACAGCGCGGCGGCAATGCGCGGGCGATTTGCCGGGTTCCGGACAGTCCCAGGGGAGGCGGCGCTGCACCATCCAAAGCTGCTCCAGAGATTTTTCAGCGATCGTCAGCGGCTCCACCAGCACCGCGACGTCGCGCAGCTCGCGCGGAACAGGATTCAGGTAGCGTTCTTCTTCCACCACCAATTCGGTCATATATCCGTGGTTCTGTTTGATGCCGCGCTCGGTGAAATCCCCGGTGTAGCAGAAATCCTGGCGGCCTTCGCGGCACGCCACGCATTCCGGGTGCGGGCACGGGCGGCGAACAGTCATCACCACCAGATCGCCAGTCTTCACGCCGGAAACTTTGGAGCCCACCTCAACTACTTCACTCAGCGATTCATGGCCGATGATCAGATAGTCCGAGCCGTCCGGCGGCGTGCCGTACTGGAACGAGACAATCTCCCGATCCGTTCCACAAACGCCCACGTCCAGCACGCGCATCTTGGCCTGGCTGTCCGTGGTGAGTTTGGGTTCGGGATGATCGACGATTTGGACTTCGCGGCGGGATGGGTAAACAGCGACGGCACTCATAGTTCAGAATACTTCCTCCCTACATTCTGGATTCTGAATTCAGAATTTCGGTTGTGATATAGCCGTTTCCCCAGGCGCAGTGGCGGCCGACTCCGGTCCATTGAGCTGCTTCCAGGTACGGGAGGAATTCGGCGAGATCGCCTTGGTATTCGGCGAATCCGACCCAGCCGCCGATGCCGTGGCGCTGCCCGGTCCGGCTGCTGCGGCGTTCCACGGCGACGCGCCGCAAATCGCTGCGCGCTGTTTCTACGGATCGCGCCCGTTCGGCCAGCCCGCGGAAATCGATTTCGAGCGGGCCCGCCCCGTACAGGCTGCGCAGGGTGCTCACGCGATCGCGAGCACGCGCCAGCAATACCGAAAACTCGGCGCCATCCCCGCCACCGGCGGCTGCCTTCAAATTCGTGGGGGTTTGAAAGTTCACTCGGATGCTGGAGACCAGATCGTTTCGAGGCGTGAGATCGACTGCAACGTGCGTCCGATCCACCGAGATGAGGTCAGCCCATGGTGCAAAAGCCCGTGATGAAGTGTTCAGCATGGTGGCATCGCGCGTGTCGAACAGATGGAGCTGGAAACAAAACGGCTCTCCCGGCTGAAATGTCCGCCCTTCCAGCGGCGCGGCCCGGAGCACGAACGGCCGCGGCCAGTCCGACAATCCACTGGGCCCGGCCGCGGCTGCCGCCGGCTGGAAGATGCGCGCGTAATCTTCCACGCAGGCCACGTCACGCAAAGCGTGCCCGAGCGCACCGCGCAACACGTTTCCCGGCTAATCCGGGGCGGAAATTGGACCACGCGCCGCGCCGCAAGTTGAAACTGGCAGACTCACTACATCGAATGTCACTTCAGCATTTCGCGGATTTTGGTGGCCAGCTCTTCGGTGGAAAAGGGCTTCTGCAGAAAATGCGGCGTCGCTTTGTGCCGTGGCGTCGCCGTAGCCGGAAACGTAGAGCACCTTCATTTCCGGACGCCCCGCCACCAGACACTCCGCCATTTTGCGCCCGCTCATTCCCGGCATCACCATATCGGTGATCAGGAGATGAATCACCCCGCGATGCCGTTCGGCCGCCGCCAGGGCGTCCTTCGAGGAGCCCGAGGACAGGACATTGTAGCCGTGGCGCTTGAGCATGGTTTCCACCACTCGCCGCACGGCGTCTTCGTCCTCCACCAGCAAAATGGTTTCCGAACTGCGCGGCGGCTGGTTTTCCTTGGGCACTTCCAGATCCTCGCGCGTCTGCCCGGCAACGGGCAGCTCGATGTGGAAGGTGGTTCCCTTGGCGGGCGTCGAGTCCACGCGCAAGTCTCCGCCGTTTTCCTTGATGATTCCGTAGCTGGTGGCCAGGCCGAGCCCGGTGCCGTGCTCCTTGGTGGTGAAGAATGGCTCGAAGACGCGTGAGAGCACCTGCGAGTCCATGCCGATTCCGGTATCGCTGATCGAAATGATTGCCGAGTCCTCGCAGGGCGGGCTGGAATTTTTGGTTTCGATCAGCAGCCGGCCACCGGACGGCATGGCGTCGCGGGCGTTCACCACCATATTCAGGATCACTTGTTCGATCTGGCCCGGATCGGCGCGCACGGCCTTCAGTTCGGGGGCCAGACGAACGGTTAATTCGATCTCTTCGCCCAGCACGCGCCGCAGCATGCGATCCATTTCCTGCACCAGCGCGTTCAGATTCACCAGCGACGCGCGGACTCCCTGGCGGCGGCTGAAAGCGAGCAACTGGCGGGTAAGATCGGTGGCGCGCTCGGATGCCTTGACCACCTGCTCCAGATCCTGGCGCGCCGGATCGCTCGGATGCATGGCGTCCAGCAGCATGTGCGAGTAGCCGGTGATGACCATGAGCAGATTGTTGAAGTCATGCGCCACGCCGCCGGCCAGACGGCCCACCGCTTCCAGCCGTTGCGAATGATGGAGCTGTTCTTCCAGACGCCTTCGTTCGGTGATGTCGCGCGCGTTCACCACCATTCCATTCACTCCGGCGACGTGCGAAAGATCGCGGGAAAACGATTCCAGCACGCGCCACGATCCGTCCGAATGGCGGATGCGGCACTCTACCGGCCGGCCGTTGTTGCCGTTTACTAAAGCGGCTTGAACGCGTGCCTTATCATCGGGGTGCACAAAAGACACGACATTCCGGCCGACCAATTCGTCGAGTGGATAGCCGAGCATCCGCTCATGGGACGGACTGGCATAGCGGATGGTGCCATCCAGGCTCAGGATGCTGATCAGGTCCATCGAGTTCTCGATCAGGGACCGATAGTGCTCCTCGCGCCGCTCCAGCGCTTCGATGGCGCGGCCGCGCTCGGAGGCGTAGCGAATGGAGCGCACCAGCAGATCGCCGTCCATGCGGCCCTTCACCAGATAGTCCTGAGCGCCGGCACGAACGGCCCGGACCGCCAGCGCCTCATCATCGTGACCCGTCAGCACGACGATCGGAATCTTGGGCGCTTCGGTGTGGGCGCGGATCAGCGTCTCCAGACCGTCGACGTCGGGGAGCGAGAGATCCAGCAGCATCACGTCGAACGGCTCGCGCTTCAGCAGGTCCAGCGCGGCCGACAACCGGTCTACCTGCACCAGCTTCCATTGGCCGGCGCCGGTCTCGCGAACCAGCTCGGTGAACAGGCGCGCATCACCGGGGTTGTCTTCCACCAGTAAGACGCGAATGCCATCCAGGTTCATTAGGTCGCGGGCGCAATAGCGGAAAGGGGCAGCCTGGGCCCTCCGATCCACCACAGATTTTACACCATCATGGTGGGAATTGCGGATAAAGATGTAAGAGGTGAGCATTGCAGTGCCGTCATTTGATCGCCGAGATTCGTGGAGCGCGCACTCGTGCGTGCCGCGTTCACAATCATGTGAACGCCCGTGGCCTCATGCAGGAAATGCTTGTGGCCTTGCGTCCAACGGGGGGACGCAGGCGCATCAGCGCCCATACGCTTGTCTTGACCGCGTTTGCGGACCGCATACAACTTGCTGTATCATAAAGTTTTGCGGCTCCAGGTAAGCTTTGCCTGGCTAAGTCTGCCTGACGACCCACATTCTGAATACTTACGAAGGATAGTTATGTACGCAGTGATTGAAACGGGCGGGAAACAGTATCGCGTCGCTCCGGGCGATGAGGTCCGGGTGGAAACGCTCCCGGGCGATGTTGGCTCTGAGGTGGAATTCGGCCGCGTGCTGGCGGTGGTGAACGATTCAAACGAAGTGACGGCTGGGGCCGCGCTGGCCGACGCCCGCGTGAAGGGCACCATCTCCGAACATGGACGCGGCGACAAGGTGATCGTGTTCAAGTTCAAACGCAAGAAGCAGTACAAGCGCACCATCGGCCACCGGCAGAATTATACGCAGGTGAAGGTGAGCGAGATCCTGGCATAGGCCTCTGGATAGATTGATATGGCTCATAAAAAAGGTTTAGGCAGTTCCAAGAACGGGCGCGATTCCAATGCCCAGCGGCTGGGCGTGAAGCGCTTCGGCGGCGAAACGGTGACGGGCGGATCCATTTTGGTGCGGCAGCGCGGCACCATCTTCAAACCGGGCGAGAACGTCGGGCGCGGCAAGGACGACACCCTGTTCGCGAAAGTCCCCGGCATCGTCGTGTTTCGCGATCGCGGCCGTTTCGGCAAGTTCATCAGCATCGAAGCCACTGCCGGCGAGCAGTAGCTCGGGCGTTCGATAGAAAGCCTGCGGGCTGAATCCAGCCCAATTCCATGTTTATTGATGAAGTACGAATCCGCGTAAAGGCGGGCGACGGCGGCAATGGCTGCCTGGCCTTCCGGCGGGAGAAGTATGTCCCGCGCGGCGGTCCCAGCGGGGGCGACGGCGGGCGCGGCGGCGACGTGGTATTTGTCGCGAGCGAGCACCACAACACGCTGCTGCATTTCCGTTTTAATCCCGAACACACCGCCGAGCGCGGGCGGCATGGCGAAGGCAGCAACCGCACGGGCCGCGAAGGCGCGTCCATCGATGTTCCGGTGCCGGTGGGGACGCATCGTCTATGACGACGAGACCGGCGAGACGCTGCACGATTTCACACATCCCGGCGAGCGGTTCGTTATCGCGCGCGGCGGCAAGGGCGGGCGCGGCAATCAGCACTTCGCCACCTCTACCCATCAGGCGCCCACCGAGCATGAGCCAGGGCGCCCGGGCGAGGAAAAGCGGCTGCGGCTGGAGCTGAAGCTGCTGGCCGACGTGGGGCTGGTGGGCTTTCCGAACGCCGGCAAATCGACCCTGATCTCGCGCATCTCGGCTGCGCGGCCCAAGATCGCCGATTATCCTTTCACCACGCTCGAACCGAACCTGGGCGTAGTCAGCGCGGGCGATGAGACGCTTCGTGGTGGCCGATATCCCCGGATTGATCGAAGGCGCGCATCTGGGGCACGGCCTGGGCGTCCAGTTTCTGCGGCACATCGAGCGTACGCGCCTGCTGGTGCACCTGGTGGATGTCTCCGACGCCACGGGCCGCGATCCGGTGGACGATTTCCGCGTCGTGATGGAGGAGCTGGAGGGTTTCAGCCCGGATCTGGTGCGTAAGCCGATGTTCGTAGTGGCGTCTAAGGTGGACGTGGCGCAGGATAGGGCCCGGATTGATGCCCTGAAGGCCATGGCTGCCGAGAAGCACCTGCCTTTCTATGAGATATCCAGCGTGACCGGTCAGGGAATCGAGGACCTTAAGTACAATATGGCTCAATTTCTTTCCAAAGCTGTCGAAGAGGAAATTAAGCAGCAATAGCGAAAGAAAGCATGGAAGTGGCCGCCCGGCCTTCCAGAGGTTCCATATGACCATTGGAATGACATCTTCCCTCCAAGGGATGCAAAGAGCTGAAACCCAGCTCAATCAAGTAGCTCAGAACATCGCCCAGGGGCCGTTCTTGTCGCCCACGCAGGGCGACACCGTGGACCTGAGCGCGCAGGCGGTGGCGCTCATCCAGGCCAGCAATAGTTTTGAAGCGAATACCGCGGCTCTGAAGGTCGGCGATCAGATGACGCAGACTTTGCTGAAATCGATCCGGTAATCCGGCTACTTTACCAGCGCGCTCGAGCTGGTGGCGAAGTTCAGCAGCGCCGACGGGAAGATTCCGAGCAGCAGCGTCCCAACCGCAGCCACCCACAGCGTAGCTCCGATGCCGGCGCCCACCGGTTGAACCGCCAGCGTCGCTTCGCCCGGGTTCATTCATGTACATCACCACCAGGATCCGCAGATAGTAATAAGCCCCCACCGCGCTGTTCAGCAAGCCGAGAATCGCCAGCCAGACCAGGTTAGCGTCCAGCGCGGCTTTGAAGATGTAGAACTTCCCGAAGAATCCGCCCGTGAGCGGCACGCCGATCAGCGACAGCAGGAAGATAGCGAACAGCCCGGCCGTCACCGGTTGCTTCCATCCCAGGCCGGCCAGATCCTCGATGTTTACGAACTTCTCGCCTTGCCGCGAGAAATGCGTGATCACGGCGAAGGCGCCGATATTCATGAGCGCATACGCGGCCATATAGAACATCACGGCCGCGACGCCGATCTGATTGTGCGCCGCGATGGCTACCATCACGTAGCCGGCGTGCGCGATCGAGCTGTAGGCCAGCATCCGCTTAACATTGGTCTGCATCAGCGCCGCGAAGTTTCCGATGATCATGGTGAGCAGAGCGGACGACCACACGAACGGCTCCCAGCGATTGGCGATCGGCCCGAAGGCCGTCATGAAGACGCGCAGGAAAACCGCGAACGCCGCGGCTTTGGGGCCGGCGGACATGAACAGCGTCACCGGCGCGGGCGCGCCTTGATAAACGTCGGGCGCCCAGATCTGGAACGGCGCGGCCGAAACTTTGAAAGCGAATCCGACGAACATCAGCGCCGCCGCGGTGCCGGCCAGGATCATACTGCGGCTGGAGCCGCCGGAGTCAGCAGCGCGGTCCGGATCACGTCGAGATTGGTGCTGCCGGTGGTTCCGTAAATCCACGCGATGCCGTACAGCAGAAACGCGGTGGCGAACGATCCCAGCAGGAAATACTTGAGCGCGGCTTCGTTGTTGCGCTTGTCGTCGCGCAGGTAGCCGGCCAGAATGTAGGTGGCGATGGAGGAGATCTCCAGGCCGATGAAGATCATGATCAGCTCATTGGCCGTGGCCATGATGCATTGGCCGGTCACCGAGAAAAGCAGCAGCGCGTAGTATTCGGACGATTCGGCGTGTTCGCGCTTCAGATATTGCGACGGCCGAAAGCAGGCTCAGAATGCCGACGCCGATCACCAGCACGCGGAAAAACGTGGCGAAGCCGTCCACGATCAGCATGTTCGAGAACGACAGCCCTGGACTGCCATTGGCAGCGATGGCGGCCACCAGGGCCGCGGCGAAAGCCACAAACGTGAAAGCCGAAAGATTGCGCTTTTTGTTTTCGCCCAGCCATCCTTCGATCAGCATGATGAGCGTGCCGGCCATGGTCATGATGATCTCCGGCAGGATGCGGAAGTAATCCGTGCCCGTCGGCATGAAGTTAACGGGCATGGGCTAGCTCCCCTTGGGCTGCCAGGACGGTTGGCGCATTGTGCGGCGGCCTGGCTCGTACATGAATCTCGCGGCGCGCGTCGATGGGCCCCAGCAGCACGGCGTTGGACGCGGAAATCGGCGGAAGGAAACTCTGCGTGTAGGTGCCCATCCAGACCATCAGAAGCGATCAGCGGAACGATGATGGCGAACTCGCGGAAGTGCAGATCGGGCATGTGGTGCGTCAGATCCTCGGAAGCCTTGCCGAAGAAGGCGCGCTGGTAGAGCCACAGCATGTAGCAAGCCGAGAGGATCACTCCCAGGGCGGCGAACACGGTCCAGCGGAAGTTGGTCGAGCGACGTTCCCTGCAGCACCAGATACTCGCCGATGAAATTGCTGAGCATGGGCAGGCCGATGCTGGCGAGCATCGTGACCATGAAGGCAGTCGCCAGCCAGGGCGCGGGCGTCGCCACGCCGCCGTAGGCCGAGATTTCGAGCGAATGCCGCCGCTCATAGAGGAAGCCGACCAGAAGGAATAGCGCGCCGGTGGAGACGCCGTGCGCCAGCATCTGATACACCGCGCCGTCAAAACCCTGCTGGGTGAACGAAAAGATTCCGAGCACGACGAAGCCCAGGTGGCTCACCGATGAGTACGCCACCAGCTTCTTCATGTTGGGCTGCACCATCGCCACCAGCGCGCCGTACACGATGCCGATAATCGCCAGGATCACGATCCATCCGGCGCACTCACGCGCGGCGTTTGGAAACATCGGAACGCAGAAGCGCAGCAGACCGTAAGTGCCCATCTTCAGCATCACGGAAGCCAGCATCACGGAACCGGCGGTGGGAGCCTCCACGTGCGCGTCGGGCAGCCAGGTGTGCAGCGGAAAGATAGGAACCTTGATGGCGAATGCGATGAAGAAGCCCAGGAAGAGCCACAATTGTTCGGTAGAGCTGAGAGCGATCGCACCGCTCTGCAGCCCGGCGAGGATCTTCGTGTAGTCGAACGTGCCGGCCTGGTTGTAGACGTAGATGATGGCCACCAGCATCAAGGCCGACCCGGCCATGGTGTACAGGAAGAATTTGACGGCGGAGTAGATGCGGCGCTCATGTCCCCAGACGCCGATCAGGAAATACATGGGGACCAGCGAAACTTCCCAGAAGACGAAGAACAGGAAGAAATCGAGCGCGCAGAACACGCCAACCAGTCCGAATTCGAGCAACAACAGGAACGCGAAGAACTGTTTGATGTGCTTGTCGATGGAGCGCCACGAAACCAGCACGCAGAGCGGCGTCAGGAAAGTGGAGAGCAGCACCAGCCACAGGCTGATGCCATCCAGTCCGACGTGATAGTTGATGGCGGGCGTCGATATCCAGGCGTCGCTTCGTTCGAACGCGAACTTGCCCGGCGACGCGGCCCACACGGGCGCGATCAGCCCGAGCGAAATCACGAAGATCACCAGCGACGCGATCAGAGCGAACAGGCGGATCAGTTGGGGGTTGTCCTTCGGCAACAGCAGAATGATCAGAAACGCCAGCAGCGGGAGATGAATGACCGCATCGAGCAGCGTCATCGCAGGCCTCCCGCAAATCCGATGGCGAGCAGCAAGACGATGGAACCCAGCACCACCCAGGCGGCGTAGCTGCGGATATTGCCCGATTGCATCAGGCGCAAGAATGGAGCCGATGCCGCGCGACCGGCGGCCGACGCCGTTGACAGCGCCGTCGATCAGCCCGGCATCCACGCCGCGCCACAGCACGGTTCGGGAACCTTCGATCAGAGGCTCCACCACCGCCGCGTCGTAGGCTTCATCGACGAAGTATTTGTTGTAGACCAGCGTGTACAGGCCGCCGATGGCTTTGGTGAACGAATCGGCCAAGCCGCGCTTGGCGACGTAGAACAGCCACGCGAGGAAAATTCCCAGCAGACCCACGGCCGCCGAAAGCCACGCCAGGCTCTGATTTTCCGGCTTTCTCGGCGAACATCGGCTCCAGAATGTGCGGGACGTTGATGAAGCCGCCGACCAACGACAAGAACCGCGAGGATCATCAACGGACCGGTCATCACCAGCGGCGATTCGTGCGGATGCGCATGTCCGTGATACTCGCCCATGAACGCCATGAACCAGGCGCGGAAGACGTAGAACGCGGTCATGCCCGCGGTGATCACGCCGATCCAGTACATCCAGGGCGCGCGTCCGTAGGCGGCCACCAGGATCGCATCCTTACTGAAGAAGCCGGACGTGAACGGAAAGCCCGAAATCGCGAGCGACGCGCAGAACAAGCGTGATGGCCGTGATCTTCATGTGCTTGAACAGGCCGCCCATCTGGCGCAGATCCTGTTCGCCATGCAGTCCGTGAATCACCGCGCCCGCGCCCAGGAACAGCAGGCCCTTGAAGAACGCGTGCGTCATCAAGTGGAAGATGCCGGCGGAAAACGCGCCCACGCCGACGCCCAGGAACATGTAGCCAAGCTGCGAGACGGTGGAGTACGCGTAGACCTTCTTGATGTCCATCTGCGTCATGCCGATGGTGGCCGCGAAGAACGCCGTCGCCAGGCCGATCACCGCGACCGTGTCCATGGTGATGGGCGCGTTGAGTGAACAGCGTGGCCGAGCGCGCAATCATATAGACGCCGGCGGTCACCATCGTCGCGGCGTGGATCAGAGCGGAGACCGGCGTGGGACCGGCCATCGCATCCGGGAGCCAGACATACAACGGAATCTGCGCGGATTTTCCGGTCGCGCCCACCAGCAGCAGCAGCGTGATGGTGGTCAGAATCCCGGCGCTCGCTTCCACCGGCATGCCTTTGCGCGCGCGTCAAACACCTTCGTAAAATCGAGCGAGCCAAACTGACGCAAGATCAGAAAGATGGCGAGCGAAAATCCGAAGTCGCCGATGCGGTTGACGATGAATGCCTTGTTGCCGGCGGTGGTGGCGAACTGCTCGGTGAAATAAAATCCGATCAGCAGGTAACTGCACAACCCCACGCCTTCCCAGCCGACGAACAGCAGCAGATAATTCTGCGCCAGCACCAGCACCAGCATGAAGAACATGAACAGGTTCAGGTAGGCGAAGAAGCGGTAGTAACCGCCTTCGTGCTCCATGTAGCCGACGGCATAGATGTGGATCAGCAGCCCGACGCCGGTGACGACCATCAGCATGATGGCGGTGAGACGATCCACCGCGAAATCGACGCCGATGTTCAGCATCCCGCTTTGGATCCAGGTGAAGTAGTGCTCGACGTACTTGGTTTCGATGGGGCTCAGCCCGAGCAGCGTCTTCACCACCCAGGCGAACGAGAGCGCCACCGAGCCGACGGCGAAGGGATTGATCAGCGCCTTCGGAATGCGCCTGCCGAACAGCCCGTTCGCCAGGAACCCGAGCAGCGGAAAGATTGGAATCAGCCAGAGATTCATTGAGGGAGACTCATGCGGTCAGTACTTCATCGAATTCACTTCGTCGATCATCAGCGTGGCGCGATTCTTGAACACGGTCAGAATAATGGCCAATCCGACGGCGGCTTCGGCGGCGGCCACCACCATCACGAAGAAACTGTAGATGTGCCCGTCCACTTGTTTGAACTGGTACGAGAAGGTGATGAAGGTCAAATTCACGGCATTGAGCATCAGCTCGATGGACATGAAGACGGTAATAATGTTGCGCCGGAAAATGAAGCCGGCCACGCCGAGCGCGAACAGAATCGCGCTCAGGATGAGATACCAGCTCAACGGGACGGGCGAATTCAGCATGGTCAGATTTCCTTTCTGGCGAGCACGATGGCGCCCACGATCGCGATCAGGATCAGGACGGAGGTTACTTCAAAGGGCAGCAGATAAGTGGTGAAAAGTTTGCGGCCGATATCCGAGGCCGTGCCCTGGAAGTTGCCGAACACCACGCCTTCGGTCTTGCGGCAGCGCGGCCTGAATGATGAAGCTGATCAGCCCGAGAAAAAGCGGCCAGCAGGATGAGGCCGAGATATTTGACGAAGCGCGAAACCTGAAACGTGGCCGGTTCGGCGCCCGCGTTCAAGCAGCATGATGACGAAGACAAACAGCACCATGATGGCGCCAGCGTAGACGATCATCTGCGCCATGGCGATGAATTCGCCGCCGAGCTGCAAGTACAGCACCGCCAGCGATCCCATGACGCCGATCAGCGACAGCGCGCTCGCGATGGGGTGCGTCTGCACCACCAGGTTGATACCGCAAAAGACCGCGAAACCGGCGAAGATGAGGAAGATAAGCGCAGTCATAGTTTATTTCGTCGTGAGAGCCACAATCAGGCCGGTGGCCAGCAGGTTGAACATCGCAAGCGGGAACAGACCGGTCCAGGCGAAGCGCATCAACTGGTCATATCGAAAGCGCGGCAGCGTGGCGCGCACCCAGATGAACACGAACAGCAGAACCAGAACCTTGCCGCAGAACCAGAACAAGGCCATCAGAATCGGCTTCAGCACCGGAACGAAGAGCGACAGACCGAAGATGGCGGCGATGCCGAGGAACACCAACGCCGTGGCCGGCAACGTGAATTTGTCCATGCGCCGCGCCGGATTGAGGCCGTGATAGAGCGCGATCAGTCCGGCGATCGCGAAGACGAGAATCGGCACGAAATCGGAATAGGGCGCGGGAAACGGCGGCTGCCAGCCGCCCAGAAACAACAGCGTGGCTACGCAGGTGACGGTCACCATGTTGGCGTACTCGGCCATGAAGAACGCAGCGAAATTCATGCTGCTGTATTCGGTGTGGAAGCCGGCCACCAGTTCGTTCTCCGCTTCGGGAAGATCGAACGGAACGCGATTGGTTTCGGCGAAGCCGGCGATGATGAAAACGATGAAGCCCAGAATCTCGGGGAATAGGTTCCAGCGCGGGATGAAGCCCAGCCAATAGCCGCTCTGATAATTCACCATGTCGCGAAAGCTGAGCGTGTTGGCCAGCAGCAGCGGCGCGGCTACCGCCAGCGCCAGCGGCAGTTCATAGCTGATCATCTGCGCCGAGCTGCGCAGGCCGCCCAGCAGCGAATACTTGTTGTTCGACGCCCAGCCGCCCAGCGCCACGCCATAGACGCCGATGGAGGAGACCGCCAGCACGAACAGAATCCCGATGCGCAGATCGGTCAGCTGCATCCACGTGGTGACCGGGCCGATGGTGATTTGCGGCCCAAACGGAATCACGGCGATGGAGATGAGCGCCAGCGCCACGGCCACGAACGGCGCCATCAGGTAGAACAGCTTGTTGACGTGCGACGGGATCAGGCCTTCCTTGGTGATCAGCTTCACCACGTCGGCCAGCGGCTGCAGCAATCCGTGCGGGCCCACGCGATAGGGTCCCACGCGCAGCTGGACGTGCGCGATCACTTTGCGCTCGATCCACTGCAAATACGCGAGCGTGGTGAGAAGCACGAAGGCGACCACCGCCACCTTGATGAGGGTGAGTATGAAAAAATTCATTGGATGAACTTACGTCGCGCGCTTCTGAATACAACGCGCCCGGCGCCTCGAGTGTCGAATTCAGCTTCTTGCAGTATCGGCCCAAGGTTCCGGACGTGAACAAGGTATCGCCGCGCGGACTGTATCAGCTCCGGCCGCGAACTCACCGGCACACGGCCATTCACCGGTGCGGTTTGCGCTGCTCCCCCTGTTGCGATTACGGGCAAAGGAATATTATAACCATGCACGTTGTCGCGAATCTCTTCGCAGTACTTTGTCGGCGGACCACATGCCGAGATTGATGCCCATCTCTTTGGAGAGCAGGCCGAGAATTTCGAGGTCCGGCTTGGCGCCCATCACCTGCACGCCGCCCTTCAGCCGCTGCACTTCGCCGCAGACGTTGGTCACGGTGCCGTGCTTTTCGTAAGCGGACGCAGCCGGGAATAAGATGTCGGCGCGCGCGGCGGTTTCGGTCATGAAAAGATCCTGCACAATGACGAACGCGCCTTCCGATGCCAGCGCCGGCCTGCTTCAGCGGATTCGCGCCCACCACCCACAGCACATCGAGATCGGCGGCCGCGAGAATTTCGTCGTAGGCCAGGCCCGGCGTGTCCACCGGCTGATAACCCGGGCCGAGAATCGGGACTCAACCCCATGTCGGATGCGCCGCGCGAATTCGAATAATCCACCAGGCAAACGTATTTCACCGGGATGCCGAGCGAATCGCCAAACGCCACCAGTTCGCGGATCGCGTCGCCCTTGATCGCGTCGCCAAAAAGAATCACCAGCTCCGGTTCTTTCTGGAGCTGCTCGCGCATCGCTTCCACGCCGTCCAGTTCGTGGCCCGGATCGGCGATGAGGCTGCGCACCGACATATTTCGTTCGCGCACATGGCCTGGCGTGACGGTGTAAACATGCGCATCGTGATGCCGGTAATTGGCGCGAATCTGGAACGCGAGAAATGGATGCTGCTGCGACAGGTCGCTTGAAACCACCAGAATCGCCTTGCGTTCGTAAAGATCGGCAGTGGTGGCCAGCGCGTCCTGCTTGCCGCTCAGCGCATCCAGCAGCGTCGCGACATCGCCGGTGCGATGGTGATCGATATTGTTGGTTCCCAGCGCCTGGCGCGCGAACTTCTGCAGGTAGTAATTCTCTTCGTTGCTGGTGTGGTTCGAGCCGATCACCGCGAACTTGCCGTCGCCGCGCCTTCACTTCACTCAGCTTGCGCGCCGCCGCCGTCAGGGCTTCCGACCACGACACCGGCTCCAGCGGCCGTTGCTGGCGAATCATGGGCGATTGCAGGCGCTCGGGGCTGTTCACGAAATCCGCCGCGTACCGGCCTTTGATGCACAGAAACTCGCCGTTGATGCCCGACTGGTCGCGATTGTTGCCGCGGATGATTTCGTTGTTGCGAACGCCCAGCGTGGTCTTGCAGCCATCGGCGCAATGCGTGCAGATGGTGCCGACGTGCTTCATCTCCCAGGGGCGCGTCTTATACCGATACGTGCCGCTGGTGAGCGCGCCCACCGGGCAAATGTCGATGCACATGCCGCATTCGTCGCATTCCAGATGATCGAAATGGTTGGGCTCGATCACCGACACCGCGCCGCGATTGCCCACGCCCAGCGCCTTCACGCCCATGCCCTCGTCGCAGATGCGCACGCAGCGATAACACAGGATGCAGCGCGGCTTGTCGTAAAACACAACCGGCGACCATTGTTGTTCGTCCGAATGCAGCTTCTGCTCCAGGAACCGGCTCTCGCCCATCCCGTAGCGGAAGGTCATGTCCTGCAGTTCGCACTCGCCGCCCTTGTCGCACACCGGGCAATCCAGCGGATGGTTGGTCAGCAGAAATTCCAGCGTGCCCTTGCGCGCCTCGTGCACCTGCGGCGAATCGGTGTGGACCACCATGCCTTCGGCCACCGGCAGCGTGCAGCCCACTTGCAGCTTGGGCGTCTTTTCCACTTCCACCAGGCACATGCGGCAAGCGGCCTGCAGCGAGAGGCCATCGTAGTAGCAGAACGACGGAACTTCGATGCCGACCGCTTTGGCCGCGTTGATCACCAGCGTGCCGGGCGCGGCCGTTACGGCCTTGCCGTCGATCGTGAGATGAATTAGGTCGCTCATTGTTCGTTACCCGCTAGGCCATCACCAGTTCGGACGCGTGCTGATAAGGGCACGGCTTGCCGTTCAAGTGCGCTTCGAAATCGTCGGGGAATTTTTCGACGATCGAGATGGTCGGCATCGCGGCCGCGTCGCCCAGCGCGCAGAAGGTCCGGCCCAGCATGTTTTTCGACAACTCGCCGATCAGCGGAATGTCGCTCTTCGATCCCCGCGCCGCTGTGGAACCGGTCCAGCATCTTCTTCAGCCAGTTGGTGCCTTCGCGGCACGGGATGCACCATCCGCAGCTTTCATGCGCGTAAAACTTCATGATGCGCTGCGCGAATTTCACCATGCAGGTGTTTTCGTCCAGAATCACCGTGCCGCCCGATCCGAGCATGCTCTTCACCTTGGCCAGCGAGTCGTAATCCATGGGGATGTCGCATTCATCGGCCTTTAAAAGCGGGCACGAGGAACCGCCCGGAACCACCGCTTTCAGCTTCTTGCCGTTGCGCATGCCGCCGCCCACTTCGTTGATCATGCGCAGCAGATTGAAACCCATGGGAAGTTCGTAGACGCCGGGTTTGTTGATGTGGCCGGACAGGCAGACCAGGCGCGTTCCGCCGTTCTTGGGAGGCCCCAGCGCCGCGAACGCCGCGCCGCCATCGCGAATGATGGCCGGAATCGCCGAGAACGTCTCGACATTGTTCAACAGCGTCGGCGCTTGCCAGGCGCCCACCACCGCCGGAAACGGCGGCTTCATGCGCGGAACGCCGCGTTTGCCTTCGATGGAATCGAGCAGCGCGGTTTCTTCGCCGCACTCGTAGGCGCCCGCGCCGGAGTGCGTGTAGAGATCGAAATCGAAGCCCGTGCCCTGGATGTTCTTGCCGAGATACCCGCGCGCATACGCTTCCCCGATGGCGCGATCCATGGCTTCGATCAGATAGCGATACTCGCCGCGAATGTAGATGTAGCCTTTGTGCGAATCGACAGCGCGCCCGGCGATCAGAATGCCTTCGATCAACTGATGCGGATCGTTCTCCATCAGCAGCCGGTCCTTGCAGGTGCCCGGCTCGCTCTCGTCGGCGTTGATGATGACGTACTTGGGCTTGGGCGACGTGCGCGGAACGAAGCTCCACTTCAGGCCGGTCGGAAATCCCGCGCCTCCGCGGCCGCGCAGCGCCGAGATTTTCACTTCCTCGATGATCTGCTCGGGCGTCATCTCCATGGCCTTGAGAAAGGCCTTGAAGCCGTCGGTGGCGAGATAGGTGTCGAGCGATTCGGAATTCGCAAGACCAAAGCGTTTGGTCAGGATCTTGACTTCGAGCGGGCTGGGTTCGTTATAGAGCATCGTCTTTAGTTCGGCCGAACGCGCGGACGCGTTTCCAGGTTCAGAACGCGCTCCTCGAGCACATCCAGGCGCCGGAGCAGCGCCGCATCAAAAGCTTCGCGTGCATCCATGCGCATCGTCTGAGTCTTTATTTGATTGTGGAAGTGCGCGAGCAAGACGTCTTGTACTTGCCGGACCAGCACCTTGATCTCGGCGACAACGTCTTCCAGGTCTTTCTTCGTAATCGGGTCTGAAGCGGGCATTCTTACTGCGCCCTCCTTACATCCGCGAGCAGTTGATCCAGTTTCTCCGGCGTCACATGATGATGAAAGTCGTAATTGAGCTGGATGGCCGGCGCCCAACTGCACGCGCCCATGCACTCCACCTCTTCGAGCGAAAACTGGCCATCCGGCGTCACTTCTTTGTGGCCGATCCCCAGCTTCTTCGAAGCGTACTCGTACAATTCGTCGCCGCCTAAAATCAGGCAACTGATGTTGGTGCAGACCTGCACGTGGCACTTGCCCATCGGCTTGCGATGGAGCATCGAATAGTAGCCCACCACTTCGTCCACTTGCAGCGGCTGCACCTGGCAGCGGCGCGCCACCTCTTCGATCAATTCGTTGGAAATATGCCCCACTTCATCCTGCGCGTACAGCAGCATCGGCACCACGGCCGAGCGCGTCCGGCCGGGCGGATAGCTTTCCAGCAGCTTTGCGAATCTGGCTTCCAGTTCCGGCGAAAAGGTCATCGGCTATGCACCATTAACGATCCACATCTCCCAAGACGAAATCCATGCTCCCCAGCGACGCGATGGAATCCGCCAGCAGCCGTCCTTCCAGCAGCGCCGGCAGCGCTTGCAGATTTCCGAAGCTCGGCGTCCGCATATACACGCGGTAGGGCTTGGACGTTCCGTTGCTGACCACGTAATAAGCGATCTCGCCGCGCGGCGATTCCACGGCTTGATAAACTTCGCCGGCCGGCACGCGGAAGCCCTCCGTCACAATCTTGAAGTGATAGATCAGCGCTTCCATCTGGGTCTTCATTTTCTCGCGCTCCGGCAGCACGATCTTGGGCGCGGCGGCCTGCCATGCGCCTTCCGGCATGCCTTCCAGCGCCTGCTTGATGATCCGCGCGCTCTGCCGCATTTCTTCCAGGCGCACGCGATACCGCGCGAACACGTCGTTTTCGGTGTGTACCGGGATCTCGAAATCGAACTGATCGTAGCTCGAATACGGCTCGTCCTTGCGGACGTCCCACTTCATGCCGGCCGCGCGAATCATGGGCCCGGTGACGCCCAGATCGAGCAGGTCTTCGAGCGGCACAAATCCCACTCCCTGCGTGCGGACCTTCCAGATGGGATTGCTGTTCAGCAGATTTTCGTACTCGTCCACTTTGCTTGGGAATCCGTTGATGAACTTGCCCACCACCTGCTGCCAGCCGCGCGGCGGCTCCAGCGCCAGGCCGCCGATGCGGATATAGCTGGTCATCATGCGCTGCCCGGAGAACATCTCGAAGATCCGCAGGATGTCCTCGCGCTCGCGGAAGCAGTAGAAAAACACCGTCATCGCGCCGATATCCAGCGCGTGCGTTCCCAGCCACACCAGATGGCTGTTCAGGCGCTGAAATTCGGCCAGCATCACGCGCATCCACTGCGCTTTCGGCGGAATTTCGATGTCGCCGATCAGCTTCTCCACCGACAACGCATAGACCAGATTGTTCGACAGGTTCGCCAGGTAATCCACGCGATCGGTCAGCGTCACCACCTGTTGCCAGGTTTTGACCTCGCATTCCTTTTCGATGCCGGTGTGCAGGAACCCGATGTCGGGCACGGCCTTGAGAATGGTCTCGCCGTCCAGTTCCAGCACGATGCGCAGCACGCCGTGCGTGGAGGGATGTTGCGGCCCCATGTTCAGGATCATGCGCTTGGTGCCGGCGAGCGCCGCGACGTCGGGGACGGCTGCGTCGAGTGTCGCGTCGGACGCAGTGATCGAATCGGTATGAAGTGTGGTTTCACGCATGGCGGGCTCTTACTCATCCTGATAGCTGTACTTATACCCGTGCACCGGATAATCCTTGCGCAGCGGGTGGCCTTCCCAATCGCTCGGCATCAGGATGCGGGTCAAGTCGGGATGATTCCGAAAGCGAACTCCGAACAGATCGAACACTTCGCGTTCGTACCAATCCGCGGTGCGCCACACGCTGAAGTCACCGAATCGATCTCGGGATCGGCTTCCGCGATCCAGCATTTCAGCCGCAGCCGCTGATTGCGCTCAAGCGAATGCAGCAGGTACACCACTTCAAAACGCGGGTCCGCCGGCAGCCAGTCCACGGCGGTGATGGCGCTCAAGCGAATGAACTGTTGTTGGTCTTTCAGGTACCGGCAAACTTCCACGATACGCGCCGGCGCGATCCACAGCGTCGGCTCATTGTGCTCGGCGTGGCCGCCCGTGATGGCGTCGGGCAGCGCGGCATCCAGCGCCGCCGCCACCGCATGGTCCTTCAATACGTCAGGCAGCATTTCGTTTGGTCACCTCGCGATCCCTCCGCGTCGTACGGACTGCCTTCGGATGCGTCTCCGCGACCAATCCAGCGCGCCCTTTCTCCAGATGTAAAAGAACCCGGACAGGACCAGCACGACGAACATCAGCATTTCGAAAAACCCGAACAGCTTCAGCTCGCGGTACACCACCGCCCAGGGGTAGAGAAATACGGCTTCAATGTCGAAAAGGATGAAGACGATCGCAACCAGATAAAACTTGACGCTGAAGCGCTCGCGCGCGCGAGCCGGTGGGCGCGATGCCGGATTCGTAGGGCGAGTCCTTCACCCGGTTCTTGACGCGTTTGCCCAGCAGAAAGGAGATGGCCACCAGCGCCGCCGCCACCACCACAGCGATCGCGATTTGCACCAGCACCGGAAAGTACGTATCAGGATAGGAGGTCGGCATTCGATTGGTTGGATTGTGGACTCAAAGCCCTAACATTCGACTATAATGAGATCCGGCCTCGGGCCGCAAGTTTTGGTTTCCGGATTTGGTGCAAGCGCGATGGCGGCATCCACAACAAAACAGATCGAAATTGTTGTGAATGGCCAGGCCCGGCTCGCACCGGCCGGGTGCACTCTGCAGGAACTGCTGGTGTGGCTGGAGGTGGATCCGGCGCGCGTGGCAGTGGAGTTGAACCGGTCCATCGTCCAGCGCCAGGCCTGGGATCAAACCACGGTAGGACCGGGCGCAACGTTAGAGATCGTACAGTTCGTCGGCGGGGGCTAAGGGGAACGCTTCCCCGCGGCTCAGTCGGCTGCGGGCTCTGCCGGCGCGACTCAGTCGGTCGAAAATCGAAAACTGTCACTTGCCTATTGACACCCGCCACGAGCCGGGTAGAATTTTAAATGCGCTCTTGTTGCAAACGTTAACGGGGGAACATGTTCAAAACAAAGAAAAGTCGTTCTGAAGCGGAAGACAGCACACGCACGTTTGCCTCGAGCGACGTTTCGCGCATCGCCCAGGTCAGTTTGCGGCAGTTGCAATGGTGGGATGAGCGCAAGGTGGTTTCCCCGCGGCATGAGGGCCACAAGCGCGTCTACCAGGCCGAGGAAGTAATTGAAATTACGGTCATCGCCGAACTCCGCCGCAAGGGATTTTCCCTGCAGAAGATCCGCCGCGTGCTGCGCTTCCTGCAGCGCGAGATGGGCAAGCGGCTCGAGCGATGTTATGCAGTCGCAATCGGACCTGCACCTGGTCACCGACGGCAAGTCGATTTACCTGGAAGACCAGCAGGAGCGGATCATCGATATCCTCAAGAACGCCAAGCAGCCCATGTTCCTGGTCTGCGTCAGCGATCAGGTGCGCCGCCTGGACGAATCGCCCGCGCAAGCCGGTAAAAGCCGAAGCGGGCTCGGCCGGGACGCGCCGCTCGGTTCGCAGCGCCTAGGTTCTGGCCCGCGAGCCAAGCAGCCGTTCCCAAGACGTTCGGGCTATCCGGCGAAACTCCGGTATACTGGAAGAGCGAGGTGTCAATGCCGCGTTGGCTACGGTCCGTATTTTTTGCCGCTTTTGTCATCGCTCTTTGCTCGGTCTTGGGCGGTGTGTTCGGGCCCGGGTGTGACCGGCGTCTCCGCGGCCTCCAGCGGTCCTGAGGAAGACCTCAAGACCAATATCAAAGAGTTCACCAAGGTTTACGAGCTGGTGGAGAACAACTTCGCCGACAAGGTCACCTCCGACAAGGGGATCTACAAGGGCGCCATCCCCGGCATGCTGCGGACCCTGGATCCGCACTCCAATTTCTTCGATCCCAAGGAATTTCAGTCGCTCCGGGACGATCAAAGCGGCCACTACTATGGCGTGGGAATGCAGGTGGCGCCGCGCAATGGCAAGACCATCGTGGTCGCGCCGTTCGGCGGATCGCCCGCCTACAAGGCCGGACTTCGGCCCGGCGACGTGATCCTGGCAGTGAACGACAAGAAGACGGACAACCTCAGCACCACCGAGGTGGCCGACCTGCTGAAGGGCCCGCGCGGCACGCACGTGCAGGTGACCGTCGGACGCGAAGGCGCCGACAAGCCGCTGGTCTTCGACATCGTTCGCGACGAAATTTCCCGCGACAGCGTGGAAGACGCCTTCTGGGTTCACCCCGGAATCATGTACATGAAGATCACGCAGTTCAACGAGAACACCAGCGAGGAGATGGAAGACAACTTCAAGCGGCTGGGCGAGGCCAACGTCAAAGGCCTGATTCTGGATCTGCGCGAGAATCCGGGCGGCCTGTTGAACGAAGGCGTGGCGGTGGCCGGGCATTACCTGCGCAAAGGCGAAGTGGTGGTTTCCCATCGCGGGCGCAGCGTCGGCTGAGAAGCCGTATCTGGCTCGCGGCAGCGCCTTGGGCCAGAATTATCCGATCGTGGTGTTGGTGAATCGCTACTCGGCGTCGGCGGCCGAGATCGTTTCGGGCGCGCTGCAGGATCATGACCGCGGCTGGATACTGGGTGAGACCACGTTCGGCAAGGGCTTGGTTCAGACCGTCTATCCGCTGGAAGACAACACCGGCCTCGCGCTCACCACCGCTCATTACTATACGCCCAGCGGCCGATTGATCCAGCGCGACTACTCCAACATTTCGTTCCTCGATTACTACTACGGCAAGCGCACCGAAACCAAGAATCTGCAGGACGTGAAGAGCACCGACAGCGGCCGGACGGTATACGGCGGCGGCGGCATCACGCCCGACGAGAAATACGAGCCGCCCAAGTACAACAAGTTCCAGACCGACCTGCTCACCAAGTACGCAGTTCTTCAACTTCACCGCGAAATGGTTTGGATCGCATCCGCAAGCTCAATTTGGCCAAGGGTTGGGAGCCCGATGCAACGGTGGTCGGCGAATTCCACCAGTACGTCACGCAGCAAAACGTACCGTTCACCGAAGCGGACTGGAACACCAACCGCGTTTGGATCCAGCAGCAGCTCAAGCGCGAGATGTACGCCACCGCATTCAGCTACGAGGAATCGCAGAAGGTGGCGATCGAGACGGATCCCGAGGTGCTCAAGGCCATCGACGCGATGCCCGAAGCACAGGCTCTGCTCGACAAGTCGAAAAAGTTGATCGTCGAGCGCATCCAGCAGAGATCCGCTACACTAGCGAGAGGTTGAATACCCCACAGATCACCGTCCTTGACGCGGGCGGCCAATATTGCCATCTCATCGCCCGGAAGATTCGCGATCTGGGCGTGTACGCGGACGTCAAGCCGAGCGAAACGCCGGCTTCCGAACTGACTGGCCGTAAGGGCATCATCATCTCCGGCGGCCCCGATAGCGTTTACGAGCCAGGCAGTCCGCAAATCGATCCGAAGATTCTTTCCACTAATAGCGCCGTGCTCGGCATCTGCTACGGCCAGCAGCTCATGACTTACGTGCTGGGCGGCGGCGTCCGGAAGGGCGAGAAAGGCGAATACGGTTTCGCGCGATTTCGAACCGCCCATTCCCATCCGCTCTTCGCCAACTTAAATGGCGAGTTGCAAGTGTGGATGAACCATCGCGACCAGGTGGCATCGCCGCCCGAAGGCTTCGATGTCCTGGGCGCCACATCCACTTGCGCCGTAGCTGCGATCGCGCATCGTACCCGCCCGCTGATGGCGGTGCAGTTCCATCCCGAAGTGGCCCACACCGAGCAAGGCCATCAGATCCTGGCGAACTTCGTGTTCGGCGTGTGCGGTTGCGTGAAGGACTGGGATCCAAAGGACCGCATCGGACCCATCGAGAAAGAGATCCACGCCATTGCCGCGGATCGAAATGTCTTCTTCTTCGTCAGCGGCGGCGTGGATTCCACGGTAGCCTACACGCTTTGCCTGCGGGCGCTCGGACCCGATCGCGTCTTCGGAATCTATGTCGACACCGGCTTGATGCGCGAAGGCGAGACCGCTTACGTGCGGCGGTTGTTCGCAGCAACTCGGCGCGACGGACTTTCGAGTGGAAGAAGCCGAAGCGGAATTCCTGAAGGCTCTCGAAGGCGTTACCGATCCCGAAACCAAGCGCCACATCATCGGCGAGCAGTTCGTCGTGGTGCAGGAGCGCATCCTGAGCAGCGGGCATTTTCTGGATGGAAATTGGATCCTGGGCCAGGGCACCATTTATCCCGATACCATCGAGTCAGGCGGCACCGCGAAAGCCGACGTCATCAAGACCCATCACAATCGCGTCGCGGGCATCCAGAAGCTGATCGAATCAGGCCGCATCATCGAACCGCTGGCTTCGTTTTATAAAGACGAAGTCCGCGAGATCGGCGAGGAACTGGGTATTCCAGCGGAGTTTTTGAATCGCCATCCCTTCCCCGGCCCGGGCTTGGCGATTCGCTGCCTGTGCTCGGAAACGGTTGCGCCGGTCACCCGCCGCGATCCCGGCTGGCTGCTTCCGATTCGATCGGTCGGCGTCAAAGGCGATTCGCGCAGTTATCATGCCGTGCTCGCGCTTGATAGCTTGCCCGAAGGCGACATCGCCACCGAGCTGGTGAACAGCATGCCCGACATCAACCGCGTGGTCGGGTTGGTGCACGCGCGCGTACCAATGGCCGATCTGCAATCGAGCCATGCCACGCTCACTCGGGAACGCCTGAAGCGCCTGCGCGACGCAGATGCGATCGTGCGGCAATGGTCGGAGGAAAGCGGATTCGAGCGCGAAGTTTGGCAGTTTCCGGTGGTGCTGATTCCGATCGGCGCGGGGGACAACCCGGATTCGGTGGTGCTGCGGCCCATCCATTCCGTCGACGGCATGACCGCGCAAGTGGTCCGCATGCCGCACGAGCTTTTGCACCGCATGACCCACGAACTGCTCTCGGTGGATGGCGTGTGCGGCATCTTTTACGATCTGACGCACAAGCCGCCTGGAACCATCGAATGGGAGTAGCTCAAATCCGGTGGAAGCTTTTCAGAATATCTTTGGTTGAATAGCGCAGCGCGATGGGACGGCCATGCGGGCAGCTCATCGGGCAGTCGGTGGCGGCCAGTTCGTTCAGCAGCCATTCCATCTTGGTCTGATCCAGCCGCATGTTGATCTTGATCGCGGCGCGGCAGGCGATACTCGCGGCCATTCCGCGGCGCAGGTCGTCGAGCGAAACCTTGCGCAGCTCGCCCTCGGCGATTTCCAGAATTTCGAACACCAGCTTTTCGATCTCGGCCGGGCCCACGCCGGCGGGCGCGCCTTTCACCGCGATGGTGCGGTTGCCGAACGGCTCGGAATCGAAACCGGAACGCTCCAGTTCGTCGGCGATGCGCGCATACTCGATCTGCTGCGCCGCGCGTGAGATCGAGCAGCAGCGGCATCAGAAGCTGCTGGCGCTCCACGCGGCCCTGAGCCTGCTGCCGCAGGACTTTTTCGAACAGAATGCGCTCGTGCGCGACATGCTGGTCGATGATCCAAAGGCCGTCGCGTCCGGCCGCGATGATGAAGCTGTCGTGAATCTGGCCGAGCGGCCGAAGATCGGAGAGCGCGGCCAGGCTTTGCGGAGCTTCAGAAACTCGGCAGCGGCAGTGGGCCATGCGTGTCGGGCACGGAGCCGGTCCGCATCGGCTCGAAGTCAAACCTCGGCTCCGGCGCGGCAGTTCGTATTCAGCGTAAAGATCGGGAAGGTCTTCGATGCGCTCCTGCGACAGCGTCGATCGCTCGGCATCGGCTCGAAGCGCTGATTCTCGATGCGCTGCGTGAAATCGGAAAACGGCAGATCGGCCGCCGGCTGCGGCTGCTGCAAGACAGGAATGCTCGACGCGGGCCGCGTGGCGATCAGGCGTTCGCGAATCGTATCGCGCACGAAATCGTGCACGAAGCTGCCGTGCCGGAAGCGCACTTCGGTTTTGGACGGATGCACGTTCACATCCACCTCTTCGCAATCGCAATCGAGAAACAGCAGCGCGAAGGGATAGCAGGCCGGCGGCATCAGGTTGTGATACGCCGAAGAAAGCGCGTGCAGCAGCAGGCGGTCGCGAATCAACCGGCCGTTCACGAAAAGAAAGATCGAATTGCGGTTGAGCTTCTGCACCTGCGGTCCGGAGACGAAGCCGCGCAGCGCGAACACGCGCGTGGAGCGGTCGTCCGGCGTTCGACAACGTCCAGCTCGCGCTCGACGATCATCCAGATCGATCAGGTCTTCCAGCGTCTGGCTGCCGAACACCTGATACACGCGCTCCCGCAGCGTCTCCACGGGCGTGACATCCAGCAAGTGCAGACGTTGCCGTGACGCAGTTGGAACGCTTTCTTGGGATGCGCCAGGCTGTAGTGCGTGGCCAGCGAAGCGATATGGGCGAGCTCGGTTTGATCGGACCGCAGGAATTTCTTGCGCGCCGGAACGTTGTAGAACAGATCGCGAACCGTGATGGTGGTTCCGTGAGGCCCGGAAAGCTCGTCGCAGCGCAGGATCTTTCCGCCGGCGAATTCGACCGCGGCTCCGGTGGTCTCTTCGGCATGCGCGCGTTTCGAGCAGCAGCCGCGAAACCGACGCGATGGAGGGCAGCGCCTCGCCGCGAAATCCCAGCGTGGCGATCGAGAGCAGATCCTTGACGTCGCTCAGCTTGCTGGTGGCGTGGCGCTCGAAGGCCAGCAGAGCGTCGTCGCGCAGCATGCCGCAGCCGTTGTCGGCGACGCGGATCAGGCGGCGGCCGCCGCTTCGACATCGATGCGAAGATCGGTGGCCCCGGCGTCGAGCGAGTTTTCGAGCAGCTCTTTGACGACCGACGCGGGCCGTTCGACCACCTCTCCGGCCGCGATCTTGTTGGCGACGTTGTCGGAGAGGACGCGGATTTTGCCCATCGAAAGGAATGTGCGCTAGACTAGGTGCTCATGGAGGCAAGAAATTCGCCGTTGCTCTTGCTCTTGCTCAGCTTGTCGAGCAGCAACTCCATGCTTTCCACCGGCGACAGCGGATTCAGCACGCGGCGCAGCACCCAGACGCGATTCAGTTCTTCGCGCGGCACCAGCAGCTCTTCCTTGCGCGTGCCGCTCTTGGTGATATCGATGGCCGGGAACACGCGCTTGTCCATCAATTTGCGGTCCAGATGGATTTCCATGTTGCCGGTGCCCTTGAATTCTTCGAAGATCACGTCGTCCATGCGGCTGCCGGTATCGATCAGCGCCGACGCGACGATGGTGAGCGATCCGCCTTCTTCGATGTTGCGCGCCGCGCCGAAGAAGCGCTTGGGACGCTGCAGCGCGTTGGAATCGACGCCGCCCGAGAGCACTTTGCCCGACGGCGGAACCACGGTGTTGTAGGCGCGCGCCAGACGCGTGATGGAATCGAGCAGGATCACCACGTCGCGTTTGTGCTCGACCAGCCGCTTGGCCTTTTCGATCACCATTTCGGCCACCTGCACGTGGCGCGAGGCCGGCTCATCGAAGGTGGAGCTGATCACTTCGCCCTTCACCGAGCGCTGCATGTCGGTGACTTCTTCCGGGCGCTCGTCGATCAGCAGCACGATCAGCGAAACTTCCGGATGATTGGCCGTGATGGAGTTGGCGATGGACTGCAGCAGCATGGTCTTGCCGGTGCGCGGCGCGGCGACAATCAGCCCGCGCTGTCCCTTGCCGATGGGCGTCAGCAGATCCATCACGCGTCCGGAGTAGTTGTCCTGCGTGGTCTCCATCTTCAGCCGCTCCTCGGGATAGAGCGGCGTCAGGTTGTCGAAGAAGATCTTGTTGCGCGCTTCCTCGGGCGGCTCGAAATTGATCGCGTCCACCTTGATGAGCGCGAAGTAGCGCTCGCCTTCCTTGGGCGGGCGGATCTGGCCGGAGACGGTGTCGCCGGTGCGCAGATCGAAACGGCGGATCTGCGACGGCGAGACGTACACGTCGTCGGGGCCGGGCAGATAGTTGTACTCGGGCGCGCGCAGGAAGCCGAAGCCGTCGGGCAGGCATTCCAGCACGCCTTCGGAGAAGATCAGGCCGCTCTTTTCGGCCTGCGCCTGCAGGATCTTGAAGATCAGCTCCTGCTTGCGCAAGTCCGGCGGTGCCGGTGACGCCCAGATCCTTGGCGATCTGGTTGAGCTTCTGGATGCTCATGTCCTTGAGCTCCACCAGGTCCAAGCGTCGCCGTTCTTCTGATTGGCCTGAGGCGCGCCCGCGCCGTGGCGCTTGCGCTCCAGCTGGGCGGACCGCGCCGGCGCCTCGGCCTCTGCCGTTCGGCGTCTGGAGTCTTCGGCTCAGCCGCTTGGGCATCCGCTTTGATCGGCCGAAGACTTGCGGGGCATCGGACTTGACGCGGCGGATTTGGGTTCCGCCGCCTTTGGCGCTGGCCTTGCCGTCCGGTTTTGGTTTCGGATTCCTCGGGGGTGGGAGCGGCTACTGCCGCTGGGTCTTGATTTTCGAGATCGCTTGCCAAATTTCCCTCACTCCCCGGCCGTTTACGGCCGAGAACGGCAGAGGCTCGGTCTCCGGAGACTGGTTCCGGATGGCCGCTATGCCTTGCCGCTGATTCTTTGACTTTTCAACTTATCCGTTTTGGTGGCGATCACCAGGTATCGCCGGTTATGGAACTCCAGCCACTGTTTCAGTTCCAGGTCCTTCTCCATCCAGCCCCGACGCGCATCGAGGATCAAGAAGCAGAGCTGCAACGACTGTCGCTGCAGCAGGTATTGTTCGATGAGCTGTTTCCACTGCCTACGTATTCCTGCTGGAACACTGGCGAATCCATATCCCGGCAGATCGACAAAGTGGAATTGGCCGTCGATCTGGTAGAAATTGATCAACTGCGTGCATCCGGGCTTCGCGCTCGTGAATGCCAAGCCCTTTTGACCCGTGAGGCATTCAGCAAACTGGATTTGCCGACATTGCTGCGTCCCAGAAACGCAATCTCCGGGAGCGATTCGGCCGGAAACTGCTCCGGCCTGGCTGCACTGATTACAAACTGGGCGTCCATCCGGCCCGCTTGCCGCCACTGGCCGCGAAGTCCATCCAATCAGCCGACTCGATCCACCCTATGCGAAATCCGTTCTTCTCCGTGCCGCCGCGAACCAGTTCCACCGGTGCGGCGTGGTGGCCGCGAGCGGCAGCGCCACGATTTCCCGCTCCAGCGCAATCTTCAGCACTTCGTCCATGGAGGTCACGAAGTGGAGCTTCATCTCTTTGCGGATGTTCTCCGGAATATCGGGAAGATCTTTTTCGTTGTCCTTCGGCAGCACCACTTCGTGGATTCCGTGCCGGTGCGCCGCCAGCAACTTTTTCTTTCAACCCGCCGATGGGCAGCACCCGGCCGCGAACCGTGATTTCGCCGGTCATGGCGAGATCGCAGCGCACCGGAATATTGGTCAGCGCGCTGCAGATGCTGGTGGCGATGGTGATGCCCGCCGAAGGGCCGTCCTTGGGAATCGCGCCTTCGGGCACATGCACGTGAATATCGACGTTGCGGTAGAAATCGCGCGGCAGCCCAAGCAGATGCGCTCGCGACCGCACGTAGCTCATCGCCGCCTGCGCCGATTCCTGCATCACGTCGCCCAGCTTGCCGGTGGTTTGCAGCTTGCCCCTGCCTTCCATGATGGCCGCTTCGGTGGTGAGAATGGACCCGCCCACTTCGGTCCAGGCCAGGCCCACGGTCGCGCCGACTTCGTTCTTCTTGTCGGCTTGCAGATCGCGGAATTTGGCTGGGCCAAGAAATTCGGTGACGGTCTCGGCGTTGAGCACCGCTTTCTCGATTTTCTTTGAATCGGCCGCCTTTCCGCTACTATGCGCATTGACCACTTTGCGCGCCACCTTGCGGCAGACGTTGCCGATCTCGCGTTCCAGATTGCGACGCCCGCTTCGCGCGTGTAGTGCTGGATCAAGCTTTGCAAGCCGTCGTCGGTGAATTCCAGATCGCCTCGATTTCAGCCCGGTCTGCTTCATCTGCTTGGGAACCAGGAAGCGCTTGGCGATCTCCAGCTTTTCGAGCTCGGTGTAGCCCGAGAGCCGGATCACTTCCATGCGATCCTGCAGCGCCGGCGGAATGGTGTGCAGCACGTTGGCCGTGGCGATGAAGAACACCTGGCTCAGATCGTATTCGACGTCCAGGTAGTGATCCATGAACATGTAGTTCTGTTCCGGATCCAGCACTTCGAGCAGCGCCGCCGACGGATCGCCGCGGAAATCCATCGACATCTTGTCGATTTCATCCAGCATGAACACCGGGTTCTTGGTCGCCGGCCTTCTTCATCATCTGAAGAATCTGGCCGGGCAGCGCGCCGATGTAGGTGCGGCGATGGCCGCGAATCTCGGCTTCATCGCGCACGCCGCCGAGCGACAGGCGCACGAACTTGCGGCCGGTGGCCTTGGCGATCGACATCCCGAGCGAAGTTTTGCCCACGCCGGGAGGCCCGACAAAGCACAGGATGGATCCCTTGGGATTCTGCACCAGCCGGCGCACAGCCAGGAATTCGAGAATGCGCTCTTTGATCTTCTCCAGGCCGTAGTGATCGCGATTCCAGCACCTCCTGCGCGTAGTTGCAGATCGCGGATCTCTTTGGACTTCTTCTTCCACGGCACCGCCAGCAGCCAGTCGAGATAATTGCGCGATACGGTGGATTCGGCCGACATGGGCGGCATGTTCTCCAGCCGCTTCAACTCGGCCATGGCCTTCTCGTGGGCGTCCTTGGTCATGCCGGCGGTGTCGATCTTGCTCTTCAGCTCGTCGAATTCGCTCTTTTCGCCGCGGCCCAGTTCCTTCTGGATGGCCTTGATCTTCTCGTTGAGGTAATACTCTTTCTGCGCCTTCTCCATCTGGCGCTTCACGCGGCCCTGGATGGTGCGGTCGACATTGAGCTTCTCGATCTCGATGTCCAGCATCTCGGCCACGCGCGTCAGCCGGTCGACGGGATCGAAGATTTCGAGCAGTTCCTGCTTTTCTTCGATGGTCAGCTGCAGATTCGCGCCCACGGTGTCGGCCAGCTTGCCCGGCTCGTCCACGCGGATGGCCGCGATCATGGTCTCGTAGTTGAGGTTCTGGCTCAGCTTGACGTACTGCTCGAACAGGCCGGTGACGCGCGCCGACCAGCGCTTCCAGCTGCGCGCCCGGCGTCGACTTTGAAGTTGAACGTCTTGACGGTCGCCCGGAAATAGCCTTCGTCTTCGCTGACCGAAATGATCTTGCCGCGCTCGACGCCCTCCACCAGCACCTTGATGTTGCCGTCCGGCAGCTTCAGGCTCTGGACGATATTGGCGACCGTGCCGACGCTGTAGATTTCGTCCGGGCGCGGCTCGTCGACGGACGCATCATGCTGGGTGGCGAGGAAAATCTTCTTGTCGGCCGCCAAGCGCTTCTTCCAAGGCCCGAACGCTCGATTCGCGGCCCACCACGAACGGCGTCATCATGTACGGAAAAATCACGACGTCCCGGATGGGCATCATCGGCAGGCGTCGTGTATCGGATTTTTCTTTGGAGGTAAGCATCGTGAGTGAATAGGTTAGCGGTCAGCTTCGGTTAACTTGAGCTCTGATGCTGCATTGGTTCCTACGCTGCTGACCTGAACCAATGAACCTAAACTACTCAGCGGCGAACGGGGACTTAGCCGGCCTTTTCCAGCAAGGCCATGTTGATCTTCTGCGTCATGACCATTTCCTTGGTCACCAGGAACTCGCGGACCTTCTTATAGGACGGAAGATAATACATGAGGTCCAGCATCAGATCCTCCAGGATCATCCGCAGGCCGCGCGCGCCCACCTTGCGCTCCATCGCCAGAGCGCGATGGCTTCCAGCGCGTCGTCGCTAAACTTCAGTCTAACATTTTCAAACTCGAAAAGCTTCTGGTACTGGCGGATGATGGCGTTCTTGGGCTTGGTCAGGATCTGGACCAGCGCTTCCTTGCTCAGATCCTCCAGCACCGCCACCACCGGCATACGGCCGATGAATTCGGGAATGAAGCCGAACTTGATCAGATCGACCGGCTGGACCTGTTCGAGCAGATCCACATCGCGGCGGTTGGAGGCAGTTCGCGCGGGCGCGCCTTCGGGACGATGCTCTTCCTGCTGCACGAAACCCATGGACTTGGTGCCCACGCGCTTGGAGATGATCTTCTCCAGGCCGACGAAAGCGCCGCCGCAGATGAACAGGATGTTGGTGGTGTCCACCGGCGTGAATTCCTGATGCGGATGCTTGCGGCCGCCCTGCGGCGGAACGTTGGCGACCGTGCCTTCCAGGATCTTCAGCAGCGCCTGCTGCACGCCTTCGCCGGAGACATCGCGGGTGATGGACGGGTTCTCGTCCTTGCGCCCGATCTTGTCGATTTCGTCGATATAGATGATGCCCTGCTGGCAGCGCTGCACGTCCCAATCGGAGTTCTGCAGCAGCCGCAGGATGATGTTCTCGACGTCTTCGCCCACGTAGCCGGCTTCGGTCAGCGTGGTGGCGTCGACGATGGCGAACGGAACATCCAGGATCCGCGCCAGGGTCTGGGCCAGCAGCGTCTTGCCGGTGCCGGTGGGCCCGATCAGCAGAATGTTGGACTTGGAAAGCTCCACTTCGGCGCCGCGCTGCTTGTTCATCTGGATGCGCTTGTAGTGGTTGTAAACCGCCACCGCCAGCTTCTTCTTGGTGGCGTCCTGGCCGATCACGTACTGGTCCAGATATTCCTTCAATTCCAACGGCTTAGGGAGCTTATGCGGCGCCCCATAAGGCTGATCGTGCCGATCGTCCTCCAGAATCGAATTGCATACGGCGATGCATTCGTCGCAGATGTAGGCGCGGGGGTAATCGTTGGGGGAGGAGATTAGCTTGCCGACTACGTCCTGACTTTTATGGCAGAAGGAACAACGCAGTGCGTCATCGGAACCAGCACGTTTCACAGGGAATCTCCCGTCGACTAAGACTATACACTACCAGTGTTCTGACCTACTCTCTGAAACACCATTATAACAGAAGGTCTCAAAATGCGCCCCTGGGAAAATGGGGCAAAAGGCGGTTGGACCATAAGAGAGCGGCGTTACGGCTTGTAACTGGTACTAAAACCTGGTGCCTAGCGGTCCGGCTCCGGGGTATTTCCAGGCTCCTTCGGCGGGGCCTGGGCCGCTTGCGCCTTCCGGATGGCGTCGACATCGCCAAATCCTGGGGTCGCCCGGCTGCCAGCTTCGAGGTTATCAGATTGCGCGACAACATGAAGGCGCTCAAGCCCTTCTGAGCATCGATTACAATTTCAACCCGCTTTTGCCATGCGTCATCGAACTCGACGCCTTCGATCATCGGCAAAATCTCGATCATCACTGGCGCGTGACCTATGCGAAAAAAACCGTCCGGGTCAAGAAGGTCGCCGGGACTCACGCTTTGGAGCGGCACGCCGAAATGGGCCAGAGCATCGTATACCGCCTTTGCGTTTTGTAGGTCGGCCCGGATGAAAATATCAAGGTCTTTCGTCGCACGTGGCTGAGCATGGAAGCCCACCGCGTAGCCGCCTACGATCAAATACTTAACGTTGTGGTCGTTTAAGGTGGACAAGAGTTCTTTGAAGTCTGGGTACATCCGGCACCTCGCCCTTCATCGCGTACAAATCTTGAGTAATTTCAGAAATCGCGTCCATCCGCTCGTGCGCTGGACGGCTTTGCCAATAGCGATATTCGTCGGCCTTGGCTTCATCGAAGCTGGTGTATTTGCGAATGGTCTTGTCCATGCCGAAATCAGAGCGCGCCATGATATATCTTGCCGTAGTCGTAAGGCGATTGAGGATTTACCTTGACTTCAATATCGCTGACCTTCTCAACAATAATCTGGGCCGGAAAAGAGCCCAGGTGGCCATAACCTCCCCAGGTCTGCCGGTCACATGGAAGGAGCTTTGGGGGTGCCTGCAATCGACCGGTGACCGTCACCCAAAGTTCGAACGGCAGGCCACTGGACTTTGCATCACTTTCCACCGTCTGTTCCACCTTACTTAGTGCGTCCCAAGCGCCGTGCGCCCCGCCTTCCAGTTCAATAAAAGACGGCCACACTCCGCTAGCGCATTTTTGCGGGCAGTGCTGCCGCCGAAGTCCGTAATAGTACACCCCACGAACCACCACAACTTTGTTCCGATAGCAGAAAAATCTCGCGATAGGTCGCAAACGCTCATTGCCGCATGGTCACTCGGCGCTGGAGTTGCGATCGATAGGGTGGTTGCGCACACGATCAGTATCGAGATAAGACGGCTAATTTCCATCTTTCAGGATAACCCGAAGAAAGCAAAAGCCGGTCCCGCGAACGAGACCGGCCTTCGATTTTCGCAACCAGCTAACAGCTTAGTACCGGTAGTGATCCGGCTTGTACGGACCTTCCACCGGCACGCCGAGATAATCCGCCTGCTTCTTGCGTCAGCGTGGTCAGCTTCACGCCGATCTTGTCCAGGTGCAGCCGCGCCACTTCCTCGTCCAGCTTCTTCGGCAGCGTGTAAACGCCGACCTTGTAGGTGTCCTTGTTCTTCCACAGATCGAGCTGCGCCAGCGTCTGGTTGGAGAAGCTGTTCGACATCACGAAGCTCGGGATGGCCCGTCGCGCAGCCCAGGTTCACCAGCCGCCCTTCGGCCAGCAGGAAAATGCTGTGGCCGTCGGGGAACGTGTACATGTCCACCTGCGGCTTGATGTTGGTCTGCTTCACGCCCTTGGCCGTGTTCAGCGGATCCACCTGGATTTCGTTGTCGAAGTGGCCGATGTTGCAGACGATCGCCTGGTCCTTCATGTGCTGCATGTGCTCGAGCGTGATGATGTCCACGTTGCCCGTGGTGGTGACGTAGATGTCGCCGCGGCCGAGCGTATCTTCGACCGTGGTCACTTCGAAGCCTTCCATCGCGGCCTGCAGCGCATTGATCGGATCGATCTCGGTGACGACCACGCGCGCGCCCATGCCGCGCAGCGAATGCGCCGAGCCCTTGCCGACGTCGCCGTAACCGCAGACCACCGCGACTTTGCCCGCCACCATCACGTCGGTCGCGCGCTTGATGCCGTCGGCCAGCGATTCGCGGCAGCCGTACAGATTGTCGAACTTCGACTTGGTCACCGAATCGTTCACGTTGATCGCGGGAACCAGCAGCTTGCCCTGCTCCTGCATCTTGTACAGCCGGTGCACGCCGGTGGTGGTCTCTTCGGAAACGCCGCGCCATTCCTTCACCAGCTTGCGTCCAGCGCTTGCGGATTTTCCGCGTGGACTTTCTTCAGCAGGTCCTTGATCACCTTCTCTTCGTGGCTGCCCGACGGCGTGTTCACCCAGTCGCTGCCCTTCTCGAGCTCATAGCCCTTGTGGATCAGCAGCGTCACGTCGCCGCCGTCGTCGACCACCAGCTCCGGGCCCTTGCCGTCCGGATGGCTGATCGCCTTGACGGTGCACTCCCAATATTCCTCGAGCGACTCGCCCTTCCAGGCGAACACCGGAACGCCGGCGGCGGCGATGGCGGCCGCGGCGTGGTCCTGCGTCGAGAAGATGTTGCAGCTCGCCCAGCGCACGTCGCGCCCAGGTCGACCAGCGTCTCGATCAGCACCGCGGTCTGAATGGTCATGTGCAGCGAGCCGGTGACGCGCACGCCCTTCAGCGGCTTGCCCGGCGCGTATTTCTTGCGGATCGACATCAGGCCGGGCATCTCATGCTCGGCGATGGAGATTTCCTTGCGGCCCCAATCGGCCAGGTTCATGTCCGCGACTTTGTACTCGGTGGCGGCGTTGTTGATGGTTGCTGTGCTCATGCGATCTCCGTGCAGAAATTTATATCAACAAATCAAGATACGTTGATATAATAGCTCCAGACTAGCCCGATGGCGTCAATCCTCAAAAACCTGAGCCTGCTGGCCGATCCCAGCCGGCTCCGTATCTTGTTGCTGGTGGAGCGCGAAGAGCTTTCCGTGGCCGAATTGCAGGAGATCCTGGCCATGGGCCAAAGCCGCATATCGACCCATCTGGCGCAACTCAAGCAGGCCGGCCTGGTGGAGGACCGGCGCAACGGCAAGAGCATTCTGTACCGGCTGAAGCAAAGCGTGCAGTCGAACGGATTCTCGGCAAATGCTCGGCGTCCTGCGGCAGGCCGCCGCCGAAATTCCCGAAGCCGAGCAGGACTCCGAAGCGTTGCGGCTGGCGCTGCGCCGCCGGCAGGACAAGATGCGCGCCTATTTCGACGAACTGGCGGGCAAGTTCGGGCGCGACTACGTTCCGGGCCGGTCCTGGCAGGGCTTGGCCGAAACGCTGCTGACGCTGATGCCGCCCATGGTGATCGCCGATCTGGGCGCGGGCGAAGGCACGTTCTCGCAATTGCTGGCGCGGCGCGCGAAAAAGGTGATCGCCGTCGACAACTCGGAGAAGATGGTGGAGTACGGCCGCGAGCTGGCGCGCCAAGCACGGCGTCAAGAATCTGGAATACCGCCAGGGCGATCTCGAAGAAGTGCCGATCAAGGACGCGACGGTGGATCTGGCGTTCTTCAGCCAGGCGCTGCACCACGCGCAGCATCCCGAGCGCGCGGTGGCCGAAGCGTGGCGCATCTTGAAGCCCGGCGGCCGGATCGTGATTCTGGATCTGCTGCGGCACAACTACGAAGAAGCGCGCGAACTCTACGCCGATATGTGGCTGGGCTTCACCGAAGTCGAGGTCACGCGCTTCCTGCGCCAGGCCGGATTCAAGAACATCGAAACTTCGATGGTCCACAGCGAGGAAGACGCGCCGCATTTCGAGACGCTGCTGGCTGTCGGCGACAAGTAGCGCGCCTCGGGTTTTGAAGTTGCGCGCGAACACCAGCAGCGCAATCGCAAGCACTGCGACGCCCAAGAACGCACAGACCGCGATCCAGCCTTTGTATGCCAGCAAATCGCGCCGAGCCATGAGCCAATCGATCCTCCGATGAAGTAGCAGAACATGTACACCGTGTTCAGCCGGCTGCGCGCGTTGGCATCCAGCGCGTAGATCCGCGTTTGATTGGCGACGTGGCCCGATTGCACGCCGATATCGAGCAGCATCACGCCCGACGATGAGTCCGGCCATGATTTTTCCGAACGCGCCGAGCAGAAGAAACGACGCCAAAGTAGTGAGCAACGCCAGAAAGATGGTGAACCCGGTCCGCGTTGATCGGCGAAGCGGCCGACCAGCGGCGCGCACAATGCGCCGGCTGCTCCCACCAGTCCGAACAACCCAGCGACCGACGATCCGTAATGATAGGGCGGCGTCTCGAAGCAGGAACACGAGCGTCGTCCAGAACGCGCTAAACACGCAGAACAGCGCGGCGCCCAGGAACGCTGACTTCGCGCAGCGCCGGATGCTCGCGCACCAAATCCACGAGCGACCGCATCAGCTCTGGCCACGCGAGAGGTTGTTCTGCGGCGGGACTTTCGGCAATCGCGCGCGAAGCAGCAGCACTAGAACCAGCATCGCGAGCGCCGCGATCACATACACGGAGCGCCATCCGAAGAACGATGCCGCAACGCCGCTGAACGTCCGCGCCAGCAGAATGCCGAGCAGCAGTCCGCTGAATACCGTCCCCAGCACGCGCCCTCGGCTGTTCTCCGGCGCAAGCTCGCGCAGCAAATGGCACGATCACATGTACCGCGGCGCCGCACATGCCCACGGCGAAACTCGCGAGCGCGGCCCAAATCAGATTTTGCGCCGCAGCCAGCCGCACAGCGACAGCGCGGCGGCGGAAAGCAGCGCTGTCAGCAGCGCCCGCCGGTCATGACTGTCGCCCAGGGGAACGAAGACCAGCAATCCCATGGCGGTGCCAGCCTGCGTAAGCATCGCCACCAGGCCGATCATGCTGGCGCTGACTGAAAATGTCTGCGCCATCGTGGCCAGCAGCGGCTGCACGTAATAGATGTTGGCGACGATGACGCCGACGCTGAACGCCAGCAGATGGACAGGAACGTCGGTTTTCGGAATCGCGCACTCGCTAGATTAGATGACCGGCGGCGCTATTCGGCTGCTTGTTCTTCGGCTGGTTCTGCTTCGACCGATTCTACATCGGCTGGTTCTTCGGGACGGCTCGGGCTCGCCCGCTTCCTTGCGCGCGTGCTCGAACAGGAAGTTCAGCGTCTTGTTGCTGCGGATCTGATAGGCGATGCGGCCCAAGACGCCATCTTTCTGCAGCTTTTTGCGCACGGCGGCCACCGGCTCGCGCTGCTGTTTGGCGATACGCTGGACTTCGACGTCCACTTCGTCGTTGGTCGGCGCGATGGCTTCGCGCTCGGCGATCTTATCCACCAACAGCGACGCCTTCACGTCGTGCAGCGCCTTGGGACGCTGCGCTTCTTTCAGCTTGGCCCAGTCGATCTTGAGCTTGGTGGGATCGATGCCGCGCTCGGCCAGCTCGCGGAACTGATTTTCGAGCTGCGCTTCAATCTGCCGCTCGATGTAGGCTTCCGGCACCGGGAATTCGTGCGTCTCAATCAGCTTGTCGATGAGCTCGATCTTTGGCTTTCTGCTGCGAGGCATATTCGCGCTCGTGAAAGATGGCTTTGCGCACGGCTTCGCGCAGATCGTTCAGCGTCTGATAATCGCCCAGATCCTGCGCGAATTCGTCGTTCAGCTCCGGCAATTCTTTGGTGCGGATGGTGGTCAGCTTGGCGCGGAAGCGCACGGTTTTGCCGGCCAGCCGCTCCTGCCCGAAGTCCTCCGGATAGGTGACTTCGAACTCTTTCTCTTCCTCCGGCGACATGCCGCGCAGCGCTCGGAAAAACCCGCCATCGTATCGGGATCGCCCACGTGCAACACAACTTCGTCCTGATGGATGGGCTGTTCGACGCCCGACAGGCTGTCGAGCGTGACCACCGCGTAGTCGCCATCGACAACCGCCCGCGGCTCAACATTGACGAACTGCGCCTTCTGCTCGCGGATCTCGTCCAGGCGCTTCGCGATGTCTTCGTCGGTGACTTCCGGCTCGCTGTAGTGCACCGTGACGCCGCGATACTCGCCCAGCTCGATTTCCGGCGCCACTTCAAACTCGGCTTTGAAGCGCAGCGGCTCGCCCTCGTGGAAATGAACGTCCTTCACGTTCGGACGGCCCACCACTTCCAGATGTTCTTCTTCCACCTTCTGCCTGAAATATTTCGGCAGCAGATTTTCGAGAACGTCGTCGCGCACTTGCTTGGAGAACTTGGCGCGGATCAGGCTGGCGGGCGCTTTGCCGGGACGGAAACCGGGCAGCTTGGCCTTCTGCTGGATGCTCGCGACGACGCGATCGGTCTCGCGGGCGATCTCATCCACGGGGACAGTAATTTCGATTTCGTGCTTGCAACCTTCAACTAGCATTTAGGAGTGAACAGGCGAGGCATTGGGGGCCCGTGCTTCCATTGAAACACCGAGCCCCCCGTGGAGGCAATGGCTACTTCGCGACGGCGGCCAGCTTGGCGCCTTCCTTGAGAGCTTCCGCCTTGTCGGTGGCTTCCCAAGTGAAGGTGTGCTTCGGTCCGGCCGAAATGGCCGAACGCGGCGGTCTTGCGATAGATCGGGACGGCGCAGCTTCAGGGTGTCGATCATGCCCTTCGGCGTGAGCTGGAAGTTGGCGCGAACCAGCTCCACCAGGCGCTCGGCTTCCACTTTGCCGGTTCCGAAGCGTATCCACCATCACGGAAACCGGCTCGGCCACGCCGATCGCGTAGGCCAGCTGCACTTCGCAGCGCGACGCCAGGCCGGACGCCACGATGTTCTTCGCAACGTAGCGCGCCATGTAGCAGGCCGAGCGGTCCACCTTCGTCGGATCCTTGCCCGAGAACGCGCCGCCGCCGTGCCGGCCCATGCCGCCGTAGGTGTCGACGATGATCTTGCGGCCCGTGAGACCGGTGTCGCCGTGCGGTCCGCCGATGACGAATCGGCCGGTGGGATTGATGTGATACTTGGTGCCGCGAATCCACCATGTTGCGAAGGAACGACCGGATCGATGATGTGCTTCTTCACGTCCGCGCGAAGCTGCTCGGTGGTGACGTCGTCATCGTGCTGCGTGGAGATAACCACCGCATCGATGCGCTTGGGCTTGTTGCCGACGTACTCCACGCTGACCTGGCTCTTGCCGTCGGGACGCAGGTAAGTGAGCTTGCCGGTGCGGCGGATCTCGCTCAACTGGCGGACCAGCTTGTGCGCCAGCATGATCGGCAGCGGCATCAGCTCGGTCGGTTTCATCGCAGGCATAACCGAACATCAGGCCCTGATCGCCGGCGCCGCCCGTATCCACGCCCATGGCGATGTCGGGCGATTGGGTCTGGATCGTGTTGAGGATGCCGCAGGTCTTGGCGTCGAAGCCCATCTGTCGCGTCGGTGTAGCCGATATCGGCGATCACCTCGCGCGCCAGCTGCGGAACGTCCAGAATACGCTCTTGGTGGTGATTTCACCGGCCACCACGCAAATGTCCGGTAGTGACCAAAACTTCGCAAGCCACGCGGCCCGTGGGGTCGTCCGTCAAAACCGCGTCCAGGACCGCATCCGAAATCTGGTCCGCCATCTTGTCGGGATGTCCTTCGGTCACGGATTCCGACGTAAAAATATGCCGCATCTTCTCTGACACCGAATAAGCCTCCTCAAGGTCTGCCTAAAAATATATGGGAAGGTAGTGATTTACCGACCAAGAACCAAGAGGAAAGTCTATCGCTTTTGAAGCATCCCGGTCAATGGAACCGGGGGTCCATCCCTGACGCCCCTTCGTAACTTTGGTTCTAGTTACTGATTGTAATGGGCGGACTGCATGCAATGCAAATCAGTACTTTTGATACCAGCCTACAGCCTGGCGGTTACTCGTGTTCCCGGACCCGTATGGCACCACAGTGACGCCCGCCAGCCGCATGGATCCGCCGGGAACCACCGGCAGACGGTCATTAGTCAGCAGCAGACCCGCCGGTCTTCAGCATCGCGCCGGCATTCTCCAAGGCCAGGGACTGCTCGAACGGATCGTAGTAGACAAAAATATTAGTCGCCACCATCAGATCGAAACGGCCGGCCGTGGGCAGGTTCAGGCGTTCGAGAACGATATTGAGATCCACCGGCTGACAAGCGAGAACCACGTCCGGGCGGATTCGCACGGCTCGCGTCTCCAGCCCTTGGAAAATTCGCGGAGGCGGGATGGGCGCAATCGCGGTGCCCACCTGGTCGCCCAGCGATTTCCAATAGCTCAGGAGCTCAGGCGGCCACGGGAGCGCGAGCGTCGCGCGGCAACTGGACGACGTAGCCAGTGTTGTTCTTGGCGCGCTCGCGGGCCCGCTCGATATGCTGGATCACCGGGGAGCTGATGTCAAAAATCGACATGGATACAGCGTTCGGTTTTCGCCAGCTTGAGCCGGACGAGCGAATCGTACAGCGCGAAAGGTTGCAGGGTCTGCTCCGGAGTAATAGTCGTAGGCCGAGGCTTCGTTTTTGTCGATGAAATCCAGGCCCGGCCCAATCACGGCCACGCGAGCCACCTGGCCTTCGCGCAGCACGCCGCGTTGCTTCAGATCGCGCAGGGTCTGTTCGAGGGAGAAGTCGGGGAAAATGGCGGTGTCGAGAGAAACCCCTCGATCGCGAAACAGCGACGAACGATCCAAGAGCGACGATGGGTCGTCCGGCTTGGCGCCGGCCTTGGCAGCGGCGGCACGCTCTGCCAGCGTCTTGCGTTCCTGAACCACACGCAGGAGATTCTTCAGGATGAACACGCCGGTCTGTTTCGGATCGCCGGAAGGTCCCGCATTGATTCCCTGAGTCTGCAGAAGGCGCTGCAGAAAAATGAGGCGCTCGTTTTTGCCTGGGCTGCGCAGACCCGCCACTAAATCGTCCACGCGGGCCCGCAGAGATCCCGGCCTTGGAAGCCTGGGTGAGTCCCTCGCCTTCCATGCTGATGCGCGGCTGCTTGGTGAACGAAGTGCCGTAGAGCAGCAGGTTGACCATCGAATCCAGATCGCCTTGCTTCGAGGCGTGCGCGGATGGCCTTGTCCTCGCGGCTGCACCAGGCGAGCCAGGCCGCATCGTCTGCGTTTCGAAGTTCAGCGGGAAGCGGGCCCCGCTTTGCCTCCGCAAAAGGAGAAAACGCCCGGCTTGCTGCAAACAAGCCGAGCGTTGTGAAGAGGACTACCGAAAACTTCAAGCTCACTACATCAGTACATCAGAACGAGAAGCGAGCTACTAGCGTACCCGTGCGGCCCAGAAGATAAGGCGCAGTGCCGTAAATGCTGCCGGTGGGCAGGTAGGTGTTGATGACCCCAAATCCGCTGCTATAGATGCCGCTCGATGCGCCTGGCTTATTCTGCGGACTCGCCGTGCTCGGATTCGGGAACAACGTGCGGTTGAAGATGTTGACGAATTCGGCTCGGATAAAGAGGTTGAATTTACCCTCTGGGCCAAACCGGAAATTGCGGCCGATGTTGGCGTTTTCGGTGGGTGTGCGCGGACCGCGGAAATCTTTGTAGTAAACCGAAGTTGCCGCACAAACCCCACCGGCCGGGCAGGCTTGCCAAGCGGCGGGATTCAGCACCTGCGTATTAGCCGGATTGAAGGTGCTGTGATCGTTGATGTTTACACCCGCGCGTATACAGGGGCACGCCGGGAACACGAATGTCTTCACTCTGGAAGAAGTTCGGAGTGGTGCTGACCGGAGGCGCCAGGAACTGGCCGCTCTGGTAATTCGCAAACCAGCCGATCTGCCAGTCCTTCGCCAGCCAGTGCAGGCCGCCCTTCGTGGGGATGAACGCCGCACCGGGCACGGTGTAAATGGCGTTGAAATTCAGATCCTGCGGCGGGATCTGCTGGAGTTGCCACACCGCGCTCTGGGGATTGAAGAAGTCCTGGCGCCGGGGCTCCACATAGCCTGCGCCCCAGGTGTATGCGCCACCAGCCTGCAACCCGTGCGAGAATCGCTTGGTCGCCTTGAGTTGGAGGGAGTCGTACTTGGACCTGCCGGTCGGCGAATTCGCGTCCAGGATGCCGCCGTACTGCGGAAATGGGTACAAGGCGCTGGTTAGCGAGTTAGTCGCCGGGAAGCCGGCGTATGGGGTGAAACCCGCCATGCCCGGACGCTGCCAGCCTCTGCTGCACCGCCGTGCTGTTGAGGGGCTGAGTGGTCAGCAGGTAGTCGGCATAATTGTTGTAGCCGGAGGGGCCGGTTCCGGGGTACGGGTAGAAGCCGTATTGCGCGTACGTTGCCGCCGAGATTTGAGCGTTGCCAGTGGTGTTGATGCCGGTGCCGGCCACGGTGCCCAGAGGTCCGGCGCCCAGCCAGACGGCCCGGTTGCCGATGTAGTAAGCTTCCACGATGAAATTCGGGGTTACCTGTTGCTGGATGCCGAAGCTGAATTGGTTGACGCGGGGCGGCCGGTTTTCGTTCGCGTCAGGGACATAAGGATCCGATACGCCCGGAATTCCAACGGTCCCGGGGTTCGGATAGACGTACGGGATTGGTGACGGGCCAAGTCGGCTGCACAATCGCGCCCGGCGTGGCGACGTTTACGTAGGGGTTGATGCCGGACAGAGGATAGACCCCGTTCGTGCCGATCGTGGCTCCGGCCGGGTTCGCAACGAACTGGTAAGTGAATCCCCATCCGCCGCGCAATACGGTCTTGGGAGTGAGCTGATAAGCCGCGCCAACCCGCGGTCCAATCGCGAAAGGATAAGCGGACTTGTAGAAGTTGCAGTTGCAGTTGCTGGCATACTGTACCGCGCCCAGTGCGCCGCCCGCATTGGCGTTCGGCAGGGTCGGATCCAACTGCCCCAAACGCCCATATTGCTCATGCTCCGGAGTGGCATAATCCCAGCGCGCGCCGTAAGTCACGGTCAGATTGCGGGTCACCTTCCAGGAGTCTTGCGCGAACAGCCCCCACTCCTGGCTCCCTTCACGGGTAAACTCAGCGGGGGTTTGTGTGATCGAGCTGTAATCGCCCAGCAGGAAATCGGCGAAGCCGAAGCCCATGTTGTATCCGTTGAAATTCGTGGTCGGAGTAAACGGTTGCGCGGTTGCCGTTGCGACGCCATTGCTTAAAGCCGCGAGCGTAACTCCCGAAAAGGCTCCGGTGTAGTCCTGCTCCAGGTACATCTCGGCGCCGAACTTGAAAGTGTGCGCACCCTTAACCCACGTCAAATTCGCGTTGAAGCTGGGCTTTTCTTCATAGTTTTGCGATTGGATCTGACCCGACGTCCCGACGTTTTGCATGCCGCCAAAGCCGGAGGCAGTGCCGATAGCGCCCTGAATACAATTCGTTGGGGTGCCGGGGGGGCCGATGAGCTGACCGCACAATCCGGTTAGGCTCGGAAAATTGCGGTGGTTTAAGAAGCCGGAGAGATCAAATGCGGAAGGATCGAAATTGAGGAACGGTGCGTGATCGTTGAAACTGGTGTGATAATAGCCCGCGCCTAAGTGCAGCAGGATGGTCGGCGAAATGGTGCGATCATAGTTCACACGAGTGATATAGGTGGGAATGAATGTGCCGCGATACCCGCCGATCTCAGTCGGCAGACCATCCGCGTTCCCCAGCGGCGAGGAGATCTGGCTTTCGGTGTTGTTCCGATCCCAATAGAACGACAGCTTATCTTTATCAGAGAGAATTTCATCCACTTTGATCGACGGGATGGCCGAGTATCTTCCGCCCGCGATGCTCCCGTTGTAGTTGCCGACGAGATTGGAGTTCTGCGGTTGGGGGAACAGGGCCAGGAAGGCCAGAGAACTGGGACTCATGGCGCTCTTCGGAATGATATTGCCGGGAAATGGGTTGGCGTAACCCAAACCATTCGCGGAATTCACGCCGCGCGTGGTGGGGTCATAGATCTCGTTGGCGTAGATCGGACGGCCCAGAGCATCCGTGCCCAGAGGCGTGGTCGGGATTCCGTACTGCGCGCACAAACTGCAAGTCCCATTTGCTGAGATCGCGGAGAAGTCGCCAGCCGCAAAAGCCGTGGTTGGGACGGTGTCGACGAAATTGTACTGCGAGCCTTCCAGGTACTGCTCATAGGCGAAGAAGAAGAAGGTCTTGTTCTTCCCGTTATAGAGTTTGGGAATGATAACGGGGCCGCCCAGGGTGCCGCCAAAATCGTTGCGGCGGTTGCGGGGGTGTTCCTTTCCTCCCGCGCCGTTACTGCTGAAAGGATCGCCTGCGTTCAAGTCTTCATTGACGAAATAGTCGAAACCGGTGCCGTGATATTGATTGGTTCCGGACTTCATCGTCATGTTGATCACTACGCTGCCGGCCTCGCCATACTCAGGGGCGTAGTTGCTGGTCTGATACGCGATTTCCTGAATGGCGTCGGCGTTCGGCTGAGCCATCTGGGTATAGTCGTAAGTCCCGAAGATGCGAGACGTAGCATCCTGGCCCTCGACGCGCATCGTTTCCGTCAGAGCGGCGGTGAAAGGGCTCCCTGGGATCGATCCGCCCAATCCGTTCACCGTGAAAAGTCCGCTGGTGGCAAAGCTGCTCACTCCCGGAAGCGTCAGAAGCGTGTTGTAAGGATTGCGGTAGCCGGAGGTGCCGGAATTGACTGTTCCGATACCCAACAGCGGAAGGTTGTCCATCTGCTCGAGTGTGACGTCATGCGTCACGTCGCCGGTCTCTGCTTGCAAAAGCGACGCTTGCGCTTCAACCGTAATGGACTCGGTGGTTGCGCCGACTTCCAGAGAAATGTCCTGCCGCAGAGTTTGCGTAGCAGCGATGGTAAGGTTGGTGTGGGTATAAGTCTTAAACCCGGAAACCGTCGCCGACAATGCATAGGTGCCGACCGGCAAGTTCAATATCGAATAGTTGCCCGAGGCGGTAGATGCGGCGGTGTAAACCGCTCCCGTTTCGGCGTTCTTGGCCTGGATGGTAGCTCCGGCGATGGCTAGTCCCGTGGGATCGGTAATTGTCCCGGTGATGGTTCCGGTGCCGCCCTGGCCGAACGCCATGGGCGCAAACATCGGGCAAAATAACGCTGTCAGGAATAAACCAGCGGCTACAAACACTGAGCGCATATGCACACTTCTCCTCGAACTTTGAGTTAACTAACCTCTACCCCGGGCGGCCGCAATAAGCTGCAACGGAGCGCTGACAAAACTTGGCTTTGTAGAGCATATTAGATTTCGACCCTCCCGTCAAGGCGAAAGTGAAATTTCAGTGTCAGGTTTGCCCTTGGATTTAGCTGCTTATCGCCCTCTCTTCCCCGCTTCGCGACAATCGCCGTCATGCCGATATGTCTTTTTATTGCTTTGGTATACATCTGTGCTCGCACGGATCATGCGGAGTCTTCCGATACTTCGGGGGGGTGTAACCTCTTGTAACCGCGACAGGGCTTGTCACTGCATCTGCGAACACCCGGATCGTCGCTTTACTGTGCGCCAAGGTGTCCTCGCGATGGAGTCTGCCCTGCATGCCAGGGAGGCCTTCCGCGCCAACTCATTTGAATCGAGGAAAATTGAGACGTTTCCAGAGAAAACCGTCGGATTTGTCTGTTTTAGTTCTCGGAAATAGGTTTATTTGCAGAGACGCGTGCTCATCGGCCGCGAATGGCGTCGCTCAGGGACACATGGTTGTCATCGAGGATGGTACCGGTGGCGCGTTCCAAAGCCGCGCGAGCCTTCAGATATGCACTCTTAGCCACCACCACCGTGGATTTGGCCTGCGCGAGAAAGCTCTCGTACTGAATGATGAAGAAGCTGGTGGAGGCGCCCACGTCAAACTTCGCCTGTTCGGTATCGAGCGACTCTTGCTGCAACTTTTCGGTCTGGACGGCCGCGTCATAAGATGCCCGCGCGCGCCGCATCGCAATCACTGCGTCTTCCACTTCCAGTTGCGCCTGCTTGCGGAGCTGCTCCTGCAGCACCTGGCTCTGCCGCAGCAGGATTTCGTCGCGCGTGACGTCGGCCTGGGCGATCCGATTGCGCAGCGGCAAAGTAATGTTCAGGCCGATTCCGTAGGTGGGATACTTGCGGGTGGCAAGCTGCTCCAGGGCGGTGCCGTATCCGCCCACCAAAGGCGATGACGGTGGGAGCAACTAACGGATTCAATTGACCGGCCAGGGCGTTGTTTTGCGCCGTGCCTACCAGATCCACCTCCGGCCGCAGTTCGTTGCGCGAGCCCTGCAGGCTGATCTGCGAGTTTTGCACTTGGAGCCCGGCCTGCCTCAAGTCCGGCCGATTCGCGAAAGCCAGCGCTACCAAATCCTGCAGCGGGCGGGTCTCATCGTTACCGGGAACTTCGATGGTATCGGTGGGGATGATGCGCGCGTTCAACACATCGGGATCGTTATCGGTACGGCGCGTGATCACGTTCTTGACGATCGCTTCCTGCTCTTCGAGCAGGCCGCGCGAGTCGATCAGATCCTGGCGAATGGTATAAACCTGCGCGTTGGCCCGCGTCAGCTCGACCGGCGCCTGCGTGCCCTCATCCACTTCCGCTTTGGTGTCGGTGTAGAGTTTCTCGGCCGACGCCAGCGTCTCTTCCTTCACTTTCACGTCTTCATAGAGCGCCACCAGATCGGTATAGAGGCGCACCACGCCATACACGGTGGCGATGAGCTGCTGCTGCACCAATAGTCCCGCGATTTTCTGTTCGTTCTTCGAAATACGGATGAAGCGCCGATTTACCGCCAGGCCGAACCCGCGCAGCAGCGGCTGAGTTACGGTGAACCCCAGGCTGGAGGTGGTGTATGGACTGAAAGCGCTCTGCAGGGAGTTGGTGGTATAGCGCGAATTATCGAAGCCGGCGTTGAATTCCGTGCCCGGCCAGAATCCTTGCGTGTAGGACGCGTTGGCGTTGGTGATGCTGCTGTTGAGACGCGTTGGTGCCATAAGATGGACGGATTGCGTCTCGGGCGTGGTCTGATGCGTCCAATTGACTTGTCCGACCAGCGCCGGATCGAACTGCGGAATCGCCGGGCCGGTGGAAAGCGGAACGGTCTGGAGCATGGAGAGATTGTCCAGTTGCTGGGACAGAGCGCCGAGTTCGGAAGGATTGGTGGGCACCGATCCCGCGGCGCCAACAGCTGGGCGTCGCCGCCGATGTCACCAGCGGGCTGGCCGGTCCGCCCACGCCCACCGGCACTTCGAACACGTCGTACGTCAGCCCCCGCAGTCCGCCGCCGCCTTTGGCGCGCAGCAACTCCGTATCGGCCGACGGCAACGCATAGCGCTCCAGCTGAATATCCAGATTGTTTTGGATGGCGAGCGTGATGGCATCCGGCAGCGAAAGATAAATGTTGCCCGAGCGCAGCAACTGCCGGATGAGCGGCGTGTTCGACAGATCCACGGGCGCGATGGGATGCTCCACGTAGGGCTGCGTCAACCAGTCGAATACTTCCGCCGGGTAACCCGCCGGCGCGAGCAGGAGCAAACAGAGAAATACGGCGCTGATCTTTTTCATGCTGATCTGGTTCATGATGAATTTGGTTCCAAGCACACGGCCGGCGAGGCCGGTCACGCGTGCGTGTTCTTTCAGAGTACGAGAGACAAGGGAAGCGCACGAGCTAGCGCGAGCGTTTGGGTCCGCTTCCAGCGCCCGCGCACCGGGACCGGATGAACCTTCACGCCTTCCTGGACGGAATCGTTCGGATTGGCGATCACCCGCTGTCCGGCGCTGAGTCCCGAAAGAATTTCGATGTTGCTTCCGTAATCCCGGCCGACAACTACGCGCTGGAAATGAACACGGTTGCCCGAGTCGAGCACCGCCACCATCGTTCCTTCGGGGCGCACGGAGAGAGTGTCGCTCGGAAGCAAAAGCGGCGGATCTTTGCGGGGAAGATGCAGATCCACCTCGACGTACATTCCCGGGCAGCAGTTTGCCTTCCGGATTCGGCACCTGCACTTCGACCAGCAAAGTCCGGCTGGCGGGATCCATGGCGTTCGCGGTGCGCGTGACGGTTCCCGAGAACTTGCGTTCCGGAAGCTCCGGGCGTTGCCAGCGACGCCATCTGGCCGACATGCACGTCGGCGGCGCTGGACTTGCGGGACGTTCAAATACGTGCGCAGAAGATTGGTTTGCGCGATGCGAAACAGCATGGTGCTGCCGGTGTTGACCAGCGTCCCGACGTCCACGTTGCGCAGCGTAACCACGCCTGCGAAAGGCGCGCGCACCTTCAGATATCCCTGCATTTCGGTCAACCGGCCCACGTTGGCCTGCATGGCCGCGATGTTTCCCTTGGCCGCGTCCACGGCGCGTTCGAGCGCCCTCACGTTAGCGGCTTGGGCCTGATATTGCGCCTGATACTGATCGTTCTCCTGCTTGGAAACCGCGCCGCGCCGCACCAGATTATCCCAGCGCGTAGCGGTGACTTTGGCGATGGATTCGTTAGCCTTGCCTTGTTCCAGAGCTGCCTTGGCGCGCGCCAAGTCCGCCTGCGCCTGCACCTGCGAGGCTTGCGCCTGACGAACTTGCTGATCCAGATCCGGCGCCTCCACTTCAGCCAGAAGCTGGCCGGCCGTAACCCGGTCGCCAATGTCCACGTAGCGGCGCTGCACGTAGCCCTCCGCGCGAGCCAGAATGGGCGCTTCCGTCACGGCCTGGATATTGCCGGGCAGCACCAGGTCGCCGACAGCGGATGCTCTTTCCACCGGAACCACGCTCACATCGGGCAGCGCTTCACTCAACGCGCTGGCTTCCGCGGTGATCTGCAGATCTCGCCGGTGATGCGGAATATAGCCCAGGAAGAACGCGGCCAGAAAGACCGCGGCGATAATCAGAACCAGCAGCGCGATCTTGCCCCCGGACGGCCGCTTGGGATGCTCCAGGGCGGAATGCGCGCGAGTGCGAATTCTTCTGCTCCAGTTGGCGCGTCAGACGCTCGATTTCCGCGCGTAATTCTTGTTCCGTGGCAGGCGCGGTCCGCTCGATTGGATTGTCCGGTTCGTCAATAGTCGATGAAGTCATCGTTACTCAATATTTCGATGAATGCGATTTCAATTAATACGATCTCAATAAATATTCGGATTCGGGCAGCCCTTCGCGCTCTTCTTCCTGGATCTGTTTGTCGTGATCGATGGGCGGCTGTTTGCGCAGGTAGCTGTAAACAATCGGCACAATGACGAGCGTGGTCACGGTTGCCAGCAGCAAGCCCCCGATCACCGCCCGGCCCAACGGCGAATTTTGCTCGGCCCCTTCGCCGATCCCGAGCGCCATCGGCAGCATGCCGAGAATCATGGCCAGCGCGGTCATCACCACGGGACGCAGCCGCGTGTATCCGGCCGAAAGAGCCGCCGCGCGCGCGCCCTTTCCTTCCATTCTTTCGTCATTGGCGAAGACCACCATCAGAATACTGTTGGCCGTGGCAACGCCGATGCACATGATAGCGCCCATCAACGACGGAACATTCAGGGTGGTTTGCGTTACGTAGAGCATCCACAGGATGCCGGCCAGCGCTCCGGGCAGGGCGGTCAGAATAATGAACGGATCAACCCAGGACTGAAAATTAACCGCCATCAACAGGTATACCAAAACGATGGCCGCCAGCAGGCCCAGGCCGAGACGATAGAAAGAGCTCTGCATGGTCGCCGCCTGCCCGCGCAGCATGATTTGCGTGGTCTTGGGGACCTTGGTCTGCGCGATGATCTTCTCCACTTGCGAGGCCACGCCGCCCAGGTCCCGCCGGTCGATATTCGCATATACGTCGAACACCGGCTGCACATCGTAATGATTGGCGATCTCGGGGCCGACGGTGTGCTCGATGGTGGCCAAATTGGACAGCAATTGCGTTTTGTAAGGCAGCGCGCCCGGGTTGCCGTAAGCCGCCGAGTTCTGATTCGGCGATGCTCCGGTGGCGCCATCGCCTTCGTTCGCCACGCCCTGCCATGGAGCCCGGAGTGCTGTACGCCACTGCGGCGCCGGCCGCCGAGATCGGCGTTCGCATCAGCTTGGCGATGGAATCGAGCTTATATTGCGGCGTCTGAATCAGGATGTTATAGCTCACGCCGTTCTTCCAGTTCAGCCAGAAGTTGGGGGCCACCTGGCTGCTGCCGCTCAGCGAAATCAGCAGACTGCTGGCGACGTCCCGCTCGGTGAGGCCGAGCTGGCCGGCCTTGACGCGATCCACGTTGATGCGCAGCTCGGGGGCGTCCACCACCTGATGGATGTGAACGTCGACCGCGCCCGGAATGCGCTCGATCCGCTCCGCCAAACGCCGCGCAATCGCGTAATTTGGTCCCGCATCGCGGCCAGTGACTTGGACGTCGATGGGAGCCGGCAGCCCGGAGTTGAGAATCTGGTTGGTGATATTGGCCGCTTCGAAGAAGAACACGATGTCGGGAAATTTCTGCCGTAGCCGCTGGCGCAACCGTTCGGAGGTGATTTCGGTGGGTGTATGGTCCGGGGTGAGCGAAATCAGAATGTCGCCGTCATTGCTGCCGATCACCGAACTGTCGCCGAAAGCCAGATTGAATCCGCCCGGCGGCACGCCGATGTTGTCGAGAATAGTGTCCAGTTCGCCTGGGCGGAATTACGTTGCGGATTTCCTTTTCGATTTCGGCGAAAATCAGCTCTGTTTTCTCGATGCGCGTTCCAGCCGGCGCTTGCGCGTGCAAGCGAATCTGTCCGGAATCCACCGTGGGGAAGAAATCCCGGCCAACCAAGTACACCAAACCCAAGGAGCCCAGCGAGAATATCAGGAACACGGAAAGCACTGCGCCCCGATGATCCAGCGCCCAATCCAGAAATCCGGTGTATGACGCACGAAAACGCTCGAATCGGCGATTGAAAGCGAAATGGATGCGCCAGATCAACGGATGGCCTTCCGCTGTTCCGCTCTCACCATGCGCGCCGGACCGATACATCTCCACTTCCGGCTTCAGCAGGTAATGCACCATGTTGGGAATCAGCGTGCGCGACAGCATGTAGGACGCGAGCATGGCGAAAACCACCGCCAGCGCCAATGGCGTGAACAGAAACTTCGCCGCGCCCGTCAAAAGCAGAACCGGCGCGAACACAATGCAGATGGAAAGGGTGGAAACAAAAGCCGGGATTGCGATCTGCTGCGCGCCATCCAGCACCGCCCGCACCAGCGGCTTCTTCATCGCCAGATTCCGATGGGTATTCTCGATTTCGACGGTGGCGTCGTCCACCAGAATTCCGACCGCCAGCGCCAGTCCGCCCAGCGTCATCACGTTGATGGTGTGGCCCATCAGCTTTAAGATGATGAGCGAAGTCAAAATCGAAAGCGGAATCGAGATACAGACAATCACCGTGCTGCGCCAGCTTCCGAGGAACAACAGGATCATCAGGCCAGTCAGCAGCGCGGCGGTAGTGCCTTCTTTCACCACCCCGCTGATGGCCGCGCGCACGAACAGCGATTGATCGAAGAGCTGCCGGATCTTCAAGGCCGGCGGCATGGCGGCCTCCAGCCTGGGCAAAGCGGCCTTCACCTTATTGACGATGTCGAGCGTGGAAGCCTGGCCATTCCGCAGGATGGTCATCAGCGCCCCGCGCGTCCCATTGGTCCGCACGATGTTCTGCTGAACGGCGAATCCGTCGCGGACCGTCGCCACGTCCCTGAGATAAACCGTTGCGCCGTTCACTGTTTTGATCGGCAGATCGTTCATCTCGCTGATAATCTCGGGGCTATTGTTGAGGCGAACCGGATATTCCGTGTCGCCCACCTTGATGGTGCCGGCCGGCAGAATCAGGTTTTGAAGATTGAACGCGTTCGAGACGTCGATGGCCGACAACTGTTTGGCATAGAGCGCGTTCGGGTCCAGATCCACCACCACCTGGCGCTGCTTGCCGCCATACGGACCCGGAACCGATGCGCCCTGAACGGTGGCCAGCGGAGTCCGGATGAAGTTCTGCGCCAGGTCATAAATTTCCTGCTCGCTCAGGGTCTTGCTTTCCAACCCCAATTGCAGGATCGGCACGCTGGATGCGTCGTACTTCAGGATGTTGGGCGGAAAGATCCCCGGCGGCATGGCGCGCGTGGTTAAGTTCGAAATGGCCGTGATCTGGCTCATCGCCATGTCGATCTTCACGTTCGGCTGAAAATAGACGTGAACCACGGAGACGCCGTAGTAGGACTGCGATTCGATGTGCTCGATATCGTTGACCGTGGTGGTCATAGCCCGCTCGAACACCGTAAGAATCCGGCTCTCCATCTCGGGCGGGGACATTCCGTTGTAGTTCCAAACGATGCTGACCACCGGGATGTCAATGTACGGGAAGATATCGATCGGCATGGTGATGATCGACACCACTCCGAGCAGCAGAATAGCGACTGCCATCACGACGAAGGTATAAGGGCGGCGGAGCGCTAATCGAACAATCCACATACGACAGTTCAAGCTATATGGTAGTAAAGATGACTCCGCGGGCCGCGAGGTTAGTGGCCCTTTGGAGCTACTTTCCGGCCGGACGCGGGCCTGTATCTAATTCATTCGTAAAAACTTGATTGCTCAAATTGGCTTTGGCGCCGATGCGGATCAATTGCGTTTCCCCGGGGCCTTGGAAGAAGGTAAACGCCGATTGCCCGGTCTAGCTTGATTCCGTGCGCAGGTCACGTCGTGGATGCGCTTGACCGGCGCTTCATACTGCGGATCGCCCTGCTTGTGTCCGGAGAAATTACCCAGATCGACGCTGGCGGCGAAGATGACGTCGACGCCAGGAACCGAGGCGATCTTCTCGGCGTTCGCCACGCCGATGCGGCGTCTCGATCATGATCACCACCACGATATTGTCGTTTGCGGTCTGGCGGTAATCGCGGCCATAAAGCGGACCGTATTGGCCGTTCCCCATGCTGCGGCGCCCCATGGGCGGATACTTGGCCCATTTGACGGCGGCCTCAGCGTTTTCCACAGTGTCCACGGCTGGAACGATGATCCCGAGCGCGCCGATGTCGGTGGCTTTCTGAATGTCGCTCTCGGTGGCATCGGGCACGCGGACAAACGGCATGGCGGAGGCTCCGCGGCAGGCCCAGATCATGTGCGCGACGTCTTCGAACGTCAGCGGGCTGTGCTGCATCTCGATCCAGGTGAAATCGTAGCCTGAATTCGCGACAGCGCAATACATGTTGGGATCGGGTGAAAAAACGGTGGCGCCGACAATCGGCTTGCCCTCCATGAGTCTCACTTTAGCGGTGTTGTAGATTTTCGGTGTGTCTTGCGCCCGCACTGCCGCCGCCAGCGCCAGCGCGATCCAAATGCTTCGGAGCATGAGACCGCCTCGGGATCGGAACATTTTATTTCAGCTGGGTCCGCAATTGCAGCGCCCTATACCGGTCGTGCGCTGCTCATTCAGACTCAGCTACCGGCATCCACCTGTACTGGCGACCTCTCTTTTAGCCTCTTCAGATTCCGTTCCAGTAATTTGCGGTCTTTGTCGCTAATACCGGGCGTATTCAGCACTTGTGTAAGCCGCGCCACCAGGCGTGCGTCGGTCTCGTCCAGGGCCCGCTCGATAAGGTTCGCCTGATCCTCGTCCATTGTTGCCAAGTCTACCATCGGCAATGCAAGGCCGCCTACAGTTTGACGAGCCGCGATCTCATAGGGTCCCGGCTGTAGGGGGATCACGGACGAAAATCCCCTGTGCTATGCCTTCGGACGAAATGGTCGCACGATCGCATTTCCAGGCGACATCGGTGACCTTGCCGCAATCCGAGATTGAGCGGAAACTTTCACAATGAAGCGTGAGCAGGCTCGGCTCGGAGTGTTCTCCACTTTGCCGTCAACAGCGCCCGGCTTACCCTTTCGAAATTTTAAGGGCGCGGATGCAAATCCTTCTCGATGAAAGCATTCGGAAAAAACGCGGTTACTAACGAGGATAATGAGTCGCGCTCGCGGTTTGAGCCGGATAGCTGATTTATAGTGACTGTATCTCTTTTCGGATACTCTCGTGACAACCTTGACCCGGATTCTCGATGTATTGGCGGCATCCCAAGGCGAGAAAGGGGCGGATTGGCCAACCGATCCTTACTTGTTCATGGTATGGTTGCACTGCGGATATCCAGCCAGTGACGCCAGGTGTGCGAAGGGCTGGGAATCGCTGAAGAGCCAGTTCGGCGTCGAAGCGGAGCGCATCCTCGCCGCGAACCCGGCCGGACTCGCCAGCGCATTGAAGCCCGGGGGAATGGTACCCGAACTCAGAGCGATGCGTCTGAAGGAAATTGCGGAGCGGGTCCTCAAGCAGTACGGAGGCGATCTGCGCGCGGGACTCAACGGGCTTTCCGGCAGGCAAGCGCGAGGCGCGCTCAAACAATTTCCCAATATTGCCGATCCGGGCGCAGATCGAATTCTGCTATTTGCGGGGATTTCCCCGGCGGCAGCAGTGCCTTCGAACTGCCCACACGTTCTGGTCCGCATCCAAAAAGGACAGGAGCAAGAGAACTACGGCAGGACATACGGGGAAGCGCAACGCATGATTGAAGACGGGCTGCCACCAAAATTCGATTGCCGGACCCGAGCTTACCTGCTGTTGAAGTATCACGGACAACAACTATGCAAGAAATCGAACCCCAAATGCGATATTTGTCCGGTCGCGATGGACTGTGCGTTCGTTGCCGGAAGGCTGGGAGGCCGCCCGCCAAATTCCGTGAAACGGACACCGTAGCTCTAGCATTCCCTGGAAGTGGCACGGTTCCCCGGCCTCTTGCGTAGTCACCGAGGTCAAGCGCGAACCGGAATTCGCCAGCACGCGATCGCTTCGGTTTGTCCCGCTGCGCTGGAAATCAGTCAAAACTCCACGTAGGTCCACCTTTCTGAGCAATCTCGGACGAAAATCCCATGTTCTAGGGCATTCACCTGGATTGTCGCCCCTCGGGAACTGCCGATAATAGTGCATGCCCGTGACAGTTCAAGTTTGGGACGAAGTTGTCCCGGGATCGCGTTCCCAGGCGACATCGGTGACGGTGCCGCAGCCAGGCGTCACGGCTCGGGAACTCATCCGGAGCCGCGTGCGTGAGGAAGTGGAACGTCACAATTTGTCCCTGCCGGACGTATTTTGCGGCCTGGTACAGCCCGAGGAATCCGAGCGCATCCTGAACGGATTTCGAATGAAAACGAAGCGGCCGCTCGACTGGGAAGCCCAGTTTGCGCGGGCCTGCTCCAGCTTTGAGCGGAACGGCTTCCTGTTGATTGTGGACGGGAGCCAGGCGACGGATCTGGACGGGCGAATCGAATTACGAGCCGATTCCGAAGTGCAATTCATCAAGCTCGTGCCCCTGATTGGCGGGTAGAACGCGCCACCGAGACACTGGAGGACATGGATGAATCTGAGCGAAGCTGCGAGGTTTTGGGGCATAGCGCAACCAAAGATACAAGCACCCAGCGGCGCGAGTCCGCATATGCAGGCTTTGATAGAGGCCCTCAATGCGCGGCCTCACGTCTTTAAAGAGCGCGACGCTCTCAAGAACGTCAAAGAGCCCTTGGATCGATTGAAATCCGCTCCCGCCGAGGAGCAGCTCGCATTCGTATTCGAAGCGCTCGCCGCGCTGGGCACCTCCGCGTCGATGTCGCTGCACGTCGTGCTAAAAGGCGTGGTCTCGCAATTATTGCGTGCCGGATTGCCGCTCAACAGCCTGCACGCGTTTCGAATGGTCGAACTCGCCTCGAACCGTTCCTATCGGTTTCACTTTCCATACAAGGCGCTGCTTTCTTCCTTCCAAAGCGTAACCATGACCCCGGCGTTGAAAGATGCCCTTCTTCAGTTGCGCGAGATGGTCGGAAAACACCACGAGATGGACGAGATCCAGGAGCGCATCGATGTCCTGGTTCACGGTGCAAAGGAAAAGCCCGCGGTGGCGGTTTCCGGTTGGAGCCGGCACGTCTTTCAGGAAATCGAGAGCTCGGGGACCCAGATCGCCTGGCGCCGTCTTTTGCTGCATGCGCGATCGCTGACCCAAAGCAGCGCGTCATCGAAGTGGAAAAAGGAAGCGGTGGAGTGCGTCGAAAACATCGGCCGCGCTGAATTCCTGGAGGCGGCTTCTCGCTGGCTGGCGCTCGGTCCCATGCCGGGAATGGCTGCGCACCTCCAGGTCCCCGACGAAGAAGCGGACTACCAGAAAGGCTTCATCTGGACGCTGGGCGCGCTGGGGGACGCTTCGGTGGCCGCCGGGATCGCCGATTTCGCCTTCGCTTGTTTTCGAAAAATCCCGCAGATCGGCGCGGTATCGCATCGCGTGGGCAACGCGTGCGTGAATGCGCTCGCCGCCATGCCGGGCCTGGATGCGGTGACGCAGATCAGCCGCTTGGGCATGCGCGTGAAATACGACGTTGCGCGCCGCTTGATTGAAAAGGCGCTGGCGGAGGCCGCCGAGCGCAACCACGTTGGCCGGGACGATCTGGAGGCGATGTCCGTGCCTTCGTTCGGATTGGATTCAGCGGGAGTGCGGATCGAAGTGCTTGGGAGCCTGCGAAGCCAGATTGGCGGTGGAAGAAGGCGATGCGGTCCTGAGCTGGTGGCGCGAAGGCAAGCCCTCAAGGCGCCGCCGGCCGAAATAAAGACCAGCTATGCCCCAGCGCTGGCCGATCTCAAGAAGGCAGCGAAAGAATTGCAGGCGGTTCTTTCCACGCAACGTCTGCGTCTGGAACGGCAGCTCTTATCGCAAAGCGCATGCCTGTTCGAGCGATGGCAGGATTGGTATCTGAATCACCCGGTGACATCGGCGTTCACCAGGCGCCTCATCTGGGAAATTCAAAGCGGCGATTCGTCGCAAACGGCGATGTGGTGGCAAGGCGGCTTGGTGAATTGGGCCGGCGATCCAGTGACCGTAGCGCCGGATTCCACGGTTCGTCTTTGGCATCCTATTCGCGCGCAGGTGCAGGAGGTGCTGAGCTGGCGATGCTGGCTGGAGGATCACGGCATCCGGCAGCCGTTCAAACAGGCCCATCGCGAAGTTTATTTATTGACGGACGCGGAGCGCGAAACCGGGACGTATTCCAACCGCTTCGCCGGGCACATCGTCCGGCAGCACCAGTTTTCGGCGCTGTGCCGGGAGCGCGGCTGGCACTTCAAGTTAATGGGCGAGTGGGATTCGCATAACACGCCTCAATTGGAACTGCCCCAATATAATCTCCGCGCCGAATTCGATGTCGATTTTTCGGACGGCGCGGAAGTCTCGGGCCACATGGTGTACACCACCATCGGCACCGAACGAGTACGATTTTCCCCGATGGAAGCTAAGCGAGGCCGCTTCGAATTGAGGCCGCCCTCCAGGGCCCTCCGTCTGGCCGACATCCCGGCCGTGGTTTTTTCCGAAGTGATGCGCGACGCGGATCTGTTGGTCGGCGTCACCAGCATCGGAGCGGATCCTAATTGGGGCATGGATCATCCGGATGAGCACGCGGAATACTGGCACCGTTTTGCGGACGCCGAGCTTTCCGCCGCCGCCGAGATTCGCAAGTCGGTTATCGAGAATCTGCTGCCGAAGTTAGCGATTCGGAACCGCTGCCGGATTACGGATCGGTATCTGTGGGTGCGCGGCGAATCCAACGAATACCGGATTCACCTGGGCAGCGGCAACGTCCTGATGGAACCGGGCAGCCAGTACGTTTGCATCGTTCGCGGCGGCGGCGACACGGCCGCGACGGTTCCCTTGCCGTTTGAGGGAGACTCCATGCTGGCGGTTATTCTCAGCAAGGCGTTCCTGTTGGCCGACGACAAGGCGATCCGCGACCAGACAATCCTGCGGCAGATCCGAAGATGATAATAGAGCATGGCCAAGAGCAACGTTCGGTCCGTGGACGACTACATCGCCTCGCAACCTGAGGATGTCCGGCCGATCCTGGAGTGTGTGCGCGCCGCCATCCGTGAAGCGATCCCGAAAGCCGAGGAAGTGATTTCTTACCAGATTCCCGCTTACAAACTGAACGGAGATGCGGTGATCTATTTCGCCGGCTGGAAGCAGCATTACTCGCTTTACCCCGTATCCGCGCGCATGGTCACCGAATTCAAGAGCGAGCTGGCGTCGTATCAGGTGAACAAAGGTACAATCCGTTTCCCGCTCTCTGAACTTGTCCCGGTGAAGTTGATCGGGCGCATCGCGAAGCTGCGAGCGAAGGAGATCGCGGGGCGTGCCCAGGCCAAGCCCGCCGCACCCAAAAAGCGCTCGTAAGGCGTATGCTGTGCTATGATTCCCCCAACCCGAATGGCCGATTCGGTATACATTCCGGGGCTTGCGCTTCCATCTCAGGACGCCGTCCAGCAGCCGCGCCATTCGGCGATGGTACGCGTCACTCACTGGATGAACGCGCTCAGCTTCGCCGGCCTGGTGGTGAGCGGAATCGGAATTCTGCTCGCTCATCCGCGATTTTATTGGGGTGAAACAGGCGGGCTCGGCACTCCGGCGATCTTCCGTTTGCCGTTGCCGTTCATGTTGGGCGGACCATCCGGATGGGGCCGCTATCTGCATTTCGAGTCGGCCTGGCTGTGCGTTTTGACCGGCCTGCTTTACGCGGTCTCGGGCTTCGCCAGCCGCCATTTTCAACGGGATCTCGTACCGGCGCGGACAGATTTGAACCGGGAATCGCTGCGCGCCGCTTTTGCTGGAAAGGACGAAGACCACAGCTACAACGTCCTCCAGCGCATCTCCTACCTGGCCGTAATTTTCGTTTTGTTCCCGCTGATGATCTGGACCGGATTAGCCATGTCGCCCGCCGTCACCTCGGTCTTCCCGGCGCTGGTGACGGTGCTGGGCGGCCATCAGTGCGCTCGCACCATTCATTTCTTCGGCGCGATCGTGCTGGTTGTTTTCGTTCTCATACACGTCGCGATGGTTTGGCGCGCGGGCTTCCTGAGCCGCGTTGGCGCCATGATCACCGGGCGTGTTGCTGCTGGCAAGGGGGCCATGTGAGCAATTCACTTTCGCGCCGCAAACTCATCACTGGTGGATTGACGGCCGCGGGAGGCGCTGCGGGCCTCACGGTTGCAGCTCGTCTGGCCAATCAATACGGGCTCATCCCGCCGGATTGGGCCGGCGTCTATGGACCGGGTGAAACGCTCACCTACGCCTGCCAGCGCCTGCTGACGTCGGGCCACTCGCTCGCCCGCGAATTCAGCCGCGCCGAAGTTTCGAAAGTCGCGCAAGTCAGCGGAGAACACCCGCAGTCCGATTCTTACCAGCGCCTTTTAGACGGAGCCTTCGCCGATTGGCGGCTGGCCGTGGATGGATTGGTTGCGCGTCCGGCCTCGTTCTCGCTGGCGCAGTTGAAACAGTTCCGCTCGCGGACGCAAATTACCGAACATACCTGCGAGGAAGGTTGGTCCTACGTCGCGGAGTGGACCGGCGTTCCGCTCGCTTACGTGATGAACCTGGTGGGCATTTTGCCGCGCGCGAAATATGTCGCGTTCTTTCCATTCGACGAGGCGTGGGATAGCCTGGACATGGACGACGTCTGGCACCCGCAGACGTTGCTGACATACGCGATGAACGGCCAGGATCTGCCAACCGATCACGGCGCCCCGCTGCGGCTGAAGGTGCCCCGGCAACTGGGCTACAAGAGCGTGAAATACCTGTCCCAGATTACTGTGACCGATAGCTTGAAGGAATTTGGGAAAGGGCTCGGTTCCTCTGCCCCCGAAGGCGGATATTCCTGGTACGCCGGGATTTGAAAATGCGTTCCCGCCTTTCTCTTCAGTCGCGGTCCGCGGACAACGCGGCATCTCTAAGATAACTCACCCAAAGCTTCAGACTTCTGTAACAAAGTTAGCCGCCCCGAGTCTAGTTGGTGCATAGAGAACTGGAGGAAATTGGTGAGTGCTCTGATTGACCCGGTCCACACCGATGTGGTTTCTGGGATACCGCAACCGGTTTCTCTAGAAGATGTGGTCATCAGTGATCACCTGTTGTCGAGGCCCATACACACGGTACCTTCGCGGGTGGAGATCAATGCGATGTACGAGCTGGCTGAGTTTTTAGCGCAGGGTGCGCCCGCGCTCTTCAAGCGGCTCGCCCTGATGGCGATTGAGTTATGCCATGCGGGTTCCGGCGGCATCAGCATGCTGGAGTCCGGACAGGATGGCGGTCCGCTCTTTCGCTGGCGGGCTTTGGCGGGGGCTCTCGAGAGTTATGAGGGCGGCTCAACGCCGCGCGACTGGAGCCCGTGTGGACAATGCCTGAAAGCCGCAAAACCGATGCTCTATCTCCACCCTGCGCGCTTCTTCACGTATTTCCAAAAAGTCAATACACCTATCGTGGAAGGTTTAGTAATCCCGATGTACTCTGACCGGAAGCCCATCGGTACAATCTGGATCGTTAGCCACGTCGAGCAGCGTCATTTCGACGCTGAAGATGTACGGATCATGACCAGCCTGGGCGCCTTTGTCAGCGCCGAGTTACGGCTTTCACTAGGCACCAGGCGCCTCCCGGACGAGGCGCGAGTTCTTGTGTGGGCCGAGTTAGTCCGGCGCGTTGCCAGTGGCGATTCTTCAGCGCTATCGGCGCTCATGGAAGAAACCAAACCTGTTGTCTTCGCCAGAGCTCTCAGGCTTCTCGGCTTACGCGCGGACGCGGAAGAAGTCACGATGGATGTTTATTCGCAGGTATGGCGCATGGCCGGACACTATGACTCCAGACGTGGTGGCGTATTGGCATGGCTGTTGAACATCGCACGCAGCCGCGCGATCGACCTGCTAAGATCGCGGGCGCGCCAGCAACGGTGCTCGCAGTCGTTATATGCCGAGTGCGGCAGCGCAAGGGACCTGAATCGATATGAGGCGAGCTCCGAGACCGCCAGGCAGGTCCACAGGGCACTCGAAGCACTTCCCGGCGAGCAGCGTCAGGCCATAGAGCTGGCCTATCTAAAAGGCTATTCTATGACGGAAGTTGCCTCCCAGCTGGGGCTTCCTCTGGGAACCGCGAAATCACGGGTCCGCTATGGCCTTATGAGGCTGCGGCGCGTCATGGCGGCCACCGAAAGCTTCAAACTAAGTGACTGCAGAAAGATAGCCACTTAGTCTGAGCTGAAGAGTAGAGCGGTTACTTTACGGCTGGTAAGTCAACATGATCACGCCGCTCTTGGATGTCTTCCCGCCGGCGTCAGTTACAATAAGTTGAACCAGGTACAAGCCCGGTCCATTCACAAAGTCCACAGTTGCTTTGGGACTGGTTGGTGTTTGCAGCAATGCCGGCTGCAGGCCGCCCGGAACCACCATGAATAGATATTTCAAACTTCCTGAACCGCTGGTCGACGCGCTGGCATCCAGCTCCACTGATGGCTGGTTTGTCGTCAAGACCGTGGGTGTTACAACGGCGTTGGTGACGTTCGTGATCGCTACGCCCGCCGAGGACGTGTTGATATTTCCGTTAACGCCGCTCGGAAAGAATCCTCCTGCCGAAGCATTCGCCTGGAAACCATAGACGATATACAACACCTGTCCCGGCGTGCGGGTTTGTGCCAGCCCCATATTATCCAGGGAGAAATAGTTCTGTCCCGAGGGCGGCGGCAGAATATCGACTCCATCCAGCAGCGTGGTGGATACGCCGAGTTGAGCCACCTGGAGCCGAATGTTGGAAGCATGTTCAGCTTCCGCGGCCAAAATCTGCGCGGCGTAACCCAAGACAGCTTTGCTCGAAAGCAAAGGCGCGGCGCCCGCGTAAGCCGTCACGCCAACATCTTCGAAGGCCCGCGCCAAGGTGAGAAATTCCGTCAGGCTACCGAAGCCGATGCCCAATGCATTCAGGTTGATCGCGGGCTGAGCGATGGGCTGCGCGCCTGCCGCGGTAAGAGCCTGCCGGATCAACGTTACGTGCGATCGCTCGTCATTGGCTATCTCGTCCGCAATGGCGAGAGTGGGAAATGAGCTATTCGTCAGATCCACCTTTTGGCCTCCGGTGGCCGCGCCCTGATTGCCCGTGCCTGTAATGCCGATGCCCATCTGATCGATAGTCAAGCCGGTTGTGGCGACGGTGTAGAACTCCGCCTCCAAATACTCCAGATTCAACGCGAAGTTGAGAATATCCGCGTCACTGGGAGCGGAGGTTTGGGCCTCCATCATGCCGGCGCCCATAGCGGCCACCCCCGCTGAGGCCACTGCGATCTTACTCAAGAATCGACGCCGGTCGGAAGCAGACGCGATTGCTTCCTCAAGAATCCGTCCCTTAGGCATTGTGTCTCCTTATGATTCGTTTCCTATCGAGTTGGGATGCTGAACCGGGCCGTTTTCAGGACTTGCCTGGCTCGTCATACCATCAGTGTTACGATTCGGCGCGGACAATCGGATTTAGAAATGTGCACTAAATGAAGCATCTATCGAATAATTCGATAAAACTAACTTGTTAGTAAGTCAGCCGCGAGATATCGCATCTTGTATAATTCGCTCATGCGACGCAGAGATTTCGTGAGTGGCATCGCCGCCACCGCCGCGGCCTCAGTTGCCTCCGCCCAGACTCCCGCTCCGATTGCCCGCAAGGGTCGTCTGAAGCAGTGCGTCACGCGCGGTGTTTTCGACCCCAAGATGCCGTTCGAAGACATGTGCCGGGAAGCTGCGCGCCTGGGCTGTAAAGGCTTCGATCTGGTTCCGGCGCGAGACTGGCCGATCCTGAAGAAGTACGGCCTCATCCCCACCATGCGCCTGCCCAACGCCGGCGTCACGATTCCCGATGGCATCAATCGCAAGGACGTTCAGGATGAGCTGGTAAAATCGATGGGACCGGCCATTGATGAGTGCGCCGCGGGAGGTTGCCCCAATCTCGATCACCGTGTCCGGCAGCCGCCGAGGCATGTCCGACGCCGAGGGCGCCGATAATTCCGTCGCGTTTCTGAATCGCGTGAAGGAGCAGGCCGAAGACAAAGGCGTGACCATTTGTTTGGAGCTGCTCAACAGCAAGATCGATCACAAGGATCAGATGTGCGACCACACCGCCTGGGGCGTGGACGTTTGCCGCCGCGTAAATTCACCGCGCGTCAAGCTGCTTTACGACATCTACCACATGCAGATCATGGAAGGCGACATCTGCCGGACCATCCGCGATAACTTCCAGTGGATCGCGCATTTCCACACCGGCGGGGTGCCGGGCCGCCATGAGATCGACGGCACGCAGGAGCTCAATTACCATTTCGTGGCGCAGACCATCGCCGAGCTGGGCTTCACCGGCTACATCGCGCACGAATACAAACTGAGTCCGGGGCGAGATGGCGTGCAGACGCTGAATCAAGCCATCGAAATCGTGGACGTGTAGCGCGTGCGCGCTACAGATGAATAATCCCCCGCTGGATCGCAGCCGTCGCCGCCTGCGTTCGGTCGTCCACGCTTAGCTTGCTCAGGATGCTCTTCACGTGGTTCTTGACGGTGTGCTCGGCGATGCCGAGCGCGTAGGCGATCTGTTTATTGCCGTAGCCCTTCACGATCAGCGCCAGCACCTCTGCTTCTCGTGCGCTTAAACCGGCCGGCAAGGGAACTCGATTCCAGCGCCGCCGCCACCCCCGGCGGCAGATAATTCTCGCCCGAGTGCACGGCATGGATGGCGCGAATCAGTTCGTCGTGCAGCACGTCCTTGGTCAGATACGCCCGAGCGCCCGCCTGCAGTGCACGGCGCACGTCTTCATCTCCGCCGTAAGTGCTGAGCGCGATAATGTGCGCGTCGGGAAATTCAGCGCGGATAGCCTGCGTGGCTTCCACGCCGTTCATCTCGGGCATCCGCACATCCATCAAACTGACATCCGGACGATGTTTGCGAAACAGCTCCACCGCTTGCAGTCCATTGGCGGCCTCCGCCACCACCTTCATATCCGGCTGTGCGTTGATGATGGTCTTCACGCCCACGCGCGCGATCAGATGATCCTCGGCGATCAGGATGCGGATCGCGCGATCTGTTATCGGGGGCGCGGTCATTAGGAGAGGGGAACAGTTACGGCGACTTCGGTGCCTTGGCCGAGTTCGCTGTGCAACTGAAGTTCGCCGCCCAACCGCTCGGCGCGCTCGCGCATCCCAAGCAGGCCGAAGTGGCCGCCCAATTCGGAGAAGGCCTCATCCTGCTCGAAGCCGCGGCCATCGTCGGCCACGCGCAAGCTCAATTGCCGGCCGGCCATTTCGAGATGGATACGCACGTGGCTGGCGCCGCGCATGCTTCACGGCATTGGTGACAGCCTCCTGCGCGATCCGCAGCAGATGCTGTTCGGTTTCTTCCGGCAGCGGGCGATTCTCGCCTTCCACGTCCACGCGGATCTCCACCGGAGAGCCGGCCGTCCATTGGTGCGCCGCTTCGGAGAGCGCAGCCGGAAGATCGTGACCCTCGAGTGCCGAAGCGCGCAGATCCATCACAGACCGGCGAGCTTCCGTCAAACTATGCCGCACCATTTTGCGCGCCAGATCCAGATGTTTGCGCGCCAGTTCTACGTGGTCGTTGAGCGTGAGCGCCACGGCGTCCAGTTGCGAGGAAATCCCCACGAAGCCCTGCGCCAAGGTGTCGTGAATTTCACGCGCCAAACGTCCGCGTTCTTCCAGTACCAGCGAAAATCGCTGGCGAATTTGACGCAGCCGCAGGTTGTACAGCCCCCAAATGGCTGCGGCGGCCAGGGCGGCGCAGAAATATCGGAACCAGTTGGTCTCATAAAAATGCGGCATCAGTTCGAAGGCAAACGACGTTTCCCCCGACGGTCCGTCGGGAACCGCGGCGCGAACCGTGAACCGATATTTGCCGTGCGGCAGGCTGTTGTAATTGGTTACACGCCGCTCCACCGAGTTGACCCACTCGCCGTCCAGGCCTTCCAGACGGTAAGAATAGCGCACGCGCTCGGGAGCGCTGAGATAAATGCCGGTGTATCGGAACTGCATTCGTCCGTTGCCGGGCGCGAGCCTCGCGCTGGGTGTAACCGGGATGGCATGTCCGTCCACGGCGACCTCGAGCAAATGAACCACCGGCGCCGCAATCGCGGCCAGCCTATCGTTCGGGTCGAGTACGGCCAAGCCCCGGCTGGTAGGAAACCACAGGCGTCCATCGCTGCTGCGGGTGCCTCCGCCGCTGGTTGGATATCCGGGAGCGCACTGCGCGCTGCGCAGTCCGTCCGCCACGCCGTAGTTTACCGGCTCCACTTTTCGGATCTTGCCCGCGATCAAGTCCCAAATTTCCTGTTTACGAACGCGGCAGATGCCGCGCGTCGTGCTCAGCCACAGCGATCCCCGGCCATCGTCTTCGATGTGCGAAACATTGTCGCTCAACAAGCCGTCGCGAGCCGTGACGTGAAAGAATTGGCCATTGCGCAGGGCATCCAGGCCGCCGCCGAACGTGCCGATCCACAGCGTGCCATCCGAGCCTTCCACTAGCGACCGAATCTGATTGCTGGAAAGACCGTCGGCGACGGTGTAAAGCCGGAGCTGCCCGTTTTCGAGACGCCACAGCCCATCGCCGTACGTGCCGGCCCATAGGCTGCCATCGTGCGTATTGCACAACACCACGGCATCGTTGTTGAGCTGCGATCCGCCCGGAATCGCAACGCGCGGTTTGGCTCCTTCCAGTTCCAGCACGCCCGCCGGAGTAGCCACCCACAGCTTGCCGCCGCGGTCCTGCAGAAAATCGAACGCTACTCTCCGGTTCAACGGATCGTTCCAAACCGGATTCACGAAATGGCCATCGTGCATGCGGCTTGGTCCGCCGCGGGCCGCGATCAGCAAGTCGCCGTCCCGATCTTCGCGAATAGAGAAAATCTCGTTGCTCGGCAGCCCGTCTTTTTGGGTATAGAGCCGCGCCGGTTTGCCATCCTCCATCTGCATCAAACCGCTGCCGTGGAAGCCGACCCAAATCCTGCCGCGGTGATCCTGATAAACGGTCGTGGGCTCGTCGCTCGGCAGGCCTTCCGATTCCCCGTAGATGCTGAACAGATCGTTCCGCAACCGATTCAGGCCGCTGTTCATCCCCACCCACAGGTTGCCCTCGGTGTCTTCATAGATGCAGCGCACCCACTCGCGTTCGTGCGAGTTGGCCAGCGGACTGCTCACAAAACGCCCGTTCTCCATCCGCGCCAGCCCGCCGTCGGTGCCGGCCCATAGATTTCCGTCGCGGTCTTCCCACACCGAGCGAACGTAGTTATCGGGCAGCCCGTCCTGAACGGTGTAATGCCGCAGCGCGCCCTGGGGACTCCGCGTCAGCAGCCCGAAGCTGCCACCCACCCACAGATTCCCGCGGCGGTCCTGAAGAAGCGAAATAACGATATCGCCCACCGGCCCCAGCACGGAGACGAAGCGATTGTCTTCATAGCGGACCACGCCGCCGAAACCGGCTACATAGATGCTGCCGTCGCGTCCGCAATAAACCGTGCGCACCGCCTGGATTGGCACTCCCTGGCGGGGGCTATAGTTGGTGAATTTTCCATTCCAGAAGCGATTGACGTAAACACCCGCTACCACCCAGATTCCGCCCGAAGGGTCTTCCGTGATGGAGCTGATGGACGTGTCGCTTAGGCCGTCTTTTTGGGTAAACGTGGTGAACTTTCCGTTGCGATATCGCGTGAGACCGCCCAGCGTGCCGATCCATAGGCTTCCGTCTTTGGCCGCCCACAACGTCCCGACGCTGTTGCTCGGCAGCGCGCCATTCTCTTTGTTGAAGACCACGAAATCGTAGCCGTCAAATTGGGCCAGCCCTTCGTCGGTGCCGAGCCACAGATAGCCATCCTTGGTTTGCGCGATAGCTCGAACGGTGTCTTGCGGAAGCCCGTGTTGCTGGGTCCAGACAGTTCGCGTGTATTGCGTCAGCGCGCGGCGCGGATTTAAGGCGCACAACGGCTGAACCAGTGCGCCAACGGCCGCGATTACCAGAAAAAGCTTCGCCAACACTCTTGAGTTTAAATGATTGACCGGCGCGTTGGCGGCTTTGCCGGGACTGAGCTAACATCGATGTCAAATGAGCGCTCGTCTGTTTGTCTGCCTGATGGCGGTGTGTTTCAGCGCGCACTCGCAGTGGCTGAACTACCCGACTCCCGGGACTCCGCGCATGCGCGATGGCAAACCGAACCTCTCCGCGCCGGCTCCTCGCGCGGCGGATGGCAAGCCGGACCTGTCCGGCGTTTGGCAGGTTGAGCCGACACCCCCTGAGGAACTGAAACGATTGTTCGGCGATCTAAGCGGCGAGAACGTGCTGGGAGACAGCTCCGCCGCCTACTCAAAATATCTGATCAGTATCCTCGCGGATTTCAAGCCTGCCGATACGCCACTTCGGCCTGAGTTCGCAGGCATTCTTCGCCAGAGGGCGAAACAGGTGTACCCGCTGACCCGCTGCTTGCCGGTCGGAGTGCCAGCCGACGACGTGCTACCCGGCCCGTTCAAGGTGATTCAAACGCCGGGATTGATATTGATCCGAAACGAGTACGAGAATACGCTTCGTCAGATCTACCTGGATGGCCGCAAGCCTCCCGCCGATCCCGATCCTTTATGGCTGGGATATTCGGTTGGCAAGTGGGAAGGCAATAGACTGGTGGTCGACACCATTGGGCTGAACGACAAGAGTTGGCTGGATGGGAGTGGCAGCCCCCATAGCGAAGCTCTGCATGTTGTGGAGCGTTTCCACCGGCGCGACTTCGGGCACATGGATGTGCAGGTAACTATCGATGATCCCAAGATGTACACGAAGCCATTTTCCATTCAGTTCACGGAGGACCTGATGCCCGACAGCGACGTCACGGAGTACTTCTGCAACGAAGACGAAAAAGACCTGTCGCATTTGAAAGGCAACTAAGAGGCTGCTCATGCTTCGCGGCGGCATTTTGATTTTATGCGCTCTGCTGGCCGGATGTAGCCATTCCGCGCACCCGCCCCTTCAGGATTTATCCGGGCACGAAGATCTGTCGCGCTTCACCATTCAATCCGTGCATGGCCTGCGCGATGGCGACCATCTGGCCGCTCAAGTCCTGATCAGCGACAGCTCTTCGATCCTGACACTCGATCTGCATTTCGCGGTTGGTTCGCCGACGACGCTCGAATCGGGCACCTGGCGCTGGTCGCGCCCCGCCGGCATGTTGCATGGCACGGTCTCAGCTCGTTCGGTGACATTTCTCGGCGGACAGGATGGCCCGCCTAGCATCGGAGGCACGTTCGATCTCAACGGCGGGGGCGGCGCCGCTTATCGAGTGAATCTTCCGCTCACTGCGCTGCCGCGGCCTTTTCGACCTGCAACTTCAAGCCAGCAACGCCCTTGACGCGGACATGCGTCCCGGCGGGAATGTCGGCCGGCGCGACGGCGTCCCAGTATTCGCCCCGGACCAGCACTTGCCCTTCCGGCTCCAGCGCCGTCTCCGCGATGCCAAGCTCCCCGATCATTCCCTCCGCTCCCGTGAGGACTTTGTTGTGCCGAGCCTTGACGACCATCGACACCAGGAACATCGTAATCGCGGCGAACGGGAGCGCCACTGCCAGCGCGGTGGGAAGATGAATGCGCATTTCCGGCGGTCCGTTGACCAGGAGCAACGCGCCCAGCACCATCGAGATGGTGCCGCCGATACCCAGCATTCCGTGCGAAGCGAACTTCGCCTCCAGTACGAATAGTGCTAGCGCAAGTACCAACAGACCCACGCCTACCCAATTAATCGGCAGAACCGAAAGAGAAGAAAGCCCGAGGAGCGCCAGAATCGCGCCGGCGATTCCGGGAAAAATTAATCCCGGCGAAGTAAATTCGACATAAATCCCGAGAGCGCCCAGCACCAGCAGGATGAATCCGATGTTGGGATCCGCGATGGCGACAATCACTCGTTCTCGCAGCGTTCGTTCGGTCTCCGTTACGGTTGCGCCCGCAAGGTGCAGGGTCAATTTGCGCCCATCCCAGCGCGTGATTTCACGGCCGTTCAACTGCTCCAAGAGCTGCTGTTCGTTATTAGCGAGCAAATCGATCAGCTTCTGATCCAGCGCTTCCATTTCGGTGAACGACTTGGCTTGCCGGATGGTCTGCTCGCCCACTGCGCTATTGCGCCCGCGCCGCGACATCATGCTGCGCAGCATCGCCGCCGCGTCGTTTTCCACTTTGTTGCGCATCACCTGATCCATTTGTCCCACCAGCAGCACCGGTGAAGATGCGCCCGCGTTGGTTCCCGGCGCCATGGCGGCAATGTCGCCCGCTTCCAGCACGAAGAATCCGGCCGAGGCCGCCCGCGCACCGCTGGGCTCGACATACGTCACCACCGGAACCGTGCATGCGTCCAGTTTTTGGATGATCTCGCGCGTGGCATCGAGCAAGCCGCCCGGAGTGTTGATCCGCACCAGCAGCATCGCGGCGTTTTCTTTCTGCGCCTGATCAATCGCGTTCCCAACTATTTCGACCGTAATGGGCGAGATCTCGCCATCAATCGATACGGCGATTACGCGCGGCGCCGGGGCCTGAGCCAGCCCAGAGACGGCCCAGAGAAAAGCTAATATGCAAACTATTCGCAAGCACATTCAATATAGCCTTTTTCTGGGAACTCCCAGCGGGGCGCCATGGGCCCTTGGTATTTTCTTAAGTGAGCAAGGCCTCATAGGTTTCGTAGTCGCCAATCCAGAACCATAGATATCCCTCCGCCCGCTTGATTGCAAGGGCGCGATAACTCAAGCTGACGCGGGCGGACCACACTTCCTCCTCACGGCGCTCGCCTGCCTTTTTGAATTGCAACCAGGGATGCTGCGGGTTGGCTTTCAATAACGAAAACTGTTTATCCGCGCGGCGGCGGATGTCCCGCGGTAGCGCCAGGTATTCCTGCCAGAATCCCGTGGCAGCCCGATGCTGCATCCCGGCTAAAGCGGCTGAACCCGGCGGTTCTTTTCGTCGTCCAACGCGCGGTCAATGGCCTGGTCGAGGCGGCCCTCGGCAAGGTCTGACTTAAAACGTGCATCTATTGGCTGCGGATGGTTCCGGTCAAGCCAGAGGTACAATTCGTCCAACTCTACCGGCGTCAGCGCCTCGGTTGCAATGTAAGCCGCTCTTGGTTATCTGGGCCGATCATTCATTCGAAAAGCCGCTTACTCGAGATGCATAAATGCGTCCCGCAGCTTCCGCCAAGTGCTCGACAAATCCTCCGGTAACACCCGCGTTTCCGCCACCGTTGTCATGAAATTCGTATCCCCCGGCCAGCGCGGCAGCACGTGCATATGAATATGCTCGGCGATTCCGGCGCCTGCGCTTTCCCCTAAATTCATTCCGAGATTGAATCCCGGAGGCCGGTAGATTTCCTGCAAATGGCGCTGCGACCGTTGCACCAGCAGGATCATCTCTTCCAGCGTCTCTTGCGACGCTTCCGCCAGCGAATCCACGTGCTCATAAGGCACCACCATCAAATGCCCGGTGCTGTAAGGATACAGGTTCAGAATGATATAGTTCTTCCGGCCCCGATAGACCACCAGATTTTCTTCGTCCCGTCCCGCAGCCGCGGCGTTGCAGAATACGCATCCGCCACCAGTTTTCTCCTTTTGAACATACTGGTAGCGCCACGGACTCCAGAGGTGGTCCATAAATCGAAACTGCGCTTACGAACTGTGCGAGTTTTCTCCGCCCGGGCGTGGGATCGGCCGCGGCAGGCGCGGACGCCGGTTGGCCATCGGCGCTGGCCGAGGTGTTCACCAGATCCTTCAGTTCCTTGCTGGGCTTGAAGTAGGGGATGCGCTTGGAGGGGACTTCCACGCGAGTGCCGGTTTTCGGATTGCGGCCCACGCGCGGCTGCCGCTGCCGTGTGCGAAAACTGCCGAACCCTCGGATTTCGATCTTATCGCCGGAGCGCAGAGACTTTACGATGCTGTCGAAGATGGCTTCCACGATTACCTCGGAATCTTTACGGGTCATTTCCACAACCCGGGAGACTTCCTCGATTAACTCAGCCTTCGTCATGTGTGCTTTCTCTCCCTTGGAGTCCGGTTTATTACCGGCCTTCACCCTTTACTCTGATGTTCATTACTTCCTCGATGGTCATGGTGGCGGCGGCGGCGTGGCGCTGATAATCTTCCAGCCGGGTTCGTTCCTCGTCGTCGGATAGAGCGCGGACGCTCAGCCCAATCTTCTTCTCGGCTTCGTTCAGCCGCACCACCTTGAAATCCATTTCTTCGCCGATCGGCAGAGGCGATTCATCGTGCCGGTGTTCCGACGTACCGGGAATCTCCGAACGGTGGCATAAGCCTTCCACTCCGGGAGCCAACTCCACGAACACCCCGAAATTCGCGGCCCGGCACACTCGCCCGCGCACCACATCGCCCACCTGATGCGCGCGGAAAAACGATTCCCACGCGTCGGGCTGCAATTGTTTTACACCCAGCGACAACCGGCGGTTGGGGGCATCGATTTGCAAGATCACCGCCTGCACCAACTGGCCCTTCTTCACTACTTCGGAAGGATGCTTCACGCGCTTGGTCCAGGACAGGTCGGAAATGTGCACCAGACCGTCAATCCCCTCTTCGATCTCGATGAATGCGCCAAAGTCAGTGAGTTTGCGCACGCGGCCTTCCACCACCGAGCCGGGCGAGTAACGATCGGCCACCGTGGTCCACGGATCGGCTTCCAATTGTTTGATGCCGAGCGATACGCGGCGATCCCTGGGTTTCACATCCAACACTACCGATTCCACCTGATCGCCAACCTTCACCACTTTGCTCGGATGCTTCATCCGGCGGCTCCAGGTCATCTCGGAAATGTGGATCAGCCCTTCGACGCCCGGTTCCAATTCGATAAAAGCGCCATAATCGGTAACGCTGACCACTCGCCCAATCACCCGCGCCCCCTGCGGATATCGTTCCGAAATGGTTTCCCACGGGTCGGGAACCAGTTGCCTGAGTCCCAGTGAAATTCGTTCCTTCTCGCGATCGAACTTCAGCACCTTCACCGTGATCTCATCGCCGGCCGTGACGACTTCCGAAGGATGATTCACGCGCCCGTACGACATGTCGCTGACGTGCAGCAGTCCATCGATGCCGCCCAAGTCGATGAACGCCCCGTAATCCGTCAAATTCTTCACGATTCCGGTAACAACCGCGCCCTCTTCCAGCACCTGCAACGCCGCGCTCTTGCGGGAGTGCTGCTCTTCTTCGAGCGCCATCTTGCGCGACACCACCACGTTGCCGCGGCGCCGGTTCAGCTTGACGATTTTGACTGGAATGTCTTCGCCGAGCAGGGAATCCAGATTGTGCGTCGGGCGCGTGTCGATTTGCGATCCGGGCATGAACGCGGGAACGCCCACGTCTACCGAGAGGCCGCCTTTGATGCGGCCAGTGACGCGGCCGGATACTACCAGTCCGTCGCGGTGCGCCTTCTCTAAATTTTCCCAGGAGCGGAGCCGGCTAGCTTTCTGGTGTGACAGCAAGATGTAACCCTCAGGTTGCAGCCCTTGCCGGTCCACCATCACATCGATCTCATCGCCCACTTGCACGTGGATACTGCCGTCGGGCTGAGCGAACTGCTCGATAGGCACTAATCCTTCGGACTTGTAGCCGAAATCGACGATGACGTCTTTATCGTGGAGTTTCACCACGCGGCCTTGCAGCAATTCGCCGTCGTGTGGCGGAGCAAAATGAGTGTAATCGTCGATGAGCTGCTCGTAATCCGTCTCGTCCGATAGCGACGGATTCAGATTTTGCTCATCTGCTTTGCTGGCCATGCCCAAACTCCCGATCCTTGCAACTAACAGCCGGTCGAAACTGATAGACGAGTAAGCACGCCAGAATTCAAAACGACGGGGTTAAGCGACTCGGACGTCCCCAACAGCTCTATCGGCCGACAAACCGTTGATACATCAGCACTTCAGCACTATAGCGGAGCCATTGGCGGAAGTCAACCAAGCAAGTAACCAAGCGTCCCGCTGGCGCACGCCTGGCAGGCTGCTAATTCCGTCCGCAGAGATCCGGCGTCTGACACATTCCTCCCGCGCACGTGGGGAACTGGGCTTCTCTGTTGGACGCCTGGGCTTTTCCGTTGGACGAGTGAGCGGCGAAGGTTGAGAGAGCGGTTTTCAGGTGCGACTCGCCGCAACTGGGGCAGGCGATGGCGTCCTGGTTGCGGCGGACGAGCTTCTCGAATTTGGTTCCGCAGTCGTCACAGACATATTCGTAAATTGGCATTATCGTTGGGCTCCCGGCACGGTGCGTTTCCCTAATTCTAGCGCACCTTGGTATTTCCGGTTGATTCCCTTGTCCCCCCAGGAACATCCAAACGAAGCAAGGAGGTTCTGCGATGACTCTTCAAATTCTTGCCGTTCTCTTGCTTGGATTGATGGCCGGCAGTGAACTAAACGTGGCGCTGTTCGCCCATCCTACGTTCAACCGCCAACCACTGGAAGTACATGTGCCCATGCGTTCCTCGTTTGCTTCGTTATTCGGCCACGTGATGCCATTTTGGATGACTGGTTCCATGCTCCTGAATCTTCTCCTTCTGCTGCCTTTTGAGCATCTCGGCACTGCGGCCTGGCAGCTCGCTACAATCGCGCTCGTTATCCAAGTTCTGGCGGTTTTGTTCTCGCTCCTCGGCCCCGTGCCGATCAACAACCGGATCGCCAGATGGACCGCGCCCTCGCTTCCGGGCGATTGGAGAGCCCAGGAGCATCGCTGGGATCTGTATCACTGGGTGCGAACCGGCGGACTGGTTGCGGCATTCCTCTTACTGGTCTTGAGCGTCGGCGCTCGTTAACAACGAGACTACTGCAGCAGAGCCAGCACCATCCCGTCGATGGCCTTCGTCACGCCGGGTCCGGGCTCTTCGAAATTGTTTACCAGGAGTGAAAACGCGACGCGGCCGTTTTCGCGTGTATCGGCGTAGCCCGACATCGTTTTCACGTGATCGAGCGTGCCGGTCTTGGCGCGAATGGAGCGCGCTTCCGGATGCCCCGCGAATCGCGACCCCAGGGTTCCGTCCTCGCCGCCGATCGGGAGCAGGTTGAACCAGTCATCGCGGTGTTCAGATTGGTTCATGTGCGTCAGAAGCTTGATGATGGCCGCGGGCGAGACCAGCGTATCGCGCGAAAGTCCGGAGCCGTCGGTGAACTGGTATTCGGTCGCGGGAGATGCCGATGCCGGCGAGGAATTCGATCCATGACAGCGAGCCCGGCTTCGCGGCTGCCGGCGCGCCCCGATGCAACCGCCGCCTCGCGCAAAAACATTTCCGCGTGCAGGTTCTGGCTGACTTTATCCACAACTTGCAGCAGCTCCAGGAGCGGCGGCGAATGGTGCTCCGCAAACACAAACTCCAGCTTGGGCGGCACGGATGTGGATTCGTCGGGGAAACGATGCCGCGGCACGGCTTCGCCTTGAATCGATACGCCGCGCCGCAGCAGCGCGTCTCGTAACACCGTGGCCGCATACAACGCCGGATCGCTGATCGCGAGTTCCTGTACGTATCCGGCGTCGGTCTTCGGAATGATCCCCCACAGGTGCAACTCACGGCCCGAGGCGCTGCGGTAAAACTCCACTTTGCGAATGCCGTGCTCCACCGTTACCACGCGGTTGTCGATCGCGAAATTTTCAAACGGCGGCGTGAGCGTGATCCGCGCCAGGTCGCCTGCAGTGCGCAGCCGGACGCACGGTCAACTCGAAAGTATTGTCATCGACAATCAGCGCGCTCACCGGCGCGCCGTATTCTTGCAGGGCGCTGTCGGAAGACCACGGTCCCGGCTGTGGCTCCCAAACATAGCGGGTATCATCTCCGATGATGTTGCCTTCCACCCGCTTCAACCCGCGAGCGACCAGCTGATCGGCCAATTCAGTCGATGGGCTGGAACGAATAGATCGCGCCTTGCGCGGCGTGGCTGCGATAGGGATATTCGCGTCCCGACAAGCTCGGGTCGCCTCCGCCCACCAGTTCCAGATCGCCCGAAAGTGTGCCTTCCGAATCGATCGGCACCTCGGCGCCGATTTGCGTCGATAGCCGATAGTCGGCGCCAAGTTGGGAAAGCGCCAGCGCCGTGGTAAACAGCTTCATGTTGGACGCGGGCACAAACAGCCGCTCGGAGTTGCGCGCGTACAACACGCGCCCATCGCTCAGCCGCACCACGAGCATCCCGACAAAGGCGTGCGTGAGCGGGCCGGCGGTGTCAATGATATGGTCGAGCCTGGACGAGAGATCGGCCCCAGTGCCGGGCAGGCACAATATCGCGACCCCCAGTGCCACCGCGAGTAATCGGCGCATCCATTGTCATTCTAGATGGGATTGCCGTTCGTGCGAACGATTATGATCCAGCGCGTGTAATCTCCGACAAGCTGCTCAGCTTCGCTTCCAGCATGATGAGCAGTACCAGCAAAAACACCAGGAACGTGCCGAGCAGCGGGAGAATCATCACCGCCTGAATTCCCCAGGCTTCCGCGAAGTAGCCGAGCAGCCAGGGCGCCAGGAAGCCGCCAGTCATGGCGAGTGAAAACAGCCCGTTGTAGAAGCCCGGATGGTAATACGGGAAGCGGTGCGCGATCTTGTCCACCACCAGCGGATAAATGGAAGCGAAGCCCGCGCCGACAAACAGAATCCCCATCACCGCGCCGAACAGGTTGTTGGTGGACGCCAGCACGATCAAACCCAGCAGCGCCGACACAATAGAACCGATCAGCAGCGACGGGCGGTTGACGCGCTTCAGGATAAATTGCGAGATGATGCGTCCCACCAGCAGTGACGCCCAGTAGAGCGCCAGCAGCAGCAGCGAATCCCGCGGGCTGATGCCGAGGCGGCGAATCAGGAACAGCGGCAGCCATCCCGCCATCGACCATTCATTGCCGAATTGAAAGAATAGCAGCAAGCTGAACAGCACGCGCTCCAGGATTCTGAAAATCGCGCAGTACCTGGACGGGCGGGAGCGTTGAAAAAGTCGGGCGCCGCGAGTAATTCCCTTTGTAACAAACCACTGCGTAGAGGCCCGGGAGCGCGGCAAACAGAACCAGAATGCTCGGAACCGTGTAAACGTAGTATGTTCCGGCCACCAGCAGCGCGGTGAGCAGGCTGCCGGATCCGAACAAGAGACCGGCGAAATTGACGGTAGCGGCGCGGATCGATCTGATAGATCGGAGAGATGGCATGGAACACGCCCGCGTTGAGCAGCCCCGTGCTGAATCCGATGCATAGCACCCCCCAGATTCGCCAGGCCGCTGGGGCGGGCGGCGAAGAAACCGCTAGGAACAGGAACCCGCCGCAGGCCAGCAGGCTGGCCAGAACCAGCACAAATTTCAGCCCGCGCCGCGGAAGCAGGAAATGAGCCGCTCCCACCGACAAAAGCAGTCCCAATGCCAGGATGAGAAAATAGTCGCCTACTTCAGTGAAGCTCGGCCTCAAGTGGTAACCCCAGGCGGGAAGAATCGCGCCCAGGAACGACATGAGTATTCCTGAGACCAGAAACGCGGCCATCGACCGCCATGCGTCACGTGCCGCCGATTTCTCCCCGTCCGGGTCAAGCTGCAACTGAGCGACGCTCGACATTAGAAGTTATTGTACCGCCAGTCCTACTGATTTCCGTAGGGAATCACCGCGACATCCTTCCAGAAATAGAATTCGGCCAGAGGCGACCCCTGAATTATGAATTACTTAACACCGGCCCGTCGTGGCGCACCAATTGCACTTTCCGGTTTCAGGTAGGGTTGAATCTTCCAAGGCTACGGGAGTTGCCTCTTGGTTTTCGTCGATGCCCCGCAGAAATGCGGGGCATTTTTCTGTGGTACGCACCATACCTAGTTGCTAATGACTCCGCTTGAGTACAGATGTTGTGGTGCCGTAGAAACTGTTTGACAGACTTCTCTCTCAGTTTTATGATGGTCTCATCACTGAGAAAGGAGGTGGTCCAGTCTAACATGGGTATATGTAGTGACTGTAGCTTTAATTCCACGCGCGAGGTGGCCGACTCTTAAAGTCGACCTGTGAACGTTCAGGTTTCGTTCAGTGACGAAGCCGCTGCTCCTGTGGACCGGCCGCTTCCCTGCGCGATTCTTAAGCAACACCTGGGATTAACCTAGGCTACGTGCCCCCGCATCGCCTGCTATGGCTATGCGGGGGTTTGTATTTAAGCACTGTAATTTGGTAGGCGCTTGACGAGTGCGCTACACTGAGGTTTCGAAAGGATTCTGCCGCAATGAAAGCCGCTATTCACCCCGCCTACGATGAGATTAACGTCATCTGCGCCTGCGGGAGCACCTTCAAGACCCGGTCCACCCACAAGGGCGACATCCGCGTGGAAATCTGCTCCAGCTGCCATCCGTTCTTCACCGGCCGCCAAAAACTGGTGGACACCGAGGGCCGCGTCGACCGCTTCCAGAAGAAGATGGCGAAGTCCAAGGATTTGAAGGACAAGAAAGAACTGAAGGAAAAGGCCGCGAAACAGCCGGTAGCCGTCCGCTAAGCGTTAGCGCTTTTGCTGGTCTTGCTGCTGTTTCGCCTGCGCCTCCCGCTCGGCGTGCAGCTTCTCATACTTTGAAATTTGGTCGCCGGTAAGGATGGTGCGGACCCGCATGTAGTGATCCTCGCCGATCTGATGGATTTCCTGGTTTTCCCGGTCACGAGCCTGACGGAACCGCACTTCGGTCTGATCCAGCATTTCCTTCAATTTGGCCACCTGATCGTCAGTCATGTTCAAGCGTGTCCGGGTTTCTTCGATATAGCGCTCTCTCCACTGATTGGGCGGGAGCGGTGCGCTCACGCTCCGCGCGGTGGGCGGGTTATAAGTCCGATACCCGAGCGCTCCCACTACCGATCCGCTTACGAATACAAGTAGCAGGTAAAGCGCAATGGGTAGATTCTTGCGCGTCATTTTCCGTTTGGTTCAGTGTAGTCGATCCGGATGCCTACTGCGGTCAGGTTATCGGCGGGATTGGCATTGGCCAGCACATCCACATAGTTGCCGCTCGACGTCTTGCCGGGCAGCCGAAACCGGCACCTGCAGGACAATTCCCAACAACAGGCAGATCGCTGCCGCGGCTGCCACGAATACTTGCGTCAGCTTCTTTACGCGGCTGAGGAAGAACTGCCGCGCTTCGATCTTACGCCACAATTCGGGCATGAAATTGACACTCGCCTCCGGATCCGGTACAGCGGTCCGGTATCTCGCGAATAGATGGTCCAGCTCTCTAGTATTCTAAATTATTCTGGTCCATGCGCGTCTCGGCGCCTCCTCGCTCGTTTCGACTATACCAACTTTTACTCTTCCTCGACCCTATGGCTCTCCAGCCTTCCCGCCCTTACTTTTGCGGGAGGCCTGATAGGCGTTCAGAACTCTTTGCCGCGCCCGAAAGAGCCGAACCTTTAAAGCATTTTCGTTCACCGAGTAAATCTTTTCAAGCTCTTTCAGCGATAACCCTTCTACTTCTTTCAGCGTAAGAAGAATTCGATCCTGCTCAGAAACCGACTGCAACAGCGAATCCACCAGCTCTTTGACTTGCTTTTGACGCTGTTCCTCCCCCGAAACCTTTCCCCCAGCGGCGGCATCCGCCATCATCACCTGCTGCTCACTCAGGTCCGACATCCGAGCTTCATTCCGGCGGCGCTGCTTTCGCAGATAATCATACGAAGCATTCACCGTGAGCCGGTACAGCCACGGCTCAAATACTTCCGGGGTCCTGAGTTGATCCAGCGAATAATAGAGCCTCAGAAAAACTTCCTGGGCCACGTCCTCCACATCTTCCGGCCGTCCGATCAGCCGGGCGATTGTGCCTAAAATTCGCTTCCTGTATGCAACTACAACCTGATTGAATGCGGCATCATCGCCCTTCTGGGCCTTCTGAATTAGCTCAAATTCAACCAGCATGCGGCTCAACTATAGCTAGCCGCCCGCTTCGACATTAGAGGCGTACCAGCAAATTGTTAGGTTACAAGGGCTTGAGACGGAAAGCAAAGCATTTTGCAGCAATGGTTTCCACGAAAGCCGATAGAGGAGATCGAGTAACCAAATTTCAACGGGATCAATCGGTTGGAACGGGCAAGTTGCCGCCGGTCGGGCCACCGATGAGTGCCCATCGGTGTTTCATCGGTGCGGCATGCTAAAATCACTTTGTCTCCCCCCGGGCACTGCGCCGCTTCGCAGAAGGCAAGATGGATTTTCTTCAGGGGCTGAATCCCCAACAACAAGCCGCCGTATCGCACGTCGAAGGGCCGCTGCTGCTGCTGGCCGGCGCCGGGCAGCGGCAAAACCCGCGTAATCACCCATCGCATGGCGCACCTGATGGACGCGCATCGCGTGCCCGGCCCCTGCATCCTGGCCGTCACCTTCACCAACAAAGCCGCCGACGAAATGCGCTCGCGCGTGAACAATCTTCTGGGCGAGTCGGCAAGGACGGCCCGCTGGTCTCCACTTTCCATTCTTTTTGCGTGCGACTGCTGCGGCGCGATGGCGCGAGTTTAGCCGAAATCCGCAATGGATTTACCCGCCAGTTCACCATCTACGACGCCGACGATCAGGTGGCCGTAATCAAAGCCATCTTCCGCGGGCTCGGCCTGGACGAAAAGTTCATGCAGTACCGCGCCATGTGCTCCTGGATCAGCCACAAGAAGAGCCACAAGGAATCGCCGCAAGACGTTTACGGCGCCTCCACCGATCAGAAGACCTCGCAGCTCGCCTCGCATCTACGAACAGTACGAAGGCCGCCTGCACCAGGCCAACGCGCTCGATTTCGACGACCTGCTGCTCGAATCCGTCCGGCTGCTCGCGCACGACGCCGATCTGCGCTTTCAAGTGCAATCGCCGCTTCGAATTCGTCATGATCGACGAGTATCAGGACACCAATCGCAGCCAGTATGAGCTGATGCGCCTGCTCACCGAGGCGCACAAGAACATCTGCGTGGTCGGCGATGAGGACCAATCGATTTACGGCTGGCGCGGCGCCGACATCCGCAATATTCTCGACTTCGAGCACGACTTTCCGAACGCCGCGGTGATCCGGCTGGAGCAGAATTACCGCTCGACCAAAAACATTCTCGAAGCCGCCAGCGCGGTGGTGGCCAACAACACCGAGCGCAAAGGCAAGTGGCTGTGGACCGAAGCCGGCGCGGGCGAAAAAATCGGCCGCTTTGAGGCCTTCGACGGCGAGCAGGAGGCGCTGTTCATCGCCGACATGATCGACAAGCTGCTCACGGCCAACCCCGGCGATCGCGCGGCGGTGCTCTATCGCACCAACTTCCAATCGCGCCAGATCGAAGAAGCGCTGCGCCGCTACAACCGCGATTATGTGGTGCTGGGCGGCTTCAGCTTCTATCAGCGCGCCGAGGTGAAGGACGCGCTGGCGTATCTGAAGGCCGTCATCAGCCCGCAGGATTCGGTCAGCCTGCTGCGCATCATCAACACGCCGGCGCGCGGCATCGGCAAGAGCACCATCGAGCAGATCGAGCAATACGCGCTACAAAATCAATTGAGCGTGTGGTCGGCCATCGGCCGCATGCTGGACGAAAAGGTGTTCCCAGCGCGCGCGGAATCGGCTCTGCGGCATCTTCAAAAGCATGATGGAAGAGCTGGGCGCTGCTGGCCGCGGAAGCCAAAGTGGACGATCTGCTGCGGCAGATCCTGGAACGCACCGGTTACGCGCAGAATGCTCGCAGGCCGACAACGATCCGGAATCCGAATCGCGCTTAGGCAACTTGAACGAACTGGTGAATGCCGCGTCGGAAGCGGCCGAACGCGGCGAGAACATCGCCGAATTTCTGGATCATGCGGCTCTGGTTTCCGACACCGACCAACTGGACGAACGCGCGCCCAGTCTCGCTGCTCACGCTGCACAACGCCAAAGGCCTGGAGTTTCCGATCGTCTTCCTGGCCGGAATGGAAGAGGGCCTGTTCCCGCACATTCGCGTCGCTCGATTCCAAAGCCGCGATGGAAGAAGAGCGGCGGCTGTGCTACGTCGGCATGACGCGCTCCGAGAAGCGGCTGTTCCTGACGTCGGCGCGCTATCGCCGGCGCTTCGGCGGCGGCCAGCAGGAAGCGACCATCCCGTCGCGATTCCTGCGCGAAGTTCCGCGAGCGCTGGTGGAGGACCTGAGCCAGTCCCGCGCAGCGCACGCCCGCAGGTGGATCTGTACGCCGAACAATACGAAGTGCGCGAAGCGAGCCAAGCGGAATCTCTATACCGGCAAAACCTACAACTCGGTAGAAAACATCCAGCAGTTTTTCAACGAACGCGGGAAAGCGCCTGCTCCGCTGCCTCAGCCGGCGAGCCAACCGCAAAGTGCCAGCCCCGCTAATCCCCAAGCCCGCCGCGCCAACGCAGGCGGCGCGGCCGCCCGCACGGCCGAAGCGGGGCTTCCGCGCCGGCGCCATGATCCGCCATCCCAAATATGGGCGCGGAACGGTGCTGCGTCGCGAAGGCGACGGCGAGGATGCTAAGCTCACGGTAAGCTTTCCCGGCTACGGTTTGAAGAAGCTGGTGGAAAAGTACGCAGGAATCCAAGAGGATTGAAGACTCACAAAGAATGAACACCAAACATATCGAAGACAGAGCAGAGCGCAAGAAAGTGAAGCGCGCCGCGCGCAAGAAGGCGGCGCCCAAGGCCAAGCGGGCTTCCGGAGTCGCGCGCGGCTCCATGAAGAAAAAAGTGCAGACAGATGACGAAGGGCCAGAGGAAGCGTTAGCCGCGTGAGCCGCGATCCGCACGATGAGCCAGCTCCTCCGCACCAAAAGCATCGATGCTCTGATCGCGGCTTCCGAAGAGCCCGAGCGGCAGCTCAAGAAGTCGCTGGGCGTTTGGAGCTTGATCGCGTTGGGCATGGGCGCGGTGATCGGATCGGGCATTTTCACCGTCACCGGCACCGCTGCCGCGGGCGAGCACTTCCTAACCAAGTCGATCTTCAAGGCGCCCGTGCTCGATCTGGTGCTCCATGGCGGCGCATGCGTCCACGCTCAGCGGCCGGCTGGGCGCGGGCCCGGCCATCTCGCTGTCTTTCGTGCTGGTGGCGATCGCGTGCGGATTCGCGGCCATCTGCTACGCCGAGCTGGCGTCGATGATTCCCATCGCCGGCAGCGCGTACACCTATTCCTACGCCACGCTGGGCGAAATCTTCGCCTGGATCATCGGCTGGGATCTGATCCTCGAATACGCGTTCTCCAACATGAGCGTGGCGGTGGGATTCTCGGCCTACTTGAACGACCTGCTCGATAACCTGTTCCACTTCCATCTGCCGACGCAGCTCTCGCAGCCCATTTTTGAAGAAGGCCAGCGCACGGGTGCGTGGTTCAACCTGACGGCGTTCATCGTGTTGCTGATGCTGAGCTACGTGCTGGTGCGCGGAGTCCGCGAGAGCGCGCAAGACCAACAACACCATGGTGGTGATCAAAATCGTCGCCATCCTGTTGTTCGTCTTCGGCGCCGCGCACGCGGTGAACACCGGCAACTGGCATCCGTTCATGCCCAACGGCTATTCGGGCGTGCTCTCGGGCGGCGCGATCGTCTTTTTCACCTACATCGGATTCGATTCGGTATCCACGGCGGCCGAAGAATGCGGACGGCCCCAGCGCGACATGCCGGTCGGAATCTTCGCGACGCTGGTGGTTTGCGCGCTGCTGTACGGCTCGGTGGCGCTGGTGCTCACCGGCATCGCGCATTGGGCCACGCTCGATAACGACGCTCCGGTGGCGAACGCGCTCAAGATGATCGGCATGAACCGGCTGCGGCTGATCGTCACCGCTGGAGCGCTGCTCGGGCATGCTGTCGTCGCTGCTGGTGTTTCAATACGGCCAGGCGCGCATCTGGTTCGCCATGTCGCGCGACCGCCTGTTGCCCGACGTCTTCTCGCGCGTCCATCCCCGCTTACAGACGCCGTACATCAGCACCTGGGTGGCGGGCTTCGTGGTCGGGCATTCCCGCCGGCATTTTCGACGTGAGCCTGGTTCGCCGATCTGTCGCAACATCGGGACGCTGTTCGCTTTCATCCTGGTCTCGGCCGGCGTGATCGTGCTGCGCAAAAAACAGCCCGAGCGCAAGCGCGGCTTTCGCGTGCCGCTGGTCCCGCTGCTGCCGCTGATTTCGATCGTCTGCTGCCTGGTGCTGATGCTGAGCCTGCCGCTCGAAACCTGGCTGCGGTTCTTCGTCTGGCTGGTCATCGGGCTGGTGATCTACTTCCTGTACAGCAAGAAACGCGCCGCCGAAGTCGCGTAGGTTGTAGGACGGCAGCGCAGCGGACCCTGGCGTTACCATAAAACAACCGCCGGAGGAGAAAGCCCATGACCCGAATTTCGCTGCCTCTTTTGCTGTTCATCAGCGCTCTGTTCTGCCTTGCCGCCGACCAGCCGCTGTTGCTCCAGAAACCCACCGTCAGCAAGACCCACATCGTTTTCTCGTATGCGGGCGATCTGTGGAGCGTGCCTCGCGATGGCGGCGAAGCGGTACGCCTTACCGTCGATCCCGGCATCGAGACCGACCCTATCTTTTCCCCGGACGGTTCCCTCATCGCGTTCCAGGGCGAATACGAAGGCAATCAGGATGTCTACATCATCCCGGCCGAGGGCGGCACTCCGAAACGCTTGACCTATCACCCTGGCGCCGATGCGCCGGTCGCATGGTCGCCCGATGGCAAGCAAATCCTATTCCGTTCGAACCGCACCAACTATTCTCGGATCACGCAGCTCTTCACCATCTCCGTCGACGGCGGCTTCCCCACACCCGTGGATCTGCCGATGGCCTACGACGGATCGTTCTCCGCCGATTCCAGCCGGCTGGCCTACCTGCCGATCTCGCCCGCATTCGAAGCTTGGAAGCGCTATCGCGGAGGCGAAACCACGTCCATCTGGCTGGCCAACCTCTCCGATGCCAAGGTGGAAAAGATTCCCCGCGAGAATTCGAACGACTTCAACCCCATCTGGATCGGCGACAAAGTCTATTTCCTGTCGGACCGCTCCGGCCCCGTCTCCCTTTTCTCCTATGACACCGCGACGAAGAAGGTCGCCGCCCTGGTCCATAACGACGGCTTCGACATGAAATCAGCCAGCGCCGGACCCGGCGCCATCGTCTACGAACAATTTGGCTCCATTCATCTGTTCGATCTCAAATCGGGCAAGACGAAGAAGGTGGAGATCAGCATCTCGGGCGACATCCCCTCGCTCCGGCCATCTTTTGAGAAGGTGGCTTCGCGAATCTCGAATGCCGCGCTTTCACCCACCGGTGCACGCGCCGTCTTTGAAGCACGCGGGGAAATCTTCACCGTTCCAGCCGACAAGGGCGACGTGCGCAATCTCACCAATACCTCCGGCGTCGCCGAGCGCAACCCCGCATGGTCGCCCGATGGGAAACAGATCGCTTATTTTTCCGACGAATCCGGCGAGTACCAACTCCACATACAAGCGCAAGACGGCCTGGGCACCGTGGAAAAGATCGGCTTGGGCAACCCACCCGCGTTTTATTACAATCCCACCTGGTCGCCCGACAGCAAGAAGATCGCCTACGAAGACAGCCTGCGGCAGCTTTGGTACATCGATCTGGAAACCAAGCAGCCGGTGCGCATCGATCGCGACACCTATTTCACGCCCCAGCGCGGCTTGAATCCCGATTGGTCGCCCGACAGCAAATGGATGGTCTATACCAAGATCCTGAAGAACCACTTGCGCGCCGTTTTCTTATATTCGCTCGCCGATGGCCAGCCGCATCAGGTCTCCGACGGCATGAGCGACGCGGAATTTGCGAAGTTCGACAAGAACGGCAAATATCTCTACTTCACCGCCAGCACCAATCTCGGGCTGACAACTGCCTGGCTCGACATGTCGGGCGACGCGCGCCCCACGTCGAGCAACGTGTACGTCGCTGTCCTTCGAAAAGCAGACGCGTCGCCGCTGGCGCCCGAGAGTGACGAGGAGAAGGGCGCCGAGGCAAAGACCGCTGACAAGGAATCCAAAACACAGACTCCCGAGGTCACAATCGATCTTCAAGGCATCGATCAGCGGATTCTCGCGCTGCCCATCCCCGCGCGCGATTATCTCTCGCTGGACACCGGCAAGAGTGGCACCCTGTTTCTCACGGAGAGGGTGCAAAATCCCGCGGCGCCGCCCGCCGAACAGGAAACCTCAACGCTTTACAAGTTCGATCTAAAAACTCGCAAGACCGACAAGGTCCTCGAAAACCTGCACCGCTTCCTGGTCTCCCAAGATGGCGAGAAGATGCTGTACCGGCAAGGCGCCAACTGGATCATCTCCGCGGCCGGTACGCCGCCCAAGCCCGGCGAAGGCGTGCTGAAACTGGACGGAATGGAAGCGCGCATCGATCCGCGCGCCGAGTGGAAGCAGATGTACCACGAAGTCTGGCGCATCGAGCGTGATTTTTTCTACGATCCCGGCCTGCACGGGCTGGATTGGAAAACCGCTGACCAGAAGTATGAGCCGTATCTGGAAACGGTCGCCAGCCGAGGCGATTTGAACTATCTCTTCGAAGAGATGCTCGGCGAGCTCACCGTCGGGCACCTGTTTGTGCGCGGCGGCGCGTTCCCGGAAATCAAACGGATCAAAGGCGGCCTGCTCGGCGCGGACTACAAAATCGAAAACGGCCGCTATCGATTCGCCAAAGTGTACAGCGGTGAAAACTGGAATCCGCAGTTGAAGGCCCCGCTCACCCAGCCCGGTGTTAACGTGACCGCCGGCGAGTATCTCCTCGCGGTGAATGGCCGCGACGTGCGCCCGCCCGCGAATCTCTACAGCTTCTTTGAAGAAACCGCGGGCAAGTCCGTGGTGTTGCGCGTTGGCCCAAACCCGGACGGCTCCGGATCGCGCCAGGTCACCGTGATCCCGGTAGAAAACGAAGTTGCGCTGCGTAACCTGGATTGGATCGAAGACAACCGCCGCAAAGTGGATCGGCTAAGCGGCGGGCGGCTGGCCTATGTTTACCTGCCCAATACGGCCGAAGGTGGATTCACCAATTTCAATCGCTACTATTTCGCGCAGGTGGGCAAGGAAGGCGCGGTCATCGACGAGCGCTTCAATTCCGGCGGCCAGATCGCCGATTACATCATCGACAATCTGGACCGGCCGCTCACCAATTTCTTCATGACGCGCGCCGGCGACCGCTTCACCACTCCGCAGGAAGCCATCTTCGGCCCCAAGGCCATGATCATCAATGAATACGCGGGCTCCGGCGGCGACGCCATGCCGTGGCTCTTCCGCCAGCGCGGCATCGGTCCGTTGATCGGGAAGCGCACCTGGGGCGGCCTGGTGGGAATCGTGGGATTTCCCGCGCTGATCGATGGCGGGACCATCACGGCTCCTAATCTTGCCTTCTACAACTTAAAGGGCCAGTGGGATGTAGAGAATCACGGGGTGACGCCCGACATCGAAGTGGAGTACGATCCGGCGCTGGTTCGGGCCGGCCACGATCCCCAGCTGGAGAAGGCCGTGCAAGTAGTGATGGCGGAATTGGAAAAACATCCAGCGCCACAATATCGCCAACCGGCCTTCCCGAACTACCACAAGACCTCGTCCAACAATTCGTCCGCTATTTCTTCCAAGTGAGCCGAATTATCGGCACTGACTAGTACCTCACCCAGCCGGGTACCAGTATAAAACTTCGGATTTCCTATTAGCGCTTTTCGGCCGGTGCTCCAAGATGAGCCCTTGGAACCGTACGTCGCAGACCCCGCAGCCATTGGTGCCCCGGGCGGGGAATCGACGACGGCCATCGCCATCCTCGATTCGGCTGAAAAACCTCTGCTTACTGAAGAGGTTGGCATCCATCAACAGATCATCCATGCCACCCGATCCTGGATTCAATATGGAACGGTGGGATTTTCGGTCCTCTGTATCGTGATTGGGGCAGTAGAGGCGCTTTTCGGGCGATAGCCAACCGACCATTCGGCCTCTTTACAATTCCTTAAGAATCGATAGGGCGTAAATAGGTTGCAACTTAAGAGAAGAAGAGCGAAACTACTAAAGGAACTAGCTCACTCCTCCGAGGGCTATCCGATGCCCGCCCCGTTCCTTGTGGATGGGGCGGGTTTAAGTTTTCAAAAGCCTCATAAAACAGGCGCTTCCAGGTCTGATTGTTCTTGCCGCTATCCCCCCGGTTGTTGAAATCGGTCTCACGGTTACTCCGCGCGCTAAGCGAATCCAGAAAACGTCTCAGGTCTGGGAGAGCAATACGATGTGTGACTATTCGCTGCATACATATCCAAATCGGCTAGCATCCGATGGGGAGGATCTGGTAGTTCACCGTTTCGGTGCGGGATCGCTCGGATTGGCGTGTCCGGCGGATCTAACCCCGGTAATTTCGGCGAGCAAGACGGTTGGTGGCAATTTTTGGTCGCAAGCCAAGGCTTGGTTCCTGGGGCGAAGCCCCCGATGGGAAGCGGAGAAACGCGTCCCGGCAGTCTGCGTACCGCCCGGCGCGCGTCTGGTTCTCCGGGATATTCCCAAGAATTTGCAGCGCGAACTGGGCGTCGGCGAAACGGAGGAAGTGCTGTTCATCCAGACCACGGCGGAGGTGAACACGTATCGCGACGCGATACGCTTCAATAACTGCCGCCAGGCCCTCTTGCAGCAACTGCGAGAAGGGCAGCGCGTCCACGTGCTTTCCACTGGATCCGAGGAAATGGAGCCGGCCGAACCACTCGTTTGGGCCGCTCTTCGATAGCCCGCACCGCTCTCAGAAGCGCAACGGGCGCGGCGCGCGCCACAAAACAGGCCTTCGCGCCAGCTCCGTTTTGCGCGACTTCCTCAGAAATCAGCTTCCCGCTGCCGGCCGGAAATGCAGATCCACCGTGTAGCCCGCAAGATCGACGTGCACGATGTAGAGCACGTCGATCTTGACGGACCCGCTGGTGACGCCCACCTGCACGTCATCACCGTGTACCGGCAAACCCAGGCTGGCAGCCTGATTGAGAACGCGTGTCCGTACCGCTTCGGCTGGCAGCTTGGCAGTCGCAGGATCTTCCACCAGATCGTTGACGTAGCTTTGCAGCCGCCAGTTAGCCGCAAACGGCGGAACCAAAAGTACGCCTAAAACCATCAAGATCAGAAGTACTGCGATGCCGCCGATGAAACGCGCGGTCTTGGCGGTAGGAGGGGGGCTCAAATCACCGTTTGCTTTCCTCGAGCGATTCCAATTCTTTCCAGATATCGTCGCCGTGACGTTCCCAGTCCGGACTCGTCCTGGTAACGCGGAACTCCGGCACCTTCAGCGTGCCATGACCATAGAGGCAAATGTACTCGGTGCGCGGCTGCCCGAACAGCAGCATATTTGGCCAGGACCCGGCGGTAACGGGCATGCGCAACCGGCGCAGGCAGGTACGGCAGCGATAGCGCTGGTCCCAAATGATGAGATAGAAAACACCGAAACATGCCAGGAAGAACAGCAGCATCGCACTGGTGAAGCCAAGATCATGCCCGAAAGGCTTTTGTTCGAGACCCAGGTACAACACCGGGCCCCGGAAGCCGAGCAGGATGGCGGCCCAGACGAAACGCATCACCAAGACGCCGGCTGCCAGCTTCAGCAGCAAAAACCCCCAATACTTCATGATCATTGGATTCCTTTCGCGTGCTCCGGGTTCCCGCTTCTCATGTCGTCTCTGTCAAATTCATCGGCTCGCGGCTAGCTCTTCAGCAGATTGCGGGCCAAAAATAATACGTTGGCTGGGCGCTCCGCCAGTCGCCTCATAAAATAGGGATACCACGCATCGCCATACGGAACATAGAGCCTCAGACGGTAACCCGCCGCAACCAGGCGGCGCTGCAGATCGCGGCGGACGCCATACAGCATCTGAAACTCAAAACGATCCGGCGCGATGTTTCGTTCCTGAATATATACTATCGCGCGGTTGAGTATGTTCTCATCGTGCGTCGCGATGGCGGGATACGTTCCACGATCGAACAGTTCCAACATCAGGCGCACGTAATTGGCGTCCACGTCCTTTTTGCGCGGAAACGCCACATCGGAGGATTCGCGATAGGCGCCCTTGCACAGCCGGATGGGAATCGATTGCCGGCACAGATTTTGAATGTCGCTCTCGGTTCGATAAAGATACGCTTGCATCACCGCGCGGACGCTCCCGTGCCGGGCGTGCAGTTCAGACACCAGCGCCAGCAGTGCGGTCGACATAGGCGCTGGACTCCATATCCACCTCCACCATGCAGCCCATCGATTTCGCGCGCGTCACCAGACATTCGACGTTCGCCCGGCACGCGGCTTCCGAAAAATCCAGGCCAAGCTGCGTGAGTTTCACCGACACCGTGGCTTGCAAGTTCAGCTGCGCGATCTGATCCAGGGCCGCCAGATAGGCGTCGCGCGATCGTTCGGCTTCTTCGAGCGAAGTGACACTCTCGCCCAAATGGTCGAGCGTGGCCAGGTATCCGCGCGGCGTTCAGTTTTTGGCAAACCGCGACTTCGCGCTCGATGGTGGACCCGGCGACAAAACGCGACGTCAGCCGCTCGGCGGACGGTGACGTTTCCATCCAGTGACGAAGCCATGGCTGGCGGGAAAGCACCAAGAGCAGGCTGCGCAGCACTCAACCAATAGAATACTAGTTTCCGGGGGACCGGCTGATGAATTCTCGGTGAACGCCGTGCCGCGATGGCGACCCGAGGGCCTAAGAAGGAAAAGACTGACGCCACCTACAGGTGGTGCTATCCTGGTAACTCTGCGAGATTCCCTTTCGCGGAATCTCCCTTCTATGGCGAATCTGAACTACACCACGCCGGGCGGAATCAACGTCACTCGCTTAACGTCGGTGATTCCGTTCAAGAAGGGCCTCGGCCACCTGCTAAACAAGCTGGACCGATACCGCGGCATTTACCTGTCATCCGGCTACGAATACCCGGAGCGGTATTCGCGCTGGGATGTGGCTTCCATCTGTCCGCCGATCGAAATCGTGTCTTCTGGGCAAGATATGGAATTTCGGCCGCTTAACTCGCGCGGCGAAGTTCTGAACCGGATGCTGCATCGCCTCCTCGAAGGGCATCCGCATTGGGAGCACTTCGGCTTTGAGGGCGCTGCGCTGCATGGCCGCCTGAAGCCGTTGCCCAAACTGTTCCCCGAAGAGGAACGCAGCAAACAACCCTCGGCGTTTTCGATTCTGCGCGCCCTGATTGGCGAATTCCAGAGCGACCAGGATACCAGGCTCGCGCTGGTGGGCGCATTTGGCTACGATTTGCTGTTCCAGTTCGATCCCATCCAGTTGAAACTCCCGCGCCACGGGCGTCAAGGATCTCCAGCTTTTTCTCTGCGACGACATTTACTACATGGATCGCAAGAAGGAGCAGATCGAGCGCTTTCGTTACGAATTTGAGCTGGGCGATCTGACCACCGCCGGGCTGGCGCGCACCGGCGCTCCGGCCAAGCGTTCGCCCAAGCGGCCCGACAACGAAATCGACAGCGACCACCAGCCTGAAGAGTACATGGCCAAAGTGGAAGCGGTGCGCGAAGGCATGCGCCAGGGCGAATACTACGAAGTGGTCCTGCGGCAGACTTTCCAGGCCAATTATTCCGAGAGCGCGTCCGCGCTGTTTCAGCGGATTCAGAAGGCCAGCCCCAGCCCGTACGAGTTTTTGCTGCAACTGGGCGACGAGCAACTGATCGGCGCCTCGCCCGAGATGTTTGTGCGCGTCGAAGGCCATCGCATAGAGACATGCCCGATTGCCGGAACCGCGCGGCGCACGGGCGATCCGCTGCGCGATGCCGACAACATCCGCGAGCTGCTGGATTCCACCAAGGAAGAATCCGAGCTGACCATGTGCACCGACGTGGATCGCAACGATAAATCGCGCGTGTCGATCCCGGGGTCGGTGAAGGTGATCGGCCGGCGGCTGATCGAATCCTACGCGGGAGTTTTCCACACCGTGGATCATGTGGAAGGCATGCTCCAGCCCGGCTTCGATTCGCTCGACGCGTTTCTCACGCACATGTGGGCGGTGACGATTATGGGCGCGCCGAAGAAAGCGGCGGCGCAGGCCATCGAGGATCTGGAAAAAGATGCCCGCGGCTGGTATGGCGGGGCGGTGGGAATGCTGTCGCTGAACGGCGATATCAATACCGGAATTTTGATCCGCACGGTTCATCTGCGCGACGGAATCGCGCGTTACAGCGCGGGCGCGACTCTGCTGTATGATTCGGTTCCCGAGCTCGAAGAACAGGAAACGCGCCTGAAGGCCACCGGTTTTTTCCGCTCATTGCGCGGGACAAAGAAGGCCGAGACATCCGAGAGCGCACCGCAACATCGCGGGCACGGCGTGAAACTGCTGCTGGTGGACAATGACGACTGTTTTATCCATACGCTCTCAAATTACGCGCGGCAAACCGGCGCCGAGGTGGTGACCTATCGCGCTGGCGTTCCGCATGAGCTGATCCTGGATTTCGCGCCGCACCTGATCCTCATCTCGCCTGGACCAGGGCGTCCATCCGATTTCGGCGTCCCGGATCTGGTGAAATTCGCCGCCCACGCGGGAATCCCGGTATTTGGCGTGTGCCTTGGTTTGCAGGGCATCGTGGAGGCGTTCGGCGGCGAACTCGGCGTGCTGGATTATCCGATGCACGGCAAGCCATCCACCGTGGTGCATCGCAATGTGGGAATCTTCCAGGGACTGCCCGAACGATTCAAAGTGGGCCGCTACCACTCGCTGTTCGCGCGCAGGGAAACTTTCCCGGCGTCGTCTCGAAGTGACGGCCGAATCCGAAGACGGCGTCATCATGGGCGTCCGGCATCGGGAATTGCCGATTGAAGCCGTGCAGTTTCACCCGGAGTCCATCCTGACCTTAGATGGCAACTGCGGTCTTCGCTTGATAGAAAACGTGGTGGCTCAGGCCGCTGACATGCCCGCACGGTTCATCCGCTAGCACCGGCATAAGCCGAATCTCATAGTACGAATCCGGGGATAAGCCTACTGTGCTAATCTGAAAACTGATCTCATAATAAGAAGGGCTACGGCCCAGGAAAACATTCGTGCAATTCGATTTATCCGACATCGTATTTCTCGTGGTGGTGCTTTCCATAGCGGTGCTGCTGATCAATAGCAGCGGGGGCGGCGGCGGACATCGCGCGCGAGTGCCGGTGCGCGGCTAAGGCTGAGCTTCTGACGCGCCCTTTCCCTGCTAGTGCTGCATGCCATCGGTGATTGTGATCGGCGGAGGTCTGGCCGGCCTTGCCTCGGCTGCCGCGCTGGGCCAATCCGGATTTCAAGTCGATCTTTTTGAGGCGCGGGGATTCCTGGGCGGCCGTGCCACCTCCTACCCGGTGCCCGGCGACAGCGCTGAAGTGATCGACAACTGCCAGCACGTGCTGCTGCGCTGCTGCGTCAATCTAATGGATTTCTACGCCCGCCTGGGCGTGGCGGACCGGATCGAATTTCACAAGCAATTCTTCTTTATGGAACCGGGTGGCCGGACCTCGCTGCTACAAGCCGGAGGGCTCCCGGCGCCGCTGCATTTCACCGGAAGCTTTTGGGATCTGACATTTCTCGGCGCGGCCGACAAGATCGCCATCGCGCGCGCGCTCTGGGCCATCCGCAGCGAGCATGGACGGCGCAAAGATCTGGACCACATCACGATGCTCGATTGGCTGCGCGAAAAGCGCCAAACCGAGCGCGCCATCGGCCGCTTCTGGAATCAGGTGCTGGTCAGCGCGGTGAATGAGGATCTGGATCGCATGGCTGCCAGCCATGGGTTTCAAGTTTTCTGGCTCGGCTTTTTGGCTCGCGCCGAATGCCTACGAGATGGGGATTCCGGCCGTCCCGCTGGGCGATCTTTACGGCCCGGAAGGCTGGAAACGCATCCCCAATGTGCGAATGCATCCGCGTGCGCCGGTGGAGCGAGTGATTGCGAAGGATGGCGCAATTCGCGGCGTGATCGCCGCGGGTGAAGAGCACACGGCTGATTATTACATCTCGCGCGTTGCCTTTCGAGCGCTTGCCGGCCGTGATTCCGGAGCTGGATTTGAATCTGGAGGGCTTCGAGCACTCGCCCATCACCGGCATCCACTTGTGGTTCGATCGCAGCATCACGGAACTGCCGCACGCCACGCTGCTGGATCGCACCATTCAATGGATGTTCAACAAATCCAGGGGCCGATACGTGCAGTTGGTGGTGAGCGCGTCGCGCAGCCTGGTGGAGATGCCGCGCGCCGATGTGATCGCGCTGGCGTTGCGCGAACTGGCGGAGTTTTTCCCGATCGTGAAAGAAGCCAAGCTCGAAAAGGCGCACGTGGTGAAGGAAATTCGCGCGACATTTTCCGCCCGCCCCGGTCTGGAGCAAGTGCGGCCCGTGAGCACCACCAAGTTCGAAAATCTCTTCCTGGCAGGCGATTGGACGCGCTCGGGCTGGCCGCCCATCATGGAAAGCGCGGTCCGCAGCGGCTATCTGGCGGCCGAGGCGGTCACCCGCGCGGCCGGGGTCGCGCGGACGCTTTCTGCTGCCCGATATCGCTTAAGATCTATGATGAAGCTATGCGCGCATTGATCCTGTCGCTCGCCCTGTCTTGCCGGCCTTGCCTTCGATGCTGGGCGCGGACATGACCACTCTGACGATCTCGGTAAAAAGCCCCTACGGCAAGCCCGTCGAAGGCGCCAGCGTGATCGTCAAATTCGTCAAAGGACACTCGGTGACGAAGCTCGGCAAAAAGATCCGCACCGAATGGGAACTGCGCACCAACCAGGAAGGGACGGTCACGATTCCCCCCATCCCGCAGGGCACAATTCTGGTGCAGATCATCGCCAAGGACTATCAGACGTTCGGGCAGAACTTCGACGTGGATGAGCCGCAGAAGACGCATCGAGATCAAGCTGAATCCTCCGCAGCCGCAATATTCAGCGCACTGACGCTCGACCCAGGCGGGTCTACGCTTGCGGTTCGCCCAGCACCGCGGCGATCACATCGATCTCGACGCCCACATCGCGCGGCAGCTTGGCCGCCTGCACGGTGGATCGCGCGGGCGGATTGTTGCCGAAAGTAGCGCTCGTAGACCTCGATTCATCGGCGCGAAATCGCCCATATCCTTCAGGAACACCGTGGTCTTCAGAACCGAATCGAGCGAAGCGCCGCAGGCTTCCAGAACGGCCTTGATGTTCTCCAAGACCCGCTCGGTTTGCGCGGAAATGCCGCCCTCGATCACCTTGTTACTGGCAGGATCGAGTGGCGATCTGGCCGCTCAGATAGGCCAATCCGCCATACACCACCGCCTGCGAATAAGGGCCAATCGCCTTGGGCGCCTTTGTCGGTTGAAATCGTTTTGCTTCATATCTGCAATGTTCCTACTAGTTGTTGAACGTCTTCGATGCTTTCTTGTTTCAAGTAATCGTCCAGCTCGCGCGCGATGCGGCAGGGCGCCTCGGGGTCCCAGAAGTTGGCCGTGCCCACTTGGACGGCCGAAGCGCCGGCCACCAGGAACTCCGCCGCATCTTCGCCGCTGCGGATTCCTCCCAGGCCGATCACCGGAATTCGGACCGCCTTGGCCGCTTCGTAGACCATGCGCAGCGCGATCGGCTTGATGGCGGGGCCCGATAATCCGCCGAAGCCCGCGCCGATCCGCGGCCGGCGCGTGTGCGCGTCAATGGCCAGGGAGACGAACGTGTTCACCAGGCTGATGGCGTCGGCGCCGGCCTGCTTCGGCGGCCTGCGCCAGCGGCTCGATGCGCGCCACGTTCGGCGAAAGTTTCACGATCAAGGGACGGCGCGCCAGCGGCCGGATCAGTTCCGACCAATTCGCGCAGCAGCGCGGGATCGCTCGAAAAATAAATGCCGCCGTGCTTGGTATTGGGGCACGAAACATTCAGCTCATATCCGGCGATGCCCTCGGCGTCTTCCAGAATGCGGATCACTTCGGCGTAGTCCTCCGGCTGATATCCGAAAACATTGGCGAAGATCGCGGTCCGCAAGCGGCGCAAGAGCCGGAAGCTTTTCCGCCACGAAGGCGCGCGCGCCGATGTTCTGAAGCCCGATGGAGTTGATCATGCCGCCTTCGGTCTCCCACAAGCGCGGCGGTGGATTGCCGGCGATTGGCTCGCGCGAAAGTCCTTTCACCACCAGCCCGCCCATCGCGTTCAAATCCGCGACACTCAAGAACTCTACACCGTAGCCATACGTGCCGGATGCGGCAATGACGGGGTTTTCGAGCTGGATGCCGCACAGGCTCGTCCGCAGGCGACCCATTTCGTCCAAGAATAGCATTGGTCATCGCGTATAAACCACTAGACGCCTTGGCCTAGGGCTAATCCCTTATGCAGCAGACCTTAGGACAGCCGATGAACGAACATGGCAGAGCCCTCCACCGGCGATCCCAGCCTCGCGCGTCCCGGGCCGTTGCGCTCCTTAGCCTCCAAATTCTCGTTATTTACCGCTGCGCTAGTCTTTTGGGTGATCTCAACCATTCTGGCGTACGATCTTCGCCAGGACACCTTCGACGTAGGCAAGGGGCTGCTGCTGTTCGTGATCGTGCTGCTGGTTGCCGCGGCGATCGCGCGCTTCACCATTCGTCTGCTCGCGCGTCCGCTCTCCCAACTTCAGGCGGGCATCGTATCCGCCCGTAACGGCCGCTTGGAGCCGATCAGCGTGAGCAAGACCGGCGATGAAGTCGAGTTTCTGGGCGAGAGTTTCAACGGGATGATTGGCGCCCTGGCCGCATCGCAAAAGGCGCTGCTCGAACAGCGGGGGCTGCTCGAGAAAAGAATCCAGGAACGTACCGATCAACTGGAAGAAGCCATGCGCACGGCTCAGGCGGCCAGCCGCGCCAAAAGCGAATTTCTGGCCAACATCTCGCACGAGTTGCGCACCCCCATGAACGGCGTGATTGGGCTGCTGGACATCGCGCTCGATCGGGATTTGAGTCCGGAGTTAGCGGAACAGCTCCAAACGGCGCAGCGATGCGCCTATTCTTTGCTTTCATTGTTAAACGATATTCTGGATCTGTCCAAGATCGAAGCTGGAAAAATGATACTGGAAAAGCTGCCATTCGATTTGCGCGTACTGCTGGCGGATTGCATCAAGGCGCATCAGCCGCAAGCCACCTTGAATTCGATTTCGCTTCACGCGGAGGTCTCGCCCGATGTGCCGCGGCAGATTACCGGCGATCCGCTGCGCGTGCGCCAAATCATCGCCAATTTGGTCAGCAATGCCGTGAAATTTACGGAGCATGGATCGGTAACCATCCGAGTTGGCGGAGAGTTTACCCAGCCGCGCGAGTTCACGCTTCGCATCACGGTCCAGGATAGCGGAACCGGAATTCCGGCCGATAAGCTGCTCTCCATTTTCGACAAGTTCACGCAAGCCGACGGCAGCGTCAGCCGCCGGTTTGGGGGAACGGGACTGGGTCTCGCCATCACGCGCAGCTTGGCGGAGTTACACGGCGGCGATGTCCAGGTTCAGAGCGAACTGGGCCGGGGAAGTACCTTCGCCGTGACCCTCAAATGCCAAGCGGATGTTACGACGGACAGCTCCGCAAAAGGCGGATGTCGCGGAGCATGCTCCATCCGTGGCCAGCGCGTCCGGCGGCCCGGCGCGCATCCTGGTGGTGGAAGATAATCAGGTAAACCAGAAAGTGGTGACAGCGGTTCTGCGCAAGCGCGGCTTCTCCATCGAGCTGGCCAACGATGGCCAGGAGGCTCTGAATAAGCTGGACGCCAGCGCCGCCTTCGATCTGGTCTTGATGGACGTACAAATGCCGGTGCTGGACGGTCTGGAGGCAACGCGGCTCATCCGCAAGGAACAGCGCTGGAATCGGCTGCCCATTATCGCCATGACGGCGCACGCCATGAATGGCGATAAAGAGCGGTGCCTGGAGGCGGGCATGAACGGGTATATCTCCAAACCGGTTCATCCATCGCTGCTGCTCAGCACCGTGGATGAATTTCTTCTCCAGAAGATCAGCTAGCTACAGCTTTCACAGACTGCCGCACCAGGTTCCAGGTCTCTTCCAGATCCTCCCACTGGGTAGCGATATTTCCGATCGCCAGCCGCAACACGAACCGTCCGTTCAGCACGGTGCTGTGATAAGAACGCCTTGCCCGAGGCATTCACCGCTTCGAGCAGGGCGCGATTCTCGTCGTCGGAGCCGCGATAGCGGAAACAGATCAGCGAAAAAGGCGTTGGCGCGGCGATCTCGAAATCGGGATGCTCGCGTATCAGCCCAGCCAGGCGCTGCGCGTAATCCATGTGCTTGCTGGATCAGCTCCGCGATCCCCTCCCGCCCGTAATGCCGCATAACGAACCACAGCTTCAGCGCGCGGAACCGCCGTCCGAGTTGCACGCCATAATCCATGTAATTCACCGCGCGCGGATCTTCGGCGCTTCGCAAATATTCGGGAACCAGCGAAAAGGCCCGGCGCAGGATTTCGGGTTTGCGGGTGTAGAACGCGCTCAAATCCACCGGCGTGAACAGCCATTTATGCGGATTCACCACCAGCGAATGCGCGCGCTCGGCGCCGTCCAGGATGGATTGAAGCTCAGGAACCACCGCCGCCGCGCCGCCATAAGCGGCATCCACGTGCAGCCACGCGCCACACTCTTCGGCGACATCGGCGACCGCATTCACCGGATCGATGCTGGACGTTGACGTGGTGCCGACGGTGGGAATGATGCAGAACGGCCGCTTGCCCGCGCGCTGGTCCGCCGCCACCATTTCGCGCAGCACATCCACGCGCATGCGGAAGGCATCGTCCACCGGAATTTTGCGGATGTTGTCCTGGCCGATTCCAAGTGTCATGCCGGCCTTCTCCACCGAGGAGTTAGCGTGCTCGGAGGTGTACATCACCAGACCCGGGGCATTGCCTCGCGTGCGCGATTCAGGATCGGCCATTTCGCGCGCCGCCGCGATCGCGTGCAGCGTGCTGATGGAAGCGGTGTCATAGATGATCCCGAAAAATTCCGCGGGCAGTCCCATCCATTGGCGCAGCCATCCCAGCGTCACTTGTTCCAATTCCGTCAGCGCGGGGCAGCTTTTCCACAGCATGCCGTTGACGTTCAGCGCCGCCGCCAGCATCTCGGCAAGAATGCCCGGATGGGAGCCCGAAATGGCGAAGTAGGCGTAAAAACGCGGATGGTTCCAATGCGTCAGCGCCGGAACAATGGACCGCTCGAAATCCTCCAGGATGGCATCCATCGCCTCGCCGTGATCGGGAGCGTGCGCCGGCAGCCGATCGATCAGGTCCCCCGGCTTCATGTCCGGCAGCACGGGATACTGGCGGATGTCTTCCAGATAGTCCCCGATCCAGTCCACCACTTGGTGCCCATAACGGCGGAATTCTTCGTTGTCCATGGAGTTTACAGTCCTGGACTTTAGATTACCGTGAAGGCGCTCTGTTAAAATCACGATGCATGTTCGGTAGGGTTCTGGTCGCCAACCGTGGCGAGATTGCGGTGCGCATCATCCGCGCGCTGCGCGAAATGAAGATTCGCAGTATCGCGGTCTTCTCGGACGCCGATCGCGGCGCGCTGCACGTTCGGATGGCCGACGAAGCCGAGCACATCGGGCCGGCGCCCTCGGCCGACAGCTATCTGCGCGTGGATCGGATCCTGGAAGCGGCCAGGAAGCACGGGGCCGAAGCCATCCATCCCGGCTACGGCTTCCTGAGTGAGAACGCCGGATTCGCGGCGGCTTGCGCCGAAGCGGGCGTCGTGTTCATCGGGCCGTCAGCCGAATCGATTCGCCGTTTGGGATCGAAAACAGCCGCGCGCGTTCTGGCCAAGCAAGCCGGCGCGCCGGTGGTGCCCGGCAGCGAAGAAGCGGCCACCAATATCGAACAGGCTCGCGCACTGGCTCGCACGATCGGCTATCCGGTATTGCTCAAGGCGGCAGCCGGCGGCGGTGGCAAGGGCATGCGGTTGGTCGGGGAGGAGAGACAGCTGGAATCCTCCATCCGGGATGCCTCCAGCGAAGCGGAGCGCGCTTTTCAGAACGGCGAAATCTACATCGAGAAGGTGATCGAAAGGCCGCGTCACATCGAGATTCAGATCGCGGGCGATCATTATGGGAACCTGGTGCACTTGGGCGAGCGCGAATGCTCGCTGCAACGGAGGCATCAGAAGGTCATCGAAGAGTGCCCATCGCCCTTCGTGGCCAAGCATCCAGAGATGCGCGCCGCCATGGGAGATGCGGCGTTGAAGATCGCTCGCGCCGCCGGCTATGACAACCTGGGCACGGTGGAGTTTCTCGCCGATCAACAGGGCAACTTCTATTTCCTGGAAGTGAACACGCGCCTGCAGGTGGAGCATCCCGTCACCGAGCTGGTCACCGGATATGATCTGGTGCAGCTCCAACTGCGGATCGCGGCCGGCGAAGGGCTGCCATTCACACAGAAGGACGTCCAATGGCGCGGGTGGGCCATGGAATGCCGTGTCTCCGCCGAAGATCCCGAGAACCAGTTCTTTCCTTCCGCGGGAAGGATCGTTCAACTCAATGAACCCAGCGGGCCCGCCGTTCGGCTGGATTCCGGCATCTATCCCGGATGGACGGTGCCGCTGGAATATGATCCTTTGCTCGCGAAGCTGGTGACCTGGGGTCCGGACCGGAACGCCGCGGTTCGGCGTCTGGAGCGCGCGCTAAGCGAATATGCCATCGCCGGAATCCAGACGAATATCGCGTTCTTTCGCGAAATCTTGAACGATCCGGAGTTCCTCGCCGGCAATCTCTCCACGGAGTTCATTGCCGATTTTCTGGCCAGACGAAAGCCGCGGGGTGAGCCTCCACCCGAGCTCGATGTGGCCGTGGCGCTGGCTGTGCTGGCGCATTTCCAGACCGGGCGCGAGGGCACGGCACGCGCTTCAAAAACAGACTCCAGCCGCTGGCTTACCGAAGGGCGAGGCCGGCTTCTGCGATGAAGTGGCAGGTAGCGGTAGATGGCCGCACGATCGACATTGATTCCGAGCAATTGGCGTCAGTAACCCAAGTGGAACCAGGCGTCTACTCGGTGCTGCTGGACGGCGTGAGCTATGAGATTCGCGTGATCGAAACCTCGCAAGGGCTGAGCGCGGAGGTGGGCGGCTGGAGGTTTGCGGTAGAGGTGCGCGATCCCCGCGACACCAGCCGGGGCGCGCGAGCGTCTATCGGATCGGGACGTCAAAATGTCGCTGCCCCCATGCCCGGCAAGGTAGTCCGCGTCCTGGTCAGCGTGGGAGACTCGGTGGAAGCGGAACAGGGCCTGGTGGTGGTGGAAGCGATGAAAATGCAAAACGAAATGAAGGCTGCGCGCCCCGGCCGCGTGGTCGAAATTCGCGCGCGCGCGGGCGAGACCGTGGGCGCGGGCGACACGCTGGTGGTTTTGGAATAAATTTGGTTTTGGAATAGATTCTGGGACAATGGGAATTGCCCCCTTTTCGAGGATCCGTCCGTGAGCCGTAGCCGAAGCTGGCTTGCCATTCTTTTGGTTGGCGCGGCTGTGATCGTGACTTGGGTCGCCACCAAGCGAGCGGCTCCTCCGGACGTTGAATTTGTCAAAGTCACGCGCGGGACGCTGATCAGTTCGCTCAGCACGAACGGTAAAGTTGAGCCCATCGAGTGGATGCCAGTGCGCGCGGAACGCGCCGGCGTCATTACGCGCGTTTTGATTAGCCGGGGCCAAAGCGTCGCAAAGGACCAGCCTCTGGTGGAACTCAATACGCGCGTTGCCAGCGCGGATCTCGCAAAAGCCCAAGCTGCCATTCAAGAGGCGAAGGCCCAGGAGCAGGTGTTGACGCAGGGCGGGCGTATCGCCGAACGCCAGCAAATCGATGCGGACCTGGCGCGTGCCCGTCTCGACCTGGAAGCCGCGCAGAAAAATTACCAGGCGCTGGACCGGCTGGTGGCCAAACAGGCCGCCACTCGCCAGGAGTTGGATACCGCCCGGCAACTGGTCGACCAGCTCCAGTTGAAAATCCAGGCTCTCGAAAAAAGCAAGGCCGCGCTGGTTACCAGCATCGACAAGGAAATCGCCAAGGCCCGTCTGCAGGAGGCGCAGTCCGCCGCCGCGGTGGCCGAGACCAATCTCGATCTCAGCAGCATTCGCGCACCCATGGACGGAACCGTGTACGACTTCGATTTGAAGCAAGGCTCCTACGTCAACCCGGGCGACCTGATTGCCAGGATCGGCAAGCTCGATCGGGTGCGGGTGACCGTTTACGTCGATGAGCCCGACCTCGGCAAGGTTCACGAAGGAGAACCGGTGATCATCACCTGGGATCCGAAGCCCGGGCATCAATGGAAGGGCAAAGTGGACAAGCTGCCGACGCAGATTGTGCCGCTCGGGACGCGCCAGGTGGGCGAGGTGGGATGCATCATCGAGAATCCGGATCGCGATCTGCTTCCGAACGCCAATATCAACGCGGATATTCAGGCCAGCGTGGTGGACAACGCGCTCGCCATTCCGAAGGAAGCCATCCGGCGGCAGGATTCCGAGACCGGCGTACTGCTGCTGCAAGGCGATCGAGTGGCCTGGCGCAAAGTGAACCTGGGTATTTCCAGCTACACCAAATCGCAGGTCCTTTCCGGACTCAAGGAAGGCGATGCCGCCGCGCTGCCGTCCGAGAAGCCGATCCAGAACGGGTCACGGGTGCAGCCGGTGTTTCAATAGCGAATTGTCTTGGGCTCATCGCCGAACCAATTCGCGCGAAGGTCACGGACATACTCGTCCGCTGTCGTGTCGGACCAAATCTCCTTGCCGACGCCTCGCATTTGGAGCACCGGATCTTCTTGCTCGTCCATAGTTCAATTCTCGCGGCTGTTATGCTTATCGGCTTGCGGAAGCCCATCTGAGTTAATCCGCGTTTATCCGCGGCAAATTTTCGGCCACGGATGAACACGGATCAACGCAGATCTGATTTGCCAAGCAACGCTATTGATACAGCCTGCGCTCTCGCCGCATAAATGCCGGCACCTCAATATCATCCGGCACGGCCATTGGCGTAGGCTCTTCGATCTCGGCTTCCTCCACCGGCTCGGGTACGGGCGGCATGTCGCGAAACAGCGACGATCCTGCACTCAAACCGCTCGCAAACAGCGGTTCCGTGACCGGCGCGGGCATCGGTGTCGGAGGCGGAGCAGGCGGCAAATTCTCAAAAACAATCGGTTCCACGGGCGACGACGCTGCCGCGGCTGTCGCACGCCGGGCCAGTTGCGGCAAATTATCGCGCTGGAACCCGGTGGCAATCACCGTGATCTTCACCGTATCCTTCAGCGACTCATTCATCACCACGCCGAAGTTGATCTGCGCGTCTTCGTTGGCCGTGGCGCCGCGAATCAGCGAGCAAGCTTCGTTCACGTCGTGCAGGCTCAGTTTGCTGGAACCGGTGATATTGATCAGCACGCCGCGCGCGCCCTTCACGCCGCCTTCTTCCATCAACGGCGAACTAATGGCCTGGCGAGCGGCTTCAATAGACGCATTTTCGCCCGAAGCCGACGCGGTGCCCATCATCGCGTAGCCCATGCCGAGCATGATGGCGCGAATATCGGAGAAATCGCGGTTGATCAGGCCGGGCGTGGTGATGATATCGCTGATGCCCTGCACGGCCTGCCGCAGAATATCGTCGGCGATGCGGAATGCTTCAAAGAAGCTGGTGCCGCGGGGAACCAGTTCGAGCAGTCGATCGTTCGGAACCGTGATCACGGTGTCCACCGTGCCGCCCAGTTCGGACAGCCCGCGATCGGCCTGCTTCATGCGGCGCGGCCCTTCAAAGGCGAAGGGCTTGGTGATCACGGCCACGGTGAGCGCGTTCAATTCCTTGGCGAGCGAAGCCACCACAGGCGCGGCGCCGGTCCCCGTGCCGCCGCCGAGCCCCGCCGTTACGAATACCATGTCGGCGCCTTCCAGCACTTCAATAATGCGCTCGGTGTCCTCCAGTGCCGCCTGCCGCCCGAGTGAAGGATCGGAGCCCGCGCCCAGGCCGTTGGTTACTTTGGAGCCGATGGCCAGTTTATTGGGCACTTGCGACGCATTGAGCGCCTGGACATCGGTGTTCAGAATGTGAAACTCCACGCCCTGCAAGCCCTCGTTCATCATTCTGGCGACGGCGTTGGAGCCGCCTCCGCCCACGCCCACCACTTTGATCTTGGTGCCGGCGAGTGCTTCTTCCTGTATGGCGAACTTTAATGCGTCCATTTAGAGCCTCCTGTCGTGATCGTCTTCGGACCTTGCTTGTCAATCAGTGAAACAACATCCCTATTAATCCGGGAGCCCTGCGTTTGGTCTCCCGATTGGTCTTCAACCGCGCCGAGTAACGCGCCAATCCCGACGCGGTGGCCCACATCGGATTGCAAAGATCGTCCGGCAAATCCTGGATGCCATCCGGGATCGCGTTGCGCGCCGGGCAGTTCAGCACCCGCTCGGCCATGTCGCACATGCCGTTCAGCATCGCTCCGCCGCCCGCCAATATGACGCCTTCCAGAAGCTTTTGATCCATCCCGATGGTCACCAATTCCGATCCCACGTGGATGAAAAGCTCCTCGGCGCGCGCTTCCAGAATCTCGTTCAACTGGCGGCGCGGCGCTTCACGCGGCAGGCGGCCCTCGTTGGAGGGAACCTCGATGTAACTGTTATCGGAGGTGAGCCCCAGCATCGCGCATCCGTATTCCACCTTGAGGCGCTCGGCATCGTTATATTGCACGGTCAAGCCCACCGCCACGTCGCGCGTGAAATGATCCGCCGATATCGCAAGGCTCCGGGCCAGCAGCACCGCTTCGCCGTCGTACACTACCAGGTCCGTCGAATGCTTGCCGATGTCCACCACGGCCACGCCGCGATTGCGATCGTCGCGGCTCACGGAAGCGTACGCGGTCGCCACCGGCTCAAACATGGACTCTTCGATCCCATACGACGCCTGCTGCACGGCATGCAGAATGGCGTGATGCTCCTGCTCGGAACAAGTAGTGATGTGGACGTTGGCTTCCAGGCGCGAGCATATCGACCCGCGCGGATAGCGTTTGCCGGCGCGGCCGTCCAGCGTGAAATCCTGCGGGAATAAGTGCAGGATAATGCGATCTTCCTCCAGCCGAACCTGCTCGCTCCGTTCCACCGCGTAAGCCATGTCGTCGATAGTCACCGGGCGCGGCCGGCCGAATTCATAAATGCCCCGGCTGTTGCATCCATCCACGCTCGATCCGCCGATGCCCACCACCAACGTGTCCACCGAGACTCGCGCCTGCTGCTCGGCCTCGCGCACGGCCGCGCGGACACCCGTGGTCACGGCCTGCTGGTCGGCCAGTCTGCCTTTACTCCACCCGTCGGAGGGAACCTCGCTGTGACTGGCGTAGCGCAAGCGGCCGCCTTCCAGCAGCAGAATCAAACAACGCGTGGAGGAGCTTCCGAGATCCAGGCCCACTGCGAGTTGGGGTTTATCGGGCATCGCGAGAGGCCTCCAAACCTGTGATGCGATCGTCGAGCCGCAAATCGAACGAGGTTGCCTGCGGCATTTTCCGGTGAATGTCGGGGTAATGGTCCAGGAAATTCCTGAGCCGGGAAGAAAAGTTGCGGTCGCCCAGCATGAGCGAGACGGCGCCGCCTCCGGCCTGCTCGGTGATTCTCAAATCGTCCAGATCGGATGCATCTACTTCGGAAACATTGTCGGCCAGCGGCCCCAGGTCCTTCATCAAGCCGCTGCATGCGCCGCACGTGAATCCCGCGCTGCTCCTGGCTTTCGCGAGCCGTCACTCCGGACAGAACCGGAAGCTGGAAAGTCGCCTTGACCGGCGGATCCAGAATCACGCCTTCCTCGTCGATGAGGGCCCATCGGACCATGCTCTCGGCGGGCAGCCGAATGAATGCCGCGGGCTTGCGCTCGCGTGATCTGCACGATCACGCGATTCGGCCAGATCCGCGCAACGGACGCGTTATGCACCCAGCGCATGCCGAGCAGGGTCTTGCGCCGCGTGGCGAGCGGAAACAGGTATAAGCTGCGGCCGTAGTCGGCATCAAAAATCCGCAGAATCTGCCGGCGCGATGCGTATTTCACGCCGTTCAGCTCCAGGTTCGGGCTCTCTAATCCGTAGTCGGCGGGGCCCGGCAGAAAGAAGCGCGGATCGCGAATCAGGAAGCGCTCGAAGCTTTCCGAGGCGTAAATGCAGCCGCTCAGCACCACTCCGGCCGCGATCGCGATGCCGCCGTAGCGCAGCAGAACGCGCATGGCTAAAGTGCGCCGCGGTTTGGCGCCCGCCTTCGAACCCGATCTCGCGCTGGATTCAGGCACTTATCCACCTCCCGCAGCTCCAGCCTCCCGCAGCTTTTCCAAAATTCGATCGCCGGCCTGCCAGACATTGCCGGCTCCCAGCGTCAGCACCGCATCCTGATCGCGGACTTTTTCCAGCACCGCGTCCACGGCATTCGGAATGGTCCCCGCGTAATGCACGCAGCGATGCCCGAACTCGCGGATCCGATCGGCCAGCGCCTGGCCGCTCACGCCTTCGATGGGAGCTTCCGACGCGGCGTAAATATCGAGCACGTAAACCACGTCGGCCTGATGAAAGCTCTTCGCAAACTCGTCCATCAGGTGCTGGGTACGCGTGTACCGGTGCGGCTGGAAAATAACGTGAACGCGCCGGAACTTGCAAAGCTGCGCCGCGGCGAGCGTGGCGCGAATCTCGGTGGGATGATGGCCGTAATCGTCAATTACCGTGATGCCGCGCGCCTGGCCGCGCATCTGAAACCGGCGATCGACTCCCGAATAGCTGGCGATGGCTTCGCGAATGGCTTCCAGCTTTACGTCCAACTCCAGGCCCACAGCGATGGCCGCCGTGGCATTCAGTACATTGTGAACGCCCGGCACGCGCAGATGAAACGTTCCCAAATTATGCCCGCGCGTCCGAACCGAAAAGTGGCTCTCGAAAGCGCCGCAATCCACGTCCGCGATTTGTAGAGTGGCCTGCTGGCTGCGTCCATAGGTGATGACGCGGCGATTCACCGAGGGAAGCAACTGCTGGACGTTCTCGTCGTCCAGGCATAGAATGGCCGCCCCGTAGAACGGCACCTTTTGAATAAACTCGAGGAACGCAGCGCGGATCTCGACGATAGACGGATAGTGATCCAGGTGTTCGCGGTCGATGTTGGTCACCACCGCCAGGATCGGGCTAAGTTTCAGAAACGATCCATCGCTTTCGTCCGATTCCACCACCAGAAAATCGCTCTGTCCCACGCGCGCGTTGGAGCCGCCCATGGACGCGGCCTTCCCGCCCACGACGACAGTAGGGTCGAGGCCCGCGACATTCAGAACGTTCGCGGTCATGGACGTGGTCGTCGTTTTGCCGTGGCTTCCGGCGATCGCGATGCCATACTTCAGCCGCATCAGCTCGGCCAGCAGCTCGCCGCGCGGAATGACGGGAATCAGCAGCCGGCGCGCTTCCTGGACTTCCGGATTCGCGGCTTCCACCGCCGAACTCACCACAATCGCCTTGGCGCCTGTAACGTTGGTGGCCGCGTGGCCCTCATAAATTCGCGCGCCGAGCGAGGCCAGACGTTCGGTGGTAGGGCTCAGCTTCAGGTCCGACCCGCTGATCTGATATCCCAAATTCAGCAACACCTCGGCGATGCCGCTCATGCCAATACCGCCGATTCCGACGAAGTGCAAGTGTTGCGGCTTAAAAAACATTTTAATCTTGTATTGTTTCGGCTTTCAAGAGCAATGTCAACGGGGAATCGCCTCTTCCAGCACTTTTGCCGCGCGCCGCGCCGCGCCGGGATGTGCAAACGTACGCACCCGCTCTCCCATGCGATGTAACAATTCTGGATGCGTACGCAGTTTCTCTACTTCCTCAAACAGCCGTCCGCCGTCCATTTCCCGATCGAGCACCAGCACCGATGCTCCGGCCCTCTGAAACGCTTCCGCGTTGCGCAACTGATGTTCGTCAGACGCGCCCGGAAACGGAACGAGAATGGACGGCTTGCCCGCGGCCGCCAATTCCGCCACCGCGCCCGCGCCCGCGCGGCAAATTACCAGGTCGGCGTGCGCAAAGGCCGACGGCATGTCCTCGATAAACGGCGCCACCTGCCCTTCCATTCCGCTCTCCGCGAATTTTTGCGCCAGCACAGCGTACGCCGCGGTCCCGGTTTGATGGATGAACCGGACCGGAAGCCGCGCCTCCTGAAAATAGCTCCAACTGCCGCGCGCGGCTTCGTTCAACGTGCGCGATCCCTGGCTCCCGCCCGTGATCAGGATGGTCAGCCTGGCGTCGCGGCGTTTCGGAGGAATCTTGAAGAATTCCGCGCGCACGGGCAGGCCCGTAATCTCCGATTTTCCGGCAGGAAAAAAGCGCGCGGCATCCGGAAAGCTCAACAGCGCGCGGTGAACAAACCGGCCGATTTTGCGATTCGTCAGGCCTGGCATCGCATTCGGCTCCATCACAATTAACGGCGACTTTTTCCACAGCGCGGCCAGCACTACCGGCCCCGCCGCATAACCACCCAGGCTGAACACCGCCGACGGCTGATGCTTCTTCAGCAACTGGATGGACCGAATCACGCTCAACGGAAGCTGGGCGAGCGAGCGAAGCTTCCGCAGCATTCCCACCCGGTTCAGGCCGCCGATTTCGACGAACTCGAGCGGAAAGCCCGCCGGTGGCACCAGCTTCGCCTCGAAGCCGTTGCGAGTGCCGATGAAGACAGACTGGTGGCCGTCGGCCTGCAACTCTCGCGCCACCGCAAGCAGCGGCATCACGTGCCCACCCGTCCCTCCGCCGGCCATCACGATTGTTGCCATCCCTGTACCATCGCTCAGTATCCGGAATGCTCGCTCACGCTCAACAGCATCCCGAGACAAATGAGCGTGCTCATCAACGAACTGCCGCCGGCGCTGATCATCGGAAGCGGGATGCCTTTGGTTGGTCCCATGCCCAGCACCACGCTCATGTTGATCAGCGCCTGAATCACAATCGACGACGTCACGCCTAGCGCGAGATAGCGCCCAAAATCGTCGTTCGCCACCCAATATAGTTGGAAGCCGCGCCACAAAATGACCAGAAATCCCGCCAGGATCGCACCGCAACCCCACAGCCCCAATTCTTCGCCAATCACGGCATAAATGAAGTCGGTATGCGCTTCGGGCAGATACAAAATCTTCTGCTTGCCCTGCATCAGCCCAAGGCCGAGCGGGCCGCCGCTCCCAACCGCGATTTTCGATTGCCGCACCTGGTAGCCCGCGTCGCGCGTTGTCACCGATTGGCTGATGTATTTTTTGATCTTGCCATCCGGATCCACCATGTCGAGCACTTTGTATTCGGGATCGAAGAAGCCCACGATACGCGCCATGCGATAAGGCTTCGCGGCAACGAATCCGACGGCCACCACCATGCCCACCGCAAGCGCCACGAACACGAACTTGCGCTCCAACCCGGCGATGTAGAAGACCACCGCGGCGGGAACAATCAGAACCACTGCCGTTCCCAAGTCGCCCAGTCCGACCGTGGCCGCCAACACCGCCAGCGCGAGACAAGCCGCGATAATGGTCCGTTTTGTATTAATGGCGTCACGCTTCTGCGTAACGAAGTAGGCGAAGAAAATGATCAGCGCGGGCTTGGCGAATTCGGAAGGCTGCAGCGTTCCGATGCCTTCCAGGCGGAACCAGCGGTGCGTTTTGGTGTCCAGGAAAAAGACCAGAAGTTGCAGGAACAGGACCATACCGAGCGATCCGAACGCCCAGCCCGGACTTTGCAGCATGCGATAATCACGCCGCTTGAAGAACATGAGCGCGAAGAAGGAAACCAATGCCCAAACCAGCTGGTGACCGACGTAGTAGAAGCTGGAATTGATGTGGGGATTGAGTTGCGCCATTACCGACGAAGCGCTGTAGATCATCACCAGGCCGGCGCCCACCATCGCGACCACCGTTCCGAACAGCAACCAATCGGATTTCAACTGTTGCGCCATTACCCGTTCCTTCTTGCCAAAGCGTTCACCAGATCTTTGAAGACGCGGCCGCGGTGCTCGAAATTTTCGAACTGATCGAAGCTGGCGCATGCGGGCGCAAGCAGCACCGTGTGTCCCGGCGTGGCCGAGCGTGACGCCTTGTCGATAGCGGCTGCCAACGTTCCGCACGGAACCACAGGCACGCCATCGTCGCCTAACTGCCGCGCGATCTTCGGAGCCGCCGCGCCGATCAACAACGCGGCACAGGCTTTCGCGCGCAAAGGCTCGCGCAGAACGGTGAAATCGCTGTCTTTGTCCTTGCCGCCTAGAATGATCCAGAGGCCGCCGGGAAAGGCATCAATGGCTTTGAGCGTCGCGTCCACGCTGGTAGCTTTCGAATCGTTGTAGTAAGCGACGCCGTCCAGCTCGCGCACGAACTCCAGGCGATGCTCCACCGGCGCGAAGGTAACAGCGGCACTGGCGATCTGGCGATGCGTCGCGCCTGCCCGAACTCGCCATCAGCGCCGCCGCCATGACGTTTTCATAGTTGTGACGACCGCGCAGCCGCAGGTCGCGAACATTCAGAAGCGCGCTAGCCATCCAGGTGAATCACGTCGCCATCGAGCCACGCACCGGAAACGCGATGTGTGCCGCTGAACCAGACAGTTTTCGCCTGTGTTCGTTGAGCAAAGCTGAGCGTCAACCGGATCATCGGCATTGAGCACCGCAAGGTCGTCCCGGACCCTGCGTCTCGAACAACGCGCGCCTTGGCATTCGCGTAGTTTTCGAAGGTGTGATGCCGGTCCAGATGGTTCTGCGTCACGTTCAGACAGACCGCGATCGTCGCCCGAAAAGTCTCGATCGTTTCCAGTTGAAAACTCGAAAGCTCCAGCACGTTCCATTGATCCGGCGCGCGAACGTCTCCACCATCGCGGCCGGAGCGGTTCCGATATTGCCGCCCACCTGGCACGCGATTCCCGACTCTCGTAAGAATGTGCCCGGTTAGAGCCGTCGTCGTGGTCTTTCCATTGGTGCCCGTGATTCCGATGTTTGGCCCTTCAAAAATGGCGCGGCCAGCTCCAACTCGCCGATCACAGGAACGCCCCGCGCGCGCACCGGCGCCAGCAGATCCAGATCCGCGGGCACGCCCGGCGAAATCACTACCAGCTCGGCCTCGCGAAACGGAGCTTCCGTTTGGGCCTCAATTGTCACGCCTTCCACTTCCCCCATCGGTTTTTCATCCACGGCTCGAACCAGCGGCGCCGTGCTGTCGCAACAGCCGGATGGCCGCCACGCCGGAACGCGCCATCCCCACCACAACAACCCTCGTCCCTTCCAACTTCCTCATCGCTTTTACCGCAGCTTCAACGTCGTCAGCGCGAACAACGCCATCACCAATCCTGCGATCCAAAAGCGCGTAATGATCTTCGATTCTTCCCAACCCAATTGTTCGAAATGATGATGGATCGGCGCCATTTTGAAGATCCGCTTCTTGCGCAGCTTGTAACTGCCCACCTGCAAAATTACCGACAGCGCTTCGATCACGTACACGCCGCCGATAAACAACAGCAGCACCTCCTGCTTGATCAAGACCGCCACCACGCCCAATGCCCCGCCCAGCGCCAGCGAGCCCACGTCGCCCATAAAAATTTCTGCTGGATGCGCGTTGTACCACAGAAACCCGAGCGACGCGCCCACCATCGAGCTGCAGAAAATAGTGAGCTCGGAAGCACCCGGCAGCCGCGCCAAGTCCAGATATTGCGCCCACGTGGCGTGGCCGGTAACGTAGGTCAGCGCCGTCATCGCGAACGAGGCAATCAGCATCAGTCCGATCGCCAGGCCATCCAGGCCGTCCGTAAGATTCACGGCGTCCGACGACCCGACAATCACCAGAATCATGAAGCCGAAGAAAAACACGAACGCGAGCGGGTACGTGTACCAGTTGCGCAGCAGCGAGTCGATGAGCAGATCCGGCTTGAAGGACTTGAAGAACGGCACGTTCATGCTGGTGGAATAGGCCTTTTGCGCGTGCAGCGTCAGCAGCATGAAGCCCACCGCCAGCGCGGCCAGCATTTGCAGCCCGAATTTCTGCTTCACCGTCAGGCCCTCGTTTTGTTTGCGCCTGACCTTGGCGTAATCGTCCCAAAAACCAATCAGCGCCAAAACTCACCAGGCTGAACATCGCGATCCATACGTAGGGGTTCACGAGATTCGCCCACAACAGCGTCGGAATCACAATGGAAATGATGATCAAGAATGCCGCCCATGGTCGGCGTGCCGGCCTTCTTCATGTGCGACTTCGGCCCTTCTTCGCGAATGTACTGGCCGATTTGAAATTCGCGCAGCTTGGCGATCAGCCACGGCCCCAGCGCCAGGCACAGGAACAGCGCCGTGAGCGCGGCGAACGCGGTGCGGAACGTGACGTACCCGAACACGCGAAAGGGCGTGAAGTGGCGAAATAGTTTTTCGTAGAACAGCCAATAAAGCATCTTCTAGGTAACAACCCGCAAAACGGAGCGCGGCGGCATAGTGGTTTAGTGAATCACGGGCGCCTCCGCGCCCTTTTCGGGTTCGTTGGGCCGCGCGAGGAACCTCTCCAGGGCATGCTCGACGTGGGTGCCTCGCGAACCCTTTAACAAAATTACGTCGCCCGGACGCGCCATCCGCCGCAGGTGTTCGCCTGCCGCTTCCGCATCGGGGAAAAAAAACGCGGCGGTCTCTGCCAAGCCTGCCTGCCTCGCTGCGTCAACAAGGTGACAGGCCGCGCCGCGTATCCCTACAAGCACATCAATTCCACTCTTCGCGGCGTAACTTCCCACGTCACGATGGAGGGACTCGGACCAGCGCCCGAGCTCGAGCATCTCCCCCAGCACGGCGATGCGCCGTTTGGCTGGCGTTTCCCGCAGCACGTCGATCATCACGCGCGCCGCATCGGGATTGGAGTTATAGCAATCGTTCAAAATCACAACGCCGTCCTGCACCAGCCGCTGGCCGCGCATGGAGGACGCTGCAAGATTCTTGACTATTTCGGTGAGTTGCGCCGGGCGAATGCCGTAGATCGACGCCACCGCGATGCCCGCCAGGATATTCGATACGCTGTGGCGGCCGACCAACGCAGCTCTCAAACGCAACGCCGTCCACCGTGAAACTCACGCCTCGATCGGTCACCTGCACATGCTCGGCGCGAATATCAGCGGGCGAGTCAATTCCAAAAGTGATGGTCCGGCCGCGATGCGCTCGCGCCGAATCTGCTGACCAGCGGATCGTCCGCATTCAACACAGCCACGCCATCCGGCGGCAGGGATTCAATCAGTTCACGCTTGGCCGCCGCAACGCCCTCGATGGAGTCGAAACGCCTCCATGTGCGCGTGTCCCACGTTGGTCACCACGCCGATCCGCGGCTTGGCGATCGCGCATAACGTCCGGATCTCGCCCCCGTGATTCATTCCCATTTCAAGCACCGCAACACGGGCTTCGCCCGGCAAGCGCAGAATGGACAGCGGCACGCCGACGTGGTTGTTCAGGTTCCCGATGGTTTTTCCGGCCGGCATAACTGCGCCAAGCAACGCTGCGATCACATCCTTGGTGGACGTTTTGCCCGCGCTGCCGGTCACTCCGATCACTTCCCCGCCCCATCGCCCAAGCGCCCAAATCGCCGTACTCTGTAACGCTTCCAGCGTGTCCGGCACCACTAGGACTCGTCCCGCGCCGCCCTCATTTGCAACCGCCGCCACCGCGCCCTTGCGCAAAACTTCGTCGACATACACGTTGCCGTCGTGATTGGGGCCGCGTAGCGCAAAGAACAGATCCCCGGGCGCGACCGTCCGCGAGTCAATGCTCCAGCCCGTAATTCGGGCCTCGCTCTCCACCCGAAATCCCAGAGCTTGCGCAACGTCGGTCAATCCAAACTCCACGCGGTCAAACTCCATCGCCTTTGTGATACCCCAACTCCCGCAGCACGTCCCGTGCCACCTCGCGATCGTCAAAATGTATGACGCGATCTTTCAATACCTGATACGTTTCGTGGCCTTTTCCCGCCAAAATCACGATATCTCCGGCCCGCGCCTCCTTGAGCGCGGCGCGGATCGCCTTGGCGCGGTCCGGTTCCATGATGTACGGCGTGTCAAAACGGCCAAGCCCCACCAGCGCGTCATTCATGATGGCAAGCGGATCTTCCGAGCGCGGATTATCGGACGTCAGCACCACGTAATCGCTCAACTGCGCCGCCGCTTGCGCCATCAGCGGGCGCTTGGTCCGGTCGCGATCCCCGCCGCAGCCAAACAGCGTAATCACACGTTTCGGACGCAGTTCGCGCGCCACGGAGATCACGTTGCGCAACGCGTCGTCGGTATGCGCATAATCCACGATAGTCAAAAACGGCTGGCCCTGCTGAACGCTTTCAAAGCGTCCCGGCACCCGCGGCGCGTGCGCGATGGCGCGTGTAATGGTGGCCCAATCCAGGCCGTAACTGAGCGCCGCTCCGCACGCCGCCAGGATGTTATAGGCGTTAAATTTGCCGACCAAAGGCGAGGTCAATTGCAAACGCGCGCCCGCATGCTCCACCATAAAACGCAAGCCCGCGAAGTTCATTTCCAAAGACGAGGCGCGCAAATCGGCGCCCGCTTCGAATCCATACCGCAGCGTATGCGGCGCGGGCTGAATCTGGCGGCCGTACTCGTCGTCAAAATTGATCACCGCCCACTCGGGCGCGGCCGTACCTTCGGGCGCAAACAGCAGACGCTTGGCCGCGAAATAGTCCTCCATCGTATGGTGGAAATCCAGGTGATCCCGCGTGAGGTTCGTAAATACAGCGGTGTGAAACGTAATGCCGTACACCCGTCCCAACGCTAACGCGTGGGATGAAACCTCCATTGTGACATGGGTTCCGCCGGCCTGCTCCAACTCGTGAAACAAACGATAGAGATCCAGCGACTCAGGCGTCGTGTTCACGGCCGGCCGCACTTCCCCGGCCATTCGATACTCGATGGTTCCCACCATTGCCGTCGTGATTCCAGCGGCGCGCAGCACCGCGTCGATCAGAAAGGTGGTAGTCGTTTTGCCGTTGGTCCCCGTCACGCCCGTCAACTTCACCCTCGCATCCGGGCCGCCGGAAGCCGGATTCCCATAAAACTTCCTCGCCGCCAGCGCCAGCGCTTGCCTGCCATGCTCCACTTCGATCCAGCTCCCGCCAAATCCCGCAAGCGAGGGAAGCTCGCTCACCGCCGCCACCGCACCCTTTTCGATGGCCTGCTGCGCAAACTCGCGCCCATCGGCACGCGCGCCTGGAAATGCAAAAAACAGGAAGCCCGGCTGCACACGCCGCGAGTCATACTCCAATCCCGTCACAGGCTCTTTTCCCACAGCGGGGGGGAGTTCCTTCCTGAGCCTGACGCCCTGGAGGATCTCTGCAATTGTCATCGGCTCCCGCTAGCGGCTAAACTGCACGCGAACCGATCGGCCGGAAGGCAGAATGGCGCCCGGCCCGGGAACCTGCGCGCGCGCGATCCCACTGCCGGTAAACTCCACCGGAATACCCATCGCGGCCGCCTGCTCAATCACGTTTCGTACGGTCTTGCCTTGGAAATTCGGCACTCGCGGCCCGGCGAAGTCCAGGCCGGAGCTTCCCCCTTGTGCTAAAAAAGTCCGCTGGTCCGAAGCGCTATTTGCGGAAGCCACCGGTCGGTCGTCGGCGGCCACGGCATCTCCCGCTTGGACCAGCGGGGGAGGGATGGAAGAACCTAAATCGGCGATCGCAACATCGTCTTCGTCGGCCGGAGCGCTGCCGTCGGGAGGAACCATCTCCGGCAGATCTTTTGGCACGTCCATAACACGCAGCCCGGCTGCGGCCACTTCGCGAAACACCGGGGCGGATGTCGGGCCGCCGTAGCCGACCGTGCCTTCGGTGCCGTTGATGGTCACCACCACCACGATCCGCGGATTCGTTACCGGAGCAAATCCCATGAACGATGCGTTGTACGAATGCGTGTACTGATGAATGCGCGCGTCGTAAATTTGCGCCGTGCCCGTTTTGCCGGCCGAGGTATAGCCCAGCAGCCGCGCGTATTTGTGGCCCGTTCCGTAGGGCTTCAAGACCACACCCTCCATCATGCTGCGCATCGTGATGGCGGTCTCTGGCCGCAGCACGCGAACCGGCGCCACTTTGGGCGCGTTCATGAGCAGGCGCGGCTTGAGCAGCAGTCCGCCGCTCGCAATCACGGTGCAAGCCTGCGCCAGTTGCAATGTGGTGACGCCAATCTCATGCCCCATGGCTACCGAACCAATGGAGCTCTTCTGCCACAAACGCACCGGCTTCACCATTCCAGCCGACTCGCCCGGGAGCGGCACGCCCGTCCTCTTGCCGAATCCAAAGCGGCGAATATATTTGTACAGATTCTTGTCGCCCACCTGCAGACCGATGTTAATCGCGCCGATATTGCTGGACCTGGCCAGCACGTCCGCCATGGACAGGGACGAATAGCTGCTGTGGTCGTGAATAATGCGGCCGAATAAATTAATGCTTCCGTTTCCGCAGTTGATCATCGATTCGGGGCGCAAATGGGTGGTCTCCAGCGCCGATGAAAGAGTAATCACCTTGTACACCGACCCCGGCTCAAACGGCGCGGAAACGGCCAGGTTCTCACGCGCGGAGACATTGCCGGGTTTGGGCGGCTCATTCGGATCGAAGGTCGGCACGCTCGCCATCGCAAGGATGTCGCCGGTGCGCGGGTCCATGGCAACCAAGCTGCCCGATTTGGCATGATGCGCCGCCACCATCTTGGCCAGCTCCTGCTCGGCCACGAACTGAATCCGGGAATCGATGGTGAGCTGGACGTCCTGGCCGGGCTGCGGCTGGTCTTCCATCTGGGAAGCGAATCCGCGCCGTTGAACATCTTCTGTAACCAGCAGTTCGCCGGCATGCCCAGCCAGCCGATCGTTCAGGCTTTGTTCCACACCGCCGTTGCCGTCTTCCTCGAAATCGACGCTGCCGATCACGTGCGCCGCGAGCGACCGGTTGGGATAAAACCGCTGGCTCTCGGTGCGAAATTCGATCCAGTCCAGGTTCAGGTCGCGCAACCGCGTGGCTTCCTCCCGAGTGATCTTCCGCTTGACCCAGAGAAAGCCGCGGCGATCGCCGGCGGCCGTTTTCAGCTTCGCCAGCAGATCGGCCGAATCCAGTTTGAGAACTTTCGAGAGAACGTCGGCGGCCACCGATAAGTCGGGCACCCGCAATGGATCCACCACTACGGATTCGGCCGGCAGGCTCATTGCCAGGCGCTGGCCGTAGCGATCCAGAATCGCGCCGCGCGGGGCTTTGATCTCGTCCACTCTCTGTTGCTGCTCGCGCGCCATCTCGGCAAACTTGGGATGCTGGATCACTTGCAGTTGAATCAGGCGGGCGGCGATCAGCGCGGCCCAGATAAAGGCCACGCGGACCAACACGTGCACGCGTTTTGTCGCCAGCGGATTCATAACGTCGTAAAAACTCGCTATTTCTTAGCCAGGATTTGATCGCTCTTGTTGCTGTCCAGATAAACCACCGCTTCGGGCGCCGGATCGACGAAGCGCTGCGAGCGCGCCAGTTGCTCCAGGCGGGCCGGGCTCAGCAGCTTCGTCTCCTCCAGTTCCAGCGAGGCGCGGTCCAGTTCCAGACGCTGCCGCTCCTGACGCAGGGCTTCCATCTTGTAGCCCGCCATCAGACGGTTGAGCGACGGAAGCAGCAGGGCAATCACGATTACGGCAAAGGCGAACGACGAACCGATCAGCCGCCAGCAGGTCTTGCGCGCCGCCGGGTCGGCTTCGCGCAGGATGCGCGAGTTGTCGATGTGCTTCACGTACAGATACACATCTTCATTGGGAAACGCCGGAACCTGGTAGCGGTTCTCGTTGCCCAGAGCGCGGGAACGCACGTCCCCCGCCTCGTGGGGCGTCGTGAAGCGGTCCAGCATATTTGCGAGAGTTGCCATTATAATTTGCTCTCTGTCATTTCATCTCCAACGCCCGGAGCTTGGCGCTCCGCGAAGGAGGGTTGTCTTTGATTTCCTCTGACGAAGGCCTGATGACGTGCTTGGTGAGGATTTCCGCTCGCCCCGCGCGTGCCAGTGCCTGAAAGCTCTGCTTCACTTTTCGATCTTCCAGCGACATGAACGACAGGACCACCATGCGCCCGCCGCTTTTCACCAAATCCGGCGCAATGGCGAGCAGTTGATCCAACTCCCCCTGCTCGTCGTTTACCGCCATGCGCAGCGCCTGGAACGTCTGCGTGGCCGGGTGGATTTTGCTCGTCCGGGGCACGGCCGCTTCGATCACACGCGACAGTCGCTGTGTCGAGTGGATCGGCCGCGCCCGAACGATTGCTCTGCTGATTCTCCGCGACCTCCTTTCCTCGCCGAGTGCATAAATCAAGTCGGCGAGTTCCTTTTCTGGAGTAAAATTCACAATCTCGTCCGCGGTCAGTTCCTGGCTGCGATCCTGCCGCATGTCCAAGGGACCATCCGTCATCAACGAAAACCCGCGCTCTGGATCGGTGAGCTGATAGCGGCTGACTCCCAAGTCGGCCAGCAATCCGTCCACCCTCTCGATGCCTAAGTTCGCCAGCGCGGAGCGCAATTCCGAAAACGCTCCGCGGTGAAAACGGATTCGATCCGCCCACTGCGAAGTGTTCAGTTTCGCCTGCTCCAACGATTCGGCGTCTCGATCGTTCGCGATCACAAACCCGGTGGTTAATCTCTGCGCGATCGCTCCCGAATGTCCGCCTAATCCCGCTGTCGCGTCCAGGAAAATGCCGTCCGGCCTTATCGCCAGATACTCCACACACTCGCCGAGCATCACTGGAACGTGCATACATGGCCGCTATTTGAACCCCTTCAGTTTGGCCGTCTTCAACTTCTCCGCCAGGCTGTCCTTGGCTTTCTGCTTGCGCGCCTCGTACTCGGCCTTCGAATAGATATTCACCGCGCCCTGTGAGCAGTCCAGACGGACTTCCTGATTTTCCAGCGCTAGCGCCCGCCGCAAATCGGTGGGCAGAGTCATCCGCCCCTGCGGGTCCACCTTGGCCTCCGCGCCATAGTCGTTCGCCACAAACGCCAGCGCCTCAGCCGCGTCAGGATCCTCGGTCGCCAACTCCTCCAAAACTTTTTCGTTTCCCTTCCAGACCGAAATCGGGTAGATTCGAGCTATGCGGTCGTCTACGCTGGTCACGAAATATTTCTCATCCCCGATCGCGCTGAAGTATTGCTGCAATTCCACGGGAAGCTTGAGCCGGCCCTTGTCGTCGACGTGGGCCGAAAAGAACCCACGAGGAGAGTCCACGGGCGTCTTCTGAGGCTGTTCTTCCACTTTTGTCCAGATCTGGCCACTTTCGGCCTTGAATGGATTTTGCCACGACTCTAAAAAGGAATGCAAGCATTATTTCTCCTTACCCTCAGCTAACGAATGGTTTGGCGATGCCACCACTAAGCGTTGGGGGCCTCTTTTGATGGGCCCCTCCCTGTACGATCTCGATCCCGGAAGCGCTTTCCCGGAGGTGGTTCGAATGGTTGTGGAAATCCCCAAGGGGTCCAGCAACAAGTACGAATACGACCGGGAGCTACACGCTTTCCGGCTGGATCGAGTTTTGTATTCTCCCGTACATTACCCGGGCGATTATGGCTTCATCCCCGGAACCCTGGCCTCGGATGGCGATCCGATGGACGTGCTGGCGTTAGTGGAAGAGCCGTCGTTCTCCGGTTGCGTAGTGGAGGTTCGTCCCGTTGGCGTGCTGAATATGGTGGATCAAAAGCTGAAGGACCAGAAGATCGTTGCGGTGTTGAACCGCGACCCTCGCTACCAGCAGGTCCACACGCTCGATCAAATTTTTCCGCACCTGCGCCGCGAAATCGAACACTTCTTCAATATCTACAAAGAGTTGGAAGGCCGCGAGACCAGCACGCTGGGCTGGGGCGACCCCATTGAAGCGCGCAATGTGATTGCCGAAAGCCGGAAAGCGTACTTAGCGCGCAAGGGAAGCTGAAGCCGTTATTTCACGACGATATTGACCAGCTTATCGGGAACAACGATCACCTTCACCACCTGCTTGCCATCGAGCAACGGCTGAACCTTGGTATCGGCGAGCACCAGCTTTTCGAGCGTTTCGCGCGGCGTACCGAACGCGACATTTACGCGCCCTCGCAGCTTGCCGTTCACCTGGATCACCACCTCGGCTTCTTCTTCGCGCGCGAGCTCGGGATCGTACGCAGGCCAGGCATGGCGGAACACCGGAGCGGTGCGGCCCTGCTCCTCCCAAAGCTCCTCGGCCAAGTACGGCGCGAAGGGCTCCAGCATCAGCGTGAGTTTTTCCAGTATTTCAGCGATCACCGGCGCCGATAAATCTTTCTCCAGATCGGTCAGCACGTTCATCAAGCCCATCAGCGCGGCGATGGACGTGTTGAAGTGCCAGCGCCCTTCAAAATCGTCGGTGATCAGCTTCAGCGTCTGATGCAGCTTGCGCAGCGCCTTTCGATCGGCGTCGGTGGCGTCCGCGCCGCCCTGTCCCACATTCCGCGTGACGAAGCGATAAACACGGCTGAGGAAACCGTATGCGCCGTTCGCGCCGGAATCGGTCCAGTCCATTTCCTTTTCAGGCGACGTCGCAAAAAGTTCGAACACGCGGCCGGTATCGGCGCCAAAGCGCTGGATCATATCGTCGGCACTCACCACGTTGCCCTTCGATTTCGACATCTTCGCGCCGTCTTTGATCACCATGCCCTGCGTGAACAGGCGCGTGGTGGGCTCATCGTTCGTAATGAGCCCGAGGTCGCGCATCATCTTTGTCCAAAAGCGCGAATAAATCAGGTGCAGGATGGCGTGCTCAACGCCGCCGATGTACTGATCGATCGGAAACCAATAGGCTATCTTCGCCGAATCGAACGGAGCCGTGGAATTGCGCGGATCGCAGTAGCGATAGAAATACCAGGAAGAATCGATGAACGTGTCCATGGTGTCGGTCTCGCGGCGCGCTGGTTCTCCGCACTTCGGACACTTCACGTTCACGAATTCCGGCACGTTTTCGAGCGGCGAGCGGCCCTTTCCGGTGATCGGAACCTTCAGCGGGAGCACCACCGGCAAATCGCTCTCCGGCACCGGCACCATGCCGCATTTCGGGCAGTAGATCACCGGAATCGGCGTACCCCAATAGCGCTGGCGCGAGATGCCCCAGTCTTTGATGCGGAACGTAACTGCGCCCTTTCCGAAGCCCTCCGCTTCGGCTTTGGCCGTCATTACACGGCGAGCTTCCTCGCTCGTCAGCCCGGAATACGGTCCGGAATTTTCGAGAATGCCATCCTCGCCCCACGCTTCCTTCATAGTGGCCGGATCCGCCAGCGCGCCGTCCATGGGCCGGATCACCGGACGAATCGCGATGCCATACTGTTTGCAAAATTCGAAGTCGCGCTGATCATGCGCTGGCACCGCCATGATGGCTCCGGTGCCGTAGCCCATCAGCACGAAGTTGCCGATCCAAATCGGGACTTTCTCGCCGCTAAACGGATTGATCGCGTAGCTGCCGGTGAACAGCCCTTCCTTCTCGATATCGCCCGGGCCTTTTGCCGCCCGCGAATCCAGCATCTGCTTCACTTGGGCTCGCAATTCGCTGCCCACCAGCTCGGCAACCAGCGGATGCTCCGGCGCGAGAATCACACACGTGGCGCCGTAGATGGTGTCCACCCGCGTAGTGAACACGCGGATCGGCTGCCCCGTGCCCTCCAGATGAAAATCGATCTCCGCGCCTTCCGATCGCCCGATCCAGTTGCGCTGCATCAGCAGTACGCGTTCCGGCCAGCCTTCCTCCAACTCGCTGATGGACGCCAGCAGTTCGTCGGCGTAATCTGTAATGCGCAAAAACCATTGCTCGATGGCGCGCTGCTCCACCGGCGTCGATTCATGCCGCCAGCAGCACCCGTCCACCACCTGCTCATTCGCCAGCACCGTGCCGCACTCGTTGCACCAGTTCACCAGCGCATTCTTGCGATAGGCCAGGCCGCGCTCCAGCATCTTCAAAAAGAACCACTGGTTCCAGCGGTAATACGCGGGATCGCAGGTGGCCACCTCACGCGACCAGTCGTAACTGAAGCCCATGCGCCGGTGCTGCCGCTTCATGTTCTCGATGTTGTGCATGGTCCATTCGTAGGGATCGCGCTTGTTGGCGATAGCCGCGTTCTCGGCCGGCAATCCGAACGCGTCCCAACCCATGGGATGCAGCACATTGAACCCGCGCATGCGTTTGTAGCGCGCCAGCGCGTCGCCGATGGTGTAATTCCGAATGTGCCCAATGTGCAGCGTGCCGCTTGGATAAGGCAGCATCTCCAGCACGTAGAACTTGGGCTTGCTTGAGTTCTCTTCGGCTTCGAAGAGCGACCCGTCGGCCCACCGCTCGCTCCACTTCAATTCGATCTGGTTATGGTCGTAGTGCTTTTCCGGCATAGCTTCTTAACAACTTGGTGCGGAGCTTCGGGTGGCGTGCGGATGCGGCGAAACCCGTCTCTTTCAATCTAACGCATTCGTGCGTGGCACAATGTGCAGATGCAGGTAAAGCGCCCAGAGGAGTGCCGCACGCTGTCCGATATACGCGCGGAGATTGACCGGATCGACCGCGAGATCATCCGCGCGATTGCCGACCGGAAGAAGTACGTCATTGCCGCGGCTGCGTTTAAAGCGAGTCCCACCGAAGTGGCCGCTCCCGAACGCTTCGCCGCCATGCTTCAGGCGCGGCGGCAGTGGGCTTTGGAAGAGGGGCTCAATCCCGACGTTATCGAAAAGCTCTACCGCGACCTGGTGAACCACTTCATCGCGGAGGAGCAGGCCCACTGGGCCAAGGACTTGAAGCCGGGCAGGTAATCTCCCATAGGATTGCCCCCGCATGCGGCTGGTTGCTTACCGCTTCTTGCGGCGCATCTTCACGTGGTTGGCCAACCACGCGCTGAAGCCCTCCTCATCCAGAAGTCCTGCCGCGAGATCTAAAACCGCGCGAGTGGCGTCTTCTTCCGTCGTCGTGAAACGGCAGCCGTTCATTTCCAGGAACAGCACACCCAGAACAAAGCCAGTCCGCTTGTTGCCGTCGACAAACGGATGATTCCGGACAACGCCGGAGATGCAGGCGGCGGCCATCTGGACCAAATCGGGCGATTCTGCGTAGGTGAACAGTTGGCGCGGGCGCGCCAATGCCGATTGCAACAACGCTTCGTCCCGCAGACCCGGCGCACCGCCATGGAGCGCCAGCAGTCTGGCGTGGATCGCGAGCGCCAAACGCTCATCCACCCAGAGCGGCTCCTTCACTTTGCAAGGGCGCGCAACGTGTTTCGATAGCGGCTCATAATTCCCTCAGCCTTGGCCATTTTCTTGGCGAACTCCGGGTCATAGGGCGTGAGCTCGTAAGCGCCCTCCGACGATTCAACCAGAAACAGGCGTTCACCTTCGCCTGTACCCAGGCGCCGAATGACTTCTTTGGGCAAAACAACGCCAAGAGAATTACCAAACTTGCGAACCTTCAACTCCTGCATGGGTCCACCCTCGTTATTACCATTGTAATAACTATAGCCCAACCGTCCGCGGTGGGCTGGTTTGAAGTTCCAGTTTCGACCCCTTGCGGACATTCCCTCAGCCGTCGCCAATCGAACGAATGACCCGCGCCGGATTTCCTCCGGCCAGAGTGTTCGGGGGAACGTCCCTGGTGACTACCGAACCTGCCGCAACCACCGAATTCTCGCCTACTGTCACGCCCCCGATGATGGTGGCGCCGGCTGCGATCCACACGCCTTTCTCAATCACGATGGGCTTTCCGATTGTGGCGCCGCGCCGCTGCGAGGGTTCCAGGGGATGGCCCGCCGTGATGATGCTCACGTTCGGCCCGATCATCACATCGTCTGCGATGTCGAGGCCGCCGAGATCATAGAAAGTGCAGTTCTGATTTACGAAGACATTATGCCCAACGCGGATTTCGTCCCCGCCGGCCGTATAAAACGGAGGGATCAGTAAAAAGCTCTCGTGTACCTTTTTGCCGATAAGTTTGCTGAACAAGGCCCGAATTTCGTTCGCATCGTTGAACGTCAAACGGTTCAGTGCGGCGGTGATTGCCATCGCTCGTTCGACGTTTGCCAACATGGCCGCTGATTCCGGCGTCCTGCTGTAAATTATCTTGCTGGCATCGTCATTCGACATTTGTTATTTTCCTCGTTGCGGTTGAGCCTTCCGGCATAGCTTCTTCAACATTTCCATATTCCTGCAACTCATCGCCCGGTTCGTCCACCGGCGTCTCCAAAATAAAAGCCTTCCCTCGAAGCTTCGGATGATTCAGGATGCGGCGAAACCCGTCTTCTCCGATATAGCCGTGCCCGATATGTTCGTGCCTGTCCACGTGGGATCCAAGCGCGCCCTTGGAATCATTGGCGTGGATGACGCGCACGTTCTCCATCCCCAACACACGCTCCATCTCAGCCACGGTCTGCTTCAATCCGGCCGCCGAGCTGACATCGTATCCGGACACCAGGCAATGACACGTGTCGATGCAAAATCCGATCTGCAAGTCCGTCAGCTCAGCCGCGAATTGCCGCATCACGCCCAGCTCTTCAAACCGGCTTCCCAACGCCGCGCCCGAGCCCGCCGTGTTCTCGAGCAGCACCGTGAGATTCGTCGTATCCAGCCCCTGGGCCGCTTCAGCCAGGGACCGGATCACGGCGTAAATCCCCTGCTCCACTGAATGTCCCTTGCAATTGCCCGGATGCGCCACCAGATACTCGGCGCCGATGGCCAGCGCGCGCTCGATCTCACCGCGAAATGCCGCTGTCGACTGCATTCGCAGAGGCTCGCTGCACGACGCCAGATTGATCAGATAGTTGTCATGGATCACCAGCGGCTTCAAGTCGTAACGTTCGCGGGCGCGCGCGAGCAGTTGGACGGCGCTCGGCGCGGGCGGCGATGCCCGCCACATGCGCGGGCTGGCGGAGAAAATCTGGAACGTATTCGCGCCCGCCTCCGCTGCCTTGATCGCGGCGTTTTCAAGCGACTTGGAGATGGAAGTATGGAGCCCGAGGCGCAAGGAAATCCGATGGTAGCAGGCGGATCTCGCGCCCTGCTAAGGCCAACACCTGAGCGCCCAAACCAAGCCCGTCTGCCGATATAAGGCTATGCGATCGCTTGTGCTCTCCTGCGTCTTGGCGGCTTCGCTCCTGCTGAGCGCTTGCGCGCGCGCCCGAGTCACCACGCAAATTCAATCGGACGGCTCCTGGACACGGACCGTCGTTCTGACGGGCCAGATGAAGCGCGAGGGGGTCCAGACCAAGCCGACGCTCGAAGATACGTTCGCGGTCCCCACCGGCGACGGATGGAAATCATCGGAAGAAACCAAGGACACCATCCGCACGTTGACGCTGCAGCGCTCCTTGGCCGCCGGAGCCACCTTGCAAGGCGACGTATCCATCAAGGGCCTCGAACCTGGCAAGCCGCAGCTGGTGAACCAGGTCACGGTCAAAGCAGCCGGGCCCCATCGACTGGAATACCGCGAGACACTTCACTGGACTGGGCCGCCCAACAAGCTATTGGGCGATATCCCGCCCGAAGGCCTGGCGCGATTGAAATCGCACCTCCCTCAGTCGCTGGCAACCGATGCCAATGCCGTCGCACTTGCGAATAAGGCCGCGGAACTCAGCGTCCCGGTGCTATTTGGGCCAGGCGAGCCTTTACTTGCGGTGGGTGTCTTGCATCCGGACCTGGCCCTATATCGCCTGAATCAAAGGATCGGCGAAGTGCTGGTGAAAGCGCTGGAACAACAGTTCGGCGACAAAATGCAGCCCGCCGAGCGCCGCGAAGTGGCCCGCCAGCTCATTCAGGAGACGTTGAGCACCGGATAAGATGACGCAAGCCGAACCCGCAGCCGCCGCGGCGGCCTCAGGCAACAGCTCCGGACTCACCCCTCTGATGTTCATCGTGCATCCGCCGGGCAAGGTGGTTTCCACCAACGGCGAAATCGATGAGTTCAGCGGAGAAATATTCTGGGCGTTGTTTGAAGAGGCCGCGTCGTACCAGGATGTCGTCATGACAGCCGTGCTCGAAACGAACTGACGCGGTTCGGAGTACAATTGCTGCCATGTTCGTGCCCTTGACACCCATCCGGTGTCTCCACCGCGCTGTGGATTTATTCCCCAACAAGATCGGGATTGTTTCGGGCGACCGCCAATTCACTTATCGTGAGTTCGGCGAGCGCGCCGAGCGGCTGGCGTCAGCGCTCAACAAACACGGGATCGAACCCGGCGACCGCGTCGCCTATCTCAGCTTCAACACCCATCAGTTGCTCGAAGGCTATTACGGAGTGGTGCTGGCCCACGCCATCGTGATGCCCTTGAATGTCCGGCTATCGCCGCTGGAGCTCAAAAATATCCTGTGCCATTCCGGCGCGCGCGCATTGCTGTTTGAAAACGACTTCGTGCCTCTGGTGGAACAACTCAAGCCCGCGTGCCCGGAGATCAAGCGCTTCATCGCGCTCGACGAAAAAGGACCGGCCGCCGATTTAAGCTACGAGGAATTGCTCGATCAGGGACACGCCGAGCGTGCCGATATTTTCAAGTTCGATGAAAACTCCATCGCCGAGCTGTTCTATACCAGCGGGAGCACCGGCACTCCCAAAGGCGTCACGCTTTCCCACCGCACGCTCTATTTGCATGGCTTGGCGACGGCCAGTATATTCCGCCAGCCTGAAACCATCGTGGACCTGCACACCATCCCCCTGTTCCACGCCAACGGCTGGGGCCGCCCGCAGGCATCCACGTTGCTCGGCACCAAGCAAATCATGGTCCGCCGTTTTGATCCCGTCACGGTCTTCCGGCTGATCGCGGCAAATCGCGCCACCGACATGTGCCTGGTCCCTACCATGGCCAACGCTTTGCTCAACTGTCCCGATCTCGCCTCGTACGATCTCTCCAGCCTGCGCAGCATCGTGCTGGGCGGCGCCGCTTCTTCGCCCGAACTGATCGCGCGCATGGAAAACGCGTTCCACTGCGACGTTTTCGCCGGCTACGGCTTGACGGAAACCGCTCCGCTGCTCACCACCGCGTGCTCGAAACCGGGATACACCTACGCCTCCGACGACGACCGGCACCGCCGCCGATCCATGGCCGGCTGGCCGGTAATCGGGATGGAGGTGCGGGTGGTCGACCCTGAAATGCACGACGTTCCGCGTGACATGCAAACCATCGGCGAAATCGTCACCTGCGGCGATCACGTCATGGAGGGCTACTTCCGCGAGCCCGATGCCACCGCGTCCGTTATGAGCGGCCCCTGGTTTCATACCGGCGACATGGCGATGTGGGACGAAGAGGCATTCATCCAGATTGTCGACCGCAAGAAGGAGATCATCATCAGCGGCGGCGAAAACATCTCGTCCATCGAAGTGGAGAAGGCTATTTTCGCCCACCCGGCGGTATTGGAATGCGCGGTGGTGGCGGCGCCGGATGAAACCTGGGGCGAGATCCCGGCCGCCATCGTGGTGCGGAAGCCGGGCTCCACGCTCACGTCAGACGAACTGCTCCAGTTCTTAACGGCGCGTCTGGGCAAATTCAAGCTGCCCAAAATCATCGCCTTCAGCGACGAACCGCTTCCGAAAACCGGCACCGGAAAGATCCGCAAACTGGTGTTGCGCGAGCAATTTTGGCAAGGCAAGACCAAGCGCGTGCAAGGCTGACCCTGGGCAACGCCCCCCCTCACCGGTAGTGTCCTCAAGGACGAGTAGAGTGAGCATGGGAACTCCTGGGAAACGCCTTAAAGCTGGATTTCCTGTTGATTAATAGCAAGCGCTTGCTGAATCGTGATCGCATGATGCAGCGAGCCGCGAGTTTTACGAACTGTTGAATTTCGACAAGCCACGTCAAGCGCCAGAACCTCACCATCAGAATACAGATGCGCGGTCTAACGCGTTTGACGAATGCCTTCAGCAAGGAGTGGGACAACCTGTAGGTGGGATACCGCCCATTTCGCATACTGACGATTCTTGCCGCGTCCACAATACGCGCCGCGTCACTCCAGCGACGGAACAAATCTTACCGATGATGTTTGGAAGCTGTCTGAGCTTCTAAACGGCTGAGCTGCATAGGGACACCCACAGGCGCCTAAAAGCCGATATGCTTAAGGCATGCAGCGGCTACCGTTTAACGAGGTTAAGACGACGCAAGCTGCTAGTCGATTTCTAGAGCTTGCTGGCGGAAAACTAAACTACATGGTCCTTATCAAGCTGTTGTACTTGCTTGATCGAGCTTCGCTCTTGAAATGGAGTCGGCCCGTCACTTTCGACGAATACTATTCGATGAAACACGGCCCCGTTCTCAGCGAGGTCCTCAGCCTCATCACCGAAATGACTCCGCCGTTCGAACGCGGCTATTGGGCAGAGCATATTTCTGCTCCGTCAGATTGGTCCGTCACGCTTCGAGCGAAGGCTGGCGACGATGCTCTCTCTGAAGCAGAAGAGGAGCTTATCCAGTCGGTCTTCGAAGAGTACCGTCCCTACTTCGCCGATGATCCGTTTGTCTTGGTGAAATTCTTGCACGACAATTTGCCTGAATGGACCGAGACGCAATCCGGGCGGGTTCCGCTTCTGCATCGAGACATCCTCGCGGCTGCGAACAAATCACAGGCGGAGATTTCCTCTTTCGAAGAAGAACTTGACAGCCTCGCATCAGACTACAGGGTTCTATTGGCTCGTTAGCAAATGCTTCCAGGCGAGACGTTTCTTCTGCCAAAGCCTGGGAAAACGCAAACTGAGCATCTCTGGATTGTGCTAACGCACCCGCGCGAAGACGGCCATGCTGTTTGCGTAAATATAACCTCGTGGAAGTCTGACTCCGACCAAACCCTCATCCTGATGCCAGGGGACCATCCGTTCATAACGAAGAAATCGATTGTCAATTACAACGACGCTCGGTTTATGTCATTGTTCTGGGTGGAAAAGTTGCTCCAGCGGGGCAGCACCGATTTTGTTTGTGTGCCGCACTATGCCTGCACCCATGAGCTAATGGATCGCATCAAGCGGGGACTGCTGGCATCGAAGCATACGCCAAAGGGAATTAAGGAGCACTGCCGATCCGTCTGGTGAAAGCCACGATGAAGCAATCGGACTCCCCCATCCCCCACTGTACCCGTCCGCCGTGGTATTCCGTCTATAGAGGAACTCCCTGAGGAGAAACAAACTCCGGGAATAGGAGGACGCATGAAGCTCGCGTTTCTGCTCACTATAGCCGCATCTGTATTGTCCGCCCAGTTCGGCCAAATACCGGGAACGTATCCGCCCGGCCAGTATCCAGGCCGCGGGTCCGGCATTCCCGGGCGCGGCCGGCGAACTACTCGCCAGGAGCAGCCGCCCTCCGGCCATACCGAGGTGGTCAGCGGAGTAGTGCGAAAAGTGGACGCCGATTCGTTCGAGCTGGAAGCCGAGGATACTCGCTTTCTGACCATCCAGTTTTCGGACAGCGTCCCGAAGCCGGCGAATTTTCGAGCAGGCGATGGACTGGACATCACGGCGAACGTAGATCAGGACGGCATGTTTCACCTGGTCAGCATGACGCCGAACAATAAGATCGCCGACACCATCAATGCCGCCGACAGCGTCGGACCCATACCTGTCGCGGCCGAAGAAGGAAGAACCGGACCGCCGCCCACAATTTTAGTCCGGCCGGATGCCTCCGATGGCGATGATTCCGGGCCGCCCAAACTGCGGCGCGGTAAGCCGGTGGAGCAAGCCTCGGCGTCGATCCCCAATGACGACGCGCCCGTGACGCTTTCCAGACGGGCAACTCCCGTTCCGCCCGCCGATCCGCATGCGGCCCTGGTCGAGAAAGCGCGCGAGGCTGCCGCCACGTTCCTCGATAGCCTGCCCAACTACGTCTGCCAGGAGCAGACCACCCGCTACGTCAGCGAAACGCGCCAGCCAACCTGGAATGTAGTCGACATCGTTTCCGCCGAAGTGGTCTACGACGATCACCAGGAAAGCTACCGCAACCTGCAGATCAACGGGAGGCCGACCAAGAAATCCCCGGAGGACTCCGGCGCCTGGTCCACCGGTGAATTCGGCACCATCCTGGCCAACCTTTTCGCACCGCAGACCGACGCCGATTTCAAATACATCCAAGAGGACACCATCGAACATCGTGCCGCTTCCATCTTCGACTTTAAGGTGAAACGCGTGCGTTCCAACTGGAAGATCTGGGTGCCCGGACAATACATCGTGCCGTCCTACAAGGGCTCAGTCTGGATCGACAAGCAGACCGCGCAAGTGCTGCGAATCGAGATGCAAGCCAAGGACGTACCGGAGGCGTTCCCGGAGATTACCGTGGAAACCGCGGTGGATTACGACACCATCGGTTTAGGAGCCGCGGACCGGTTCCTGCTGCCGGTTCAGGCGCAAGCCTTGAGCTGCTGGCGCAACTCCAACGAATGCCAGCGCAACACCATCGAATTCCGCAACTATCACAAGTTCGAGGGCGAGTCCATTATCAAGTTCAATCAACAGTAGCGGGGTCAATTCCAAACTGCGCCAGGTATTTCTCCGGCAGTTTCGCCGGCCGCATTCCTGCACCTAGGAACATGTGCTTGGTTTCTCCGGAGGCCAGCCGCCGGCCGCTTTGAGCGTTGCGAATGTCGTAGTGAAACTCCACCATGCGCTGGCTAGCCTTCTCGATCCAGGTCTTCACCGCGATCTCTTCGTCGTAGCGCGCCGGATATAGATACCGGCAATGCGCGTCCACCACTGCCAGCAAGATCCCGTCGTCCACCTCCATGTCGCGGTAGCGGATGCCCGCCGCGCGGCAATATTCGGCCCGCCCCAGCTCCATCCAGATCAGATAATTCGCATAGTAAACCACGCCCATCTGATCGGTCTCCGCGTAGCGCACGCGGAAGCTGGTCTCATGCGAGTCAGGCATTGGGCTTGTTCTTGCGAAGCTGCCGCATCTCTTTCGCCGAAAACAGCATGTCGCCCGGCGGGGTTCTGCGCTCCCGGCAGTAGGCCAGGTACAAATACCCGTAGCTGCGCGTGATGTAGTCGGCCGTCGAAAAGCCCAGCAGCCGCGCCGTGCGGTCGATCCATCGCTCGCTGCCCTCGATCTCCAGGTAATTGCCGATCGGCGTTTCATCCAGCAAGACTTTGCCGGTGCTGGGCGGCTTCGCATATTCGGTGCGGAACTTCTCGTAGCGAAAGATGGGGTGGTAGCCGATCTCGCTGAAGATCTGCTCCATCTTGAAAGCGTCCGGCAGCAGCATTTCGATCTCGTGGCGCTTCTTGTAGCGGCCCTGCTCGGACGGTCCCTTGTATGTCAGCAGCGTGTGCGTGCCGACGCGCCGCACGCGGATCAGCTTTCCATGGCTGCGCAGCACGCGGCTGGAAGTATCCAGCAGCACGTTGTATTCGTGTAATCGGCTCTTGGACACGCGGAAGTCCGCGTCGCGCAGTGCCCGCCGGATTTTCCCCAGGTTCCCAGGAAGACGCAGTTTGATTTCAATTTCGAAGTTCAAAACAGAGACCCAGCTTTCTATGAGAACAGAAGCGGGGCCGCTCTCACAAGTTTACCTGGGCGCTCTGATGAAATTGCAGCCTACCAGAGCAGCTTCAACCCGAACTGGATCTGCCGAGACGTAGTGGATGTTGACGTAATCACGCCCGCCGTTGGCGACGGACCCGACGTCGCTGACGTAAAGACCACCGTGTTGGGTGTTCCGAAATTCGCACGATTTAAGACGTTGAAGAATTCCGCGCGCAATTGCAGGTGCATGCGCTCCGTCACGTTCACGCTCTTCAGCGCCGAAAAATCGAGCTCGGCGATTCCGGGGCCGTACAGTGTGTCGCGCCCCACGTTGCCATAGGTGCCCGTGGCGGGTGGGATGAACGCATTCGGATTGAAGTATTCATTCGGACCGCCCAAAATGACCGGCCCGCTGAATGCCGGCTTATAAGATGGGCGCACCGGATTGCGGCTATCGCCGTCGTTGGCGGGATTGTACCCCAGGCTCGGCGTGAACGGGATGCCCGATTGCAGCGTTTCGATCCCGCTCAGCGTCCATCCTCCAGCCAAGGCCTGCGTCCACCGGCCGGCGTTGCCAAACCACGCCCGCCCCTTTCCAATCGGCAGCTCCCAGCTCCCGTTGATCACAGCCGAGTGGCGGACATCCGACGTCGACGGTCCCCAGTCCAGTTTCGGATTCAACGGATACATCACAAAGCCAGGCGCGTTCGATCCCACGCTGCTGTTCAGCGCCGTGCCGTCGTCCAGGCTCTTGGCAAAGGTATAAACGCCGCGGATCTGGAACCCGTGGCGGAAGCGGCGATTCACATCCACCTGCAGCGCGTTGTAGGAACTAAGACCTTCCGACATCCACGTAGTGGTATTCGTGAGCGCCGGGTTCATCAGCGGCGCGCCGCTCGGAAAATAGATGTTCCCGCCGGAAATCGCCGGATACGGAATGTTGGCGTCGAGCGATAGCAATTCGTGATAGCCGTGCGATCCCACATAGCCCACAGTCAGCGAGGTGCCGGGTGCGATCTGCTGCTCCACACGGAAAGACCAACTCAGAACCGTAGGCGTGTAAGCGTCCGGCTGAATTCCGCTTGGGGAAATCTTGGTTCCCGCCGGCAGCGGACTGCCGGGGGTGATCGACAGGCCGCTCACGGGAACATTCTTGAGAGATTCCGTCGTATTGAACGGAGCGGTTTGATCCAGCCGGTAATCGATGCTGTCCAGCAGCGCGCGATAAATACCAAATCCGGATTGGATCACGGTTTTGCCTTTGCCAACGGGATCCCAGGCCAGCCCCACGCGAGGTTCGGGGAGAAACTTCGCGCGATTCATCGTAAACACGGAATGCCCAATCACAGGATCGGTTTGGATCACGCCGTTTGAAAACACGTAATTGGAAGCGCGGTCATGCGCTTCATTCCAGCCGTTGGTCGATTCGAACCGAAAGCCCACGCGCAAATCCAGATTTTTTCTGAGCTTGATAGCATCCTGCACGAATCCGGCCCCTTCCACCGAGCGCCAGCTCAGCGGCGTAGCCGTAGGAACCACCGTGAATGTGCCTATGGTCCCGTTCAGCAGGTTGCTCAAACTCGAAAAGCTGGCCTGCCCATATTGATCCTGCGCCAGATTGTCGTTGGCCTGGATCTGCTGCAGCCATCCGCCGATCTCAATTTGATGCGCCCTATGCGTGAAGACCATATGGTCGTCATAGGTGAAAAGATTCCGCACGGCGGCCAGATTGCTGCCGGCGTTGGTGCCCGCCGGTGCCAATCTGCGAAGCTGCGTTTAACGCCGTTCCGCCGCCCACCACAACCGCGCCGATCGGCGCGCCGGCAACCCAGCCCGGCACATCCACCGGCGTTTCGCCGGTAAAGAAAAAACTCGCGCGGGAAAACCCCACGCGGGCCGTGTTGAGGATGGTCGGCGAAAAAACGTGCTGCTCTTCCAGCGCTGAGCACCTGTTCGCGAAGTTGCTCGATGGCCAGGCTCAACGGATTCGTCGAAGGAGTATTGTCGGCGCTGTCGTCGATCGTATACACGCCAAACAGCGTGTCGTTGTTGGAAATGTTGTAGTCCAGGCGCGCCGTGCCGAAGTCCTCTCGCACGGTCTGCAGCGGATGGCTGAAGGCTTCGGCGATGCCTGACCCGAGCTCCGGTCCATTCGGGACAGGCCACAGCGAAAGCAGCGGCGCAACGGCCGGCACCGCGCTCGCGCGGGCGGCGTTATCGGGAACCAGCGTCACGTCGCTGAGTCCCAGATGCTGGCGATAACCTTCGTAATTTCCAAACAGGAACAGCTTGTTTTTCTTGAGCGGTCCGCCCAGAGCTCCCCCGAACACATTGCGCTGAAACTGCGGGATGCTTCCCTGGTCAAAGAAATTTCGCGCATCCAACGCGCTGTTGCGAAGAAACTCGTACACGCTGCCGTGCATTTGGTTGGTGCCCGATGCGGTGACGATGCTCACCTGTCCGCCCGGCCGCTTGCCGTATTCAGCTCCATAGGTGTCCGTCACCACGTTGAACTCGCGCACCGCGTCCACTCCCAGCAGCTGTCCGCTCGCGCCTCCCGGCGTAATGTTGATGAGCGAAGCGCCGGTGAACTCGATGCCGTTCAAGAGAAAGAGATTCTCCTGCGGACGCCGCCCCGCCACCGCGAACATGTTGCCGAGCGACGAATCGGAAGTTCCCACGCCGCCGGACCGGCCCGAAGTATAGTTCACCACGCTCGGGTTCAGCGTAATCAGTTCGTCAAAGCTTCTGCCGTTCAGCGGAAGATCCTTCACCTGCCGCTCGCTCACCAGGCCCGAGGTAGGCTCGTTTGTCAGCTCCACGGGCGACACTTCTTCAGCCACCGTCACCGTCTGCTTCACGTCGCCCACTTGCAGCGTGAAATCCACGGTGGCATGCTCGCCCACCACGAGATCGAGGCCGGTCCTGGTTTGCGATTTGAAATTCTCCTTCGAGGCGGCGATTTCATAACGTCCCACCGGGACTGAAGGAGTGGAGTAGCGGCCCGCCGCGTCCGAAGCCAGGCTGCGCTCGGCGCCCGTTTCCGCATTCTCTACCACCACCAGCGCGCCTGGAATCGGAGCGCCGGATTCATCCTGCACCGTGCCTGAAACACTGGCGCCCACCACTTGGCTCCAAGCCAGGCTGCTGCTAAACAAGACAGCCAAAGAAAGCGTCGCTCCCAGCTTTGATGTCCACATAGTCGATAGACTATAGTATGATTATCGGGGATGTCAAGACAAAATGTTTAACAGGCTGTCGAGAAGCTCGGCGAGGTTCCTTCTTTTTATTGCTTTCGTGGCACTTCCCGCCATTGCTCAGGATGACGCCACCACCCAGAACGGATCGAGCGCCTACAACGGCGGCTGGATCACCGGGCCGGCATCCAACCCGTTGAGTTTTTTGAACGGACCAGCCTATCGCACTACTGGACAAAAAACGCCTTACGATTTTCCCGACTTCGCGCCCATGGCCGCGCTCAATCAACAGCTTCCGCCCTGGATTAGCTTCGGTCTCGAAGAACGCCTCCGCGCCGAAGGCATGGAACATCAAAGCTTCCAGCTCCACGACGACGACAATTACCTGCTGAACCGGTGGCGTTTCTTGATGCGGATCAAACCCACCAGTTGGCTTCGCATCGTCGGCCAAATGCAAGACGCCCGCGCCTGGTTGCAACAGCCGCCTTTGCAACCGCCCAACACCAATCGCTTCGATCTGAAGCTGGCCTACGCCGAGTTTGGCAACCCCGAACATCAATGGATCAGCGTCCGCGCCGGCCGCCAGCTGATCAATTACAACAACACGATCATTGCGAATTCGGAATGGCGCAACCAGGCCCGTTCCTACGATGCGGTGGTCGCCAATCTGCACTACGATCGTTATCGCGCCGGAATTTTCGCCGCCTCGGTTGTGATTCCCCTGGACGAGGGCATCAGCCATCACCTGGAGGGAAACACCATCTACGGCGTCTACGGCTCCATCGACAGCCTCATCGCGCCCTCATCCACACTCGAGCCGTTTGTGCTGTGGCGAGCGACAAGCCACGAAAGCGAACAAGCCTACGGAGTCCGCTGGAAAGGTCTGGCATTCGGCAACTTCGACTACTCCCTGGAAGGAATCCGCGAGGCCGGCAGCGATGGGCCGGCAACAAAATTGACGCCTGGGGCACCACCGATGGCATCGCCTATCGCTTCGCATCAGTGCCGTGGAAGCCGCGCGTGTTCACTCAATATGACTACGCCTCCGGCAACAAGAATCAAAACGGCCAGGTGCGCGGCACATTCGACACCATGTACCCGACCGCGCACGACCGTTTCGGCCTCAGCGATCAGTTCGGCTGGCAGAACATCCAAGCGATTCGTGCCGGCGTCACCATCGAGCCGCACCATCGCTGGACCGTGACCGCTCAATGGCTGGATTTCTGGCTAGCCAGCGCCACCGACTCGCTCTACAACACCTCCGGCGCGTCCATCGTCCGCAACGCGCAAGGCGCCGCCGGCACTCACATCGGCCAGGAAGTAGACGCCTATACCTGGTACGAGATCAACCGCCATGTGAACCTGGGCGTAGGATTCGGGCACATCCTGCCCGGGCATTACCTCACCATTATGGAGAAAGGCCCAAGCTTCACCTATCCCTATTTCGCGCTGAACTTCAAAGACGCCGGCAAGACCCGGTAGCGTGGCGCCGACAGCGCCAAAGCGCTTCCAACCCTAAAGCTTTCCCCCTAGTCGCCGATAGCAACTAAAAGGTGCCACTCACCGAAATATCACCGGAACTGGCCGACGCCGCCGATGTACTCAGCGATCAGCTCCGCGTCCACTTGCATCGCTTGGCCGTTTTCCTGCTCCCGCACGCCGAAACCCTGGACCGGCGCTTCCTCGCCAATCTAAAACGAGGCAAATTCGAACCGCGGCAATTTGATCCGAAGATACTGCATCGCCCTGGCTTCCATCACTCCGGGCGCAGCGGCGCGCATTCTCGCCAGCGGCCAGCCGCCGCTGAAGTTCATCGAGCAAGTGGAGTACAACGGGCGGCGCCTGGCGAAGCTCAATCTGCCTCCCAGCAGCATCGTCGAAGCTCTCCAGGAATATGACCGCCTGCTCACCCCGATGCTGCGCAAGCTCCTCCCCAATGAATACGCCAATTTCCAATGGGTGCGCGAGCAACTGCATTTCTGCGTCATCCTGACACTCAATAATGCCTATTACCAGGTCCGCGAGGCCGAAACACAGGCCTTCTACGAGCTCTTTCGCGTCGAGTTGGAATCCCGGAACCTGGATGAATTGCTGCGCCGCTTTTTGACCGCTTTGGTCCAGGTATGCCACGCCGATGCCGGCCATCTGTACCTGCTGAACGACAAGCGCAGCGCATGGATCCTGCGCGCGCAGGCCGAAACCAGGGGCGAGAACGAGCCGGCACGGACGGAAGTCCCGAACGGGCGAGCCCGCATGCGTACCCTGGCGCATTCGCGTCAGGTGGAGATGAAAGACGGCGCGGACAGCTTATTGCTGGAGCCCGCCTGGCAGAACCGTTTCCAGACGGTCTGGTCCATCCCGCTGGCCACCGGGGGCCGAACCGCCGGCGTCATGCAGTTTGGCTTTTCGAAATCCTACGAGTGGCTTCCGCGCGAGCAGGAGCTGCTGGCCGCGGCCGCCGAGCGCTGCCTGATGGCCGCCGAAAAGGCCCGTCTGATGGAAGACCTGGCCGCCCGCGAGGAGCAGGTCCGCCAGCTGGCCGAGCATATGCTGCACGTCGAAGAAATCGAGCGCCGCCGCATCAGCCGTGAGTTGCATGACGAAGCCGGCCAATCGCTGCTCTGCATTCGTCTGCAAATGGAGCTGCTCGAACAGGCCATCCCGTCCGAGCACGCCGAGTGGATCGGCAAACTGCGCGAGGCGCGGGACCTCACCGAACGCACTATTCTTGAAATGCGCCGCCTGATCGCGGCTTTAAGCCCGGCGGTATTGGAACAGCTCGGCTTAGGAGCAGCCCTGCGGCAACTGGTCAACCGTTTCCGGCGGCTGCATCCCATTCGCGTGAAACTGCTGCTCGGGCGCCTGGGACGGCTGCCGCAACACACTGAAATTATTGTCTATAGGCTGGTCCAGGAATGCTGTAACAACATCGCCAAACACTCCGGCGCCAGCAGCGTAAACATTTCCGTCAGTTCGGCCGATGGATGGGTCAGACTGGCCGTTGAGGATAACGGAGTCGGGTTTAAGAGTCGAGGAAGCGCTGGCTCGGAAAGATTCGTTTGGACTTTCCGGCATGAGGGAGCGCGTTGCCCTACTCGGTGGCAGGTTTGAGATTCGCAGTTATCCCAAGCATGGTTCCGGCAACGGGATCGGCGTGGGGAGTGGAATCCAGACCAGTATCAGAAAAAGCTCGGTTGATCGTCAGAGAACGGGACGGGGCACCAAGATTTCGATCCGTCTTCCGGTAGCCAAGCAGCCGCCGGAATCCAGTTCGGTCGAGCCAATCGCCGCCAAGCCGATAGGAGCCAAGCCGTTAGGTGCCAAACCGATAGGAGCAAGACCGGCGCGGAGAATCAGAGCAGTCGGAGCGTAGGCCCGGCAGCCTGGCCGGAGGTGGAACACTCAAGCTCCGCGGGTGAGCTCAAGCTTAGGAAAGGGATTCGAGACAGTCAACTGGGGTACACGTTATGGCCAAGACTCGCATCATGCTGGCGGACGATCACACGCTCTTTCGCCAAGGCATCAGAACCCTGATTTCAGCGGAAGCCGATATGGAAGTAGTCGGCGAAGCTTCCAACGGCGGCGACGCCGTCGAGAAAGCCACCGAACTCCGCCCGGACGTCGTGCTGATGGACATCGGCATGCCCGGTCTAAGCAGTTTCGAAGCCACGCGGCAGATCAAAAAGAACCGCCCCGAAACCAAGATCCTTTTCCTCACCATGTACGACGACGAAGATTACCTGGTGGAAGGCATGGAAGTGGGCGCCAGCGGCTACGTCCTCAAAGACAGCCCCTCGGCCCAGCTGGTGGCCGCGGTCCGCGATATCTGCCGTGGCGGAAGCTACCTGAGCCCCCGCATGCTGTCGCAACTCGTCGACGATTTCCGGTCGCGCATCAAGTCCGCCAACCGCTTGCCGCGCTTCGCCACCCTGACCACCCGCGAGCGCGAAGTCCTCAAAATGCTCGCCGAAGGCAACTCGGTGAAAGAGATCGCCTGCGATCTCAACCTCAGCGTGAAAACCGTGGAAGCCCACAAGTTCAATCTGATGCGCAAGCTGGACATCCACAACAAAGCTCAACTGGTCCAGTACGCCATCCAAAAGAAGATCATCAAGATCCCGAACCTGGCGTAATCGGCCCTCGCTCCGCTCGCTGAGCGCGGTTCGCGTCCGCGCGCGGTTCGCGTCCGCGCGCAGTTCGCGTCCGCGCGCGTTACCATGAAGTCGGTGTGAACCGGCCCATCCTGACGGTACCCGTCCAAAAAATCGAAGGCGATTCTTCCGCGCCGTTCCAGGACTTGCTGGCCGTCGAAGAGCCGCTCGAAATCCGCCTCCAACACAACCGGGATGACAGATCCATTTCCATCACCATGCGAACGCCCGGCCATGATTTCGAGCTCGCCGCCGGTTTCCTGTTCAGCGAAGGCATTCTGCACGGCGCCGACCAGATTCGCGAGATCCGCTGGTCGCATCTCGCCAACGGCAACCCGCGCCAGCTCGGAAATTCCGTCACGGTGGAACTGAATCCCGGAGTAGAAGTGGATCTCGACCGGCTGGAACGCCACTTCTACACCACTTCCAGTTGCGGCGTGTGCGGCAAAGCCTCCATCGAAGCGATTGAAATGCAGGGCTGCCCGGTCTTGCCGCGCAACTCGCCGGTGATCGAATCCAGCGTGATTCATCTGTTACCCGAAGCGCTGCGGCGCGCCCAGCCGGTCTTCGAACGCACCGGCGGTTTGCACGCCGCCGCGCTGTTCTCGCCCGATGGAACGCTTCAGCTTCTGCGCGAAGACGTGGGCCGGCACAACGCAGTGGACAAATTAATCGGCGCCGAAATGCTCGCGGGCCATACGCCCCTCGACAATCGTCTGCTCTTCGTGAGCAGCCGCGCCAGCTTCGAGCTGGTCCAAAAAGCGCTGATGGCCGGCATCCCGATCCTGGCCGCCGTCGGCGCGCCCTCCAGCCTGGCGGTGGAAACCGCGCAGCGCTTCAACATGACCCTGCTCGGCTTCGTGCGCGACGCCCGCTTTAACATCTATTCAGGAGCATCCAGAATCCAATGAAACTCCGCATCCAGGGAAATTCGCTGCGGCTGCGGCTCAGCCAGTCGGAAGTCGCCCAGTTCAGCAAGACCGGCTTTGTCGAAGACAGCATCCAGTTTGCGCCCGGGGCCAGCTTCGCATACGCGCTCGAATCGTTATCCAGCCTGGGCGCGCCCCAAGCTCTCTACTCCAACGGCTGGCTGCGCATCCAAGTTCCGGGTGCCGACGCCACGAATTGGGCCTGTTCGGATCGCGTCGCTATCTCGGGCGACCAGCCGGTCGAATCAGGCAAACGCCTGTCGATCCTCATCGAAAAAGATTTCCAGTGTCTCCACGGAAGCGAAGCGCCGGATCCCGACGCCTATCCCAACCCGCTGGAAGAGACCGCGCCGCGAGGCTAAGAGCTTGTCAGGAAATAACCCTTCCAATTGCGCAGCCGGCGACGTGGCGCACGCGCCCACGCGTGCCGCGTTCACAATCGTGTGAACGCGAGTTGTTCCGTATCGTCAAAGGTCTCGAGACGAGTCTCGACACGGCCGCACGAGTGCGTGCGCCACATCGGAATGTCACGGTTATTTCCAGCCAAGCTCTAACCGCGTCGCGAGCGTACCCGCAAAAATGGAAAAGGGCGCCGATCTGCTCGTGCGCCCTTCGCCGCGTCGTTCGGAATCGACCCTGGAGTTATGACTTCTTGGTCCCCTTCGTATCGGGGCCCCACAGCCATCCGAACAGCTTTACTACGTTATCACGAAAGCATCAGCTAATTTTCTCTCCGATGCTCTTCGCCTGCAGGAACTGCAGCAGATAATCCGGCCCGCCCGCTTTCGAATCCGTGCCCGACATGTTGAACCCGCCAAACGGATGCGCGCCCACCATCGCTCCCGTGCACTTGCGATTGATATACAGATTGCCCACGAAAAACTGCTCGCGCGCCTTGCGAATCTTTTCCTTATTGTTCGTGTAAACCGCGCCCGTCAACCCATACTCGGAATCGTTCGCCAGCTCCAGCGCATGATCGAAATCGCGCGCCTTGGCCACCGCCAGCACCGGCCCGAAAATCTCTTCCTGGAAGATGCGCGCCTTCGAATCGACGTCCGCAATCACGGTGGGCTGCACGAAATACCCGTCGCCCGAAGCTCGGCCGCCGCCCGCCACCAGCCGCCCTTCCTTCTTGCCGACCTCCACGTAATCCAGAATCGATTTCATGCGCGCCTTCGTTGATCACCGGACCCATGTAGTTCCCGGGATCATCCGACGGCCCCACCTTCAGCCCCGCCACTTCGGCCTTCAGCTTCTCGACGAACTCGTCGTAGATGGCCGCGTCCACAATCGCGCGCGAACACGCCGAACATTTCTGCCCCTGGTATCCGAACGCCGACCACAACACGCCCTTCACCGCGCTATCGATATCGGCCTCGCGATCCACCACGATCGCGTCCTTGCCGCCCATCTCCGCGATCACGCGCTTGATCCAGATCTGCCCCTTGCGCGGCTTCGCGGCCAGTTCATTGATGCGCAGCCCCACTTCTTGCGAACCGGTGAACGCGATGAAGCGCGTCAGCGGATGCTCCACCAGCAACGTCGCCCACCACCGCGCCGCTGCCCACCAGCAGCGAGAACGATTGCGGCGGAAACCCGGCGTCCAGCAGAACCTCGGCGAACTTGGCCGCGATGGTCGGCGTGTCGCTGGACGGCTTGATCACCACCGTGTTGCCCGCCACCAGCGCGGCGGTGGTCATTCCCACCATGATGGCCAGCGGGAAATTCCACGGCGGAATGATCACGCCCACGCCCAGCGGCAGGTAGAACAATTCGTCTTTTTCGCCCGGCAACTGCACCAGCGGATCCGGCTTGGCCAGGCGCACCATCTGGCGCGCGTAGTATTCGCAAAAATCGATGGCCTCGGACACGTCGGCATCGGCTTCCGGCCACGTCTTGCCCGCTTCATACACCAGCCACGCGTCGAATTCAAACTTGCGCTCGCGAAACAGCTCGGCCGCCCGTAGCAGAATCTCGCGCGCGAGTCTCGGCGGGAACCGCCGCCCACTGCGGAAAATACGCGTGCGCCGCTTCCACGGCTTCCTTCGCCAGTTCCGCGGTAGCCTTGCTGTGAATGCCCACCATCTCGCTCGGCCGCGACGGATTCAGCGACTTCAATTTATCCGGCGTCTTCTCGCGCCTGCCCGGCGATCAGCAGGTCGTACTCGCGCCCCAACTGGGCCCGCACCTCGCGCAAAGCCCGCTCCATCGCCTCCCGATTGGCCGGCTTGGAAAAATCGGCCACCGGCTCATTCGAAAACGGCTTCGGCTGCGCCTTTACCGGCTCGGCAATCGTACTGCTCATGAGCTCTTATCCCTTCAAATCGGACGCGGTGCTCTCCACGATCTTGCGTCCGCGCTCGAACATATCCGCCGCTTCGTCCGCCAGCTTGCGGCCGCGCTCATACATTTCCCGCCCGCGATCCAGCAGATCTCCGCCGGAATCGGCCAGTGCATCCCGCGCCCTTTTGCGCTTTCCTCGTGAGCTGCCGCCGCGTATCTTCGCCGGTAGCCGGAGCATAGAGCAACGCAACCGTCGCCCCAATCGCAATTCCCGCCATGAACCATACCGCTTTGCCGCCGTATTCTTCCGCCATGAACCCTCCTTATTTATTCTAACGCCCGCCGGGATTGATTCCACTCACTGGCGCGCACAAAATACTCTAGAATCAAAACGTGAGTAACGAACAGGACCTGATTACGGTGTATCGCTCCATGGACCCCAGCGCCAAGGAAGACGCCGAAAATATCCTTGAGATGTTGACCGACGCCGGCATTCGAGCCGTCATGCTGGACGATTCGGCGCCCGGCGTCCCCGAGGGCGTTTTCGAAGTGCAGGTGCCCGCCGCCGACGCGGCCCGCGCCGAGGAGTTGATCGCCGAGAATCCGCCGCCCGATGAGGTGGAGGAAGTGGATGACTCGGCCGCCCTGAACCTGGAGACCATCGCCAGCGCCGCCAGCGAAATGGAAGCCATGAGCATCAAGAACTTCCTGGAATCGAACGGCATCGCGGCCGTGCTGGTGGGCGATTCGGTGCTGCCCAACTTCGCCTTCGAAGTCCGCGTGGCTCACGATCAAGCCGAACGCGCCCGCATCTTGATCGCCGATGCCGAACAGGTCGGCCCGGCCGCGGCCGAAGAAGCTGAACGCGCGTCGGAATCCTGATCCGCCTACAGCGCCGGCTCGTTGGCGTGCAGGAACCAACGGTCGATCACTACATCCCGTACAAACCAGCGCGCGCCCAGCAGCCGCCTTCCCAGCGCGCCCATCCAAGCCGATGGCAGATGCTCGCCCAACCCGCGACGCCCAGTCCTGGCCGGATGCTCCGAAACGCCGCGCGAGCAGCTTTCCATACGCCCCGAGCGCTTCATGCGAGTAGTCGCCTTGGGCCGCCGAAATAGCCTGCGCCGCCAGCAGGCCCGATTCGATCGCCGGACGAATCCCTTCGCCGCTCTGCTTATAGGCCAATCCCGCCGCGTCCCCGATCAGCAAAACGCCCTCACCGGCCAACTTGCGTTCGGAGACGCCATACAGCAAATACGCGTGTCCCAACAGCGCCGAAGGAACATTGAACGAAATGCGCCCCGCTGCTTGCAGGAAACCTACGAACTTAGCCACATGCTCGGCCAGGCGATGTTGATCCATCCGGCCCAGTCCGATGTTCAAGTAATTCTGTTTGCGAAAGCACCAGCCGTAGCCTTTGATGTCCGCGCAGAAATAAAGCTCCGGCATGTCCGGGCGCACTCGGCACCCCGCCTGCTGCCGGTCGTCCATCTCGAACTCAGCCTCTTGCGCCACCACGGCGTTCTCGCGCGGCGGCTTCGCGCCTGTCAGCTTAGCCACCGGACAAAAGTGCCCGCCCGCGCCCACCAGCAGACGCGCGCGAATGTTCCCATTCACGATCCATACATCTTTTTCGCGCTGCAAGCTCCCGAGTGCGGCTCCCTCCAGCAGGCGCCCGCCCGACCTTCGCAAAAGATAATCGTCGAACTCGCGCCGGCGAATCCCATAACTCACCGTCGCGTTGTAGCCGGTATCGAACGCCGGGCCGCCGATCCACCCGGTTCGAAACCCAGTGATCGGCTGCAGCACGCGGCTACACCCGTAATCCGACGGATCGATGCCAAGTTCGCTCAGCACCTGGGGAGTAATCCAGCCGCCGCAGATCTTATCCCGCGGAAAAGTCTGCCGGTCGAGAATTGCTACATCCAGTCCCGAGCTGCGCAGTCCCCATGCGCACGACGAGCCCGCCGGCCCGCCGCCCACGATCAGGACATCGCATGCGTCCATTTGACCTTCTCGCGGACCTGCTCTACCTCGGGCACCTCGTCCTCGGCATGCGGTTCCATATCCCGATACAAAGCGTCGCGCGTCCAGAAAGCCGGTTCCTTTTGCGATCCGGTAAAGAGAATCTGGAACAACTGCAAATGCCCGCCGCGGAACGCCGCGATTGATCCGGCCAGGTACAGCCGCCACGCCCGCACGAAACGGGAATCATACATGGCCGTTACCTGCTGTCTGGACGTTCTCAAACCGCTCCAGCCAATGCTCCAGCGTTTTGGCGTAGTGCATCCGCAGATTCTCCACGTCCAGAACCGAATAATTCCTCGGTTCCAGAACCCGCAAAGACTCCCGCAGTGATGGAACGAAGCCTCCCGGGAAAATGTGCTTGCGAATCCAGCGGCTGAAAACCGCCGGATAGTTCCGCCCGATGAAGTGCAGCAGACCGCGTCCATTGTCGCCGATACAGCGGTGAATGATCTCGGAGAACTCGCCGAAGTGATCCAGCCCCACGTGTTCCAGCATACCCACCGAAACGAACACATCGAATTTGCCTGTGATGGCCCGGTAGTCTTCCTCGATGTATTCCACGCGATCGCTCAGTCCTTCCGCCCGCGCCCGCTCGCGTGCGAACGCAATCTGCTCATGAGAAACGTTGTAGGCCTTCACCGACACGCCGTACTTCCGTGCCATATGAAGCGCCAGCGCTCCCCACCCGCAACCTGCTTCCACCACCGTCTCGCCCGGCCGCAACCGCAGCTTGCGGCAGACATGGTCCATCTTGGCGATTTGCGCATCCTCTAACGTCGACGACGGCGCCGGAAAGTAGGCGCAGGTGTAAAGCAGCTGTTCGTCCAGCCACAGCTTGTAAAAGTCGTTGCCCAAATCGTAATGGCGGTGAATGTTGTTGCGCGATCCGCGCCGCGAATTGTCCTGATGAACTTCCATCCACTGCGAGGCCAGCTTGGAATACCACTTGCCGAGATTGGACGACTTCTCCATGGCCTGATAAATCGCTTCGAGAAAACGCACCAGGTCGCCTTCCACGTCGATCCGGCCATCCATGTAGGCATCGCCAAAGCTAACTTCGGGATCGCGCAGCAGGCCCGCCAGTGTGCCGCGGTCTTGAATCACCATCGTGGCGACCGGAGCTACCCCGAGCGGAGAAACGTCGGCACCTCCCTTTACCCGAAGGCGAACCGGCGCCGAACCGGTAGCTTCCAGAATTCTTGACAGCAGCCATTCATCAGCGAAGCGCGGCAGAATCGCCATGTGCCTGGTCCTCCGGTTATGTGAGCTGAACGTACCGCCCTATTTAGATGATGTTACTACTCGCGGTAACATTTTGGGGAACCGCACAGCAAGGCCCGTTTGTCCCCCCTCCAGCAGTAAGACGACCAAAGTCAATCGGTTGACACTTAGTTTTTGTCACGTGACCAAAAGCGTCCAAACGGTGGCTCGGGCGTATAGCCTTCTTTTCCAGGGGGATGTGGGATTTACCGTCACCGATGCGCCTTGTTCCTCAATTCGTTGTACCGATCAAGGCGTTATTGCCGTGAGGGTGCAAAAATTACGGCGCCAAGCGATTATCCGGATAGCTAGGCGATGGTGTCCTACATGCTTCGGAAATTGTTCGGTGGCGGTTTGGACGAGAAACTAGGCTTACTTTCTAAACATATTGTCCATAACTGCCGTTAAGTACGGTTACAGGAGCCAGCTATCATCATGCACGCCGATGTACTGCCAGACGAAGTTCTGCCAGACGAAGTTCTGTCAGACAATGTCCTGCCAAACAATGTCCTGCCAAACAATGTCCTGCCAAACGAAGCTTCGCAGGGGGAAGTTAATGCGCCGGCCAGCCCGCTCGGTTCGCTAGCCCGCTTTGCCGCCAGTTCCGGCGCCAGTTTCTCCAGCGACTTGCTCGGCTCCCAGGGAAAAAACAATTCCCGTCCGAAATGTCTTCTGGCGGAATCGGTCCGAAAAGGTGATGGCGTCGGTCCCGTCGTGGCTCTCGACGAGTATTGCAACAAATTGTTAGTCGTAACGCTCGGAATCACCGATGTAGTGGAGCGCACCGGGCTTACGGTTTCGGTCTGGGGTTCTCCCGACCAGAACGACTGGGGCTCCAAGCCGCTTCTCACCTTCCGGCAACGTCAATACTGCGGCGTGTATTCGGTCTTGCTGAATATGACCATGCATACTGACGTTCGCTACTTGCGCGTCCAATGGAACATGAACCGCTGGGGAAGAGGGGAACGTATCCCTTTGTTTGGTTTTGAAGTCTTCCTGGAACAATCCGGGGCGCGTGTCAGCAGTTCGGCCGTGGCTTAGCGCTCGGGCGTGGCTTCGCCTTTGCCTGCTTCCGCTGATCGGTGGCACAACCACCCGCGGACATGCTAATGTAACGGATTCGCCCCTGTTGAGTCCCACCAATAGGTGAAGACAGATAAAGTGCGGGGAAATGGAAACTATAGAGGTATTTTTAGTCGAGGATAATCCTGCCGACGTGCTGCTCGTCCGAGTAGCCTTATCCCAGGTTCCCTTCCCGCTCAAACTCCTGGTAGCAAAAGATGGCGAGCAAGCACTCAAGATGCTCGGCTCCCCTGACTTCCAGCCACAATTGATCATTCTCGATCTGAACATGCCGCGCGTAGACGGCCAGACCGTTCTGCAGCAATACCAACAGAAGAAAATTCCCATCGTGATCTTCAGCTCCACGCAAAACAAAGTGGAGGTGCAGCGAGCTCTGGCGTTAGGCGCGCGCGAATATGTTCAAAAGCCCATCGGGTTTGAGCCCTACGCCGACGCGGTCCGCGGAATCGTAAAGCGCTGGGTCATGTTGCCTCCCGAAGCTCCCGTCCCCGCCGGTTAACTTACGTAACAGCCAGTCGGCCTGCCGAGTCTAACGACGGGGAGAACCGTTTTGACTGGCACGGAGAACCGCGGAGGGCTATCGGAGCGCTTGTCTATTGGCGTCCAAGGTTTGGATGAAGTGCTCTTGGGAGGGCTGAATCCGAATCGCATTTATCTTCTGGAAGGCGATCCGGGGACAGGCAAAACCACGCTGGCGCTCCAGTTCATGCTGGAAGGCGCGCGTGCCGGCGAAAAATGCCTGTACATCACGCTTTCCGAGACCGCCGAAGAGCTGCGCGCGGTGGCTCGCTCGCATGGCTGGTCGCTCGACGGCGTCACCATCTTCGAACTGACACCGCCCGAAGCCAACTTCGCGGCCGACCAATACTACACGCTGCTGCACCCTTCCGAAGTCGAGCTGAGCGAGACCATCAAGCTGATCTTGGACCGCATTGAAGAGCTGCAGCCGGATCGCGTGGCCTTCGATTCGCTGGCCGAAATCCGTCTGCTGGCCCAGGATCCTTTGCGTTACCGCCGCCAGGTTCTGGCGCTCAAGCAATTTTTCGCCGGCCGCAGCAGCACCGCGCTCCTGCTGGACGACTTGACCTCGCGCTCCCACGAGCTCCAGGTGCACAGCATCACCCACGGCGTCATCGTGCTCGAGCGCTTCGTCCGCGAGTATGGAGCCGAGCGCCGCCGGATTCAGATTACGAAGATGCGGGGCGCGAGTTTTCGAGGCGGCTGGCACGACATCGTGATCTCCGCGGGCGGACTTTCAGTGTTCCCCAGAATCTCCTTTGAGGAGACTCCGGACACTTTCGCCGGCGAGATGGTCAGCAGCGGCGTGCCGGCGCTGGACTCGCTCTTGGGTGATGGTGTCCATCGCGGCACCAGCATGCTACTGGTTGGACCCGCGGGAGCCGGCAAATCCTCCCTTTCCACGCGCTATGCCCTGGCTGCTCTGGAACGCGGCGAATCCGCCGCCATCTATACTTTCGACGAAAGCCGCAGCACGCTGATCGAGCGCTCCGCCGGTTTGGGCATGCATCTCCAGCCCCATCTGAAAAGCGGCCGCCTGATTATCGAAGGTGTGAATGCGGCGGAGCTGTCACCCGGCCACTTCGCGCATCGCGTGCGCCAGCGCGTGGAGGACAATCCCCGCGGCGTGATTGTCATCGATAGCCTGAACAGCTACCTCAATGCCATGCCGGCCGAGCAGTTTCTCGTGATGCAGATGCACGAACTGCTGGCGTACCTCAATCGCAGAAGCATGTTAAGCATCCTGGTGATGGCGCAAGCGGGATTGATCGGGCACATGCAATCCCCTATCGATCTCAGCTACCTCACCGACACCGTGGTCCTGCTGCGCTATTTCGAATTTCACGGCGCGGTAAAGAAGGCCATTTCAGTTATTAAGAAGCGCAGCGGCGCCCACGAAGAGACCATTCGGGAGTTCCGGCTCTCGCCCAGCGGCGTTTTCGTTGGTCCGCCTCTTTCCGCGTTTCAAGGCGTGCTCACGGGCGTCCCCACCTACGTCGGAGAGACTGGTCCGCTGCCCGCGAAAGAAGGCCAGCTTGCAGGCCAATGAAGCACCCTCGAACGAAGTCTCGCGCACCCGCGTCCTGATCCTGGCGCCCGTGGGCCGCGACGCGGCGCTGGCTTGCTCCGTTCTGCAACGCGAGCAGTTGACCGCGAAAATCTGTTCCGATGTTGGGCATTTGATTTCCGAACTGCGGGCGGGCGCCGGGACCGCCGTCATCGCCGACGAGGCTCTGAACGGCAACATCCCTTTGCTGCATGATTGGGTGCGGACGCAGCCGGCCTGGTCCGACTTTCCCTTTATCATTCTCACCGGGAGCAAAACGCTGCCCGCGAAAATGCAGGAACGCTTCGCGCTCATGCAGCCGCTCGGCAACATTACGCTGTTGGAGCGCCCCTTGCGGTCCATCACATTGCTCACCGTGGTGCGTGCCGCCTTGCGCGCCCGCGTCCGGCAGTACGAAGTGGAGCACCACCTCCAGGAAACCCGCCAGGCGGAGGTGGACAAGGCGGAAGCCTATGCGCGCGAAGAGGCCGCCCAGGCCCAGATCGAACTGCTGAACCACGTCGGCGAGATCCTTTCCGCCGAGTTGAACCTCGATACGCTGCTTCCGGCTATCGTGGAGGCCGGCACGGACCTGAGCGGCGCCGATGTCGGCATGTTTTTTTCCGAAGGCATCGTGGAGGGCACGCGCAAGTTTGCGGTGCGCTGCGCCTCGGGTGTTCCGTTGGCGGAGGCCAGCGCGCTGCTTGGCGCGGATGCGCTGATGGACGACACGCACTTCTCCTGGAAGAAAGTGCTGCGCTGTTCCGACGGCGGCTCGCCGCTCGACACCAACGACGGGTGGATCCAGTCGGTGGCGCGCAAGCTATCGCTTGGAAACTGCATCGCTCTGCCCGTCATGTCGCGCCCCGGTGCGGTTTTAGGTGTGCTGTTTTTCGGGCGGCGCAACTCCGAACCGTTCTCCGAACGCGATGAGAGCGTCGCCAGCAGCTTGGCCTCCCAAGCCGCCATCGCCATCGACAACGCACGGCTGTTCAGCATGGCCGAGCAGGAACGCCGGCGGCTGGAGGCCGCGCGCCATATTTTGCAGCGCTCCAATGAAGAGCTGCGCCAGTTTGCCTATATCGCCAGTCACGATTTGCAGGAGCCGCTCCGCACCGTGGCCAGCTTCACGCAGCTTCTGGTGAGCCGCTATGGCCATCTGGGCGGCGAGGATGCGGCCGAGCTGGCCTCTTACATCGTCGACGGCGTGGAGCGCATGAGCTCGCTCATTCGCGACCTGCTGCAGTACTCTTCCACCAGCGCTTCGAAAACTCTTCCCACCGAGCCCACTTCCGTGGAAGGCGCCTTGGCCGAAGTATTGTTCGCCCTCTCGGCTTCCATCGAAGCCAGCAGCGCGGCCATCACGTATGATCCTCTTCCCGATGTCTGGGTCGAAAATCGTTCCCTCATCACCCTGCTCCAGAACCTGATCGGCAACGCGATCAAGTACCGTGGCGAGGATCCGCCCCGCATCCACGTCTCGGCCCAAGCCGCGGATGGGAACTGGCGCTTTAGCGTGCGCGACAACGGCATCGGAATTGCCGCCGAATATCGCGATCGCATTTTCGGCATATTCAAGCGGCTGCATGGCAAGGAGATTCCAGGCACCGGCATCGGCTTGGCCATCTGCCAGCGCATTGTGCGGTGGCACGGCGGAGAAATCTGGGTGGAATCCGAGCCCGGCTCAGGCTCGGTCTTTTTCTTCACCTTGCCGCGAGAGCCGCAGCGCATCCAGCGCGAGATGGCCGAATTCGCCTCACTGGGTGCGAACAGCGCTTAGTGGAGCGCTAAACCAAGATCCCGGGATACAATTTCGTCGCAATGGCGATCAAAACCGCCAGCGCCAGCGTCATCATCCCCAGATCCATGCCCAATCCAAAAACGCTGTGTCCGCCCTGCACCATCAGCGCGCGCAGAAAATCCACCTGGTAACTGAGCGGATTCACCTTCGCCAGCCAGCGCAGCCAGTCCGGCATCATGCTCAACGGATAGATCGCGTTGCTCGCGAAAAACAGTGGCATGGTGAGCACCTGCCCGATACCCATGAATCGTTCGCGCGATTTGACGATGCAAGCCGCCACCAGCGAAAACGTCGAAAAAATGGCCGCTCCCAGCATCACGCCGATCAGCACTCCGCCGATGCACCACGGCTCAAACCGCAGCCGCACGCCCATGGCGAAGGCGATGATGTACACCAGCACCGCTTGAAATACTCCGCGAATGGTGGAAGAGAGCGCGCGGCCCATCACCAGCGCGGCTCTGGGCGCCGGACTCACCATGAACTTGTGCAGCACCCCCTGGTCGCGCTCCCAAATCAGAGAAATTCCGTAGAAAATCGCGCCGAACATCACGCTTTGCGCCAGAATTCCCGGCGCCATGAAGTCCAGATATTTCAAATTTCCGGTGGGAATCGCGCGCACGCGCGAAAACACCGGCGCGAAGATCACCAGCCACAGCACCGGCTGCAGCATGCGCGTGAAAAGCTCCGCCGGATCGTGCAGCAGCTTGCGCACGTCGGCTTCGGCCACCACCATCATCTGCAGCACGAACGCCAGCGGACGCGGCGTGTCACTCCAGGCGCCGTGCCGTGCGGCGAGTTCTTGCGACATCGCGGAAAGACCCTCCTTCTTCCACCGGCCCCTCAATCGACGCGCCCGTGGACAAAATGAAAACATCGTTCAGCGTGGCATCCGCGCCCGCCTGCGCCTTTAGCTGCGCGGGCGACCCCAGCGATGCAATATGCCCCTGATGCAGAATCGCCACCATGTCGCACAACCCGTCCGCTTCTTCCATATCGTGCGTGGTCATCAGAATGGTGGTGCCGAACTGCTGCCGCAACTCGCGAATACGCTCCCACACGGAGCGCTTGGCAACCGGGTCCAGCCCGATGGTCGGCTCATCCAGGAACAGCACCTCCGGCCGGTGCAGCATGGATTGCGCGATCTCCAGCCGCCGGATCATTCCACCCGAATATTGTTTCACCCGCTTCCCGGCCGCCTCCGCCAGGTCCATAAATTCGAAAGCGTCCGCGATGCGTCTCTCGCGTTCCTTTCCGTGGATGCCGTACAGTTTGGCCGAAATCAGCAGATTCTCGTAGCCCGTCAAATCGCCGTCCGCGGACAGCATCTGCGACACGTACCCGATGTTGCGCCGCACATCCGCCGGCCTTTGGACGATATCGAAGCCCGCCACCACGGCCGTTCCGCTGCTGGGCGGCAAAAGCGTCGTCAGCATTTTGATCAGCGTGCTCTTGCCCGCGCCATTCGGGCCAAGCAGCCCGAAAATGGAACCCGCCGCCGCGCTGAAATCCAGGTGATCCACTGCGACTAACGAATCGTATCGGCGCGTGAGCTCGAACGTCTGAATTGCGGACCCCATAAGTTCAGGTTAACGCACGCGCCCGAAAAACCCGCCGCCCGTCCATGATATTTTGAATCTGCCCTGCCCGACACCACGCAATCCGCCGCGCCCGCAATCCGCGCCAGCCCGCTGGCCTGGGTTTCCGAGCCGCGCGGCCTCGCGCTGTGGGCGGCCATGGCGGGCTTCGTGCTCGATTCCTACGACGTCCTGCTGTACGTCTTCGTCGTCAACGCGCTGCGCGCGGAATTTCATTGGTCGGCGGCAACAGCAGGCCTGGTCAGCTCCGCCACTCTCATCACTTCAGCCATCGGCGGCATCGGCGCGGGCTTTCTTTCGGACCGCATCGGCCGCCGCCGCACCCTGGTTCTCACCATCCTGATTTATTCCATCGGCTCCGGCGGATCGGCGTTGGCCACCGGCCTCACCACGCTGATCTTTTGGCGATCCATCGTCGGCTTCGGGCTCGGCGGCGAATGGTCGGCCGGCGCGGTGCTGGTGGCCGAAAGCTGGCCGCCGCGCCATCGAGCCAAAGCCATCGCGCTGATGCAATCGGGCTGGGCCATCGGCTACATGCTCGCCGCGGCCAGCACCGCCTTCATTCTGCCGCGCTTCGGATGGCGCGTTCTGTTTCTCACCGGCCTGTTGCCCGCGCTGCTCACCATCTGGATCCAGCGCAAAGTGAAGGAGCCGCCGCTGTGGCAAGAGAAACCGGCCGCAAGTCCGTGGCTGAATCTCTTCCGTCCGCCGCTCGCCCGGCGCACGATGCTCACCACCGCGCTCGCCACCTGCATGCTCTTCGCCTACTGGGGACTCAACACCTGGCTCCCGGGATTTCTCTCCGCGCCGCGTTCGCAGGGCGGCGCCGGACTCAACATCGTCCAAACCAGCGCGTGGATTTTCATCATGCAGTTCGGCACCTTCCTGGGCTACGCGAGCTTCGGCTGGCTGGCCGATTGGTGGGGACGCCGCCCAGCCTTCTTTGTGTACGTGATCATCGCAGCCGTGCTCACGCCCATCTACGGACTCACGCCCGTCTGGGCCGGCGCATCGTCGGAATTCTGGCTGCTCGCCCTCGGACCCTTCGTCGGATTCTTCGGCACCGGTTTCTTCTCGCTCTTCGGAACCATGCTCGCCGAACTCTACCCCACGTCCATCCGAGGTTCCGCGCAAGGCTTCGTGTATAACACCGGCCGCGCCGCCAGCGCTCTCGCGCCTTTTGCCATCGGCGCCATCGGCGATCGCCACGGCCTGGGCTATGGACTCGCGCTCAACTCCGCGTTCTTCCTGATCGGCGCGGTGCTCATCTTCACGCTCCCCGAAACGCGAGGGACCGAACTGGCATAACTCACCTCTTCATTTCGCCCACTCTCACAAGATCGCGGGGGTAAAAGGATGAAGCCCACGGTTGAGTGTGGGCTTCAGATCAGTGCTCGCCGTACGAGCGTAGCGGATGTAGGATAGCGCTGCACTGAAGGCAACCTTATCCAGTAACAGTGTACCATTACATTTTGTCCCCAAGGCATCGGGGCCTCCGGATAGTTTAGTTCTCTTTAGGTGATGGATTGAATTAGTGCTGGTTGTGATGTGCTAGTTGAGAGATATTCTGTTTTGTGAGGCAAACACCACGCGGGGGCAGAGGGCAATAGAACACCTGGCTGCGAGACATAATGCCTCGGGGCCGGGAAGCATAATGACCCGGGCCGGGCCTTGCAAATCTTCCTGGGAAACAACATGGGTGCGAAAACAGTCGATTCAAACGTACGCGTCTTCCGGCGAAACGAAGAAAAGTGGACTGCTCCTCTAATGGATGCCGGCTGGACAGCAATTCCCTCGATTATCTTGGATAAGCAGCATGCCCTCGGGCTTGATCCCATTGACGTGAACATCCTGCTCCAGCTGGCGAAGCACTGGTGGTTTAACGGAAAATCTTCCCCATCCGTCTAAGAATACCCTCGCGGAACTCATGAACGTCGACCCCAGTACGGTCAGGCGACGGATCACGAGGATGGTCGATGCGGGGTTTATACGGCGCGTCGCTCGCTACGACGCGAAGCACGGAGGACAAACCTCGAATGCCTATGAGTTTGACGGGCTTATTAAGGCAGCGACGCCATTCGCACTGGAAGCGCTTAAGACGCGCGATGAGCGCCGCGCTGAGGACGCCGCCCCCGTCGTAGCCGCAAAAAGCCAGCGCTGGTTGTGGACAATACCGTCGGCACGAGGACAGCCAAGAAACAATGAGCAAAAAGATCACCGTCCTAATCGACGGTGGACATCTTCGGAGCTATCTAAAAAAGGCGAAGAGACCCGCTACCGCGGATTACATCGAGAAGATCGGTCTTGCTTCCGCCCTTGCGACTGAGGAAATTATCCGGATTTTTTACTACGATTGCGCCCTGTTCAACGGAACGACCAAACTCCCGGTTTCGCGAGGCATTCAGACCCACGCTCAGGCTACTCCGTTTTTGCACGACCTTGCACAAAAGGACCTTTTTGCGGTACAGCAGAGGGGTACTGAAATTTCGCGGATACGTTACCAAGAAAAATCATCAACCCTCGAATCCGCCGATCGACGCTGATTTCGTACCAAAGTTTCAGCAAAAGGGCGTCGACATGCGCATTGGTCTCGATATGGCGACCATCGCGGCTAATCGTTCGGTTGATCTGATTGCACTCATGACGAACGATACAGATTGCATTCCGGCAATGAAATTAGTTCGCCGAACAGGTATTCAGGTTGCACTGCTTTGCATCCCCGGCTGCAGGCCGACACAGGAACTTCTTGCTCATGCAGATTTCAAACGCAGCATTCTCTGGCCATGAAGTCGCCGTCATGCCTCAGAAAGCAACCCGAGAGACGGAACTCGCCTAACAAACGCGCCTAAAACTTAAACCGATACCGCACCTCCCCATAAATCTCCCGCGGATTAATATAGTGCGTCCCGCCAAAAGTATTGCTCGTATCCAGCAAATACCGCGTATTCCCAATATTCACCGCATTCGCCGAAATCGTCAAATTCTCGCCGAACCTCTTGCCAATCGCCAGATCGAAGGTCGAGTGCGGCGGCAGATGCGCCGGCCCGTCTCCATTGATAAAGCCCGATCCGAACTGATACGCGGGCGTCATCCACATGCGCTTCGGCAGCGTCAGCGACAACACGGCCGTCGCCGTATTCCGCTGGTCATGATCCAGCAGAAAATTCCCGGCGTCGGAATCTTCCAATAAGCCTCCGGTAATCGGCCCGATTCCCTGCGCGATCTGATTGGAATAAGCGATCCGCAATTGCGCGCGATGGAATAATTGCGGCGACCGCACCGTAACCTCCGTGCCGCTGATAATCGCCCCCAGATCCGTCAGCGGAATGAAAATCCCCGAGTTCCCGATCACGTCGTGATCCAGGAAATTGCGCGCGCTGGTATGGAAGTTATCCACTTCAAGCGACCACGCGCGCAACGGAATCGCGATGCCGACGTCATGCTGGATATCGCGCTCCCCGGCCAGCGGAATGAATCCGAAGCCTTGCTCCACCGCGAAATCCAGCAGCGGACCGGCCAAGCTATCGAGCGGCGGCGGCTGATAATAATACGCGTAGTAGCCGTGCAAAACCCAGTTGAGTTTTGGAATGCGAATCGCCCCGCCCACCCGCGGATCGGCCGCGTTCTCGTTCACCAGGCCATCGTAGTGCGTCAGCCGCAGTCCCAAATCCAGCGTCAGCCACGAAGTCGGACGATACTGATCCTCCAAAAACAGCGCATTCGAATTCGCCCAATGCACCAGTTGCTGTGCGAGCGATCCGCCATCCGGATTCCCAACCAGGCCGAAGAAACTGTTGTCGTGCTGCGCCCAAACGTCGAACCCGATCCGCGCGTTATGCTTCCCTTTTTGGATCTGCAACACCGGACGCACGCCAAAATAGTTCGACCGGTTATTGTCGTCCAAAATGAACGGCGTATCCTGCGGTCCGCCCACGTAGTGCGCGTCGTTGAAATGGAAGTACGGCGAAACGGTGAACAGCACGCCCTCGGAAAACGTATGCATCCAGTAGAAGCCGGCCAGGTAGTCGCGCTCCAGGTCCAGATCGCGAATGCCCGCGTCCTGCTGATCCTGCGTATTCGGAATCTGGTAATGGCTTTCCCGCAGCGACACGATCCAGCGAAGCTGATCTTTGGGCGTCGCGTTGTACATCAGCGAAAGTAGCCCGCCAACGCCGCTCGTCTGATCGTGAATCACCTGCGACACCGGGGTGGCCAGCCCCAACTCGGACCGGTCCGCATCCACGCTGCCGTAGTAAGCAAAGCGGTCCGTGTGGCTCCCGATGTTGAACTGATTGTCGGTGGTCCAGAACGATCCCAGCGATGCGATCAGCTCGGCTTCGTTGTTGCGGTTGAACCCGGAAGGCGTCACCACGTTGAACACGCCATACGTTCGATCGCCGTATTGCGACGAATAGCCGCCGCGCTCCACTTCCAGCTCGTCCACGTCTTTCGGATTCATCAGCGGCGCCACGTTCGCCGCAATGCTGGTGTTCACCAGGGGAATGCCGTCCAGGAACCAGTTCACCTGATGGCCGCCGCGCATGTGCAGCATGTCGTGGACCATGTACGCGCCCGGCGTAAAGTCGGTGATCATCGACAGGCTGTTGGTCTGATCCGCGCCGGCGGTCTGCAGGATCTCCTGTGGCGTGACGTTGGTCTGTACCGTCGATTCCAGCGTGTTCAGTTTACTGAGCGAGCCCGGCACCTCCACTGATTGCTTCACCGCCGCCAGTTCCAATTGCAGATGTACTACCGGCGATTGGCCTTCGGTAACGTTGATCTGCTGCTTGAGCGGGGCAAAACCTGGCGCGCTCACAAGCACCGTGGCTGGCCCCTCCGGAACATTGTCGATCGTAAATTCGCCGTTGGCATCGGACTGCGCAGTCTTCGACCCTAATGTCACCGTGGCATTTTCAAGCGGACGATGCTGCGGATCATGGACCACTCCGCGCACTGTTCCCAATGTTTGCGCGCATAAGACAGCGGCAATAAAATACACATAACTCCAACGCATAGAACACTCCTTCCTGGTTGTGGCTCACGCAATCCGGCGTGAAGGATCGCCCACCGCGGGCAACGCATGTTTGACTGTTACAGGGAGGAAGGAGGGGGTCGTTCAAACAGGACTACATCGAGCCAGGCGGAAGGAATCCAGTTCGTACGTGGAGTGGGAGAAGAAAGCGTGGGAACGAGTTCGGCGAACGCAATCGCCGGAGCAAAAGTCTCGGCAACCGGGCGGGTCTTGCGAACCGAGACATGGCACTGCTCGCAGCAATCACGCGAGGAGAGCGCCGGGCCCGAGGTGTCGCCAGGCGACATGTGCCCATGCGATCGCATGCTGCACTTCATGTCCTTGCAGCAAGGACACTCGCCGCTCATGTCCTGCCCAAAGGCCTGAAATGGAATCGGCTGGGCGAACAGAAATACCACTAGCGCGAAAGCAAACCAGCGGGCCGTGCGCGAGGGCATTACGCATAGTATACGCTGGAATCGGCGAAAAACTTCCATTTGCCCCCCGAAAAGCGCCAAAGTACTGCTGCAAACTAAAGATTCCAAAGCTTTACGACGATAAGCCCATTAAGCCTAGAAGGACTAAGGTGTTCGCCTTTCAGCGGCCTCGCAGACCGGGAAAGGAATTGGACGGAGCCTTGTTGGTACAACAGACGCCCCAAGAGACGCGCCGGCAAAATGCTCAGGACTACACGCCCTGGCGTTTCGCCGCTTTAGTCACATTCGCGGCGGCCGCCGGCGACTTTCTAACCCACCTGCTGCTTCATCATCGCGCTGAATGGCTGGATCACGCCATCTCTTTTGGCGCGCTCACTCTGGTATCTTTGCTGTTATTCGCCTGGTCGTTTCGCCGGCGTACTGAGCGCGTCGCCATCGAAGCCGGGGCTCGCCGCACCGAGCACATGCTGCGGGAGCGCACCGAACTGCTGGACACGCTCATCCTTACCAGTCCGGTCGGCATCATCGTGCACGATCAGGACCGCCTGGTGACGCTTGCCAACCCGGCCTTTTGCGAGATCTTCGGCTACACCGAGCAGGAGTGCGTGGGACGCAAAGTGGAAGAACTGATCGTACAGCCGGGCGCGGAACAAGCCTTCCTGTCGAATATCCGGCATATCGCCGACGGAGCCGTGTTTCACGGATCGATGAAGCGCAGAAGGAAAGACGGAACCGTGGTGGACGTGGAAGTGCACGCCAAGCGCCTGCTCGCCGCCGGCGGCTATTGCGGTGCATTCGCTCTTTTCCAGGACATTACCAAGCGCGTGGAAGCCGAGTCAGCGTTGCGTGAAAGCGAGGAAGTGTTCCGGACACTTTGCGCGGCCGCCCCGGTGGGCGTGTTTCGCATCGACGAGAAAGGCACGATGCTCTACGCCAATGAGAGGCTGCTGGAAATTCACGGGGTCAGCCTGGAAGCGATTCAGGGGCCCGATTTCCACGCGCGGATTCATCCCGAGGATAGGGAACGAGTCATGGCCTCCAGAAGCCAGAACCTGCGGGGGGACGAACGCTTCTTCGACCAATATCGATACGTCAAGCCCGGCGGTGAAGTGGTCTGGGTGGGAGTTCATGGCGGCCCGGTTCGCGCGCCGGACGGGCAGTCGCAGGGATTTGTCGGCGTCATCGAAGACATCACCTCGGTGCGCGAAGCCAGCGAACAAATGCGCACCGCCAAGGAAGCCGCCGATGCCGCCAGCCGCGCCAAATCGGAATTTCTGGCCAACATGAGTCACGAGATCCGGACGCCCATGAATGGCATTATCGGGATGACCGAACTGGTGCTGGACACGGAGCTCGACCCGTCGCAGCGCGAGTATCTGAACGCCGTCAAGTATTCGGCGGACTCGCTGCTCACCGTCATCAACGACATTCTGGACTTTTCGAAAATTGAAGTGGGCAAGCTGAGCCTGGATCCCATCGAATTCAACGTTCGCAACCACCTGGGGCAGGCGATGAAAGTTCTGGCCGGGCGCGCGCACGAAAAGAACGTCGAGCTCGCTTGCTTCGTCCCCCCGGAGCTGCCGGATTTCGTGATGGGCGATCCGGTCCGCCTGCGCCAGGTGATTTTAAATCTGGTCGGAAACGCCATCAAGTTCACCGAAAAGGGCGAAGTAGTTCTGCGCGTCGAGCTGGAGTCGCAGGACAGCGAAGGCATGGCGTTGCACTTCGCCGTTTCCGATACCGGCATCGGCATCCCTCCCGAAAAGCAGGCGCTTATCTTTGAACCCTTCTCGCAAGCCGATACCTCCACCACGCGCCGCTACGGCGGAACTGGCCTGGGGCTCTCCATCTCTGCGCGGCTGATCGGCATGATGAACGGACGCATCTGGCTGGAAAGCGAAATGGGCGTGGGAACCACCTTCCATTTCACGGCTCGCTTCGCAAAAGCCACACTATCGTCTATTCCCGCGAGCGCGGATCCGGCCATTCTCGAAAATCTGCGCGCGCTGATTGTCGATGACAATGCCACCAACCGCCAGATTCTGGAAAAGACCCTGGGCTATTGGAATATGCGGCCGGCTTGCGCCTCGAGCGCCGCAGCCGGATTGGCGATGCTCCAGGAAGCGCGGACCGGCGGAGCGCCTTTCGGCCTGCTGGTGGTGGATTGCCACATGCCCGATATGGACGGGTTCATGCTGGTGGAGCGCTTGGGAAAAATGCCCGAGATGCAAGGGCTGGTAACGGTGATGCTGACTTCCGGGGGCCAGCGCGGAGACGCCCAGCGCTGCAAGGAACTGGGGATCGCGGCATATTTGATCAAGCCGGTGCTGCAATCGGATCTGTTGGAAGCTTTGCTGCGAGTGCTGGGGCCTCGCACCGAAGACGCGCCGGCTCCGCAGCTGGTCACGCGTCACACGCTGCGGGAAGCTCGCACGCCGTTGCGCGTTTTGCTGGCTGAAGACAACGTAGTGAACCAGCGCCTGGCGGTACGCTTGCTCGAGAAGGAAGGTCACAGCGTGGTGGTGGCCGGCGACGGCAGCAAGGCGCTGCAGGCGCTGGAGAGGCAGCAATTCGATCTCATCCTCATGGACGTGCAGATGCCCATCATGGATGGCATGGAAACAACCGCCGCCATTCGCAAACAGGAGCAAGGCAATGGCACGCATATTCCCATCGTTGCGATGACCGCCCACGCCATGGCCGGCGACCGGCAGCGTTTTCTCGCCATGGGCATGGACGGATACTTGTCGAAGCCCATCCATTCGCGCGATTTGTACGATGCCATCGAGAACATATTTCTCCCCAGCCGCGTAAGCTAATCTGAGAGCAGCATCCTGGCGATGTCGCTCAAAGAATACGATCGGAAACGCTCGTTCGATAAGACTCCGGAGCCCAAGCCGCAGGCGCGGTCCACGGCCGCCGGCAACTACTTTTGCGTGCAGCGTCACGATGCCACGCGGCTGCACTACGATTTTCGTCTGGAAGTGGACGGAACGCTGAAGTCCTGGGCCGTTCCCAAAGGGCCCAGCCTGGAGCCGCTGGCCAAACATCTGGCGATGCATGTGGAAGATCATCCGCATCGACTACGGCAGCTTCGAGGGCAACATTCCGAAAGGCGAATACGGCGGCGGCAGCGTGATGCTGTGGGATCGCGGCAGCTATGAACTGCTGGGCGATGCGCCGGCGCTGCAGCAAATCGAGCGCGGCGATTTCAAATTTCGTCTGCATGGCGAAAAGCTGCAGCGGCGAATTCGCGCTGGTGCTGATGCGCGGGCGCGGCAAGGGCAACGAATGGCTGCTCATCAAAAAGAAGGACGCCGATGCGAAGCCTGGCTGGAATATCGAGGATCACGCTCGAAGCGTCTTGACCGGACGGACGCAGCAGGAAATCGCCGAGAACCTTCCTCCCAGCCAATCCCCGAATCCGAATTCCCAATCCCTGGCGATGCCGGCAGGCGCCGTGAAGTCGCCGATGCCGCGCAGCGTGTCCCCCATGCTGGCGACTCTCGCCACCCGTCCTCCTTCCGGCGATTCGTGGCTCTACGAAGTGAAATGGGATGGAGTCCGCGCGTTGTGCTTTATCGAAAACAACGAACTGCGAATTTTCTCGCGCATCGGGGAAGCGCTGCGACCAGCAGTATCCCGAGTTGAGCGTGCTGCCGCGCCATGTCAAAGCATCGCAGGCCATCCTGGATGGCGAAATCGCGGTGCTGGACGAGAAAGGCCGCTCCAGCTTCAGCCTGATCCAGCCGCGCATTTCGGTGGCCGACCCGAATTCCGTCGCGCATCTTTCGCGATCCACCCCGGTGAACGTTTTCCTGTTCGATCTGCTGTATCTGGATGGCTACGATCTGCGCGGCGTGCCGCTCGAAGAACGCAAGCGCCTGCTGTCGGAAATTGTGACGCCTTCCGAGCGCATTCACGTTTCCGACTTCTTCACCGTGGATGGCGATGCGATGCTCGAAGCCGCGCGGGCCAATGGCCTGGAAGGCATCGTGGCCAAGGCGCGCGGCAGTAAATACGAAGGACGCCGCAGCCGCGACTGGGTGAAGGTGAAAGTGATCACGTCGGACGATTTCGTCATCGGCGGATTCACGCACGGCGAGCGCGACTACTTCAGCTCGCTGGTGCTGGGGCTTTATGACGGCGAGAAGCTGACGCACGCCGGCCAAGTGGGCACGGGATTCAACGAGAAAACGCTCAAAGAGATTTACGCCAAAATCGAACCGCTGATCACCAAGAAGAGTCCGTTTACCGGAACCGTGAAGGCGTTGCGCGATGTCACCTGGGTGCAGCCGGAGCTGGTGGCGGAGATCAAGTACCTGGAAATGACGCCCGACGGGTTGCTGCGCGCGCCGGTGTTCGTGGCGTTGCGTCCCGACAAAGATCCCGAGAGAATGCGTGCGCGAAACAGCGCCGGCCGAGGAACCGGAGACGCCGCGGCGCCGCTGATCCCGAACGATTCGCCCGCCGAAGTCACGCTCGACATCGAGGGACACCGGCTGAAGCTGACCAATCTCAACAAGGTCTTTTATCCCGGCGAAGGCATCACCAAGCGCGACGTCATCAACTACTACGATGCGGTTGCGCCGCTGATTCTTCCGCATCTGCGCGACCGCCCGCTGTCGCTGAAGCGCTATCCCAACGGCATCGATGAGCCGTTCTTTTTTCAAAAAGACGCCGAAGGCAAGGTGCCCGATTGGGTGCGCCTGGAGCCGATCTTCTCCGAGCACAATCAGGACAAGATTCACTACATCATCTGTAACGACCGCGCGACGCTGATCTATCTTGCGAACCTGGCCTCCATCGATCAGAATCCCTGGATGAGCCGCATCGGATCGCTGGATCATCCGGACTTCGCGCTGATCGATCTGGATCCAACCGAAGGCTGTCCGTACAGCCAGATCGTGGAAGCCGCGCAACTGGTAAAGAAAACGCTCGACGCCATCGGCCTGTCGGGCTATCCGAAAACAACCGGCGGCGACGGCATGCACATCTACATTCCGCTCGAACCGGTCTATACCTACGAGCAGGTGCGCTCCTTCGCGGAGTTGCTTTCCATTCTGGTGATCAATCAGAAGCCCGATCTGTTCACTACGCCGCGCGCGGTTTCGCGCCGCAAGAAGGCGCAAGGTCTATTTCGATTACCTGCAGATTTCGAGCGCCAAAACAATCGCGGCTCCTTATGTTCTGCGCGCGCATCCCGGCGCTCCGGTCTCCACGCCGCTCGACTGGTCCGAAGTGAAAACCGGCCTGGAGCCCGGCGCAGTTCAACATCCACAACGCGATGGATCGCTTCGAGCGCACCGGCGATCTGTTCGAGCCAGTGCTCAAGAAGCCGCAGAGGCTTGAGCCGGCTTTGGAGAAGGTGGCCGCGAATAGTGCTTCACCAGCGCCACCCCGCAAAAAATGATCGAGCATCGCCGGCCGAGCTCCCGCGGCCCGAAATGCTCGCGGAAAAACAGCCAGCCGAGAAAACCGCGATCACCGGGTTGACGTAGTTGTAGATGCTGACCACCGAAACCGGCAGGCGGTCCAGCGCGAAACTGTAGGCGCTGTAGCCGACGATGGAGCCGAACATCACCAGATAAGCCACGGCGCCGATGCTGCGCGCGGTCCACGTCGAGGGATGCGGCTTCGCAAAGCAACGCCGGCACGACGAACGCGAGGCCGGTGGCCAATTGCTGCACCGCGCCGCTGACGACCGGATGCGCTTTGGTCTGATGCCGCCGCTGCAGGATGGAACCGAGCGACCAGCCGGCCGCAGCCGAATTCGCATCAGCAGGAATCCGCGCAGCAGCGGGCCGCCGAAACCTTCGCGCACGATTTCGGGCGCGACCAGCAGACGCGGTGCCGGCCAGGCCGACCAGCATGGCGACGACCGTGGGGCCATGCAATCGGTCGCCGCCGGGAATGAGCGCATCGATGCCGATCATCCAGAAAGGCGACAGCGTGATGAAGACCGCCGCCAAGCCGCTCGGCACCCACTGCTCGGCGAATACCAGGCTGCCCGTGCCGATTCCGATGATGATGACGCCGAAGAGCGCGGTGTACCAGAGCTCGCGGCCCGCTGGGAGATGTGCGCTTTGGAGAAATACGCGACCAGCAGCAGGATGCCTGCCGGAGATGGTGTAGCGCAGGCCCAGCAGCACCGGCGGCGCCATGGATTCGAGCGCGATGCGGATGCCCAGGTACGTGGTGCCCCAGAAGAAACAGACCGCGGCGAGCGCCAGGTACGCCTGAAAATGAGGATGGCGCGGCAAAATTCAGGGTAACATTGAGTGTTGATACTCACCGTCACGATCAACCCTTCGGTGGATCGCAATATTGAAGTAGACCGGCTGGTTTTCGAAGATCGCGCCTATATTCTTTCGCGCAGTGACTCGGCCGGCGGGCGCGGGATGAATGCTTCGCGCGTGCTGCATTCGTTCGGAGCGAAGACGCTGGCGATCGTCACCTCGGGCGGCGCGAACGGGCAGCGGCTGGAAAAGCTGGCGGCGAAGTCCGGATTCCCGGTGAAAGTGGTTCCGATTCATAACGACATTCGCGTGAATCTCACCATCACCGACAAGCAAGGGCTGGCGATCCGGCTGAACGAGCGCGGGCCGCAGATCACGCCGGAAGAACTGACCGGCGTGGAAAAGGCGGTGGCGAATCACCTGGAGTCGGCTTCCTGGCTGATGTTGTGCGGGAGCATTCCGCCGGGCGTGTCCACAGATTTTTATACCAAGCTGATCGGCATGGCGCGCGAGCGCAAAGGTGAAGACGCTGCTGGATACCGACGGCGACGCGCTGCTGCACGGCATCGAAGCCGGACCAACCGTGGTGAGCCCGAATCAGCCCGAAGCGGAACGGCTGCTGAATCGCGCGCTGATCACGCGGGCGCAATTTCTGGAGGCGGCCACGCGCATCAAAGCCATGGGCGCGGAGGCGGTGATGCTGTCGCTGGGCGGACGCGGCGTGGTGGCGGTGAATGAGAACCAATTGTTGGAAGTGATTCCTCCGCGGATCGATGCTGCGTCGCCACTGGGCGCGGGCGATGCGCTGGCTGCGGCATACGTATGGGCTGCGACGAAGAAGAAGGATTTCGCCGATTGCGTGCGCTGGGCGGTGGCGGCGGGAACGGCGACGGCGATGCACCGGGGCTGGTGTTCGCCAATCTGGAACAGACCAAGGAAGTTTATAAGTCGGTGGAGGTGCGCAAAACTTAGGGCTGCTCCGGCATCGGGTTTGCGGCTGGAGCGCTTGGGGCTGTTGATCAGAACCACGAACAGCAGCAGCAGGCAGAGCAGCGTCGCCACACATCCGATCACCAGATAATCGGTGGATTTGTGCGGGCCCGGGCATCACCGCCAGCAGGACGCCGACGGTGGCGGCGAAGATGATCACCATGCCGAGGGCGAGCGCAATGGTTGCGGTTCATCAGGTTAATCGTACTTCTCGAAAATGATTTGCTTGCGGTCGAATCCCAACTCTTTGAGGATACCGCGTACATCGTCGACCATTGCTTTGAGGCCGCAGATGTAGACATCGAGATCCGTGCGGTCGCCGATGCGCTTCAGTCAGATGGGTCTGCACATGGCCGGTGCGGCCCGGTCCAGGAGGATTCGGCGCGGCTGAGCGTCGGCCAAAAACGAAAATTGGGATACTGGCAGGCCAGCGCTTCGAAATCGTCGCGATAGTAAATGGTGTGCTCGTGGCGTACGCCGAACAGCAGCGTCAATTGCTTCGACGTGAGGGTGCGAGAGATAGTCGGGCGCCATGGAGCGGAAGGGCGCGATGCCGGTGCCGGTGGCGATGAAGACGGCTTCTTTGGCCGGATCGCGCACGGTGAAGAATCCGAGCGGCGCGGACATCGCGATGGAATCGCCCGGCTTCATGGCGAACAAGTGGGGCGTGAAAACGCCTTCGTGGACCAGGTTCAAGCAGAGCTCGAAACGATTGCCATCGGGCAGGGAAACGATGGAATACGGCCGCGTGATTTTCTTGCCGTTAACCGTTTCGCTAAACGAAACGAATTGGCCGGGCTTGAAATGGAGTTGTTCCACTTCGGGGACTTCGAAGACGAAGTGGCGGACTTCGGGCGCGATGTCGTGGAACTTCGACGAGGGTGGCTCTCATGCGGTCAAGTGCCTCGCTGGCGCGATCGAGCAGCGCTTGCACCAGCGCGGGATGGCCATCGAGCGGCGAAGTGATGCGAATTTCGATATCGCCGTTGGCGCGCGAGGCAGCGGCTGGCGAGGCGCGGCAGGTCGCGCTGCATGTGCGTTCCGAGCGTCAGGAAATAGGGGATGACGACGATGCGCTTGGCGCCGCGCGCGATGAGCAGCGCGGTTGCGCCGCTGAGATCGGGCTGGCCCAATTCCAGGAAAGCGGCTTCGACGACGTGCTGGCCGGAGGCAGCCATTTGGACGACGACATCGCGCACGGCTTGATTGGCGCTTTCGATGCGCGAGCCGTGGGCGAAGACGATAAACCCGGTCATACCTGGATTAACGGCGACGCGGGCGCGGCGCTTCGCTCGGTTTGCGGGAAATAGGTGTGCAGATAATCGATAAACGCGCGGCCGCGCGGGCGTCCGTTATTTTCGTGCAGCTCCACGCGCTCCAGGAACACGAGCGTGCCCAGGATTTCGACGTCGCGCAGCGGCATAGCGTTCTTCTCGGCGAGCTCTTTGCGCAACCCTTCGACCGCTTGCTGCACGCGATCGTGAATGCCCGCGGCGAGCAGGTTGGTGGGGCGGGTTTCGTAATAGAGACCGCTTTGCAGCGTGCGGTAGGTGCGGATCAGGGATTGGAGCGCGTCGCGAACATCGGAATCCACCGCGCCGGGGGTGGCGAGCGAGGCTTCCAGCAGGCGCGCACCCAAGAACACCAATAGCGGTTCATGTTCGTTCAGGAATTGTTCGGTCACCTGGACGTCGCGGTTGGGCAATTCGTCAGGATTCAATTCATGGGGCTTTTCGTGGCGGCGCGCTTCCATCAGATACGGGCAATCGAACGGGCAATTGATGGTGACTTCGCGCTCGTTGCCGCAGCAGATGGAGCAGATTTCACCGTGGATGCCGGGGCAATGGCGGCGCGGTTTGCGCGTGTCGCAGATGGGGCATTTCATGAGGGGAGAGCTCGGTAATTCCATCGTAGCATCGGCGTCCAGATTTGAGAGATGCCGATTTTTGGCTTGGAACTCATTGAGGGCGAGGGGGAAGACGCATCAGGGTATTTTTTGTGTTTGGCGACGATAAATTCCTTTTAATGTTAGGGCGCTGGAGAGGCGTGGCCGGGGCGGGACTGCCGATGACATTCGGGACACGCATTTGGTTTCAAGGTAGATCGTGGCTCGGGAAGATAAGCCGCGCGATTGGCTCAAGTTGCTGAGCGAGTGGGTGCAACGGACTTGCGTCGATTGTTACTGGCCGTATTCAAGGCGCGTGATTTCAAGAATTGCGGAACGTAGAGACGGCACACAATGCTGAGGGATAGCGGTGTTGGGCCGGGCCCACTCGAAAAGGGTCTGGGCTGATGTCACGATCTGGCTGTCGATTCTTGGTGCATGGCGGAAATCCGTTTCTTCATCCACGGGAGTGCCGCTGAGATTGATGATCCATGTTTCGATGTTTCGTCGTGGAATGAGGTGTACGATTTTCTCTTGCGCGGTTCGCGGGTCCAATCCAGCTTGCGCTAGTCCGTCTTGTAGCTGGTGAATACGTCGGTTCGCATCGCCACGGTCTGCGTCGATTACTACCACGAGGGCGGTTTCGGCTCGTGAAGATCGCCAGCGATATGCCGCGACAGCGTTAGCGTAGCGATCCCGGACCCACTGCTCGCCACAGCCCCGTTCGCTGGGAAGATCCTGGTTCCGAATAACGGGCGCCTGAAATCCAACCAATTTCAAATACGAGCGAACGAATCGTTGATGCCTTTCGTCCTCGGCCAGAACGATGACTTGCGAAACTCTAGCCACGCTCCCATCCGCGAGCTAGCAACTCTGCCGGGGGGAGGCTGCTGTTCGGGTCGCCGTGAAATGGCTCGACGCGGACCGAACCGACGCCGTCGCGGACAAACTGGACTCCGTGGCTCGGTGCCCATTGGTTAATTAACTCGGGATGATGGGAGAACAACAGTACTTGGCCTTTACGCTCCTCCACGACCTCGGTCACTTTCATCAGCCAAGGCTGAATCTCGGCCAACGATATGAAGTTCTCTGGCTCGTCGATTATAACCGTGTGGCCCTTCGCGACGACAAAATGGAGAACGAGATAGAGACAGATGAGGCAACGTTGGCCGTCGGACAACTGCCTGAAACGGAAGCTGATGTTCGCATCGTTTGCCTGATTGAATTCGGCGAACAGAAGACGGTATTCGCCTGCGGGTACGAGTCGGAGCAAGGCAAAACCGTCGAGTGCTTCTCGCAGGGATTCGAGCAGATCCGAATTCTCTTTTGGATCATTTTGAACAAGGTGACGGTACCAAGAGGCGACATCGGCAAGGTCGACGGACGGATAAAGGCTCTCGCCTTCTGCTCGTGAGCCCATCGCGAACGGATTCGGCCTGAATATATACATATCGGTCAGCCACCGCTTGAAGGGGTGAATGGCACCGGTGTTGCGAGCACCGATCGTCAGTAGGGCAGAGCGGCTGGTATCGAGCGGATATGAGTTTTCAGATTCCCCTCGATCATTAAAGAGTTGGACATTACCTTCCTCGAACTCAATCAAGGGCGTCCCATTTTGTCGAAGACGTTCAAACGCGATTTGAGGCCTCCGTACGGGCGAGTCGACTATTAGTTCATACTCGTATGTCCGGTCGTTGAGGATCGCTTCCACCGTAAAAATCTGAGCGCGTCGCTTCAGCCACCGAGTTCTCTGACTCTGCGCGAAAAGGCCTGTGGTTGCCTCGCCATCGATTACTAGTCGCCGCAAGAGGGAAAGGGCATCCATCAGACTGGACTTGCCCGAGCCGTTGCGTCCAAGGATAAGGTTGCGGCGCGCGGGCTTGTACTCAAAGCCAACGAAACATCGGAAATTGTCGATGTAGAGCCGGGTTAGCATCTGACTCAATTCTACACACTGCCCGCGACGCCGAAGGTTTGCTGGTAGCAGCGCAGAAAATAACCGTCGGTCATGCCGGCGATGTAATCGCAGACCACGCGGTGGATGGGCGAGTTGGCGAGAGATTCGACGTAATTGGCGGGGAGTTTTTCGGGGTGCGCCACCCAGAACTCGAATAGCTCGGCGATTTGCGTTGCGGAGCGGCGGCGCTCGCCCGCCATGGGCTCGGAATAATAGAGCGAGTGATGCAGAAATTGCTTCAGCGCGCGATTGGCGGTGTGGGCGGGCACCGTGAACGCAGCCAGGCGGCGGGGATGGGAACGAACCTCATCCACGTTTCCGACCGAAGCCGCATCCGCCGCTGCGACGGTCCCCTCCATCAAGCCTGAAACCAGCCAATCGAGCAGCCCGCGCAGCACTTCCTGAAATTGTTCGCGTTCGGTGGCGCCGGGAAATTGCGATTCCACTTCCTCCCAGCGGCGGCCGAATTCGGGAACGCACTGGCTCAGATCTTCGATTTTGAAGAGGCGCGGCGGAATAGCCGTCGTCCAGGTCGGCAGTATTGTAGGCGATTTCATCGGCCAGATCGATCAATTGGGCTTCGAGCGGCGGCCGGAATCCGGGGAGATATTCATCGAGCAGCGGATTTTCGCCTTTTTCGAAATCGCGCGAATGTTTGACGATGCCCTCGCGCACTTCGAAGGTCAGGTTCAGGCCGGGAAAGCGCGCGTAGCGGCGTTCGAAGGATTCGACGATGCGCAGGGCGTGAAGATTGTGATCGAAGCGGTCGCCGAAGCGGCGCATCTGGCGATCCAGCTCGTCTTCGCCGGCATGAGCGAACGGAGGATGGCCGATGTCGTGGCCGAGCGAGAGAGCTTCGGTGAGCTCTTCATTGAGATCGAGCGCCGCGGCCACGGTGCGGGCGATCTGCGAGACCTCGATGGTGTGGGTAAGCCGGTTGCGAAAATGATCGGAAATGCCGGGCGGAAATACCTGTGTTTTGTTTTCCAGGCGCCGAAAAGCCCGGGAGTGGATGATGCGGTCGCGATCGCGCTGGAACTCGCCGCGGTAAGGATGCGCCAGCTCGGGATAGCGCCGGCCCCGGCTGTGCTCAGCGGGAAAACGCAGGCGGCTCAGCCTGTTCACCGCTGGCCCGCTCACTGCCGGCCGGTTCACTTGCAGGTCAGCGAGCTGTCCAACGTGATGGCGGCTTTGCTCACGGCGCTGCGAGTGCTGGTGCGGAGCGGTTCAACCAATTTCTTGGCGCGAGCGCAATCGCTGGTCTGGAGTAGACTGGCGAGCGCCAGGGTAGCGGCGTCTTTCGAGACCATCACGGTGGGATGGTCAATCACGGACTGGATGAGCTGCGCGCCCTCGTTCAATTTGCCTTGGGCCGCGTAGACTTGGGCCAGCGCCAGTTTGGCTTCCGAGGCGTAGGGGCCGCTGCCCGAATCGATGGCGGCGTTAAAATGCTTGGCCGCGTCCGGTAAATTGCCCTGGTCGGCGGCGGTGGTGCCGAGGAAGAACTCGGCGATATCGCCCTCCTGGGTTCCGGGGTATTTAGCCGCCAGATCGGTCCAAACTTTTGTAACGGCGGTATAACGAGCCGCCGCTGTGGGAAACGACACAACGTATTCGGATTGCGAAGGACCAACCGAGCTGTTTTGAATTCGCATGGCGGCTTGCAGAGCTTCCTGCCGCGCGTTGTGCTGGTAGGTGCGGTAATAGAAAATACCAATGACGATCAGCACCACTGCCACCGCGGGCGCGGCCCATAAGATCATCTGCTGGCGGTGGTGAGATACGAACTCGACGCTGTGCTGGACTTCCAGAGCGAACTTGTCGCTCTTCAGTTCCTTGCGGGTAAGCTTGTCCACGGAGACCTCATAAGTGCGGGAGAACTTCAGTTTAACATACAGCTAGCAGGACGGGTGCGACACGACAGCGGGCGGTAAACGGGGCGGCTGGCTAGGGTATCGCCGGGCGTTCGGGAAGCGGGGTCAGGTCGTGTATATTTTCGGTGGTTCTGGGGGCCCATCCTGCGTGGTCCGTATCCCTGGCCGCATCCTCCTCGATTTCAAACTCGGACAAAGGCGTATTGGTGGGTTTATAGTCACTGACCCTGCGCAATTCGTCCTGGGCATGGGCTACATCCGAAACGTCGTCCACGGTTGTGACGGCGACATCTTCTGGTTCAGACATACAACACCTCGATGATTAGATGCTGGCGAAAGGGTTACGTTTCGACCTGCCGGAAGGCGAGGACAGCGTTGAGCCCGCCGAAGGCGAATGAATTGGAAAGCGCGAACTGCACGGCGGACGGACGGGCGGTATTGGGAATCACGTCGAGATCGCAAGCCGGGTCGGGTGCGGTGAAGTTGGCGGTGGGGGGCAGAATGCCATGCCGCAAAGCAAGCAGGGTGGCGGCGGCTTCGATGGCGCCGGCGGCGCCGAGAGTATGGCCGTGCATGGATTTGGTGGAGCTGACAGCGAGACGATCCGCATGCGCGAGGAAGACTTTACGGATGGCGGCGGTTTCGGTAGCGTCGTTCGCCAGTGTAGCCGTGCCGTGCGCGTTGATGTAGCCGATCTGGCCTGGCTCAATACCCGCATCAGAAAGAGCGGCGCGCATGGCACGCGCGGCGCCGTCGGGCGACGGCTGGGTGATATGGAATGCGTCCGACGACATGCCAAAGCCGATCATTTCACCCACAATCGGCGCGCCGCGAGCGCGGGCCGCATCGAGCGGCTCCAGCACCAGCATGGCGGCGCCTTCGCCCAAGATCAGGCCGCGCCGGTCCTTGGAAAACGGGCGGCAGGTGTCGGGCGAGACCACGCGCATGGCCTCCCACGCTTTGAGGAACCCGAGACTGAAGACGGCCTCGCTCCCGCCGGTGATGGCCATGGCGGCGGCGCCGCTCCGCACCATCCAAAAAGCCTGTCCGATGGCGTGATTGGAAGAGGAGCACGCGGTGGAGATGGTGTAGGTGGGCCCCACCACGCCGGTCTCGAGCGAGATCCGGCTGGCGGCGGCGTTTTCCATGGTGCGCGGAATGGTGAACGGGTTCACGCGCGGGATATTGTTGCGATAGAGATTGACGAAGCCCTCGTCTTCGGTGGTCTGGCCGCCTACGCAGGAGCCGGTGATGATGGCGGTGGATTCGCGCAGCTCCGGGGTCCATTCGATGCCCGCCGCGGCGATGGCTTCGCGGGCCGCAATTACTCCGAATTGCGCAAAACGGTCGAGCAGGCCGAGTTCTTTTTCGTCGAAATATTGCGCCGGCGTCATAGTTCCGAACTTCGGCGCCGTTGGAGAAACGAAGCAGCGCGGGATCGACGGCTTGGAGCGGCGCGATGCCCGGACCGGCCTTGCTGAAGCGATTGCCAGAATTCGGGGCTGTTGTGGCCGATGGCGGAGATGACTCCGAGGCCAGTGACAGCGACGCGGCGGGGCATCGTTAAGCGCTGACCGCCGCCTGGTTCCCCTGCGCACCGTCCAAGAGCTTGGCGATGCCGTCGATCACATCGCGAACCGATCGCAGATTTTGAGCGGCCTCATCGGGGATATTGATATTGAATTCACTCTCCACGGCGAAGAGAATATTGATGCCATCCAGCGAATCGATGCCGAGTTCCTGGAAAGTACTGTCGGCGGTGATCTTCTCTTGGGGAACGTGCTGGGTTGCGGCAATGACGGCTCGGACTCGCGCCGTCAGTTCTTCGTAGGACATAAGATATCCGTCAGCCTCTCGAAATGAAAACCTAGTTCGGTCAATTTTGGCAGAAGTTCGCGAACGGCTTGGATGCGTGACACCAATATCGGGACGGTGCTGAAGAACTCGGCCATCGTGCAAGCAGAGAATCGCGCCGCGGGCCACGCCATGAAGCAAGCGGGAGACGACAGCGGGGGTCTGCCGTTTCCAGTCTAGCGCAATGGTGCTCCACATCACACCGCTGAGAGCCAGGCGCTGCTGAGCGGCGCGCAAGTCCGAACCAGCGCGCACCGTAGGGAGCACGGAAATAGCGGGGGCGGACGCCAGTGACTTTTTCTATAATTTCCTGCGCGGCGGCGAGTTCGCGATAAATATGGCCGGCGGATTTGAGCGCGAGCAGGGGATGCGTGTCGGTGTGGTTGCCGATTTCGTGTCCGGCGCCAGTCACTTCGCGCGCGACGGCGGGCAAGCCGGCGGACATTGGCGCCACAGTGAAAGAAGGTGGCTGGAGCGCGATGGCGAGCCAGGACTTCGAGCAGCTGGCTGGTGGATTCGCTGGGTCCGTCGTCAAAGGTGAGGGCGATGGCGGGACGGGTATTGGTTCCCGCGGCAGACCGAGGGGCGAGCCAGGAGCAAGAAGGGACGCGAACTGCGTAAGCCAGCGCTCCAGCCGAGACCACTGCTGCGCCCACCGCCGCGGCAACGGGCGTGGTTTTAAGGATGCTCTGGAGGTCGGTCATGGACAACTGCGGGTGTTGGCTCAGTAGGTAAGGTTAGCAGGATAACGAAAAAAAAGCCGGACGCTGGAGTAGCGTCCGGATCGAGGAGCACCCACGGCCAGATTGAGGCCGCACCGTGGAAGTGGAGAATGTTTTGATCAGGCCAGCAGGCCGCCATGCCCCAGGCAGGCCACTTCCCAGCCGGAAACGCGATAGCGGGCCAGCATGGGCGGCAGCATCAGGTCCACGACGTTGGGTTTCGCGGAGCGGAAGCAGCCGGGCGCGGAGACGATGGGAACATCGTCTTTGTAGCCCAGCAAGAAGAGATTCCCCGGCTCCACGGGGGCCAGGAAACGCTCGATGTGACATCCGGCTCGAACCATGGCGCGGCCGACCACATCGTCCGGACCCGCGGGGGCGGTGGTGGACGCGATCAGCACACTGGTTGGTTTCGCGCGCAGCAGATGCTGGAGCGAACGGGCCACGGCGCTTTCCTCCTCGACCGACGAGAGGACAAAACTGGCGCTGGTTCCGATGCGATCCAGACGTTGGCGCATGATATTTTCGAACAACTGCCGGGCCCGCTCGCCGTTGACCGGGTCGGTGTAAAGAATGGCCACACCGGGCGTACGAATGGGCCGGGCCTGCAAAATGGGCCCTCTTTCCTTAACGATGGAAATCATCGCGTCGAGTTCCGGCTTGGCAACCGCGAACGGAGTGCTCTTGACAGTAGCCACCCGCTGACCAGCCGCGCGCATAAGAAAAATTGAGAGACGTGGCGATGGCCATGCTGGCCGTGCAGTTGATTTGCTTCAACAGCTCATCGTCCACCAAGACGCATACGGCTCGGTGGTGAATAAGTTCGCTCTCCCTCCAGCGGCAAGACGGATTTCGAGCGCTCCACAGCCGATTTCGCTCGCGACCTGCATAACAGCGTCATCCTCGCCTACTTCGCCTTCTTCCAGCTCGGTGACCCAGACCTCATTCATGCCTTCGGTCTGGAGCATCCGAGCATCTTCTTCGCTGATCACGTGGCCTTTCGCGAGCAATTTCTTGCCGCCGGCCCGAAATATCGTGCAGCAAAGTATCCGTCCGGTTGATGCCTTAACGTCGATGGTCTGTGCCTTCATAGACCGATGATCCCTCCCGAGTCGTATCTAAGTATGTTTACAAATTATACACACCCGTAGTGAGAAAGCGAGGGAAAAATCTCAATGATGCCGCGGAAATGTGAAAAGAAACGCGAAAGTTACGAGGGAGATCGAAGGTTCTTAGGCTGGGGCAGTTGGACTAGTTCGTGGCTGGAACTCAGGGATAAAGCGGGGGCCGTATCAGAGCTAAGGACTTTCAATACAGCGATTTCATCGCAGCATTGGAACTTGGGACAGGACAAACAATCCTTCCATACTTTGAGGGGTAGCAGGCCGCGATCCGCCTTTTCGAAGCCGAGCTTACTGAAAAAATTGGTCCACATAAGTGAAGGCGAATATAGTGTGCAGATCGTTGTTAATGGCTTCTTTCTCGAGCGTCTTTGTCAGGAGAACTCCTACACCCTGCCCTTTCGCCTCCGGGGCCACCGCTAAAGACCTTATTTCACCCGATGTCGGGCGTGTAAAAATGCAGGGCGCCGCATCCGAGCAGACGCGAACCGGCATAGACAACCGTGAAATCGCGAATGTTTTCGCTGAGATTTCAAACTCGGTGCGCGGCAGCATGATGCCTTCGGCCGCGTAGGAATTGATCAAGTGCAGAACGGCAGGGATGTCGCGCATGGTGGCTTTGCGCACGGTGAGATCGCCGTTGATTAGTTCTATATCTTCTAGTACCGGTGAATTACGCATTGCGATATAAGCTGGCTGGAGCAATCAGCCGGGTGCCGATGGGATCGCCCGCCAGCAGTTTTCCTATGATCCCGGGAGTGGCGCCGGGAGCGATGATCACTTCGGCAGTGCCCTGTTTCCAGGGCGTCGACGGCGGATTCGAGCTTGGCGCGCATGCCGCCCGTGGCGATGCCGCCGCTCAATGAGTTGTCTGCATTGTTCCGGATTTAACGTTGAATATGTGACATTGTTCTCTCCCCGGACGCCATCCACGTCGGTAAGGAACAGAAGTTTGTCGGCGCGAAGAGCGCCGGAAATCGAGACCGCCATCTGGTCGGCATTGACGTTGAAGAACTGGCCCTGGCGGTCGCCCGCCAGGCAGGCGATCACCGGCAGGTATTCGGCGTGGAGCAAGGCGTTCAGAAGGCGGGCATCGGAGCGCACTGGCTTGCCCACCCAGCCGAGTTCCTCGCTCATTTGACGCGCTTCGGTGAGCAAGGCGTCCATGCCGCTGAGCCCCACTGCCGGCGCGCCGCACGCAATGAAGGCTGCCACCAATTCCTGATTTACCGAACCAGCCAGGACTTTTACTACCGCGTCCAGGACTTCAGGCGTGGTGACGCGCAGACCGTTCACGAAGCGGCTCTCGATGCCGCGGTCGGCGAGGTAGCGCGTCATCTGCTTGCCGCCGCCGTGTACAACCACGCACTGCACGCCTTGCTTCACGGCCGCGGAGATTTCCGCTGCTAAGCGGTGGCGCGATTCCGCTGCATCGAGCAGAGTGCCGCCGAGCTTGATTAATATTTTCACGGCGCTGCTCACAACAGGCCCGCCGTTTCCTCGCAGCCGAGCATCAGGTTCATGTTTTGGATGGCTTGGCCGGCGGCTCCCTTCACCAGGTTGTCGATGGCGCTGACGATGACGGCGCGGCCGGTGGCGGCATCGAACTTGAATCCGATATCGCAGAAGTTGGTGCGATTCACCGCGGCGAGATCGGGCAGGCTGCCCGGCTGGATAAAGGCGCACGAATTTCTCGGTTTGATAGCGGCGCAGGTAGATGTCGAGCAGCTCTTCGGCGGACTTGATATTGCGCGTGCGCACGTAGATGGTTTCGAGAATGCCGCGGTCGATGGGGAGCAAATGCGCGGTGAAACTCAACTCCGGTTCGTCGAGGCCGGAGATCATCAGGACTTCCGCGCACGTGCCGGTGATCGAGCACCGAGTAGGCGGAGAAGTTGTCGGTGACTTCGCAAAAGCTGGTCTTGAGCGTGGGCTTGCGGCCGGCGCCGCTCACGCCGGACTTGGCGTCGCAGATGATTCCGGCGGATAGGTCGGCGACGCCGCTTGCGACCAGGGGTTGAATGGCGAGATTCGCGGCGGTGGGGTAGCAGCCCGGGATTCGCGATCAGGCGAGCGGTGCGAATGCGCTGGCGGCAGAATTCCGGAAGACCGTAGACGGCCTCGGCGAAGCAGTTGGGGCGCGGTGTGTTCCTGTTTATACCAGCGCGAATAAGTGGCGGCGTCGGGGAGGCGGAAGGCGCCGCTGAGATCGATGACCTTGGCACCGGCGTCGAGCATGGCGGGCGCGAGTTCCATGGAGACCTCGGGCGGCGTGGCGAGGAAGACAACGGCCAGGTCTTCGGCGCGAACGGAGTCGGGCGTGGAAGGGGCGCGGCGAGGCTGGGGATAGTTGATGGGGGCGGGGCGGTCGCCCTGATCCTGGCGATGTTCGAGGAGGACGGGCTCGGCGTGGGGATGGGAGGTGAGGAGGCGGAGGAGTTCGGCGCCGCTGTAGCCGTGGAAGCCGACGATGCCGACCTTATATTTATTCATCCGTATGAATAATTATACCACTACCTGGGTCTGGGTAGTGGGGTCAGTATTTTTCTTGGCGGGAATGCGTCGGAGTCGAACCGACCAACGATCTCAACGACCGTTCAGCAGTTTTGAAGACTGTGCCTACCACCGGGCAAGAAGCACTCCCAGAGGAAGTTTAGCAAAGGCAGGGCGAATGGATGAAGGGATTCTGGTGATCCAATAAAAAACCCGGCCATTTTCTGACCGGGCTTTTTGTTTGTCGCGCACAACGCATTCGCTGTGCGCTTTGTTTAATCGGGCAACGTCCTACTCTCCCACACACTCGCGCGTGCAGTACCATCGGGGCTGAAGGGCTTAACTTCCGTGTTCGGGATGGGAACGGGTGGGACCCCTCGCTACAATCACCCAAAAGTGATTGTGCTCGGGAACCAGCGCATGACATGCGCTGATCTCACGAGCAAAAATCGCTGAATATTGACGGGCCACTACTTCAGACTAGCAAGCTTGTACTCTGTATCTACAGTAAATTTTATGGTCAAGCCGAACGGGCTATTAGTAACGGTAAGCTCAACGTATTACTGCGCTTACACATCCGTCCTATCAACGTGGTAGTCTTCCACGGCCCTTCTTACTTTCCCTTGGGAGATCTCATCTCGAGGAAGGTTTCGCGCTTATATGCATTCAGCGCTTATCCTGACCAGACTTCGCTACCCAGCTATGCCACTGGCGTGACAACTGGATCACAAGAGGTCTGGTTCATCCCGGTCCTCTCGTACTAAGGACAAGCCCCTCTCAAATCTCCTGCGCCCACCACAGATAGGGACCGAACTGTCTCGCGACGTTCTGAACCCAGTTCACGTACCGCTTTAATAGGCGAACAGCCTAACCCTTGGGAGCTTCTACACCCCCAGGATGCGATGAACCGACATCGAGGTGCCAAACCGGAGCGTCGATGTGAACTCTTGACTCCGATCAGCCTGTTATCCCCGGCGTACCTTTTATCCGTTGAGCGATGGCCCTTCCATACAGAACCACCGGATCACTAAGTCCTGCTTTCGCACCTGCTTGACTTGTTGGTCTCGCAGTCAACCTGGTTTATGCCTTTGCACTCGACCGCTGATTTCCAAACAGCGTGAACCAAGCTTCGAGCGCCTCCGTTACAATTTAGGAGGCGACCGCCCCAGTCAAACTACCCGCCTACCAATGTCCTTCTCCCGGATCACGGGAGTAAGTTAGAATCACAGAATGCTCAGGGTGGTATCTCACCGTTGGCTCCCCCGAAACCAAAATCCCGGGTTCAAAGCCTCCCACCTATTCTGCGCAGAGCACCCCATAATTCATTGATAGGGTATAGTAAAGGTGCACGGGGTCTTTCCGTCTTGTGGCGGGCATCCGGCGTCTTCACCGGAACCACAAATTCGCCGGGCGGATTGTTAAGACAGTCGTCAGATCGTTACGCGATTCGTGCAGGTCGGAACTTACCCGACAAGGAATTTCGCTACCTTAGGACCGTTATAGTTACGGCCGCCGTTCACTGGGGCTTCAGTTCAAAGCTTCGCCTTGCGGCTAACCTCTCCCTTTAACCTTCCAGCACCGGGCACGCGTCAGCCCCTATACGTCGTTTTCGACTTAGCAGAGACCTGTGTTTTTGTTAAACAGTCGCCTGACACCTTTCACTGCGGCCCCCATTGCTGAGAGGCACTCCTTATCCCGAAGTTACGGAGCTAATTTGCCTAGTTCCTGAACAATCCATCACCCGAGCGCCTGAGAATATTCTTCTCGTCCACCTGTGTCGGTTTGTGGTACGGATACCTAACTCTCCTTAGAGGATTTTCCTGGCAGACGGCCGGGCGGATTTACCTTTCCGGATCTCGCTTCGCCTGGGATTGAAACCATTGCGCCCCCAGACTTACGCGCTGCGTCCCCCCGCTTTCGACGAGTTTTGGTAGTCACGGAATGTTAACCGTGTGTCCATCAGCTACGCCTTTCGGCCTCACCTTAGGCTCCGACTAACCCTGAGCGGATTAACCTTTCTCAGGAAACCTTAGACTTACGGCGACCAGGGTTCTCACCTGGTTTCTCGCTACTTATGCTGGCAGAGTCTCTTCCTAACCGATCCAGCGCTCCTTCGGTACGTCTTCACGTCCAGTTAAGAATGCTCTCCTACCACCCAGATGCTTGCGCATCGGATCCATAACTTCGGTATCATGCTTGAGCCCCGTTGGATTGTCGGCACCGAGTCCCTCGACCAGTGAGCTATTACGCTTTCTTTAAAGGATGGCTGCTTCTAAGCCAACCTCCTGGCTGTCTGAGGCTCTCGACTTCCTTTCCCACTTAGCATGAATTTAGGGACCTTAGTTGATGGTCTGGGCTCTTCCCCTTTTGACAACGAAGCTTAGCCCCCGCCGTCTGACTCCCGTGCTACTCGTTAACGGCATTCGAAGTTTGGTTGAATTCGGTAACCTGGGAAGGCCCCTAGTTCATCCAGATCTCTACCACCGCGACGGACCACACGAGGCTAGCCCTAAAGCTATTTCGGAGAGAACGAGCTATCACGGAATTTGATTAGCCTTTCACCCCTACCCTCAGCTCATCCAAGCTGTTTTCAACCAACACTGGTTCGGACCTCCAGTCGCTGTTACACGACCTTCATCCTGGCCAAGGGTAGATCATCCCGCTTCGCGTCTAATCCCAGCGACTGAACGCCCTATTCAGACTCGCTTTCGCTGCGGCTCGCTTTCGCTTAACCTTGCCACTGAGATTAACTAGCCAGCTCATTATTCAATAGGCACGAGGTCAGGCATTCCGGCTTGCGCGGCATAGCCCTCCCACTGCTTGTAAGCATGCGGTTTCAGGTACTATTTCACTCCCCTCGCAGGGGTTCTTTTCACCTTTCCCTCACGGTACTAGTTCACTATCGGTCGCAAGTGAGTATTTAGCCTTACCGGATGGTCCCGGTAGATTCCCGCAGGGTTCCACGTGCCCCGCGGTACTTAGGAGCCACTCGAAGCTAGGATTGCATTTTCATATACGGGGCTGTCACCCTCTATGGCCGGCCTTTCCAGACCGTTCTATTAACGCTTCCCTATCCCTCTTTACACTAAGTGACCTATGACCGGTTTCCCGGCCACCTGCCACTTAATGTTTGTGGTCCTGCAACCCCAGGCTCTCCTTTCGAATTGCCTGGTTTAGGCTGTTCCGAGTTCGCTCGCCACTACTATCGGAATCACGGTTGTTTTCTCTTCCTCTGGGTACTGAGATGGTTCACTTCCCCAGGTTCGCTTCGCACGCCTATGTATTCACGCATGCGATAACCGTTGTTCGCAACAGTTGGGTTTCCCCATTCGGAAATCCCCGGATCACAGATTGCTTGCATCTCCCCGAGGCTTATCGCAGCTGGCCACGTCCTTCATCGCCTACTTGCGCCAAGGCATCCACACGCATGCTCTTAGTAGCTTGACCATAAAATTTACTCTAAACACAAATGATCAAACCGCTCTGGCGTTGAAATACACGCCAACGCGGCTTACTAATCGCTATTACATTACTTACATTTTTACTAGCGCTCCACGCCGTATATTGGCTGCACGGCGTGATTGCAACTTGTGTTGCCCATCAATATTCAATTGTCAAAGATCAAAGGCCGCTCTTCAGCCGCCAAAACTCAAAACCCGGCCTCCGGATTCTGACTTCTGGATTCTGAAATGTTTTGGTGGGCCTGGGTAGAGTCGAACTACCGACCTCACCCTTATCAGGGGTGCGCTCTAGCCACCTGAGCTACAGGCCCGAGTCGACTACATACCGAACTCCCGCGACTTCCTCTGACAACACCCATTCTGCACCCCACTACTAACTGGTGGAGCTGGTCGGGATCGAACCGGCGACCTCCTGAATGCAAATCAGGCGCTCTCCCAGCTGAGCTACAGCCCCTGCTTGAACTCGCGATCAGACGCTCAGCAAATCTTCACCTGCCAACTACCAATCCCGATCCGCAAATAATTATCGAGGCCGATTGGACGCTGCCAGCCGGCACCTGGCCGAACTGACAAAGTAAGTCGCAGAACTCTAAGTGGAGATCCGAGCCGGATTTGGACCGGAAAGGCTGTCACTTACTGACCGCTGAGCGCCTTACAAATTGCCCAACGGTTCGGCTTCCCGATTCGGTAACTCCAGCCACTTTCTCTCTTAGAAAGGAGGTGATCCAGCCGCAGGTTCTCCTACGGCTACCTTGTTACGACTTCACCCCAATCATGAATCATACCTTGGGCCGCTGCCTCCCTTGCGGTTAGCATACAGACTTCTAGTACAATCCACTTTCGTGATGTGACGGGCGGTGTGTACAAGGCCCGGGAACGTATTCACGCTATCGTTCTGATACAGCCATTACTAGCGATTCCAGCTTCATGCAGGCGAGTTGCAGCCTGCAATCCGAACTGAGGACGGTTTTTTGCGATTAGCTCCCCCTCGCGGGTTTGCAGCGCTTTGTACCGCCCATTGTAGCACGTGTGTAGCCCTGGACATAAAGGCCATGATGACTTGACATCATCCCCACCTTCCTCCAACTTATCGCTGGCGGTCTCCTGAGAGTGCGCCTTACGGCATGGCAACACAGGACAAGGGTTGCGCTCGTTGCGGGACTTAACCCAACATCTCACGACACGAGCTGACGACAGCCATGCAGCACCTCGACTCCAGTCTCTTGCGAGAAGTCCCTGTTTCCAAGGATTGTCTAAAGCCGTTCGAGCCCAGGTAAGGTTCTTCGCGTTGCGTCGAATTGAACCACATGCTCCACCGCTTGTGCGGGCCCCCGTCAATTCCTTTGAGTTTCAGCCTTGCGACCGTACTCCCCAGGCGGCATACTTAACGCGTTAGCTCCGGCACGAACCAAATGAATGGCTCACACCAAGTATGCATCGTTTAGGGCGTGGACTACCAGGGTATCTAATCCTGTTTGCTACCCACGCTTTCGTGTCTCAGCGTCAGTGATGGTCCAGAAAGCCGTCTACACCGCAGGTGTTCCTCCTGATATCTACGCATTTCACCGCTACACCAGGAATTCCGCTTTCCTCTCCCATACTCAAGCACTCCAGTTTTCGGCGCACCCTCCCAGTTAAGCCGGGAGATTTCACACCAAACTTAGAGCACCGCCTACACACTCTTTACGCCCAGTAATTCCGAACAACGCTTGCTGCCTACGTATTACCGCGGCTGCTGGCACGTAGTTAGCCGCAGCTTCTTCTTCGGGTACCGTCATTATCGTTCCCGTCGAAAGAGCTTTACACCCCGAAGGGCTTCATCGCTCACGCGGCGTCGCTGCATCAGAGTTTCCTCCATTGTGCAAGATTCCCCACTGCTGCCTCCCGTAGGAGTCTGGCCCGTGTTTCAGTGCCAGTGTGGCCGTGTGCCCTCTCAGGCCGGCTACCGATCTTCGCCTTGGTGGGCCATTACCCCACCAACTAGCTAATCGGCCGCGGACTCCTCTTTCAGCGCATTGCTGCTTTCCCTTTCAGGCTTATGCGGTATTAGTCCCCGGTTTCCCAGGGTTATTCCCCACTAAAAGGTAGATGATCCACGTGTTACTCACCCGTACGCCACTTTACTCATGGATTGCTCCACTTTCTCGTGCGACTTGCATGTGTTAAGCGCGCCGCCAGCGTTGATTCTGAGCCGGGATCAAACTCTCGTTTGATCTTGTGAGACTCTCGACCCTTCCCATTCCACCCCTATTCCGGAGCGGAACTAAAACGGACCGATTTATCGACTCGGTTTTACTCAAAGTTCTGACGAACATTACTTCTGCGTCCAACCAGATTGTCAAAGATCTGCGCAGCCAGCCAAGCGATCCCCGTTTGCACGGAAAAGACCCAACCAACTACCGGCCTCGAAAGCCGTTTGACCCGGGCGTGATTTTTGACAATGCACTGCCCGAATCGAAATTCGTGGGATACTGAAAGAACTACCTGACAGGAGATGAGGCGTTACTGCTTCTGCTACCTGCCGAAACTGTATCCGTCGCTTTAAACTTCAGCAACGATACTCGCCCGGTGACCTGCGCCACTCCAGACTTTCGTCTTGCTAGCTGCTCACGACGACCTCGATCAGAATAACAAAACTGGTACACTGCTTGGCAACTGCTAAAAATAAAAAAATTGCGAGGCTGTGACTGTTTCTTGCAACGCCACAGAAAACAAACAGAATTTTACCCTCAGCTTCAGGCTCCATGCAGAATCTTCCAACCTGCCGATAGGTACTTCAGAAGTCGCTGTCATGCCTTCCACTATGTCTATCCACCACCAAAGTACTCGTCGCCGACGATCACGGCGTGGTCCGCAAGGGCCTTCAGTTCCTGCTCCAGACCGACCCTTCCATCGAAGTGGTCGGCGAAGCTTGCGACGGCCGCGAAGCCGTTCGCCTCACCGAGCAGCTCTCGCCCGACGTCGTCGTCATGGATATTACCATGCCGCAACTGAACGGCATCGATGCCGCCTCCCAGATCGTCAAGCGCGATCCCAACGTCGGCGTCATTATGTTGAGCATGCACTGCGATGAGACCTTCCTGGTCCGCGCCCTGGCGGCCGGCGCCCAGGGATATCTGCTCAAAGATTGCGCGGAGGCCGATCTGCTGCAGGCCGTCCGCTCGGTGGCCAGCAAGAAGCTGTTCTTCAGCCCTTCCATCACGCAAACGCTGCTCGAAGATTACATGCGGCAGATGCAGAGCGAAGGGCTTGGAAGATTCCTACGATCTGCTGACGGACCGCGAAAAAGAGGTTCTGCAACTTCTGGCGGAAGGCAAGTCGAACAAGGAAGCGGCTTCGCTGCTCAGCGTCAGCCTCTACACCATTGAAACGCACCGCAGCCGGCTGATGCAGAAACTGAACCTGCATTCCACTGCCGACATCGTGCTTTACGCCGTCCGCAAACGCATCATCCAATAATCAAGCCCGTATTTTTGAGCGCCCGCGCGGTGATACCATGAGATCGCGATCACCCCAAGCGCGCCCGTAGCTCAGCTGGATAGAGCGATTGGCTTCGAACCAATAGGCCGGGGGTTCGAGTCCCTCCGGGCGCGCCAGTAAACCTAGTGTAATTAGCGACTTAGCGGCGATGCTTGCCAATCGCACCTGATAATCAAAAATCCCTGTCAGCTAGATCGTCAACCAGGAAAAGCTACGCCAAACGAGAAGCTAAGTCCGCGTGCCTGATGCTTTCTTCGGCTGCTTCTTCAATCTCTCCCCTGGGCCATCGTGTTCGATGGCGAAAAGGATGAGGGTCGAATCCTCTAGTCTAGCTACCCTTCGCATGCTTCTTCGCGTCGGAAACCCCACACGCATCCGTGCCGAACACGATTCATGGCTTGGTTTCACAAAGCCTCAACTCGGGCTAGGGGTGGTGAACGCTTGGCTGAGCAGGCGAACGGGAGTCGTATACTCCTTGCCAATCCACCTTTTGATAACTTCACGCCACAGGAACAGCAGGCGTACCGAGAGGGAACTCTGACGTGCGCTTCCTCAATAAATCCGCCGAAATGCTCTGGCGGACGCTGCCACAACTGCCCGAAGGCGGCGTATTCGGGGTCGTGCTTCCGCAGACCGTCTTGCATAGCGACAACGCCCGGGATCTTCGCGAATTCTTGGTCAGCGAGTGCGAGTTAAAGGAGATTTGCCTTTTTCCTGACAAAGTTTTTTCGTTTTCGGATGCCGAGTCGGCGGTTCTAGTCGGGCGTCGCAAAAAAGTTAGAGGCGACAACGAAGTTCGCTATCGCCGTATTCGCGAACGCGAGATGCACGCCTTCCGGTCCGACTACTGCGTCCTGAGCGCGCAGACTGTTCCCCAGTCCCGATTCGTTCGTGACGAATCATTTTCCTTCCGTGTTCCCGATCTGGAAGAGGTCTGGGATGCCTTGCAGACAACCCCACTTCGCCGACGTTGCTGCAATCGCAAAGGGGCTGGACTATTTTGGGCACCTGCCGCCAGGCACTACGACGTATTCTGAGCGACGAATTTCCGGAGGGCGACCGGGCTTTGTGCGCTTCGATCGCGGTCTAGAGTTGCATGAGTTGCCTAAGCGTTACTGGATGAATCTGGACGCTTCGGTGATTAGCCGGCAAGAAGCGGAACGAAGGTCGGCACTCCTCAAGTGCTCCTTAACTATGCTCCAGCAAGCCGTGGCCCTTGGCGACTTAAAGCACTCATTGACAAGCAGGGGCACCCGGTCACCAGCCGTTTCATTCCGGTACGTCCAAGGACGTCTTCATACTCAATTGAGACCATTTGGGCTCTGCTCAACTCGCCAGTTGCGAACGCTTACGCTTATTCGCATTTGGGTAAACGCGACAACATTGTCGGCGACATCCGAAAGATACCGATGCCCAAGGTGAGCTCATTTGAAGGAGTCGAACGTGCGGCGAGTGCGTATCTTGCAGCAGCTTCGTCCGAAACGGCCTCGGCGGCGTTGGCGAGACTCCTACTGCGTGTCGATTCCGAAGTTCTAAAGCTATATTCCCTGCCCCTCGATCTCGAACAACGCGTGCTTGGATTATTCACCAATTGGGAACGTGTCGGCGTGCCGTTCACACAAACCAGATATCTACCGAGGGAACTCGAAGGCAGGCTACACTTTTCCGACTTCCTTCGGTTCGAAGAAAACTGGTCAACACAAACCGCGAAAGGGGCGTGCTCATCGACAAGGGCATTTCAGGAAGGCTGAACGAGGAAGAACGGGCGCGTCTCGACGCATTACAGGAATACGCCGACTATCACATTGAAAGGGTGTCTCCACGTCCGACCCATGTGCTCGATGAGCTTGAGGATCGATTGTTTTCGGCGGCTCCGACGAAGGACAAGAACGTCGGATGACAGGATTTGAGTATCCAACCTCGCCACACGCTCGACGGCATGGTCCCGCAGGTTACAGCGGATTACAGCAGCTTTCGGGATTGGCTGCGCGACGAATTCACTTTCCGCTGCGTGTACTGCCTTCATCGTGAACAGTGGTATTCCCGCAGAGGGACGTTCCATATTGAACACTTCGTTCCGGTAAGCGTTGATCCGGAAGGGAAATGTGAATACTCCAATCTGCTTTACTGCTTGTGCAACCTGCAATGAGGCGAAGAAAGATATCCTTGGCGTTCCGGATCCCTGTCCAGTGGCGTTCATCAATGCCTTCGCATTAAGCTGACGGGCACGTCGAAGCCCTGAATGATGACGGCGAGAAGCTCAGACAAGTCCTGCTATTGGATAGTGTAAGCAACGTGAGCTACCGCTCGCGCCTGATGCGAACCCTTGAAGCGCTCAGGACGAATGACGCTGGGCTGTACCAGGAATACATGGGATTTCCTGAAGATCTGCCGGACTCTCAGGACCAAGCGAGCCCCAGAAAACACGAGAGCCGACGGAGCGCAGAACTGCTACTTTGTTCTTCGAGAACGCGGCGAGTTACCGGCGACGTACTGAAGGTCCTGGAGATCTCTGAGATCAGCGCCTGCGCGTTATGGTACCACCCACCATGCGAGATCGTCGAACGCGGATGCGTCAAATTCCAAGCTTCTCAGTGACAGTCTCGATCAAGAGCCCTTCTTTGCGGTCCTTCGCCTCCAGCAGACGGCGCTTCATGGTGTCGGATTTAAGCAGGTATGCACTCCCGCTCGGCTTCGATTTCGCGCCACAACGAAATCGGTACGATCACCGCCGTCGGTTCGCCGCTCTCGTCAGAGATGTATTGAATCTCGGGGCTCGCCATCAACTGCAGTGTACTCCCGCCCCTAATCCCCAATCCCGAATCCCGGC
>CAVXGM010000040.1:0-30597 GCA_963761265.1 Bryobacterales bacterium
CGGAGTCGGCGATTTCAGGGCGCGCGATGGTCACGCCGACCGGCAGGCCGTTGGCCAGGCCCTTCGCGCTGGTGATGATATCGGGCACAACGTCCCAGTGCTCGATGCCGAACCATTTGCCGCCCGTGCGTCCCCATGCCGGTCTGGACTTCGTCGCCGATGAAAACTCCGCCGTATTTCTTGACGATGTCGCTGACGATCGCGAAGTATTCTTTGGGCGGCGTGATGAAGCCGCCGACGCCCTGGATCGGCTCCGCCAGAAGCCGGCGATGCGTCCCGACGTGCTGGTGCGGATCATTTCCTCCATATCGCTGCGCGCAGTTCACCTCGCAGGACGGATATTCGAGGCCGAACGGGCAGCGGTAGCAGTAGGCATTCATGGCATGCACGATGCCGGCCTCGGGCGGTCCCAGGCGCCAGCCGGCGTGGCCGGTAAGCCCCATCGCGACGGGTGCGGCCATGATAGCCGTGGCGCAGCGCGACGATTTCGGTGGATCCGGTGAAGCAGCGCGCAGCGAGGATCGCGGTTTCGTTGGCTTCGGTTCCGCTGTTGGTGAAGAACGATTTGGTGAGCTCGCCGTCCGGCGTGATTGCGGCCAGCTCTTGGCCAGCGCCGCCTGCGGCTCTTGCGCGAACACGGTGGAAACATGCTGCAGCGTGTCCATCTGCGCGTGAACTTTCCGGTTCACTTGGTCATTGCAGTGGCCCGACGCTGAGCGTGACGATGCCGCCGAAGAAATCCAGGTACTGGTTGCCGTCCGCATCCCAGACGTACTGATCTTTGGCGTGGGAGAGCACGAGCGGCTCCTTGAAGTAATGGAAAACGCAAGGAAACAGATGCTCGCTCTTGGCCAGAATGATCTCTTGTTTGGTCATGGTGGGGTCTATGTTCGAGTTTAGTAATTCTGGCGCAGCCGGTGGTCGCGGCTCTCAGCTTGCGGTAGTGGGGTTTTAGCGGGAGGATGAACCAAAATAGCGCGTCGAAGAGAAACCACCTGAGAACGCCAAAGACAAGCAGCGAGAGAAGTACATCAAGACAAGATCGACATAGCCGATCACCAAAGAGGAATGCTTGGATGAGAATACTGTGGTAGTCCGTGGGTTGCGGGTTCAAGATGACGAAAGCTGGCGCATGAAGAATAACGAACTCCACATTTGCCGTGATTTGAAGATAGTTGATTGTCCGTGAAAATCGATAACACCCCAGCTTTGCGCCCGGTTAAGCAACCACAAATTGATACCTTCCAGTGGGATCGCAACCAATAGAGCGATTTTTAGTAAGCGCCAATAAGCTTGTTTAGCGACCATGATCCGCTATGCGGCAGCCATCGCCGGTGTGATCCTCAGCGATCCGTGAATCCTGCACAGATGGTAATACGCGAAATGAAGCGCCAGTGCCGCTTTCAACTTGTCCCACGATTTCGAATAGGCATACGTTAGCCGCGCGAGCCGCTTGCACCACTGGTGTAGCGATCCTTTCTTGCGCTCAACATGGGATGTTCCAGCGCGGTCCAGCTTTAGTGAGCGGTGCAACCTCCGGACGTTCGGCCCAGTCGTGTGAAATTGGGCACGCGAGATTCCGAATATTGAGAAAGGCAACTTCGCCGCGGATCGACACCGATCAACACCGAGTAAACAAATCCAGGTTCTTTGTTCTTAATCTGCGTTGATCCGCGTTCATCGGTGGCCAATATTCTTAATGCTTCCTTTGTCCGGCCGATGAGTCGGCTTCAGTCGCGGATGGGAAGCACGCGCTACACTCGATCGATGAAGATCGCGCTGGACGCGACTCCTTTGACCGTTCCGAGCGGCGGGGTGCGCCGCTACACCGAGGAGCTGACTCGCGCGCTGTGCGACGCCTTTCCCGACGATCAGTTCTGGTTGCTTTCCGACCAGCGCTTTGAGCTTCCCCTGACTCGCGCGAACCTGAAAACCGGCCAGGGCCCGCGCAACATGCTGGAACGGCGCTGGTGGTCCTGGGGTTTGCAGGGTGAAATCTCCCGCCTGGGCATCGACGTTTTTCATGGAACCGATTTTGCGGTCCCCTATCTGCCGCTGCGGCCCAGCGTGATGACGCTGCACGATCTTTCGCCCTGGCTGGATCCGGCCTGGCACTCCGAGTCCGATCGCGTTCGCAATCGCACTCCGATGCTGCTGCGCCTGGGTCTGGCGACCATGGTGATCACGCCGTCGGAAGCCATCCGCCGCGCGGCCATCGAACGTTTTCATTTGCAGCGCGATCGCGTGGTGGCCGTGCCGCACGCTGCCAGCGCATGTTTTCGTCCGGCGCCGGGCCGGCCAGCAATCCGCCGCCCTATCTGTTGTACGTGGGTACGCTCGAGCCGAGAAAAAATATCGGCTTGATTCTCGATCTGTGGCGCGAGCTTCGCCGCGACGCATTCCGTCGATCTGGTTTTGGCGGGCCGGCGCCGCGCGGATTTTCCCGAAATTCCGGCCGAGGCCGGGTTGCGCGTGGTCGGCCTGACGCCGGAACAGGATCTGCCCGCCTTGTACTCCGGCGCTGCTCGCTTGCCTGTATCCGTCTTACTATGAAGGATTCGGGTTGCCGGTGCTCGAAGCCATGCAGTGCGGCGCGGTCGTGATTGCTTCGCGCGATCCTGCGATCATCGAAGTGGCGGCCGACGGCGCGATCCTGCTGGACATCGGCGATCGCGCAGCATGGATGGACGCAGTGCGCTCGGCCATGGAGCAGCCGGAACAGATGCGCGGAATGCGCGAAAAGGCTCTGCGGAGAGCCGGGGATTTTTCTTGGACCAAAACTGCCAGACTCACCAGAGCCGTCTATGAGCACGCCATCCGACGTTTTCGGAAATAGACCGAAAGTCTTGTTCCTGGCCGGCGAGGCGCCGTACCCGACCGTCGGCGGCGGTCCCATTCGGGCAGCTTCGGTGCTCGAATATCTGGCACGGCGATTTTCGGTTCATGGGATTTTTTTTCGCGAGCCCGGCGCGCCCCATCCCGGAACCGCGATTCCTCCGGGCCGGTTGGATCGCGTGGACGTGATCGATCTGCCGTTTCACTCCAAGCATCCCGTGGCGCGCGTCGGTGCGCAATGCCGCGCGGCTGGCGGGGAACCGCCCGCCATTGATGGATCGCTTCGCCGGCTTCGAAGCGTCCCATCGCGCGCTTGATGTCCGGCCAGCGCTACGAAGCCGCATTCATCGAACAGTTCTGGTGCGCCCCATACGTTGAACAGGTGCGTCCCAGTGCCAAGCGAGTGATTCTGGATGTTTACAACGTCGAATCGGAATGGCACCGCAGCATGGGTGCCTCGGGAAGCGGATTGCTGGCCTGGAGCCACGCACGATTCGCTCAAGCGGCGCTGGATTTGGAGCGCTACTGGCTGCCCCGTTTCGATCGCATTCTGGCCACTTCGTGTCACGACGCAAAATTGGTGCAAGCCATCGCCCCGGATGCCAAAGTGACGGTCTATCCCAACGCGCTTCCCTGGTGGTTCCCCCGCCCCGCTCGGACCGGCCCGAGATCGTCTTCAGCGGCAATCTGGAGTATGCGCCCAACATCGCGGCGGTGCGATTTTTTCATCGCGAGGTCTGGCCCGCGCTGCAGTCGCGCTGGCCCGGCGTGAGGTGGAAGATCTTGAGCAAGAATGCAGGATCGTTCCGCGATTTGCCGGAGCGCGATCCGAGCATCGAGATCACCGGCTTCGTGGCAGACGCGGTCGCCGTAATCGCGCAATCCCGAGTGGCGGTGGTTCCGCTGTTTGCCGGGAGCGGAACGCGCATCAAAATTCTGGAGGCGTGGGCCGCCGGTACTCCCGTGGTGTCCACCACGCTAGGCGCTCAGGGGCTTGAATATCGCGACCGCGAACATCTGGTCCTGGCCGATAATGCCGAAAGTTTCACCGCGGCCGTGTCGGAGCTGTTCGCGCTGCCCGTGAATCGCGAACGAATCGGAGCGGCTGGACGCAGGCTTTACGAGGAGCAATATACCTGGCCGACAGTTTGGAAAGCGCTGGCCGCGGTGGTCGACGAATGACTGCAGCCTGATTTTCTCATCCGCGGTCACCGGTAACGCCAGACGATGCAGGTGATCTAACTACATGGAAATACCGCCCTCCATAACGCCAAATGAAAATTCGGCGGGGACTTCGGTTAGAAATGCATGTAACATAAACCTATGTCAATGCTGCCGTGATGTAAACGTTTGGTGAACGGCCCGTTCCAAACGGGAAACCCTCTATACTGGAGAAGGTCATGCGTTTTTCGGTAGACGCTCACGCAATCGGACAGCACTTAACGGGGAACGAAACATACATCAGAAACCTTTTGAATTGTTTCGAGGTGCTGGATCGTGAAGCGGACTTTGTAACTTACATTTCGCGTGAAGAAGCGGTCGCCGACGTGCCCGCGCGCTTTCAGAAGAGACGCGTCTCGGTGAATCCATATGTGCGGCTGGGTTATGATCTTCCAAGACGAGTGGCCGAAGATCAGCCCAGTCTGTTGCACGTGCAGTACACCGGCCCGCTCACCTGTTCGGCGCCGATTGTGGTCAGCGTGCACGATGTCAGTTTCCTGGAACATCCCGAGTACTTTACGTCGTTCCGCGCGCTGCAATTGCGTTTGACCGTGAGGCGTACCGTCCAGTCCGCGGCCTGCGTCCTGACGCCCAGCGAATTTTCGAAACAGCGAATTTTGGATGCCTATCAGCTTCCGGACGATAAGGTAGTTGTGTTGCCGAACGGCGTTAGCTCAGTATTCCATCCCGTCGCGCGCGAAGCCGCGCAGCGAAGTCTGAGCACATCCGCGCCGCAAGCGCCTTTCATCTTGACCGTGGGCGACCTTCAGCCGCGTAAAAACCACCTGGGGTTAATCCGCGCCTTCGAGGATCTCATCGGCGCCCATCCGCAGTTACCCCACCACTTGTTGATCGTGGGCAAAGAGACCTGGCACGCGGACACTGTGCGCGCGGCCGCCAGGAAGTCGCGCGTGGCGGATCGCATCCACTTTACTGGTTTCGTGGAGGATGAAGAGTTGCGGCGGCTTTATGGCGCCTGCGATCTGTTGGTTTATCCTTCGTTTTACGAAGGCTTCGGACTGCCGATCCTGGAGGCCATGGCCTGCGGCCGCGCCGTGGCGTGCTCCAACACCTCCGCCATGCCCGAAGTGGCGGATTCGGCGGCGCTGCTCTTTGATCCCTGCTCCCAACGCGAGCTCGTCTTTGCCATGCGCGATCTGTTGTTAAATCCGGAACTGCGCCAGCGGATGGAACGTCTGGGAGTGCAGCGGGCGGCGATGTTCAGTTGGACCAGCAGCGCGGCCAAGACTTTGGACCTGTATTACGCCGTGGCCGGTTCGGCTTCGAAAGCCCCGGCGGCCCGAAGACATAATTCGGTTGTTCGCCGATGATGTACATGGAAGTTCGTAAATATCGCGCCCCCCTTGCTGCTTTCGGCGCTGGCGCTTTTCGCGGCGCCCGTGGCTGAATCCAGCCTTCCGAACGAGACCCTGCACTATAACGTCAACTGGCCGAGCGGCTTGAATTTGGGCGAGGCGCACGCTGAGCGCTTCCAGTTCGCGTGACGCCGCCGCGGCGGACCGCATGCATTTTCAATTCGACGTTGATGCCGAGGTCCCCGGATTTGCGGTGAACGATCGATTTCGCTCGGCTGCTTCGGCAAGCTTTTGCTCGGCCGAGTTTCAGAAGAACACTTCCCACGGTTCTAAGAAGGTGGACGACACCGAAACGTTCGATCCGAACACCGGTACCGTCACCCGCGGAACGGGCTCCGGGCAGTCCGAGATAAACGCCAATGCCTGCGGCAAGGATGCGCTGGCATTCCTCTACTTCGTGCGCCAGGAGTTGAGCCAGGGCCGGCTTCCTCCACGCGAAACGGTGTTCTTCGGCGCGCCTTACGAGATTCAGTTGGATTTGGCCGGCGACGAGAGCGTGAAGATCGGAAACAAGCCGGTGGACACCGAGCACGTGAAGGCATCCGTGACCGGCCCCTCCTCCAATATCAGTTTCGACCTCTTCTTTCTGAAGGACCCAGCCCGCACGCTCGCGCTGGTACGCGTTCCCTTCGCGATGGGCACGTTTTCGATGGAACTGGCGAAATAGTCCCCCGACGGAATCGTGGCAATTAAGGTCGCTTTCTTCTCCCCCCTTCCGCCCGCGCGCAGTGGCATCGCCGATTATTCCGCCGCGCTGCTCGACGAACTGAAGAAGCTGGTGGACGTGGAGGTGTTCGCCTCGAAGCCGCTGTCTTTCAATCCCGAAGAATTTCGACGTCGCGCTGTACCAGGTGGGCAACAACGTTTATCACGATTTTTGTTATGAAACGGCGATGGATCATCCCGGCGTGGTGGTGGTGCACGAAGCCAACCTGCATCATTTGATCGCCGACATCACCATCAAGCGCGGCGATTGGGATGCTTACATGCGCGCGGTGGAGCAGGAAGGCAGCGCCGAAGACCTGGCCTATGCGGAGCGCGTGCGGCGGCTGGAAGTGGGGCCGGATTATGAAGGCGTCCCGATGCTGCGGCAGCTTGCTGAGCCGGTCCAAAGCGGCCATCGTGCACAGCGGTTGCGTGGAGACCGAATTGCGCGGCGCCGGATTTTCGGGGGCGGTGGCTCGCATCCCGCACGGCGCCTGGATTCCGGAGGCCAGCCGCTCGGACTTTCGCGAGCGTCTGGGTCTGGATGAAACCACGCCGCTGATCGGCATCTTCGGTTTCCTGAAGCCCTACAAGCGGATTGCCGAATCGCTGCGGGCGTTCCGCCGGCTGGTGCGCGTTCAACCATCGGCCAAAATGATTTTGGTGGGCGAACCGCATCCCGAGCTGCAATTGGAATCGCTGATCCGGTCGCTGGATCTGGGGCTCGCACGTGCGCGTGCTTGGGTTCCGTCCGATCGAGGAGTTCGTGGGCTATCTGGCGGCCTGCGATATCGTCCTGAATCTGCGCTATCCCACCGTCGGCGAGAATTCCGGAACGCTGATGCGAGCGCTCGGCCTGGGCAAAGCGGTGGTCGTGTCCGAAGTGGGATCTTTCAGCGAACTTCCCGAATCGATCTGCTTGAAGGCGCCGGTGGATGCGAGCGAAGAGGATCACCTTTTCGAATATCTGAATTTGCTGGTGAGCCGGCCCGAGGTGCGCAAGGCGCTGGGCGCGCGGGCGCGGGAATGGGTGGAGACCGAATGTACCTGGCCGCACGTGGCGCGGCGTTACGCGGATTTTCTGGAGCGCGTCGCGCGCAACGGCGGGCGCGCGCAGTCGAAGCCGAGACGCTCAGCCGCGGAGCCCGCAGCGCCCGCGGAGCCGGGTGCGCGTGGAACCGGAATACATTCTCTCCTGGGCGCCCGACCAGGCCGCGCAAGGGCTACATCGAAACGCATCTCACGCGTTTCGAAAAGACACTCGCCATCACACCGCCCGGCGGGCCCCGAGGATCGCATTCTCGAAATGGGCGCGTATCTGCAAATCACGCCGGCCCTGAAGACGCGTCTCGGTTACGGCGAGGTGCGCGGCTGCTATTACGGCCCGGCCGGCAAAGTGGACCAGCGCGGCGTGCAATCCAGCGACGGCGAACGGTTCGAATGCACGCTCGAATTATTCGATGCGGAGAAGGATCGCTTTCCTTACGACGACGGTTATTTCTCCACGGTGCTGTGCTGCGAGCTGGTGGAGCATCTGACGGAAGATCCGATGCACATGATGGCGGAGATCAACCGCATCCTGCGGCCCGGCGGGCACCTGGTGCTGACCACGCCGAACATCGGTTCGCTGCGCGCGATCGCGGCGATTCTGGCGGGCTATCATCCGGGATTTTTCCCCGCCTACATTCGCCCGCGCGCGGAGGGCGAGGAGCCGGAAGCGCGCCATAATCGCGAATACACGGCGCGCGAAATCGTGCACTTGTTCCATTACGCCGGGTTCGACATGACGCTGCTCGAAACCGGACCGTTCCGCGAGCGAGCCCAAGCCGGAACACGAGTGGGTGAAGCATTTGCTGGCGCGCTACGAGATGGCCGAGGATCTGCGCGGCGACGGAATCTACGCGGTCGGCCGCAAGAGCGGGCCGGTGCGCGAGCGCTATCCGGCGTGGTTGTATCAATGAGCGCTGCTTATCGATGACGGCCGAATATCGCGATGCTCGCGTTTCGGTCGCGCGGCTCGGAACTGGAAGTCTCGGTCGGGCTCGCAGAACAAGTCCCGCGAGACCTGGACGCCGGAAAACTTCTCGCTGGGCTGGCAGTTCTTCGATCCGCAATCGAACCTGTTCATCGAGGAAGGCGCGTGGACGCCCGTCGCCCGTGATGTCGCGCCCGGGCGAGACCGCGCAGTTCGAAATCTCGATCCCGTTTTCCTCGGGATCCGGCGGCTACGAAGTTTATGTCTCGCACGTACAGCCGTCCGGACGGCTGGGCGTACGCGCGCGGCGAACCGTTTCTGCGAATTTTGGTGGAAGCTCCGGCGGACGAGTCGGACGGCCAGCTTCGCGTGCTGGCGCAAGAGATCACCACGGTCCGCTCGCTGCGCTGGCGGCGCATCTGGGCCGCGCTGCCGAGGCTCTTCGCCGCGCCCGCTGCGCACCATCGCTCAGAATCACCGGCTGATCCGTTCCATGGCGCGGCGCGACATTCTGGCGCGCTATCGCGGCTCCTTCGGCGACGTGTTTTGGACCGTTCTCAATCCGCTGCTGCTGATGGCGACGTACTTTTTCGTGTTCGGCATCGTGCTGCAAAGCCGCTTCGGAGCCGACCAAAGCCGCACCGGTTTCGCGCTCTATTTCCTGGCCGGGCATGTTGCCCTGGCTCGCGTTCTCCGAGCCCGTGGGACGCGCGGCGATCGTGATTTTGGAACATCGCAATTTCGTCAAGAAGCTGGTTTTTCCGCTGGACACATTGCCGGTGAATCAGGTGGTTTCCGGATTGGTCACCGAACTTTTCGCCGCCGGCGTATTCATCGCCGGTGTTGCTCATCATTCGCCACAGCGTCCCCGCGGCCGTGTTGTGGCTCCCCGTGTTGCTTATTCCGCAATTGCTGTTCACGCTCGGGCATCTGTTGGTTTCTGGCCGCGCTCGGCGTGTACATGCGCGACCTGGGCCAGATCATGGCGCTGGTTCTGACGATGTGGTTTTTCATCACGCCGATTTGCTACCCGGAGTCGAGCACTCTGTCGCCCGCTATCACGGCGGTGATGCGGCAGAATCCGCTGTACGTGCTGGTGCGCGGCTATCGCGCGGTGTTTCTGGAAGGCCACGCGCCGGAATTGTTGCCGCTGGTGAAGCTGTGGGCTATCGCGCTGGTGCTATTTTTCCTGGGGCACGTCTGGTTTTATCGTCTGCGGAAAAGCTTCGCCGACGTGATCTGATGTCCGCTGTGCTAGAATCGCGCAACGCGATGGACCATTACCAGTGGGATAAGGTGCAAAGGGAAAAGCTGAACGCTTCCCTGGAGCGCCAGGTGATCCACAGCGACAACATGACTGTGGCGCGGATGTATCTCAAGAAGGGCTGCCTGGTTCCGGAGCACAGCCACCACAACGAGCAGATCTCGATGATGGAGCAGGGCTCGGCGAAGTTTGTTCTGGCGGGCGTCGAACGCGTCATGAACGCCGGTGAAGTGATACGAATTCCTCCGAACGTGCCGCATTCTGTGGAAGCGATGGAGGATTGTGTCGCGTTGGACCTGTTTTCGCCGCGCCGTGAAGATTGGATTCGCGGCGACGATTCATATTTGCGAAAGTGAACGCGGGCGCGCGCTTACTTGATCGCGAGCATCGCGTCCAGGTAGGCGCCCGTAACGCGGCTCTCCACTTTCGAAAAACCCGCCGCGCGCAGCAGCGCTTCATATTCGGCAGCCGAGCGCTCGCGGCCTTCGGTGCCGACCAGCATATTCAGCGACTGCATGTGCGCCGGGACGTTATCCGGCGTGAGCAGCTTCTCGGCGATCAGCAGCCCGCCGCCTTCCGGCAGCGCCGCGAAGATCTTGGCCAGCAGCCGGTGGATTTTTTCGTCCGACCAATCGTGCAGAATCCTGCCCACGCTATACAGATCGGCGTCGGGCAGCGGATCGGTGAAGAAGTCGCCGGCGATGGTTCCCGGATACAGCTTGGCCACCTCCGGCAGATCGAACACTGCGCCTGCATTTGCGGATATCGCTCGCGAACAGCTTCCGCCAAATGGCCGCTCGCGCCGCCCAGATCGATCAAGCGATGGAAACGGCTCAGATCGAACGCCGCTGCAACGGCCGGCGAACTGATGCGGCCGAATCCGTGCATGCCTTTCAGGAAATCGCGCTTGGCTTCTTCGGTGCGGAAGAAGCCCGAAAAAATTCCGCCTTCCATGCCGAATGTCTGGTTCCAGCGCGGCGTGCCCTCGCGCACCGCGTCTTCCAGATGCGCCCACATCGGAAACAGCGCGTCGTTGGAATAACGGATGTAGCCGGTCAGCGAATCGGGGCTGTCGGAGCGCAGGTATTTGTCGGATTCGGGCGTGTTGACGTAGCGCCCGTCGCGTTTTTCAAGCAGACCCAGCGCGACGCAGGCATCCAGCAAGGCGCGGCAGCTCCTTGAAATCCGACCGGACGCGCGCCGTCGAAGATGCCGAGTTTCACGGCCGCGAACATGGTCTTCGAGCGGCGAAAAGCATCGATCAGATCAAGGATGTTGTTGGAAGTGGTCATAGCCAATGGGCTTGAGTATGCGGCCTTGAAGGCGCACCGATCCCGGGCTTGTCCTTTCACGATGCTGCCGATCCGAATGCCCGGGGCTTTCACTCGCGGCGGCGCGGTGTACAGCAGTTCGTAATCTTCGCCGTCGTGCAGGGCTTGATCGAGCGTCGCGCCTTTGAGCAGCGGCACGTGATCCAGTTCGGCGGCGACGCCGGAAGCCATGCACAGCCGATGCAGATCGAGCGCCAGGCCGTCGCTGATGTCCATGCAGGCGGTCGCTACGCCGACCAGCTTGCGGCCGAAATCGAGCCGCGGCACGATCGCCGCGTTTGTGCCGCCATCCGCCCAGCGGTCCTGAGACGTAGAGCACATCGCCCGGGCTGCGCGCCGGAACGCCGCAGAGCCTTGCCTTTGGCGACCGAACCGCACAGCATGACATCGCAGACGAATTGATCGGCATGCGAAATGTCGCCGCCGGCAAGTGACGTTTTCGTTTTTCGCAGCAACTTGATAGACGCCGCGATAGAATCCGTCGATCCAGCGTTGGTCTGTCCAGGGCGCGAGCGCCATCGAAATCAGGCAATACAGCGGCGTTCCGCCCATGGCGGCGATATCGCTCAAACTGCGGGCAACCGCGCGTGCGCCGATCTGCTTCGGCGCTGCAAGCTCGCGCGTGAAATGGACGCCTTCGATGCTCAGATCGGCTTTGAGCAAGCAGGTCCTGGCCTGTGGGCGAAGGGATCACCGCGCAATCGTCGCCAATCAGCGGAGAACGTCGGCGGAGCTTTGCGATGATGCTATCTTCCGTCACGATCTCCGCCGTCACGACGCGGCAGCGACCAGGCCCGACGGCAGCTCTTCGCCAAACACTTTGCCGAGATCCTCTTCCGCTTCGCCTTCGAGCGCGGGCAAAAGAGCTTCGGGAATCCGTTTGCGGATCATGTCGATGGTGGCCGGGATTCAGATCGCGCGTGGAATCGCCGGTGCGGCGCGCGATCGCGACCACGGCGTCCTCGGCTTTCGGAACTTTGAGCAGCGCCTCCACCCAGCGCGTGGCGGCTTGCGCCGGCAGCACCTGATTGATCGGGCCGTAGAACAGCTTGCGCGCGCCCATGCCGCGAGAGGCACCACAGGCCGGTGTCGACCAAGTCGCCCTTCTTCACGCGCGCGAGCAGCTCGTCGCCGAGCTGCGTCTTGGTCTGCAGCGGCAGCAGCTCCAGGCTGGCGGCGGTGCGCCACATTTCGCGCAGCAGGCTGGTGTTCAGCCGCGGACGTTTGGAGCCGCGCGGCAGCAGCACGGGCGAGAGGCGCTGGAAAATATCGGTCTGCTGATTCTTGTTCAAGCCCGCCCGCGACGCGGCCCCAGAAGATCCACCAATCGATTTCGTTCTGCACTTGATTGGCGAACTGAAGGCCGCTCGGCGTAGATGCGGCGGGCCTGCTCGATGCGGAAATCGTCGCCCGGAAATCCGAAGCCGGGGCGCAGCAGAAGCCGGCAAGATTCAGCCAGCGCATCTCCAGCGCGGGCGGATTTGCGGCGCGTCTCGGCCAGTTCCAGCATATCGATCGGCGAGCTTGCGGATCGCGCTGCAGCGGCCAGGAATTGCGCCCCAGCGCCAGCGTCTGTTCCAGCTTGCCGGGCAGCTCTTCGGGCGTCAGCGTTCCTGCGCGAAACGTCGCTTCGAGTAATGCTTCCGCTTGCGCCAGCGCTTCGTCGCTGACCACCGCCGCCGGCTTGCCGCCGCGTGCGCGCGTCGGCCGTTTTGCGCAATTCGAATTGCAGGCGCCAGCGATGCTCGCTGATTTTCGAATCGGCCCAGATTTCGAGCGTGCCGACTTCGGTCAGATGCGCGCGCAGCTTCACCGGCACCAGCCGCTCGCCCGCTTTGCCGAAGCGCATCACGGCGTTCAGCGGAGCGTGCAGATGCAGATCGGCGGCATCGCGATGTTTCAGAAAACGCAGCCCACCGGATCGTCGACGCGCGTGAGCGAACTGTACAGCCGGAACGAGACCGGCTTGTTCGCGACCAGGTGCAGATCCTGGCTGTCGAGCTCGAGCGTCTGGCCTTCTTCGGCGCCGCGCGGCACCAGGCACACCGCTTCGTTATCGCCGACGCCGACATAATAGGAGCGCGGCAAGTCCGCCGCGCACCAGCAGTCCCGCGCCGGTGGCTTTGACGTACGAATAATAAGCCGCGCCGACCGCGACCGCGAGATCCAGATCGCGATTTTCGAGGATCAGCGGCCGGCGTGCCATACCAGTGCTCCATCACGTCGGCGACGCGCTGCTGGCAGATCTCGGGGATGAAGAATCCGCCGTTGAACAGAATCGCGTCGGGCTTGGCGTCTTCATTCGCGCTCAGGAACGCCGCCAGATGACGCGTGACGGCGGGATCGGAAACATAGGGCAGGCCCAGCTCGCGGAACAGGCTGCGCTTTTCTTCGGTGGGCTTGTCGTCGATCTCGCAGAACGGCAGGAAGCCTTCGAGCGTCAGTTCCAGCGCTTCTTCGCGCGTGATCTCGGTCTTCAGCGTGCCGCCGACCAGCGACGATCCCGCGCCGAGCACGGTGATCTCGACGCTCTTCAGATTCGGCATCGGCCAGCATGCGTTCCTTGGCCGCGGCGCACTGCCGGCGCAGCGCGCTGCGCTGGCGGATGGAAAGCTGCGTGCCGAGCTTCGATTCCACCAGCCAGGCCAGCGTCAGATCCAGATTGTCGCCGCCGAGCAGCAGATGCTTGCCGACCGCGGTGCGCGTGAACTCGATGCGGTCGCCATCGCGATGCACGCGGATCAGCGTGAAGTCGCTGGTGCCGCCGCCGACGTCGCAGACCAGCACCAGCTGGCCGTCGAACAGGCTTTTCTGCGATTGCGCCAGATGATTGGCGATCCAGGAATAAAACGCCGCCGCCGGTTCTTCCACCAGCGTCAGCTTTTCGATGCCCGGCTTCGCGCGCGGCCTGCACGGTCAGCTCGCGCGCTTCTTCATCGAAGGAGGCCGGCACGGTGAGCACCACGTCCTGCGACGCGAGCGGCGCATTCGGATGCGCCTGGTTCCAGGCGTCGCGAATGATGCGTCAAGATCGCGGTGGAAACGTCCACGGGCGAAAGCACGCGTCCGCCTTCCTGCGCGTCCCACGGAAGGATTTTGGCGGTGCGATCGACTTCGGGATTCGACAGCCAGGATTTCGCCGAGTGGACCGACTTGGTCGGCACCAGCGCGCCCTGCTCGCGCGCGTAGGCGCCGACGTAGGTCTGATCGCCCAGGAACAGAAACGACGGCAGCGTGCGCCGCGCTTCGATTTGTCCCGGCGCGACGTACTGCGGGATGGCGAGCACCTGGATCTCCGGATAATCCGGCAGCTCGCCCTGGATTTCCGGGATGTAGGCGAGGGCGGAGTTGGTGGTGCCGAGGTCGATGCCGATGTTCATTGGGCTACGGGGCCGTGCTACTCGATTTCGATTTCGGCCGGCGCGATGACGGACGCGCTGGAACCCGGTTGGAAGCGGCGGCAGATCGATCTTTTCGGCCTTCCAGCCTTTGTGGCGCAGCATGCCGCCGGGAGCTTTGCCGTTGGCCGGGACGTTGCCCAGCAGCTTCACCGACGGCAGGGTCGTTGGTATCCAATTTGGTGAAGCTGCCTTCCACGCCGTCGATCACCGGGCGCCAGATGCAGGTAACGGTTCAGCGAATCGCGGCATTGCTCGTGCAGATCGCGCACGGCGGCGCCGACCTGATCGTCCGAGTAGGCGCGAGATATCTTCCATCAGGAAATCGATCAGGCGCGCGTCGCGCTGCAGAATTCCCAGAATCTGGAGCGCTCCGTCGGAAGGCTGGGCGACGCGAACGGCGGGTGCGGGCTTGGCGGCAGGCTGCGGCTTTCTTTGTGGCGAAAAACCAAACTCTTGCGCGATGTCGGCCGGCAGTTGGCCGGTGAATAGAATGGCGAAGAAACTACGGAAAGCGAGTACGATCCGACTCAAAATGGTCCTCTACGCTTAGGATACACTGCTCCATTTGCTCTTGGACTGGATTGGTGGTTCGTTTGCTCGATGTTTCAGTGCTATGTCGCGTACGATTCTCAGATCGGCGGGATGCGGGAAGGCAACTGGCGGCCAAGCTCACCGGTTACGCGGACGATCCCGGCGTGTTGGTGCTGGGCTTGCCAAGCGGAGGCGTGCCGGTGGCTTATGAAGTGGCCCGGGCGCTGGAGGCGCCGCTGGATGTGTTCGTGGTGCGCAAGCTGGGCGTGCCGGGTCATCGCGAATTGGCCATGGGCGCCATCGCCAGCGGCGGCGTGCGCGTTCTGAATTGGGATGTGATCGATGCATTGGGAATCTTGCCGGCCGCGGTGGAGTCGGTGGCTGATCGGGAACTGTTGGAACTGGAGCGCCAGCAGCGTCTGTATCGCGGGCAGACACCGCTTCCCGAATTGTCTGGCCGCACCGTCATCGTAGTGGACGATGGGTTGGCGACTGGTTCAACGATGCGAGCTGCCGTGGGAGCGCTGCGGCAAAGCAAACCGGCGCAGATCGTCGTAGCGGCGCCCGTGGCCGCGGCCCAAACCGCACGCATCCTGCGGGAAGAAGCCGACGACGTCGTGTGCCTGAGCGCGCCTCAGGATTTTCACGCAGTCAGCATGTGGTACCAGGATTTTTCGCAGACCAGCGACGAAGAGGTGCGCAACTTGCTGGAGTCTGCCGCACAGAAAGGGGCGTTCGATGCCAACGTATCACGTAGGTCAAGCGATTGAACATAGGCCAGTCACGGTTGAGGTTCCGGGGGCCGGATTAGATGGCTATTTGAGTTTGCCGACGGCGGCCACGGGCGTAGTAGTGTTCGCGCACGGCAGCGGCAGCTCGCGCCATAGTCCGCGCAACCGCTACGTAGCCGATGTTCTCAATGAAGGCGCGCTGGCTACGCTGCTGATCGATTTGCTGACCGCCGATGAGCAGGAAGTGGATCTGCAGACCGCGCAGCTTCGTTTCGACATCCCGTTCCTGGCGAATCGTCTGGTGGCTATCACGCAATGGTTGCGCAACCAGCCGCAGGTGCGCGGTCTGAAGATCGGATATTTCGGTGCGAGCACGGGCGCCGGCGCGGCGTTGGTGGCGGCCGCGGAGCTTCCACGGCTGGTTCACGCGGTAGTGTCGCGCGGAGGCAGACCCGATCTTGCCGGGACGACGCGCTGGAGCGCGTGGAGGCGCCGACGCTCGCGATTGTCGGCGGCAACGATCCGGTGGTGCTGGAGTTGAACCGCAAGGCTTTGGCGCGCATGCATTGCGTGAAAGCATTGCATGTTATTCCCGGCGCTAGTCATTTGTTCGAGGAGCCGGGCACGCTGGAAGAGGTTGCGAAACTGGCGCGGGCCTGGTTTGCCGAAGAACTGGGCTAAAGACGGTCCTTAGCGTTGCTGCGGGCCGCGCAGAATGGCAGCTTCCTTGATCTTGGCCAGCTCGCGGCGGGCGATCGCGGCCCAGGCGCTGGCCGGGTCGAGCGACAGGTACGCCTTCCAGTGGCGCACCGCCTTCAACGGCTGCCCCATCGCTTGATACAGCAGCGCGATGTTGTAATGCGCGTCCGCGTAGCGTGCGATGAATGCGAATGGCGGCCAGATAGTGATTCAGCGCGCCGGTCCGGTCGCCGCGCTCATCGTAGAGATTGCCGAGATTGAAATGCGCCAGCGCATACTCGGGATCCACTTCTACGGCCTTGCGATAGTGCTGCTCGGCCAGGCGCCAATCGCGGGCGTTGAAATAGACCGTTCCCAGGTTCACCAGCGCGCCCGCCGATGTGGGATCGATCTCGGCGGCCTTTTGATACGCCGCGATTACCTCCTCGGCCGGCGCGCCATTCTGTTCCAGATCCAGGCCTTTTTCGAACCAATGCTCGGCCTCGCGGCGGGACTTCATCTTCCGCACGGCTTCCGATTCCTCGGCTTGCCCCGGGAAAGCCAGCAGCTTGCTGATCTCGGTTTGATCGAAATTCAGAATCAGTTGGCCCGAGATAGCCTCCATCTTTTTGTCGCCCGCGAATTGAACCTGGATCTTCCTGCCTTGCGAGTAAATTTTGACTTCGGTCAGCGGATTCTCGAATTCGCGGAAATGCTTTCGCACCGCTTGCACGGCTTTGCGGATCTGGACGGCGGAGACGCTGCTCTTGCGCAGGCCCACCAGAGTTCTGAGGGCCAGGATGTCGGAGAAGCTGAAGGATTCGCCGGACGGCAGCAGATTCTGTTTCTCCCAACTCTCGAGTTGACGCTTGGAAACGCCCAATTGCCGGCAAACATCTTCCCGCGAGTAGGCCTGCTGAGTTGCTGGAGCGGGCACGGTGAAAGTTTAGCAGAGTACCGAGACCGGCTCCGGTAAAACGCATTCAAAAAACAAATGGCCACAGATGAACCCAGATAAACACGGATGAAGAAAGAAGGACTTGGAGTTGTTTATAGGTATCGAGCGGCATTCGTACACCGTATCACCCGTTGCGACGTTAATGGCTGGCATTGCCGTTCGGCGGATCTACGCTGGGCGCCTGCCCGGGAACGATGCCGAGGTCGGTAAGAATCGCCGGGTTCTTCTCATCCACCGCCGCCAGCTGGTGACAGGTGTTGCAGTCGTTGGGGATGGTGCGCCCGTCGGCGCTGGCGTGGTTGCCGTCGTGGCAGCGGAAGCATCCGGGAGAATCCATGTGGCCGATGTTGTTCACGTAGGTACCCCAGGTCACTTTCATCGCCGGAAAAATATTGCGAGCGTAAATATCCTGGACTGATACGATCGCGCTCTCCACTTGTGCGTGCTGTTGGGAGTACACCTGCGGATAGCTGGTCCGGTAAAACGCTTCGAGCGTGCCGGCGATCTGAGTCCGGGCGGCGGTCGCGGTCCGGGTAATTCACCTGCAGCGCGGCCAGGGCCTGCTTTTTCACGAACGGGAGGGTAGGGCTGATGCTGCCGCTGGACAGGGCATCGTCCAAAGCTTTCCCGGGCATCTGGAACACGTGCGTCGGCCGGTTGTGGCAATCCACGCAATCCATGGTGCGGCGCTCGCCCCGCGCCAGCTCCTGGGGCGTGGGCTTCGTATCGCGTGGAGGTATAGATGGTTTGCTTGCCGCTCGGGTCGGTGTAGATCACTTGCGGGATCACCTGGCGCTTGCTGTCGGTGGTGATGTACTCGATGGTTGCTTTGTCGGCCAGGTGCGCTCCGTGAATGCCCACCGTTCCGTTCCAGGCGCGACCGCCCACCTTCACCAGCAGCACCGTGGTGGCGGCGGTGTTGTGTTCATCCGGGGCGTACTCGGTGTGCACCACCACTTTGTCGCCGGTGAAGCGCTGCGGCCAATGGCAGCGCTCGCAGGTTTCGCGGGCCGGGCGGAGGTTCGAGACCGGAGATGGTATGGGCCGGGGATAGCTATTGGTAGCCACCGCCACCACTTGCCCCAGACCGGACAATTTCGATTGCACGAACCAGGACGCCCCCGGACCGATGTGGCACTCCACGCACTCCACGCGCTGGTGCGGCGATTGCGAGTAGGCCACGAACTCGGGCTGCATCACGGTATGGCACACCTGTCCGCAAAAACGGCTGGTGTCCATGTAATTGATGGAGCTATAGGTGAGCTGTCCGGCGATCACGACGTTGGCGAAGGTAGTCACCAGGACGAAAGTCAGCAGCTTGCGCAGCTCCGGCGAACGCAGTGTGAGCGGCGGGAAAACTAGCTCGGCGGTGGCTTCTTCCTTGCGGAGGCGCAGACGGCGCAGGTAGATCCCCACCGGAATCAGGATCAGCCCGACGATGAAGATGCCTAAGATCACCAGCCATAAAATTCCCAGATAGGGGTTCTGCGAGGTTCCGTGGGTTAGCACCGGCAGCAGGAAGAACCAGGACACGGCGCCGATTGTGGCCAGAACCACGCCGGTCAGGCTGATAGGATTGCTGGAAAGATAGATTACCGGAGACATCCAGTCGAGCAGGCGCAGGTAAAAGGGGCGATCTGGTTCCATATTGTTTTCCTCTAACGCTATCGCAATGTTCCCGCCCGGCAGGCGCTGCGATTGAAGGTGAAGGACCCGCGAACTTGGTGGGATCGTGCGCGAATCGGCGGTGCAGACAAGGGCCGACTGCCCGGCGGGCACGCTTTAGAGCTTAGCATTGGAGTGATTAGCCTTTTAAAAATGCATCAATGGTCAGCGCCATGAGCACCAGACCGATCACGATCGCGGCCGTGCCTCCCAGCCGCGCCATCTTGTTCACCCAGGCCGGCGGAGGCTCCGAGCGCAGCGCTTTCAGCTTACCGCTGGCCTCCAGGCGCTGGTACTCTTCCGGATGGCGCTCCCGGAATTCTTCTTCAGTCTGGCTGCCGGTGAAGATGGTGATGTCCATGGGAAAGTTGTGGGGCCGCAGATGTTCGTTGAAGAAGTGGATGACGAAGATCCAGCTGACCGCCAGCAGCGCTTCTTCGCCGTGGATCAGCAGCGCCACGTTGAGGAAGGAGCCGGGAAGCAAGCGCGCGAAGAAGGGCGCAAACCACATCACGTAGCCCGAGATGCCGATGATGCCCATGCCCCAGAAGACGCCCCAGTAGTCGATTTTCTCCCAATAGGTAAAGCGGTCGAACTTGGGCTTGGGGCCGAGAAACAGGAACCACCGCATTTGCCCGAAGAAATCCTGAATATCTTTCAGATTGGGCACCAGGGAAGTGGGCCCCCATAGCAGCCCCCACTGTTTCTTGGCCACGGCGCGATACAGAATGTCGGCAACGTGCAGCCCAAACGCGATGGTCAGGCCCAGCGCACACAGCTTGTGGAAGAAGAGAATGGCGGGGAATCCGCCCACCGCGCGTGCAAAGGCCAGGGAATAAGATGCCGCGCTGAAACGCAGCGTCAGTCCGGTGGCCGCCAGCCCTAGGAAGGTGACGATCAGGACGCCGTGCAGGGCGCGCTGGCTGGGAGTGAAACGGGTGTAATAGAGCGCGTCGACGCCTGGAGTGGTTGCGACGGGGCTGCTCATGAGTTGCTCCTTTTTTCCTGGGACTTTTCCGCGTGCGATCGAATGAACCAGAGCAGTGTGTGCAGCGCGAAAAATCCCAGCGCGCTGGCCAGCAGCAGGTTCATGAAAATCGACGACGCATGCAGCAGCGGGAAAGCTTGCCCGTTGTGAGGATCGGCGTGCGGAGCATAGCTGACGAAGCCCGCGTTGGCGCCTGCGTGGCACTTGCCGCAGGTCTGGATCAGGTTGGCGCGCGCCACCGTCGATTTCGGATCCGACGCCGGAAGTATGTCGTGCGCCTGGTGGCAATCCCAGCAGCGCGCGGTCTCCCGGTAGCCGAGCGCCGCCACCTGCGCGTGGAAGGTGTCCTGATAGGTTCCGTACTTCGCCTGATGACAACCTCCGCACGTCGCCGGGGTCTGCACCTGGAACGAAACTTCGCTCACGTTTTTGATCTGATGCGCGGTATGGCAATCGGCGCAAACCGGAACTTTCGTGTTGCCCGCCTGGAGGGCCTTGCCGTGGACGCCCGCGAAATACTGCTGCTCGATGCCCTGATGGCACGCGCCGCAGGTGGCTGGGATGTTGGCCCGGTTGACGCGGCTTTTGGGGTTATTAGGAGCCAGGATGTCGTGCGAGCCGTGGCAGCTGTAGCAGGTGGCCGCCACCAGCAGACCATCCTGGGTGAGCGCGAAGCCGTGGATGGAGTCTATATATTGCGAATAAACGTTCGGCAGGCCATGCTGCTGGTTGAACTGCTTGTTCCCATGGCAGGCGCCGCAAGTGCGCGGCAGATTCAATGGATAGACTGCCGATTTGGGATCACTGGCCGCCAGGATGGCATGCACGTCGCCGTGACACGCCGCGCAGGCCTGCGGGCTCAGGCTGGCGTGCACACTGCCGGCGAGCGCCGCAGCCGCGTCGGAGTGACAGGACCCGCAGTTCACCTTGGCGACTTGTTCCGGATGCGGGAAGGCTTTGATATCGGTGTGGCACGCGGTACAGCCCAGCGAAGAATGGACACTCGCGTGAAACGGAGTACCCTTCTCGTCATGGCATCCCAGGCACAGCGAGTCGGGAGCCGGAGCCGCACCCAGGAGGGCCGCGGCAAATGTAACGAAAGCTACGGCAATGCGTAGTTTCATGAAGATCCTTCTGCGGCGGCGTGACTGGCGTCACCTCGCCATGCATCTGCTCTTGCCAGCTGGTAATCAGCGGCGGGCAGGGACAGCAGCGGAATTAGCATCCGCGTCGGGTAGGCAGCTCGAAACCCGCCAGTGGTCCACGTTCCAGTTGCCCACGTCATTCGAATTAACTCATCGGCAAGTGTGCGTCCATCTACACCGACGTGTGTTTTCAACTGCTTGGGGCAGTAACCCTACTTGGTTCTGTGGGTTATTGCGCGGCGATGGGTGAACTGGCACGCAGTTCGGCGTGAAGAGCGGCCGAGAGGAGGCGCTGTTAGCTCAATAAAACGAGCGCCTTCTCTTCGCGCCGTTTCTTATGCCCGCCCACGCACACCGCCGACATCCCGCATTCTTCGCAGCGGCCGGATGGCATGGTTTCGGGGGTCAGGCGGGGCTCCGCGCCCAGCCAGTACAGTCCATTTGCCATCACACAAAAACCAGTGGCGGCAAACCACACCATGGCGCCGCCGACGAAGGCCGTGAACAACGCGAACCAGGCACTGCAGGTGAGAATCAGCGCGGAAGCGACCGAGATGTTGATTCCAACTGCCAGGTAGATGCGCCGCTCCAGATACCAACGGTCGGTCTGCATGAAGTACAGGTTCCAGCGCGTCGGTGTCTTTGAGCCGAGCATGGGCGTGAAGCCAAACAGGCGCAAGGCATTGCCCACCGGGCAGAAGCCCGTGAAAGCGACATTGATGGAGACGAGTCCCGTCGCGGCGACTCCTAAAATCCACAGCGGGTTCACTAACAGTGCCAGCGCTGTGCTAGGCCAACAGAACCACTCCGGCGATCAGCCAGACGGTTCGTTCGATATACCATCGATGGATTGGGACGATATAAACACCGGAACGCAGTGTCATTGGCTGACTATAGCATCGAAGAAAAGTCGAAACAAGGCCAATCTGGGAAAGTCAGTCCAAGAGCTGGGCGACGGGGACTTGGATCTCTGGATCGCTGGTTGCGAGAATTCCAGATTCGGCTTCGACCAGGCCGGTCTTGGTAGCGATGTAGCCTTTGCGCAACCGGGGATTGATGATCCAGATGTACGGCACGCCGAAACGCAGATAATCGTCGATCTTTTCCTGCATGTATTCCATGGTGTCGTCTTTGGATAGGATTTCAATGCAGAGATGAGGCGGTGCAGTGAAGATTTCGCCCTGGACTTGCGAGGTCTTGACGACAGTTACGTCCGGAATCCGAAAGCGCGTCGGACTCACTTGCACGCGTTGCTCGGGCACCACCTCGATGCCAAGCTCCTTCGATCGGAGATCGAAGTAAACGATCAGCCTTCGTTGGATTCTTGCGTGCGTGCGTTCGCCCAAGTTCCGCTCCACAATCCTGCCGTCCAGATACTCGCGGTCAGGAGAGTAGCTGGTACTCAAGTAGGCTTCAACGGAGACAAGAGTTGCCGCTCCCATACCTGCTCCCAGGATACCTCCTGCTACCTTCTAGTCGATATCGAGGATTTCGGAAACGGGGACTTGAATCGAAGGATCGCTGGTTTCGAGGATGCCGAACGCGGCTTCGGTTACACCGGCCTTGGTAGCGACGTAGCCCTTGCGCAGGCGGGGATTGATGATCCAAATGTAAGGGACGCCGAAACGCAGATAATCGTCGATTTTTTCCTGCATGTATTCCATGGTGTCGTCTTTGGAGAGGATTTCAACGCACAGATGGGGCGGGGCAGTGAAAATTTCCCCCTGGACCTGCGAGGTCTTGACGACGGCTACATCTGGAATCCGGAAGCGGGTCGGGCTGACTTGGACTCGCTGCTCCGGGAAAACATCCACCTCCAGCTCCTTGCGCTGATCCCAAAACCAGCAAATCACGTTTCGCTGAGTAGAGCTATGCGTTTTCTCGCCAAGATTTCGCTCGATGATCTGCCCGTCGACGAATTCCCGATCGGGATGAAAGCCCCTCCGCAGATACTCTTCCACTGTTGTCATCGGCTTTCCTCAGGCGGCCCGAACGTCGATCGCACCAGTTCCAGGCCCTCTTCCTTAGTGTGAATGCGCGCCTCCAACTGCGCGTCCTCGGCCACTTCCAGCATGCGCGAAAAGTCCGGTCCGGGCGCATAACCGGCCTCGATTAAATCATCGCCGGTCACCAGCCTCGGCGGACGCAGTTCTTCCGGCGCCGATTGTTCGAACCTGGCCTTGGCGAATTCATAATTGCCGAGATGCCCGTGGCTCGATGAACAATCCAGCCGGTGCAGTTCCAGGTGCTCTTCAAACGCGGGCAGGCGCAGCATCCGCTTCAGCGTGCTTTCGCGCATTTGATGGACGTGCGAAAACCGCATGTGATTTGCGATCAGCGCGATCACCTGATCGGTCTCCGCATTGGAAAACCGCAGCCGGTTGAGGATTTCGCGTGCGATCCGCTCGCCCAACTCGACATGGCCATCGAATCGGATACGATCTGCCACGCGAAACGTTCCGGGCTTGCCGACATCGTGCAACAAAACTCCCAAAGCCAGCGCGGGCGAGGGTTCGCGCAGGCCTTCCAGCATGATCAGCGTGTGCGTCCAGACATCGCCCTCGGGATGAAACTGCGGCGGCTGGGCCACGCCCTTCATGGCGGCGATTTCAGGAAGGATGTCGGCCAGCAGTCCGGAGGTGTCCAACAATTCAAACCCGCGTCGCGCGCCGCCTTCGGTCAGGATCCGAACCAGTTCGTCGCGAATCCGTTCGGGCGAAACGCGCAGAATCTGAGCGTGCAGCTTCTGTATGGCGGCCAGAGTTACGGGTTCGATTACGAACCCGAAACGCGCCGCGAACCGCACGGCCCGCAGCATCCGCAGATGGTCCTCTTCAAAGCGCTGTTCCGGATTGCCGATCGCCCGGATGACGCCGGCGCGAAGATCGGGCAGGCCGTTCCCGTAATCCAAGACTTGGGAAGACAGGGAATCCAGGGAATACGGGGAACTCAATACGGATGGATCCAGCAGCAGCGCGTTGATGGTAAAGTCCCGCCGCAAAACATCTTGTTTGGGATCTGTTTCAAACACCACTCGTCCTGGATGCCGGCCGTCGGCATAGGAATGATCGCTCCGGAACGTGGCAATTTCTATACCATCCACCAGCACCACGCCAAACTGGGCCCCCACCAAGTGCGCCCTGGGAAATAGCCGCGAGCAGGTCTTCCGGACGGGCGTCAGTTGAGATATCATAGTCCGACGGTTCGCGCCCCAAGACCAGGTCGCGCACGCAGCCGCCGACCAGCCAAGCCTGGAAGCTGCGTGAGCGCAAGTCCGCCGCGATCTCGATTGCCCTCGTCCGGCTCATTGGGTTTGGCCCATAGGATCATCGTAGGATAGAACATCCGGCTCAAGTAAAATAGTCTTTGGAACACGCCCCATAATGTCCACAGAAGTAGGCAAGCCGTCATCCACAACCGCTAAGGTTGTGGTGGCCACCACCGTCGCGCTTTCGTTCATCAGCTTCTGGCGGGGCGCGGCGATCGTTCTCTCCGATCTGGCCTCGTCGGCTTTCTACGTCGGCGGCATCGCCGAAACGGCCATCGGTCCCGCGGCTCCCTGGTTCGTGCTGGGCGTGATGCTGTTCAGCTTCGCCGTGCGTTCGGTCTACATGGAAAGCTGCAGCATGTTCGTGCGCGGCGGCGTGTACATCGTGGTGAAGGACAGCATGGGGCCCTTCATGGCGCGCCTGTCGGTCTCATCGCTGGTCTTCGATTACATCCTTACGGGTCCCATCAGCGTGGTGAGCGCGGGCCAATACCTGGGCCATTTGCTGGATGAGATCGCCAAGATGCTCGGCCAGTCGTTCCCGTTCAACGTGAACTATTTTGCGGCCTACTTCGCCGTTGTGGTCACGGTCTACTTCTGGTGGCAGAACATCAAGGGGATGCACGAATCGAGTGGCAAGGCGCTGCGCATCATGCAGATCACAACCGTAATGGTTGTGGCGCTATTGATCTGGTGCCCTCTGACCATCCTGTTGCGCGGCCACGTCTATATCCCTCCCGCCCCGCTGCCGCGCAATCTGCAGTTCAGCAAGGAATCGCTGGGCTGGTTCCGCGGCACCGTTTTCCCCTCCATCCCGATCATCGCGTTGATTATCGCCTTCGGGCATTCGTTGCTGTCGATGAGCGGCTTTGAAACGCTGGCGCAGGTCTATCGCGAGATCGCCTATCCGAAGATGAAGAACCTGAAGATCACCGGCAACATCGTGTGCTGGTACGCCGTGATTTGTACCGGCGTCATCACGTTGTTCGCCTGCATGATCATCAGCCCCGACGACGTTCGCAACCTCTATTCGGACAATCTGCTGGGCGGCCTGGCGATGCGACTGGTGGGGCCTGAACTGCTGAAGCTGGCCTTCCACATTTTCGTGGTGATCGTGGGAATCTTGATTCTTTCGGGCGCGGTGAACACCTCCATCATCGGCGCCAACGGCGTGCTGAACCGCGTGGCCGAAGACGGCGTCCTGCTGGATTGGTTCCGCAAACCGCATAAGCGTTTCGGAACCACGTTCCGCATCATCAACATGGTGACGCTGCTCCAGATCGCCACCATCGCACTCAGCCGCGGCGATGTCTATGTGCTGGGTGAAGCGTACGCGTTCGGCGTGGTGTGGAGTTTCTTCCTGAAGTCGCTCGGTGTTCTTGCGCTCCGCTATCAGCGGCACGATCAGGAGTATAAGTTCCCGTTCAACTTCCGCCTGGCCGGCGTGGAGATTCCGATGGGCTTGGGCGTGACGACCATGATCCTGGGCTTCGTCGCCATTGCCAACCTGTTCTCCAAGGAAATCGCCACCATTTACGGCGTGGCCTTTACCTTGGTGGTGTTTGTGATGTTCACCATCTCCGAGCACATCAACGCGAAGAAGCGCAAACTGACGGCGGAACATAAGACACTGGAAGAGTTCAACCTGGATCATCAGCCGCAGGTGAACGCCGCCACTTTGCACGCGCGGCCCGGTTGCGTCCTGGTTGCGGTGCGCGATTATCACAACATGGAGCATCTGAGAAAGGTGCTCCAAAAGATGAACCTGCGCCGCCACGACATTGTGGTGATGACGGTCCGCACGATTTCCACTGGCGCCGGTGAGTACGATCTTTCCGACGATCAGATGTTCAGCGATTATGAAAAGGAGCTGTTCAGCCACGTAGTGGAAATGGCCGAAAAAGAGGGCAAGCCGGTGGAACTGCTGGAGGTTCCGGCGGTGAATCCCTTCGACGCCTTGGTGCAGACGGCCAGCCGGCTCAAAGCCTCGCGTTTGGTCACCGGCGTCTCCGAGCGCGCATGACGTCCGAGGAGCTGGCGCGCCGCATCGGCCTGGCATGGGAGAGCCTGCCGGAGCCGCGCCATGCGTTTTCGCTCGAAATCATCAGTCAAGACCGGCCCTCGATGTACGTGAACCTGGGCCCGCATCCTCCGCGCCTGTGGCCTGAAGACGTGGACCGTCTGCACGACCTCTGGCTGCGACTGAGCGACACTGAAGCGGTGGGTCTAGGTTGCACCATCGCGACATTGTCGGCCTGGCGCTGCGCCGGCTGGAAAAAGATTTGGCGGACGGCAAACGGGACGATGTGATGACCGATCTGGATCACGAGCTTCGCAAGGACTGACCTTCGCTAGGACTGAGACTCGCCGCCCGGCGCGCGTTCTCATCGTCTTGTATACTCGGATTTTCACCATGCGCGCACTCACACTTGCAACCATCGTCCTCGCGGCCGGCTCCCTGTGGGCCGCGCAAATTCCCCGGCAGTCGCCCGATTTCGAGGTCCAACTCACCAACGGCAAGCAGATCAAGGTGAGCGACTACCGCGGCAAGGTTCTGTGCCTCACCTTTATCCTCACCACGTGCCCGCATTGCCAGCACACCACCGAACTGTGGGACAACATCTACCCGGACTCGAACCCAAGGGCTTTGCGGTGGTGGAGGCGGCGCTCAACGAAAACCCGAACATCGCCTCGTTCGTTTCGCAATACAAGGTGCCGTTTCCAGTGGGCACGGCCGGAGTTCTGGCGGCGCTGGACTACATCCAGTGGCCCAAGGACAAGCGCCCGCTGGTTCCCTTTCTCGTGTTCATCGATCGCAATGGCGTGATTCGCGCGCAATACACCGGCGTGGATGAATCGTTCTTCGATGCCCAGCAGGAGCAGCACATGCGCGAGGAGGCCGAGAAGCTGTTAAACGAAGGCGGCGGCGTCAAGCACAAGCCCGCCCACAAGACGCACGCCAGTTGACCGGCGCCAGACCGGTGCAAATCGTGGCTCATCGCGGCGCGTCGTCCGAAGCGCCCGAGAATTCGCTCGCCGCGTTTTCGAAAGCCATCGAAATGGGCGCCGACATGATCGAATTCGATGTGCGGCGCGCACCGGACGGAAGTCTGGTGATTTCGCACGATCCGGTTCGCAGACGCGGCCCTCGGCCTCCTACGCTGGAGGAAACGCTGCGTCTCACCCAGGGCCGCATTCAGCTCGACGTTGAACTCAAGGAGCCGGACTGCGAGCGCGACGCCATCGACCTGCTGCTCCGCTATTTTCCGCTGACCGATTTCTGCGTTACCTCATTTCTTGCGCCCGCGCTGCGGGAAACTCGCGCCATCCATCCAGGCATTCGAACCGGTCTTATCTTCGCAACTTGGACCGCAAGTGTACGCGCTGCCTGCCTTAGCCCGGACATCGATTTATTGGTGGCCCAATCGCGCTTAGCTGGCCGGGCCGAGAAGATCGGAAAGCCTCTCTTCGTGTGGACCGTGGACGAACCGTCCCGCACGCGCGAGCTGTTCGCCCGTCCGATGGTGGAAGCCATCGTCACCAACAATCCCCGGCAGGCTCTCTTACTCCGCCGGGAATTCCGGCTAATTGATCGTTCCTTGGGCTGCCTGTTATCCTTCTCGACAGAATGACTTCAATAGAAACTGCGGCCCGTGGTTCTGGACGGAAAATGGGTGCGCGAACAGATTTTCGCGGAGCTGAAGCCTCGCATCGAAAAGCTCGCCGCCACACACCGCCCGCCCGGGCTTCGCGGTCATTCTGGTGGGCAACGATCCGGGTTCGGAAATCTATGTGCGCCTCAAGATCAAAACCTGCGGCGAACTGGGAATTTATCACGAAAAGATCCGCCGGCCGGATATCCGTCACCACCGGCGAACTGCTCGGGATCATCGAAGGCCTGAACCAGCGGCCCGAGATCGACGGCATTCTGGTTCAGACGCCGCTGCCGGCGCAGGTCGACAAGGGAAGGGTGCTGCGCGCGATGGACCCCGATAAAGATGTGGACGGATTTCCATCCGCTGAATGTCGGCGCGTTGGTGGAAAACATCCCCGGCCCGCGCGCCTGCACGCCAGTGGGCATCATGGAAATGCTGCGCCGCTACGAGATTCCGGTCGCCGGGCGCCGCGCCGTGATGGTGGGCCGCAGCGATATCGTTGGAAAGCCCATGGCGCTTCTGCTGCTGCACGCCGACGCCACCGTGACAATTTGCCATTCTCAAACGTCCAATCTCGCGGAGGAATGCCGACGCGCCGACATTCTGGTTGCGGCCATCGGCCGCGCGGGCCTGATGACGCGCGAACACATCAAGCCGGGCGCCACGATCATCGACGTGGGCATGAACCGCAAGCCCGACGGCAAAGTGGTGGGCGACGTGAATCCCGACGATGCCAAAGCGCTGGCCGAGCGCCTATACGCCGGTTCCGGGCGGCGTGGGGCCATTGACCATCGCGATGCTGATGGCCAATACCGTGGAGATCGCCGAACATCGCCTGGGCCGCGTGTAGGCCTATGCTCCGCGTAGGATTGACCGGCGGTCTCGCGTGCGGCAAAAGTTTTGTCGGCCACGCACTGGCCGATCTCGGTTGTTACCTGATCGAGGCCGATAAACTGGGCCACGAAGTGATGATGCCGGGTGCCGAAGCCTACGACGACATCGTGCGCGAATTCGGCCGCGGCATCCTCGATCCCGGCGGCCAAATCGATCGCCGCAAGCTGGGCGGCCTGGTGTGGAACCATCCCGAGCGTCTCGAAAAGCTCAGCAGCTTCGTGCATCCCGCGGTTCAGGCGCGCGAAGAGCGCCGCATGGCTGAAATCGCCCGCACGCGATCCTAGCGCCATCGCAGTTGTGGAGGCGGCGATTTTGGTTGAAACTGGTAGTTATAAGCGCTTCGATAAGCTGATCGTCGTCACCTGCACCGCGGAGCAACAGATGGAACGGGCACTGGGCCGTGGTTCGTATAGCAAAGAGGAGATCGCGGCGCGCTTGGAGCGGCAGATTCCCCTCAAAGAGAAGGTGCGTGTGGCCGATTACGTCATGGACACGTCCGGCCCGAAGGAAGCGACGCTCGAACAAGTGCGGACGGTTTACGAAAAGCTGCGGAGTTTAACGGTATGAAATTGTCGCGCATTCTTGTGATCACGGCCGTTCTGGTGTGCGGGATTCCTTTTGTCACCACGAAGACGGACTGGGGCCAACGGCGGAGTGCGGACCCGGCCCCGACGCCGCGCCGTTCTGGTCGGGCCCGTCGGAGACGCACGCCACCAGCCTGAGCGCCGATGAGACGAACAACATCGACATTTACAAGGCGGCGCACCTGGCCACTGTCAACATCACCAGCACGGTGTATCGGCGCACATTTCTTCGAGATCTATCCCGCCAAGCGATCAGGGCTCGGGCTTTCTCATCAGCTCCGACGGCAAGATTCTCACCAACAGCCACGTGGTGGCCAATGAGCGCCAGCTGGAGGTGACGCTTCCGGACCAGACGCGCTACAAGGCGCAGCTGCTGAGCCGCGATGAAGCGAACGACCTGGCGCTGCTCCAGATTCAGCCGCGCAAGAAGCTGCCGTCGCTGCATCTGGGCGATTCCGACGGGCTGCAGGTGGGCCAGAAAGTGCTGGCCATCGGAAATCCGTTCGGCTTGCAAGGGACGCTGACCACCGGCATCGTCAGTTCGCTCGGCCGCAGCATTCGCGGCGAGAACGACCAGACTCTGGAAGGTCTGATCCAGACCGACGCCGCGATCAATCCCGGCAATAGCGGCGGGCCGCTGCTCGATTCGGCGGGCAACGTGGTCGGCATCAACACGGCGATTCTGGGGCCGAACGGCGGCAACATCGGCATCGGATTTGCCATGCCGATCAATCGCGCCAAACTGATGCTGGAAGATTTTCGGGCCGGGCGGAAACGGCCCAAGCTGGGCGTGTCCGTGGTGCCGATCTCAGGCGATTACGCCGACGCGTTGCATCTGCCCACGCAAGGCGGGTTGCTGATCCAGAACGTGGATCCTGGTTCGGCCGCGGCGCGCGCCGGTCTGCGCGGGGGCAGGCAGGAGGTCCAGATCGGCAATGCGCAATTGTTGATCGGCGGCGACTTGATCATGGCCATCGACGGCCAGCCCGTGGAGCATAATGATGCCATCAGCCGCGCTCTCGCGCGGAAGCGGAGCGGCGACACCATGGAGTTAACCATCTTCCGCAACGGCAGGACCATGAACGTCCGCGTTCGGCTGAGCGAACAAGGCGCAATTTAGCGACTGCGGCGCACGCTCAGGCGGAGTGCCAGGTAGGTCTTGCGCGCCGCCGCGCAAGATGAGTGGCGAGGCTGCAAACACGAGCCGGAGTTCCATCCTTCAGACGGTCTCTGGCCTGCCTTTCTCACAGACCCTATAGCAAGAAGCCGTCCTTCTCCTGCGTGCCTTGTCGAGACCCGTTTCGACACCTTGAGCCCTATGGAATTAACTCGCGTTCACACGAGGGTGAACGCGGCACGCGTGGGCGCGACGAATGTGAAGGGTAATATCC
>CAVXGM010000041.1:0-29836 GCA_963761265.1 Bryobacterales bacterium
GCTGCGCTCTACCAGCTGAGCTACCTGGCCCGAGACAAAACTTATTCTAACAGAGGGTCACGCCTGCTGCAGTTCGGCGAGCTTCTCGCCCGTCTCGCGCTCGACGTCCGCGTGCAGGCTGTTGCCGTGCGCGTCCATGGTGACGATGGCCGCGAAGTTGTTCACCCGCAGATGCCACATCGCCTCGGGAATGCCGAACTCGATCAGATTCACGCCCAGCACCTTCTCCACGGTGCGCGCGTAGAATTGCGCCGCGCCGCCGATCGCGTTCAGATAAACGGCGCCATGATTTCTGCAGCGCCGCGAGCGTCTTTTTGCCCATGCCGCCCTTGCCGATCACCGCGCGCACGCCGTACTTCTCGATGATGGTGGCCTGATACGGCTCTTCGCGGCTGCTGGTGGTCGGTCCGGCGGCTTTCACCACCCAGTCATCGCCCTGCTTCAGCATCACCGGACCGCAGTGATAAAGAATCGATCCGCGCATGTCCACCGGCGGCGGATTCTTCATCAAATGCGCGTGCACGGCGTCGCGGCCGGTGAACACTTCGCCCGTGATCAGCACCACATCGCCGACCTGCAACGCCCGCACCTGTTCCTCGGAAAGCGGCGCGGTGAGCACCACTTCGCGGCCGGTGAGCGGGAAACCTTCCGAATGCGCCATGCGCTCCACCGCGCGATCGGGATCGCGATACAGCCACTCGGTGATCGCGCCGCTCGATGCATCCAACCGCACGCCGAGCCGGCGGAATGCCCAGCAGTCATACGCCACCGAGACGAAGAAGCTCGCCGGCAGACGATTCGCCGCGCAAATCTTGCAGCCGATCAGCGACACCTTGCCGCCGAAGCCCATCGCGCCGACGCCGATGCGATTGGCCTCGTCCATGATTTCGGCTTCGAGCTTCGCCAGCTCCGGAACCGGATTCACGTCGTCCAGCGTGCGGAAAAGCTGGCCCTTGGCCAGATCGTAGCCGTGCGCCCGATCGCTGCCGATGCACACGCCCACCGCGCCCGGCGCGCAGCCTTGCCCTTGCGCCTGCCACACCGCGTGCAGGATGCATTTGCGCACGCCTTCGAGATTGCGATCCGCGCGGCCCATGTGATCCAGCTCCATGGGCAGCGAATACTGGATGTTCTTGTTCTCGCAGCCGCCGCCCTTCAGGATCAGCTTCACTTCGATCTCGTCCTGCTCCCACTGCTCGAAGTGAATCACCGGCGTCTCTATCGCCCAGATTGTCGCCGGTGTTTTTGCCGGTGAGCGAATCCACCGAATTCGGACGCAGCTTGCCGCGCTTGCGTGGCTTCGGCGACGGCTTCGCGAATCGCGCGCTTCACCTGCGATCTGATTCACGCCCACCGGCGTATGCACCACGAACGTCGGCATGCCGGTGTCCTGGCAGATGGGCCCGGAATCCTGCTGCGCCATGTCGATGTTGGTCGCGATGATTCCCAGCGCCTGCGCGGCCTGCGTGCCGGCGATCTCGTCTCCAAGCGCCACGCCCATGGCGGCGCGCACATCGGGCGGCAGATTGGTGGAGGTTTGCGTGATCAGCTCGATCAAACTATCTTTCAAAAATGTCATTGGTTCTAGAGTAGCGTGCTACTCGCTGGCAGACAAAGTTCGCGGCATCGTTCGTGATCGCCGTGGCCCGTAGTACTCGGCATGCTGCGGATAAGGGCACAGCGGGCGGCTGCGGCCAGGGAAATCGCGGCCGGTGGCGATCACGCGATCCGGCGCCGCGCCTTTCTCCACCCAATCCACGATGGCGGTCAGCATGTCGAAATGATCCAGCGTCGCGCTTCCGCCCTGGCAATGGCCCATGCCGGGCACGAAGTAGATGCGGCTCCAGGAATCCGCCGACCGTTGCTGGTGTCCTTCGCCATCTTCTCGTAATAGCGCGAGCGTATCGAGCGGCGAAAACCACGGATCGCTCAGTCCGTGATAGAAGAGCAGCTTTCCGCCGTGGCCGGCGAACGTGCTCAGATTGGTCCACGTGCTGTCGCCGAGCTCGCGCGGTCTGCATTGGCGTCCACGCGCGCCGCTTCGCGATCGGCGTCGAAATGCAGGAAGTCCGCGCCCGTGGCCACCGGAATCACCGGCCCGCCCAACAGCCCGGGAATGCCCGCCCGTGTCGGCAATGCCGGCGTCGAAGGGAAATCCGGGATAAATCTGATCTCCGTGCGCCGATTTCGGACCCAGCGAAGGCAGTCTTCAGCGTGTCCACCTGCTGCTTTGCTCAAGCACGTGTCGTTCTTCGCGCCGGAACACACAAGCGCGGCCGGATCGAAATTGCACGCCCGCTGGTTGAAAATCATTCCGTCCTTCAGCCCGTCCTTGGCGTCGCAGACCTGGAGCAGCGAATTGACAATCAGCTTGCGATCCGGATCCGGAGAAGGTCTTCTTGGGATCGGGCTTGCCGCTGTCGTCCTTCGGCGCGGCCTGATCGAACATCGCCGTCATGAATCCGAGCGCGAGATTCGAAATGCCCGGTGCGGATGGCGGGATCGCCCGAGATGATGCCGTCGAAATAGTCGGGATAGCGCTGCGACATGATCATCGCTTCGCGCCCGCCGGTGGAGCAGCCGTCGAAATAGGAATGCTGCGGCCGCGCGCCCGTAATAGGACGCGATCATCTGCTTCGCCAACGGCGCGACGCGCCCGATGGCCACGTAATAGAAATCCAGGGTGGCCTCCTGATCGCGGAAGAAGCTGCCATCGAACCCGCGCCCTTGTGGCCCGCTATCGGTGGTGACCACGGCGAATCCGCGCGCGAGCCCCGGCTCGTCACCGGCGGCCTGCGAACCCAGCGGCAGACGCGACGTTGCCGTTCAATCCCCCGCCGCCTTGAAACAGAAATCGGCCGTTCCACTGATCGGGCAGCGCGAGCGCGAAACCGATGCCGTACGGTTTTCCGTCCACGCCGGTGCGCTGATCGATCACGCCTTCCACGTGGCAGAAGGCCGGCACGGCGACGGGCACCGTTCCCGGGAAATTCGGCGAGATGCGCAGCGTGCCGGGCGCCGAGGCGGGCGTGGCGTCGGCCTTGGTGATCGCGAGCTTAACGCCGGGCGCCTGGAATTTCAGCATGTCGGCGCAATGCGATTGTGCGGCTGCCGGGTGCGCGATACAGCGAGCAGACGCAGCCACGCCAAGGAGCGCGCAAAACGAGTGATTTCTCTCATCGTGGTGCCATTGTATACTCGATCCTGCATGCAACACCAGACGCTCGCCCTCGCTCTATTTGCCTTCGTCTCGGTCTGCGCTCGCGCTCGCCGGCGCCCGGCCCCGACCGCCTCCGGTTTCACGTCGCCCGAAGTGATGGCCGACCGTCACATCGCGTTTCGGATTTTCGCGCCCAAAGCGAAGCGGTCGGGCTGTTCAGCACGGACATTTTCGGCGCACGCGCGGCAAAGCGAAATGACCAAAGGCGGAGAACGGCGTTTGGGAAATCACCGTCGGCCCGATCGATCCCGGCGCCTATCGCTACAACTTCAACGTGGACGGCGTCTCGGTGATGGACCCGCGCAGTCCGTCGGTGAGCGAATCCAACGGGAACGCCTGGAGCATGGTGTATGTTCCCGGCGCCGATTTCATGGAAACCAAGGACGTGCCGCACGGCGCGGTCGCGAGCGTCACTTACTTTTCAAAGAGCCTGGCCAAGTTCCGCCGCATGCACGTCTACACGCCGCCCGGCTACGAAACCAGCTCGCAGAAATATCCTATCTTTTATCTGCTGCACGGCGCGGGCGACTGCGACGATTCCTGGAGCTCGGTGGGCCGCGCGGGCTTCATCATGGACAACCTGATCGCGGCGAAGAAAGCCAAGCCGATGGTGATCGTGATGCCGGCCGGGCACACCGGGCCCTTCAATTTTGGGCCTCCCGCGGCGGGTGCGCCGCGTATTCCCGATTTCAACGACGATTTCGTCAAGGATTTCAACAGCGACATCATGCCTTACGCCGAGTCGCACTATCGCGTCCTTCGCGACCGCCAGCATCGGGCCATCGCGGGGCTCTCGATGGGCGGCGCTCACACGCTCAACATCGCCATTCCGCATCTGGATGAGTTCGCTTATGTCGGCGTGTTTAGCTCGGGCATCTTCGGGATCGTCCCGCTGGCTGCGGCTGGTTCAGCGCCGGCGGCCGGTCCGAGCTGGGAGCAGCAACACATGGCGGAGCTCGACAACCCGCCGCGAAAAAAGGCTTGGAAGCTGTTCTGGTTCTCCACCGGCAAGGACGATCTGCTGCTCAGCACCAGCAAAGCCACCGTGGAGATGTTCCAGAAACACGGCTTCAAGCCGAAGTTTCACGAGAGCGCCGGCGCTCACACCTGGACCAACTGGCGCGAGTATCTGAACGAGTTCGCGCCGCAGTTGTTCCTGGTAGCGCGCTTTCAATTCGCCGTCGAGGCGGAGTTCCACGCGGAGTCGCTGGCGTCGAATGCCAGCTCGCACCTGAGGAGCGCGCGATCTGATAGCGACGGCAGGCGAAGGAGAAAGTGTAGTCGTTGCCAACTGACCCGTTCTACCACGTGACAGAGAATGGCGGCGAGGTCCAGCTGTGGCGTTAGCGCCCGATGCTGGTTGGGGAAGTCTGCCACCGGCCGGGCGAAATGCGCATAGCACACGGGCGAATACTCTTTCTCCAGAGACACATTAGCGCCCTCCAGGGTCGAAACTTTGGCCAGCCGCAGATGCTTCACCAAACGATCCTGAGCGGTGAGAAAGCTGCGCTCGATCCGCCCTTTCGCTTGCGGCGAATAAGCCAAAATCGAACCGATTCCCAGTTCCCGTAGCGCCCGCCCGAGCTGGGTGAGCCGATTGGCTGCGCGCTGTGCTTCCCGACTCTCTCGGGTCGTGGTGGCACTGTGAACATCGAATCGCGATCCGTGTAGACATCCACCATGCGTCCGTTTTTCTCCAGGTACTCCCACAGCACACCCATGTTGTGTGGTGTCGCATCCTGCTCCACGAAACGTCCCCAACTCCAACTGGTCGCATCGTCGATCATCCGCACCAGATACCGCACCGGCCCCCTGCCTTCCAGCCAGTCGTGCTCCGAACTGTCCCACTGCACCAACTCACCAAAACCACTCCGCCGGGGCCGCCAAACATGCACCTCCTGGATTCGCTGTGACTTGCTCTACCACAGTCCGCCTTCGATCATCCACTTCCGTACGGTCTCGTCGCTGACTTCGATCCCATGCCGTTTGGCCAACTGTTAGGCTGGCGAAGGTTGGCCCGAAGTCATGCCAGTCTGGCTGCTTCAGAAGCTTCAGAGCCTGTCGCTGAGTCTCGGGCCGCAGCTTGCGATTGGAGGCCCGTCCACGCAGCCCATGCACCACCACGGCGTCTCCCTGCCTCTTCATCCACCCGCAGCAATTTGCTCAATAGTGCTACTGGCAGCCAAGCTCTGATACAATCCAGGTTTATGTTTCAAGGACTGGAGCACACCGCCATCGCCTCGCCCGATCCCAAGCGGCTGGCCGAATGGTACGTGCAGAAGCTGGATTTTCGTATCAATTACATTTACGAAGGCAATTATTTCGTGCGCGCCAGCAACGGCACCGTGCTGGAGATCATCCCTTCCATCGGGCGAACGCGCTCCGCAGCAGATGAAGGATCCAGGGATCCGTCACCTGGCCATCAGCGTGGACGATTTCGACGCCGCCATGGAAGAGTTGCGGAAACGCGGCGTGGAGTTTCTCACTCAACCCATCGATATGCAAGGCAACCGGCTCATCTTTTTCAGCGACGGCGATGGTAATTTCGTGCACCTGATTCAGTCGCCCGCAGCCGCTTCCCTAACCGGATGTTCTAGCGCCGGACTATACCAGTGATCAGCCGGGTTTTCAAGGCTTTCGCCTACCGCGACTTCCGCATCATGTGGTTTGGCGCGTGCACGTCCAGCGTCGGCACTTTGATGCAGACGTTCGCGCAAGCCTGGCTGGTGCTGCAGCTTTCCAAATCGTCGTTTCTGCTCGGACTGGATTCGTTTCTCGGCAGCATTCCGATCGTTCTGTTTTCGCTGGTCGGCGGCGTGTTCGCCGACCGCACCGAGCGCCAGAAGCTGCTGCTCGGCTCGCAATTCGTGCAGATGGCTTGCGCGTTCTTGCTGGCCAGCCTCGTTCGCAACCGGCGTGATACAAGATCTGGCACATCCTGGTGCTCTCGTTTATCGTCGGCACGGCGCAATCCTTCGGCGGACCGGCCTACTCGGCGCTGATTCCGACGCTGGTGAAAACCGAGGATCTGCCGAACGCGATCGCGCTGAATTCCATCCAGTTCAATGCTGGCGCGCGTTTTGGGGCCCATCGATAGGCGGCGTGGCGCTGGTGGCTCTGGGAGCGTCCTGGTGCTTCTGGCTCAACGGCGTTTCCTTCATCGCGGTGATCTTTTCGCTGCTGATCATCCATCCCCATTTCGTGCCCAGCAAAAGCCGCGAATCGGTTTTGCACCAGCATGAAGGAGGGATTTCATTTCATTCGCCGCCAGGGCACCATGGAAGCGCTGATCGTGCTGGCGTTCATCGATGACGCTGCTGGCGTTTCCGCTGATCGTCTTTCTGCCGGTTTTCGCTCAAGATGTTTTTCACGGCGGCCCGAATCTTTACACCATTTTTCTGGTTTGTTCGGGCCTGGGATCTATTCTGCGGCGCGCTTACTGGTGGCGTGGCTGGGTAAACACAAGCACATGGGCCTGTTGGTGCTGCTGATGCTGCTGGGCCTGGGCGTGCTGATCGGCGGATTCGCGCTCTCCCACAGCTTTGTGCTGAGCTGCGTTCTTATATTCTTATATGGCGCGATGCTGCTGGCGGTTTTCACCAGCATCAGTTCGCTGGTTCAGTTAATCGCGCCCGACAACATGCGCGGCCGGGTGATCAGTGTTTATAACGTCGCATTTCGCGGCGGGATGCCGGTGGGAAGCCTGGTAGTGGGGGCGCTGGTCAAGCAATTCACGGCGCCTGTGGTGATCACCGCCAACGGCGCGCTCCTCACGTTGTTAGCGCTCTACTTCCTGTTGGTTCATCGAAAAGTTGCAACGCTGTAGCCCGAGAAACGTCCTAAAAGCAACGTATGAGGATTTTCCTCTTAGCATTGGCCCTGGTTCTGGTTGCCGCGGCGCGCTGCTCCGGATGATTCCGATCTGCTAAAAGCGCGGGATCACCAGGATCGCGCGGCGCTGGAGAAAGTTGGCGGCCGAAGCACGCGCGGCAGCCGAAAAGCAGCCCAACGATGCAGCCGCGCAATACAAGGTCGCGCTGGCGGAATCCTATGCGGCGGAAGTCTCCATAGAATTGCACGACAAAGCGGGCGCCAAGAACTCGGCCCTGGCGGGCATGGATGCCGCCAACAAAGCCGTGAGCATGAAGCCCGATTCGGCCGAATACCAGCGGATCTTAGGCACGCTTTGCGGCCAGATGGTTTCCAGCAACTCGCTCGCTGGGTTGAAATACGGCAAGTGCGCGCTCGATTCGGTGGACAAGGCCATTCAAACTGGATCCTAAGTCCTCGATGGCTTATCGTGAGTCACGGCGTCGGAAATTACTATCTGCCGCAAGCGTTCGGCGGCGGCATGGATCTGGCGATCAAGGATTTCCGCAAGGCGATCGAACTGAACCCGAAGAACGCCGATGCCTGGCTGTGGCTCGGAGTCGCGCTGCGCCGCTCCAATCAGCCGGCCGAAGCCCAAAAGGCTTTTGCGAAGTCGCTCGAAATAAATCCGAACCGAGTTTGGGCCAGGCAACAGCTCGAAAAAACGCCGGGATCCTAACAATTTCCATCGGGAAACCATCGCGTCCCCTGCTCGTCTAACCAGCGGGAGTATAAGCGATGCCCGGCACATTACAGGATTATGCTCTGGCGGTTCACGACGTGATTACGGTCTGCCGCGACGGGGAACAAGGCTTTCGCGGGGCAGCACAGGCGGTGAAATCGGCCACCATCAAGGAGATGTTTGAGCGATATTCGGCGCAGCGTGCTCAATTCGCCTCAGAATTGCAGGAAGCGGTGAAGGCGCTGGGTTTTGAGACCATCAATCCTCAAGGATTGGGCGGCGTGCTCTATGCGGGCTGGATCAATCTTAAAGGGCTTCTCACCGGGCACGACGTGCATGCAATTCTGGTGGAAGCCGAGCGCGGCGAGGACTGGACGCTCAAGAGTTATCGGGCGGCGCTGGGAAGAACGCTGCCGCCTGAGATCGCTTCCATCATGCAGAACCAGTTTGAGGAAGTGCAGGTAGGCACACGATCAGATCAAGAGCCTGCGCGATTCCACCGCGCCTCCGCCCGACGAAGCTCCCCAACAGTCTCCCGCGGCTCCCTCAGATTCACCGGCAGATGTACCACGCGGCAGCTGAATGCTCCTGCTAACATCTCTTGAGCTTGTTAGCATGAGCATGTGCGTCATCGCCTGCAGGTCCTGATATCACCGGAGCTGGATGCCCAGCTTCGCAAGGCAGCGCAGCGCATCCGCGTATCCAAAGGGGAGTGGGTCCGCCGTGTACTTCAGGAATCTGTCCGCAAGCCAGCCAAGGTGCATGCGATGTCCGATCCTCTGGTCCGATTGGAATCGTTAGGGGCGCCCACCGCCGATATCGAGGAGATGCTTTCCGAGATTGATGCCGCCCGCCGATGAAGGTTTTCATTGATTCGAACATCCCCATGGATGTCGCTAGGACGCGAGCATCCTAATCGCGAACCCTCGCGCCGGCCTATCGATATGCTTCGTTAGGCCGTCTGGATCTCGCTCGGGAGGTCTATGACCTTTTCGTTGAAGTTTGTCCCGTAGTCTTGGCTGTCACTCTGGCGGACACGGATCGCGCGGCCGACCTTGTTTGTGGGAACGTCCGGACTTCGGCGCGCGATGCTGTCCATGCGGCAGTCATGCTGAACAACGATATGGAATGGATTGCGACCTTCGATTCCGGCTTCGACGGGATACCGGGGATCCGCCGGATGAAGCTGTCGTAGCGGCGCGAGTTACCGTGTCAGGTCGATGCCGAATTTCTTCAGCTCTTCGGCGTAGTAGCGGCGGTGCAGCAGATCCCACTCCTCGGTGCCTTCGGGGATCTCCTTCTTCTGCGAGCGGATCTTGGTGCGCGCGGCGCGGTCCACTTTCTCTTCCACGGCCAGCAGCTCGGTCATCGCGTGCACAATCTCCAGCCGCACGTCGTTGGGATCCTTCTTCAGGCGAAACTCGCGCGATTTGCGGAACGCGGCCACCATCTTGTGCGAAATATCGTTGATCTTGTCGCGCGACAGCTTCATGTTGTCGCCGGTATCGCGCCCCGATGCCCGGATCACCTTGCGCTGCGAAATCAGCGTGTTCTTGATGCGCCGGAACATCTCCTGGTAGCTGACGCTTTCGCGCCGCATGTAATCGCTGTACTGGCTCAGCAGGTCGCGCACCTCGTCGTTGAGGCGGTCCTCCACCTGCAATTCCTCTTCAATCAGATGGCCGATCATCTCGGCGGCCGACTCGGTGCTACTCGTCTCGATAATCTGCGGCGTCATCCGTTTTACCAATTGCCGCGACAGATAGCTAATGAATTCTCTACTCAGCAGCATGCGATTTTATGGGGTGAGCACTCCGCTGCTCCCCGCTGACAGTTCCCCAATTTTCGCACATTCAATTGGGCAACTCGCCCCGAAGTCCGCCTTGATGATGTTCGAGAAATTCCGCGTCGATCGGCTTTGCGGCCCCGGAATCCCTCGTGTACGCCGTGCCAGAATCGGATGCCATCTTCGCCCAGCTTCCAGCACAGGTACACTTCTTGGCCCTGGAACAGCGTCGGAAAATCGATCAGCCCAATATCCAGATCCTTTACCAGGCAGCCGAACTCCTGAATTTTCTCGATAGATTGCTTGAGCGCCCCAGCGGCCGCCTCGCGGCGGTTCTTTTGTTCCAAAGACTGTGCCCGGTCCATTCGCACGCCACCCATAACCGCTACCCGCTGTGAGAAGCTGTGCCATTCCGCTTCCGCCCGCTCGGTACTCCGTCTTCAGAGAAATAGCCTCGCGAATGGCCGATTCCACGTTGGGAAGAACTTCTTCGGCTTGCTGTAAGGTGAAGAACCGCTGGCATTATGCTGCGTGTGGCAACGCCATAATCAGGCGCCGGAAACCGGACGATAGGGGCAATGGAAACAAACAAAAGACACGGTAACTCAATCGATTATAGCAGCGTCAGAAGTCCATGAGGTGGGATCGAGGATATCCGTGCCCGCGACAATGAACGCGATAATAAAATGGTGAGGTTGCTTCGGGCAATGAGCTGGGTGGCCGTGCTCTCGGCCGCGTCCGCTTTCGGACAATCCATCAACAGCGGAACTCTGACGGGTCAAGTGACCGATCCCTCCGGCGCCTTCATTGCCGGCGCGAAGGTACTGCTCACCAATCCCGTCACCGGCTTCGAACAGATGGCGGTGACCGACACCAACGGCGAATATCGCTTCAACTAACGTGCCGGTGAACAATTACCATCTGGAAGTCAGCTCCACCGGGTTCAACGCCGTTCAGCAGAACGTGGAGATTCGCAACTCGGTCCCCGTGGTGGCGAACGTCGCGCTGAGCATCGCGACGGAGGCGAGCACCGTCACGGTGCAGGCCACGCGGCAGCGGTGGAAACCGACACAGCCGCTCATCAGGACGTGGACTCCAGCGCTTTTGCGAAACTGCCGGTGGCCAGTCCCGGCGCGGGGTTGAGCGATGCCATCACCTACAGCACCGGCGCCGTGGCGGCGGACGCCAATGGATTCTTTCACCCTTTGGGCGATCACGCGCAGACCACGTTCGTGATCGACGGCCAGCCGGTGAGCGACCAACAGAGCAAGCTGTTCTCTACGCAGATTCCGCTCAACGCGCTGCAAGGCATGGAGCTGATCACCGGATCGCCGGAAGCGCAGTATGGCGACAAGACCAGCCTGGTGGTGAACGCAACCACGCGGTCGGGCTTAGGCGCCACGCAGCCGTACGGCAGCTTCGATGCCAGTTGGGGATCGTTCGGAACCTATACCGGAAGCGCCACGCTCGGATTCGGCACGCCCAACTTCGGAAATTTCCTGGCGCTGAACGCCAGCCGTTCCGGCCGCTTTCTGGACACGCCGGAATTCCTGCCCATTCACGACATCGGCAACAACGGCAGCATCTTCGACCGCATCGATTGGCAGCCCGGCCCGCAGGACATCTTCCACTTGGACTTGTTCACCGCCCGCAACTGGTTCCAGGTGCCCAACAGCTACGATCAGCTGACCCAGGATCAGAAGCAGCGCGTGCAGAGCTGGAGCATCGCGCCCGGCTATCAGCACACCTTCAACGCCCATACTTTGCTGACCGTGAATCCGTTCGTGCGGCGCGATCAGCTCAACTATTATCCGAGCCGCGACCCGTTCAACGATACGCCGGTGACCGCGTCGCAAAATCGCATTCTCATGAATTATGGAGTGAAGGCCGATCTGGCGTTTACTCACGGACATCACGACATCAAGGTGGGAACCCAGATCCAGCAGACCCGGCTGCTCGAGAATTTCGAGTTTGCCATCACAGACCCGGGCTACAATCCGGTGTGCCTGAACAGCGAGGGAAATCCGCTGCTGTTGCCCGGCGTAACCGATCCCGATGACTGTTCTGCGGCGAATCCCGGTGCCGTGCCGAATCCAACCCTGCTGCCCGGAATTGTTCCGTACGACTTGACGCGCGGCGGCGTCCCCTTCAATTTTCACGCCACGCACAATATCAACGAGTACGCCTTCTACATCCAGGACACCATCACGCTGGGCAAACTCACCATCGACGCCGGATTGCGAGACGATCAATACAATGGCCTGGTGTCGGCCAACGGGGTGCAGCCGCGGCTGGGGCTCTCCTATCTTTTGCCCACCAACACCGTGCTGCGAGCCTCCTATGCGCGCACGTTTGAGACGCCCTTCAACGAAAACCTGCTGCTGTCGAGCGCCGCGGGCACGGGCGGTCTGGAAGAAAATGTTTTTGGCACGGTCTCCAATCCCATCCGTCCCGGCAACAGGAACGATTTCGATACCGGATTTCAGCAAGGCCTGGGCAAATGGCTGATCATCGACGCGGATTACTTCTGGAAGTTTACCCACAACGCGTACGATTTCGCGGTGCTCTTCAACACGCCCATCACTTTCCCGATCGCGTGGAACAATTCCAAAGTCGATGGCGTCTCCGGGCGTGTCAGCACCATCAACCTGCATGGATTTCAGGCCTTATTTCACTTTGGGGCACACCCGCGCACGCTATTTTCCCGGGGAAACGGGCGGATTGATTGCGCTGGGCGGCATCCCGGAAGGCGTTTTCAGGATCGATCACGACCAGGCCTATCAGCAGAACGTGAACTTGCGTTATCAGCGTCACAAGAACGAGGAGTGGATCGATTTCACCTGGCGCTACGATAGCGGACTGGTGGTCAGCGGCGTTCCGGATGTGGCATCCGCGCTGACGCTGACGCCATCCCAGCAAGTGGATATCGGATTTGCGTGCAGCGGAACTCTGGCTACTCTGGCATCACCTATCCGCACCTGCAATGGGATGGGGACTTCGACGTTGCTCACGCTGCCGCAGACCGGAACCGAGAATGACGATCACAATCCGGACCGGGTGAAAGCTCACAGTCTCTTCGATTTCGGAATTGGCACCGACAATTTATTCCACAAGGAGAGCGGCCCGCGCTGGACGCTTCGGTTCACAGTGGAAAACGCCACCAACAAAGTGGCGCTCTATAATTTCCTGTCCACTTTCAGCGGCACGCATTTCATTGCGCCGCGTACTTATCAGGCCAGCGCCGGATACGTGTTTTGAGCGCGACGTTCTATTTTGCTACGGCTGGTATTCCACCACCAGCATGGTAATGTCGTCTTCCTGCTCGGAAGCTTCGCTGAAATCCTCCACCGCCTCCACCAGCTTCGCGTGCAGTTCGCCACAGCCGATCCCGGCATGAGCGCAGAGAAACTTCTGCAAGGCTCTTTTGTCGAAGAACTCGCCGTCCGCATTGGCCGCCTCCGATAGTCCATCGCTAAACAGCACTAATTTGTCGCCCGGTTGAAGCTGGATGCGTTTTCACTTCGTATTCGGCGATATCCATCATGCCGATCGGCAAACCGGTGCTGTCGAGCAATTCGAATTCTCCGCTGGCCCGCACCAGGACGGGCTTGGGATGCCCGGCATTGGACCAGCGCAACTCCCCGTTCCGGTCGATGGTGCAGTAAACCACCGTGGCGTATTTTTCGCCGCGCGCCCGCTCGATCAAGAAGCGGTTCACGCGCGACATCACGTCCTCGATCGCGCACCGCGCCTTCGGAGGCGAAAACGAACGCGCCTTGCAGCAGCGCGGCCAGCAGCGCCGCGCTGACGCCTTTGCCCGACACATCCGCGATCAGGCAGGCATACATGTCGGGAGTAACGCGCCGCACGTCGAAAATAGTCGCCGCCCACCTGGCGCGACGCAATACTCGATCCAACGGCGCGAAACCAGCCGTCGGTGGGCAGCTCGCTCGGCAGCAGGCCGGTCTGGATGGTCCGGGCGACGTTCAGCTCTTCCTCCAGGTGCTGCTTGGCGCGCTCTTCTTCGAGCAGCCGCGCGTTTTCGAGAATCGTGGAAGCTTCGAGCGCCAGCGTCTGCAAGATTTCCCGATTCCCGGAAGAGAGATCGGCCGCCGCCTGGCGCGAATCCATGTACAGCACGCCCACCGTGTTATTGGGTCGAAGTGGCCACGGTTTCCTGGAGCGATCCGGTGCGCACCTGGATCAGCGGCACGCAGACCACGCTGCGCAGTTCCAAATCCGCCACCGACATTTCGGGACGAATGCCATCGGCGCCCAGAGGATCGAAGGTCATCGACAGCAGGTCGCGGCGGGTGCGCAGCGCCCGGTTGATCAGCGATCGTGGAACGCCCAGGTCCGAGGTGTCCAAAGGTACGCCGCGCCGGTCGCGCGCCACTCGCACTTCCAGTTGGTCGTCCTTTCCCAGCAGCAGAAAGCCGCGTTCGGCGCCGGTGACCGAAAGAGCCGCATCCACCACCGCGGCCAGCACGTCGTTGGTCGAAAGCGAACTCTGCAGCGCGCGGGCGACTTCCACCAGCGACCGCAGCTTGGAGAGATTGTTCGCGCCCGTCCCCTCCGGCGCCGGAAATCTTCCCCAGAAACTGGTTCAGCTCGTCTTCTTCGAGCGTGAACGCCAGCCGGTAGGAATCCGGAAAGCCAAAGTCGATGCGGTCGCCGTCCTTCAGCAGGTGCCGCTTCACGCGCTGGCCGTTCACGAAGACGCCGTGGCGGCTGTCCAGATCTTCGACCAAATAAGCGCCGTCGTCCACCGAGATGCGAGCATGGCTGCGCGAGATGCGGTTGTCCCGCAGCACCAGATTATTTTCGCCCTGCCGGCCGATCAGGAACGGCACCGGATCGATGATTACGCGGCTGCGATTCCCGGACGGGTTGATGACCGCTAACGCGGGAACCCGCTCCGAAAGAGCAGTCGGGCGGCTCGTCGCCGCGGGCGGCGCATCGGGCGGCGGCATCAGCGGCTCCGGGGGTGTTGCACTCGGCCGCTGGAGGCGGAGGACGACGAGGCCGGCTCCGGCTCCGCCATCTCGGTCAATTCCTTCGCGCGCAAGGCCTGGCAGTGGGAGCAGTAGCCGCCCACTTCGGTCCGCGCCAGGACAATCTCAAACCCGAAAGTGCGTTTCGATTTGCTCGCGCATCTTCTTGCAGCAGGTCGCCAAAGAACTCCTCGATTTTGCCGCAGCGCAGGCAAATCACGTGGGCATGTTCCTGTTTCAGGCGCGTTTCGTAATAGTGCTGGTCGCCGGAGTGATGCATCAGGTCCAGCTCGTCCACCAGGCCGCCCGCCTTCAGGAGCTTGAGCGTCCGGTAGACAGTGACGCGGTTCAGCTTCGGATCTTTCTCGCGCGCCAGCGTGAACAAGCGCTCGGCATCCAGATGCTGGCCGGACTGATCGATCAAGTCGAGCAGGATCTTGCGCTGTCGCGTGAGCCGGACGCCCTGTTGTTTCAGCGAATCTTTGATGCCGGAAACAGCCATGGCCCTGCTAGAAGAGTAGCAGAATGAACCGGCAAATGAAGGACGTTCCAGACGCGCGGGCGGGCGGAATCGGGCGATGTTCAGTTGGCGAGTTTGGAAGCGCGGTTGACGCTGCGGACCACCAGCCGCCGGGGGTCCAGCAGGTGCTGCGGCTTAAAATGGCGCGCGGACCACTTGCAGCCGGCTTCAAATTCAACTCCCAGGAAGTAGCCGATCTCGCGGTACACGCAGTACCGGACTTTGCCTGACAGCTCGCCTTTGGGATACGTGATGCGAACATCGGTCTGCAAAGGGATGGGCTGGTCGAATTGAAGACAGGCTCCGGAAAGCGAAATATCTTCCAGATTCGCCACCCCTTTGCGGATGCGCCCGGACTTGTCCTTCCATTGGACATCTACCATATCCGCACATAACATCCGTGGCTCTATACGCCTGTCGAACATATACTTCCCTTATCGGCGAGCGAAAGGCGAAGGATTATGAGGGGTAGGCCACCAAAATCGCCCTAACCTGCCGTAAGGCCCTAACCGCAAGGTCCGTACCGACAGAGTACCATGACGCCTTCGAGAAGTACTAGGCCGCTGTCCAAATTTTGCAGGGTTTGCGATGTCTTCTGTCACTGACCGGTCTGTGACACGGACCGTATCCAGGAACAGACCTGAGCCTCGTCTTGACCCTCCGCAGGCGCGATAGTAGACTGAGGCCAGCACTACCGAGCAACTCTCAGAAGCAGTGATGGCCGTGCCATTTCAGTCCTCATTCTCCTCAAGCGCAGTCGATCGCAGGGGTATTTTCCTTAGTGTCTGGTGATTGCGGCGGTGATTTTTCTGGTGGTGGTAGCGGGCGTTGTACTGCAGCGTGATCCGATACCGGTCGCGCGGGCTCATGCCGGAGCCCAGGCAGCATTTTCGGCTCGCGGAAGCCTGGAAATTCTGTGGACGGTGGTCCCGCTGCTGATCGTCACGGGCCTGTTCATCGTCACCGTGCGTGCCATGGTGCTCATTGACGCTCCGCAGGACGCGAGCCAGACGCCCGGACATCACAGTCACGCGGTCATCAATGGTGGTGGGAGGCGCGCTATCCGAACGGCGTGATCGCCACCGTGGGACATCCACATTCCCGCCTCGCGCCGGCTGCTGGCGCAGCATTGAATCCGGCGACGTGATTCATGACTTCTGGGCGCCCGAGCTGGCGCGCAAGATGGACGCGGTGCCAGGCCGCAAAGGTTACATCTGGCTGGAGGCCGACGCGCCCGGCACCTACGCCGGCAGCCTGCTCGGAGTTTTGCGGCGCCGAGCATGCCTGGATGCGATTTCGCGTGATCGCCGAGCCGGAGCCGGACTATGATGCGTGGCTGCGGCGGCAGGCCGCAACCGTCGCCCGAGCCTGCGGGGATCGCGGCCGAAGGCGCGCGCCTGTTTCAGAGCAAGAAATGCGCGGACTGCCACAGCGTCAGCGCGATCGGCGCGGCCGCCGCATCCGGAAAGAGGCCCCAACCTGGCTCACCTGGCCAGCCGCGAAACTGCTGGGCGGCGGCATCTTGCGCAACACGCCGGCAGAGCTTGATGCTCTGGCTGACCGATCCGCAGGCGGCCAAGCCTGGCAATCGCATGCCGGATACGCCGCTGACCGCCAATGAGCGCGACGCGCCCTGCTGGCTTACCTGGAGTCGCTCACAATGAGCGCCGTGGCTCTGCGCCATCGATCACAAGCGCGTCGGGATTCTCTACATGCTCTCCGCGCTGTTGTTCTTCCTGGCCGGCGGAATGGAAGCCATGGTGATGCGGGCGCAACTCGCGGCGCCGAACCTGAAACTCATCGCGCCGGAAACCTACAACCAGATGTTCACCATGCACGGCACCACGATGATCTTTCTGGTCGCGATGCCCGTGCTGACCGGTTTCGGCGTGTACCTGGTCCCGCTGATGATCGGCGCGAACGAAACGGCGCTGCCTCGCCTGGGCGCGCTCAGTTTCTGGCTGCAGTTCTTCGGCGGCCTGCTGCTGTACTTCAGCTTCGCCACGGGCGGCCGCGCCGACCGCGGGCTGGTTCAGCTATGCGCCGCTGAGCGAGAAAGCCTTTTCGCCCGGCCCCGGCCTGAACTTACTGGGCGCTGGCGCTCCTGATGATCGCCGCCGGCTCCATCGGGGCGGCCATCAATCTGATCGTGACCATCGCCACCGAACGCGCGCCGGGCATGACCATGCGCCTGGTTCCGCTGTTCGTCTGGATGACGCTGGTCACCTCCGTGATGATCGTCTTCGCGCTGCCGGCGCTGGCGGCATCCTTGTGATGCTGCTGAGCGACCGCCTGTTGCACGCCCGCTTCTTCGATCCCGCGCAAGGCGGCGCTCCGCTGCTGTGGCAGCATTACTTCTGGATTTTCGGGCACCCCGAGGTCTACATCGTCGTGCTGCCCGCGTTCGGGATGATCTCGGAAATCATTCCCGTGTTCTCGCGCAAGCCGATCTTCGGATATCCGTTCATGGCGACCTCCACCGTCGCCATCGCGTTCTTAAGCTACGGCGTTTGGGTGCATCACATGTTCGCCGTCGCGCTGGGCCGCAATTTTCTCGCCGTGTTCGCCGCCGCCAGCATGCTGATCGCGTGCCCACCGGCATGAAGATTTTCAGTTGGATCGCCACCATGTGGGGCGGAGCGATTCGATTCACCACGGCCATGATGTTCGCGGTCGCGTTCCTGCTGGAATTCACCGTCGGCGGCCTGAGCGGCGTCGCTTTTGCCGCGGTGCCGGTGGATTGGCAGATGACCGATACCTATTTCGTCGTCGCCCACATTCATTACGTGCTGTTCGGCGGCACGGTGTTCGCGCTGCTGGCGGCGCGTCCATTACTGGTTCCCGAAAATGAGCGGGCGAATGATGGATGAAAAGCTGGGCCGCTGGAGCTTCTGGCTGATCGTCGCTCGGCTTCAACGCGGCGTTTTTCGTGCAGCATTTTCTCGGGCTGCTGGGCATGCGGCGCCGCGTTTACACTTATCCGGATCTGCCGTGGTTCGGCGCGCTGAACCTCATTTCCACCATCGGCGCCGGCGATTCTGGTGTTCGGCATTCTGCTGTTCTGCGCAATCTCGCGATGAGCCTGTTTTTCGGGAGCGCGGCGGGCGACGATCCCTGGAACGCCTGGACGCTCGAATGGGCCGCCGCATCGCCGCCGCGCGCTCAGAATTTCGCCGAGATTCCACACGTCCGCAGCCGCCGGCCGCTGTGGGACTCGAAGCATCCCGAAGCTCCGGATTGGATGCATGAGCCCGCGCTGAGGAGGTGGTGCATGACGCGGCGCGCCCAATTCGGGCATGGCGATGTTCCTGATCGCCGAGGCAGTGTTCTTCTTCCTGCTCATTCTCGCTTTCGTCTATTTCCGCGCAAAAGGCCAACCTGAGCTTGCACGCCGGACTGCTCGATACGGCGTTGCTGCTTGCGAGCACGTGTCGCATGTGGCGCGCGAGCGGTGGTTCGCGCTTGTGGCTGGTGGTGACGATCGTGCTCGGGGCCGCGTTCTGGCCGGCCAAGGGAACCAGTATTTCCATTTGATTCGCGACGGCGTGACCATCGGCCAGGGTCTATTTCGGAACCACATTCTTCACCCTGACCGGCGCTGCATGGGCTGCATGTTCTGGCTGGACTGGTGCCGCTCGCGGTTGTGCCATCCACCGCGACTGCGAACCGTCGCGCTGTACTGGTATTTCTTCGCGGCGTCTGGGTGGTGATTTTCCTGGCGCATATGTCTGGGGCGCCTGCGCATGAACGGTAGGCTGGGATTGGGAGCCGTCGGTTGTGATTGGCTGCGCCGCTGCTCGCGATCGGCTACATCGGCATCGTGCGCAAGCACGGATTCGCACGCGCGCCGTATTTCCTGGCCGGCGTGCTGTTGCTGCTGCTCGATCTGGTCTCGCCCATCGATACGCTGGGCGATCAATACCTGCTTCAGCGCCCACATCGTCCAGCATTTCTTCCTCGCGCTGGTGATCCCGCCGCTACTGCTGCTCGGCGTTCCTCTTGGTTCGCCGCGCGCTATCGACCAGGCCCGCGATCAACAAGATGGAACGCATCCTCGGCCAGCCGCCTGTTTCCTGGCTGTTGGGCGTCGGGGCGATGCTCGGCCTGGCACATTCCCGGCATTGTTCAACGCCGCGCTCGCAAACGATGACCTGCACATCTTCCAGCACCTGAGCTTCCTGGTCACCGGAACGATATTCTGGTGGCCGATTCTCTGCGGCCGCTTGAGAGAGGCGCCATCTGCCCGCGCTCGGGCGCGGTCGCATATTTGTTCAGCGCCTGCCTGTGCTGCAGCCTGCTGGGCGCTTTTCTGACATTTGCCCCGGTCGGCCTTTACCCGGCATACCTGAATCCCCCGGCCGCAATCTCTTCGGGACTCGATCCCAAGAGCGACCAGCAACTCGGCGGACTGCTGATGTGGGTCCCCGGCTGCTTCGTCTATCTCACCGGCATCCTTGCGACGGTGAGGCGCTGGTACGCGGAGGAGGTGCGCGGCATGAGCGGCCCACCAGTTTCGCGCCCGATCGTTCTGGCCGCCGGAGTGATGCTGACACTGTGGGGCGCGGCCTCCACCTGGATTGTATCGGTCGTTGGCCTGATCGTGATTGGGCATCGGATCGGCGCGCTGGTTGCGAGAATTCGAAACGAAAAGTTCGAAATGAAACTAAATCCCTGGATACATCGTTTCGCCATTTTCGTTGGCGTTCGTGCGCGCTCATCGCGGTCGCGGCGCGGCGCCATCGTCACCAGCCTGGAGCGCCCCATCGCCGCTAACGCCCGCGGCCACCATCAACCCTGCATTCGAGTTCTGGCACGCTCATCATCGGCGGCGCGGCTGGTGTCCTGGCGCTCGCCCTCGGCGTCTCGAAAGCTCAACAGTCTCCAATTCGGCTGGATCGCGGTTGGCGGCGGGGTGCTCGACGGCGTGCTGGGGTCAAAGCGATGAGCCAGCGCATACCCGAATTTCCGGCATCCTGCACGCGCTGCTCGCGCAGATTTTCTTCGGCGTAGTGGTAGCCATCGCCGTCATGACTTCGGAAAGCTGGCACCATGGGCCCGAACTGATCGAAGACACCTGGAGCCCGTCCCTGCGGTCGCTGGCCATCGCCATCCCAGCGATCATTCTGCTGCAAATCACGCTCGGCGCTTCCTATCGCTACCACGCCATGGGCGTCCTCTGGCACATCCTGAACGCCATGATCGTCCTGCTCCTGATCCTGATCGTGGCCGTATTCCTGATCCGCCAGTTCCCGCGAACATCCCACGCTGAGGCCCGCGGCCGTCGCCCTGGCGGTGATCACCGGAATTCAGGTGATGCTGGGGTTCACGACGTTCATGATGCTGATCCTGTTCCCGGAGACCAGCCTGGCAGTGGTGATCACCAGCGTCCTGCACGTCACAACCGGCGCTCTGACCTTCGGGGCGGGCCTGGCGCTTGCCGTCCTGATCCGCTATAACACCCGGAGCCGGGCAAGAGGTCACTCACCGGTCAGTGACCGCCAAGTGACAACTCCGAGGTGGCTGGATTTCCCGCGGGCTTTGATAAACTTGATGACCGAGCCGAACGGTGCACATGGATCCCAGTGCTGATCACGAATCCTCTAAACTCCTCCGAACTCGTCTTTCCGACGCTCGAGTGCTTTCACATCGTCGGATTCGCCCTGTCGATCGGAACCATCGCCATCGTGGATTTTTCGCTGCTGGGCATCGGCATGCGCCGCCAGACTCCGGCGCAGCTCGCCAAAGATACCTGGCTTTGGACGCTCAGCGGGCTGGTGCTCATGTTCTTTTCCGGGCCTGCTGCTGTTTTCCTCCGACCCGGACATGTACTATCTGAACTGGGCCATTTCTGATCAAGATGGTGTTTTTCGTTGCGGCCGTGGTTTTTCACTACACCGATTCACCGCAAGACCGTCGCCTCGGACAGCCCGCCGCCCAACGGAAAGCTGGTGGCATGCGTCTCGCTGGCGCTGTGGTGCGGCGTGATTTTCGGCGGGATCTTTATCGGTTTCATCTATCCCGGGCTGAGCTTAGTTAGGTTAGGCAGCACGCATGATTCTCTCATTTGCCCAATGGATCCAGGCGACCGGCGTTCTTCACCGCGCTGCGCGGATCGGCTAACGCCTATCCGATCGTCATGTCGCTGCACATGGTCGGGATCGCGTCTGTTCGGCGGCATGATGTTGATGACCGACATGCGGCTGCTCGGCTGGGGCATGCGCAAGCGATCGATCGCGGACGTGGTGAACCAATTCCGCGTCCCGAAGCGCTGGGGGCTGCTGCTGACCGCTACCTGCGGCTTTCTGCTGTTCGGCTCCAAAGCCGAAGAATATTACTACAACGCGTTCTTCCGCGCCAAGCTGATTCTGTTGGCCGCGTAACAGTGCATGAGCTGGTGTTTCGCCGCAGCGTTTATGCGCAATCCCGAGGCGCTGGATCGAAGCGCCAGCGCGTCCCCGGCAGCGCCAAGCTGGCGGCCGCGCTGTCCCTGGTGCTGTGGAGCATCCATCGCCTGTTGCGGGCGCGGAATCGGCTACATCGAGCCGCCGCTCGACAAGATCCACGCCCGGATTCATTTCGCCCAGATCATGTCACCACGCTGGCGGCCGCGAACGTGGCAGCTCAACGAAGATTCCAGGGCGGAAAAAGGAAGGACCGCTGCATGCTGCTTCTCCAAACTAATGCGATCATCCGACGCGCTGAATAGTTCCGAGTGGGTTTTCCCCATCGCGGAGTGCTTTCATATCGCGGCCTTCGCGTGGTCCATCGGCATGATCGCGCTGGTGGATTTTCGGCTTCTGGGCGTGGGCATGCGGCGGGAGACCAGCTCCGGAAATCTGCCCGAGCGACGGCGCCCTGGACCTGCTCGGCTTGGCTGTGGTGCTGCTCTCCGGTCCGATACTGTTCCTGTCCGATCCGCGCATGTACCTCTGCACAATCCCGTCGTTCCGTGTTCAAAATGTACGCGCTCGCGGCCGCGCTGCATATTCAACTACACGATTCATCGCAAAATCGCGCTGTCGGACACCGCGTCCACGCGCGGTTCGCGTGGTCGGTCGGCGTTGTTTCTTTGGCGTTGTGGATCAGCGTCGTATTCGGCGGGCTGTTCATTGCGTTCGCGTAGAGACTCGGGAGGCTCAGATGTGATTCTCGAACTTTTTTTCCAATGGCTGCAAAGCCTAAGCCTGATGACCTATCATCCGGGAGTCCGGCCTGACCTATCCGGTCATCATGAGCACGCACTTGACCTGCATCGCCGTCTTCGGCGGGATGATCGTCATCACCGATCTGCGGTTGCTGGGCTGGTAGCGTTCCAGAACCGGCCCATCGCCGACGTGGTGAACGGACTGCGCTGGTGGAAGCGCCTGGGCTTCGTCATCATGTTGACGATGGGATTCTTGCTGTTCGGCTCGAAGGCCGCCGATTACTATCCGAACCCGTATTTCTGGACCAAGATGTCGATCCTGGCGCTTGATCGGCATCCACGCGCTGATCTTCCGGCCGCGCGTTTATAATCATCCGGAAAAGCTGGACGAGTCGCCCGTGATTCCCACCCGCGCCAAGGCGGCCGCGAGCGCTATCGCTGGTCTTGTGGACCGGTATGGTCTGCGCGGGCCGCCTGATCGGCTACTACGAGCCGCCCAGCCAAAAGGGGCACGTCGTTTCGGTGGCCCCTACGAAGTAAGGTTCGCTAGTGAGACGGGGCCAAACTCGCGGTCTCAACGTGCTTGGAGTTGCCCCAGGCGATGAAAGTGTCGTTTCCGTGGTGAAAGAGCTTCGGATAGCCGAGCGCCATTTTCCCGCCCTTGGCCACTTCCACAACCGGGCCCGCCACGCCCGCTGCGCTCACGCGGCGAACCATCACTTTCGCGCCTTCCGGGCTGCGCTCCAACCACGAAACGATCGCCCCGCCGTCTTCTGCCATCGCCAGCGCCGTGTAGCCGAACGCATGGCCGGTGCTGAACAGGACCGCCTTGGTGAAGGTCGAACCGGCGTCGTTAGAGAACGCCATTCACGCGGGGCTTGTCCTTCGCGCCCGTGAACCATGCCACCGCAACATGATCGCCCTTGGCCTTCACCGCCGCCGCATTGGTCGGGCAGGCATTGATGACCCAGCCATCCGCGCTCACGATCTTCGCCGTGGTCCAATGGCCGTTCTCCAGGCGCGTGACCGCGATGTCGCGAACGTCGTCCTTGGTGTGGGCGCGAAACGCCACCAGCAGCCCTTTGGATGTCTTCGTGACAGCCGTTGGGCAGCAGCCGCAAACGTCGCTGTCGATCACCTCTTCGCGCACTTCCTTGCCCGTAGGCATCCACGATGGTGCGCTTGAGCGACACCGGATTATCTTCGCCTTTCAGCGCCTCCAGCCAAAAGATGGATGCGCCGCCGTCCGGGTTCGCGATCATCGAAGCCAGGCCATGCTGCACCGGACTGTGATTGTGATGCGCCTGGAGCGGTGTGGTCCAGGTCTTGCCGTCCGTGGAGGAGGAGACATAAACATACTCGGCGTCGTATCCCCGCCTGCCGGCGCTTCCACCCAATGCGCCATCCAATGCCCGTTGGGTAGCGCCAGCACTTCGGGCATTTCCGCCGGATGGTGGAAGAACTCGCGGTGCGCGGCCACGGTGATGGCCGGCGACCAAGCGCCTCCGCGCCGAACCGCATACCGCAGCGAGAACGAGCCGTCCTTGCGGGCTCGATCCAACTAAATACCGCGGCTCCATCGGGCGCGACGGACCAGTTCGGTTGCAGGCTGCCTGCACCGGCGGGATTCGCGAGCGGCGCGGAAGAAAAAGTTTGGCCGAAGGCCGGTACTGCCAACAGGGTGGCAAAGACAATAGACTGAAATTTCACGGAAGTTGCTCTCCTCTTCTAGAAGACCACGATTCGCTTGCCTTGTTCAATTGGATGGTGATACGATGCCCGATTCTAGCTCTCCCTGGAGGTTCCTGGCTTGCGTATTCGGTGGTTGTGGTATTGTGAATTCAGTGTCCTGGCTCAAACCGCTTTTTCAGAGGGTTACCACGCGCCGCCACGGCCGACAATCAGCCGGATTTGCAAGGCTCCTGGGAGGCGGAAACGACCGCGTCCTATGATCTTCAGGATCACGGCGGGAGCCTGGGCATTCCGCCGGGCCTGGGCGTAGTGGTGGGCGGCGAAATTCCCTACAAGCCCGAAGCCCTGGCGAAAAGGCAGCGGAACTTCAAGAATCGGGCCGAAGCGGATCCCAATTCCAAATGCTTTTTGCCCGGCGTTCCGCGCGCCAACCTGATGCCCTTCCCGTTCCAGATTTTTCAAACGGGCAAGGATGTCGCGATCCTTTATGAATACGTCCACGCCTACCGCCTGATTCCCGTCGATGGAAGCAAGCATCCCGACGACGTCGACTTTTGGATGGGCGATTCGCGCGGCCACTGGGAGGGCGACACCCTGGTGGTGGACGTCGCAAACAATCCGATGAAACCTGGTTTGACGCGTCGGGCGATTTCCACAGCGCCGCGCTGCATGTTGTCGAACGCTACACGCGCACGGCCCCGACACGATCCGCTACGAGGCCACCATCGAAGATCCCAAGGTGTTCACGCGTCCGTGGAACATCCGGCTGAATTTGTACCGGCGCCCGGAGAAGAATTTCCAGCTCATGGAGTACGATTGTTATGCGTAGGGGAAATAGCAAATGAAACGATTCTCCTCGGCTTGCTTGCCTCTGGCAGCGCTCCGCACAGACGCCCGGACCGCAGGAGACGCCCCGCGCGAAGGTTGCAAACCGCCCCATGCCGCGCCGGCGCCGACGGGAAGCCCGATTTCACGGGCTCTGGGAGGTTCGCAGTCCCGGAGGGAACGCCGCCTACGACGTGGAAGATCACCTGAAGCGTCTATGGCATCCCGCCCGGAAAAGGCGTCATCGTCGATCCCAAGGACGGCAAGATACCCTATCTGCCCGCGGCCGAACAACGCAAGAAGGATCTGGTTGAGCACCACATGTACGAAGATCCCGAGGCGCATTGCTTTCTGTCAGGAGTGCCGCGCCAGATCTATGCGCCGTTTGGTTTTCAGATTCTGCGGCCCGCCGGCTACACGTTAATTCTGTTCGAAAATTTCCACGCCTACCGCGTCATCCCGATCGACGGCGGCCGCACCTGCCATCCAACATCAAGCTGTTTGACGGCGATTCGCGCGGCCACTGGGAAGGCGACACGCTGGTGGTGGACGTCACCAATCAAAACGACAAAACCTGGTTCGACATGGCCGGCAATTTTCATAGCGACGCGATCCACGTGATCGAGCGCTACACGCCCGTTGACGCCGACACGATCGATTATCGGGCCACCATCGAAGATCCCAAAACGTTTTCCCGGCCATGGACCATCGCGTTCCCGATCACGCGCATCACGCGCCCCGGTTACGAAATCATGGAACTGGCCTGCGTGGAAGGCGAGCGCGACCTGAAGCACTATACTGAAAGCGAAGGCGGTAAGAAGTAACGTTGTCGGCAAATGCTGTTCGATCGTTCGCGCTGGGGATGCTCCTCGCAGCGAGTCTGTGCGCCGAGCAATTCCCGCAAGTGCAGGGCGAGAACCTCTTGAATCAGAAGACGACGCTTCCGGATGCCGCGGCCGGGCACGTCCGTCATCGTGATCGGCTTCACCCACGCGTCACAGAACCAGACCAAGGCCTGGACCGCGCGCATCAAGCACGACTTCCCGACCTATTCGATTGCGGTCTTAGAAGACGCGCCCCGGTTCGTTCGCGGGATGGCGGTGCACGGCATGAAAGGCGGAGTTCCCGAAGACGAGCGCGGCAATTTCGTGGTGGTCTATCACAAAGAGAAAGAGCTCAAGCAAGCCGCCGGGTTCGAGCAGCCGAACGATGCTTATGTGCTGCTTTGGCAAAGACGGCGCGATCCAGTGGAAATTCCACGGTCCCGTCACCGATGCCGCGGTCCAAGAGCTAAAGACTAAAGCCGTAATCCACTGCGCTACCTCATTCGTGAGTGTGCCGATCTTTTCGATCGTCACTGAAACCGGGCCGCCCAGCTTGTTCAAATCGATGTTCTGTACCGCGCCGCCCTGCGCCGATTTTTTGAGCGCCGTTCCCATGGAGACGACGTCGCCTGGGAGCAGCGTCAGGTGCCTGGATAAAAACTCCAGCACTTCCGGAATCTTGTAAAACAGATTCTCGGTGTTGTCTTCGGTCACAAGCTGGCCCTGGTGGCTGCACGAGACCGCCAGATTATGCGGATCCGCGATTTCGTCTTTCGTGACCAGCCACGGGCCCATGCACGCGAACGTGTCGCAGCATTTGTAGCGGCCGGGATAGCTGACCCAGGTGTCCACGTATTCGATCGCCTTGGGATCGCCGGCCTTGGGATGAATCGCGCGGTAATGAAACGTGTCCTCCGCGCGCATGGTTGGCGACGTGATGTCGTTATGAATGGTGTAGCCGAAAACATAATCGTAAGCGTCGCGCGCCGCAATGTTTTTGGCCGTTTTGCCGATCACCACCGCCAGCTCCGGCTCCGGATGCACGCGGCCGTAATTCGGCTTGCATTCGATCGCGCCGCCATGGCCCAGCAGCGAACTCGCCGGCTTGATGAACATCGCCGGATGTTTCGGGCCTTGCATGATGCGGTCGCTGTTCGCGCTGTTGTTCAACGCCAGACAGCAGATCTTGGACGGCCGGCGCACCGGCGGCGTACCAGGCGACATCTTCGAGCGAAAATGTTTCGGTGAATTCCGAATCGTCCGGCGCCGGATTCGATCAAATCCAAAATGCTGGCGGGCCGTCGATCTCCATGAGCGTGCGCCGTCAACCAAAAAGCCAATGCGGTCCTTGCCGCCGGCGCGGAAGCTGGCGAGTTTCACTTTTTATCCGGGATCACGGCCATGATCTCGCACTCGACGAGCAGCGGATCACGCAGATCGGGGGTCGGGAACGTGTGCCGCGCGGGCCGCGAATGCTCGCTCGGGAAACAATTGCAGCCAGTATTTATTCACGATCGGCCGGTTCGCCATGTCCTTCAGCCATACGCTCAGCTTGATGACGTTTTCCGGCGCTGCCCCGCCCGCCTCCAGAACCTTGCGGATATTGGCGAACGTCTGCTCGCACTGCGCTTCGATGCCGTCCGGCACTTTGCCCGTTTTCGGATCTTTTCCGAAAATCCCTCCGCTGACAAGAAAAGGCCCGATGCGGCTGGCATTGGGAATCGGGTTCACGTGTTCCAGGCCGGGGACTTCAACACTCCTTCGTTCACTCATGTTGGTTAGTCTACCGTGTACTCCTTCAGGCCGGCTCGCGCGCCCATGAAATTTTCAAAGCAGCGATAGATCTCTGCGGCCCTTGATGAAATTCGCCCGGAGGCACACCGGCGCTCTCGAATGTCGCTGCGATCTCCCGCATTTCGGCGACCCATCGCCAGGCCTTGGGAGCCGCGTGCGAGATTTTCCGCTCCATATCGGCAAGCGACGGACCGCTTCGCGCCCACTGCCGCTTGAGATCGTCGAATACGTCGAGGTGCTGGGCCGCGGCCAAAACCGCGGTGGCGAGCGCGATGGTACCTTTCGAATACGCCGCGAAACACATCTTCAAGGCCGATGCGCGGCCAATGCCTCCGGCCAGCACTTCGGTTTCGATCGGGCCCGGCGGAAAAATAGGCGCGACACTGCAGCATGCTCGCCCGCAAGGTACAGCCAGGTCTGATTGCGCGTCATCGGTGGCGGACCGATGATGCCGCCATCCACAAACCGCGCCCCGCGCTCTTCCAACAGGCGCGCGATGCGCAATGCGCGTTCGGGCGAGATGGCGTTCGCATCGAGATACGTGCCTTGATAGGAAAGCCGCGCACTTGTTCCGCGATGTCCTCGGCGAATTCCGGCGGGCAGACGCTCACGATCAGCGGGCAAAGCTCGGCACAAATTCGCGAGCGTCCCGGCGTCCTCGAAGCCTGCCTCGGATGCGCGTTTTGCGTGGCCGCGCTCCGTCCTTCGGAAACCCAAAACACCTTGTTCCCGCTATTGCGGGCGGAAACCGCGACGACGATTCCCATCTGTCCGGGATGCAGGATCCCAATGCGTTGAACGGTCATGTTTTCCCAGCTGCCGTCAGCCGACGAATATCGGATTGGTCCAGGTCTTGCTGTCTTTAAAAGTTGACCACGCGTCGTGAATCATAGTCTTCTCGCCGATCATTGTATCGCTGACCAGGTTGCCGGCTTCTCACATGCCCTTGCTGTTCATGGATTGCCGCCAGTTCAACCAGCGCGGAGATTCCAAAGATCTAGCGGCAATAAGCACTAACTATCGCACTTCGCGCGTCACCATAATGAGTTCGCCTTTCTCATTCGGCTCGAAGCGCAACTGAGTGAGCTTTCGATCGCGCAAGACGTATACGCCGTCGGACGTGCCGCAATACAGCGCGTCTCCCAGTCGGTCGATGGTGTTGATCACGTCCCGGAAGGCATACTTCGTGGCTGAACCGGTCCGGGTGTCGAAGTCCAGCAGGCCACCGCCGAAATCCGCGCCCTCCGGGTGGTGCACCAGGCCGATCCAAAGCTGATCCCCATCCAGCAGGATCGCCGATCCCGACCAAGCTCTTGATTTCCGGCAGATATCGCATGTGGTATTTCCGCGACGCGATGTCGAAGGTGCCGATGGCGCCTACGCCCGACAGACCCCTCGCCGACATCGTAAAAAAGGCGCTCGCGAACCAGATCTTCTGTTACTGAGCACGAACGGTCCAATGTCGCTCCAAAATCCTCCTGCTGGAGGCTGCTCGCCCGGGAGCACCTGGCGGTGGAAGCTTATCGCCAGGCAACGGCGGGGAAAATCGCTGCTCTCGGGCACCGAACTGATCGATCACATCGAGCAGGATACTGCGGGGATGGTGCGGCGGCCCGGAGGAAGCCGATTGGCAATCAGCAACTCACTCTCCACTGCTGATGTGCAGCGGAGTTGGCTCGGCGCAGGCATTCTCCTCGGAGAGCTGCCGGGAAGATTGATGATCTTGAGATCGGGCAAGGAAAAGCTCCGGCGCTGGGCTGGATGGTGATCATCGCGTCGCGCTTGACGCCAGCCCGCTGGCACCTGGCGGGCCGTTCCGAACGAGGCGGTAGAGCGAAGTGTTCCATGCACCTTCGTCGCAGAAGTGAAAGCCTGAACTCCGTAGCGAAGCTGGCCTGCGGCTGCTGCCCCGCGAGATCGTAGAAGTATTTGATGCTGCCCAGATAGATGCCGTAGTCTGAGTAGAAATGCAGATTGACGGAGCGCTCAGTTGGCTGGTCCAGCCTCGGGGTGGCGGAGATGTCCCGCGGAGGCAGCGAGTCAAGGATCAGCCGAACTTCATTCCGCGGTCCCGATGCCACCAGGAGCGCGATCTGCGTCCGTGAAACGATGGGCGACGGTTGGGAGGCTCCCGGCCGCAGTTCGGTTGGCGCAGCTTCCACCAACATTACGGAACGAGTGGAATCGATAGGTTTCTTCGCCAGAACCTGAAACCAATCCAGTGAGCTGTCGCGTGCTTTGAGGACGCGCTGAATCGCCCGCACGTCTTCTTTGTGCAGATCGGCCCGACCCTCGGCGTAGCAGACGCAAGCTGTAAGTGTTACCAGCGCGAGGGAAAAGGGAGATCGGACCCGCACCACTCCAGTGTAGTGGGGCGCTCGAACCAGCGCTCAGTGCCTCAGATGCAACCAGCGCTTGATATCGGGCGTGAATTCATGGAGAACGTTGATACCCGCATCCACCAGTATGGTGTCCGATCCGGCGA
>CAVXGM010000042.1:0-53192 GCA_963761265.1 Bryobacterales bacterium
GCTCGCCCGAGTACATGGCCCAGTACGCGCGGCGGATGCTGTGGGCGGGAGTGACGATTATCGGGGGCGCGCCGCGGCACCACTCCGGAGCACATCCAACTAATTTGATCGAAAGCCGTTCGTGCAGCCGCGCGAGAACGTACGGGCCCCCGTCGCGGAGGCGGGCACGCCGAAACGCAAGTGCTGCCGGCCGTTCCCGTGGCTGGAAAAATCCGCAACTGGGCGCGAAACTCGCGGCCGGAAAATTCGTGGCGATGGTCGAAATTTTGCCGCCGCGCGGGCTGGACGCATCGCGGAAATCGCCGGCGCGAAACTCTGCGCCGAACACGGCATCGATCGCACAACGTACCGGATGGTCCCCGAGCCAGCGCGCGCGTCAGCGCCCAGGCGCACGGCCAAATGTTCCAGCAGCAAGCCGGCATAGAAGCGGTCAATCATTTTTGCTGCCGCGACCGTAACATTCTGGGAATCTAATCCGGAGCTGCTGGGCGCCCACATGGCCGGCATCCGCAACCTGCTTTGTATCACCGGCGATCCGCCGCGCATGGGCATCTATCCGGAGGCCACCGCGGTGTTCGACATCGATTCGATCGGCTTGGTGAACATCGTCAGGAATTTGAATCGCGGGCTGGACATTGGCGGCAACGCGCTGGGATCGCAAACGCGCTGGTGATCGGCGTGGGAGCCGACCCGGGCGGCGCTCAACCTGGACGAGGAGATCGGCGTTTCGAATGGAAAGTGGCAGGCGGGCGCCGAATACGTGATCACACAGCCGGTTTTCGATCTGGATCTTCTGGAGCAATTTTTGAAGCGCATCGAACCCGTAAAGATCCCGGTGATCTGCGGGATCTGGCCACTCTCCAGCTTCCGCAATGCCGAGTTCATGGTGAACGAGCTGCGCGTCCGCGTGCCGGCCGAGTTTATGGAGCGCATGCGACTTGCCGATACTCCCGAGAAGGCGCGGCAGGAAGGCGTGAAGATCGCGCGGGAAATGGTGAAACACGCGCGCCCCATGGTGCAGGGAGTGCAATTGAGCGCGCCTTTTGGCCACTATGAACTGGCGATTGAGGTGGCCGATGCCATCGGGCTGCGTTAAGGAACGATTCTATGGCTGAGCGGACGGACGCCGCGCGCGCAATTGAAGAGCTTGTCTGCGAGCGCGTCCTGATCCTGGACGGCGCGATGGGCACCATGCTGCAACAGCAGTCGCTGTCCGCGGCGATTCGGCGGCGCTGCGCTCAAGGCTGCAACGAGAATCTGGTGCGCACGCGGCCCGACGTGGTGCTCGCGATCCACCGAGCGTATCTTGCGGCCGGCGTGGATATTCTCGAAACCAATTCCTTTGGCGGAGCCAGGATTGTGCTGGCCGAGTATGGCCTGGAAAACGACGTGCGTTCCTTAAACCTGGCGGCCGCGCGGCTGGCGCGTCAGGCGGCCGATGAGTTCTCGACCACCGCTAAGCCGCGCTTCGTCGCTGGCGCCATGGGGCCGACCACCAAAGCGATCTCTGTCACTGGCGGGGTGACGTTTCCGCAATTGGTCGGCAACCTCCACGAACAGGCCAAGGCGCTGATGGAGGGCGGCTCGGATCTTTTGTTGCTCGAAACCTGCCAGGATACCCGTAACGTCAAGGCCGGCCTGGTGGCTATCGGCCAATTGCGGCAAGAGCTGGGGCGTCCGATACCGATCATGATTTCGGGCACCATCGAGGCCACCGGCACCATGCTCGCGGGCCAAACCGCGGAGGCATTTTATGCATCCATCTGCCATGCCGATCTGCTCTCTATCGGCCTGAACTGCGCCACGGGCCCGGAGTTCATGACGGATCACCTGCGGGCTCTAAGCCAGATGTCGCGGTTTCCGGTTTCCTGCTATCCCAATGCCGGATTGCCGGACGAAGAAGGCCGGTACCTCGAAACGCCGGAATCTTTGGCCCGGCAGCTGGAGCGCTTTGTCGATCACGGCTGGATCAATATGGTGGGCGGATGTTGCGGCACCACCGAAGCGCACATCCGGGCCATCGCGCAGATGGCGGAAGGCAAGCGGCCGCGTCGATTGCCTGGCGGCTCGCACCGTTCCTACTTTTCCGGCGTGGAACTGGTGGAGGCCGATGAGAGCAACCGTCCGCTGATCGTGGGAGAGCGCACCAATATGATTGGCTCGCGGCTGTTCAAGCAATTGGTGGCCGCTGAAAACTGGGAAGAAGCTACCGAGATCGGACGCCGCCAGATGAAGAACGGCGCGCACATCACCGACGTGTGCCTGCAGAGCGCGGATCGAGACGAGATGCGCGATATCGAGATGTTCTATGCGGAGCTGATCCGCAAGGTGCGGGCGCCGATCATGATCGATAGCACCGATCCCAAGGCGATCGAACTGGCGCTCACCTACTGCCAGGGCAAGAGCATCATTAATTCCATCAACCTGGAGGACGGCGAAGAGAGATTCGAGCGCGTATGTCCTCTGGCTAAGCGCTACGGAGCGGCGCTGGTGGTGGGCTGCATTGACGAAGACAAACTGCGGGCCCAGGCGTTCACGCGCGAGCGCAAGCTGGAGATCGCCCGGCGATCGTACCGGCTGCTGACCGGGAAGTACGGAATTGCGCCGGAGGACATCATCCTGGATCCTCTGGTTTTTCCGTGCGCCACGGGCGATGCCAGCTATGCCGGCGGGGCGGTGGAGACCATGGAGGCGATCCGGCTGGTGAAGGCATCGCTGCCTCACGCCAAGACCGTGCTGGGCATTTCAAACGTCTCCTTCGGACTGCCGGCCGCGGCGCGCGAGGTGGTGAACTCGGTCTTTCTATATCACTGCACTCGGGCCGGCTTGGATCTAGCGATTGTCAATGCGGAGAAGCTGGAGCGCTTCGCATCCATTCCCGAGGAAGAGCGGCGGATGGCGGAAAATTTGCTTTTCAATGCGCCACCCACCGACGCGGAGACTGACGAATGCCTGCGCAACGCTCCGGTGGACTGCCGCGATCAAACTCCGGAACTACGCGCGGCCATCAATCAATTCCACATCGCCCGCATCACCAGCCATTTCCGGCAGGCCACCGGCCGGTCTAAAGAGCTGGCGCGCGATCTTCCGATTGATCAGCGGCTGGCCAACTTCATCATCGAAGGGACCAAAGACGGCCTGATCGCGGCCCTGGAATTGAAGCTGGCCGAAGGCGCCGCACCGCTCGAGATCATCAACGGACCGCTGATGGCGGGCATGAGCGAAGTAGGGCGGCTGTTCAACAACAACGAACTGATTGTCGCGGAAGTGCTGCAATCGGCGGAGGCGATGAAGGCCGCGGTGGATTATCTGGAAGGTTTCCTCGGGAAGGCCGGGGAGAAGAGCGCAGGCTCGGCGCGCGGACGGATCATTCTTGCCACCGTGAAGGGCGACGTGCATGATATTGGCAAGAACCTGGTGGAAATCATTCTCGCCAACAACGGATATGAAGTGATCAACCTGGGCATCAAGGTGCCTCCCGAAGCGCTGATCCAGGCGTATTTCGAGCACCAGCCCGACGCCATCGGACTTTCCGGGCTTTTGGTGAAAAGCACGCAACAGATGGTGGCTACCGCCAGCGATTTCAAGGCCGCTGGAATTCACGTGCCGCTGCTGGTGGGCGGCGCGGCGCTATCGGAGAAATTCACGCGCACCAAAATCGCAAACGCGTATGGCGAAGCGGCCTATTACGCCAAGGACGCCATGGCCGGTTTGAAGTGGATGAACCAGATTATGGATCCGGCGGAGCGTGACGCGGCGCTGGCGCAGTTTTCGGCGGACGAGTCTCCGGTGGAAAGCGCAGTGGCGGAGGCCGCTGCTCGGAATATCACCACGCAGCGCAGCCCCAAAGTTCGCATCGACCTCGCGATTCCACCCGCGCCGTATCTCGACCGCAAAGTTCGCACGGTGCCGAATCTCGCGGAAATATGGGGCTACATCAATCCGTACATGCTCTACGGACGGCACCTGGGCTACAAGGGCGACTTCGAAACGGGCTTGCAGGAGCGCGACGCAAAGGCGTTGAGCCTTTACGATCAAGTAGAGGAGTTGAAGCGGGAAGCGGCGCAGTTCATGAAAGTCCGCGCGGTTTGGCAGTTTTTTGAAGCGGAACGCGAGGGGAATGCGATCCATTTGTTCGCGGCCGGCGGCGCCTCGCCTCTGCGCACCTTCCGTTTTGCGCGCCAGGCGGGCACACGCCAAGGCTGCAACCCAAGCTACAAAGATGACGCGCTTTGTCTCAGCGACTATATTCTCGATCCAGCGGAAGGGCAGCGCGATCATCTGGCGCTGTTCGTTGTTACCGCCGGGGCAGGCATCCGCGAGCGGTCCGAGCAGTGGAAGCAGGCGGGCGATTTCTTCAAGGCCCACGCGATCCAGGCGCTGGCGTTAGAAACCGCCGAAGCTTGCGCGGAGTGGCTGCACAGGCGCATACGCGAGGATTGGGGATTCGGTGATCCCGCCGAAACAACCATGCATGATCGCTTCACTTCCAAATATCACGGCAAGCGTTACAGCTTCGGTTATCCGGCGTGCCCGAATCTGGACGATCAGCAGGGTTTGTGGAAACTGCTGCGGCCCGAAGAGATCGGCGTCGGGCTCACCGAAGGCATGATGATGGAACCGGAGGCGAGCGTGAGCGCGCTGGTGTTTCATCACCCCGATTGTGTTTATTTCGCGGCCGGCGAAGCTACTTCTTGATCCACGGATAGCGATCGGTATCTTTGCCTGCGTAGTCCGGGTCCAGATAAATGAAGCAGCGCTGGATCAGCCCGTCGCGAATGTCGAACACATCGCACCAGCGGCCTGCGCCCCAATCGGGATCGCCCGCGCGCCACGGGCCGTCCACGTGTTCGCCATGGCTGGTGCCCTCGCACACGATGGTGTCGCCGCCTGAGAAGATCCAGTTCAATTCCGGGTAGTGGTGAGCAATCGATTTGAGCTTGCCGCCCAAGTCGGAAAACAGCTTTTCGATCTGCTCCTTGCCCTTGGCGACGCCCCATTTCGGAAAATAAACCTGGGCATCGGGCGCAAACAAATCGAAGATGGATCCGCCGGAAGAAGTCACGCCGCCGGCGTCCAGCGCCTTCAGGTATTCGAGCGCAACCGCCTTCCGCTCTTCATCACGCATAGAGGAAGGTCAGGCTAGCTATTCCTTGCCCACCAGGTGAGCGTCGGATTTTTCGTTTTCGTTGCAAATGAACTCGATCAGGTTGGTGTCGAGCAGCAGGTGCTGTTTGATGGTGATGGTCCAGGGGTGGGTGTACGCTTTCGGATCTTCCACGGTGACCTGGATATCAAGATGTCCGAAGTTGACGCGGGTGAAACGTTCGGTCATTTTTCCTGTGTTTGTGAGCGGGCTGCCTTCCACGTCCAGCCATACGTCGTCGCGGAAGCCGGTAGTTTCCACCACCAGCGTGTCGCCGTCCCAATGGCCGATCGAGTAACCATACCACCACGGCTCAGGATCGTTGTTGGGCAGCGAACGTCCATCCATAAAGACTTGCCGGATGCCGGCCTGGGCTTCGTACAAAATCACGATCAACTTGGGTGTCTGAATGATTTTTCTGGGCTGCGGATGCGTGTGCAACTGCATCAGGCCCAGCGGCAGGCAGTGCGCGTCGGGATTGTCCTTGTTGTTATTTGACTTGCGTTGTTCTCGTATGGCGGCGGCCCAAGGGGTGAACGGGAGGCCATCTTTCAGCGTAGATCCGATATCGAAAAACTGGTTGGGACCACGCGGCCGCGGACCCAGGCCGACCCCTCCGGCTGGCGGAGGTCCACCGGCTGGCGGCGGGCCACCAGCGGGCGGTGGGCCACCTGGCCGGGCAGTTGCACCGGGGCCGCCCGGCGGACGCAACCCGCGATTTCCGTCAAATTGCCAGATGCCGGATAAATCCGGTTTGCCGTCGGCGGTACGCGGCGTGGGGCCGTCCATATTGGGCTTACCGTCGGCGAGTTTGGGAACGTTAGGCGTCGGATAAGGCGGCCACTGGGCTAAAAGTGCGGTTGGGATGGCGGCGAAAATGAGCGCCGCGAGAACGGCGTGAACCAAAGTTTTCATGTTAGGCATCAGAGTGAAACGCTACGGCTTGCAAACCTAGCTCTATCAGCTTACATCCATCTCCGGCTGGCTGGCGAGTCGACGTAATTGTCTGAAACCGCCGCCGTCTTACGGTGTTGATTGATCAGGCTCCCTGACCGACAGCGCGCGATTCATTCCCCAGTCTGGAGTGGTGAGCACGGAGGTAGTCGGACTCATCGGCCAGCCTGATCCTACAAGAATCTGCGCGTCCGACGTGGAGCGGGGAGCCTAACGATGCGCATGTCCATTCGCCGATTCACGCGGATAACGAAGCGCTCTCAAAAAAATGGGACAACCATTGGGCAGTACTCGCCTATACTTCCCGTTCCGCAATTTCCGCCCGATTCAGTAACGCCTGCGATGCAAAAGCAGGAATCACCGATGATGTGGGGAAAATCTCGGAATTGGTGGCGCCAATTGCCTTAGGCGACTGACCGCGACCTGCGAAGCAGCACAAAGGCCACAAGAGCCGGCAGAATGAACCACAGCATGGACGGTTCCGGTACCGCGCTGGGTACGGAAGCCGTGAAGTCTAGCGAATCCAAGCTGGTGAACTCTATCGTGGCACCGCTGCTGGTGGTGAAGCCTAGAGCGTCCTGATAGGCCCCGATGTTCGGATTTGGATACTGGAAGAGCTGGGTATACTTCCGGTGGTGATGGGGGTTACCAGACCGTAGCCCGCCAGCACCGGGTCCTCGCTGATGCCGATGGAGCTCCCAAAGTCGCTGTTGAACAAGAAGACGGTGTAGTAGGAACCACTGCTGTCCAAGACGTTTGAGAGGCACGATGGGTGCGGTGGGCAGGGCAGACGGGAGAAAGATGAGCGGGCAATCCGAGTAGAGTTGGAGTTGCGACACAACCAACCGGAAAGGATCACCCGCCCATGGAAAGAGTATGCAGCATTTTCAGTCAGATTTTGCGTTTCATTCCGCGCGCCGTATTTGAAGGGGCGGTGCGGGAGCACCAAACCGAAAAGCACGCCAAAGGAATGACGAGTTGGAGCCAGTTCATCGCGCTGCTGTTTTGCCACTTAGGCGGAGCGCGGTCGCTGCGCGAGATCGTAGGAGGACTGGCGGCGAGCGAAGGCAAGCTGAAGCATCTGGGCGTGGACCGGGCTCCGACGCGTTCGACTCTGGCTTACGCCAATGAGCACCGGCCCTGGCAGTTATACAAGACCGTGTTCGAAGGACTGGTGCAGCTGTGCCAGACCGAGGCAAAAGACAAGAAACGGAAGTTCCGTTTCAAACATCCGCTGCTGAGTCTGGACGCCACGGTGATCCCGGTATGCGTGGCGATGTTCGAATGGGCCTCTTACGTCAAGACCAAGGGAGCGGTGAAACTGCACATGGTGCTGGACAACTCCAGCTTCCTGCCGCAGTACGCCGTGATCACTGACGGCAAGACCGGAGACGTGACCGCCGCAAAGAAGATGGAGTTCTCCCCCGGAGCGATGTTGGTATTTGACCGCGGCTACGAGGATCATGACTGGTGGCGGAAGCTGAGCGTGCAAGGGGTGTGGTTCGTGAGCCGCCTGAAGGACAGCACCGCCTACAGCATCGTGGAGGACCGGCCGGCATCGGTCAGCCCTACCATCCTGCGCGACGAAGTGATTCTGCTGACCAGCGACAAAGAGCAAGCCCTGCGGCTGCGCCGGATCGAAATCTGGCTGGAAGACAAGCAGGACAGCATGGTGTTCGTCACCAATCATCTGAAGCTGGCCGCCTCCACCATCGCGGCGATCTACAAGGACCGCTGGCAGATCGAGTTGTTCTTCAAGGCCATCAAGCAGTCCTTGCGAATCAAGACCTTCATCGGCACCAGTGAAAACGCGGTGCAAACGCAGATCTGGACGGCGCTGATCGCCATGCTGGTGGTGCGGTATCTGCAACTGCGCAGCACCTGGAACTGGGGTCTGTCCAATCTGGTGGCGCTGCTGCGCCAGCAACTGTTCGTCTACCGCGATTTAGTCAAATGGCTCAATGATCCGTTCGAGCCACCTGAGGCGCTCCAGGGATACACAATTACCGCTGCCACTCAACTGAGCGCCACCTTATTTTGGACAGCAGACCGTCAGCTGAGAAATCAAATCCGTCGAGAAACCACGAGGTAAATTCGCCAGTCCAGGAAAATATATTGGACAGCAGACTCACGCCACGCCCAGCAGGTGTACACGCCAACCTCGTCTGCCGGCACAGGCGCTCCTGGAACAGCTACATCGTTGTGTTTTCAGTTGCTGGATCATCGAGATCCCGATCTGTCTTGGACAGCAGTGAGTAGGAACCCATTCCAGTGTCGCCATTTCCGTTGACAATGATATTCGCATTGTTAATAGTTGCGGTGTAAGTGCCCTCGGTAAATGTGCCGTCGCCGGCTGGGTTATCATAATCGTACCCACCCGCTTGGGTGACGGCGGTTGTGTCTTCGACGAAGGTCACGCTGAAGGCTTCGTCAGTGAAAGATGTCACCGTAACCCCATCGGTGATGGTGCCCGATCCTTGTCCCGTAAAGCTGAGATCCAGCGTACTCGCAGACGCGATGCGCGCAGGCAAGAGAATTATTGCAACGGCAAAGGCGGCGTTGAGAAGACTGATTCTGGAGAATTGCATTTGTAACATTTGTACTCCCAGCGGCTTTTCTATTTCTAGAGCCCGAGAATATCATGAGATGCGACATCCGTTCAAGAAAATGTATCGCGGGGCGCGCGAAAATTGTTCTAGTAGTACTTAGTGGAATACGCATGCGCCACCCACATCCTGGCGAATTCAACCAAAGTTTTGGGCAACGTCACGGAAATAGCGGAGAGCCCCTATCGCGTTACACAAAGGATACATTTGGTCATTGTTTCCGGACTGGCACAGGATTCGCAAAACAGCAACAGCCGGTGCGAGAAGCGCATTTGTCGGCCTCTCAGAGACTGGCCTTGTACTCACAATCGCCGTCCGTCCGGACCAACCACGGTAAGCACCACAGGAACAAATACGACGATTATCTGGTCACAAAAAACAAAGGCGCTATCGTCGCTATGATTCCTTATGGCAAGTAGGGCTGCGAGCAGGGCCGACGGCTCAGCGATAATCCGGGCTGAGAAAATCGAAATCGCAACCCAGATCGGCTTGGGTAACGTGGTCCAGGAACAGGCGCCCGTAGCCGCGGTCGTAATGGCGCGGAGGCGGTTGGAAAAGCCGCGCGCGGCGATCCAGTTCCTCGGCCGAGACCAGCAATTCCAGCTTGCGTGCCGGGAACATCGAGCAGAATTTCGTCGCCGGTCTCGACTAGCGCCAGCGGGCCGCCAATGGCCGATTCGGGAGCGACATGCAGCACCACCGTTCCGTACGATGTGCCGCTCATGCGCGCGTCGGAGATGCGCACCATATCGGCGACGCCTTCGTTGAGCAGTTTGCGCGGCATCGGGATGTGGCCCCATTCCGGAAAACCCGGCGCGCCTTTGGGTCCGCAGTTGCGCATCACCAGCACCGTGTCGCGATCCACCGGCAGATCGTCGCGTTCGATCTCGGCGAGCATCTCGGTCGCGAGTCTCGAACACGTAGGCGCGCCCGCGATGCTGCAGCAGATCCGGGGAAGCCGCGGTCTGCTTGATCACGGCGCCGTTGGGTGCGAGATTTCCGCGTAAGCACGGCGATGCCGCCTTCGGGATACAGCGGGTGATCGCGCGGGCGGATCACGTCGTCGTTCAGCGGCATCGCGCCGCTGATATTCTCGCCGATGGTCTTGCCGTTGACCGTGACGCAGTCGCCGTGCAGCAGATCTTGAATCCGGTTCATGACAGCGGGAACTCCGCCCGCGTGAAACAAATCTTCCATCAAGATACTTGCCCGACGGCTTGACGTTCACGATGCAAGCCGTGCGGCGCGAAATGCGGTCGAAATCCTCCAGCGTAAGCCGAATGCCGAGCCGCCCGGCGATGGCGATCAGGTGAACCACGGCGTTGGTCGATCCGCCCAGCGCCATCAGGACGGTGATAGCATTCTCGAACGCCTCGCGCGTCAGGATGCGCGAAGGCTTCCAGTCCGGCTCGATCATGCCGACCACGGCTCGCCCGCTCAGTTCCGCGATCGCCATCCGCCGCGAATCGGGCGCGGGAATGTTGGCGCTGCCCGGCAGCGTCATGCCCAGCGCTTCGGCCAAGCTGGTCATGGTGGACGCGGTGCCCATCACCGTGCAGTGGCCGGCCGTGCGCGCGATGCAGCCTTCGATCTCGCACCATTCCTCTTCGGTGATGCGGCCGGTGCGGAATTGATCGAACAGCTTCTTGCCGTCGGTGCCGGAGCCGAGCCGCTGGCCGCGCCATTGGCCGGCCAGCATCGGACCGCCGGGCACAACAATCGCGGGAATATCGGCGCTGGCCGCGCCCATCAATTGCGCGGGCGTGGTTTTGTCGCAGCCGCACAGCAACACCACGGCATCCAGCGGATTGGCGCGGATGGATTCCTCCACGTCCATCGCCATGAGGTTGCGATACATCATGGTGGTGGGGCGCATGAACATTTCGCCGAGCGAGATGGTGGGAAATTCGAGCGGCACTCCGCCCGCCGCCCACACGCCGCGTTTCACCGCCGCGGCCACGTCGCGCAGATGCGCGTTGCAATTGTTCAGCTCGCTCCAGGAATTGCAGATGCCGATCACCGGTTTGCCGTCGAATACGTCCGCTGGAAAACCCTCCGAGCGAAGCCAGGCCCGGCGTCCAAAGCCATAATATTCCGGGGCTTGAAACCATTCGCGGCTGCGTTTGTTTTTCATGGCGAGTGGACTGGCCGGCGGCCGCTCCGGTCCTCCAGTGTACCCTGGCCAAGCCCTGACCGCGTCCTGTGATATAGAATCCTGATATTGCTGCATGCAGCGTGTGATAGGATGGGTAAGATTTACCAATTTGCGGACTTGAATATTGGGGACTTATGAAAGACCGCTCTTCCGGCGCTTCAGATCTGGCTGGTGAAGCCTACGTCATTATTCGCGAGCGAATTCTGCGGGGCGAAGTGGCCATTGGCCAGGTGATCTCGCGGCGCAAAATCGCCGCCGAACTCGGCATGAGTTTTCTGCCCGTTTCTGAGGCATTTCTTGCGTTTGGAATTCGAAGGCCTGCTGGAAAGCCGGCCTCGCGCTGGAACACGCGTGCGCATTCCCAGCCGGGAAGACGTGCGCGGGCACTATCTGGTGCGCGAAGCGTTGGAGGTGGAGGCGGCGCGGCTGTTCACCGAGATGGCGACGCCGGAGGAACGCTCTGAGCTGCTGAAGCTGGGCGTGCGCGTGGATGCCATGCGCTCGCAGCCGGAAACCAATCGCTTTTATTATTTGAATCTGCACGAAAAACTGCATCGCCGCATCGCCGAATGCACGCGCTGCCCGGCGCTGTGCGACGCCATCGAGAGAACGCGCGCGCTGTCATCCACCTGGCTGTGCGTGGGACGGGCATTCAACGGGACGCCGTCGCGGCGGCATCAGGACCTGATGGAAGTGCTGGTCGGAAGGGACCGCGATGCATCGGCCGCGGCCATGCGGGATCACGTGATCACCAGCATGCAACAGGCGCTGGAGCGGCTGGAGCCGTATTTCCGCGCGCGCAAGACGCAGGGCAAGACTTATTCGCGCAAGCATTTCTCCATCGAGCTGCCGGCGCCACGCGCCGATCAAAGGCGAATCTCAAGCCTCGCCAGGCGGAAGCCTGAGCCGCCGATCCGTTCGGGAGCCTGCAGCTTTAGGGAGCGGTCAGCCGCGGCTGTTCTCGATGGAACTGCCTTTCGCGTCTGCTCCAGACTGGTTTTCAGCGCTTCGGCCGGAAGTTCATGCACGATCGGGCTGAGCATTTTGGCCATCAGGAACGGAATTTCGCGCGTCAGCGTGATGGATTCGCAGGTGATGAAGACTCCGCCGTCGCTTTCTTCGAAAAACCAGTAGCCGTTGATGCGCCACATCAGCCCGCGATCATGGCCAGGTCGGCAGTTCGTGTTCGTTCGGCTTTCCGGCATCGGCGATCTCGACGACGCGCTGGCTCGCCGAACGGCTGTAGATTCGCTTGGAATCGAGCGGGACGAAGTGGATCTGGTTGTCGATATCGAGCACGTCGGAGATGAAGAACTTCGATTTCAGCACGCGCGTGCGGATCAGTAAAATCGTTGCCGGTATGCGACAAGAACCTTTACTTCGGTGACGTCGGGCTTGTAAACTTCGGACGTGTTGCGGATAATCCTGAACAACGCTGAGAGACATCTTTGAGCGTGGTGTTGGGAACGAAGACCGCTCCGATCCAATCCTGGATGAGCCCGCCGGGAACATTGACAACGCCGTTGCCTTGCGACGGGCTGGGCGACGATTTGCGCCGGCCAGCAGAGCTGCAGCGAATGTCCGGGCGAATCGTCGAACCAGAGGAAATGCTCGCCGCTCCAGCGCGGCTGCATCTTGGCCTCGGTTGCGGCGATGTAGCGGTCGAAAGCTTCGATGGTTTCGGGCTTGAGATCAACGGCAGCGAGGAACAGGCCCGCGCGGCGGAGAAAGCGGCGACGAAGAGAAGAAACGCGGTTCAGCCTCAGTCTGCTCCCACAGGCTTTTTCGCGGCTGCGTCCACCACATCGCGGTAGCTCTTGGGGGCTTCTCCGTGGAAGATTTGCTTCAGACCCGCCTCAACGCTCCAATCCATGCGGCGCACGATGGCTTCGGCCATGATCGGCTCGATATCGATTTCGCGCAGCGTGGCGGCCACCTCTTCCATCTCGCGGGCGCGGCGTTCGCCGTGCACTACCACGCGGCCGACCATGTAGTCGGCCAGTTGCTTCCACTGGATGCCGGGGAAAGTTTCGGCGAGCGAAGCGAACACGCGCTCATCGGCGTCGTAGCGGCTGGCGCCGAGCACGCATTCGGTGAGCAGCGCTTCCATGCCCTTCACGATGATGCTGCGGAACATCTTGGTTGCCGCCGCCGTGCCTACTTCGCGCGAAACGATTTCGGCCGAGATTCCAAACGGCGCCAGCTTCGATCGACAAATGCCTGGGCGCCGATGCCGCCGGCCAGCATCGGGACCTTGTGGTCGTAGGGCGGGACCGGCGCCATCATCGCGATTTCGGCGAAGCGGGCGCCCGTAGTCTCGATCACGCGCGCGATGGATTGCTTCACGCCCGGCGAGACCGAATTCAGGTCGGCGTAGATATGATCCGGGGTCAGGTGAGGAGCATTTTGCTCGGCGGCGTTAGCGGCCTGATTCGCCGTCACCGCCGACATCATGATGTCGCAGGATTGCGCGAGCTCCCGGTTCGATTCGGACCAAGCGGGTTTCCGTGTCCGCGGCGCGCTGTTGGATTTTTTGCCCCAGGCCGGGCGTGTGGGTATGGATATCGAAAGCAGTGATGGATGCGATGCCCGGCTGCCGCAGACCCTTCGCAATGTGATACGCCGCTTCGCCGAATCCGACGAATCCGATTCTAAGGCCAGACGACATCGCGGCTCTACTTCACGGCTTGGGCCTGCTCGGCTCGCATGCGGCGCTGTTCGGCTTGCACCGTGATGAGCGACATCCACATGCCGAGCGGATGCGCGCCCGCCTCCACCAGCGGATGCGGCTTGAGCGATCGCACGGCGTCGATGCTTTCGTCCTTCATGGTTTCGAGCACCTGCGCCTGCTTTTCGTTCAAGTCCGTATTCGGCCGCGAGCGCCGGCGTGTCTTCGAACAGGCGGCGGCGCAGCGGCGAACTGAAGCGCAGATCGTACAGAAGCTTGTTCAGCGGATAGACCGACGGGATCGGGATGCCGGTAGAACTGATAGCCTTCCGCGCTGCCGAAGTTGAATTTGGGCGCGGGTTCGGGCGTGGTGGGCGCGCCCTTTTTATTGGGGATGAAGCGCATCACCGCATGGCCGTGATGCCAGGTGGGCTGATAGGTGATCAGCTCGCCCGGCTGCTGGCCGATGGCGCCGAACAGAATCATCCAGGGCAGCATCTCGGTGTTGCCCACTTCGTCCAGTTGTTCGTTGTTGAGCTCGAGCAGCGCGCTGTTGTTGCCGCGCTCCATGTGGGCGATGGCCCACCAATCGAAATCGAAGGCGGGCTGCGGATATTTCCACGCGCCGGGATAATGCGACATGCCGCCGCTGGCGACGATCGCGATCCGGTACGGCGACCGCAGGATGGCATCGCGGACAGCTGCGCCCAACTGCGCGCAACGGCGGGCGGTGGGCAGCGGAGGCAGATACGTATTGACGAAGATCGGGACCACCGGGATGGAGCGGCCTTCGATCACCCACTCATACACGGCGGCGAACGCGTGGCCCAGCTCGGCATCCTGCGAATAGGTCAGATCGAAGCCGTCGCTCACCAGGTCGTTCACCAACTCTTCGGCGAAGCCGTGAATCGGGAGCGCGTAGCTCTTGCGGGCGAAGGCGGCTTTCGATTTCTCGCCGCCCACAATCGCGAAGGTGGGAACGGCGGAGAGGAAAAACGTTTCCAGGTGATCGCTGCCGATCACGACGATCGCGTCGGGCTTGATCTCATCCAGCGTCCTTGCCCAGCTCGCGCATCGCGGCGATGTCGGCGTCCAGCTGCGCCTTGTCCTCGCTCGGCGGATAGGTGAATAGCTGCGGCGCGTGAACCGTCGCCGCTGCAAATACGATCTCTCCCATGGTGTTACCCCCTTACAACGCTCCGCTCATGTTACAACGCTTCAGTCCTGCCAAAACACTCGATGTCCAGCTACAACGCTTCGCTAGGCGTGGATACTCCTTGACTTCTTCAACATAATCGCCCTTAGCCAGGCACGCCCGGTTTTCTCTTCTTGGGCCGAGCGTCTCTTAGTTCACCAGCGCGCTCGGATTCGTCACTGCCATGCGCTTGATATCGGTGGCCGAGAAACCGCCATCCATAAGGGTCTGAGCGAACATCGCGAAGCCCTCGGACACCGGCGGGTTGATGGTCTGGCCCAGATCGGTGGAGAGAACGCAATGCTCCGGACCCGCCTTGCGGATGCTCACCATCACTTCTTCCCAGGGAGCTTTGCGGGTATGCATGGTCGTGAAGCAATGCTCGATGAGCGCGCCTTCGCTGGCCAGTTCGGCCTGCTCGTCGGCCGTTAAATTTTGCGACGGGAATTCGGCATGGGTCACCAGTACGCGCTTGAGCTTCATTTCACGCGCGCCGCGCACCAGCGCGAAAATTTCTTTGCGGCCCAGATGCCCGGTGGCCATGATCATGTTGTGATTGCCGATTAATTCCAGGCAGCTGCGCGCGGCTGCATTCAAATTGCCCTTGTCATCCAGAACGGTCAGCGGCGGCGGCGCGATTCCCGTGGCGGCCAACTCGCGCTGGATCTTGGCCCAGAACGGGAGCTTGGTGTTGGGACCATCCACGCGGCCGGCGGTTTCATTGGCCGCATCCACGGTGGGCATCCAGACGATTTTCGCGCCGGAACGGCCGGACAATTCAACGGCCACCGGATTCAATCCACCGACGGCGTGATTCAGCGTGATTGCGCCAAAAGCCTGTATGCCGGGAACGGCTTTGGTGACCACCTTGGCGCGCTCCGCGGTAGGGAAGTAGTGCGATTTGAGAACGAATCCCTTCAGCCCGCGCTTCAAAAATTCGTGCGCCAGGTCGATGTCGTCAATACGCCGCTCGATCACGTCCGGGCGCGACGTGAACCTGTAAATCATATCCGCCTTCGATTGCTTTCCATGCCGCGTCCGACACGGACGTAGCTGTACCCGTTACCGCTTGTGCGCTCATTGCAAAGGCAGTATGACAGGCGGCGAACGGCGGTGTCAAGTTACTGATCTCTCAGATTCCGTTGACTTTTCGAGTGAAAATGCCTGTGCTTTGAACGTGATTCCGAGCGCAGCAAACGTCAACTTCTCGCGCACGAATATTGATGAATGATATATCACTAGGCGATACCGCTCGCCCTCGTAGCGCGCCAATCGCTCGTTGAATCGTCGCCGGGCCCCGTAGCTCATCGCTGGGACGACCGATACTGGGACTATCCACCCCTTGCATGCAAGAGCTATCTGAGATAAAATTCGTACGGGCTAAGGGTGCGAAAAATCGGAGGGAACCTAGGGTTTACTGTAGCTTGCGTCGCTGTGGCCGGGTTGCCCATGGCGTTCGCGGGGACTGTGCCTGAGCAAGCGGCTTCCTCGCAACGCGCATTACTCGATAAGTACTGCGTGGTCTGCCATAACGATCGCGCCAAGACCGGCGGATTAACGCTCCAAAAGATCGACGTTGCGAACATCCCAGCCAACGCCGAAACCTGGGAGATGGTGATTCGCAAGTTGCGCGTGGGAGCGATGCCGCCTTCCGGCATGCCGAAACCCAGCCCGACCGAAATCAGCGGGCTTCTATCCTCCTTAGAAACATCCCTCGACAAGGCTTATGCCGCGAATCCGAATCCCGGCCACGCCACGCTCCATCGGCTGAATCGCACCGAGTACGCCAATTCGGTTCGCGATTTGCTGGCGCTGGATGTGGACGCATCCAACCTTCTGCCGCCCGACGACGAGAGCTACGGCTTCGATAACAATGCCGACGTGCTTGGCGTTTCGCCAGTCCTGCTGGAACGCTACGTGTCGGCCTCGCGCAAGGTCAGCCGCCTGGCCGTTGGCGATCCCACGCAGGGCGCGGTGGCGCAAACGTTTCGCGCGCGGCCCGATCTTTCGCAGGACCAGCGCGTGGAAGGCCTGCCGCTCGGAACCCGCGGCGGTCTGCTGATTCATTACGACTTCCCGTTGGATGGCAAGTACGCCATCAAAGTGGTTTTGGCGCGCAACACCGTGGACGTGATCCGCGGGCTGGAAGAAGCGCATCAGGTTGAGATTCTGGTGGATGGCGCGCGCGTCTTTCTGGGCTCCGTGGGCGGCACTTCGGACACCGAAGCGCTGGTGAAGAATCCCGCCGAAGCGCGCATGATGATTGAAGCGCGCTTGCAGGCGCGCGTGCCGGTGAAGGCCGGTCCGCGCACGGTTGCCGTCACTTTTGTGCAAAAAGATGCAGCCGAGGACGATTACATCCTGGAGCCTTTCCTGCGCACCACGCTCGATCCGGTGAATGAGGCGGGCCTTCCGCACATCGATCAAGTGGTGGTCTCCGGTCCCTACAACGCCACCGGCCCAGGCGATACGCCCAGCCGCCGCAAGATTTTCACCTGCACCCCCGCGAAGGCAAGCGAGGAAGTGGGCTGCGCCAAGAAGATTTTGACAACGCTCGCGCGCCAGGCCTATCGGCGGCCGATCACTCCGAACGACACCGAGACGCTGCTGAGCTTTTACCAAGCCGGGCGAAATCACGGCGGCACGTTTGACGAAGGCATCGAGCGCGCGCTGCGGCTGATTCTCTCGAGTCCTGAATTTATATTCCGCTTTGAACGCGATCCTGCCTCCGTCGCGGCCGGCTCCCCCTATCGGATTAACGATCTGCAGCTGGCGTCGCGCCTCTCCTTCTTCCTGTGGAGCAGCATCCCGGATGACGAGCTGCTGAATCTCGCCATCGCCGGGAAGCTCAGCGAACCAGCCACGCTCAAGAGCCAGGTGCGCCGGATGCTGGCCGATCCACGCTCGGAAGCGCTGGCCACCAACTTCGCCGCGCAGTGGCTGTATCTGCGGAACCTGAAGAACTTCTCGCCGGACCCCAACGAGTTTCCCGATTTTGACGATAACCTTCGCCAGTCCATGCGGACCGAGACGGAGATGTTTTTTGAAAGCGTCGTTAACGAAGATCGCAACGTTCTGGATCTGCTGAACGCGGACTACACGTTCGTCAACCAGCGCCTGGCGGAACACTACGGCATCCCCAATGTTTACGGCCCGCGCTTCCGCCGAGTTACGATTCCAGGCGATGAGCGCCGCGGATTGCTGGGGCAGGGAAGCATCCTCACCGTAACTTCGTACGCGACGCGCACCTCGCCGGTGCTGCGCGGCAAATGGATTTTGACGAATATCCTCGGCACTCCGCCTCCCGCGCCGCCGCCCAACGTTCCCGCGCTGAAGGAGAACACCGAGGGCGGGAAGATCCTTTCCGTGCGCGAGCGGCTGGAAGAGCATCGCAAGAGCCCCGCCTGCGCAAGCTGCCACAAGATCATGGATCCGCTGGGATTCTCGCTTGAAAACTTCGACGCCATCGGCCAGTTCCGCGCCCAGAGCGAAGATGGAGCGCCCATCGATGCCTCGGGCGTGCTGCTGGACGGTTCCAAAGTAAATGGGCCGGCTACGCTGCGCGCGGCGTTGATGAGCCGCCCGGAAGTTTTCGTTACCACCCTCACCGAGAAGCTGCTGACCTACGCTCTCGGCCGTGGTGTCGACTATAACGACGAACCGGCGGTTCGCGCCATTGTCGCGCGCGCCGCGGCCGATCATTACCGTTTTTCGGATTTGGTAGCGGGCATTGTGCAGAGCCCGCCGTTCCGCATGAAGATTAAAACCGAGCCGGATGCCAACCCTCCGGTCAAAACCGCAGGTCTTTATAAATGAGGAGACGTCAACGATGATGTACGTCACAAAGAAGCACTTATCCCGGCGCACGATGCTGAAAGGCATGGGCGTGGCTGTTTCACTCCCACTGCTGGATTCCATGATTCCGGCGGCGACCGCGCAATCGAAGACCGCGGCCAGCGTGGTGCCGCGCCTGGGTTGCGTCTATGTGCCGCATGGCGCGGTGATGGATAAGTGGACGCCCATCGGTACCGGCGCGGACTTCGAGTTCAGTCCGGTGCTAGACGCGCTCACCAGGCATCGCGAAAACCTGATCGTCGTGAGCAATCTGTCCCATCACATGGCCGAGGCGCTGGGGGACGGCGGCGCGGACCACTCGCGCGCCACGGCTACCTGGTTGAACGGAACGCACGCCAAGAAGACCGAAGGCGAGGACGTGCGCGCCGGCACCACCATCGATCAGATGGCGGCCGCCAAGATCGGCCAAACCACGCGCTTCCCTTCGCTGGAGCTTGCCACCGAAGACATGACCGGGCTGATCGGCGCCTGCGACGTCGGCTATAGCTGCGCGTACATGAACACCATTTCGTGGATCAACCCCACCACGCCACTGCCCATGGAAATCAATCCGCGCGTGGTGTTCGAGCGGCTGTTCGGCGAAGGCGGCACAGTATCCGAGCGGTTGGCGCGCATGGATGAGGATAAGAGCATCCTGGATGAGATTTCGGCGTCCGTTCCCGGTCTGCAGAGGGGACTGGGCGCGAAAGACCGCACCCGCATGAACGAGTATCTGGAGAACATCCGCGAGATCGAGCGGCGCCTTCAGATTGCGGAAAAACAGGCCGGCTCGCAAGTAGCGGTGCCCAACGCGCCGGTAGGCGTGCCGGATTCCTATGAAGAGCACGTCGGGCTGATGTACGACATGATGGCCCTGGCCTATCAATCCGACACCACGCGCGTCTTCACCTTCATGATGGCGCGGGAACTCAGCCAGCGCAGCTATCCGCAAGTGGGCGTGCCTGATCCGCATCATGCCACTTCCCACCACCAGGACAATCCGGAGAAACTGGCGAAGCTGGTGAAGATCCAGCATTACCATCTGACGTTGTTCGCCAAATTCCTGGACAAGCTGAAAGCCACGCCGGATGGCGACGGCAATTTGCTGGACCACACCACGCTGCTCTACGGAAGCTGCTTGAGCAATAGCAATATCCACAATCACAATCCCCTGCCGACGCTGCTGGCGGGCGGCGGCGCGGGCACGCTCAAAGGCGGCCGGCACTTGAAGTATCCCGAGAACACGCCGATGTCGAATCTGCTGCTCACCGTACTGAATAAGATCGGCGTTCCGACCGAGAAGGTCGGCGACAGCACTAGCGGCCTTGCGGACGTGTAGCATGCGGATCACCTGGGCTGGAGTCTTAGCGGGAGTGCTGCTCGCGGCCGCGGCGTTTGGCGCGACGAATACGCCAATTGCCGACGTCGCCATGCAAGGCGATATGGCTTCTGTTCGCACGCTGGTGAAAGAACATCCCGGCGAGGTCAACGCACCGCAGCCGGATGGCTCAACCGCGCTGCTGTGGGCCGCGTACTGGAACGATCAGGAAACGGTGAAAGCCTTGTTGGCCGCGGGCGCCAACGTCAATGCATCCAACCGCGACGGATTCACACCGCTTTCGCAGGCCTGCACTAATGGCAACGCCGCGATGGTGCAGATGTTGCTGAAAGCGGGAGCCGACGCGAATTCCTTCCAGGCCCAAGGCCAGACGGTATTGATGACCGCGGCGCGCGCCGGCAATGCCGAGGCGGTGAAAGCGCTGCTGGATCACGGCGCCGAGGTGAACGCCAAGGAGACCTGGCGCGGACAGACCGCTTTGATGTGGGCCACGGCCGAAAATCATCCGGACGTGGTGCAGGCGCTGGTGGATCATGGCGCGGAAGTGAACGCGGTCTCATCCGTTTTCGATTTCAGTGGAATGAAGACCAAGCCGGGCGACGTTCCCATGCACTTCCCGCGCGGCGGGTTTACTGCGTTGCTGTTTGCGGCTCGCGGCGGATTCACCGAATGCGCGAAGATCCTTCTGGAGCATGGCGCCGATATAAAAATAGCAGATCCGGATGGGACCAGCGCTTTGGTGCTCGCGATCATTAACGGCCACTTCGATACCGCCGGGTTTCTGCTGGATCGCAAGGCCGATCCGAATGCCGCCGATCAATACGGGCGCGCGCCGCTCTTCGCCGCCGTGGACATGCATGACATGTATCAGAGCAACCGTCCGGCGCCCAAAGAGAACGGAAAGCTGAGCAGCCTGGACATCATCAAAATGCTGCTGGCTCGCGGAGCCGAACCCAACGCCAAGCTCACCAAACTGATCCCGGCGCGCGCCGTGCTCGATTTTCCGGATGTAATGATGGGCGAAGGGGCCACGCCGTTCCTCCGCGCCGCCAAATCCTCCGACATTCCCGTGATGCAGCTTTTGCTCGACAAGGGCGCCGATCCGAAAGTGGTGACCAAAGCGGGCGTAACAGCCCTGATGGTAGCGGCAGGCATGGGCTATCAGAAGACAGTTCGAGGCGGGGAACAGCCCATCGAAGCCATGAAGATTTGCCTGGAGAAAGGCGTGAATATCAACGCGGCTACCGATAGGACTCTGAATACGGCGCTGCATGCGGCGGCCGGGCAGGGAACCGATGACATTGTGGCCTTTTTGGCTGAGCATGGCGCAAAGCTGGACGCCAAGGACAACAAAGGTCGCACGCCGCTGGATGTTGCGTTAGGCAAACAGGCGGATACGGTGGGAGTGGAAGTTCACCAGACCACAGCGGATCTGCTCCGCAAATTGATGGGACCCGCGGCGCTGGCAACCACGGCCCAGAACAGCCCAGCGCGATAGAGCGGAAATTTATCGCCCCTTGCGTTCCTCGCGATCCGCTTGGGCGCTCTCTTCCTTGGACATTCCGAAATCGCACTTCGGCCCGTCGGCACACTCGCAGCGATGCTTGCGGCAAGCCATGGTACACAACGGTCCCATGGCGGAACGCATATCGTACTCGCCATCCTCGCGGGGCGTAGCTGAGGTGTCGGTGTCCCATTTCGTGAATCTCTCGGCCATGTCGCAGTGCTGGATCATCTCCCGGTGGAGGCATGCGTCGCGTTCTTTGGGCGTCTTCGATTCCGCCTCGCAGAAAGCGATGATTTTGCTATGAATCGCGTCGGTGCGCTCCAGGCAATGACACTCATGCTTCGATCCGAGACCGCAGCGTTCGATCTTGGGAGCGTCTCTGCTGCCCAATCGCCGCGATCACGACCAAAGGAAAGAGCAATAACTGCTTCATGCCTGGCGTCCCTTAGGACTTATCGGCACGCCGCAGCGGTCTTCGAGTTTTCCGCACCAAAGTATGCGAAAGGCGATGAACCGCTCGATAATAGCGCGCCTTCGCGGCGGGCACCGAAATGGAAAGCTTCCTGGCCGTATCGGCGATATTCAAACCCTCCAGCGCCCGCAGGCGGATCATCTCCTTATAGGTGGGATGGAGCGTCAGCATGGCGTTTTGAACGAACCTGGTGGTCTCATTCTCTTGATACTGGCGGAACGGGGAATCACCGGATACGGCGCTCGGCAGGCGCTCCAGCTGTTCGAAATCGAAGTAAGAAACCCGCGAGCGGAATTCCGTCCTCCGCCTGGTTCGCACCTCGTTGACGGCGATGCTCATCAGCCAGGTCTTGAATTTCGATTCGGCCCGGAAGTCGGCAAAATGAATGAAGGCTTTTGCCACTGTCTCCTGCACGATGTCTTCGGCGTCAAACTGATTGCCGACCATCCCGAAGACGAAGCGGTTGAGCGGGAGTAAGTTGGGTTGCAGTAGTTCGGTGAAATCCTCTTGATTCGGCATGTCGCTCCTGTTCCGAAGCGGATGCTGCATGTTGGGTGCCAGGTGTAACGGTTTGATAATACGAGCCGCTCACCTGGAAGTGTGTCGAGTGATCGACCTACTGTTCCGTCGAGTCGTCACGAACCTGGAGGACGATTTTGCCGCGCGTGTGGCCCTGGGCGGCCAGTTCGAAGGCTTGGCGCGCTTCAGCGAGCGGAAAAATGCTCGCAACAATCGATTTCAACACGCCGGCATCGATGAGTTTTGCCATCTCTTCCAATTGACCGCGATCCGGTTTGACAATGAAGAATAGACCGCGTGCATTGTGTTTGCCGGGCTCATCCTTCGGGATATCTTTAGCAACCGAGATCATTGCGCCGCCGGGGCGCAGCACTCCCCACGAACGCTCCACGGTATCGCCGCCGACAGCATCCAGCACCAGGTCGATGTCGCGCAATTCGTCTTCGAAACGCGTCTTGCGTGTAATCGATGGTCTGATCGGCGCCCAGGCTGCGCAGAAATTCCAGGTTCGCTCCGGAGCTGGTTGTGATGACGTGCGCGCCTTTCCAGTGCGCCAACTGCACCGCGAACGTGCCCACGCCGCCGGCGCCGCCGTGGATCAAAACCTTCTGCCCCGGCTGCAGATCGCCGTGCGTGAACAAGCGCCTGCCAGGCTGTCAGGCCAGACAAGGTTACCGCGGCGCTATGAGCGTGATCGAGCGTCCGCGGCTTCAAGGCGAGATCGTTCGCCTGCACGGCGACATATTCGGCGGCCGCGCCATCGCGAGGAAAATCGATGAGCGCGTAGACGGCGTCGCCCGGCCCAAGATCCCGCACGCCAATTGGTACGCTTTCGATTACTCCGGAAAGCTCATGGCCGGGAATGGTGGGAATCCGCGGCGAGCCATCCGGGTTCTGATAGGTCTCGTCCCACGTCAGCTCGGTCCGGGTGATGCCGGTCGCATACACGCGCACCAATGCATCGCCTGGACCGGGCACAGGCCTCGGCGCGTCTTCGTAAACCAGTTGCTCCGGACCTCCGCGCGCATGCAATCGAATGGCTTTCATGAATGACTCCCAAATCCCGCGGCTGTAAGACCGCTCAGAATGAATTGCACCGCAATCGCCATTAATAGCAGTCCCATGAAACGCGTCAGGATATGGATGCCCGTGTCGCCCATGCGCCGGCCCAGGCGATCGGCGGCTGCCAGGGTCCAATAGGAGATAAACGCCGTCAGCGCCACGGCCACCAGGATCAATATGCTGTGCGGCCAGTTAGTGGATTGCGCCATCAGCGCGATGACCGTGGAAATGGATCCCGGGCCGGCCAGCATCGGAACGCCCAAGGGTATAATCCCGACGTCATCTTTTTCCATGGCCTGCCGGGTTTCCGCCGGTGTCTCCTTGGTTTGGGAACGCCGCGCCTGCACCATGTCGAGCCCGATCAGGATCATGATCAATCCTCCGGCGATGCGAAACGCCGGGAGCGTGATCCCGAACATCTTGAAGATCAGGGTGCCGGCCATGGCAAAGCCCGCCAAAACGACGAAACAGGTCCAGGCCGCGCGTTTTGCCATGTGACGCCGTTGCGCTTGGCCCGCGTCGGCCGTCAGGACCAGGAAGCTGGGGATGGTGGCAATCGGATCGACGATAAAAATGAGCGAGCTGAAGGCCAGCAGCAGAAACTGGACGTGTTCTTGGATAAACCCCAGCATGGAAGCATTGCGGCCGCGGGAGCGTCCGGCTCTTCTAGTGTCGCATCGTCTCGAATTGTCCAAATATCGACATCTGTCACTCTGGCGCAATGCGCCAGCGCGATACTGGTGAAAGAAGCGCGTGGCCCTTGCCATGCATGATTTCGGCTAGGAGGCACATGGCTGACAATCCTCAATACGATGCGCTGGTGGAGCTAGCTCTAAACTTGCGTTGGAGCTGGCATCATTCGAGCGATGAATTGTGGGGTAAGCTGAACCCCGAACTCTGGGAGCTGACGCAGAATCCTTGGGCTGTCCTTCAGACCGTATCCCGCAAGCGGCTGGATGAGCTTTGCGCGGATCCTGCGTTCGCCCATAGGGTCGATGAACTCTTGCGCGAAAAGCGCGAGGTGGTCCAGAAACCCAGCTGGTTTCAAAGCGCACATCCCGGTGCGCCGTTGGGACACGTCGCGTATTTCAGCATGGAGTACATGCTCAGCGAGTCATTGCCTATTTACTCGGGGGGCCTGGGAAACGTCGCTGGCGATCAGCTGAAAGCAGCTAGTGATTTGGGCGTGCCCGTGGCCGCCGTCGGGTTGCTCTATCAGCAGGGCTATTTCCGCCAGGAGATTGATTCCAACGGCAACCAGCGCGCGTTGTATCCTTACAATGATCCGAGCCAATTGCCCATCACTCCGCTGCGCCAGCCGGATGGCGAGTGGCTGCGCATTCCGATGAACATGCCCGGTTTCAAACTTTGGCTGCGCTGCTGGAAAGTGGAGGTCGGGCGAACGAACCTGTACCTGCTGGACTCCAACGACCTCGCTAACCCTCCGGCCTTCCGCGGCGTGACGAGCGAGCTGTATGGCGGCGATGCCGACTTGCGGCTCAAACAGGAGTTGATCCTCGGCATCGGCGGGTGGCGCATGCTGCGAGCGATGGGATTGCGTCCGGAGATCTGCCACTTGAACGAGGGACATGCCGCCTTCGCCATCCTGGAGCGGGCGCGCAGCTACATGGCCGACAATAGCGTGCCGTTTGAGGTGGCACTGGCCGCGACGCGTGCCGGCAATCTCTTTACCACGCACACGGCGGTGGCGGCCGGCTTCGATCGTTTTGCGCCGGATCTGGCCGGCAGGTATCTCAATGTGCTTGCCGCGGAACTGGGCGTCGGCGTGGAAACGCTGTGGGCCATGGGCCGCCAAAATCCAGCCGACGACTCGGAGCCTTTCAATATGGCGTACCTCGCCGTACGCGGGAGCGGCGCCGTGAATGGCGTCAGCCGTCTGCACGGCGTAGTCAGCCGGCGGCTGTTCAGCGACATTTTTCCGCGCTGGCCGGTAAGGGAAGTGCCGGTGGCCCACGTCACGAATGGAATTCATGTGGGCACGTGGGAATCTCCGGAAACGGACGCACTTTGGGAGCGCGCGTGCGGGCCCGATCGCTCGGTTGGGGAGCCGGCGAAACTCGCGCAGCAGCTTCGCGCAGTCCCGGACGCCGATCTTTGGCAATTGCGAACCGGCGCGTCGAAGGAATTGATCAACTACACGCGCCGGCGCCTGGCCCGAGAACGCGCGACCCGAGGAGCGTCCCACGAGGAAATTGCCGCGGCGGAACGGGTCTTCAACTTTGACACCCTGACCCTGGGATTTGCGCGGCGCTTTGCCACTTACAAACGGCCCAATCTGCTGTTACACGATCCGGAACGCCTGGCCCGCATCTTGACCAATCGGGAACACCCGGTTCAGCTTGTGCTGGCGGGCAAAGCGCATCCGGCGGACTTGGCCGGCCAGGCCATGATCCAGCAATGGCACTGGTTCCTCAAGCGCGCGGACGTGCAATCGCACGTCGCTTTTTTGGCGGACTACGATATGTTGCTCAGCCAGCAGATGGTGCAAGGCGTGGATCTGTGGATCAATACGCCGCGCCGTCCCTGGGAGGCAAGCGGAACGAGCGGAATGAAAATTCTGGCCAACGGCGGGATGAATTTGTCGGAGCTGGATGGATGGTGGGCCGAAGCTTACTCGCCCGAAGTCGGTTGGGCAATCGGCGATGGCAAAGAGCATGGCGACGACCCAGCGGTGGATGCCGCCGAAGCCGAGGCCTTGTACGGGCTGCTGGAGCGCGTCATCATTCCGAAGTTTTACCAGCGCGACGATCAAGGCATTCCCACCGAATGGATCGCGATGATGCGCGAAAGCATGGCGCGGCTGACGCCGGTCTTCTCGGCGAACCGCGTGGTGCGTGAATACACGGAGAAGCATTATCTGCCGGGGGCGGCGGCCTACTGCAACCGCGCGGCGGAGCGTGGCAGGGGTGCCCGCGAAGTGATCGAATGGCAGCGCAGTTTGCGCCAGAACTGGGAGCACATTCGATTCGGGCAATTCCATGTGGAAACACGCGACGGCCAGCATGTTTTTGAAGTCCAGGTCTATCTGGATGACGTTTACGCCGATGCGGTGCGCGTGGAACTCTATGCGGATTCCGCCAGCGACGATCCGCCGTTTCTGCAAGTGATGCAGCGCGGGCATGCGCTGCTGGGCTCCCAGGGCGGTTATTCCTATTCGGCGTCGGTGCCGGCGACGCGGCCGGCCAGCGATTACACGCCGCGCGTGGTTCCTTTCCGAGCCGGCGCGGTGGTGCCGCTCGAAGCGAGCCAGATCCTATGGCTGCGATGAGATACAGCTTTCTCACCGATTCCTACGCAACCGAACGCGTCAAGGTGGTCAGCGTGTGGAGCATGTTCCGCGATGACGAATTGCGAGTGCGCCCGAATTCGTCCGATCCACGCGGCCGGAGCGTGCACGAACATATGGTGCACCAATGCGTCAGTGAGGATTTCTGGTTCCAAAAGATCCTCGGCGTTGACGTGAGCGCGCCCCCGCTGCCGGAGCGCGAGGTCCGCTGGGAGTTTATGGCACGCTATGCGGAGGACAGCGGAAAACGCCTGGCCGTGTTGCGAGCGCAATCCGAGCCTTGGTGGGAAGAAACCGTAACCTTTTTCGGTGTCCCACGGTCCCGCGCCTGGGTGATGACCCGCCGCATGACGCATACGTCGCAGCATCGGGGACAGTTGCTGGCTATGCTGCGGATGCTCGGCCATGACATGCACAGCACCTACGGACCCACCGCCGATACGGGCGGCCTGATGCAGAATCATGCGCCGACCATTTACGCGTACAAGTCACTCGAGGACATGCTTCAGGCCGAAGCGAACGGCGGCAGCAAGTCGGCACTGCCGCCGCGTAGTACCCAACCGGTAACGGAGCGCCCGGACGCCTAGGCGCGGGCGAGCTTACTTTTCTGTATTAAGGTGCGCCCGCGCCTCTGTGGGCTAGCAGGCCGGCGAAGGGTGCGGCGCGCACTACAAAAGAGGCCAGGGACTGCTTGGCGCCGCACTCCGTTTTGCGCGAGTTACTCAAGTAGCTTAGGCGTGCACCAGATTTGTGTCGGGGGAATATTCCTGCTCCGCGTCGGAGTTTCGGCCCAGGACGCGCAGCGCCGCGGACGTGACGTGTTCAACGGTGAAGCCGAGGTGTTGCAGCACTTGTTCGCCAGGCGCGGATGCGCCGAAGCGTTCCAAGCCGATGACCGCGCCGTCGTCGCCCGCCCAGCGATGCCAGCCGAGCGGCGATCCAGCCTCCACCGTGACGCGCGCCTTGATCCTTTTCGGCAGTACGCCTTCCCGATAGGACTGGTCCTGCGCTGCGAACAGCTCCCAACTCGGCATGCTGACCACGCGCGCCTTCACACCATACTTCGCCAGTTTCTTCCGCGCCTCGACGCACAATTGCACTTCCGAACCGGTGCCGATGAGAATCACGTCGGGCGAGCCGCCATCCGCTTCCGCAAGAACGTAGGCGCCGCGCGCGACGCCGGGTTCTTTCGCAGTGCTGCGATCCAGATGGGGTACCGCTTGCCGGGTCAGCACCAGCACGGTGGGGCCATCGCGCTGGATGGTAACCGCCCAGGCCTCGGCGGTTTCGTTCGCATCGGCGGGCCGGATCACGGTCAAATCCGGAACCGCGCGCAGCGCAGCCAGATGCTCCACGGGTTGATGCGTGGGCCCGTCCTCTCCCAGCCCGATGCTGTCGTGCGTGAAAACATAGACCGCTTTCAGCCGGCTCAATGCGCCCAGGCGAATCGCGGGCTTCATGTAATCGGAGAACGTGAAGAACGTCGCGCTGAACGGAAGCACGCCGCCATGCGCCGCCATTCCATTCACCGCCGCACCCATGGCATGTTCGCGAACGCCGAACGCGATGTTACGCCCGGCGTAGCTCCACACGCCGCCCACCGCGCCCAGCGTTCCCGGCCCGTACGCCTCGGGATTCTGGAAATCGCCCCAATTCTTCAAGGCCGTATCGGTGGAAGGATTCAGATCGGCCGATCCGCCGATGATGTTGGGGATGTGCTTGGCCAGCGCGTTCAGCACGGCGCCGCCGGCGGCGCGCGTGGCGATCGGTTTATCGGCCGGCTTCCATTGCGGAAGATCCGCCGCCCAGTTTTCGGGAAGCGCGCCGCTCACCAGCCTTTCGAACTCGGCTGCTTCCTGGGGGAAATCCCTTCGATATGCGTCGAACTTCTTCTTCCACTCGTCTTCCACGCGCGCGCCCGCGGGAACTGCCTTGCGAAAATAATCGACGGCATCCTGCGGAAGATAAAACTTGTCCATGGTCGGCCAGCCCAGCGCGGTCTTGGTCGCTTTCAGCTCTTCTTCCCCGAGCGGGCTGCCGTGCGAGGAGAAATTGTCCTGCTTGTGGGGGCTGCCATAGCCGATGTGGGTGCGGACCAGAATCAGCGACGGGCGTTGTTCTCTCGGCCTGCGCTTCCTCGATCGCCTTGGCGACATCTTCGGTGTCGTTTCCATCCGGAACCTTCCGAGTGTGCCATGCCATCAGCCTCGAAGCGCTTGGCCACGTCTTCGGTGAAATCGATGTCGGTGCGCGCCGGCGAGCGAAATGTGATTCTGATCGTAGAAATAAATCAGCTTGCCTAGCTGCAGGTGGCCGGCGATGGACGCCGCTTCCTGGGTGACGCCTTCCATCAGATCGCCGTCGCCGCACATGGCGTAGGTGTAATGATCGATGATCTTGTGCCCGGGCCGGTTGTAGCGCGCCGCCAGCCACGCTTCGGCGATCGCCATGCCAACGCCGTTGGCAAAGCCTTGGCCCAGCGGTCCGGTGGTTACTTCGACGCCGGGCGTATCCAGCCGCTCGGGATGGCCGGGCGTCTTGCTGCCCCATTGCCGGAAGCGCTTGAGTTCGTCGAGCGGAAGATCGTAACCGGTGAGGTACAGCAGGCTGTATAGCAGCATCGACCCGTGTCCGGCCGAGAGGATGAAGCGGTCGCGATCGAACCATTGCGGGTTCCGCGGATTGTGTTTCAGAAACCGCGTCCACAGCGTGTAAGCCATGGCGGCCGCGCCCATCGGCATGCCGGGATGTCCGGAGTTCGCGTTCTGCACCGCGTCCGCCGACAGAATGCGGATGGTGTTGATGCACAGATTCTCGAGTTCGCTGTCCAGCTTTTGATTCACAAGCCCTCCAACTCAGTATGACGCTCCAAGCGGCCAGAAGGTGCTCCAGATTGTTCGAAAAGGCAAGTTACAATCGCATAGACTGGCTGGGTGCATCACGGTTGCCGGCTGGATGTCGAAGGATGGAAGCAATCAGGGAGCCGCCGCGCGATGAACGCGTCATGGAACTCCAGTGCTACCAGAACAATCAGGATCTGGAGCGTATCGTTCCGGGGAAGGGAAACGTCCGCGGCAAGAACGCAATGTTTACTTGAAGTTTAGTTGCTGCCCGGCGTGTCCCAGCCGGACGGCGTGCCCGCGGGCATGTTCTTCATGAACGCTTCCACCGCGTGGATCTGGCCGCCATAAACTTTGAAGGCTTCCCAAACCATGAGCGAGTCGCCGGCAACGCGCGTGGAGCCGGCGCCAAAATCCATGCGCAGAAGCACGATGCCCAGGTCCTCATCGACGGCCGCCACACGGTAGGTGATTCCTGACAGCGTGGGAATCTTTTGCGATTTGATGTTCTCGCAGCCTGGAAAAAACGTGCAGCCCGGACCGGCCATCCGTTGGCCGTTCTCGAAGCGGTAGGCATCGGCCGCGAATGGCGTATCCACCTTCACGAAGCTGCCGGCTTTGAGACCCGCCGGGTAGAGTTCGGCGATCTTGATCGCTTCTTCGCGCGAGTTGCGCTGCGACGGGTTGAGAACCAGCAGCATGGCGCCGCTCGGGGCCTGCAGAGCATCGGGCTTGAAAATCGATCCTTCGGCTTTGTTTCTGGTCACCTGCGTCTCCACTTCGGCGATCTTTCCGGCCGCGGATTTTGAGCCGCAGCATCAACATCACCGGCATGCCCGATTCCTCAACGATGTCCTGAGACGCCGCCACCCCTTCCCGGACATCGAGAATGTCCAGACGATAAGGGCGAAGCTGCGATGCGTCCCGCCATAACGGGCTTTGGCCCAGCTTCATCTCTACCGTATCTTCGGTGAATCGGACGTTATCGGCCAGCGGCAGCGAACTCGGGCTGTGAGCCACTAAAGCGTTTAAGTATTTGGTGACGAAGCCACCGAGACAGGCACGATCGCACGGGGCGCTTTTTGCGCTGGCCGTGCTGGTGACCAGCGCGCCGGCGAGCAGCAGGGCGAAATGGAGCCGCAGTCTCATTTCGCGGGTGCGGGAGCCCCGAGCGGACGGTCCGTGAGCTTCTCTCCGTTCGCCAGCGTAACGGAAACGAACAAGGCTCCCGGCTCGCCGCTCTTTTGCGGATGGCCAACCACGGTGACCTTGTCGCCGGGCTTCAGAGAGGTTGCCCTCCATCCGGCGCGGATCAGGACGAACGGCGCCGTCATCTCGATGTTCCAGGCATCCACGCCCCCTTTGTCATTGGGGACTTCCAATTCGATCCAGGAATGCGGATTGGCCCATTTGAATTGCTTGACGGTTCCGACCAGCGTCACGTTCTTGTCGCGATCAAAACCTTCCATTGAATGGTGCGCGTAGGCCGAACCTGCCATCCAAAACGCGAGCGCAAAGGTACATCCCACCAGTAACCGTCTCATAAAATCCCTTTCTGCATCAATGCAAAGAGCATCTCCATATCACCGGACATTCACGGACTTCGAAGTCACGCTCGGCATATGCGCGTTGAGATCCGGCAAGCAGGACGCTTCCGTGATATCGGTATCGTCCACGCGTCTCCAGCGCTTGGTCCAGGTCCACTCGCCGGCCCAATCCTTGGGGTCCGATATGGTGTATTGGATCTCGAGCGTGGCTCCGTTGTTGAGCATCCGCATGCGTTCCACCATATGCGTTTTGTCGCTGAGCGGGATGCCACTGTCCAGCCAGTGATGATCATCCACGAAGCCGACTGTATCCACCACCAGCGTGTCGCCTTCCCATTGCCCGATGGACTCGCCGTTGAAACTGGGGATCACCAGATCCGGATCGGTGTGTTTGCGGCCGTCCAGGTAAATGATGCGCACGCTGTTCATGAAACCGCTGATCATGTAAATCGCGGTCGGTTTCTGGATCATGGCGATGGGCCACACGCGCGTCATGATCAAAGGCATACCGGCCGGCCAGCACGCTCCGATGTCGTCATGATAGGCCTTGCCTTCCGCCCGAGCCTTCTGGGCTGCGTCACGTTGCACTTGCGCTTCCGGCGTCAGCTTAAAACCAGGCGGCGGCGCGAACGTGAAGGGATTGTCGCGGCTAAACGCATGCAGCCAGGTTCCTGTGATGTCGAAGGGCGGTTTGGGACGCGGTTTCTCGATATTGGACGGGGCCAGCGCGCCCAGCTGGGGCGGCGGAGCTGTCGGTACCGGCGGCGCCGAGGACTGCGCCATCACGCTGCAAGCGGACACGACGAACACGCTCGCCGTCAGAGCTGCCTTGGCCATTCGAAATTGTGGTTGCACTGGTCGATCCTCTCTCATCATGTTCCGGAAACTCGGCCGCTCATTTGTTATGCAGCTTGAGGCGCACAATACCGTTGGCGTCGACATATTCCCGATTGTTATCGCACACAAATTCCACCATTTCGTAGTCCTTCGGCATGCGCTTGTACGCCACGGTGTAAGTAACTGGCTTTTCGAGCACCACCGGGTCCTCAATCGTGATTTGGTCATGCAGGATATCGGGCGCGAGCATCCGGATTCGCTCCGTAACGCGCATCTGCGGGCTGTGCGGCATGCCGCGATAGCCGGATACCGTGGGCTTGATGCCGACGGTGTCCACCACCAGCGTGTCGCCGTCCCAATGTCCAACCGAGCGGCCGTAATAACCCGGCGCAACGTCGTCTATCTTTTCCTGCGGCCGGTCGAGATAGACTCGCCGCACTTCGCTGAATGCTTCCGAGATGATGGTCAATTGCTTGGCGGTTTGGATAAATTCCACCGGATAAATTGCGATCGACATCATGGTAGGCACGCCGTACGGAATGCATTCCGCGCTGGTATTGGCAAGCTGCTCGCCACGCTTGGCCGCGTCCGCCTCCTCGGCGCGGCGGGCTTGATAGGGCTTGTCGTATTCAGGCTTTAATACCAAAGGAGTGGGTGCGGGCGGCCGGAACTTGGGGTCCGAGCCAGGGCCACCTCTATATATGCCCCAGACGCCGGTGAAGTCGGGCGTACTCGTGGCGGACTGTGCGTGGGTGACCGCCGGCGCCAAAAGCACCAGAGCGGCGCACGCAAAGGTTTTTCAATTTCATTCCCGGCATCATTTAATTCTGGACGAAGATCATTTCTGCGGAGGCGCGGGCGGAGGACCCAACCGGGGCCCATTGGTCAGCACTCGCCCGTCCGGCAAGGTTGCGGTGGACAAAAATCCACCCGCTTGCCCGCTCTTCATCGGGTTGATGATGAGCGTGACTTTCTCGCCGGACTTGAGGCTATTGAATTTCCACCCGCTCTGCATCAGGATGCTGGGGCTGCCCATTTCAATGCTCCAGTGTTTTACCGCGCCTTTTTCGTCCGGAACGTCGATCTCGATATAGGAATGCGGATTGGTCCATTCAAACGAGGTCACGGTGCCCACCAGCGTCAATCGTTTGCTCATGTCGAACATGGTGAACGAATGATGCGCCAGCGCCGGACTGGCGGCGCCAAAAATTCCCGCGGCCACCAGAGCGGCGCAGTATGCTTTGGTGCGGAATGCATGCAATTTCTTCATTCAATGCCCTCTCTTGATCGAGTCCATACTATGCCTATTGTGCCCCTGTATGCAAGTGGACTTGGAACAAGGGGCGCGCCGGATTTGTGGGGGTGAAAGCGACCGCTGGGCCTCTTCCGCCTGGCAGATCACCTCGGAGATTGCAATCAATTTAATCTAGTCAGCGCGTATGAAAATGGATCTCCTTCTTTGACCAGGTTGGCTAAGCTGTTGCGGCACGCACGCGCGGATAGCTTGGAATTGATCCGGGCCGAGCACGATGCCCAAAACCCTTCGCACAGGATGTACTAAAATGTAGGTACAAGCTCGTCGCTACAGGATAGATGCGCTTCGGGTGGGATGAAGACAAGAACCGCGGCAATATTGCGAAGCACAAGGTCAGTTTTTCGACAGCAATGTCCGTTTTCGATGATTGGCACGCGCTTAGCGTTCTGGATCGCTTCGTTGACGGCGAGGAACGGCGGCGAACATTGGGATCTATTGGGGATGTCGTCTTAATCGTGGCCCATACTTGGACGGACGAAGACGGCGAAGAGGTAATTCGCCTAATTTCGGCCCGAAAGGCAACCCCAAGCGAAAGGCGAGCATATGAAAAAAACCAACACCCGGTCTAGCGAGCTCCGCGCGCTCAGGCGCATGAAGGACGCTGAGATCGACACCGCGGACATTCCAGAAGTGCTCGATTGGAGCAAAGCCGTTGTGGGAAAATTCTATCGGCCAATCAAGAAACCCCTCACCATTCGCGTGGATGCCGACGTCCTCGCCTGGCTCAAGGGCCAAGGCAGGGGTTATCAGACGCGAATCAATGCGCTTTTGCGGAGCGCCATGGAAAACGCAAGCAAGCGATCGGCGCTCTCCCCAAGGACTGACGCTCCGAAGATCCCACTCGCCCGACGGCCCTAGAAGTTCCTTCTACGGTCTAGATGTTTTCTCCATCTCAACCGCTTCCATCGACGACATTTCATGCAGGATCGTCCGGTAGATTGCTTCCACGGCGGAAGGCGTAAGCGGCGCTTGGGCCTGGCTGGCCGCGCGGCGCAGCACCTGCTCTTCGCGTCCCGGCGCGCTGGCCGGCGCGTTATACCGCTTCTTGATCAGCCCCACGTCGCGAACCACGCGCGCCCGCTGGTTGAGCAGCTGGATGATTTGGCCGTCAATCGAATCGATGCGCTGCCGGGACGAAGTCAGGGCCCTGGTAAGGTCTTGGCTGGGTTGCGCGAAAAGAGTCAGGGCCAGGCAAAACAGCAGCAGAGATCGCATGGACATGCATTGTAGCAGGCGTCATCGTATGCCTCCGTGCTGCGGACGCAGCAGCGGACTGAGCCGGAAGGTATAACTCACGTTTTGGGAAACGGAGCTTGCAACGGTACTCAGGTTCATGGCCAGAACAACCACGTTGCGATTCGCCGGAAGCGTGATGGACTTGACGGTCTTGGCATTAGACAAGCTAAACGTGTAGCCATACAGCGTCATCGCCCGGGTGTCGCGGGTGCCGTTACTGTTGTCCCGATACGGCATCAGAATCGCTTTGGACTCGCCCGTATAGCTCTGGGGCGTGCACCAATCGCTGAGGCTTTGCGTGAACGTTGCCGTGGTGCCATCGGTATACGTCACGATGAATTTCTGGGAAACCTGATTGCCGTTCACTCCCGTGGCCAGCAGCTTGAGCGTGGAAAACTTGCCCGCGGGCAGTGCGACGGTGGCGCTGGTTACCGCCCCCGCCGCGTTCGGTGCGCCGAAATTGAACGGAGTGCCGCCGGCGGTCACCACCGTGCCAAGAAGATTCGCCGAATAAGCCCGGCCGCCTCCGTCCAGGCCGCTGCCGCTTAAGAAGAGAGCGCCGTCGGTGACCAGACCCATCACGTTGTACGACGACGCCATGTTCACCGCTCCGCTGGTGGCGCTGGCGGCGGTCACGGTGAGACTGATGGCGGCGGTTTTGCTCAGGCTGCCGGATTTACCGGTGATGGTTACCGTGGATGTCCCTTTAGCAGCCGAGGCTGTTGCCGCAAACGTGAGGATCGCGGTGGCTCCGTTCGGACCAGCGCTGAACGATCCCGACACTCCGGCGGGCAACCCGGACAGGGTCACCGTCACCGTTCCAGTGAAGCCGCTCTGGGCGGTCAAGGTGAGAGTGCTGCTTCCCGCCGCCCCTTGCGCGACGCTCAACGAAGTGGGCGAGGCCGACAACGCAAACGCCGGCGGCAATGTGACCGTGAGCGCGATGCTGGTTTTGGCGATCAGGGCGCCGGACGTGCCTGTGATCGTTACCGCCGCCGTGGCCGCGGCTGCCGCGCTCGATGCTGTGAAAGTAAGCGTGCTGTGGCCCGCCGAGATCGCACCAAAGGTCGCCGTAATGCCCGCGGGCAGCCCGGAGGCGGCCAGCGCCACGGCGCCGCTGAAGCCGTTCACAGCAGTGATTGCGACAGTGCTGGCACCGCTCGCGCCGGGAGTCAGGCTCACAGTCGTCGGAGTTGCCGAAAGAGTAAAGCTCGGCGGAGCGGCGACCGTGAGTGAGATGGTCGCCTTGCTGCTCACGGTGCCGGAGGTGCCTGTCACAGTCACCGTCGAGGTCCCGAGCGCCGCGCTCGCAGCAGCCTTCAGAGTCAGCGTAGCGGTCCGCGCCGCGGTAGAGGCCGGGCTAAGTGTTGCGGTAACGCCAGCGGGCAGGCCCGTAGCCGAAAATGTGACCGTGCCGCTGAAGCTGCCTTTCGGAGTCACCGTGATGGTGCTTGTTCCGCTGCCGCCCTGCGAGACACTCAGGCTGGCAGGTGATGGTGCGATCGTAAAACCATTGGCCGGCGGTCACGGTCAAACTGATGGTCGCGGTGCTGCGCAAGCTTCCGGACGTGCCCGTGACGGTCACGGTGGCCGCTCCGGGCGCGGCTGTACGCGCCGGCGGTGAATGTCAGCGTGCTGGCCGCCGTGGCAGTGGCCGGGCTGAAGGAGGCGGTTACACCGGACGGCAGTCCCGACGCGGCCAGCGCGACGCTTCCCTGAAAGCCGTTCTGCCGGTTGATGGTAATTGTGCCGGCGCCCGATCCCCCAGCCGCCAGGCTCAGGCTGGCCGGCGATGCAGATAGCGTGAATGCCGGGAGCACTGGAGATCGTAAGCGACAGCCGCGCGGTGCTGGTCAAGCTTCCCGAAGTGCCGGTGATCGTCAGCGTCGAGGTCGCCGCGGCCGCGGAACTGCTCGCCGTCAGAGTCAGCGTGCTGCTGGTCATGGCGCTAACGGGGCTGAACGATGCCGTTACGCCCGCCGGCAAGCCCGCGATGGTCAGGTTTACCGCGCTGCTAAAGCCCTGCTGCGCGCTCACAGTGATACTGCTGGTGCCGCTCGCTCCCGCCGCGATGGAAAGCGTAGACACCGACGACGACAGGCTGAATGCCGGCGTATTCGATGCCCCGGTCAAGCCGTTAATCAAAGGCTGTCCGGTCGGAGTGCCCCATCCGGTAGCCAGATCGTAGCCCGGCCGCGAGGTGAAGCGGCCGTTGTTGCCGGTGAGAATGTCGTGCAGATCGCTGGCAAAGCTGGACCCGCCGCCGATTCCGTAGATGAGCGGATTGATGAACCCCACCCGCGCTTTTTTGTTCGCCGCCGCCTGCTGATTCGCCAGCGCCAGGAAGCCGGCCCACAACGGAGCCGCCGCGCTGGTGCCGCCCACCTCTACCCCCTGCCCGTTATTGCAGATCAGAAATATTTGAACATCGGCGGTGAGCGCCACGTCCGGGATGTTGCGCATGCTGCCGGATCCGCCCGCGGCCGTCATGGTGGCCGGTGCCTGATAAGACGGAATGGGCCACGTAGTGCTGACCCCGCCGCCCGAGTCGGACCACGTGGTCTCCGATTGCCAGGGCCCTCCCGCACCCGCCGTTGTCAAACTCGTTCCGCCCACCACGGTGAGGTTCGGGTCATCGGCCGGCGGCATGATCGCGCCCGTGTAAGCTCCGCTATCGCCCGATGCCTGGAACAGCGACTGCCCCTGCGCCACCATCTGCTTGAAAATCTGCTCGGTTGTGGCGTTGGTGGGGCTCCAGCCCCAGGATGAGCTCAACTGGCTGGCCAGATTGTCGGTGGCCATGCGGTTCAGCACATCGTTTGGATTCGTGCCTTCGTAAACGATGATGCTGGACGCTCCCGGAGCCATATAAGCCGCCATCATAATGTCCAGTGTCACTTCGATGTTCCCGCTGCCGGCCGCGCCGTTGTAGCCGTCCAGCAGAACCGTTTTCGTAGGCACCGGAGCCAAACCCGCCTGAGTGAAATTGGCCTTGACGTCGTTTGCATAGAAGCCATCCAGCTCGAACAATCCTACCGACTGGCCGGCGCCGTTGAGCGTCACTGACGGGGCGTAGGCGGCTCGGAAATCGCCGCCGGCGAACAGACCGGAAGGCCCGGAACCGGTGGTGAACGGCGTTGCTCCAGCCAGCGGCCGCGACTTCAGATCCATAGGGCGCGGCACCACAAAGTTATCCAACCCGGCGATGTCGAGAATCGTCACCCCGGCATTCACCGTGGGTTCGCGATCGGGCGCGAAGAACGTGCCGCGAGTGGCGTGTTGCCAGTACGTCATGTTCACATGAAACGTGCGGTTGATCTCCGCCACCGTACCGCTTACGTCCAAGAGGGTACGGTTGGGATGCGTGCCGGTCACGGAGAAACCGTTGGCCTCGAAGAAAGACGCCAGAGCCTGATAATCCTCTCTGGTGGGGCCGAAGCGTTCGGTAAACTGCTCCGGGGTCAGATACTGCCGGTAGTTCGGACTCGCCGGGTCGGCAACCTGTTGCAACAGATCGTCCAGGTCCGCCTGATTTCGGAGCGGCAATCCCACCGCCAGCCTCAGTTGCGTGGCTGCGGGAATCTGGCCCACCGCCCTCGATGACGATACCGCTTCCGGTACATGCCCCTTCAGAATTTGTGTTCCGGCGGCCTGAACCGAGGCCATCGAGAAAAATAATACAGCTGCCCAGCGACTCGTATTTGTACAACGCATTTATGATTCCTTGTTTGAAAACTTGCCGATCAGGGCGCCAGCATGGAATTTGCGGACTCCAGGCTTGCGTCGAAACAAATGGGTAAAGTTCCTATGTCTTCCTTATCGATTCAGTTGGCACCTTTTCACCGGAATCGAGGCCTAGCGGCGCTTCAAAAAACGCTCTAGCTGAATGAATAGAAAGGTACCGGTTCGCTGGTACGAGTGGTTCAAACTCCGGCAGCGGGCGGCCGATATGATTGGCGAGCATCCGCGCGGCTGCTCTTCAGGAGATTCAAACTGCAGACGGAAAAGATTTCGGTGCAAGCTCCCCCTGGTATACCCGCAAGCATGGTGGTGGCCTACGTCCAGCGTTGTCTGGCAGCTTTACCCGATGCCGAGGTAGCGCTGGATAATCTGGATCACAATTATCTGCGCGTCTACGGACATCGTTTAAAAGGAAGCGGAGGCGGCTACGGGATTCCCCGGTTGACGGAAATGGGTTCTGCGGTCGAACAGGCGGCCAAGCGCGGAGATACAGCCGAACTGCAGGCGCGGCTGGCGGAGTTGGAAGTCTATTTGAAGCGGATCGAGATCCTGGCCGGCTGACTCATGCCCGGGACGCGGCCGGATGTAATTCTTTCAGGTATCCGCGCACCGCGTCGGGGAACGTGCGGGTATTGATCGGTTTGGTGACATAGCCGTCGCAGCCGGCCGCGCGCGCATTATCTTCATCGCCCTTCATCGCATAGGCCGACAGCGCGACGATGATTACATCCTGCAATGCCGGATCCAGCCGCAAACGCCGCGTCAGTTCCAGTCCATCCATGCCGGGAAGCTGGATGTCCATCAGGATCAGACGCGGGCGATAAGTTTCCAGCGTTTTTAGCGCCTGCCCGGCGTTCTCCGCCACCTGGACCTCGAAACCCTCGCCCACCAGCAGGATCTGGGTGAGATCCAGGTTGTCGATATTGTCATCCACAATCAAAATTGGTTCGTTCATATTGCCGCCTCGCTGATTTGTATCTCGTTATTCTGCGCGTCCGGCATAGAGCACGCCACCGGCAGTACCACGGAAAAGGTGCTGCCCTGGCCCAACCGGCTCTCCACGCCCACGCGTCCGCCCTGCGCCTCGGCCATGCGCTTGGTGAGCGCCAGGCCCAAGCCGGTCCCCTGGTGGCGCTTGGCTCGGGTGGCGTCCAACTGCTCGAATTCTCGGAACAATCTGGACAGATCATTTTCCGCGATTCCCTCTCCGGTATCGGACACCTCGATCCGGAATTCAGCCGCCCCTTCAGCTTTCAACCGGGTCACGACTTGTCCGCCCGTCCCCGTGAATTTGATGGCATTGGAGAGCAGGTTGTATAGAATCTGCCTCAGGCTCGCCACATCGATGAAGACGTAATCCACCCGGTAGTCGATCTCCATTTCGAGCGCGATCTGCTTTTGGGAGGCGAGCGTCGCCAGGTTTCCGCTCACCTCCTGGATCATGCCCGACACCGACACGCGTTCCGGCACAAACTGCATGCGGCCGGCTTCCACTTTGCTCAGATCCAGCACGCCGTTGATCAGCCCCAGCAGGTGCGTGGCGCTGCGATGGACGCGGCCCAGGTACTCGCGCGGCTTGTCCGGAATGGGGCCGAGCTTGGAATCGCACAGCAGTTCGGTGAAGCCGATGATCCCGTTCAGCGGCGAGCGCAGCTCGTGCGACATGTTGGCCAGGAACTCGCTCTTCAACCGGCTGGCCTCGATCAATCGGCGGTTCTGCTCTTCGAGCGCCGTGTTCTGGCTCCTCAGTTGCGCCTCCAGGTTGCGCCGTTCGGCCAGCAGCCGGCGCGAGAGCTCTTCCCGCTTGCTGAGCACCTGATTGGTATTTTGCAATTCCGCCGTGCGTTCGCGGACGCGCTGTTCGAGTGCATCGCGGCCGCGCAGCAGTTCCTCGGCGGCGGCTTTTTCCCGAGTGACGTCGCGAGCCGCGGCTATGATCACTTTTCGTTCGGGATCGGCACGGGCGTTCCAGCGCAGCCAATGGTAGCTGCCGTAGCGGTCGCGATAGCGATTCTCAAAGGACGAAGCGATGCTCCCGGCCTGGAGCTGAGGCAGAAGATCCCGGGTTTTTTCAACGTCGTCGGGGTGGAGGAAATTCCCAAAAGGCTTTTCCATCAAGTGTTCCACGGACCATCCGAGAGTGGTCACAAAGGCTGCGTTCACTCGTTTGAAGTACCCGTCGAAGCCGGCGAAACATAGCATGTCGGGCGATAGCATAAAAAACTGCTCCAGCTCCCGCTCGGCGCGCTTTTGTTCGGTGATGTCGCGCGCAATCACCGAGGCTCCGGCGATGGCGCCGCTCAGATCTCTTACCGCGGAAACGGTGAGGGAAACGTCGATGCGGCGGCCATCTTTGCGTATCCGCTCGGTCTCAAACTGCCGGGCCGGCTGACCCAGCGGAATCCGCCGCAACAAGTCCTGCGTCTCTTCGCGGAGCTCGGGCGGCACAACCAGAGCCACGCTCTGTCCTACTATTTCCTCGGCTGTGTAACCGTAAAGTTGAACGGCTCCCTGGTTCCAGGTGCTGATCACCCCGTCGATCGACTCGCTGACGATGGCTTCTTCCGACGATTCGACAATGGCTTCCCAGCGCCGCAACTCGGCGGTGCGGGCTTGGACGCGCAGCTCCAGTTCCAGGGCATGCCGGGCGATCCTTTGGTGCAGCTTCAGAACCATCTGGTAGGCGGCTTTCAGAACAATGCCGTACGCCACCAGGCGGAAGCCGTGCCAAACCCACCACTCGGCATCCCAAATATGCGTAAAGCCGAAACTCAGGCTGGAGGCGGCAAACAGCAGGGTGTAGCTGGCAAATGTCAGATCCTCAGTGGCCGGCTGCCGCTGGTGACGCCGGGTGAAGAACACGGCGGCGGACAGAAACCCCAACCCGCCCAGGATGTTCGCGGTTTTAGACGCAATACTACAGTCGCCGTGAACCAGGGGCGCGGGCAGCCAGCCGGCGTAGCGCCAGATGGCCGCCGACACGGCCAGCGCGAGCGCCATTACCGTTCCAATAAAAAATCGCCTCCGCCGAACCGAGCCGAAAGGAATGGGCAGCCAGACCAACGCTGCCAGCGAGCCCCCATAGAGCGCCGCGATATCATGCAGCCAGGCGAAAGCAATGCTATCGGAAGGCGCGACAGCGTGTGCGGCGCTTACCAATGCGGTGCCCACCAGCATCGATGCCACACACATCAGGCTTGGGGACCATTGCTCGCGCTCCACCCGCAGCCACAGCAACATCGCCACCGCCAGGGCGATCCAACTGCCAGATAGGTCCAGACATTCGTGCAGCGCTGCCTGCGCATGGCGCCCACTTCCAAACGATCTGCTGACGCCCCATGCAAGCAGTACCGGCAATACAAAAGCCAGCAGAACCACTGCCACCATTCGGGCCTTGCCGGACCATAACTGACGAGGAGAAAGGAACTCCACAACTGCCTTATCGGACAAATCTGACCAATGCTTGGACCGAACTCCAGCGGAGTAAACTGGATCGCAAGGACGCGAAACTGAAGCGATGATTGGCTGCGTCCAATCGAAAATGATCCATCAAGCGATTCTACTGTCGCTGGCCGTGTCGGGCCTGGTTCTGGCTCAGCAGGCTGGCCAGCAGGTTGGCCAACCACCGAATCCCGATGACGCCGCCGGCGCCGCCTCGCCAGGCAATACCAAGGCGATCTCAGGGCCTCAGTCGCCGCAATGGAAGGGGCTGACGGTAAAAGAGAAACTGCGTTACGATTGGCGTCATCTGTTTGACGCAGAGAACGTGGTGTTCGCCGGAGTCGGCGCCGGTTTCGACCAGTGGCGCGGCCGGCCAGACGGATGGGGCGAAGGATGGGGTCCTTTTGCCGCACGCTACGGTTCACACCTCGGCCAGTACGTGGTGCAACGCAGCATCATGTTTCCTGTCCAGGCTATCGATCACGAAGACACGCGCTACTTCCGATCCACCAGGACATCCTACAAGGGGCGTCTCGCGGACGCGTTTCTGCATACCATCTGGCGGCATAGCGACAATGGAGGCATGATGCCCGCCTACAGCGAATTCCTGGGCGATTACGGAGCCTCGGCGGTTTCTCGCATGTGGTGGCCGGAGAAGTATCACAATGGGTCGGCCATATTCATCGCCGGATCGGACACCATACTGGTGGATGCGGGTATCAACGTTCTCCATGAATTCACGCCCGATATCAAGCGCTGGTTGCATCTGAGGCACTGAGCGCTGGTTCGAGCGCCCCACTACACTGGAGTGGTGCGGGTCCGATCTCCCTTTTCCCTCGCGCTGGTAACACTTACAGCTTGCGTCTGCTACGCCGAGGGTCGGGCCGATCTGCACAAAGAAGACGTGCGGGCGATTCAGCGCGTCCTCAAAGCACGCGACAGCTCACTGGATTGGTTTCAGGTTCTGGCGAAGAAACCTATCGATTCCACTCGTTCCGTAATGTTGGTGGAAGCTGCGCCAACCGAACTGCGGCCGGGAGCCTCCCAACCGTCGCCCATCGTTTCACGGACGCAGATCGCGCTCCTGGTGGCATCGGGACCGCGGAATGAAGTTCGGCTGATCCTTGACTCGCTGCCTCCGCGGGACATCTCCGCCACCCCGAGGCTGGACCAGCCAACTGAGCGCTCCGTCAATCTGCATTTCTACTCAGACTACGGCATCTATCTGGGCAGCATCAAATACTTCTACGATCTCGCGGGGCAGCGGCCGCCGGCCAAGCTTCGCTACGGAGTTTTGGCTTTCACTTCTGCGACGAAGGTGCATGGAACGCTTCGCTATACCGCCTCGTTCGGAACGGCCAGCCAGGTACAGGAGGGCTGGCGTGAGCGCCACGCGATGATCACCATCCAGCCCGGCGCCGGAGCTTCCTTGCCCCAATTCAAGATCGTCGATCTTCCGGCCTCCGAGGAGAATGCCTACGCCGAGCCAACTCCGCTGCGCGTGGGCGGTGGAGAGTCCGTGCTGATTGCCAATCAGACTCCTCCGGGCCAGCCGCACCATCCGTCTAGTATCGATGTGATCGATAAGTCCGGTGCGAAGCAGCGATTTCCCCCGCCGTTGCCTGCGATGAGCTTTTACCGCAAGATGCTGCCGGGCAAGCAGCCTCCCGCGGAGATTTGGAGCGACATTGGACCGTTCGTGCTCAGTAACGGAAAAATCTGGTTCGCGAGCACCTTTTACGATGGCGAGGGTGTGTCGGGCGTAGGCGCCATCGGCACCTTCGACATCGCTTCGCGGAAATACCACATGCGATATCTGCCGGAAATCAGAGCTTGGTCGGGATCGGCGATCCTGCTGGATGGGGATCAGCTTTGGATCGGCCTGGTGCACCACCCGGAGGGCGCGGATTTCGGCGGTGGCCTGCTGGACTTCGACACCCGGACCGGTTCAGCCACGAAGTATGCCTTCCGGGACGTGATCAACACCATCGACCGACTGGGAGACGCGCTGTATTGCGGCACGTCCGACGGCGTATACGTCTTGCGCGATCGAAAGCTCACTCAGTTGCGCTTCGAGCCGAATGAGAAAGGCGAACTCATTATGGTGACGCGCGAAGTGCGATAGTTAGTGCTTATTGCCGCTAGATCTTTGGAATCTCCGCGCTGGTTGAACTGGCGGCAATCCATGAACAGCAAGGGCATGTGAGAAGCCGGCAACCTGGTCAGCGATACAATGATCGGCGAGAAGACTATGATTCACGACGCGTGGTCAACTTTTAAAGACAGCAAGACCTGGACGAATCACATATCGTATGGCAGCCGGCAGTAGCCGCGAGGATCATGAGCAGTCAGCGCATTGGGATCGTGCATCCCGGCCAAATGGGAATTGTTGTGGCTGTTTCGGCCCGCAATAGCGGTAACGAGGTATTCTGGGCGTCTGAAAACCGCAGCGCGTCCACGCAAAAGCGCGCTTCCGAGGCAGGCCTGCGGGATGCCCAAACTCTTGGGGAGCTATGCCGGCTTTGCCCGGTGATCGTGAGTGTCTGCCCTCCGGAATTCGCGGAGGAAATCGCGGAGCAAGTTGCGCGGCAATCCTATCAGGGCACATTCATCGACGCGAACGCCATATCGCCGGAACGCGCCCAACGCATGGCGCGCCGGTTGGAAGAGGGCGGCGCGCGGTTCGTGGATGGAGGCATCATCGGTCCGCCATCGACTACGCGCAACCGGACCTGGCTCTGTCTGTCGGGAGATCACGCTGCCAGTGTCGCGCCATATTTTTCAGCAGGGCCCGTCGAAATCGAAGTCCTGGCGGGAGGCATCGGCCGCGCGTCTGCATTGAAAATGTGTTTCGCCGCTTATTCGAAAGGCTCGGTCGCGCTGGCCTGCGCCGTGCTGGCCGCGGCCCAGCAACTGAATGTCTTCGACGATCTCAAACGGCAGTGGGCTCGCGGCGGCCCTTCCCTTTCCGATCTGGAACGCGAGATTTCGCGAGCCGCTCCCAAGGCCTGGCGCTACATCGGTGAAATGCGCGAGATCGCGGCCACCTTGCAAAGCGCCGGTCTGCCTCCCGATTTCCATCAAGCCGCGGGCGAGATTTTTCGCCGCCTGGAAGATTTCAAGGGCAGCGAGGGTCCCGGACTGAAGGACGTACTCGGTACACTACTAAAATGAGCAAACGCATCAGCATCGAAGTGCCCGGCCTGGAACATGTGAATCCGATCCCGAATGCCAGCCGGTTGGGACCTTTTCTCGCCAGCGGCGGCATCTTCGGAAAAGATCCGGGAACGGGCAAGGTGGCGGAAGGGGTGGAGGCGCAGTGCGAGCAGATGTTCGCCAACGTGCGAACGGTTCTGCAAGCGGGCGGCGCAACGCCGGAGCACATCATCAAGTTGAATGTGTGGCTGAAGGATATGGCGAACCGTCCGATCGTCAACAAATACTTTGTGCAGATGTTTCCCGATCCGCATTCCCGGCCGGCACGGCACACCTTCGCCACCCCCGATCTGCGCGAGCCATTGCTGGTGGAGTGCGAGATCATGGCGGTTATTCCGGACTCAAAATGAGACTGGCCAGTTTTCGCGCCGGCGGCCAGGACCGCATTGGGATCTCACCCGATGGCAAAACGCTGGTTGGGATCTCAGGCGCACGCAGCCTGTTGGAACTCATCGAAACAGGCCAGGAGATTCGCGAATCCAGCGAGACGTTTTCGCTCGATGACGTCGTCTGGCATCCGCCGGTACTGCGCCCTTCTAAGATCTGCTGTTTGGCGCTGAACAATAGCGCCAACAGCGATCGCATCCTGCAAGGGCCGAAACATCCCGCGATGTTCATCAAGCCCGCCAGTTCGCTCCTGGGCCACAGAGGCGCTATCGAATGCAAGCCGCATTATGGACGGGTGCATCCGGAGCCGGAGCTGGCTGTCGTGATCGGCAAGACGGCCAAGAACATCGCTGCGCGGGATGCCTACGATTACGTTTTCGGCTACACCATCCATGACGACATCACTTCGCCCACCATGCGCGCCGAAGACACCTTTCATTACCGCGCCATTCATCCCAAGGCCGGCGACGCGAAGGCGATCGAATACGTCGATACCTGGGTGAGCTATCCGGGCCGCTACAAATGCTGCGACACGTTCGCCTGCATGGGTCCGTGGCTGGTTACGAAGGACGAAATCGCGGATCCGCACAACCTGGCGGTTTCGTGCAGCCACAAGGGGCAGCTTGTCACCGAAGACAACACCGAAAATCTGTTTTACAAGATTCCGGAAGTGCTCGAATTCTTATCCAGCCACCTGACACTGCTTCCCGGCGACATCGTTTCCATGGGCACGGCGCTCAAGAAATCCGCACAAGGCGGCGCGGTGCAAAACATCGACCTGAATAAGCTGGGCGGCCCGGTTTCGGTGACCATCGAAAAGACTTGGCACGCTGACTAATGATGTAGCCCACCTGTGAAGATTATTTCGCGCCGGCCTGGGACTTGACCTCGTCGGCCTCGGCATCGGTCACTGGCCCATGGAAACTCCAGCGGATGGCGCCGTCTTTGTCCAAAAGCGGCACATAGGCATCGTTAGGCGCGTCGAATCCGGCCGCTTGCTTCAGCTCTTTTTCATTGTGGTAAACCACGATGAAATGATCGCGCTGGTCTTCCGGCGCGCCGCCTTTCATCCCGTGGACGGCCATGCCGCGAACCAGACGCGGCGCATCTTCCAGCACCGCGATCGAATACCTGGGAAATTCATGCTCCAAGCGCACGGCCCGTGCCTTGTCTGATTCTGCGAGCCAGGGTAAAGCTAATCACCACCACCGCGAGATGCCCGGCCTCGGCATTCAGCAGCGCCGCCTTATGGCAGAGCATGGTCTCGCGCTCGATCCGCGGGCTGCTCCTCGCCAAACAGGCGTACATGCGCCAGGCGGGTTTCACGGCTTGGGTTTGTTCGCTCCGCCTTCGCCTTCGGTATAGTGCTTGAGATCCCGTTCGCCTTCCACGCAAGCCAGCTCCATGATTTCGTAACCCGGGCGGGTAATTCGCGTGATCGGGAACGCAATCTTCCACGGGCGGCTGAACGTCTTGGGATCTTCGATGGTGGCTTGGTAGGCGATAGTATTCGCGTCCACTGGCGTGTAATGCTCTATCACATGCAACGCGTCGCTGTGAAAATTGCCGGCCATATCGAACCATGTTTTGTCGTTCTGATTGGTCACGTCCACCACCAGCGTGTCGCCTTCCCAATGGCCGCGCGAGTCGCCTTCAAACTGTTTGATATCGGAGGGCAGGTGCGGCCGCCCGTCGGTGGGAATCACGCGGTACGCGTGAAAATTCTCGAATAGAAACAGGACGTAGTTAGCGGGCTGCAAAATCTGGAATCCGAACGGCGCATAGACCTGGCGCGGGATGCCGGAGAGGAAGCAGTGCGCCTCCGGATCGTCGTACATGTGGTGCGCCACCAAATCCTTCTTGCGTTGCGCGGCCGCAGGCAGATAAGGAATCTTGCCGTCCTTGGGATCGACGATCACACCTTTGCCGGGCGGAATTCCATACACCGCTTGCAGATGATCTTCCACGTCGTAAGCGGCATTTCCTCCTGGGCTGCGAACCTCCCAAACGCCCTGAAAATCGGGCTTCCCGTCGGGAAGGCGCGGCATGGGAGCGGCTTTGACGGCCGGCTTCGCGCGGGGCGTCTCCTGCGGTCCGGGCGTCTGCGGGAGCGCTGCTAGAGACAAGAACAATCCGAGGAGAATCGTTTTCATTTGCTGGGTTCCTGGTAGGCGTAGCAATCGTATTCCATGAGCTGGAGATTCTTCTCCGCGCGCCGGTAGAGGGGCAGGCTGATCTTCCAAGGCCTGGTGAACACCTTGGGATCTTCGATGGTGGCCTCGTAAGTGATGGTATTCGGGCCAGTGCGCGTGTAGCGCTCGACGACGTGCAAAGCCCCGCTGTGGAAGTTGCCGGAAGCGTCGAACCAGGTTTGGTCATTGTTATCGGCAACGTCCACCACCAGCGTGTCGCCCTCCCAGTGGCCGCGCGAATCGCCCATCCAGAAATCCACGTCGTCGGGATGCTTGCTGCCGTCCAGCGGGATCAGCCGGTAGGCGTGGACGTATTCATACAGGATGGCGACGTCCTTGGCCGTTTGAAAAATCTGAAAAGGAAACGGCATGTAGTTGGCGCGCGGGACTCCCGGCAAGAAGCACTTGTTGTTCGGATCCGCCGTGGCGCGACTTTTGAAATTTTGCTGCTTCTTCGCTGCCGCTTCCGGCGTGTAGGGGATTTCGCCGCCATCTACTATACCCGTTCCGGCGGGCATTCCCAGGAGCGCGGCATGCGGCTCAATATCATAAGACGCGGTGGTTTCCGCCTGCCAGATACCCTGCAAATCGGGCTGGCCGTTGGCGGTTCGGGGTGGATGGTACGTTTGGGCCAGCGCGGGAATTACGGATATTACAAGGAGGAGCGAACAAATTCTCATCAGAACCGGGCATCGTATCACCTTCCTATTGAAGATGGCAACCGATCCGTGGTCTCCTAGGAGAGGAGTTCTCACGTCATGTTACGCTCACTTTTGCTCGCCGCCGCGCTCGCGCTGCCGGCCCTCTCCCAAACCTTCTCCGCCACTACGCTCGCGAATCCGGCCGGGCCTGGCAGTCTGCAACCGAACTGGTCCGTGACGCCGGACGGCGCCGCGGTGTTCAGTTGGATCGAGCCTTCGCAAGGCGCGTTTGCTTTGAGGTACGCGGTGCGGCACGGCGCCACCTGGTCGCCTGCGATGACCATTGCCGCGCATCGCCACTTCTTCCATCATCCGGCTGAGATGCCGGAGGTGATCGCGCTGCCCGGCGGGCATTGGTTCGCGCATTGGGTGGAAGCACCCGAAGGCGGTGATAGCGATGCGGAGTACGTCTATGTTTCCTCCTCCTCCGACGGCACGCACTGGACCATGCCACTTCAGGCGCATCACGACCATAGCGCGGTCCAGCATGGCCTGGCTTCGATGATCGCAAACCCGGACGGCGGAGCTTCCATCTTCTGGCTGGAAGCGCTCAAAGGCGAGGACGCTCCGGTCTCCTTGAAACGCACCATCGTGGATGCTACGGGTAAAGAAGTCCGCGAAGAGGTGCTGGACGGCGACGTTTGCGGCTGCTGTCCCACGGCGGTTACTAAAACATCCAAAGGACTGCTGGTGGCTTTCCGCGCCCACACTAAGGAAGACATTCGCGACATTGCGGTGACCAGCCTTGTAAACGGCCATTGGTCCACGCCCAAAATCGTCAGCGCCGATAACTGGGAAATCAATGCCTGCCCCACCAACGCGGCGGCGGTAAAAGCGAATGGCGACCATGTGGCCGTGGCCTGGTTTACGGGCGCCAATGATAAGCCCCGCGACCTGATGGCATTCTCGAACGACGCCGGTTCCACCTTCACCAAGCCAGTCCTGCTCAGCACTGGCCATGCGTTCGGCTACACATCGCTGGCGCTCGATGAAGACGGCGGCGCGACGGTTTCCTGGCTGGAGCAGGATCCGGCGGGCGCGAAAGTGATGGTTCGCCGCGTGAGCCCCTCAGGCGTTGCCGGCCCCAGTGTCCAAGTGGCCAAGGGCGGGAAGATGGCTTTGGGATATCCGAAGCTGTTTCACCACGGCAGCGAAACGTTCATCGCCTGGGGCAATTCGAAGCATATTGAGACGGCGAGCTTGGCCCCGTCTCACTAGCGAACCTTACTTCGTAGGGGCCACCGAAACGACGTGCCCTTTTTGGCTGGGCGGCTCATAGTAGCCGATCAGGCGTCCCGCGCAGACCATTCCGGTCCACAGAACCAGCGATAGCGCCGCGGCCGCCTTGGCACGCGTGGGGATGACGGGCGACTCATCCAGCTTCTCTGGATGATTATAAACGCGCGGCCGAAAGATCAGCGCGTGGATGCCGATCAGCACCAGGATCGTCATCTTGGTCCAGAAGTAAGGGTTCGGATCGTAATCGGCGGCCTTCGAGCCAAACAGCAGGAAGCCCATGGTGAACATGATGACGAAGCCCAGGCGCTTCCACCAGCGCAATCCGTTCACTACGTCGGCGATGGGGCGGTTCTGCAGCGCTACCCCCAGCATCCGCAGATCGGTCATGACGATCATCCCGCCAAAGACGGCGATGCACGTCAGGTGCGTGCTCATGATCACCGGATAGGTGAGCCCGGACTCCCGGATGAAGGTCATCATACTGAGGCTTTGCAGCCACTGGAATAAAGAAAGTACAAACACCTGAGCCTCCCGAGTTTACTTACGCAAATGCAATGAACAGCCCGCCGAACACAACGCTGACCCACAAGGCCAGAGAAACAACCCCGACCGCCACGCGAACCCCGGTGGACGACTTGTCCGACAACGCGACTTTGCGATGAATCGTGTAATTGAAGATGATCGCGAGCACCAGTGCGCCAATCTTGAACCGGAACGCGGGATTGTAGAGGTACATCCGCGGATCGGAAAGGAACAGGATCGGACCGGAGAGCAGCACCACAGCCAGACCGAGCAAGGTCCAGGGCGCCGTCGCCCGGGCAATTTCCGGACTGGTCTCCCGCCGCAGGCCGACACCAAGAAGACGAAAATCCACCAGCGCGATCATGCCGATAGACCAGGCGAAGGCCGCGATGTGAAAGCACTCGGCGATGGGGAAAACCCACTCGGAACTATTCAGAGCGTCCGATATGGCGTTGGTTTGGAGAAGCAGCATGTTAGTGGTCCTGTCCTTTTGCCGCACCGGGAACTCGCAGAGCTGCCAGCGCGGCGTAGTTGGTGAAATGATCTGGGACGAAATGAATCCGGGCGTGGATTTTGTTGAGCGGCGGCTCAATGTATCCGATTCCGCGCCCGCAACAGGCGATGGATGCCCACAGCACCAGGGAAAGCGCGGCCGCCAGCTTGGCGCTGCCGGGAACGCCGGCGTCGATCGAGCGCAGCGGGTTGGCATAAACGCTGCGCCGAAACACCAACTCATGCACTACTACGGCGGCCAGCAGAATCAGCTTGGTTCGAAAGAACGCATTGTAGTAATACTCTTCGGCTTTGGAGCCCGCCAGCAGAACGCCGCAGGTAACGATCAGCAGCAGCCCCCAGCGCTTCGGGACGCGGAATTGGTCCACCACGTCCGCGATCGATCGCTTGCGCATGCCCCAGCCGAGCAGCCGCATGTCCGTCATCAGCACCATCCCGCCGAAGAACGCGATGCCGACCATGTGCAGCGACATGACGATCGGATAGACGTAAGCCGATCCGCGCAGCGCGGTGAAGAACCCGGTCAACTGGATCCATTGGGTAAATGAGAGAAGCATGCGATGGTGCCTAAATAGCTAACCTAAGCTCGAGTCCTGGGATAAACGAAACCGATAAAGATCCCGCCGAAAATCACGCCGCACCATAACGCCAGCGACACGCATGCCACCAGCTTTCCATTGGCGCGGCGGGCTATCCGAGGCGACGGTCTTGCGATGAACGGTGTAGTGGAAAACGACGGCCGCAACGAAAAAGACCATCTTGATCAGAAATGGCCCAATTCAGATAGTACATGTCCGGGTCGGAGGAAAACAGCAGGAGGCCGGAAAAGAACATGAGCACCAGGCCGCTGAGCGTCCAGAGCCAGGTATCTTTGGCGAGCTGCGCCGGGGACTGTCGGCGCATGCCGATGCCCAGGAGCGAAAAATCCACTATGGCGATGGTTCCGATCGACAGCGCGAATCCGACGATGTGAAAGCATTCGAGCGTCGGAAAGACGAGCTCGGAGGAGTTAAGAGGGTTCGTGATCAGCACTGGGATCGATGGTCGGTCATAAGTTTATCAGAGCCCGCGCGAGAAATCTACCAGAGGAGTTGTCACCCGGCGGTCACTGACCGGTGAGTGACCTCCAGGTTGCCCTCGGCATGCCGGAGGTTGTAACGAATCAGGATCGAAAGCGCCACGCCCGAGCCGAACGTCAGAGCGCCGGTGGTAACGTGCAGGACGCTGGTGATCACCACCGCGAGGCTGGTTTCGGGGAACAGAATCAGCATCATAAAAGTAATGAATCCCAGCATCACCTGGATGCCGGTGATCACCGCGACGGTGACCGCCGCAGGTTTGAGCATGGGATGTTCGGGGAATTGGCGGATCAGGAAGACGGCCACGATCAGGATCAGGAGCAGGACAATCATGGCGTTCAGGATGTGCCAGATAACGCCCAGGGCATGGTAGCGATAAGACGCGCCGAGCGTGATTTGGAGCAATAAGACCGCGGGAATGGCGATGGCGAGCGACCGCATGGACGGGCGCCAGGTGTCGTCGATCAATTCCGGCCCGTGGCGCCAGCTTTCCGAAGTCATGACGGCGGTGGCGACGACGGCGCCGAAGAAAATCTGCGCGAGCAGAGCGTGGAGGACGCCGGACAGTTCGGGTATGGCCTGGCTGATCGCTTTGAGCCCCAGCATGCCGTCCAGGACACCCGCCCCAACCGCGATCCAGCCGAAGGGAGAGGATGAGACGAGCGCGAGGGCGAGCGCCAGGACAAAAGCTGCGCCGCCGAGGATCGCGTGCCAGAACTCGAATGCGGGGTTGATGGAGGCCGCGGGCGTTGCGGCGATGGGACGTTCCAGGCTGGTCACAATGGCGCCCCCCGCGATCGCGATGAGCGCCACGAACGCCACAAGAATTGCGAGATGGTGTATCCAGGGTTTATTCATTTGGGGGCTTTTCATTTGGGAATTTCTTTCAACCAACGCGCCGATCCAAGCCCGATGACGAGCAGGCCGGCGACAGACAAAATCCAGGTGGAGGCCGCGCCCCACAATGTCAACATTACTCCGGCGGCGACGATCAGCGGTGCAAAACTGGTGGGCCGCGTCACGCCGCGACCTCCGCGCCGTACCAGCGCCGCACGGTTGCCAGGATGCCGGTGAGATAGACAAAGCAGCCGGGGACCCACATCAGCAGTCCGCCGAGTTGCTGATCGCTTTGAGGGTCGAGCCCGAAGAGATTGCGGGCGGGCGGATTGAGGTAGGCCGGGTACAGGCCAACTGGGGCAAATGTCAGAAACGCGCCCAGCAGGCTGCAGCACAGGCAGGCGCTGAAGAGATACGCGACCGCGCCCAGGGCGGGGAGGCGCCTGCTCTCAACCGCCGAGAGAATCGGCCACCAGAAAATCGTTCCGGTGACCAGGAAGCTGAGGTGCTGAAAGATGTGCAGAGTATCGTTTGCGAGCGCGGCATTGAACAAAACCGGGATGTGCCAGGCCAGCATCGACGCCGACGCCGAGCAGCCAGGAAACCGGCGGGTGGCCGATGGTGCGTTCAATTTTGCCGATCGCGGGAGGTCGATAGCGGCAGCGGCAAACCAACGAGGAACGCCGAGCAGCAATAGCGGCGGAATCACTAAGGCGAGGAAGAAATGCTGGAGGATGTGGGCGCTGAACAGGTATTGATCGCCCAGCGTGTCGATGGGCGAAACC
>CAVXGM010000043.1:0-24624 GCA_963761265.1 Bryobacterales bacterium
CAACGCATTTTCGGGCACCGAAACACGCTGCGGCGGCCCTCTCATTTCCTGTTTGGCGGACTTTTTCCAAGTTACACGCTATCCACGTCGAGAGTTAGAAACCCGGTTCTAAATCATCCGGGAAAAAAGGAGATGCATATGAAGAGTCTAAAGCAGTTAGTCGTGGTAGTATCTTTCGCCGCCCTGTCAGGTATCGGTCTGCGCGCGCAGACCATCGATCTGCGGGCGACTATCCCGTTCGATTTTCACGCCGGGGACAGGCTGTTGCCCGCTGGCGAGTACCAGGTTCACGAAGATGGCGGCATGATCTTCCTGCACGGCTCCGGCGCCGGCAACCAAAACCAGGTATTGATGACCATTAGCGCCACCAGTCGATATGTGCCTCGCAAGGCACGGCTGGATTTCAACGTCTACGGTAATGAGTATTTCCTGACGGAGGTTTGGAGTTCGACCACTCGGGACGGACGCTTGACGCTCCCGACAGCTCGCCAAAAGGAACTGGCCAAACGGGGCGATAATCCGGTGCAAGTTGCCGTAGATCTCAATGGCGGCAAGTAGTCGGGGAAATTTAACCCTGTCGTGCAAACTCGCAGCTTCGTGCGGCGCATATTCTCCCGGCACAGGAGGATTTGCGCCGCACGTTTTACGTTATGCCGGTCCGGGTTCACGAATCTACCGGATTCGTCGCGAACACCGACAGTTCCGGAGTGAAGCCCCGGTCGTCCATCTCCAGCACCGCGCGAATCATATGGGCGATGTCTTCGCTCCGCAGCTTGCTCGGATTATCCGCTTGCGGAAACCCGGCCCGGCGCGCGAAATCGGTGATCACTTCGCTCGGGTTAATCAGGAACACGCGCACGTTGTACTTGCGCAGCTCGGCGCGCCAGCATTCGGTCATCCCTCGCAGCGCAAATTTGCTCGCGTAGTACGCCGTGCCTTTGGGCGCCCCACGCAGCGAAGCGGTGGAAGAAATATTGATCAGATTGCCGCGCTTGCGTTCCTTGAAGATCTTCGCCGCTTCGCGCGCCATCAGCATCGCACCCGTGACGTTGGTGGCGAAGACGGCGTCAAAACCGGCGCGATCCATGTCGGCCAGTTCTTTGAAAACGCCGATGCCCGCATTATTGATCAGAATATCCAGGTCGCCCAGCTTCTCCTTCAGTTCGCGATAGGTCCGCAGGACGTCGGCTTCGCTCGCGACATCCGCCTGAATGCCCACCACCCCGAGCGTCCGCGCTGCTTCGGCCAACCGTTCCGGGTCGCGCCCGGTGATGGCGACGCGCGCGCCCGCCTGCTTCAATACCTCTGCCGCGGCCCGGCCAATTCCGCTTGATCCGCCGGTAATCAGAACCACTGCGTTCTTAAGATCCATGTGTGTAGCGTACCTTGATAAGATGCCCGTCGAAAAATTCCTCAGAGGCGTCTCCCGATTCCAGCGCAACGTTTATCCGCAGAGCCGGGACCTGTTCGAGAAATTAGCGGTCGGCCAGCGGCCAGAGGCGCTGTTCATCACCTGCGCCGATTCGCGTATCGATCCCTGCCTGCTCACGCAGACCACGCCAGGCGAGCTGTTCATTTGCCGCGTGATCGGTAACATTGTGCCGCTTTATCCAGATTCGCTGGGCGGGGTTTCGGCCACCATTGAATATGCGGTGGGCGTGCTGCGCGTGCCCGACGTGATCATCTGCGGCCACACCGATTGCGGCGTCATCAAGGGAGCGCTCCATCCCGACGCCCTGTCCGAACATGCCGCCGTGTGGAACTGGCTGCGGCATGCGAATATCCAGTATCGCCAGGCCGACCCCAGCGCCGAGTTGGTTCTCGCGCTCACCGAAGAGAATGTGGTCACACAACTGAAGAACCTCCGCTCGCATCCCTCCGTTGCGAATCGCCTGCTCACGGGCGACCTGTCGCTGCACGGCTGGGTATATCACATCGGCGCCGGCGGCGTGACGGTTTACAACCAGGAGAGCGGGAAGTTCGAAACCCCGCGGTTCGAAAGCGACAATCCTTAGCTCGCAGCCCCGTACCTTTGCAGCAATGCATCGACCTGTTCGTTTCCCGTTGGGTATTCGACCTCATTTACACGCGCGCCCGCGTTCAGTAACTCTTCGATGATCGGAAGCTGATCCGGCCGCGGCTCGTGGATAGCCGACCAGACTACCGTTCCGAGCACCGTAGCTCCGTACATGCTGCGCGTTTCGAGCGGCGCCTTTTGCCGAAGGAGTAATCGCACGATTTCCAATTGCCCGCGGTTTGCGGCCCAGTGCAGCGCGTCCATACCTGTGCTTGCTTCGGCCGATGGATCCACGCCTTGCGCGAGCAGGTACTCCGCGACGTCCGTCCGGCCTAGAAAGCAAGCGCAAGTGAGCGCTTCAGCTACCGCCGCAGCTTCGCCGTGAAACCGTCCTTCCTGATGCCATCGAATGATCCGCGAGGGGCCGGGGATGGGATTGAGCCCGGCGCTAAAGTACGGCTCCAGCCGCGAGAAGTCGCCGCGTTGCAGTCCTTGGAGGGCATCACGAAAGTCGGCATCATCGTTGTTTTCCGTTGGCACCATCGCCTCCACACTCCGCGCCTTCGCGGCGGATTCCAGACAAAATACTACAGGCCGGGGCCGCGGGTCAAAACAGCCTGGATCTTTTCTCGGGTTGGCCGCGAAAGGTGCAAACATGATTTATGACACTCCGCTCGCTCCCGCGCATCGCCCTGCTTCTCTTGATCAGTCCGCTGCTCCCAGCCGCCAACTATACCTTGAAAGTCACGCCGCAGACCATCGCCTGGGGCTATTATTGGTCGGCTGCGAAACCGGTACTTACCATTCGATCCGGCGATACGGTGGAAATCCAAACCGTCTCCGGAAATCCCGAGCGACTGGAGCAGGCGGGCCTGCCGCCGGATCAAATCCCGCGCGCGCTGCGCACCATATACAAAGAGATCCCACAGGATCAGCGGGGACCCGGCGGCCATCTGTTGACCGGCCCAGTCGCGATCGAGGGCGCCGAACCCGGCGACGTGCTGGAGGTGCGGATTCGCGAAATCCATTTGGATGTTCCGTTCGCGTACAACAGCTTTCGCAAAGGCTCGGGATTCCTGCCCGACGAGTTCGAAGGCGGCAAAACCAAAATTATTCCGTTGGATCGCGCGCGCAATATCGCAACCTTCGCTCCCGGCATCGAGATTCCGCTCCGGCCGTTTTTCGGCAGCATGGGCGTGGCGCCGCCCGAGAGCTCCGGCAAGGTGAACAGCGCTCCGCCGGGGATTCACGCGGGCAATTTGGACAACAAAGAATTGGTGGCGGGAACTACTCTCTACATTCCGGTGCACGCGCGCGGCGCACTGTTCGAAGCAGGCGACGGCCACGCCGGCATGGGCAACGGCGAAGTGGATATCACCGCCATGGAAACCTCGCTCACCGGCGTCTTCCAGTTCATCCTGCGCAAGGACATGCACCTGAAATGGCCGCGCGCCGAGACGCCCACGCATTGGATCACCGATGGGGCTCGATCCCGACTTGACGCAGGCCACCAAAATCGCGGTGCATGAGACCCTGGATTTCCTGATGAGCGAGAAACATCTGAGCCGCGAAGACGCGTACATGCTCGCGAGCGTCGCGGTGGATTTCGACATCACGCAGCTCGTGGACGGGACCAAAGGCGTGCACGGCATGATCCCCAAGAGCATTTTCGTTCCCAATCGCGCGCGTTAGGGCCGTGCGCTATTCATAAAACGCCGGCGCCTTTTTCAGCTTTTGATTGCCCAGAAAATCATGCTGGATCCACAACTGCGCGCCCGTCTTTTTCAAGAAAGCCTCAATATCGGCTCTGGACGCGGCGGTTTGCTCCTTGTTGAACTCGGCTACAGGCAAGCGATGAAGCGTGCGCTCCTCCGGATAATGATACAGGTCGCCACTCAACACCACGGGCCCGTCTTCGCCAGCTTCAGAAACAATACTTGATGCCCGGGCGTATGGCCCGGGCGCGGATTTGATAATGACCGTCCCATCTCCAAAAACATCGTATTCGTCTTGATCGATGATCACGGTCTTGCTGTTTTTCAGCAGGCTGTAGTTGGCGGGGTCCGACCGCGGGATCGGCTCGCCGGAGAACATACGGTCGCGCTCCACCTTTCGCACCAGCCACGTCGACCCGGCGAAAGCATTCGCGTTCGCCACGTGATCGCCATGATAGTGCGACATGGCGAGATAGGTGATGTCGGCCGGCGTATACCCGACCGCCGCGAGTTGCGGCAGCAGCGGCTTGTCTTGTGTAACTACGCCCGCCGCCGCGGGGCCTCCGCCGGGTGGGAATGCGCGATCGGGAATGTCGCCGTTATCCCACATCAAGGTGCCTTTGGGGTGGGCGATCAGGAAGCAGGGAATCGCCATCTCGGTCGATCCCACTTCTTCCTTCTTCAGCGAATACGCATCCACGGTAGTGGTGTGGATGGTACCGCAATCGAAGACGTACAGGCGAAGTGATTTCGGAGCCTTGGCGTGCTTCGGCGCCGCCGGCAAGGACGCGATGGCCCAGCACACGCCCAGCAGGATCGCAATGGACTTGTTCATAAACACGCTATAGTCTACACCTGTGCGACTAACAATTCCCGAGGCGCGTCAACTCACCGAGCGGGTCATGGCTGCGCTGGGTCACGACGCTCATGACGCCCATTTAATCGCCGATCACCTGCTCGATTGCGAACTGCGCGGGCTCCATTACGGCGGCCTGGCGCGTGCCATCAGCATCGCCGAGCGCATCGAACGCCAAGGCGACCATCGCCGCACCATCACCATGCTGCATGAGACGCCCGTCTCGGCACGGATCGATGGTGGTGACCATATCGGCTACATCGTCGCCCATCGTGCCACCAGCGTCGCAATCGATAAAGCCGTAGCGTCCGGAATCGCGGTAGTGGGCGCCAGCGACACCTGGTACACCGGCATGCTCTCCTACTACGCGGAGATGGCGGCTGCCCGCGGCCTGGTGAGCATGATCGCGTCGAACGCATCGCCTTGGGTGGCGCCGCATGGAGCGACGGAAGGCCGGCTGGGAACCAATCCGATCTGCTTCGGCTTCCCAAGCGCGGATGAGCCGATCATTCTTGACATAGGAACATCAGCGATCATCCACGCCGAAGCAACTCTGGCGCGCCGCCTCGGCAACGAACTGCCCGAAAACGTCGCTTTCGATCGAGACGGCCAACCAACACGCGATCCAAGTGCGGCGCTTGCCGGTGCGTTCGCCGTTTGGGGCGGACACAAAGGTTCCGGCCTAGCGATTGTTGTCCAGCTTCTCGGCATTCTGGCGGGTTCTCCGCCCATTCCGCCGGAACTCGCCGGCTTCGGCTACCTCATCGTAGTGATGCGGCCGGATCTGATGGGCCCGCCGGAAACATTTCGCGCCAACGTGTCGAACTTCGCCGATGCAGTGCGATCCGCTCGCTCCATCGCCGGGGGCGAACCCGCACGCATGCCATTCGATCGCTCGCGGCGCGAGCGCACCCGGCGCCTGGCCGAAAATGCAATCGAGATTCCGGACGTCCTGGTGAACCAGTTGAGGGTTATCGCTTCGGCTCATCCCCGATAGTTCGCCCGTCAGCCAGGGTCACCTTCCGCCCATCTGCCGAATGCGATGCGTCTTTGGCGGGGAAACCATGCACGATCACTTTATCTCCCGGCTTGAGCGTGTCGTGCGTCCAGCCTCGCCGCGCCAGCCGGTTCGGGCCTCCGGTTTCACAGGCCCAATTCACCACCGTGCCGTCGTTTTGAGCGACATCCACATAATAGTGCACGTGTGGGTTTTGCCAGTCGATGCGAGTCACCACGCCTTCGAGCGTAATCGGCTTGGACTCATCGAACTCATTGGAGAACGCATGATGTGCAACAACCGGCATACCGCTCGCGAGAAATGTAATCATTGCCATCGAGAGGTGGATTCGATTGGACATAGCCGTATTCCAACATTATCGCGCGGTCATGTTAACGAAAAGGGGCGGCCCCGAAGTTCTCCAAGTCGTTGAGTTGCCTCTCGATCCTCCAGGCCCGGGACAACTGAGGGTGCGTGTGTCCGCTGCCGGTGTCGGGTCGACCGACCTGATGATGTTGGGTGGAGGCTATCGTTACGCGCCGCAGATTCCATTCATCCCGGGCTACGAAGTTGGGGGTGTGGTGGACGCCATCGGAGCCAGTGTCGCCGGATTTGAAGTGGGGCAGCATGTCGCCGCGCTCACTGTTTACGGCGGCTTCGCGGAATTTCTTGTAAGGGAGGCCGAGCACTTCCTGCCAATTCCGCGTGGTGTCTCCGATCGCGATGCCGCCGCGGTGATCTTGAATTATGGGACCGCTTGGCAAATGATCCATCGCGTTGCGCAAGTGCGCGCCGGGCAAACTGCGCTGGTCACGGGCGCGGCCGGAGGCGTGGGCACCGCCGCTCTGCAACTGCTGAAGCTGGCGGGAGTGAAGACGTACGGCGCCGCATCGGCGTCCAAGCACGGTCTGGTGCATTCACTCGGCGCTATACCCATCGACTATCGTGCCGGGTCCGTCGATAGCCTCACGCGTGCCGTGGAACCTGGCGGCGTCGATTATGTATTCGACGCGGTCGGCGGCTCCAACATCGGGCCGTGCATCGCCGCTCTCCGGCGCGGCGGCACACTGGTTGCCTTTGGTTTTATGGGGGCTCCCGGAAAAGTTTCCCAACTTATCATGTTCGCCAATATTTTCCTTGGGTCGCGCTTGCGCGGCCGGCACGGCAAATTCTACGGCATCACGATGCTGTACCGAAAGGATCCCAAGCTGCTGCGCGATGATCTGACCAAAATCTTCGCGCTCCTGGCCGAGAAAAAGATCGATCCACTGGTCACACGCACGTTCCCGCTGCTGGAAGCGAGACAAGCGCTCGAGCTTCTGGCGTCGGGTTCCGTGGAGGGCAAGATTGTGCTGAGCAATGGCTGATCACTGCGTGCGAGGCCATTCAAAATAAGATCGGACGTACCCGCTCGCGCAAACGGACAACCTCGCCGGCATTGTGCCGCAGGAGATCGTGTTCCCAGATTGTGTTAGAGCCGTCGCGACAATCCCGCGCCAATCCTGACCCAATCGTCTCGTATGTGCCAAGGCCGGCGGTCTTCAAGTCTTCGGGCTCGTTCCAAGCACCGAGGATGAAGACTCGATCTCGAAGGCGCTCAGGAATCCTGCGTCTGGCATCTTCCAGTCTTTCGTTCCTACCGTCGAAATCAATCAACAACACCATAAATCGTGTTGTATTGGCGTCCATGCCAGCAACTTCGTCTGAAAGAAATTGGTCGAGGACCGCGGTCCATCCGCCGGCGACTGGAAGCACGAACATCCGCCGCTGGCGAGCGAAGTCGATCTCCAATTGAAAACCATTCGCCAACTGGCGGTTGGCGTCGTCCTCGGGCAGCACGAAAAGATGAGGCAAATGCTTGTTTACGCTCACGGTTCGATATCGTCGCGAATGAGTGCGCTAACGAGATCTCCATTGACTCGGATGTCCTTCAGTGCACGCACTTGCGTTGGTTCGAGATGGTTGTTCCTGTAGAGAACCAATGTATTCTCGTCGGAAAAACTGCGAATCACCTCGGAATTGTGCGAAGTTGCAATAAACTGGCCGCCGGATTGGAAGGCTTTGCGAAGCGCAAGCACAAAATGGCCGACCTCGGCGAGTGCTAGGTAATTGTCGGGTTCATCCCAGAAACAAAAGGCCGGGCCATACGCCTTGTTGGCCGCAAGAACGAGCGCGCAGATCATGAAGCATTTTTCGCCGTCAGACAGGTCCTCGAAAGGGAAGGTTGCATTTCCTTGATCGTTGGAAAACTGAACCTCCAGGCTTCGAGAGTCTTTCCCAACTAATGGATTCTTTATGTCCTTCAGGTCGGGCATGACCTGCTTGAGATAGCGGTCGATTTCGCCGTAAGCGGACGGGGCGTATGCCAAGAGACCTGAAAACCATGCACCAAAGTCTGTGACTTGGAGATTTGGCTCTAGCGTCTCGTCTTCCGAGTCCCCAGAAATCAAGCTGGGCATCGGTCGAAGGATGAGCATGCGAGCAAGCCACCGCCTAATAACCGACACAGGATCGTCTTTGGACGGTCGCTGCATTATCGGTAGAGCAACCAGGTCCCAATCTATGAGGAAATTCGCCTCCCTCTCTTGTCGCGTCATGCGTTGGTCTTGAAGGTTTCTAATGTAGCGAACCTTCCCATCAGCTGCGAGCATCTCTTCGGATACAGCCAGTTCCTTGGATCCCTCCTGAAGCTCAAGGGCAATAGAGTACCAATACGTTTTGGCGTTTAACTCCACCTCGATTTCAAATCGCATCGGCACATCCGTGCGCCCGCGAGCGAAGTCCCTCGGCTTAACCAAGTCGCTTACCCGATTCGTGCCTCGCGCGATCCTCTGAAGAATCTGCAGCGCCAGACCGACCGTCGTCTTTCCCGACCCGTTCTTTCCAATCAGCAAGGCGGACGACTGCCCGGCGATGGGTAACTCGAAGTTTTCCAGACAACGGAAGTTATGAACGTGAAAGCGGCGGATCACAACAAAATGATACACGCTCCGGCGCACCGAACATGAATCTTGCGCCCGGGGCGGCCAGCGCAGCCCGCGCCGCGCTATTGCGTCGCCACCACTTTCGAATCCACCTGGAACTTGCGGTAATTATTCCAGGTAGTCTCTTCCTCCCCCACCAGCTTCTTCACCAAACCCAGCCGCGCCGCGCCTTGCACCACTTCGCGCTTGGGCAGCCACACGTCATCGTTCACGCGCGTCTGCTCGAACTCCAGCTTCGCCCCCGGCGCCAGACGCGCGATAAACAGCCCAAACGAAATGGTAGCCGTGGTCTCGGCTTCCAACCGCACCCATTGATACTCGGCCTTGTCGATCCAAACCTTGGCCTTGACCTTGAGCAGCGGCTTGGCGTCGCCATGCTTCGGCTTCGCGCCCGGCTTTGGTGTAGCCGAGATCACCCACACGTCGTGGCCATCGATCTTCTGGTCGCCCAGCAGCTTGAAATCGAATAAATCCGGCACTTCGCGCAGAAACTCGCGATCCTTCTCCCGCTCATGCTCGAAATCCGCTTCCCGCCGCCCGCGCTGCTGGGGCGTTTCATGCTCGCGTTTCGCCACCTCGCGATCGAGTCTCTCCTGCTCCTTGCGCTGTTCCTCGGCCGACAGCGCCTTCCCGTTGCGTTCCAGCATGCGGTGATGCGGCTCGCCGTAGATCACAACGGTTTCCCATTCTTCCGTTTTTTGCGATTTCACCTGGCCGTGCGAATCCACCAGACGATCAGTCTGTCGCGCAATCCAGGTATAGTCCTTCATGCGCTGCCAATTGGATTGATCTAACTCGACGGATCTGGCGACGATCGCACGCGCGTCCTGCGCAACCAGCGCGCCGGCCGTCAGCAGCCCCAGCAACCAGGCTTTTCCCGCTAACCGAGCGACCATTCGTGCCCCACGCGCGTAGCCACCACGCGATCGGGATCATTGCCCGCGGCCTGCAAGAAACGTTCCACCGGCTCCAGATACGGTTCGCGGCTCAGCCGGAACGTCTGGTGATGCACCGGCAGCAAATGCTCGGCTCCGCAATCGGCCCCCATGCGCCAGGCTTCCTCCGGATTGCAATGCACGTAAATCCACGGATCGTACGCGCCAATCGGCATAATCGCCAGATCCACCGGCTTCGGCGCGCGCACCGCTTTGAACGAATCCGTAAACGCGGTATCGCCGCCAAACACCACGCGATGCCGCCCGCTCTCGATCAGATAACCGTTAAACCCGCGATGCACGTCCGTGCGCATGCGAGCTCCCCAATGTTTCACGCGAAGCCCTGAAATGGAAAGCGGACCCACGCGCACGCGTTCGCCCCAGCCCACTTCCTGCACGCTCTGATAGCGCCGCACACGCAGCAGGTCGCTGGTGATACTTCGCCGTCACCACCGCCGTTCCCGCGCGCTCCAGGCTGCGCAGCGTAGCCAGATCGAAATGATCGAAATGCGCGTGCGACAGCAAAATCAAATCGATGTGCGGCAACTGCGCGCGGCTCACCGCGGGCGCCACCAATCGCCGCAGCCCCACCGTCACCGGACCCATCCGCACTCCGCAGCGCGACCCCAGGATCGGATCGGTAAGAATGGTAAATCCGTCCATCTTCAGCAGCACCGTGCTATGGCCCAGCCATGCGGCGTGCAATCCCGTATCGGCCCAGCGCTTGGGATGCGGCGTAAACGGCGCAGCCGGGACCGCGCATTTGCGTTCCTCGCGATAGCGCTTGAAATACTCCGGCGCGGCCTTCCGGGCGTAGCGCGCGGCGCCCGCCCATTGTCCCAGTCTCGCCCTGCGATTCTCCCTGCCAGTTAAAACATCACCAGCCAAAACGTTCTTCCTTCCACGGATCGCCATGCATATGGTACCCGTTGCGCTCCCAAAATCCAGCCTTGTCGCGACTCAGCAGCTCCACTCCCGCGATCCACTTCGCGCTCTTCCAGGCGTACAATTGCGGCACGATCAGCCGTGCCGGCCAGCCATGTTCTTCGGTCAGCGGTTGGGCATCGTGCAGAAACGCCACCAGCGCATCCTCGGCCAGAAAATCGGCCAGCGGAAGATTGGTGCTGAATCCGGCATCATATCCGCGCGCCAGCACGTATTCGGCCCCGGGCAGCGTTCCGCCCGCCAGTTCCATCAGCTTCCGCGTCGAAACGCCTTCCCACGTATTGCCCAATCGCGACCAGCGCGTCACACAATGAAAATCGGCAAACACCTTCACGCGCTGCAGCTGCTGGAACTCCTGCCAGTTCCACTCTGTCGGATTCGCCACCAGGCCGCCGATCGAAAACTTCCAGCCTTCCAGCGAGATCGGTGGCGCGCCGCTGGTATCCAGAATGGGCCATTTCTGCGTCCGGCTCTGCCCCGGAGGGACGCGGTTCGCCCGCCGCGTGTCGGGACTCACAATCACTCCCCGCCGGCATCCTCGGGAACGAGTACACGTTCCTCTTGGGTCTTGTTTTGGTCCATGGCAAACATCGGCGCCGATATCGGGTGAGAACTTCCGCGGGATCGTACTACTTACAACTTCAGTATGACACCCCAAGTACTCCGGGCGAAACTCGCCGCGCTTGGCGTCCTGGCAGCCTTCTTTTGCTCCGTTCTTCCCGCTCGCGACCTGGGTGGCCGCGCCGAATACGTCGGCGGCACCATTACTCAGATCCCCGCTGGATGTGATGGAACCGTGCAGGCGGTGGATGCGCAGTTTTTCGTTTTCTACTCCAAAAAAGCTAGCTGGCGCGTCCCGTACGAAAAGATCAATCTGGTCGAGTACGGCGAAAAGGTGGATCGCCGCTATATCGCCGCCGTCATCCTCTCGCCGCTGTTTCTGCTAGCCAAAAAGCGCCAACACTTTCTGACCGTGGGCTATACCGACGAAGAGGATCACCAGCAGGCCATGATTTTCAAAATCAATAAGGACGACATCCGCGCCACGCTGGTGGTTCTGGAGGCGCGCACCGGCCGCAAAGTGGAATTCCAGGACGACGATGCCCGCAAGAGTGGCAAGGGCTAGGGTCAGGAGAAACACATGCCGTGGTTATTATGTGCAGTCTTATTATTCGCGCCCTTCCTGGAACAGACGCCCGAGGAGGAAGCGGCCCAGCACCTGAGCAAGGTCCGGCGCATTTACATCGCAATCCTCACCGGCGGCGATGCCGCGCTCCAGCTTCGTGATCTGCTCATGACCAGCCTGCACAATTCCAAGCAGTTCATCATCACCGAAGAAGAAGACAAAGCCGACGCCGTCCTTAAAGGAGCCGGTGACGACGATGTCTTCACCGACACCTTCCAATCGTCGGAAGGCATCAATGCGCACACGCAGATCGGCAGCAGTTCGAGCGAAGGCCTGCGCAATTATGCAAATAGCAGCAGCAGTCACTCCGGCGGCCTCACCATCGGCGAAAACGACAGCCGCCGCGACGAAGAGCGCAAGCATGAAGCCATCGCCACCGTCCGCCTGGTGAGCAAGGATGGCGACGTGATCTGGTCCGCCACCGCCGAAAGCATGGGCGCCAAGTTCATGGGCGCCAGCGCCGACGTTGCCGACAAAATCGCCAAACGCCTGGTCAGTGATTTTAAGGCCGCTAAAGAGGAGGTGGCGAATCAGCCCACCACAATCCAAACCGCGGCCGTGCCAGCCAGCAAGCCGGCCTCCGGGTCGCCTGCCAAGCCGAAGCTAAAGTGAGCGCCCTGGGCGTCCGATTTCTCATTGGATGGCCACAACCTCGCTCCCACCGCTCGATTCTCGGGCGGGGCTGCCCCGAATTCCGCTCCAGACCTGGATCGCGGTCCTGGCATTCTGCCTCATCTGGGCGGGGTTGGGCTCCGTCATCGTCCCCGGCGCGCGCAAGCATGACTTCCTGAACATCTACACCGGCGCATCGCTCGCGCTCGAAGGCAACTTCGCGCACCTGCATTCGCCCCAAGTCCAGCTCAGCCGCGAACGTCAATTCGTCCCCGCGCTTCCTACGCTGGTTCCGTTCGTGCGACCTCCGTTTTACGCGCTGATCCTGGCGCCGCTGGCGCTTCTTCCGTTCGGCCTTGCGTTCTGGATCTGGCTCACCTTGCAATCGGCGCTTTTGTTCGGATGCTGGGCTTGGGCGCTGGCCCGCTGGGGCCCGGACGCGCTCATCTTCGGCGCCCTCTATCTTCCTACGGCGCTGGGCATCGCCTCCGGACAAGATTGCGTTGTAATGTTGGCCATCCTGATCGCCACCTACGCTCTGTCAGAGAAAGGCCGCCCCTTTACAAGCGGCGCCGCGCTCGGCCTGGGGCTGATCAAGTTTCACCTCTTCCTTCTCTGGCCGCTCGCGCTTCTGATCCAAAAACGTTGGCGAATGACGCTAGGCGCCTGCTCCGCGGTGGCCGCCGAATCGTTAGCTTCCCTTTGGCTATCCGGACCCAGCGGAATCGCCGAATACTTTCGCCTTCTCCGCAACAAGAACATCGAGCGGCTCAGCCCATCCCCGGAGTTGATGATCGATGTCCATGGCATGGCGCTGAATTTCGGCATGAGCAACCTGGTGGTTCGCGGCTTGCTGGTCGGCGTCGTGATCCTGCTGGTGGCCGCCGCCTGCTGGAAAGCTCCGCTCTGGAAGTGGATAGCCGCCGCGTCCACCGGATCGCTGCTGGTGGCCCCGCATGTTTACGGCTACGACGCAGGGCTGCTGCTGGTTTCCATCTGGCTCGCCATCTTTATGAGCACCGATAAGTGGACCCGCATCGCAGCCACGCTCATCTGCACACCCATTCCATTTCTGATGAACCTGGCCGGAACGCCCTGGGCAGCCGCCACGCCCATCGCACTGCTGCTCTTTCTCGTCGGCCTAAGCCGTAAGTCAGAAGCCGGTATCCCAGACGTACGCCGCGAAGTTGCGAGTTTTGCGGAAGCCCATCCGCTCGTATAGCCCAATCGCCTCGGCATTGGATCCGGTCACCGTGAGCGTAACCTTGCGGCATCCATGCCTCGTAAGCGCATCGAGCGACTTCCGGATCAGTTCGTACCCCGTGCCCGACCCGCGCGCCGCCTTCGATACGCACACCTGTGTCACGTGTCCCACGTCCGCCTGCACTAGGCTCGCCAGGCAGATCCCGGCCAGCCGCCCCGACCCCGGATCCATCGCCACAAACGAAGCCGGCTGAAAGAAGCTCCCGCATCCCGGATATTGCACGATATTCATCAGAAACCGGCGCGCGCCCGCGGGCGACCGGTATTGATCGTTGATCTCGCTGTCGATGTGCCCCTGGTAGGCGCTTGCAATCAACGCCGCCGCTTCATCCTGCTTGCGCTCGGACCAGCTATCGAACAACACGGCCTGCGACGGATGCCTTTGCGGCAAACGCCGCGCCGTCTCGCCCTCAATCTCCATGAAATTCCGCACGAACGTGCGAACGAATCTGGGTTGCGGCAGCGCGATCTTGGGGCCCGTCCGCAGCATCATCAACTGCGATTCAATCCGCCGGATCAGCGGCGTCTTCATCAGCCCGTCCACCACCGCGGTGAGCAATCGTTCTTCGTTCTCCACGGTGAGGTAGTCCTTCATCACGTACAGATCGCCGATCAGCCCCTTGCGCTCCTCGGCCACGTAGTAGCAATATCCCACCGGATAGCCATTGATGAGCAGCGCATAGCCATTGAGCGCCTGGATTTCAAGGAACCGGCGCACCAGCCCGGCCGATCCGCGAAAATCCCAATCCAGGGTCTCTCGCCAGGCCTGCGTTTCTTCTTCGAGCAGCAGATCCAGATCGCCCCCCCGCAATTGGCGCAGTTCCACCACGCGTGTCAGCGGGGAATCGGAAACAGCGGCCATGCAGCCAGCCTACACTACAAAAGGAGGCTGTGGGCGTCGATTACCTCTGGGGATCTTTGGGCCGTTGGCCCGCCACATAGCCAATCAGCCCGTTGAGCTTATCGGTGATCTCCGACAAATTCTGCTCGGTCCTCGCCCGAAACTTTTCCGAATCGATGCGAAATTGCACCAGTTCGCCCAGATGCTCGCTCTGCGTCTTCTAAATGTGGGCCATCACCACCACGGTGTCTTGCAGGTCTTTGATAGCCGCTTGCATTCTGCTCGCTGCCCATGTGCCTGTCCATTATCGTAACGCTCGCAGCACTTGGATGCAGATATCCGGAAATGAACGGCGGTCATTTCGCCGGCGCTGGATTCTCCAAATGTGGAATATCGTTCGATGCCACGCGCTTCTTAAACTTCCAGCGGCCGTCTTCGCGCACCACGATATCGTCGTAGTGGCCGCCGTACATAATCGACGGCGTGTTCTGCTTGGTGGTCACGACAAACGCCCATCTCGACCACACCGTTCCGGTGTCTCCGTGTACGTCAATTGCGAAATTGGTCAGCAGATGATAGGTCGAGTTCGGCCGAGGCGCGGGCGTCGCTCCAATTTCCTTATCCATCATCGCTTTGATCGCCGCTGGACCTTTGGCCGTGCCGAAACCACCCGACCATTCGCCATCCTTGGCGAACAGACTGGCATACTTCGCGAAATCACGGGCATCGAGCGACCGCCCGTAATCCACCAGCAGCGTCCGAATCTCTTCCTCATCCTCGAGACGTTGCACGCGCGCCGCTAGCGACTTGTCGCCAGAATGCTCCGCCGCCTGCGTTATTAGTGGTGTCAGCATCATTCCCGCCAGTAGTCCGCATCCGAAAAGTCGTGAAATGTTCATGTCGCCTCCCCGAAAGTTTATCAAACGGCATTCGGCTGGTCGCGCGCAGCTGCAACTGAGCACGATCGTGCGGCGCGCAGCGGATTAGCGATCGGTGCTAGCTGTTTCCAAGAAACTCCACATGAACGTAAGTTCCGAGGCGCGCGTTGTAAGCAAGGTACCAGCCCACGTGATCGGGATCTTCATAAATCACAACCTGATCGGTGTCCCACAGCCAGTCATTGCAATAGCCGATGTCGTCGGGTGCGACGCTGAAGTAGAAACCACCAAACCAGAAGCGGCTGGGACCGCCGCCGGCGAGCCGCCACACGTGGCCTTTGCCAAAGCCGCCAGTGAACCGCCCATGTTCAAAAGGATGATCCATGTGGTAACGCGCATCGTTCGGGCCGCTATCATGACCGACCCATTTGTCGCCTTTCGCGTGGACGTGCGGAGCCTCGGGATGGCCTGCTTGGTCGGCAAATGTTTGATGTTCAGCCGGGGCCGGCGCACTGCGTTGCGGCGCGTTGGCTTTGGGAGCGCGGGTGGGAGCGGGACCGTGCGATGGAATGTGTCCACCGCCAACTCCCTTTACACTTCCTCCGCGGCTGCTTCCTCCGCGTTCGCCGCCCTTTTCCTGCGCTAATGCGGGCAGCGATAACACGAGCGCTACAGAAACGAATCCAATGATTGTTTTCATTCCACCTCCAGCGGCTATTATGACGTACGCGCCGAGTAACCGTTACAACATCCGTGGCAAGATAGTCGGTTGGGACGGCGCCTCGGGCAGCATTTTCTGGTACGGCAATCGATTCTGGAACGAATCGCTGAGGCGGCATGTCCGGAACGTGGCGGCACTGTAGTCGAGATCGGGCCAGGGCGCGGAGCGCTGACTTCGCATCTGCTGGCGAGGGCGGAGCGTGTCATCGCCATTGAAATCGATCCGGTGCTGGTGCAGTACCTGCGCGCCGAGTTTCGCGATGAATCCCGGCTTACGCTGGTGGAGACGGACGTTCTAAAAGAGGACCTTGCGCAGTGGGGAACGGTAACCGTCGCGGGGAATCTGCCGTACTACATCACTTCACCTATTTTGCACAAGACTCTGGCGCTGGGAGAGCAACTGAATCGCGCCGTGTTCCTGCTGCAGAAGGAAGTGGCCGAACGTTTGACGGCCCGCCCGGGATCGCGCGATTACGGCTACCTGAGCGTCCAGACGCAGCTTCTGAGCGAGCCCGAACTGCTTTTCACGGTACCCGCCGGAGCATTTCGTCCACCACCCAAAGTAGATTCGGCCGTGGTGCGATTGACTCCGAAACACGAGCCAGAGTTCCCTGCCCTGGACTCAAAGGCCTTTCTCGACTTTGTGGGCCTGTGTTTTCGCCACAAGCGCAAAACAATTCGCAACAATTTGTTGGGGAGTTACGGCGCCGCGCTGCTGGCCACCATTCCGGAAACGGCCAAACGCGCCGAGCAGCTTTCGATCCCGCAGTTCGCGAGCTTGTATCGAGCGAGTGGTGGTTAGCGGCGCCGCTCCTGTATCCTGAAATTTAATGCTGCGTGTCCGTTTCGCCCCGTCGCCGACGGGTTACCTTCACATTGGAAGCGCCAGGACGTTCATTTTCAACTGGCTCTACGCGCGCCGTAACCACGGCACGATGATCCTGCGCATCGACGACACCGATGTCGATCGCAACACACAGGCGTCGCTGGATTCCATTTTTGATGGCCTGAAGTGGCTGGAGCTGGATTGGGACGAGCAATACGCCCAGTCCGAGCGCGGCGATCTGCATCGCCAGGCGGCCTGGGCGATTTTTGATAAGGGCCTGGCTTATCGCGACTTTGTCCCCGCGGCCACGGAGGAAAAAGAGCACGGTAATGTCGCGTGGCTTTTCAATCCGGGTATGCGGGAACTATCGCCTGAGGACAGCCAGCGGCGCGCCGATGCGGGCGAGCCGTTCGTTCTGCGATTTCGCGTTCCTCGCGATGGTTCGCACGACGGTCGAGTTTCAGGACGCCGTTTATGGCGAGCAATCCAAGCTTGCCGCTGACATCGAAGATTTCGCGCTGCTGCGCAGCAACGGCGTTCCGACGTATCACCTGGCGTCCTGCGCCGACGACGTGGACTTGCGAATCAGCCATATTATTCGCGGCCAGGATCATCTGACCAACACCTTCAAGCATGTGCTGATTTTCGACGCGCTGGGCGCACGAGCCGCCGAAGTTCGCGCATCTGCCGCTGCTGATCGCGCCGGACGGATCGAAACTGTCCAAGCGCAAGCACGGGCCGGTGGTGAGCGTGCTGACCTATCGCGACGCGGGTTTTCTGCCGCACGCGTATATCAATTTTCTGTGCCTGCTCGGATGGTCGCCCAAAGACAATCGCGAGCAGATGACGCGCCAGGAACTGATCGACGCGTTTTCGTTCGAGGGCATTCATCGCCACAACGCGGTGGTGAATTTCACCGATGAAGATCCTATCGATCCCGAAGGCGATGTGGCTGAACGCCGAGCTGATCCGCACGCTGCCGGTGGAGGAATTGGCGGCCAAGATGCTGCCTTTTGCCTGCGCGGCCGGATTGCGGGCCGATCCGGCGAAGATGCTGCGCATCGCACCGCTGCTCCAGGAGCGGATCAAAACCTTGCGCGACGTGGTAACGATGGCGGATTTTTTCTTCGTCGACGAACTGCCGCCCTACGATCCGGCCGAGCTGATCCCGCAAAAAGGCGACCAGACGTTGGCGCTCACGGTATTGCAATCAAGCGCGCGAGACTTTTGGCGGAAGCAACCTTCGACCATGGCGGCCTGGAAACGGCCTTGCGCGGCGGAGCCGAGCGGCTCAAAATTAAAGCAGGGCAGATGTTCCAGCCCATTCGCGTCGCCGTGTGCGGGCGCAAGAATGCGCCGCCCTTGTTTGAGACGCTGGAAGTGCTGGGGCGCGAGACCTGTCTGAAGCGAATCGATCGGGCCATCGCGATGCTGCAGTAGGCGCGAATTATCCCGACAATGAAAGAGACCATGAATCCACAAACGAATGAGGCCTACACCGGCGCGGAAACCCCGGCCGAGACGGCCCCTTCGAATTTCATCCGGGAAATCATCCTGGATGATTTGAAGACCAATAAATACGGGGGACGCGTGCATACGCGGTTTCCGCCGGAGCCGAACGGCTATCTGCATATCGGCCACGCGAAATCGATCACCATCAATTTCGGGCTGGCCAAGGAATTCGGCGGCAAGTGCAATTTGCGATTCGACGACACCAATCCTTCGAAAGAAGAGACCGAGTACGTCGAATCGATCATCGAAGACGTGCGGTGGCTGGGCGGCGATTGGGAAGACCGGCTGTTCTACGCGTCGGATTATTTCGGCCAGCTCTACGAGTGGGCCGTGCAATTGATCAAGGCCGGCAAAGCGTACGTGTGCGATTTGTCGCCGGAGGAGGTTCGCAAGCAGCGCGGCACGCTAACCGAGCCGGGCCAGGAGAGCCCCTATCGCAGCCGGACCGGTGGAAGAGAACCTGGATCTGTTCGCGCGCATGAAGGCGGGCGAATTTCCCGATGGCGCGCGCACGCTGCGCGCAAAGATCGACATGGCGTCGCCCAATCTGAACCTGCGCGATCCCATCATGTACCGCATCTTGCACGCCGAGCATCATCGCACCGGCAATGCATGGTGCATCTATCCGATGTACGATTTCGCGCATGGCGAGTCGGATTCCATCGAACGGATCACGCATTCCATCTGCACGCTGGAGTTTGAAGATCACCGGCCGCTTTACGATTGGTATGTCGAGCAGCTCGGCATCTATCATCCGCAGCAGATCGAGTTCGACCGGCTGAATATCACTTACACGCTGCTGAGCAAGCGCAAGCTGCTGGCGCTGGTGCAGAACAAGCTGGTGCGCGGCTGGGACGATCCGCGCATGCCCACCATCTCCGGGCTGCGGCGCCGCGGCTACACGCCGGAGGCGATCCGGAATTTCTGCAGGCGCGTCGGCGTGTCGAAAACCAACGGCACAACCGAACTGGGGCTGCTGGAGTATTTCCTGCGTGAAGATTTGAACAAGCGCGCCGCCGCGCGTGATGGCGGTGCTGCGCCCGCTGCGCGTGGTGATCGACAACTATCCGGAAGGGCAAGTGGAACAGATGGAGGCGGTGAATAATCCCGAAGACGAGAGCATGGGCAGCCGCACCGTGCCGTTTTCGCGCGTGCTTTACATCGAGCAGGACGATTTTCGCGAGGATCCGCCGAAGCAGTATTTCCGCCTTGCGCCCGGCCGCGAAGTGCGGCTGCGGTATGGCTACTTCGTCACGTGTACCAGCGTGGTGAAGGATGCAGCCGGCGCAGGTAACCGAGATCCACTGCACCTACGATCCGGCGACGCGCGGCGGCAACGCGCCCGATGGCCGCAAGGTGAAATCGACCATTCACTGGGTTTCGGCCGAACACGCCATTGACGCCGAGGTTCGCTTGTACGACACGCTGTTCACGCGCGAAGATCCCAACCAGGTGGAAGAAGGCCAGGACTTCACCGCGAATCTGAATCCGCACTCGCTCGAAGTTGTGAGCGGCGCGAAGCTCGAGCCAAGTTTGCGCGAGTGCCAAGCCGGGAGCCGGCTATCAATTCGAGCGCCTCGGCTATTTCTCCGTCGATCCCGACACAACTCCAGAAAAGCTGGTGTTCAATCGCACGGTGGCGCTGCGCGACACCTGGGCCAAGAATCTGAAAAGAAGACCGAAGAGAAATCCAAATGATCATCCTCGGACTGGGCGGCATCAACAAAGATGCCGCGTGCGCGGTGTTGAAGGATGGCGAGCTGGTTGCGGCGGTCGAAGAGCGGAAGGTGGCGCGGCAATGCCGACGTCGGGCGGCTTGCCCGAAGCCGCCATCGCCAGCGCGCTGCGAAGTGGCCGGCATCAGGCCACGCCGATGTAAACTGCGTAGCCCTGGTGCGGCCTTTCGCGCAGCAGATTCATCTCACATTGCGCACGCAGTTTCCCAATGCGCAGGTGCTCATGGTGGAGCATCACGCGGCGCACGCGGCTTCGGCCTATTATCCGTCGCCCTTCGACGAAGCGACGGTGCTGACGCTCGATCGCGATGGCGATTTTCGTTCGGCCGCGCGCTGGCGTGCTTCCGGCAACCAGCTCCACCTGGAGAAGGATCTGTATTATCCGGATTCGCTGGGCGATTTGTACAGCCGCGTGACCGAATTGCTGGGCTTCAACGCCGGCTCGGACGAGCACAAAGTCCAGTGGCTGTCCACCGCCGATTCGGGCGAGCAGTTTTTGCCGCTGTTCGAGGAGATTGCTGGGCTCGAACGAGTGGCCCTGCATCAATCGCAGCTTCTTCGATTCGGATCGTTTGAGCCAGGGCGGCTTCAGCGAAAAATTCTATTCGCGCTCGGCCTGGAAGATGGCGCTGAGATTCCCGAAGAGCTGCGCGCGCCGTCTAGCCGCGGGATTGCAACACGCCATCGAAAGCGTGCGTGTTGCGCATGGCCGGCCCGGCCGAAAAGCTGTGCATGGCCGGCGGCCTGGGGATGAACGCGCTGTTGATCAGCGCGCTCGAAAAATCGAAGCAGGTGTTCGTGCAACCCGCCGCCGGCAATGCCGGAACCGCGCTTGGCGCCGTATTTTACGCCTGGAACAACGTATTCGGGCAGAAGAAGCGCGCCCCGCTGAACGATCTGTGCCTCGGCCCGAGCTACTCCGCCGAAGAAGTGAAGCAGGTGCTGGAAAATTGCAAATTGCGCTTCCATTATCTGATGACGGCGGAGGAGTTGCTGGATCAATCACGGCCTGCGCGTATACCGTCACCTGGCCCACCCCGATGCTTCCCGAAAGAGCGGCGTTTCCGAGTGACCAGAGGACCACGAGGTTCGCGGCCGATCACGATCAGCATGCACCAGATGATGGACCGCTCACGCAGCCTCGTGGCCTGGTACTGAAGCTGGAAGAGGGGCGGGTTCGGCGCAGGAGGAAACGATCGAGGGTGCCAGTCGGCCAGGCCGAATAGACGCATCTCCTTGGCGGCCGGAGGATCGACCGCCAGTCGGTAAATGTACTCCGACTCACGCTGGGCCGACCGAACCTCGTCGGTGTCCGGTCCCTCCAGACCCCGCTCTCCCTCAATAGCCAGTGGGTAGACAGCCAGGCCGCGGTGAGGAGCAGGGCCGCCCACCAGGCATAGGCCGCCAAAACAAAGGCGAGAGCGAGGCCTCCGAGAAGCTGAACGAGTCCCGGAGGCGATGAAATCCATGCTCGTGGCAAGTGGCGGGGCGGTGATTCCCAGGTCAAAGTCTCGTGCCATGCTGAGGTCCGCGGCCAGGTCGGGGATTTTCAAGGTGACCCCATCCCAGGCAATCGCACGCAGGCCAGCGTGAGGCGGTCATAGAGCCATGCGGCGGTCCCGGTCTCCGAGGTTGGCGCCGATTGCCGTGTGAATGGGCGTCAGAATCTGCAGCGCCACGAAGACGGCGGCCACGACGGTGAGCGGGCCACCAGAGCGGCCGGCTCGTCTCGACCGCGCCCACCAGTACACCGGACCGCAATGGCGAAGACGGCAGGCAGGATTCCGCGCAGTAGGAGCACGCCCCACCAGGCGATGGCCAGCCAGAGACGCCGCCTTGTGCAGAACGGCCGAAGAACTGCAGTTCCTGGCGCGCACGCAGTTTGCTTCAGCATTGCGGCTCCAGTGAAAGTCCGGTATGGCCGAATGGTAGCCCAGGAGTGGTCGGTTACCCAGTCTCTCCTACAACGGGGACGAATTGTGGGATTCCTACACTTGATGTTGGCAATCTTGGGGGTTGAGGGCATTCAGAGAGAACCCCGGCCCGAATGACCGACATCCCGAGAGCAACTCGCCCCCTTAAGGCAAGGTCATTGACTTGGGAGCCGGCGCGTCGACTTCGGCCGGTCACGCAAGGCGTTTCCAGCGTGCGGCCGGTGCACAGCCAGAGGCGTCGGGACTCGTCGAGGAATAGGTCGCCGGCGTTTCCGGTGGATGGATGGGTGGGGCTGTTGGAGGGAATCAACTGAAGCTGTGCTGCGTGGCCGGACAGGATCGCCCCCCGGCCATTCGCGCTGTCAGCCCGGATTCCCGCACCCAGTCCAAAGGCCTGTCCCTGCAGAGCATGCCCGGTGCCGGAAGGGGACATGGCCTGACCGAGTGCGCCCGTTGCCCGTTGAGCCAGCGCTGCGTGCAAAGAATCCGCCCAAGCCTGAGCCCGCATGAGATCCCCACACGCCTGCACCGCCAGCCGTGACACCGTCGTGCTCGCCGCGAACAGCAGCTGACCCGGGCGCTGCCTGGGCGTTCGCTACCTCTCCATGGATGGCAAACGCTCCGGAGGCGGCACTCTGCGTTGCTCCGTAGATACCTTTTGAATTGCCGGTTGCAGACACGCCCGTGTTGCCGCCGGCCAGCAGTCCAATGGAGCCACCATCCGCAAAGACGCCGGTATCGCGCACGCCGGTGCCGTGAGCGCCATACTCAGCCCCAATGAACCACCCTCCCGTGCCTCCTTGCGCGTGGGCCTCGCCCAGGACGCCAGCCCCACCCTGGTCGTCGTTCATCCCATGGACACCGGACCCGAACAGGATATGGGAGACTCCATATACACCGTCTCCACGCGTGTTTACCCCCTGCACGCCGTATGAGAACTCGCGGAACGCAAGACCAAGTCCGGCCCAAGCCCAACCCATCTGCCTTGTTGCTGTTAGAAACCAACCACGCCATTGCCGGCTCCGTTGTCAGTAAAGCCGTAGATGCCAGATTGGGGACTCCCCACGCCGGCGGGAGCTGCCTCCGCCGGCCAGTCCGGCGACGGCCGCGGGATAGTTGTACGGACCGGCGCCGTACGTCGAGTCATTGCCGATGAGGACGCCACCCGTAGGCCCGGAGAACCGTTGTAGGTAATCACGGTGCCATGCTCGGCCTTGGTTTCGTCGCCCGCTCTGACCGCATCGTTATCCGAGGCCTGAGCAGTGCCGCCACTCAGAGATGGGTCGAAGCCCGACACCGCGGCCGCCACCACACCCGTGGCGGCAACCGTCAAGAGTCCTTTCCGGCTGAGCCGGTGTGGCCGGCTCTGCGTTTCCTCCGACCACTGAACGGGAAGCAGCTCCCCCAGACTGGAGGCGCTTCAGCTCCTCTCCCTGCTCCCGGACCAGCGTTTCCTGGATCTCGAGCCGTCTGGTCAGGTCGTGGATCGTCTCCATGAGGTCGCAGTAGTCGGAGTTGCCTTCGGGTGCGGTCACGATTGATCTCCTTGAATTTCCGCCATTGCCAAGACTACACGACTCACGGCCGAGGCAGACGAAAGCCGTTCCGGACATCGGCCCGGCGGAGAGCCCCGCGGTTCGCGACGGCTGCCTGGTAAGCATTACCGCCGGAATGGATTGCGTGACCTTCCGGCGATGATTTTACCGGTGGTTTTGCCGGTGGATCGCGTGGGTTTCTCGTGGTCAGATTGCCTGTTTTCGCAGATAGCTGTTGATGTGCTCGACGACGCACACCTACAACATCCACACAGGGAGGAGCCCAGAGAAACAACGACGACGTTAACAGGACCGCGATTGGTGGTCAAGACCACCGACGACACTACTCAACACAGCCACTACAGAAACGCAGAAAGGATCAGATCACATGAACACGGTATTTCGCCATAGCAACTCAAATATCACTGAAAGGAAGACACCAATGAATTGATTCTTCAGCATTACCAAAGGGGCATTCCTGGGCATCATCCTGGCCGCCAGCGCTCTCACCCTTGCAGGTCACTCCGGGCTACTCCGCCCATGCCGCGTCACCGGCCCAAATCAACGCGCTCAGACTCGGTGGCAGCGCTCGCGTCTGGGGCTTCAATTTCGCACCGAACAGCGTCGAGCGCGTCCAGCTCCTCGACAAGGCTTCCCACGTCCTGGCCACGAAGTACGTAGGCACCTACTCGAACGGACAGCTGCCGTGGACGCAGATCGATACCAGCTACGTCGGTCCCGTTGTCGTACGCGCATCCAGGTACCAGTGCATCCGCTTCGGCATCCGGAATCTGTGCAGCTACTGGACGCAAAGCTCTACCAGGGTCTACGTCTACTTCCTGCCCCTCATATCGACCAGGCCTACGCCGAATCCGCATCCGTTGACCTCTGGGCCAGCGGCTTCACACCCGGCAGTACCGTACGCTTCGAGTTGTTCGACGCCAACTTCCACCTGCTGGACACTCGATACGCCACGGCCGATAACAGTGGCACCTACAGCAATGGCACCGCCGATACGTTTCTGAGCAGCGGTACCTATCGAGGTAAGGTGTGGGTGGTCGCGTACGGCTCACCCCATCAGAGCAACTGGGTTTCGCTCAACATCACGTCGTAGCTCGCAGCAATAATCTGG
>CAVXGM010000044.1:0-153564 GCA_963761265.1 Bryobacterales bacterium
ACCAGCAGCGCGTGGTGGATCTTCCGCTGAACGGGCGCCAGGTGACGGACTTGATCCTGCTGACCGGGGGCGCCAACGCAGCACACTAGCCGGCCGCGCGTCCTATCCGTCCTCGACGGCCGTCTCCATTGGAGGCGGCGGCGTGGGCACGGTCGGGTATTTTCTGGACGGAGGGACGCACAACGATCCGCTCAGCAACCAGAATCTGCCTCTGCCTTTCCCGGACGCCATGCAGGAGTTCAAGGTGGAGACCAGTGCCCTTCCTGCCCAGTACGGCTACCATTCGGCGGGCGCGGTGAACGTCGTCACCAAATCCGGAAGCAACGAGTTCCATGGCGACGCCTTCGAATTCGTGCGGAACTATCTATTCAACGCGCGCAATCGTTTTCAGCCCGTCCGCGACAGCTTGAAGAGGAATCAATTCGGCGGTACCGTCGGCGGCCCCATTCTCAAGAACAAGCTGTTCTTCTTTGTGGGCTACCAGGACAGCATCGTGAAATCCAGCCCAACCGGGACGGTGGCGTACGTTCCCACTCCGGCGATGCTTCAGGGCAATTTCCAGACCGTAGCTTCCACGCAGTGCCGCCCTACTCCGCTGACGCTCCCGGCGTCGCTTGGTTTCGTCAACAACACCATCAGCCCGTCGGCTTTCAGCCCGATCGCGCTGAATCTCGAGAAATATCTTCCCACCACATCGGATCCGTGCGGCAAAATCACTTATGCGACGCCCGCCAGCTTCACCGAGAATCAGGGGATCGTAAGAATCGATTACCAGATGAGCACGAAGAACACTATTTTCGGCCGCTACTACGTGACCAACTACGAGACCCCGGCGGGCAGACCCCAACGGCGGTCTTCTGGTGGAGGCTATCGGCGGCGCTTCCGACAGTGTCTTCAACGCGACCATCGGCGACACCTACGTGATCACGCCCAACATGGTCAACAGCTTCCGGATTGTAGCCAATCGGAGTTCCAATACTACCGTCTACAATTCGTATCATCGGTTATCCTGATCTCGGAATCACCGGCGTCTATCAGTTACCCAGCGGCGCAATTTGGAAAATACATCGGTGGGATCACCACTACAGGCGGCTTCGGCGTCAGCACCACACCGTCCTTCCAGCCCTATCTCACCTGGCAAGCGTCCGATGATTTGTCGTGGACCGTGGGAGCGCACCAGATTGCTTTCGGGTTTCTGTTTATCAACCTGAAAGCCACGTCGATCAACTATCTCAGTTCGAATGGAGGCTTCACGTTCAACGGGCAATTCAGCGGCCTTCAGAACGCCGACCTGCTGCTCGGGATGCCCAGCAGCTTTGCCCAGGCCGCGCCGGATTATGGCGATCAGCACCAGAATGTCTTCGGAATGTACGTCCAGGACTCCTGGAAGCTGAGCCGCCGCTTGACGGTCAGCGCCGGCGTGCGCTGGGATCCGTTCTTCGCCCATACCAACCCCTACAACCAAACCCTGACATTCTCACCGGCGAACTTTGTGAATGGCGTGGTGAGCACCGTGCTTCCCAATGCGCCGGCGGGAATGGTTTTCGGCGGCGATCCGGGCCTTCCCAAATATCAGTACAGTTCCAATAAGCTGGCGAATTTTTCGATCCGCGAGTGGGCATCGTTTGGGACCCGAAAGGGAATGGCAAAATGACCATTCGCGCCGGCTATGGTATCTTCTACGATCTTCCCAGCTTCGCATTCGATCAGTTTGGCTTCTCACCGCCGTGGGGATCGAACCTTACCGTGACTAATCCAGGGTCTTTCAGTAACCCATGGATTAATTTCCCGGGCGGAAATCCCTACCCGCTGGGTCCGGCGAGCAGTCACGTATTCTCGCAAGGAAATGCGCAATTGACTTACGGCTATCCGCTCGTGATTCAGCCCACTTACATCGAACAATACGATCTCAGCATCCAGCGGCAACTGGGGAGTAACTGGCTGCATCTCGGCCACTTACTCGGGGAATTCCACGCGCCACCTGTGGCTGAACAATCCGGTCAACCAGTCCCAATTCCTGGGCATCGGGCCATGCACCATCAACGGAAAGTCTTACACCCAGGCGCAGTGCGATAGCACGGCCACCACGGCCCAACGCCGCCGGTTGAATTTCGTAAATCCGCAGTGGGGACCTTACTACGGTGAAACCGAGGTCCTGGATACCGGCGGAACTGGAAACTATAACGGCCTGATCCTCACGGCGCTGCATCGTTTCGGACACAACTTCACTTCGAGCACGAACTATACCTGGTCCCATTGCATCTCCGACGACTACACTCCGGCTGTCGGCTTATCGCTGTACTCGGAGACACGCTACAACAACCGCGCGGCGGATCGCGGACCGTGCGCCGGCGCGGACCGGCGTCAAGTGTTCAACCAGACCCTGGTGGTGGCATCGCCGGAGTATTCGAACCATTTCCTGAAGCTTGTAGCGGGAGATTGGAGAATGTCCGTTTCCGCGGTGATCCAAACCGGGCCGCCCATCAATGTGAGCGACGTCCTGGATCAAGCGCTAAACGGAAATGGAACCATCCAGCGCCCCAACCAAATCCTGGCGAATCCCTATCTGCCAAATAAAGGCCCGAACGGATGGCTGAATCCCAAGGCCTTTGCCGAGCCGGCACTGGGAACCTACGGGAACATGGGAGCTGGCGCGCTGCGAGGCCCGGGAGCGTTCATACTGAATATGGCTCTGTCGCGCGTGTTCCCCATTCGCGAGCATCAGAGTCTGGAAGTCCGCGGGGAGGCGTTCAACCTGCCCAATTGGACGAACCCGTACAATCCGGTCACCAGCTTGACCGCCGCGAATTTCGGACAGATTGTTCCGGCCACGGCGGCCGGCCTGGGCGCTTTGAGCTCTTCCATCAACGACCCCCGGATTATGCAGTTCGCGTTGAAATATAGTTTCTAATGGGGTGCACGAGAGAAATGGCATTCAGAATAAAGTTTGAGACTGCGGTATTGGCCGCGGTGCTGGGCGCGGTGGCTTGGGGCCAGACGCCATCGGAGCCGCCGCAACAGGGCGTCGTTTCCGCGGGAGCCGGGAATCCCTACCAGCGCGCACGCCTGCTTCCGGCGCGTATCATGGACTTCAAAGCTGAACCGGATTCCATCAAACCCGGCCAGTCCGTAACCTTGACTTGGGCAACGGAGAATCCGACCGGCGTCACGCTAGAGCCCGACGCCGGACGCGTAACCGCGCGAGGAGTCCAACAGTTCTCGCCCAAGGTCACAACTATTTACACACTAACCGTGCATGGGCCAAATAATGAAGTGCTCACTCGCACCGTTACCGTAAACGTGGCCGGCACCGCTCCAGCCGCCGAGAGTACGGCCGCGACGGAGAGCACCCCCAAAGAAGCACCGCGCACGGCGGATGGCAAGCCCGATCTTTCTGGAGTGTATGATTTCAGTTTTGGCGGAGGCCGCCGGGGCGCGCCTGGTGCAGCGCGTGGTGGAAATCCGGGCGAGGCTCCCGACGGTCCGGTGCTCAAGCCAGGAGCGGAGAAATATAAAGTGGTCCGCGGTGCGGACGACTCCGGGCAATATGCCGATTGCATGCCGCTGGCCGGCCCGCAAGCCTTCAGCGTGCCCTATCAATTCGAGCTGGTGGAGAGCGCGCACCACCTGGCGATACTCTACGGATATCCGGGCACGTTTCGGATCATCCCCACCGATGGCGGTGCGCATCCAACCGATCCGGATCCCACTTGGATGGGCGACTCGATCGGGCATTGGGACGGCGACACGCTGGTGGTGGACAGTGTCGGGTTTAACGACAAAACCGAGATCAATGGATACCGGCATACCGATGCCCTGCATATTGTCGAGCGTTTCCGTCGCGCCAGTTACAACACGCTGGAGTACGAGGCCACGCTGGACGACCCGAACGTTTTCGCGAAGCCCTGGACAGTGAAGCGAAACTTCGCCCTGCGGACCGACCTGACGAAAGTAGACGAATTCGTCTGCGAGCACAATACGGATTACACTAAATATTTCGAGAAGAAATAGGTGGAGGTTTCAAGCAAAATGAATTTGCGTTTAACGGCGGTGATGATCGCGCTCGGTGTGATGCTGGCCCCAGTGCCCTCCTTTGCGCACCATTCCACGGCCATGTACAACATGGCGAACCCCGTCACGGTAACGGGAACGGTGGAACGATTCGAGTGGACCAATCCGCATGCATATATCTATCTTTTGGTCACCGATGAGAAGGGCAAAAAGGTGGAATGGCAGATCGAGATGATGAGCCTGAACCACCTGAAATCGTATGGTTGGGCGCACGATACCGTCAAGCCTGGCGATGTGATCAGTTGCACCGGTGGAGCGGCCAAGAGCGGCGATCCGGCCATGCTGAGCTCCTTAATGAAACTCGCCGACGGCCGGACGATCAAGTCATAGTTGCTCGAGCGGTGGAGGTACTGAAAGCAACAATGACCAGGGTGACGTGTCTTTTGGTGCGGGCGTTGGCATTATCGATGCTGTTGGCGCCCATCTTGCCAGCCCAAGTCCCGACATCTCCGCCCGCGCCACCGCCGGTAAGGCGTGCGCGATTTGCTCCGCCGGCGCGCATAGTCAGTTTCACCGCCAAACCAAGTTCCATCCAACCGGGGCAATCGGCGGTTCTGACCTGGGCCACGGAGAACCCGCTCGGACTGACCATCACGCCGGAGCTCGGCCGCGTACCTGCCAGAGGTATCCGCCGGGTGCATCCGTCCGCCACCACCACTTATACGCTCACTATAGGCGGACCCAACAACACGAGCGTGACTCAATCTGTCACCGTGACCATCCCTGGGACCGTTCCGGTAGTAGCCGCCGCCGAGCCTGCCTCCACGCCCAAAGAAGCCCGCATGCCGGATGGCAAACCCGATCTTACGGGAGTGTATGGCTTCGCCGGCGTCCGCGATCTTCAGCCGCCCGATCTGAAGCCCGGCGCCGAGAAATTCAAAGTCGACCGCAGCGGAAATTTCGTGGGAGGCAGAACCACTTTAGGCACGGACTGCGTCCCGCTCGGCGTGCCGCAGACGTACGTGACTCCTTATCCTTTCCAGATCGTTCAGAAACAAAATTTCCTGGTAATGCTTTTTGAGTACCCCAACACTTTCCGCTTCATTCCGCTGGATGGCCGTCCGCATTCACCGGACCCCGATCCAACATGGATGGGAGAATCGGTGGGCCACTGGGATGGCGACACGCTGGTGGTGGATACCATCGGGTTCAACGATAAAACCGAGGTGAGCGGTTACATGCACACCGACTCCCTGCATGTGGTGGAACGCTTCCAGCGCGTGCCGGCCGGCCTGTTGTACAACGTCACCGTGGATGATCCCAACGTGTTTCGAACTCCGTGGGTGTTCCCCGCGCGCGTGCTTCCCGCCCGTCCCGACGAAGAGAGAGTTGACGAATTTGTTTGCGAGAACCACGTGGATTACGAAAAGTTCTTCGAGAAAAAATCGCAGTGACCATCCTTAGCGTTTGTGAGTGGCTGCAGAACCTGCCGTGGGCCAGCGGCATCACCCATTCCACATGGAAGTTTCCCGTGATTGAGAGCATTCATTCTCTGGCCTTGAGCGTGATGATCTGGCCGGCCGCGATTCTCGATCTGCGTTTGCTCGGCCTTTTTATGCGGCGCCGGCCGGTTTCAACCGTGGCGGCACAATTTTTGCCCTGGGTGTGGACGGGCTTCATCGTGATGATCCTGAGCGGTTCCGTTTTATTCGCGTCGGAAGCGGTGAAATGCTACAACAGCCCGTTCTTCCGCGTGAAGGTCACGCTACTGGCCGTGGCAGGATTGAATGCGTTGCTTTTTCATTACACGGTGTTTCCGGATGTAGAAGCTTGGGATAAAGGCGGTACACCGTGGCGAGCGAAGCTGGCGGGCGGATTCTCGCTGGCCATCTGGATCGGCGTGGTGGCCATGGGACGGGCGCTGGCCTATGCTTAACCAATCTTTCCTGCCATTTTTTGACTGGTGCGGGCGGACCTGGCTAGGTACGGCGGTGCGCAACACTACCTGGGCATTTCCGGTCATCGAGAGTTTCCATCTTCTCGCGCTCGCCGTATTGCTCGGAACCGTTCTGATCATCAATCTGCGCGTTTTCGGGTTAGGCGTCCGTTACGAACCGGACGCACAAATCGGACGCGATCTGGAGCCCTGGCTGGTGACCAGCATTGCGGTGTTGATCGCCACCGGCATTCCGATGTTTTTGTCCGAGACCGAGAAATGCTACGAGAGTGTTTCGTTTCCCATCAAGATGATCCTCCTGGTGGTGGCCATCCTCTGGCATTTCACGATCCGGCGCAAATTCACCGATCCCTTAAGAAACACCAGCCCGCTCAAAAGCAAACTGGCCGCCGGTTTCTCGATTTTCCTCTGGGCCAGCATCGGCATCGCCGGAAAAGGCATTCCCTACGTATAGAATGCCGGTTCATCCGGCAGCGTAGCTTGTCAGCGAACCTCGCAAAGCAGTATCCTTTGGTCGGTAATCCGATTCATGGGATCAACGTCCACCAGGAGTCTGGACCAGGCGCCCGGCTCGCGCGAGGAGATCCTGCGGAAGCTGCGCGAAAGGATCGTCGGCTTCGCGGCATCTAGAATGCAGAGGGATGCCGCCGAGGATCTGGCGCAGGAAGTCCTGATCCTGCTGCATGAGAAATACGGGGACCTGGACCGGTTGGAAGATCTCCTCCCGCTTTCGCTCAAAATCGTCCGTTTCAAAATGATGGCGCAACGCAGGAAAGCGCGCCGGCACGGGGAGTTCACGCAGGTTTCCGCCGAAGAGATTCAAATGCCGGATGGACGCACCGACGCGCTCACGGCCATGGAACAGCACGAAGCGCGCGAGCGGTTGATGGCGGCAATCGCTGGGATGGGCGAGCGGTGCCGGGAACTGCTGGCACTGAAGCTGGAAGGCAAGAGCTTCGCCGAGATCCAAGCCATTCTGGGAGCGAATTCCCTGAACACAATTTATACTTGGGATTTTCGTTGCCGCCAGCAGTTGATCGAGAGCATGCGAGATCTGGAAAAAGAACCATGACGCAGGACGAGATCCGCAAACTGCTGGGAGGCTACGCAACCAACGCGCTCACCGCGAACGAGCGCCAGATTCTGTTCGAAGCGGCGCTCGAAGATCAGGAATTGTTTAACGCGCTGCAGAATGAAGACGCGCTACGGGAACTGCTGGACGATCCGATATCGCGCGAGCAGGTGCGCAGAGCGCTTAACATTCCGAACAGAGCGAAAAGCCGTCCGCGCTTCGGGTCGCGCCGCTGGCTGCTCGGGGTGGCGATACCCGCCGTGGCCGCTGTGATCCTGATCGCGATCATGAACCGCTATAACGCGCCCAGGCTCATCGCGCCTCCGCCCCAGACCAGCATCCACCACAATCGCGCCGAAACCAACGCCCGAGCTACAAGCCAAACTGGAACCGGCGGCGCCCGAAGTCAAGAAACGATTGAAGCCCAAGCCTCAGCCCACGGCCCAGGCCAAGGCTCCGGATCAAGTGGCATCCAGTTTGACGGCGCCCGCCCCAATCGCGCCCGCCCCACCCAGCCCAATGGCACGTGCCGCGATCGCCCCCCGCCCGGCATCGGAGCCAGTGATCCCGTCCCCAGTTCAACTCGATTCCACTCGCCCCGCCATGGCCAGCTTTCGCGCCGCGGGCCCCCTGCCAATTCCCGATGCGGTTCGGCGGCAGTTCTCCGAGGGCCCTGCCGCTAACGCACCGTTCTACACTGGGCCGCTGGTGCGGTACTCACTGATTCGCGGCGGCCCGGCCGGCGACAACATTCGCGTGGAAGTGACCACCAATCTTGCTGGCTACCTGGCGCTCTATCGAGTGGACGCAGCCGGAAACTTGAAACGTATCTATCCCGCCGACGCCGTTGCTATGCGCGTTTCACCCGATCTTACGATTCAGGTTCCGAACGAGCCGATCAAAATCGGCGGCGCTGGCGAAAGGCTTCGGCTGGTTATCCTGCCCGCCGCTCTATCGGAAGTGATAGGTCAATTGGGGAGGGCTGGTGTGGCGGGCGGAGCTGTAAACGGCGCGGTTCTGGGAACGGGCGCGGCCCCCCTGTCAGCACTGCGCACTCCGCTGGTGGTGGATATCCCGCTGGCCCCGAATTGAGTCCGCCTATTGACCCGATCGCGTCAACCCGTCGTCACGCCCTTCCAATCCTGGACTCCTCGCGCGTCCAACATACTGAGCACACAGCGCGCGCGAGCCGAAGAATGTGACAATACGCTTGGGTCCAGGATTGCTCCCGTCGCAGGTACCAACATGCAGAAGCCAGTCATTTTGACGGTGGATGACGATCCGGAAGTTCTCCGCGCTATCGAACGCGACCTCAAGAAGCGCTACGACGAACGCTATCGCGTGCTGCGCGCGGACTCCGGCCGCACCGCGCTCGACCTGTTGCGCCGGCTCCAGCAGCGGAACGACGCCGTAGCCCTGCTGCTGGTCGACCATCGCATGCCGGAGATGAATGGAGTGGAGATGCTTGAGGAGGCCATCAAGCTTTATCCCAACGCCAAGCGAACGCTTCTCACCGCGTACGCCGACACCGACGCCGCCATCAAGGCCATCAACGACGTTCAACTCAATCACTACCTGCTGAAACCCTGGGATCCGCCCGAACAGGAGCTCTTCCCGGTTCTGGACGACTTACTCAATGACTGGTACGCCAATTATCATCCGCCCTTCGACGGCATTCGGGTGCTCGGCACGCGCTGGTCGTCGAAATCCTATGAAATCCGCAATTTCCTGGCGCGCAATCAGGTTCCGTATCAGTGGCTGGACGCGGACGCAGCCAACCGGGACGAAGAGGTGGAGCGTCTTCTGAAGAGCTTCTCTCCGGACGAGTTGAAGTTGCCGCTGGTGATGTTCCCGGAAGGAAACTGCATGTCGGAACCGCGGACGCAGGATCTGGCGCAGCGCCTGGGCCTGAGGACACGCGCCGGCCTGGAGTTCTACGATGTCGCGATTGTCGGCGGCGGACCGGCCGGATTGGCCGCCGCCGTTTATGGCGCCTCCGAGGGTTTGAAAACCATCATGATTGAACGGGAAGCGCCGGGTGGACAAGCTGGCCTCAGCTCCCGCATTGAAAACTATCTGGGCTTTCCTTCGGGCCTCACGGGCGGAGATCTCGCGCGCCGCGCCGTTGCGCAAGCCCGGCGTTTTGGCGTGGAGATCGTTTCTCCTCAGGAAGCGACGGCGCTGCGGGTGGATGGTCCGTATCGTTATGTGCGCCTCAACGATGGAACCGAGCTCTCTTGTCACGCTATGCTGCTGGCCACCGGCGTTCAATGGCGCAAACTCGACATCCCGGGCATCGATCGTTTACAAGGCGCGGGCGTTTATTACGGCGGCACGTCTACCGAGATGGCGTCCTGCCAGGACGAGGATGTTTATATCATCGGAGGCGCCAACTCCGCCGGGCAAGCCGCGATGTCAGCGTCGCAATACGCCAGGCGCGTGGTGGTGTTGGTGCGCGGCAATTCGCTCGGGGCCACTATGTCGCAATACCTTATTGAGCAGATTCAAACCGCCCCCAATATTCATGTCGAATACTGCACCAGCGTAGTTGAGGTGCACGGCGACGATCATCTGGAGGCTGTATCGTTCCGCTGCGATCTCACCGGCGACATCAGCCGCGTTCCCGCGAATTCGCTCTTCGTATTCATCGGCGCTGAGCCGCGCACCGCATGGTTGGACGGCACCATCGAGCGCGACGAGCGAGGATTCATATTGACGGGTCCGGATCTGCTCAAGCCCGGCAAGCGGCCCAGAGGCTGGACGCTGGAGCGCGATCCCAGCCTGCTCGAAACCAACGTCCCGGGCGTCTTCGCCGTTGGCGACGTTCGATATGGTTCGGTGAAGCGAGTCGCCTCCGGAGTGGGCGAAGGCTCCGTCGCCATCCAGTTCGTGCATCAATACTTGAGCAACGTATCTTGACCACGCCGCAATCATCCCCAAAACAGGCTGCCGCCGATTTATTGCGTGCCATTGACATCTTCGCGGACCTCCGCGATGACCAGTTGCAATGGTTTGTGACGAGCGCGGAAGAACGCGCCTTATCGCCCGGAGACGTTCTGTTGCACGAGGGCGATCCGGCGGATAGGCTGTTCGTCTTGCTCGAAGGAGAAATCCGCGGACGCCGTGAAAACGGGGGGCAGGATGCACCTGGCTTTGTGGCGCGCAGCGGCCAGGTGACCGGGACATTGCCGTTCTCGCGCATGACGCGCTTCCCCATGACGGCCCGCGCCACCGCGCCCAGCCGGCTTCTCGGTCTGCACAAAGACCATTTTGATGAAATGCTCCAACGCATTCCGGAGCTGCTTCCACGCTTGATCGGAGTGATGGCCGATCGGATTCGCGAATACAGCCGGGCGGAGCAGCAGCGCGACAAGTTAAGCGCGCTCGGTAAACTTTCCGCCGGATTGGCTCACGAATTGAACAATCCGGCTTCCGCGGCGGGGCGGGCGGCGGAGGGGCTGCGCGAGTGCATGCAGGAGCTTCGCAAAACCAACAAGCTGCTCGACGATGATTCGCTTTCCTGCGCGGAGCGTTCGGCCCTGGCGTCATTTGAGGAGAACCTGCTGGGCCAGTTGGCGTCCAAGTCCTCCGTTGATGCATTGAAGCGCGATGCGCTCGAGCAGAGCGATCTCGAAGAAGAGCTGGCCTCCTGGATGAATCGCCGCAACATCGCCAACGCGTCGCGGCTCGCTTCGGGCCTGGTGGAAGCCGGGGTGGATCGTGCCGCGCTGGAGAAACTGGGCGCCGAATACCGGGACGGCGTGCTGTCGCATGTTCTCGCGCGCGTGGTTGCCGCCGTCGGCGCCGAAAGATTGACGCGCGAAATCGAAGCCAGCACCGGGCGAATTTCCGAACTGGTCCGCGCCATCAAAGAATACACGTACATGGATCAGGCGCCCGAGCAGGAAGTGGACGTTCACCGCGGCATCGAAAGCACCTTGACCATGCTGAAATTCCGGCTCAAACGCGGCGTGGAAGTGAAGCGCCAGTTCGACACTGATCTTCCCCGCGTGTTCGCGCGCGGAAGCGAGCTGAACCAGGTCTGGACCAATCTAATCGACAATGCCATCGATGCCATGGGCGGCAAGGGGCAGTTGATCATTCGAACGTCGCGCGAGCTCGATTTCCTTCTGGTTGAGATTATCGACAATGGACCGGGCATTCCGGATTCGGTAAGGCCTCATCTCTTTGAGCCGTTCTTCACGACGAAGGGCGTCGGCGAGGGCACGGGCATGGGTCTGGACACCGTTTACCGGATTATGCGCAGCCATCGTGGCGAAGTTTCCGTTGAATCGCGCCCCGGGCGCACCAGTTTTCAAGTGCGATTGCCGCTCAAGGCGGTCTAGGATAAATGATCTCTTCTCACACAGCCAACCTTGACGGAGTCGAGCTGCATTACCTAATAGCCGGCGACGGCGCACCGCTGATCCTCATCCATGGCTATGCCGAAACCAGCCGGATGTGGAAGCCGATCATTCCCGCGCTCGCGGAACGATTCACCGTGGTCGCGCCCGACCTGCCTGGGATTGGAGATTCATCCATCCCCGCGGATGGTCTGGATATGACCACGGCGGCCACGCGCATTCACGCGCTGGTGGCCTCGCTCGGCCTTCAGAACGCGGAAGTGGTTGGACACGACATCGGCCTCATGGTGGCCTACGCCTACGCAGCGAAGTTCCCAGCCGAGGTAAACAAGCTGGTGCTGATGGACGCGTTTCTCCCCGGCGTGGACGGTTGGAAAGACATTTACGACAATCCCGGCATCTGGCATTTCCGATTTCACGGACCCACCCCTGAGACGCTGGTGCAGGGACGCGAACGCATCTATTTCGAGCATTTCTGGAACGACTTTGCAGCGGACAAAGCGTATTCCATTCCAGAAGCGGACCGTCAGGCATATACGAAAGCTTATGCTCGTCCGGGACGTATGCAAGCGGGCTGGGCGTATTTTGTTTCTTTCCAAAAGGCGGCTGAAGATTTCGCAGTGTTCGCACGGACGAAACTTTCCATGCCGATTCTCGCGATCGGCGGCGACAAAGCCAACGGAGAAGCTCTGGGCCGGCAAGCCAAACTGGTCGGCTCGGATGTGACGGTGGTCGTACTCAAAAACGCGGGCCATTGGCTCATGGAAGAACAGCCGCAAGAAACCAGCCAAGCGCTGCTCAAGTTCCTTTAAAGGTCGCGCACGATCTCGCAGAGAAGCCACGTGCGCCGTTCCGTCCGGTCGATCCAAATCCTCCTCAATCAAGCTTGCCGCGGCGACGCCGCTGGAATAACTCGATCGGGCATCTGAATCCGGTGGCCGCTCATTTGCATCTCAAGGCACATGAGGCCGTATGAGGAATCAGGAATTTGACTATTACATTCATGATGGGCCAGCGGCTTTTCGCCTTCAATTGGTGGGAGTTATCGACGGCGATGGCGCGCGCCGCCTGGAACAGGTCTGGCACACAGCCGCCCCGCTGACCATCGGCAAAAGCCCAATTATCGACATCACATTCGTCACCACTGTCGAACAGGAAGCCCGGGCGTTGCTATTGCGATGGCGGGAGTCGGGCGGGCAATTCGTCGCCAATTCAAAGGCTTCTCGCACGCTGGCTGAATCGATTTTTGGCGCGCAGCTTCCCCAGCCTGAAGCGAAACCGCGCAGTTGGTCACCCGTGCGGCGCTGCTTCTTCAAATTGGCTGCCGGCCTGCCCTTGCTGATTGCCGCACTGCTCTTCCCTTTCCCGGCCAGCGCGGCCAATTTGAAACCGGAAACAGTCTCCGCCTGGGACGATTACGTGGATGCGGCTCAGGCCGATCTTCAGCGCCGGATTGCCCCTGGAAAATGTTTTCTTTGGACCTTTGAGAACGCGGAGCGCGCCGCGAGAGTTCACGCCGGAGAGATCGTAGTGGCTCCCGCGCCTGGACCCAATCCCGAACATGTCTCTGGCGGACTGATTCACCACTGGATGGGGGCCATGTTCCTGCCCGGCCTCACCATCGCGCAGGTCACGGACGTCACGCGCGACTATGATCGCTACAAAGATTACTACCAGCCGGCGGTAATAGAGTCCACAGCCGTCGCTCGCGGTCCCATGAGCGACCAGTTCTCCATGCGGATCATGAACAAGGCGTTTTTCCTGGAAACAGCTTTGGATGCGGATTACCAGGCAACCTATGTGCGCCTGGATGACAACCGCATGTACAGCATTTCACAAACCACGCGTTTGCAGGAAATCGAGGACTACGGTGAGCCTGGTGAGCATGAAACACCCGAAGGACAAGGTCGCGGCTACGTTTGGAAGCTGTTTAGCATCGCGCGCTTCGAACAGCGCGATGCGGGTGTGTACGTCGAACTGGAAGCCATCGCGCTAAGCCGCGAGATTCCGCTGGCAGCGCGCTTTTTTGTGGATCCGATTGTACGGCGAGTTTCGCGCAACTCGATGCTGATTTCGCTGCGCCAGACTCGAGAAGCCTTGTGCGGAAATAATGCCTTAGCCGAGCGGCATGCTGGAGCCCCTGCCGGCAACCCGGGCGCTGGGCGTATACGCGGCTTTGTGGCGAAATGAAGCTAGCCGCTCACGCGTCTGCGCGCGGGAAACGCCGCAAGCCGCCGGGTTCGTTTCGCGGCGAATCTGGTCCCGAACCTGGTATCTGCATCGCGCGCTCCGAATGGCTCCTTCCTTGTGGAGCGCTCCTCGGCCGGCCGGAAGCCGCCCCATTTTTCGCTCCAGGCTTTCGGCCGGAGCAGCACGGGATACAGGTCCAGTCCTTTCGCCGTCGGATGATATTCATACCGAACCGACGCTGCGAGTATCGTTTACGCGTGAGAATCTCATCCCTCTGGCGCCTCCGCAGGCGTGTGCACAGTAAATGAGATGACACTCCGGTTTGGGCTTGCAGATCATCGAAGCCAGGACTGTCGACGAATAATTCACGCAGTATTAACAGTGTCCCCACCATTGCCAGGGATCGCGCCACCGGACACGCCGATTTTCCGATTTGAGTCCAGTTCATGGTTGACAGCTTCAAATTCTGAAGTGACCATAAAGAATATCAGCAGCGCAAAGGGCACGGCGTGCACCACAAAACACGTAAGGAACTGCTTCACGCCGCGCTCCGTTTTGCGCGAGTACCCTAAAAGCGCAAAGGGCGCGGCGTGCACCACAAAATACGTAAGGAACTGCTTCGCGCCGCGCTCCGTTTTGCGCGAGTACCCTAAAAGTTGAGGACCGGCCTACCTTGGCATCCCGAACACTACTGCTCTTGCTTTGCGCGGCACTGTTCTCTCGCGCGCAACTGTACACAGGTTCGCTGACCGGCCTGGTGACGGATCCCTCGGGTGCCGTGGTGCCCGGAGCGGACGTCACCCTCACCAACGTCGATCGAGGCACGCACAGCAACGCCAATACCGACGACGCCGGCCGGTATCTGTTTCGTTCGCTCCCGCCCGGCGACTATTCGCTGCAGGTGAAGGCTCCCAACTTCGACACTTACAACATTCCGAAGATCGCGCTCAATATCAACGCGACGGTAGCTGGTGATGCTTCCCTGCGGCTTTCAGGTCGCGAGTCACCAACCCTGCTTGTGGACGCACAAGCTTCCTTGCTCGCCGAAGACAGCACCATCAGCCAAACACTGACCCGCCAGTTGATCAACGATCTCCCCCTGGTAAATCGCAACCCGTTCGATCTCGCGTTCCTGGCCTCCGGCGTGTCAGAAACGCCCGGCAGCGCTTACGGCAACGGTGTGAGCACTCCCGGCTTCGTCACCAATTTCGTATCGGACGGCAGCCGCAACGCGCAGGCGGACCTGCTTCTGGATGGCGTCAGCATCATGAACAGCGACAACAACCCTGGCGTTCAGAAGGCCCTCTATGTCCCGCCGGTGGACGCCCTTCAGGAGTTCACAATCCAGCAGGCCAACTTCAGCGCCGAGTTCGGCAATAGCGGCGGCACCATCGTCAACGCCGTAACGCGATCGGGGACCAATCAATACCACGGCGAATTGTACGAATTCCTCCGCAACAACATCCTCAACGCGAATTCGTTTTTCTCCAACGCCGCCGGACTCCCGCAGCCGCATCTGACGCGTAATGACTTCGGCGTAACAGCCGGCGGCCCCATTTTTAAAAACAAGACGTTCTTCTTTTTCGACTTTAACGGCATCCGCGCGCTCACTGGAGCAACGTCTTCGGAAGCCGGCGTTCCGGACGCGGCCGAGCGCAGCGGCAATTTTGGGGAGCTATGCCAGCGGGCGGGCGGTACGTTTAATTCCAGCGGAGTCTGTTCCAATCCCGCCGGCCAAATTTACGATCCCTACACCAGCAAACCAGACGCTGAAAACAACGCCACCGGGCGCGCGCCCATCCCGTTCGACAACCTGGCCACCTACATCAGCCCGGGAAATCCCGCCATCCCTTTCGGCCTGGGAAACCTGCCGGCCACGCCGGGCAATCTCATCGACCCCGTCGGCGCCAAGCTGATTCAGGCTTTTCCGCTTCCCAATTTGAACGTCGGATCGTCCGCCTATGATCCGTATCACAACTGGGTGACAACGGCCTCCAGCCCATTCAACCAGCAATCGTTCGACATCAAACTGGATCAACATTTCAGTGACAAAAACATCGTGAGCGTGCGCTTCTCGCATGAATGGGACGCCGGCGAAAATCCGAATTTCTTCGGAACCGTCTACGACACCAACACACAAGGTCTCACCAAGCATTCTGCGTTGGTTGGCGACATAAACCTTGTGCATACGTTCAGCCCCGCCACGCTCGCCACCATTTCGCTGGGGTACGCCCACAACTGGTACCCGACCGATGGCGTGGCCGCATCGTTCGGCGGCTTCGATCCGGCGAAAGTTCTCGGGATGCCTTCCTACATCAATACTTCGGGCTTTCTCACCCCGCCCTCTATCTGGCTGTTCAGCGCGTACGGCTGCAACGGCTTTAACGGCTGTGTCGGCGGCCAGGCTTATTCCATTCTCAAATTCGCCAGTGAAACCGGGCACCTGGTGGGCTCGGTGAATCATGTCATGGGCAAACATGAGATCAAAGCCGGCGGTGAACTCCGGCGGCACCGGCTCAATTTTCTGCAGGCCGGCGCACCGAACGGCCTCTTCGCCTTCACCAGCAGCGGTACGGCGTCCGGCACGGCTGGCATAGGCGGCGACGTACTGGCCGCACTGATGATCGGCTACGTCGACAATGCCTTCACCGAATACGAAATCCCGCCGTTCACCTCCACGCAGAGTTACCAGATTGGTGGATTCGTACAAGACAACTGGCGTGTCACTAAAAAACTGACACTGAACCTGGGATTCCGCTATGACGTCGAAACCCCGCGTACCGAGCGCTACAACCAGATGAGTTATTTCGACCCATCCGCGCAGTCGCCCATCTCGGTCGCCGGATTGAATCTGCATGGCGCCGTCGAATATGTGGGTGTCAATGGAAATCGCAGGAGGGAGTTCAACACCTACTGGGGCGAAGTTGGCCCCCGGTTCGGTTTCGCCTATCAGTTGTTCAGCAGCACGACCTTGCGCGGGGGCTATGGCATGTATTACGACCCATCCGACCTCGGAGTGGTCGGCAATGCCGTCAGCGGCGGCTTCCTCGGATACGATGCGGTGACCACCGGGGTAAACAACGTCCCTTCTGAGCCCTGGCTTCCGCTCGAATTCCTGCGAAACCCCTTTCCCTTTGGAATTCAAACAGCCGTCGGGAATCGGGACGGCGCCTCTACGCTTTTGGGGCAGGCGTTAACTAATATCCCGGTTCGAAATCTGAATCAAACTCCTCAAGAACAATCCTGGAGCTTCGGCATCGAGCATCAGCTTCCGTGGTCCGTCTTAGTGGACGCCGAGTATATTGGAAGAAAGGGAACGCATCTTTATTCCATGGGGTTCTCAGACGAGTTTGACGCGCTCCCGGCCAGCGTGGCCGACGCATTTCGCGCCGACCCCTCGTTCTATCTCGCCCAGATACCCAACCCCTTCCAGGGGCTCCTTCCAAACAGTCCGGATCTGTCCGGCGTCACCATTCCCAGGTGGAAACTGTACGTTCCTTATCCCCAATACAGCAATGGAACCGCTGCCGGAATCAGCAGCAGCTTTGTACCCTGGGCAAGTTCGATTTACAATGCGGCTCAACTCCGCATCGAGAAACGCTTCTCGGCCGGAGTCGAGTTCCTCTTCTCATATAGTTTCCAGAAGAGCATCGACGATTCCTCGCTGGGGTCCAGTGGCTATTCTTTTCTGACCGGCGGCTCTACCACCAGCGAATCAATGGCGCGCGACCCGAATAACCTGCGCCTGGACCGTTCGCTGTCCGTGTTCAGCATCCCGCGGATCGCCCAACTGAGTTTCGTTTATCAATTGCCGTTCGCGCGCCATCAAGCCGGATGGCCGGGAGCGGTCTTCGGCGGATGGCAGGTCAACGGCATCTATCGAGTGGACAATGGCCTGCCCGTTCAGCTCTTTCTGTGCGGCGGCTGCGGCACCAGCTTGCCCACTTACGGCAATCAATATCCCAATCTGCTTGCCCCGCTCCAAGTAGCTGGGACGGGAAATCTGAATCAATATTTCGCCAATCCTCAAGTGGCGGTGAAGCCCGCGCCCTATGCGGATGGCGACGCGCCGCGCGTCCTGTCGAACGCCCGCGTACCGGGAACCGACAATCTGACCGCGTCGTTATTCAAAGAGGTGTCCTTGAAGTTTCGCGAAGACGCGCGCCTGGAAATGCGGCTGGAGGTTTTCAATGTCCTCAACCGCGTGCAGTTCTCCGGGCCCGATACCAACGTGGGGGACGCTACCTTTGGCTACATCACAGCACAAGCCAACCAGCCCCGGCAGGTCCAGCTCGGGTTGAAGCTCTATTTCTGAATCGCAGCTCATGCTTCAACCACTCCATTCGCGAATTGCCGTGGCTTCCGTTCTTGCAGTTCTGGCGTGTCTCTGCCTGAACAACTGCCGAACTGTCCATGGTGAAAGCAGGCCCACCATCGAGTTCACCCGCGTGCCCCCGGCCGGCGAGGGCAGCCAGGAGAAGCTGGAGCCCATCGAGGGTCACGTCACGGGCGCGCATCCAGGCGAGCGAATTGTACTGTTCTCGCGCAGCGGCAAGTGGTGGGTGCAGCCTTTCGCCGACCGGCCCTTTACTTCCATTCGGCCGGATTCCACTTGGAAGAGCTTAGCGCACCCGGGATCTTCTTACGCCGCGCTGCTGGTGAATTCGCGCTATCGCCCGCCGCCTACCGTGAACGAGCTTCCCGAGGCGAATGGCCCCGTGCTGGCGGCGGCCACGGTGCAAGGCGCCACCGCGAGCCCTTCGAAATCGCTCCAATTCAGCGGATACAAGTGGGAAATCCGTGAAACGGGCAGCGATCCCGGAGGCTCCAACAACTTCTACGATCCGGCCAACGCCTGGACAGACCCGGACGGGCTGCTTCATCTGGGCATCGCAAAACAGGCGGATCACTGGAGCAGTTCGGAAATCTGGCTCACGCGCAGCTTGGGTTACGGCTTGTACCGATTTGTCGTGCGCGACGTTTCGCATCTCGAGCCAGCCGCTGTGTTCGCCCTCTTCACGTGGGATGACGATGGTCCTCCGCGCGAAATGGACATCGAGATCAGCCGCTGGGGTGAACCAGCCGACAAGAACGCGCAATATGTGGTGCAGCCTTACGTCGTGCCGGCCAACACGGTCCGCTTTAATGCGCCCCCAGGAATTCTCACATACTGGATCAACTGGCAGCCGGGACGCGTGGAGTTTCAAACGGCGCGCGGCACAGCCTCAAAGATGGGGTCGGACGTGGTGGCCGATCACGTCTTCACCTCGGGAGTTCCCTCGCCCGGAAACGAGAGGATCCACATGAACCTCTACGTCTACAACAACCAGAGCAACCCTTTGCGGCGCGGATCCGAGGTCATTCTTGAGAAGTTTGATTTCCTTCCATAACGCGCGTTGCGGCTCGGTAATCCGTTGGCTGCGAGCTTGCGTCTTTGGCGCGCTGCTGACTCACGCCGCCTATGCGATCGACCCCAATCGCGCGATGTCGCAATACGTTCGCGATCACTGGGGAACCGATCAGGGCTTTCCGCGCGGGCCCGTTTATGCCATCGCCCAGACTTCCGACGGTTATCTGTGGATCGGAACCGAGGCGGGACTGGTTCGTTTCGATGGCTGGAATTTCCGTTTGATGCACGACGAATCGGGAGCATTCACCATCACCAGCGTTCTCGGTTTAACTGCCGCCCAAGACGGCTCTTTGTGGATACGCCTGGAAGATTTAACCCTGTTACGTTACCGCAACGGCGTGTTTGAGAATCCCACGTCCGGACAAGTTCCCCCCATCGATATCTCGGCCATGAGCCGCGCCCAACACCAGGGGATTCTGGCTTGGAGAATGGATAACGGCGCGCTGGATTTCGGCGCGGGCGCACACCCAAGCGTCCCTTCCGCCAGGGATTTACCGCGCTCCCCCGTGACAGCGATCGCCCAGACATCGAACGGCGACATCTGGATGGGCACTCGCGACGCCGGCCTCTTCCGTTTCGGTGGCGGAAAGACCACGTCAATCCGGAACGGCCTGCCGGATCTGAAAATCAATTGTCTGCTCGCGGGCGAAAATCAGGATCTGTGGGTAGGCACCGACGATGGCGTCGTAAAGTGGAACGGCAAAGAGCTCACAGGGGCCGGTCTTCCACCCTCGCTCAATCGTTTTCAAGCGCTGGCTATCGTGCGCGACCGCGATGGAAACACTTGGGTGGGCACGGATTCGCGCGGGCTGCTGCGGTTTAACTCTCAGGGCGTCGCCAGCCTGCAGGAGAGCGACTCGAAAGCGGTGACGGCGCTCTTCGAGGATCGGGAAGGTAATCTGTGGATCGGGAGCGCCAACGGACTGGAGCGTCTCCGCGACAGCGCGTTTATTACCTATTCCCGGCCCGAGGGCCTGCCGACGGACGGCAGCAATCCGCTGTTCGTCGACGCGCGGAACCGCATGTGGTTCGCACCCGTGGGCGGCGGGTTGGCGTGGATGAAAGATGGGAAACACGGAAGCGTCCACGCCGCGGGACTCGACCAGGATGTGGTCTACTCCATCAGCGGAAGAAACGGTGAGCTCTGGCTCGGCAGACAGCATGGAGGATTAACCGAGCTTCGCGAGCAGCAAGGTTCTTTCAGCGCCATCTCGTTTACTCATGCCGAGGGCCTCGCTCAGGACAGCGTCTACTCGGTCTATCAAGCCCCGAGATGGAACCGTGTGGGCCGGTACGCTCAGCGGAGGCGTGAGCAAGCTGGACAATGGCAAATTCACAACCTATACGGCCGCGAATGGGCTGGCATCAAACACCGTCGCATCCATACTCGAAACTTCCGACGGGACCATGTGGTTTGCCACGCCAACCGGCTTGAGCGCGCTTGCGAACGGCCGCTGGCGCACCTACATGGTCCCCGACGGCCTGCCTTCCGACGATGTGAATTGCCTGATGGAAGATTCGTCGGGCCTGCTCTGGATCGGAACCGCGAGCGGCGTTGCCTTCCTGGACCATGGCCGCTTTCATTCTCCCGCGAATGTGCCCGCGGCCTTGCGTGAACAGGTGCTCGGTCTGGCCGAAGACAAGTTCGGATCCATTTGGATGGCAACTTCCAATCACGTGTTGCGCGTGAACCGCGACCCGCTATTGCGCGGCGCGCTCGCCGATGGAGATCTGCGCGAATATGGACTCGCCGATGGCCTGCGTGGCCTGGAAGGCGTGAAGCGAAGCAGTTCGGTGGTACAGGATCCGGCGGGGCGCATCTGGTTTTCGTTGAATAAAGGCATTTCCGTGGTGGATCCCGCTCGTCTGATGAACAACGCCGCGCCCGCCATCGCGCACGTCCAAGCGATTTTGGCGGACGGGCAGCCTATCGGGCTGCGGAGTCCCATCCACATTCCAGGCGGCCATCAACGCATCACGTTCGATTTTGCCGGTCTCAGCCTTTCGGTTCCCGAGCGCGTTCGTCTCCGCTATCGGCTCGATGGATTCGATCGTGGCTGGAGTGAGCCAACGGCCACCCGCCAGGCGGTCTACACCAACTTGCCGCCGGCATCCTATCGCTTTCGTTTAATCGCCAGCAATCCCGATGGCGTCTGGAGCAACCAGGAGGCTGACGTTGGTTTCGCGGTGGAACCGCTGTACTGGCAGACCTGGTGGTTCCGGCTGAGTGTTGTCCTGGCCGCCGCGCTTGCGATCACGGCCCTGTATGGCCTGCGCCTGCACGTTCTGACCAAGCAGATGAACGCGCTGTTTGAAGAGCGCCTGGCCGAACGCACGCGAATTGCCCAGGAATTGCACGACACTTTGCTGCAAGGCTTCCTCAGCGCGTCCATGCAATTGCACGTCGCGGTAGACCGCCTTCCTCGTGAGTCGGCGGCCAGGTCGCCGCTGGACCGCGTTCTGCAACTGATGAGCCGGGTGATCGATGAAGGCCGCAACGCCGTGCGAGGGCTGCGCTCCGAAAGCGCATCGCTCAATCTCGAGCAGGCTTTCGCGCACATCCAGGACGAACTAGCGTTTGAGGACGATGTCGGGTTCCGCGTGATCGTGGATGGCCAGCCTCGTCCACTGCACCCGGTCCTGCGGGACGAGGTGTATCGCATCGGCCGCGAAGCGTTGGTCAACGCATTCCGGCATTCCGGAGCGAAAAGCGTCGAGATTCAGCTCGAATACGCCCCCAGCCAGTTGCGAGTCCTGGTCCGCGACAATGGACGCGGCATCGATCCTCAACTGCTGAAATCCGGCCGGGAGGGGCACTGGGGCTTGCCCGGCATGCGCGAACGCGCCGAGAGAATCGGTGCGAAACTTCAGGTATGGAGCAGCTCCGCCGCCGGAACAGAGGTGGAACTGTCGGTACCCAGCCACGTCGCTTTTCGGTCCGGCCGCGCGCCCGGATGGTTTGCGCGGTTGCGTTTGGGAAAATCCGAACCGAAGTCTCCAGCATCCAAGAACGGAAAGTCTTGACAGGGAGCGACTGATGAACGTGACCGGACCAGGAACGCATACGCGTATTAAGTGTGGACGACCATCCCCTGCTCAGGGAGGGGATCGCCGCCATCATCAACAGCCAGCCCGATATGCTGTTAGTCGCGGATGCGTCCAGCGGCAGCGAGGCTGTGCAGAAGTTTCGCGAGCATCAGCCCGATGTCACGCTGATGGACCTGCGCCTTCCCGACGTCAGCGGCATTGACGCCATGATCGCCATTCGAACCGAATTCACCGAAGCCCGCATCATCATGCTGACCACGTTTGAGGGCGACGTAGAGATCCAGCGCGCCTTGGAAGCGGGAGCCCGGGGCTACATGCTGAAGAGCATGCCTCCCCGCGACTTGGTGGAGGTGATCCGCCAGGTGCACTTAGGCAAAAAGCGCGTGCCGGCCGAAGTGGCCAGCCATCTGGCCGAGCACTTGAGTGACGAGGCCTTAACCTCCCGCGAGACCGACGTTCTGCGCCATATCGCGGGCGGCAACCGCAATCGCGACATCGCGGAAAGGCTGTTCATCTCCGAAGAAACCGTCAAGGTTCACGTCAAGCACATTATGGAAAAACTCGGCGCCAGCGACCGCACGGAGGCCGTTGCCATTGCCGTCCGCCGCGGCATCATCCAGCTCTAACAACTCTTAATTTGTAATCGGAATAACTCAAAAGTGGTACCCAAAGATTCCAAGCTATTGGGATTCGTTCTCTGTTTGCACCTTATATTCTACGGTTAGCGTGTTTTGGAAAGTGTTTAGAAAACGGAGGATGGCTACCTGCTGCGTCTCTTTTCCGCATTTCCGGGCGGATGGCCTGGGCTAGGCCTGCTGTTACTGCGCGCGGCCCTCGGTATCGTTGCCCTCCTCGAAGCTGGATTTTACCTGGCTGGCAGCAGCGGTTCCGCACTCGGAATGTGGCTGGGCGGCATGCTGGGACTGGCTGCGGGAGCGGCATTGCTGATTGGCGTCCTGACGCCGATCGCCGGCGCAGTGCTCGGCCTGGGCGCCTTAGGCGTTGGGTTTTCCATGTTCGCGGCGCCGGTTCCGAATCTGTTCGACGAGAAACTGTCAGCCGTTTTGACCGCCATCATCGCGATCGCGATTGTATTTCTGGGACCGGGCGCCTACTCATTGGATGCCCGCCTCTTCGGCCGCCGCGAAATCATCATTCCTCCCCGCGTCAGATCCTAATTGTGTAACCGTCCTGTACCACGATCGGGGTACCTGCGAAGCCCCGAGAGTGGTACAGCAAAAGCCTCCCATATCGTGATGATTCAGCGCTGCGGTTGCGGCAAAGTATATTACGAAGACGAAACGTAGAAACGACACGAAAAGGAGAATCACGGAATTATGGCTACCTTGGCAACGACAATGTTTACTCCTCGTCGAGAGTTCCCACGGCCCGAAACCCAGATGATCGGCTCCAGCACTGGCATGCGGCGGGCCTTGCAGGAAGTCCGTACGGTGGCTCCCACTGACTCAGCCGTTCTGATCAACGGAGAGACTGGAACCGGCAAGGAGCTCATCGCCAGAGCCATCCACGATCAGAGTGCGCGCAAGCACGAACCGTTTGTCACGCTAAATTGCGCCGCCATTCCAAGCGGGCTCCTGGAAAGCGAATTGTTCGGCCATGAGCGCGGAGCGTACACCGGCGCGCTCAACTCGGCCATCGGGCGTTTTCAAATGGCCCATCAGGGAACATTGTTCCTTGACGAAATCGGCGACATGCCGCTCGAGTTGCAGCCCAAGCTATTACGCGTCCTTCAGGAACAGGAATTCGAGCGGCTTGGAAGCACCCGCACCATTCACGTGGACGTCCGTATTGTGGCCGCGACTAATCGCGATCTGGCGGCGATGGTACGGGACCGCCAGTTCCGCGCCGACCTGTTTTACCGGCTGCACGTATTCCCCATCGCGCTTCCCCCGCTGCGCGAGCGTATGGACGACATCCCGCTTCTGGTGCGGCACTTCACAGAAAAGTTCTCCGAGCGCATGAACAAGCAGGTCCATATCGTTTCCGACCAGGTGATGGAGATTCTCCAGCGTTATAGCTGGCCGGGCAACATTCGGGAGCTGCAGAATTTCATCGAACGCTCTGTGATTCTTTCCCCCGGGCCGGTATTGTGCGCGCCTTTAGGCGATCTCAAGGAAGTGGCCGAAGCGCCCAAGCCGGCGGCAACCGCACGCTGAAGGACGCCGAGCGCGCTCATATTCTCGAAGTGCTCCGGCAAGTGGATTGGGTTGTGGGCGGCCATCGCGGCGCCGCCGTTCGCCTCGGATTGCCCCGCACAACGCTGCTGCATCGCATGCAGAAGCTTGGCATTGTCCCCGAAGAGGCCCGCCAAAACAGTCTCGGTGCGAGCGTCGGAGCCTGACCTGGACGGATATGCCGGCCGTTGCCCCAATTCCCAGGAAAAGAGCGGCGGCTCCCCGGAAGTCATCGCATCACCCGGCATGGCGAGGCGCCAAGCTCCCAACTTCGATATTGCGGTATTGTCTGGGCGGCTTTTTCCGGCAAGGCATTGCGGTGGGCCTTACGACGAGATTTATCGCGTGCGACGCAAGGCCATAATCAGCGCCAGCCGCCACGTGGGGCGAGCGGGCAGCGATCGGAGGCTCGCGCTGATGAGCGTGCTAGCGTGATAGAGCGTCTGCGAGCAGAGCCATTGAATCGTAATGATGACCTTGATGTTCTGGTGGTAGGGGCCGGGCCGGCCGGCTGCGCGGCGGCGATCGGAACAGCTAGCCGCGGACTGCGGGTCGCGTTGGTCGAACGGGTGAGCTTCCCGCGCGATCTGCCCGGCGAGGCGCTTCATCCCCAGGTCGGGCAAATATTCGCCGAATTGGGCGTGACGCGGGCCATATCGAAGGCCGGCTTCCTGCGCGCTCCAGGATGGATTCGCGAGCGCTCGGGTGACCGTAGCTTCGTCCCTTTTGAAGGCCAATCCGGCCTTGGGTTTGGATATCAGGCGTGGCGTTCGAAACTGGATTCCATTCTCCTGGCACGCGCGCGCCGCGCCGGTGCGGCGGTAATCCAACGCGCGGACTTGAGCGAAGTGCTGATGAGAGACGGTCGCGCCGCCGGACTCCAGGTGCAAGGCGAAAGTTGGCGCTGCCGTTACCTCATCGACGCCTCGGGCGCTGCCCGCTGGCTCTCGCGAAAACTGTGTTTGGCCGTCCAGAACTTTTCACCCCGCCTGGTGGCCCGATATGCGTATTTCCGGGGCGGCTGCGAACTTGGCGCAATTCCCGAGTTTCGGGAACATCCTTGCGGCTGGACGTGGCTCGCGCGCGTAAAAACCGATTGCTGCCAGTGCGTTCAGCTTTCACTGGCGGCTGATGTCCAAATGCCCGATCCTCCAGCGCCCTTTTGCGATAGCCGGTTTCGCGGCGCCGATGTCACCTGGCGTTTTGTGCCGGAATGCGCCGGCGATGGGTATTTTCTTTGCGGTGATGCCGCGGCGGTGCTGGACCCGGCGGCATCCAGCGGCGTTGCCCGCGCGTTGGCTAGCGGTCTGAAGGCGGCCGATTTGATAGCTCAAGTCGCAAACGGCGGCATGGATGCATTGGACGCAGCCGCGGCCTATCGCCAGTGGTGCGTCAATCAGTTTGCCGGTCAAGCCCGGCAACTCGCCCAGCGTTATGCGGAACTGGAAGATCCGCCGGTTTGGCTAAAAGGCCTGGAGCCGCCGATTCCTCTTGCAAATCGAGAGAACTCGGTTATAACATCGTCCTGATAGCTCCAACAAGATCAAGGAGAAGAGACCCAACATGGCAAAGAAGACAGCGGCCAAAAAGACGGCTGCGAAGCGCTCGACGGGTGCAAAGTCAAAGAGCGCCGCGGACAAGAATCTGGCCGCGCTGACCAAGGCCGGCGTTATTCCGGTTGGCTACGAACTTTTCACCCCGGCCGAGAAGAAGGCCATCGCATCGTTGTCGGCGGCCGAGGTGGCTGCCATTATCTCCACCAAGACCAAGCTGGGTACGGAGTTCTTTTCCAAACACGCCACGCACGGAATGTATTACTAAAACGCCGGCGAGAATGGCCAAAGCCAGCCAGCGGGTCTCCAACAGTCAAATCATCCGGTCGAAGATTCGGCTTTTCGGCGGACGCCTGGGGCACACGGCGCACACCTTCTGGACCCATCCGGAATTCCCGCGAATTTACCGCGAGTATATTTACCAGAGCCATTCCATCATTCGGGCCAGTGTGCCGCTGATGCAGGCCGCCGAGCAAGCCTGCCGGCTTCCGCAACACGCCGGCGATCCCGCGCTGCAAGATTTCGGAAACTACCTGCGGCATCACATCCCGGAAGAGCAGGGCCATCATGAATGGATCGTCAATGACGGCATAGCCCTGGGTCTGGACCGTCAGGCCATTCTTCAGCGCCTTCCCAAGGAGAGCGCGACGCAGTTGGTGGGTGTCCAGTATTACTGGATTCATCACTACAACCCCATTGCGCTGGCGGGTTTCATCGCGGCCATGGAAGGCAATCCGCCGCCGGCTGAATTCTTTGAGGAAGTAGCGGCCCGGAACAACCTTTCACTGAAATGTTTCAGCAGTTTCCTGTATCACGCCAGGATCGATCCGCAGCACACACGCGATCTGGACGCGGTGCTGGATGCGCTGCCGTTAACGCCCGCGCATCTGGAGCTGATCGGCATCAGTTCGCTCAGAACCATCCGGATGATGACCGGGATTATGCAAGACATTATTGAGTCCGGAAAGGTGGATCAGAGTGACGCGGTGACGATCCAGCGCCCGAAACCGCCGGTGTCCAAACGGCGCACTCGCCGGAAACCCGCTGTTCGCAACATCCGCGAATATTCTCTCAGCGTGTAGATAGCGCCGCGCGCGCTGGTGGCCAGAACGGTGAGGGCGAAGGCCGCGTCGTGGGCGGGCGTTACCCGGTCCGCGTTGGGGACCCACTCGATGAGCGCGATGCGTCCTGTGGGTTTCAGCGCGGCACGGGCCTTTTGAAACAGCCGGATATTGGAAGCTTCTTCAAAATGGTGTGCGAGATTGGCCGCCAGCACCAGGTCGTAGGGGCCACCGAACTCCGTTTCCAATGCGTCGCCGGGGATCGGATGATAACGCGCCGCCACTCCGGCCTGGCGGGCATTCCCGATCGCGACTTTTAAAACCGCTTGCGCATCCAGCGCGAAGATCTGGGCAGCGGGGTTTTTCGCCGCGATGGCCAGCCCGTACAAGCCGTGGCCCGCGCCCAAATCCAGCACTTGCATCGGGCCCTTGGAATCGCCTGCCAGGGCATTCGCCGCAAACTGCGCGGTGGCCTCCGCGAGCGGCGCCATCGATCGAGCATATTCCACCCAATCCAACTCGGCAAAATCCGCGGAACACGCCGTTCCCCGCTCGACGGTCTGTCGCAGGCGGCAGAACGCGGCCAGCGTGGCGTCACTGGCGAAGAACTTCACCGCTGAGCCAAAATACGCGGGCGAACCCGCGGTCAAATAGAGCCGCGAGTTGAGCGTGAGACTGTAGCGGGCGCCGCGTTTCAGCAAATGCCCTTGCACGGTCAGGTAATCGCACAACGCGCGCAGGCCGCGTTCGGAAGCGCCAGAGGCGGCGGCCAACGCTCGAAGGGTATTGGCGCCTCTTCCGATGCGCGTGAACAGATCCATTTCAATCGCCGTCCGAAGAGCGAGAGTGCGCTCGAAGGCACGGAATTCATCCAGCAGCCAAGTAGGATTCAGCTCCGTCATCGAACCATTTCATTGAACTAAGCGGCCGGCTGAAGCCAGCATGCGGTCTTCGATTTTGAGCATCCGCAGCAAACCGGTGAAGCGCGGGTCGGCGCGCAGCTTGTCGAAGGGGGATATCCAGAGAAAGCTCAGCATAATGGGATCGCGGTGTTCGATGCTTTCAGCGGCCCAGAGAAAGGCGTCATCGCGATCATCCAAGGCGGCAGCGATCAAGAACGAATAGAACGCGCGCGAGTGCCGGTTGTGCTCGAGGCCAAGTTCCGCGATTACCGCGCGTGCTTCCTCCATTCTGCCGGCGGCGGCATAAGCAGCGCCTAACGCGCCCAACGTCATGCCCCAGCGCCCCGCTTTCTGAACCAAACGTTCCGCCAACTCCACTGCTTCGGCCATGCGCCCCTGGCGGCAGCGGAACCGCACCAGGCTCCACAAACCGCCGACAAAGTTGGGATCCATCTGCGTAACGCGGTCCAGGACTTGCGCTTCTTCATCCTCTCGATGCAACCCTTCCAGAGCAAGACCCAGGTTGGCGAGGACCGCGGGCGTTAAGGGATCAATGGCCAGCGCCCGCTCCTGACATTCCACTGCTTCTTCCAGCCGGCCCAGAGGAAGGAGCAGATAAATGGTTTTGCAATGATAGGCCCATAACGAATGCGAATTCAGCTCCAGGGCACGGTCGAAATGATGTTCGGCCTTCACCCAGTCGAAATCATGGACGGCGTAGTAGGAGGCCAGGATATGATGGGCCTCCGAATTGGCCGGATCCAGCCGCAAAGCTTCGCGCGCGGCCTTGACGGAACGGTGCATCGCCTCGCGCGGGTCAGCCATGCCCACTACCATCTGGCCCCAATGATTCAATGCAATTCCGGTATGGGCCGCGGCATAGTTCGGGTCGAGTGCGACAGCGCGTTCAAAATGCGCCAGCGCCTTGGCCTGATCGGCCGGATCGAAGCGAAGAAAATGATAGCGCCCCTGGAGCACCGCTTCATACGCGGCAAAATTATTGGTGGGCGCCTTCACCAGCTTCTGCGTCGTAAGGCTGACCTTCAGCTCGTTGGCAATCGCGTTGGAGATCTCATCTTGGATGATGAAGACGTCGATCAAATCGCGGTCGTAGCGTTTTGACCAAAGCGGCGAGCCATCGCGGCCGGAAATGAGGCGGGTATTCACGCGAATCCGACTGCCCGCGGTGCGCACGCTGCCTTCCAGCACATGATCGGCTCCCAGCGCTTCGGCGATGGCGCGGATATCCTGCGCCTGATCTTTGAACGCGAATGTGGACGTGCGGGCAATCACCTTCAAGCCCGCGACGCCGGAAAGCGCATTGATGATATCTTCGGCCAGACCTTCGCTGAAATATTCGCTTTCGCGGCCAGCGCCGGTCATGACGAACGGAAGCACCGCGATGGAAGGTTCTTTGCGCGTGACCGAGGCCGCCGCCTTTTCCAGAACCGGCCGAAGCTCGCTCATGCTCTGGAAACGTTCCTCGGGGCTCTTGCGCAAACAGCGCAGCACCAGACGGGCTACGTCGGGTGAAGCATCCAGTGGCGCGGGCTCGCGCTCGCGGATGGCCGTCAGCACCGCGTTCATGTTCTCGCCAGGGAACGGACGCCGGCCGCTGAGCAGCTCATAGAGAACCACGCCGAAGGAGAAAATATCGGAACGCGTATCTACTATTTGTCCGGCCGCTTGTTCGGGTGACATGTAAGCCGGAGTGCCGCTCATGTTGCTCACGGTATACTGCACGGTTTCCTCTTCGTCCGCGGGACCGGAGGCGTCACCCGCGGCATGGGGAGACGCGGTGAGCACCGGCTCCGGCGGCGCACGCCTGGGCGCGGACGCCAGGCGGGCTACGCCAAAATCGAGCAGCTTCAGCCGGTCGCCGCTCACCAGCATATTGGCCGGCTTCAGATCGCAATGGACGATGCCGCGCGCGTGGGCCGCATCCAGGGCCGCTGCCATCTGCGCCGCAAATTGCAGCGCCGCCGCTTCTGGTAGCGGGCCGCGCAATGGAATGCCATCCACGTATTCCATCACCAGGTAGTTCGGGCCGACGTCGTAGATGGTGCAGATGTTGGGATGATTCAGCGCGGCGATGGCCCGGACCTCGCGGTCGAAGCGCTCAATGAACATCTCGGCCACCACTTTGATGGCGACATCGCGCCCCATGCGGGTGTCGGTGGCGCGGTAGACCTCGCCCATGCCACCTTTGCCAATGGACGCGACGAGCCGGTATGGCCCTAGCCGGTCACCTGGAAGCAGCATCGGAAACCAGTGTAGCGCGCGAGACCTGGATCGGCGGTTTTTAGCCGCGGGCCGCGATGCCAGGATTGGCGGCCTGCCGCCCGGCGCGGCTCACGTGCCGCGGCTCCTGTGCAACGATCTAGGGATGCCGGAGAACGCGGCCGATCGGGCGAGCGTGCCGCCATCCATCGAGAACCCGGCCTGTGATTGCGACGGTCTCGCCTGAGACGAAGAGCAGGCGACAAGCCGGTCGAAATCCGCAAATGCTGCGGCGCTTGAACTAACCCGCTCGCGTGGGGGACGCCAACGGTGATCCCAATCTTAAATCTGGTGGGATACTCTACTTATGCCTTTCCATCGAACTCGTTTCGCGAGCCCCGTCTTGATATTGGCCGCCGCCACACTGCCTCTGTTTGCTCAAAGCGATGTGAAAGCCATCGTATTGAAGCATCTAAAGACCTCACGCGACTTTTCACTCAAAGTAGCCGCCCAAATGCCGGAATCGACATACGATTTCAAGCTCACGCCTCCGCAAATGAGCTTCGCCGGGCAGATGGTGCATTTGTCGCAGAGCCTGTCGGTGTTTCTCTCGCCATTTTCGGGTCACGAACTGCAACCGTCCACGCCTGCGTCGATGAACAAGAAAGACGTGCTCGCATTTATGACCAAATCGTTTGACGATGCCATCGCGCAGGTGTCGAAGTTGACGCCCGAGCAACTTTCAAAAACCTACCAAAGCGAAGAGGGAACCATGACAGGCCTCGAATTGCTCATGGCCATGCTGGATCACAATACTCACCACCGTGCTTCGGCGGAAATGTACTTGCGTGCGAAAGGCATCACTCCCGCGGAATACCAGTTCTGAGTGTTCTGCCGGCTTGACGCAAACTATTTCCGGCGGGCGAAGTACCGATCGCCTTCCACCCAGTGCTGGAGCATCGCGGTAACCGCGCCTGTTGAATCCGTCACGAACTCCACGCCGGTGCCTTCCATGGTGAAGCTCTTTTCCGTTTGTGCGATCAGCGGGATCTTTCCGCCACCGCCGGTATTGATTGTAAAGCGGCCCTCTTCGAACGAGACCACGATGCTGGCGGGAGCTGCGGAAGTTCCGTACTGGCCGGCGTAGCGCGCCAGCACCTCGGGAGGGACCTGAAACTCCTGGCCCACTTTGCCGACCAAATGCCGCGCGTCGCGCTCGTTTTCGCAGAAGTACTCAATCAGTTCCCCATCCGGGATCAGATCGAGCTCCACGGGAAGTGTCCATGACCTTGTGTACGCCTTGGGATCGTCCAGCGTCACCTCAAGATCGATATGGCCGGTGTCGCGGCGATGAAAGCGCTCCGTTACGCGCAAAGCTTCCGTGTGGGGATGCCCTCCCAGATCCAGCGTCGTCCGGTCATTGAAACCCGCGGTTGTGGCCACCAAGGTATCTCCGTCCCAGTGTCCGATCGTGTAGCCCATCCAGGTTGGGTTGGGATCTTCAGGGAGTCCGCGGCCATCGGTAAAAATCTGGCGATAGATGGTCTCATACTCGTAAAGGACCACCATCAGATTCGGTGTTTGAACGATCTTCATCGGAAAGGCGAGTCCCGAAATGCCGGCCTTGGGGCCTGGCGGGAGACATGCGATCCCGTCCGAGTCCTTGCGATAATCGTCGGCGCGCTGTTTGTACAGGGCGGCCGCCCAAGGCCGAATCTCGTCAGCCTTAAGGTCCGAGGTAACGTAGGTCAGATAACTGGACTGCTTTACCCGCCAGACTCCGGAGAGGTCCGGCTTGCCATTCGCCAAGCGCGGGGCAGGGGCCGAGAGGTCGAGCTTGCCGTCGGGAGTTCGGGGCATTCCCGGCGTTGGGTGATTCGGCCACTGCGCTGTGAGGGAAACGCTCAGCGCGCATAGAATTACCGCGAGTTTGTGCATCGGTCCTCCCTATGTCGCATCGTCCATCAAATTCCGGCGACTGCCATTCTATCAGGACAACGCTTGGCTCAAACGTACGTGGCAGCTGGCGATTTCGGACGCAGATTTCTCGGTCCTGCTCTGGCTAACGTCATCTAACGCCGTTTCTGGACGACAACGTCCTTTATCGTTCACTACTTGCTTTGGCAAGCGGCGAGAGGTTTTGGGGCCACTTGTCCGAAGTGGGCCTTACCCGGCAAAGTACGCTGGTGGCGCCATCCCGTAGGGTCTGGCAGGCCGCGCGGACGTATTGTCTCCATCCTGGCTTTTCGATCCCATTTGTGCCGGCGCTCCGTCAAGGAAAACTCTTTCCCTAGGCGCATGAGGCTCTGGCAGTGGTAAAGAAAGGGGTCCGCTGGGAGCCGGGAGGGAATCTTCTAATCCGAGCAATAATACATAAGAATGACCCCGGATCGCTGGCGCCAGATTGAGGACCTGTATGTGGCGGCCCTAGCGTTGGAGGGCGAAGAACGCGCCGCGCTACTGGGCCGGGCAAACGCGGACGTGCGCTCCAACGTCGAAGCTATGCTGGCACAGCCCAGCGGATCGAACCTGATCGATAAGCCAGCCTGGGATGGCGAGCCGGAATCGAGGGCCGCGCCGGCAATAGGGCCGGACACCCAGATTGCGCAATACACGATCGAAGCTTTGATTGGAACGGGCGGAATGGGCATCGTTTTTCGTGCGAGGGATGCCAAACTGCACCGGCCGGTTGCGATCAAGTTTCTGTCCGCCGACTTAGCCGATGCCACCGCACGCCGCCGTTTTCAGCGAGAAGCGCAAATGGCATCGTCGCTCAATCATCCCCACCTCCTGACCGTCTACGACATCGGCGAGTTGGATGGACGGCAGTATTTGGTCACGGAATTTGTCGATGGCGGCACGCTGAAAAATTGGGCGCAACGGCAGGCGCGAACCTGGGAAGACGTCGCCGAATTGCTAACCGGCGTCGCCGATGGTTTGGCGGCTGCCCACGAAGCCGGCATCCTGCATCGCGACATCAAGCCCGACAACATCCTGGTCACCGCAAGCGGCTACGCCAAGCTGGCGGATTTTGGTTTGGCCAAACTCGAGTACCCTGACACGGCGCTCGGAACGCGAACCCTCACCGAGGAGCAAACACGGCGAGGCATCGTGGTCGGCACCATTGCCTACATGTCGCCCGAGCAGGCTGCGGGTAGAGAGCTGGACGCACGCAGCGACATCTTTTCATTCGGCGTGGTCCTGTATGAGATGCTGGCGGGACACCGCCCGTTCGTCGCGGCCACCGGTCTGGAACTTCTCCATAAGGTAATGGAGTGCCGGCCGGCGCCCCTGCCGGAGGATATTCCCGAAGCTGTGCGGGCTCTGGTGGGGAAGGCGCTCGAAAAAAATCACGCTGACCGTTATCCGTCGATGCGCGAGCTGGTGGCGGACCTGCGAGCCGCCCGCCATGCCTCCAATCAAAGCGCCAGCCCTCAGGGAATTCCCGCTGCGCCACCGTCCCGAAAATGGATGCCCGCAGCCGCGCTGGCCGCTGTCCTCATACTCGCCGCCGCCGGGGCCCTCGCGCTGTGGTCGCGCCGCGCAGCCACGTCGCAACAGCAAGAGTACATCCCGCTCACCAATTTCACCGACTCCGCCGAGGCGCCTACTCTATCGCCCGATGGCCGCATGCTGGCCTTCATCCGCGGACGAAGCACGTTTATAGGCGCCGGCGACGTGTACGTAAAACTGCTCCCGGACGGCGAGCCTGTACGTCTCACCCATGACGGTCGCGAAAAGATGGGGCCCTTGAACTTCTCCGCCGACGGTTCACGCATCGCTTACACGCAAGGTGAATGGGATACCTGGACGGTGCCGCTTCTGGGCGGAGAGCCGACGCCTTTGCTGGCCAATGCGGAAGGGCTGAGCTGGATCGGCGCTCGTGCCGGGTCTGCGGTCATGTATTCGGCCATGACGGGCCGGGGTAACAACATGGCCCTCTTCACCGCCACCGAGAGCCGCTCCAACGAGCGCACGATTTACGCGCCCCCGGACTTGACGGGCATGGTGCACCGGTCGTTTCTCTCGCCCGACGGCAAGTCGGTTCTGGTAGTGGAGATGAACGCAAGCGGGTGGCTCCCGTGCCGCCTTGTGCCGTTCGATGGGAGCTCAGCAGGACGCCAGGTAGGCCCAGCGCCCGCTCAGTGCACTGACGCCGCCTGGTCGCCGGATGGAAAATGGATGTACTTCGCCGCCAACGCGGGAAGCGGCTATCACATCTGGCGGCAACGTTTCCCGGATTCCGCGCCGCAGCAGTTGACATCCGGCGCCACCGAAGAACGTGGCCTCTCAGTCGCCCCGGACGGAAAGTCGTTTGTTACCTCGGTCGGCGAAAGTCAAAGCACCCTGTGGATTCACAGCGCGCAGGGCGAGCGTCAGGTCACATCGGAGGGTTATTCCTACCTGCCGTCCTTTTCCGGGGACCAAAAGCGGTTGTATTATCTCCAGCGCTCCAAGGCCAACAGCCACTTTGTGAGCGGCGAATTGTGGGAAACCGAGATAGCGGGGGGCCAAAAACAACGCCTCCTGCCGGATTTTCTCATGGAACACTACGATGTTTCGCCGGATGGCAAGCTAGTTGTTTTCATTACGAGTGATCAATCCGGGCGTTCGCCGCTGTGGATCGGAGCGCTCGACGGGAGCGCCGCGCCGCGCCGCCTCTCGGATCAGGATTGCACCCGCGCCCTGTTTGCCCCCGACGGCGAAGTAGTCTTTGTGGGCGGCAGGCCGGGAGCCATGTATTTGCAGCGCATCAAGCCGGACGGCAGCGGCTTGCGCAAGATCATTCCGGACAAGACCGTCTTCCTCTACGACATTTCTCCGGACGGCCGGTGGGTGGCAGCGTGGGTCGGAGAGGACATAGACGTCAACATCTATCCCCTCCAGGGCGGGCCGGCCATCCGGCTCTGCGCCCATTGCGCCTCCGGCGGCGCCGAGTTGCGCGGAGTGATTCCACCCATGATCAGTTGGTCGCGCGACGGCAAACTCGTCAACTTGTTCTCGGACCGGATGGGGCAAACCTTCTCCATCGGCCTGCAGCCCGGTCAGGCGCTTCCAGCGCTCCCGGCTGGAGGGATCGATTTTCAGGACGTGCGGAAATTCTTCCCCAAGGCGCACGAGATAGATTTGGCGGCTTTCTTCAGTTCGGAATCCTCGGTGTACGCTTATCCGATCGTCACAACGCACCGCAACATTTACCGTATTTCGGCGCCCTGAGGGGGGCGGGCCCATTGCAGCCGTGATTAAGGCCCCGTACTTCCACGCTTCCATGGAATCCACTTGGACGTTTCGTCGCTAGACTCCGGGAAGCAATCCAGTTTGGCGTATAACCGCATTTCGGATAGTAGCCCCAAAACCTCTTTCAGCTTGCGAACCCTCACCGCGAAGTGATTTGTCTCGAAAGCCGGTTCCAGGAAGTTTCCACCGACGAGTCATGGAAGCTAGCCTCGAATCCGAGCCGGCACAAGGAAACAGCGCGTGAAATCTGAACCGGCGCAATGCGCCCGATTGACCCATCGCACCGCATCACCTGCCATCCCCATCTTTCTATCCTCGCCAGCCAATCACATAGCTCGCGCCGCCCAGCCACTGCGTCTTCAGCCCCGATATCCTGAACTCGAATGCGCACGCGAGCTCCCAATTCCGCCGGCAACCGCCTCTCGCATAACCGCCCGCCAAACGCAAAAAAAAGCATCACCGCGCACACAAAAATACCCCTGATGCGTCCACGCCTTCCGAATGAACAATTTCCGCGCAATTTTAACCCGAGAAACGCCCCCTGACGCCCGCCCGATCCCCTGAAACCCGGCCGCTCCCGGACCGTCTGTTACTATGACAATCGTGCGCGTAAAGGTGCTGTTTTTCGGCATGTTGAAGGACATCGTCGGCCGTTCGGAAGATCAGATCGATTTGGCCGACGGCGCGCGCCTGGAGTCCGTTTTCGCCCGCTATGCGCGCCAGTTTCCGCGTCTGACGGATTTGGAATCGAAGCATCGTTCTGGCTTGCAATCAGGAATTCCGCGATCGTTCCGCCGCCATCCACGAAGGTGACGAGATCGCCTTCCTGCCGCCCGGTCAGCGGCGGCTCCGGCCGCTACACGCATGAGATTCACGATGCCGAAACGGGCTGCTTCTTCGCCCTCACGCGCGAGACCATCGACACGCCCGGCATCGCGCGCCAGTTGCTGCGCGGCGAAGACGGCGCGGTGGTGGATTTCGAAGGCGTGGTACGAAACAACACCAAGGGCCGCGCCACGAAATTTCTGGATTATGAGTGCTATGAGCCGATGGCGGTGAAGATGATGGCCGAGATCGGCCGCGAAATCGCCGCCGCGTACGCCATCGGCCGCATCGCCATGGTGCATCGCCTGGGCCGTCTCGAAATCGGCGAGGCCAGCGTCGCCGTCATCGTCACGGCGCCGCATCGCAAGCCCGCGTTCGAAGCCGCGCTGGAAGGCATCAACCGGCTGAAGCGCATCGTTCCCATCTGGAAGAAGGAGCACTTCGCCGACGGAGAAGTTTGGGTGGAAGGAGAATGGGACGAATCCGTCCTGAAAAAGTGATCCGCCCGGCCGTTTGTTCCTTCCTGGCAGCGCTCTGGCTCTGCGCGCCCGCGCAGTCCCAGGAGCCCGTCATCAAAGTCAATGTGCGCCTGGTGCACATGCTGGTCACGGTGAAGGACGCCGCGGGCCAGCTGGTCGGCTCGCTGAACAAAAGCGATTTCGCGGTCTACGACAACGGCGTGAAGCAGGACATCGCGGTCTTCGACCGTGAAACCGAGCAGCCGTTATCGGTGGCCATGATGGTGGATACCAGCGCGTCCACCGGCATCGAACTGCGCTATGAGCTGGATTCGGTGAGCCGCTTTCTAAAAGTGCTGTTGGGCGAAGGCAATCCCGAGGACACCGTGGCGCTCTACAGCTTCAACTGGGAGGTGCGGCTGCTGAGCAGTTACACGCGACGCTTCGAGCGCGTGGATCGGATGCTGAAGCTCCTCAAGTCCGAAGGCGGCACGTCGCTCTATGACGCCATCTTCCTGGCGTCGCGCGAACTGGAATACCGGAATGGCCGCCACGTGATGGTGCTGGTCACCGATGGCGGCGACACCACCAGCACCAAGGATTATCGCCAGGCGCTCGAGGCGGCGCAACTGGCCGACACCGTCATGTATCCGGTGCTGGTGGTGCCCATCACCAACGATGCCGGCCGCAACATCGGCGGCGAAAATGCGCTCACCACGCTGGCGGCCGGCACCGGCGGCCGCGTTTTCACTCCCAACCTGGGCGCGCAGCTCGATCGCGCATTTGACGAAATCATGCGCGAACTGCGGACACAATACTCTGATCGGCTTCTACCCCAAGAACGTCCTGACCGGCAAGGATCGCTTCCACACCTTAAAGGTCACTGTGCAAGGCCAGGAATTTGCGGGTCACCACGCGCAGCGGATATTATGGGGAGGCCAATGAGGCTAGATCGGGATTTGGGCAGTGACGCGGAGCGGGACGTGAGCAAAGCCAAGACGAAGGCTCCCGAACAGACCTTCGAGGAAGTGAAGTACCTTCGCTACCTGATCGACAAGGCCATCCCGGTGCGCATCCGGCTCAGCAGTAATGAAGAGGTGTCGGGCGTCATCGAGTTCTACGATTCGAACTTCATCCGCGTAACGCGGGACGGCGCTCCCAACCTGTTTCTGTACAAGCACGACATCAAGTATTTGTACGAAGAGCCGGAAGCCTGACTGCTCCGCCGGCTGTCATCCTCCGGTCCGCTCACAAAACTGCATGCCTTCTTATTTGGAGATTAGCGAGGAAATCGCCCGCGAAGCCGGAGCCCTGCTGCACGGCTACTTCGAGCGCCACATCGGCTTCGAGCTGAAAGGCGAGTTCGATCTGGTCACCGAGGCCGACCGCGCGTCCGAGCAGCTGGTGATCGAGCGGCTGCAAGAGCATTTCCCCACGCATTCCATCGTCGCCGAAGAGAGCGGCGGGCATGCGGGCGAATCGGCGGAATATTGCTGGTATGTGGATCCGCTGGATGGCACCACCAATTTCGCGCACGGCTTCCCGATGTACAACGTCACGCTGGCGCTCGAAAAGGCCGGCGAGATCGTCGCCGGCGTGATCTTCGATCCGGAGCGCAACGAGATGTTTCGCTGCGAACAAGGATCGGGCTCGCAGTTGAATGGCCGGCCGATTCACGTCTCGCGCGTCCAGCATATCGATGACGCCCTGGTGGCCACCGGATTTCCCAGCCGCAAGCGGCATCAAAACGTCAACGTGCATTTCTACTATCAGCTCGCGATGATCACGCATGGTGTGCGGCGCGCCGGCGCCGCTGCGCTCGATCTGGCCTACGTCGCATGCGGGCGTCTGGATGCGTTCTGGGAATTTGGCCTGAATCCCTGGGACATGGCCGCCGGCACTTTGCTGGTCACCGAAGCGGGCGGAAACATGTTCGGACATGCATGGCGCGCCCGGCGCGTTTGCGCGGCCCGCATTTATTGGCCGATAACGGCGCCGTGCATGCAGGCATGCTGGAAGTCTTCAGCGAAGTGTTTCGCCGCGAGTACCGCTACGCGATGCCGATTATAGAATAGCCGCTATAAACTGGCCCCGGCCAGCCGCCGGATCCCCTCGCGTATCGATCGCTCCCCAATCGAAGAAAATCCGAGAATGAATTCGCCCGCGGGCGGTTCGGTCAGATAGCAAGCTCGCGAGCTGACCAGTTGGACCTTCGCCGCGGCGGCCTTTTCGCCGATCCGCTCGTCTTCAAAACGCACCAGAAGGTGCATGCCCGCGGCATCGCCGCGAATCTGGACCCGATCGCCAAAATGCCGTTCCAGCGATTCCACCAGCGCGTCCCGCCGCACTCCGTAGATGCGGCGCATTCGGCGAATGTGGCGTTCCAAATGCCCTTCGGAAATAAAATCGGCCAAGGCCGCTTGCTCGGGTACCGGCGTCTGCCGGTCGGCCAGCCATTTCGCGCGCCGCACCCGCGCCACCAGGCTGGGCGGCGCGATCACGAATCCGATCCGCAGCGATGGAAACATTACTTTCGAGAATGTTCCGATGTAAATCACCGCGACGCCGGTCGCCAGCCCCTGCAGCGATGGCAGCGGCGGCCCGCTGAAGCGATACTCGCTGTCGTAATCGTCCTCGATAAGCACCGCGTTATGCTGGCGGGACCATTCGATCAATTCCAGCCGGCGCGCCAGCGACATCGCAACTCCTGGGGGAATTGATGCGACGGCGTGACGTAAACCAGGCGCGCCTTTTTGCCCAGGTCGCCGATTACGATTCCGTTTTCATCCACTCGCGCCGGCCGAAGCCGCGCGCCATAACCGGCGAAGATGCGGTGCGCGCCGTGATATCCGGGATTCTCGATCGCCACCTCGTCGCCGGGTTCGAGCAACAGGCGCACGCACAGGTCGATGCCTTGCGCCGAGCCGTTCACGATGACTACTTGTTCGGCGGTGCAGCGCACCGCGCGCGATCGCGATACATAGGCCGCGATCTCGTCGCGCAGCGGCCCGTAGCCCGCGGATTCGTCGGAATAATCGAACAGCTTCGGCGCCGCCGTTCGCAGCCGGCGCAGCATCATCTTGCGCCAGATGGCAATCGGGAAGAGATTCAGATCCGGCCGCCATTGTGTGAAGCCGATGAATCCCGGAGGCGGGGACAAATAGCCGAAATCGTCGTTCAGGCCCAGGCCGTAGCGCGAGAGCCGGATGGCGGGAATCTCTTCCACGGGATGGACCTGTTTGTGATTGGATCGCAGCCACTCATCGGGCAATTTGCGGCAAACGAACGTGCCCGATCCCTGGGCCGTTTCAAGATACCCTTCCGCGATCAACTGATCGTACGCCTGTGTCACCGTGCTGCGCGAAACCTCCAGCGCGATGGAGAGTTCGCGCGTGGAGGGGACTCGCTCGGCGCGCCGGAACCGGCCCGTCAAAATCCCTTGACGCCATTGATCGTAGATCTGGCGATGCAGCGGGGCGTCGGAGGCCCGTTCCAGCAAAATGGCGGCGCGCATAGTGGACTGCTCCAGATTACCAAAAGTGGATCTTTCGCCGGTCCAGCCTTCGGGCTAAAGTCGAAACACCATGGAAACCTCCACCGAGTCTTATTCCCCAACCGAACGCACCCTGGTGCGGCGCCGGGCCCAGCGCGGCGTTTACGACAAGGCGCAGGTGCACGCCATTCTGGACGAAGGCTTCGTGTGCCATGTCGGCTTCGTGCTCGACGGCCAGCCGTTCGTCATCCCCACCGCCTACGCGCGTTCGGGCGAACAGATCTACATTCATGGATCGCCCGCCAGCAGGCTGATGCGCGGCCGGGAAGAAATCGATCTGTGCCTGACTGTAACGCTGGTCGATGCATTGGTTCTGGCGCGCTCGGCATTTCACACGTCCATCAACTATCGCTCGGTGGTGGTGGTGGGCAAGTCGCGGCCCGTCACCGATCTTATCGAGAAGTGGCAGGCACTGCGGTGTTTCACCAATCACGTGATCGCCGGACGGTGGGAACATGCCAAGCAGCCGACCGAGAAAGATCTGAAGGCCACCAGCGTTTTGTCGCTGCCGCTGGAAGAGGTGTCGGCGAAAATTCGCACCGGCCCGCCCATCGACGACGAAGAGGACTATGCGCTGCCGGTGTGGGGAGGCGTGGTTCCGCTGATTCAATCCTTCGGCGAACCCGTGCCGGACGGCCGGGTTTTGGAAGGCATCGCCGCGCCGAGCCTCAATACACACTAGGAGCCGGCGCGGGTTACCTTCAGATTCTTCACAGCGGCGCTGGTGCCGCGCAGGGTGTTCACCATGGATTCCTTGGGGAAGCTTTCGAGGAAACCTTTGAGCATCCAACCCAGCCCCGGCGGCACGTCGCGCGAAAGCGAGATGGCCTCGCAGCGCGCGTAAACGCCGCCGTCCGCGGCCTCGAATCGCCAGTACGAATTCAGGCGCCACAAAAAGCCGGAGTCGCTGCCTTGTGGCACTTCGTCCGTGTACGACTTCCCCGGATCTTTTATTTCGCCAACATGAGTAGAGCGCGACGTCACAATCAAATGTTGCGAGTCCGGCATCTCATAGCGAATGTGATAGGTGCTGTTTAGAACGATGGTGAGGATGTGCTTTTCGTAGAGACGCAGCAGCACGTCATATTCATCGCCGCTATGTGCCAGCTCGCGCGATTCGATCACCTTGGGCCGGTAGAAATTCTTGTAATCGGCATAATCCTCAAGGACGCTTCGCACCTGCGCGAGAGTGGCGCCGGGGATGAACATGCTTCCGGTCCAATCCTGAATCATGGCGCCCGGCGCGTTGACGTTGCGGGCCGCATCTACTGGCGCAATGCGCGCTTCCCCGCCGCGCAGCTTCGGATCGCGGACCGGCTCGGAGTTCATCCTGGCTTCGGCTTGCTCCACGTAGCGATCGAAGGCCGCGGTGGCTTCGGGCGTCAAATGCGCGAAAGGCACCGTCACCAGCAGAAGGGGGAGCGGAAACAGCAGTCGCGCCCAGAGCACGCTTTCATTATCGCCCGGTCACTGCAGCATCGTACGCTCAGAGGCACTTCAATTTCAGGGTCACCTCGCCGAGACGGATGGTGTCGTTATCTTTCAGCTCCTCCCGGGCGATGGGCTCGGTACGGTCGTTCAGAAAAGTTCCGTTGGTCGAGTCCAGGTCGGTGATCGTGAACTTCTGATCCTTGTAGCGCAGGCTGGCGTGCTTTTCCGAAATCGCGGCGTCACGCAAAACGATATCGGCATCCGGAGCCGACCCAATGGTATTCGGCCCTTCGCGAATACGGAAATCTTCGCCTTTCTGCTCGCCCGTCAAGACCACAAACCACCCCACCACTGGTGATTTTCGTTTGTCCGCCAGCAGTACGGTCCTGCGGCCGCCGCCGTGCGAGGCTTGCCGCGGTCCTTCCGGATCCAACCGCGTCTTCACCGTTACAGCCGGGCCGCTGCTTTGATATTCCATCCGCTGGCAATATGGACAGACCTCCCAGGTGTCTTCAATCTGATGTCCGCTCGCGCAAAACTTGGCCATCGCGGCACTTCTCCTTGCAGCTAAACTTGGGTCACCCTACGAACCTTATTGTTCTTTTCGTGGATTATATCGTGCCGCCACTTTCCTTGCGATGTCAAGATTGTGATGGCCGCCATCATATCGAGTGGGGTGTCCAGCCGGCAAGGCCGCACGGCGGGTCACACAATCCTTTACTTTCAAATACATAAGATGGTACGCTGAAGAACTTATAATGCGAACTGTCGATTTGATCCACCGAAAACGAGATGGTGAAGAACTATCGCCAGAGGAAATAGCCGCGGTAGTGGAAGGCTACAACCGGAATGAAATTCCGGATTATCAAATGTCCGCCTTCCTCATGGCCGTATTCTTTTCCGGAATGACGGACCGTGAAGTGAGCGCGGCGACGGAGTGCATGGTTCGCTCCGGTGAGACTGTGGACCTCAGTTCCATCCCCGGTATTAAGGTAGACAAGCATTCTACCGGCGGAGTGGGCGACAAAACCAGTTTGATCTCGGCGCCGCTGGCGGCGGCCGCGGGAGTTGTGGTGCCGATGATGTCCGGGCGCGGGCTGGGCCACACCGGCGGCACGCTGGATAAATTGGAATCGATTCCCGGCTTCCGAACCGATTTGACGATCGACGAGTTCAAGGCGCAATTGGCCAAGCACGGCCTGGCGTTTATCGGGCAAACCGCCGAGGTCGCGCCGGCCGACGGCAAGCTATACTCGCTGCGGGATGCCACCGCGACCGTGGAATCCATTCCGCTGATCGCCACTTCGATCATGTCCAAGAAGCTGGCCGAGGGCGTGGACGCTCTGGTGCTGGACGTCAAAGTGGGAAACGGCGCGTTCATGAAGAAGCAAGTGGATGCGCGGCGTTTGGCGCAAATGATGGTGGGGATTGGGAGGCGCGCCGATAAGCGCGTACAAGCTCTCATCACCGACATGAATCAACCGCTCGGTTACGCGGTGGGCAACGCGCTGGAAGTGATGGAGGTTTCGCAGACATTACAAAATGCCGGCCCCACCGATCTCACGCGCCTGTCGCTCGAACTGGCCGCGCGCATGATTTTTCTGGCGAAGATTGTCGCCACGCTGGAGGAAGCTCGCGAGCTGGCGCAGCAAAAGCTGCTGGATGGCTCGGGCTACCGCAAGTTCAAGGACGTGATCGAGTCGCAGGGCGGCAACTCGCAAGTTCTGGATCGGTTCGAACTTTTGCCCAACGCCACCGGCGTACGCGAGATCGCGTCGCCGCGCGCGGGCTATGTCAGCGCTATCGCGGCCGAGGATATCGGCTTGGCCTCGTCCCGAATCGGGGCGGGCCGCAACACCAAGGAAGATGAGATCGATCCGGCTGTGGGCGTGATTTTGGAAGTGAAGGTCGGCCAAAAAGTGGAAGCCGGCGCGGTGTTATGCCGCGTCTACTATACGCGCGACGAACATGTTGAAGAAGCGTCTGAAGAAATCGAAGACGCTTTCCGCATTTCCGCCCAACCGCCCGAGGAGCGGGAACTGATCTTAGAGGTTGTTAGTTAGGCACAGCATCGAGTAGTCAAGCAAGCGCGACCCGGGCATGAGCTAACGCAAGATGGAGCGGTTTACTGGCATTCTGGGAATCCTGGTGATTCTCCTGGTTTGCGTTCTCTTCTCCAATCAAAAGCGCGCCATCCGGCCGTCGCTCATCCTCTGGGGCGTGGGCCTCCAACTCGTCTTCGCTTTTGTGGTGCTGCGAACGCCGGCCGCGCGCCTGTTCGAAATGGCCAGCGACAAGGTGAACGCGATCATCGCGTATTCGCAGGCCGGCAGCAAATTTGTTTTTGGCGATCAACTGGGCGGCGGCCCGACGGCCGTCTTCGCCTTTCAGGTTCTGCCCATCATCATCTTTATCACCAGCCTGTTCGCGATCCTCTATTACCTGGGCGTGATGCAGGTATTGGTGAACGCCATGGCGGTTGTGATGCAGCGCGTGATGGGCGCGAGCGGCGCCGAAGCCACCAACGTAGCGGCCAGCATTTTCATGGGCCAGACCGAAGCGCCGATCACCATCCGGCCATTCCTGGAAGGCCTGACCGAGTCCGAGCTGTTCACCATCATGGTAAGCGGCATGGCGCACGTCTCCGGCGCCACCATGGCCGCCTACGTATTAATCGCCCACGTGGAGATCCGTCACCTGCTGACGGCGGTGATCATGACCGCGCCGGCCACCATCATGCTGGCCAAGATCCTGGTGCCGGAGGTTGGCAAACCGGTCACCGCCGGCCGCGTAAAGGTGTCGGTGGAAAAGCCCGGCGTGAACATCATCGATGCGGCCGCGCGCGGGGCTGGCGACGGATTGCATTTGGCGCTGAACATCGCGGCCATGCTGATCGCTTTCCTGGCCTTGATCGCCATGTGCGACGGCATCTTGGGCTTTTTCCACACTTCGTTCGAACAGATTCTCGGGATTTTGTTCTCGCCCATCGCCTGGCTGCTGGGAGTGAAGTTTCACGATTGCCGGACCATCGGTAACCTGCTGGGCACGCGCCTGGTGCTGAACGAATTCGTGGCGTTTCAGGAACTCGGTCCGCTGAAGCCGAAACTGGATCCGCATTCGTTCACCATTGCCACTTACGCGCTGTGCGGTTTTGCCAATCTCAGTTCCATCGCCATCCAGATCGGCGGCATCGGAGCGCTGGCGCCCAGCCGCAAATCCGATCTGGCGCGCATGGGGTTGAAAGCGGTAGCGGCGGGAACCATGGCGAATTTCATGTCGGCCTGCATCGCGGGCATGCTGTTGTAATGCACGAGGCAGTAGCATACATCCGGGACGTCACCGGGCGAGAACCGCATATCGCCGTGGTGCTCGGCAGCGGCTTGGGCGCTTTCGCCGACGAACTCGCGGATCCGATTTCTATTCCCTATTCCGAGATTCCCGGCTGGCCCGTATCCACCGCGGTGGGACATTCCGGAAAGCTGGTGTTTGGCAAACTAGGCAAGCTGGATGTGGCGGTGATGGCCGGGCGCAGCCCACTTATACGAAGGCTACACGCCGGCGCAGGTCACGTACGGCGTTCGCATACTGCACCGGCTGGGAGCGCGCAGCATGGTGTTCACCAATGCGGCCGGCGGCATCAATCTTTCTTACCGGCAAGGCGCGCTGGTGCTGATTTCCGATCACATCAACCTGCAGGGATCGAACCCGCTGATCGGCCATAACGACGATTCGGAAGGGCCGCGTTTTCCCGACATGACCGAGGCGTATTCGTCGGCATACCGGGCCAAGGCGCACCAGGTTGCGCAACAACTGAAGATCCAGCTGGACGAAGGCGTCTACGCCGCGCTCACCGGCCCGAGTTACGAGACGCCCGCCGAGATTCGCTACCTTAGATCCATTGGCGCGGACCTGGTGGGGATGTCGACGGTGCCCGAAGTCATCGTGGCAAACTACCTGGGAATGCAAGTGCTGGCGATTTCCTGCGTCACCAATATGGCGGCGGGGATCTCGCCCCAGAAGTTGGATCATAAAGAGGTGATGGAAACGGGCTATCGCGTCCGCGATACCCTGATCCGGTTCCTGAAAGCGGTGTTGCCGAAGCTATGAATCTGATGGAAGCAGCGATTGCGGCACGAGAGAACGCACACGCGCCTTTCTCCCATTTTCAGGTGGGCGCGGCGCTGGAAGGCGCGGACGGCCGCGTGTTCACCGGGTGCAACGTGGAGAATGCCACGTATGGGCTGACGGTGTGCGCCGAACGGGTGGCGGTGTTCAAAGCTATTTCGGAAGGCGCGCGGAAATTTCACCGCATCGCAGTGGCGGCCGATACCGACGTTCTCACTCCTCCCTGCGGCGCGTGCCGGCAGATTTTGTGGGAGTTTTGCGGGGACATTGAGGTGACGCTCACTAACCTGCGCGGAAAAACCGAGACGCTCCGTTTGAAAGATCTTTTTCCGAGGCCTTTTGATGCTTCGTTTATTTAGCTGCCGGCTAGCGGCCCTGCTGCTCTCCGCGTTCGTGCTGGCTGCCGAACCGGCCGACTCCATCTACACTGCCCGCTACGTGGTGACTATGAACGCGCATCACGACCTGGTTGATGACGGAGCAGTGGCCATTCGCGGCCAGCGCATCGTGGGCGTCGGCAAGCGCGCCGACATCGAGAAACAGTTTCAGGCGCGCGTGCATGTCAACCGCCCGGACGACATCCTGATGCCGGGCCTGATCAACACGCACACCCACGCCGCCATGTCGCTGTTTCGCGGCATCGCCGACGACGTGAAGCTGCAGGACTGGCTCAATAAATTCATCTTCCCCGCGGAAGCCAAGAATGTGACGCCGGATTTCGTGCTGTGGGGCACGCGCCTGGCGTGCCTGGAGATGATGCTTTCGGGCACCACCACGTTCGTCGACATGTATTATTTCGAGGATCGCGCGGCGCAGGCCACCAAAGAAGCGGGCATGCGCGCGATTCTGGGCGAGACCATGATTCGCTTCAAAGCGCCCGACGCCGCCACGCCCCAGGACATGCTGCGGTTCACCGAGAAGTTTTTGCAGCAATACCACGATGATCCGCTGATTATTCCGGCCGTGGCACCGCACGCCATCTACACCAATAACGACGCAGATCTGAAGGCCGCGCGGCAGCTTGCCAACAAATACCACGCGCCGCTGACGATCCATGTCTCCGAGACCAAGACCGAGAACGACGACGCGCTGCGCACGCGCCACATGACGCCCACCCGCCTGTTGGAATCGCTCGGCGTTCTGGATGGCTGGACCATCGCCGCACACGGGGTATGGCTGGACGCAGGGGACGCGAAGATCCTGAAGGCGCATGGAACTGGAATCGCGCATTGCCCCTCCAGCAACATGAAGCTGGCGAGCGGAATCGCGCCGGTGGTGCGCCTTCTGGCGATGGGCATTCCAGTCGGGCTCGGCACCGACGGTCCGGCCGGCAGCAACAACGATTTCGACCTCATGGAGGAGATGAACCTGGCAGCGGATTTGCAAAAGGTGAGCACGGGCGATCCCACCGTAATCCCGGCCGAGCAAGCAGTTGCCATGGCGACTATCCTGGGCGCGCGCGCCGCGGGACTGGACAAAGAGATCGGGTCGCTCGAAACCGGCAAGCGCGCCGACTTGATCACTCTGCGGCTGGACCGCCCGCATGCTGTGCCGCTCTATCATGTCTATTCGCAGATTGTATACGCGCTCAAGGGCTCTGACGTCGAAGATGTCGCAGTGAACGGAAAGCCCATCGTTCGCAACGGCCGGTCGCTGACGCTCGATCCCGCGCCCATCCTCGCCAAGGCGAAGGAATATGCCGCGAAGGTGAGTGCATCTCTTTCTAAATAGGCCGGGTAGCCGATCCGATTGATAAAATTGCGCGAGAGAGTAACATCACATCCCGCGCACTTAGCAGTTTCAAGTTTCAATCGGGGTGATTCATGCAACTGAAGTTTCGTGCATCGATCGTTTCTCTTTCCACTGGTATTCTGCTCGCGCTCGTGCCGGCGTATGCCACCACCATCACCACTTACAGCACTTTGGCGGGCTGGCAAGCTGCCACTGCCGCCGGATATCAGACCGTGACGTTCACGGGGTTGACGCCAGCCGGGACCGCGACCACTTACAACGCTCCCACCGGCGTAGTACAAGACGGCGTGGATTTCATCGGATACAATTCGTCCGGCTCGTCCGACATCCAGGTGGTGGACACCAGTGCCTTCTCCTGGTATAACTGGGGCACCGGCGACGCACTGCTGCAAAGCCTGAACCGGCCGAATTCCGGTTCGCCGCTTCCCTACGTCAACATCGTTCTGCCGGCGAATATCACTTCGCTCGGCCTGGACCTGTTCAGCACCAGCCCACAGGCCTTGAGCTACACCATCACGGTAGCTGGGAATCAATACACGGTCCCCACTTACACCCAATCCACGCTGGCATTCTGGGGAATCACTTCGGACACGCCCATCACTTCCATCCAGCTCACCCTGGCGGGAACTACTTACAACAGCTCGTCGAATGAATTGCTCGACAACTTCAGTTTCGGTGCGTCGGATCTCACGGCGGCGCCGGAAGCCGGGACGTATCTGCTGATTGGCTCGGGACTGATCGGGTTCGTGGTGCTGCGAAAACGGCTGGTTCCCAGAAAATGATGGCAGCCGGGCTATAATCTTAGGTGATGACTAAGGCCAACTGGCGTCCCGCTGCTCTGTCCCTTACGGTATTGGGCGCCACCGCGCGCCTGCTGCCGCATCCGCCGAATTTCGCGCCGGTGGGCGCCACCAGCCTGTTTGCCGGCGCGCGATTGCCGCGCTGGCAAGCATATCTTGATCCCGCTGGCGCTGATGGCCGTCACCGATCCGATCCTGTCGGCTTTCTACGGCGTCCAGGCCTTACACCAGGTACTCGCTGTTTGTCTACGCGAGCTTCCTGATCAGCGTCTGGCTGGGCCGCCGGCTTCGCAACACGGAAAGCATTTCCGCATCGCCGCCGTCACGGTGGTGAACAGCATCCAGTTCTTACCTGATCACCAACTTCGGAAGCTGGCTGTGGTTCCAGGCATATCCTCACACCGCGGCGGGGCTGGCAAGCTGCTACATGGCCGCCATTCCGTTCTTCGGCTGGACCCTGGCGAGCGACATTCTCTACACCGGCGTTCTCTTCGGGCTCTACGCCTGGCTGAGCCGGACGGTGGCCAGCGGCGAACGCGTGCCCGTCGCCGCTTAAAGGCGCGGCTTGAAACGCGTAGCGCTCTCCTGGTCTAGCGGCAAGGATAGCGCCTGGTCCCTGCATCTACTCCGGCAAGACCCTGGCGTCGAAGTTGTAGCGCTGGTCACCACCCTGAACGAACAGTTCGATCGCGTGGCCATGCACGCCGTCCGGCGCGAGTTGCTGGAGCTGCAGGCCGCATCGCGTCGGGGTGCCGCTCTGGACCGTTCCCCTCCCCTGGCCCTGTTCCAACGAAGAATACGAAGCCCGGATGCGCGACTCTGTGCGCCGCGCCATCAGCGAGGACATCGATGCCATGGCTTTCGGCGATCTCTTCCTGGCCGACATTCGGGCCTACCGGGAGAAACAGCTCGCCGGCACCGGCCTTGAGCCCTTGTTCCCGGTCTGGCAAATCCCCACCGCCGAGCTGGCCCGCACCATGGTGGCTTCCGGACTGCGCGCGAAAATCACCTGCGTGGATCCGAAAGCTCTGGCTGCCGAGTTCGCCGGCCGTGACTTTGACGCCCAATTGCTGGCCGACCTGCCTGCCCGGCATCGACCCATGCGGCGAAAATGGCGAATTCCACTCTTTCGTTTATGATGGCCCCGGTTTCCGGCAACCTTTGGCCGTCACGGTCGTCGAAACGTTGGAGAGAGACGGCTTTGTTTTCGCCGATGTGGCACGTGCAGTTCCCGCAAATCGTTGATAATGCGATAGCATTGAAAGTCTTGCGCCGCCGCCATCATGGTGCTATGCTTATCTTAGTTGATAACAGGACACTAAGATTGTTATCAGAGGAATGAGTCATCCCATGGACTTCAACCGATTTACCGAAAAACTGCAAGAGGCCGTCCGATCGGCCCAATCCATCGCCGTGCAGCACGGCAACCAGCAAATCGATACCGAGCACCTGATGCTCGCCCTGCTCGACCAGGAAGGCGGCCTCGCGCCGTCCATCCTGAACAAGGCCGATGCCCGGGTAGACGCCCTGCGCACGCGCTTCCAGCAGGAAGTAGACCGGCTGCCCAAGGTGTCCGGGACCGGCGGCGAGTCCCGACCAGATCTACGTCACCAATCGCATCACCAAGCTGTTATCGCAGGCCGAAGAGGAAGCCAAGCGGCTGAAGGACGACTACGTTTCGGTGGAGCACGTGCTCCTGGCAGCCACCGAAGACTCGGGCGCCACCGGCAAGCTGTTCCGCGAATTCGGCGTCACCCGCGAGCGCCTGATGCGCGCGCTTGCAGGAAGTGCGCGGCAGCCAGCGCGTCACCAACGCAGAATCCGGAAGCCACCTACGAAGCGCTGGAAAAATACGGCCGCGATCTGACGCAGTTCGCCTCCCAAGGCAAGCTGGATCCGGTGATCGGGCGCGACGAAGAGATCCGCCGCGTGATTCAGGTGCTGTCGCGCCGCACCAAGAACAATCCGGTGCTGATCGGCGAGCCGGGCGTCGGCAAGACCGCCATCGTGGAAGGCCTGGCGCAGCGCATCGTGCGCGGCGACGTTCCGGAAGGTTTGAAGGACAAGCGCGTGGTGGCGCTCGACATGGGCGCGCTGATCGCGGGCGCCAAGTTCCGCGGCGAATTCGAAGAGCGCCTCAAGGCCGTGCTGAAGGAAGTGCAGACGTCCGAAGGCCAGATCGTTCTCTTCATCGACGAGCTGCACACGGTGGTCGGCGCGGGCAAAGCCGAAGGCGCCATGGACGCCGGCAATCTGCTCAAGCCCATGCTGGCGCGCGGCGAACTGCACTGCATCGGCGCCACGACGCTCGACGAATACCGCAAATACATCGAAAAGGACGCCGCTCTGGAACGCCGCTTCCAGACCGTTTTCGTCGATCAGCCGAGCGTGGAAGACACCATCTCCATCCTGCGCGGCCTGCGCGAGCGCTACGAAATCCATCACGGCGTGCGGATCAAGGATTCGGCGCTGGTGGCCGCGGCCGTTCTGTCGAATCGCTATATCAGCGACCGGTTTCTGCCCGACAAAGCCATCGACCTGGTGGATGAAGCGGCCGCCAAGCTGCGCACCGAGATCGATTCCATGCCGGCCGATCTGGACGAAATCCTGCGCCGGATCATGCAGCTCGAAATCGAGCGCGAGGCGCTGAAGAAGGAGTCCGACGTCGCTTCGAAGGACCGGCTGAAGAAAATCGAGAAGGAAATCGCCGATTTGAAGTCCGAGTCCGACGCACTGAAAGCCCAGTGGCAGGCCGAGAAGGAAGGCGTGCAAAAGCTGCGCGACGCTGCGCGAGCAGATCGAGCAGGTGCAGGATCGAGATCGACAAGGCAGAGCGCCAGTACGATTTGAACAAGGCCGCGGAGCTCAAGTACGGCAAGCTCACCAGCCTGGAAAGTCAGCTGCGGGCCGAGGAAACACGGCTGGCCGAGAAACAGTCCGGCAAGCGGCTGCTCAAAGAGGAAGTGGACGAAGAAGACATCGCCCAAGTGGTCAGCCGCTGGACCGGCGTGCCGGTTTCCAAGCTCCTCGAAGGCGAAATGCAGAAGCTGCTGCATCTGGAAGACGAGCTGCACAAGCGGGTGATCGGCCAGGATGAGGCGGTGGAAGCGGTGGCCGAGGCCGTGATGCGCGCGCGGTCCGGGTTGAAGGATCCGAACCGTCCGATCGGAAGTTTCATCTTTTTGGGGCCCACGGGCGTCGGCAAAACCGAACTGGCGCGCGCCTTGGCCGAGTTCCTTTTCGACAACGAGAAGGCCATGGTCCGGATCGATATGTCCGAGTACCAAGAGAAACATACGGTTGCCCGGCTGGTGGGCGCGCCCCCCGGTTACATAGGTTACGAAGAAGGGGGACAGCTAACGGAATCCGTCCGGCGCCGTCCATATTGTGTAGTCCTGTTCGACGAGATCGAAAAGGCGCATTCCGACGTGTTCAACGTGCTGCTGCAGATTTTGGACGACGGCCGTCTTACCGATGGCCAAGGCCGCACCGTGGACTTCAAGAACACTATCGTAATAATGACGTCCAACATCGGGAGCCCGCGCATCCTGGAATATAGGGGCGCCTTTGCCGGCGCCGGGTTCGAACGCATGAAGGAAACCGTGCTCGAAGAACTGCGCGGCCATTTCCGTCCGGAGTTCCTGAACCGGGTGGACGAGATTATCGTGTTCCATGCTCTTACCGAAGAGCACCTGAAGCAGATTGTGGAGATTCAGTTGGGAAGCCTGCGCAAGCGGCTGGCTGACCGTCACATCGATTTGGAATTGACGGATCGGGCACGCGGACATCTGGTCCGCTCGGGCTACGATCCAAGCTACGGCGCCCGGCCGTTGAAGCGGGCCATCCAGCGCGAAATTGAAACGCCATTGGCGCGCCGGATTCTCGGAGGCGAGGTCAGGGATGGCCAGCACGTGGTGGTGGACGCTCGACCCCGCCGGTCATTTGGTTTTTGAATCTAAAGCGATGAGCCGCGAGCGTGAAGCGGCTTTCGAGGAAGTTTAGTACAAAGGAAAAGCTAATCAAGCTGGAGGAAGCCTAATTTATGAAGGGTTACATCAGTAAATCCACGGCCGCTTTACTGGCTGTTATTGCCATGCTGGTGGGCGCGCTCGTCGTTACCATTACAACTACGCATCGTATTCCCGTTTTCCTGGACACCGCTCACGCCGCTACGGCGGATGCTGAGGTGCCGTTTACCACCTTTGCTCCGGTCGTGAAACGCGCCATGCCGGCGGTGGTGAACATTTCGTCTTCCAAGGTGGTGAAGGATCAGGGCGACGCAGGCAAGGCATTTTCGACGATCCGTTATTCCGGCAGTTTTTCGGCGACCGTGCACCGCAACAGCGAACAGCCGCGCTCGGAGCGCGCCACCAGCCTCGGCTCGGGCGTGGTGGTGAGTCCGGATGGCTACATCATCACCAATAACCACGTGGTGGACGGCGCGACCGACGTGAAGGTATCGTTCGCCGACAAAGAAGAATATCCGGCCAAGGTGATCGGAACCGACAAATACACCGACATCGCGGTGCTGAAGATCAACAGAACTGGCCTGACTACGCTGCCGTTCGCAAATTCCGCCCACGCCGAAGTGGGCGACGTGGTTCTGGCGATCGGCGAGCCGTTCGGCCTGGGCCAGACCGTCACCATGGGCATCATCAGCGCCAAGGGCCGCGCGGGCCTGGGCATCGAGCGGTTTGAGGACTTCATCCAGACCGACGCCGCCATCAACCGCGGCAACTCGGGCGGCGCGCTGATCGACACGCATGGCGAACTGGTGGGCATCAACACCGCCATCCTGTCCGGCGAAACCGGCGGCAACCAGGGCATCGGCTTTGCGATTCCGGCGAATCTGGCCCGCAACATCATGGACCAGATCATGAAGAACGGCAAAGTGACCCGCGGCTTCATGGGCATCACTCCCGCAGGAGCTGACGCCGGACATGGCGAAGGCCTTCGGCATGCCGAACGGCCATGGCGTGGCCATCTCGAGGTGGAGCCGAAGAGCCCCGCCGCAAGCGGCTGGGCTGAAGGTCGGCGATGTGATCACCGCCGTCAACGGCAGCCCGGTGGAAGACGTGAATACGTTCCGCCTGGAGATCGCCGGCTTCGCTCCTGGCAACCACTGTGCACCTCAAGGTGGATCGCAACGGCCAGACGCTGGACATCCCCGTGACTCTCAGCAAGTTCGACCTGGAAGCCGAGAACAACGGCGAGCAGACCAGAGCAATCTCCCCAACGGCGGCGAAAAGGGCGCTTTGAACGGTGTCTCGGTTCAGGCTCTGACGCCGGATCTGCGCCAGCAACTGCAGCTCCCGGATGGCACCCAGGGCGTCGTCATCACCGACGTTGATCCGAACTCGCAAGCCGCCGGCTGCCGGGCTCCAGCAGGGCGATGTCATCCTGCAGGTGAACCGCCGGCCGGTCGACCAACGTCTCCGAGTTCAACACTGCCATCAGAGCCGGGGCTTCCCGCGACTCCACGCTGCTGCTGGTAAAGAGCGCGGACAAGGCACGTGTGTTTGTTGTAGTTCCGAACAAGTAAGCGGTCCGCCTTAGGGGCGGCCAACCTTGAGTGTAAGGGAAGCAGGTTTCTTGAGTGAGAAACCTGCTTCTTTTTGTCTCGGCGCGCATCCAAAGTATTGAGCCGCAACGAGTCGGCATGGAATCTATGAGCGAAATGAGCAAAAGCTGGCCAAACCTTCCTGGCGGAACCTCCTCAGCCCTGGCAACCTTCGGCCGACATCTACCGCACCAAAGACGGTTGGCTAGTGAAGTTCGATCTGGCGGGCGTCCAAATCTCGAGACGTCACGGTGGCGCTTCACGGACGGCGCTTGATCGTCAGTGGCATCCGCCGGGACTCGTTCCTCGAAGAGGGCTCCAGCCACTACTCGATGGAGATCTCGCTATAACCGCTTCGAGCGCTCCCTGATGATGCCGGCGAATCTTAGAAAATGCGCGCGTGACCATTGCGGCGCGCGAAGGGTTGTTGCTGGTGAGGATGATCACGGAAGGAAATGAAAATGTCTGAACAACCTGTTGTCTACACACTGCCAGTATTGCCGCTGAAAAGCGCGGTGCTGTTTCCGTATCTGCTGATGCCCTTGTCGGCGGGGCGCCCGGCGTCCATTGCGGCGGTGGAAGCCGCGCTCGCCAGCGAATCGAAGGAGATTCTGGTCTTCACGCAGCGCGATCCCGACCTCGATTCGCCCAGCGCAGGACGATCTTTATGCCATCGGGACCAAGGCGGTGATCCGCAAGATGAATCGCTCGGCCGAGGGCCACCTCGAATTGATGGTTCTCGGGCATGGAGCGCGTCACGCTACTGAAGCTCGACAACTCCGAGCCGTTCCTGCAAGGGCCGCGCCGTGCCGCTGCCTCTGCCCGACGATAAAGGTCCGGAGATCGAAGCGCTGCAGGGCGCGCTGGTGGAACTGGCCGGTGAAGCTCTGACGCTGGCCCAGCCCGAACACCCCGCAGGAATTGCGCGGATTGCTTGCCTCCAACGAAGATCCGCTGCGGCTGACGCTTTGTCCTGGCGGCCATGTTCAGCCTGGACGCCGAAAAGTGCCAGTCGCTGCTCGAAGCGCCCACGCGCGCCGAAGCGCTGCGCATGGTGCATCGCTACCTGATGCACGAAGTGCAGGTGCTGGAGCTGCGCAACAAGATCAACACCGAAGCTCGCACCGAGATGACGCAAGGAGCAGCGCGATTACTTGCTGCGCCAGCAGATGCGGGCCATCCAGCAGGAACTGGGCGAAAAAGGCGGCGAACAGGCCGAAGCGGCAGCAGTTGCGCGAACGCCTGGAGAAGGCCGACCTGCCCGAAGACATCCTGAAGGAAGCCAAGCGCGAGCTGGACCGGCTGGAAAAGCTGCCTCCGGGCGCGCCGGATTACAACGTGATCCGGACCTATCTCGATTACGTCCTCGAGCTGCCGTGGAACAAGCGCACCGAAGACTCGCTCGACATCGCGCGCGCGCGCCAGGTGCTGGACGAGGACCACTTCGGATTGAAGGACGTGAAGGAGCGCATCCTCGAACATCTGGGCGTGCTGAAGCTGAACCCCAACGCCAAGGCGCCGATCCTGTGCTTCGTCGGCGCTCCCGGCGTCGGCAAGACTTCGCTCGGCCAATCCATCGCGCGTGCGTTGGACCGCAAGTTCGAGCGCATGAGCCTGGGCGGCTTGCACGACGAAGCCGAACTGCGCGGCCATCGCCGCACGTACATCGGCGCTTTGCCCGGCCGCGTGATTCAAGCCATGCGGCGCGCGGGCGCCAACAATCCCGTGCTGATGCTGGACGAAGTGGACAAGCTGGGCCGCGATTTCCGCGGCGATCCGGCGCACGCTTTGCTCGAAATCCTGGATCCGGAACAGAACAAATCGTTCCGCGATAACTACCTCGATCTGCCGTTCGATCTGTCGAAGGTGCTGTTCGTCACCACGGCCAATGCGCTGGACACCATCCCGCAGCCGTTGCTGGACCGTATGGAGATCCTGCGGCTGGCCGGCTACAGCGAAGAAGAGAAGCTCGAAATCGCCAAGCGCTATCTGATTCCGAAACAGCTCAAGGAGACCGGGCTGACCGTGGAGCAGTGCGTCCTTCCGGACGACGACGGTGCGGAAGATCATCTCCGGGCTACACGCGCGAGGCCGGCCTGCGCAGGCTGGAGCGGGCGATCGGCCGCGTGACTCGCAAGGTCGCGCTGAAGTTCGCCGAAGGCGACAGCCGGGACCGTTCACGGTGACGGCTGGATGACCTGGCGGAAATGCTGGGCCCTGAGCCGTTCAACCAGGAAGAAGCGCGGCGCGATCTGCCGCCCGGGCGTCGCAACCGGCCTGGCCTGGACCGAAACCGGCGGCGACGTGCTGTACATCGAAGCCACGCTGCTGCCGGACGGCAAGGGCTTGACCCTGACCGGCCAGCTGGGCGAAGTGATGCAGGAATCGGTGAAAGCGGCCCAGAGCTACATCTGGTCGCACGCCGCCGATTTCGACATCGACCCGGCGCTGTTCAAGAACTCCGGCGTGCACGTGCACGTTCCGGCGGGCGCGATCCCGAAGGACGGGCCGTCGGCCGGCGTCACGATGGCTACCGCGCTGACCTCGCTCTATACCAAGCTGCCGGCGCGCAGCGATGTGGCGATGACCGGCGAGATCACGCTGACCGGTTTGGTGCTGCCCATCGGCGGCATCAAGGAGAAGGTGCTGGCGGCGCGGCGGGCTGGAATCCACACCGTGATCATGCCCAAGGCGAACCAGAAGGATCTGCGCGATCTTCCCGAGGAAGTTCGCAAGGAGATGGAGTTCATCTTCGCTCAGCGCGTGGAGGACGTGCTTCGGACGGCCATCCCGCAGTTGGGTGAGCGGATGGACTCCTGCAAAACCCGGCCGATCATCCACGCGGCATAAGGCGGCAAGCCGAAGAAGCGGCAAGCCGAAGAGCCGCGACTAGGGCCGGGGAGTAGACAACAGAGCGCGGAGGCATTTCAGACATGTCCTCCGCGCCTTTTTTTTGGGGGCTCTATATAAGCAACTTGGCGGTTGCGTTTGCAGGCCGGGTTCTGTTAATCTGCAACCTAGAGGTTGCTAATGAGCACAGACCGCATCGAGAAAAAGATTCTGCTACACGCGCCCCTGGCCCGGGTGTGGCGCGCCCTCTCCGATTCCACGGAGTTCGGGTCCTGGTTCGGCATGAGATTCCACGGCCCATTCGCGCCGGGGGCGCGGATGACCGGCGTCATTGTGCCCACCACGGTGAACGCTGAGGTGGCGAAAGCCCAAAAGAAATACAAAAACTTGCCGTTCGAGATCACCATCGACAAAATGGAACCCGAGCGCCTGTTCTCCTTCCGCTGGCATCCCGGCGCCGTGGATCCCGCCATCGATTATTCGCAGGAGCCAACCACGCTCGTCGCGTTTTCTTTGGAGGAGGTTGCCGATGGAATCCTGCTGACCGTCACCGAGTCTGGCTTCGATCAAATCCCTTTGGAGCGCCGGGCCAAGGCGTTTGCGCAAAACGAGCAAGGCTGGAGCATGGTGGTGAAGCTGGTCGAGGAGTACCTCGCTCATGCCTAAAGGCCCGGCCGCCATCGCGAAAAGTTCAGCGGCCGTTTTCGCGGCGCTGGGTGACGAGACGCGGCTGCGGATTGTCCTCCGGCTTTCCGACGGCGGCCCGATGTCGATCGCCAGGCTGACAGAGGGCTCCCAGGTTACCCGCCAGGCCATCACCAAGCACTTGCGCGTGATGGAGGAGGCCGGCCTGGTGCACAGCCAGCGGCACGGGCGCGAGAGCGTCTGGCAACTGGAGCAGCGGCGCCTTCGAGACGCGCGCCATTATCTTCGCCTGATCTCAAAACAGTGGGACGACGCTCTCGACCGGCTGCGCAACTTCATCGAGAAGTGACACGCGCCCCGTTTATGGGAGTCTAAGAATTGGGGGCTACCCATGAATGTGAGAGACAAAATCGTGGTCGTCACCGGCGGCGCCAACGGCATCGGCCGTGCCATGTGCCGGCGGTTTGCGGCGGAAGGCGCGAAAGCGGTTGTGGTGGCGGATGTCGAGCACGAAGCGGCCCGCAGAGTGGCGGCGGAGATCGGCGGGTGGGACATCAATGCCAACGTTTCCAGCGAATCCGATATCCAGATGCTGGTGGACGCGGTCCTGAAGCGTTATGGGCAAATCGATCTCTTTTGCTCCAACGCAGGCGTCGGAGTGGAAGGCGATTGTTGCGCGCCGGATCGCGATTGGCTGCGTTCCTGGGAAGTGAACGTCATGGGCCATGTCTATGCGGCGCGTGCCGTTCTGCCCGGAATGCTGGCGCGACAGCAAGGCTATTTGCTCCACACCGTATCGGCCGCGGGACTGCTCACGATGTTGGGTTCCGCGCCATACACCGTTTCCAAGCATGCCGCGCTCGGGTTGGCCGAGTGGCTCAGCATCACTTACGGCGACCGAGGGATTAAGGTCTCCGCGCTCTGTCCCATGGGTGTAAAAACGCGCATGCTGGAGCGCGCTGAATTTGGCGGCGGCACATTCCTGCTGGACGACGCCATCGAACCCGAAGAAGTAGCCGAAGCGGTAATTCAGGGACTGGACGCCGAACAATTCCTGATCGCTCCGCATCCCAAGCTGCTGGAGCATCTGCGCCGCAAGGCCGGCGATTATGACCGCTGGCTGGCGGGGATGCGGCGCCTGGAAGCCAGTATGATTCCTCTGAAGGCGCTCTCGTAATCAGCTACGCGTCTTCAAAAGAAGCTTGTCGGAATAGATGAGCACCAGCTCCCCGTTCTGATTGAACACCGACGTTTCGAAGGTCACCAGGCCCCGCCCCGGTTCTTTCTCCGTCTTCGAAATCACCTTTTTCACCGCGTGGATGGTATCGCCGATGAACACCGGCCGCGTGAACCGCAGCCGATCCACGCCATAAAATGCAATCACGGTGTCTTGTACCTGGTTCATCTGGACGCCCAGCCCCACCGCGATGCTGAACACCAGCGTGCCGTGCGCGATCCGCCGGCCGAATGGCCCCGCGGCGGCGTAGGTTTCGCTCACGTGCAGTTCCACGAAATCGCCGGAAATTCCGGCGAAGTTGACGATGTCGGTCTCCGTGATGGTGCGCGTGCGAGAGGTGCTCACGCTTTCGAGCGCGAAGTCCTCAAAATACCAGCTCATTTGCCACTCTCCACGCGACTCGCTTCGCTTGACAGAACCACACGTGTAATCCTACCTTGAAACTTCATGCGCAAAAAAGTCACTGTAGTGGGAGCTGGGAACGTGGGCGCCAATTGCGCGCTCCGTATCGCCGGCAAAGAACTAGCGGACGTCGTGCTGGTGGACGTCGTGGAAGGGGTGCCGCAAGGCAAGGGACTCGATCTGCTGGAGTCCGGCCCCGTGGAAGGATACGACGTCAGTATCACCGGAGCCAATGATTACGGTCCGACGGCGAACTCCGACATCGTCGTCATCACGGCCGGATTTCCGCGCAAGCCGGGAATGAGCCGCGACGATCTGCTGATCGCCAACTATGAAGTGGTGAAGACGGCCACCGAACAGGCGGTGAAGGCGTCGCCCAACGCGATTCTGATCCTGGTGACGAATCCTCTGGACGCCATGTGCTGGACCGCGTTCCAGGTTTCCAAATTTCCCAAGACGCGCGTCATCGGCATGGCCGGCGTTTTGGATACCGCGCGTTTCCGCACTTTCATCGCCGACGAGCTGAACGTCTCGGTGACGAACGTCACGGCGCTGGTGCTGGGCGGCCATGGCGACACCATGGTCCCGATCTCGCGCCTGACCAACGTCTCCGGTATTCCGCTCAGCGAACTGCTGGATCAGCCGACCATTGACCGCCTGGTGCAGCGCGCCCGCGACGGCGGCGCCGAGATCGTGAAATACCTCAAGACTGGAAGCGCCTACTACGCGCCGTCAGCAGCCGCGGTGGAGATGGTGGAATCCATTCTCAAGGACAAGAAGAAGGTGCTGCCGTGCGCCGCTTATCTGGAAGGCGAATACGGTATCAAAGGCCTTTATGTTGGCGTGCCGGTGAAGCTGGGCGCGAAAGGCATCGAGAAGATTTACGAAATCAAGCTGGAGCCCGGCGAGCAGGCCGCGCTGCACAAGAGCGCGGCGGCGGTGCAGGAGCTGGTCGACGTGATCAAAGGCAAGATGTAACGGGCGTTCACAACGTCCATCGCGTCAGTCACGCCACGGCTGCAAGCCTACACTTGGCCAGTCGCCTTCTCTTTCGTCCGATCGGCACATTAACCAATGTGCTTTTTTGCACAGGGCAGGATCGGTCTTCGTCTCCAACTCCAAACCGAGCGAGAATCTCGAGCGTGTGGACCTGGAGGACGGATCGATTTCGAGCGCGTTCAGGCGCCGCCCAATCAGCAACCGTAACGCATGGCGTCTTGCTGGGCGGCAATCTGCCCAAGAGGCGATCACCTTGCCATTTTGTCGAAGCCACCAAGCGGGCCATGCGTCCATCGAAGTCAGCTCCCACTCTCCGTGTGGTTGGTGCTGTCTAACATTACCCTTGAGGTCGCTGAAGGTGCCGCCAGGTGTCAAAGACCCAAACTGCAGAAAGAGGCAAGATGCAAAACTGCTCCACACATGGCTGACATTCAATCCGAGAACGGGACCATACCAGAATCTGTACATAGTTCGCGCAATAAAGTTCTTCGAGCTTCTCATTTCGCTGCGCACAACCGGTAACCGTCGGACAGTTTATCTTTCTGAATCGGTACCGGCGTTCGCCGCGTCAATGCGCTCCAACACCTGCTTTACGACCTTAGGATGCAGAATCAGGCCGGTATGAAAGGGAACCGTGACCCGTAAAGAACCATGCCCATAAATCCGATGGCTGCCCTTGGAGCGCAAGTGCTCGAAGCCGGCGGCGAGCAATGCGGACTCCGCATCAGAAGCGGGCCAACGGGGCGCTTTAGGCATTCACCTCGACTGCGGTGGTGAGAATCTCCCGGCTGAGAAGCGCATCGCGTTCACTCTCAGGCAAGGTCTCAAGGTAGAGTTCAATCGCCTCCTTGATGTTGCTGATTGTCTCTTCGAGACTGGCACCCTGAGACTGACAACCCTTCAGCTCGGGACACCACGCGTAGAAGCCGTGCTCGTCTTTCTCGATGATTACACTTGCTTTCCGAGCCATTATCTTAAGTGTAGCGCGGGCGCCCTCCGATGACGGTAAACTCGTGCTGGGATGCTTTCCGCGCTCCGAAAGCTTGGGCTGTTCCTTATTGTCCCGATTCTTGTGTTTGCCGTTTACGATGTCCCGATCTTCTATTCCAGGTGGCGCTACACACGCAATGAAGAGCGAGCGGCACGAGCCATAGAAGCAGAGGAAGCGCGCCGCACGATTGCCAAGCTGGGCGGTGGTGAACTGAAAATCTTAAACTTCTACGGTCCTAATGCCATTCGCCGAGGAGAGCACGGCATGATCTGCTACGGCGTTTATGGCGCGAAATCCGTCCGAATTGAGCCACCCGTAGAGAAATTGCACCCGGCTGTGGCGCATTGTTTACAGGTATCACCCTCTGTGACCACAGAGTACAAACTAGTGGCAGAGGATGGAACAGGACATACTGCCACTAAAGAGCTCACGATCCAAGTCAGGCGTTAGGCACTACCGTACCGGCTATACTAAACATTAGATGCACGAAATGGCCGTTTTCTGGCTCCGTATGGCCACGGCGCTGTACGGGGTCGGGCTTCTGCACGTCATGGCGGTCCTGCTGCGCCGGCAGTGAGGGCTTCCTCAAGCCCGCGCTGTTCGCCTTCCTCATCGCGCGCCACGCTGCATTTTGTCGCCATCGTGGAAATGTCGCGTCGCCATCGGACACCTGCCGGTGGACAATTTCTTCGAATCCGCCACCGTCTGCGCTTTCCTGATCGCCGTCCTGTTTCTCTTCGTCTATTGGCGTTACGACGCCGCCAGCCTCAGCGTGTGCATTTTTCCGCTGGTCTTCGTGCTTACGCAAGTGGGCGCCATGGAAACGCCCATCGGTTCCTGGCCCAGCACCAACATGCGCGCCTTGCTGCTGGTGCACGTGATGATGGTGCTGCTCGGCTATGCGTCGCTATTGCTGACCGCCGTGGCTTCGGTTTTCTATCTGATTCAGGAGCGCCAGCTCAAGCGCAAGAAGCCGCTCGATCTGCCCGAGTTCATCGCGCAGATTGTTCAAGCGCCTGCCGCCGCTCGCCACGCTCGACAACCTGATCACCAACGCCATGAGCTTCGGCTTCGTGTTCATCACGCTGGGCGTGATCGCGGGCAGCACCTGGGCGTTCATCGACGCGGGCACCGCCTGGATTCGCGATCCGCGCATCGCGCTGGCCTTCATCACCTGGGGCTTCTATCTCACCATGGTCTTCCTGCGCCAGACCGCCGGATGGCGAGGCCGCAAAGCCGCGCTGATGGCCGTGGCCGTGCTCTGCTGCTCCGGCCTCACCTGGGCCGCGCACGTGGGCTTGCTCGCTGATCGCCAATAGATCGCCAAATGAAATTCTCCATCACCGGCGTCAATCACAAAAGCGCACCGGTCGAGGTGCGCGAACGCCTGGCGTTCGATGAAAGCGCGTTGTCGCAAGCGCTGGTTGCGCTGAAGGGCCGGCCCGGGCTTCTGCGAGGGCATGATCCTTTCCACCTGCAATCGCGTGGAAGTGGCGCTGACGTGCGAAGAGAACGCGCAGGCCGCGGTCTCCGTGGACCAGTTTCTGGCCGACACGCGCCAGGTCCAGCGCGAATGGGTGACGCCCTATCTTTATCGCTTCGAGGACAGCGACGCGATCCGCCATCTGTTCCGCGTGGCCGCGAGCCTGGATTCCATGGTCATCGGCGAGCCGCAGATTCTGGGCCAGCTCAAGTCGGCCTATTCGCTCGCCAAGGAGCACGGCGCGGTCAGCGGATTCATGGACACGCTGCTCACCCGCGCCTTCAATGTCGCCAAGCGCGTGCGCTCGGAAACCGAGATCGGCGAGAATGCCGTGTCGGTCAGCTATGCCGCCGTGGAACTGGCGCGCGAGATCTTCGGCTCGCTCTGCACGGCAAGAAGGTGATGATCATCGGCGCGGGCAAGATGTCGGAGCTGGCGGCGCGGCACTTGAAGCGCAGCGGCGTGGGCCAGATTCTGGTCACCAATCGCACGCACGAACGCGCGCTCGAAATGGCGGAGCTGTTCGAGGGCAAGCTGGTGGATTACACGCGCTTTCTCTCGGTTCCTGCCCGAAGTGGACATCGTCATCGCGTCCAGCGGCGCGCCGCACTTACATCATCGTGCGCGACGACATGAAGAAAGTGCTGGAGGCGCGCCGCAACAATGCCGATGTTCCTGATCGACATCGCCGTGCCGCGCAACATCGAGCCCACGGTGAACGAGCTCGACAACGTTTTCCTCTACGACATCGACGACCTGCAGAAGGTGATCGACACCAATCTCAAGGGCCGCAAGAACTCGGCCGAGGATGCCGAGGCCATCATTCACGAGGAAGTGGAGCGCATGGTGGCGCGCCTGAAGGCTCGCGAAGTGGCGCCCACCATCATCAAGCTGCAGGAGGAGCTGGAACGGCTGCGGGCCACCGAAATCGCGCGCATGGCGATCCAAGTTCGGGAGCGCTGACTCCGGAGCAGGAACAGGCCATCGAAGCGTTCACCAAAAGCATGATGAACAAGATCGCCCACGGACCCATCTCTGAAATCCGCCGCCAGGCCTCGCAGCCCGACGGGCACCACATCATCACCGCCGTCCGAAAGGTTTTCCGCCTGGATTAGCATGGTGGGCCCGACATGCTGACCATCGGCTCGCGCGGTTCCCAGCTGGCCTTCTGGCAGGCGCACTGGATTCAAGGCCGCCTGGAGAAATTGGGCGAGCCGTGCCGAATCGAAATCATCAAAACCACCGGCGACAAAATCACCGACGTGGCGCTCTCGCAGGTGGGATCGAAAGGGCTGTTCACCAAGGAAATTGAGGAGTCGCTGCTTGCCGGCGCGATCGATATCGCGGTCCACAGCTTGAAAGACATGCCGACCGATTTGCCGGCGGGTCTTACGCTTAGCGGCGATTCCCGAGCGCGAAGATCCGCGCGATGCGCTGATCGGACGCGCGCTGGCCGATCTTGCTTCAGGCGCTCGCATCGGCACCGGTTCGCTGCGGCGCGCCGCGCAGCTTCGGGCTCTTCGCCCCGACTTGCAGATCGAAGACATTCGCGGCAACGTGGATACGCGCCTGCGCAAATTGGACGAAGGCCGCTACGACGCGATTGTTCTGGCTTCGGCCGGGACTGCGGCGCCTGGGTTGGGAGAATCGAATCACCGAACTGTTCGATCCCGGTATCATGTGCCCGGCGGTGGGGCAGGGAGCGCTTGCGGTGGAGACTCGCGACGATGGCGGTCCCGGGTTTCAGGCGGCCGCAGCAGTTGGAGCACGCCGAAACTCGCGCCGCCGTAACTGCCGAGCGTGCCGTGCTGGCATCACTGGGCGGCGGATGCCAGGCGCCCATGGGAGCGCATGCTTTTATCCAGCGAGCGGGAACTCTTTTCCTCGTGGCCCTCATCGTTTCGCCCGATGGCGTGCAACTGGTCCGCAAGGAAATGCAAGGGCCCGTTGCTGATGCCGCGGCTCTGGGCCGGGCGCTGGGCGAAGAACTTCTCGCCAACGGCGGAAAACAAATTCTCGATGCCGTGTACGGCGCGCAGGCATGAACAAGGTCTACCTGGTTGGCGCCGGGCCCGGGCGACCCCGGTCTGATCACCGTGAAAGGCCGCAAGCTGCTGGCGATCGGCCGATTCCATCCTCTACGACAATCTGGCCAACGAGCATCTTCTCGATCTCGCGCCCAAGACTTGCGAGCGCATTTATGTCGGCAAGAAAAAATCGGTGCATGCGTTTCCGCAGGAAGAAATCTGCGCCATGATGGTCGACCGCGCGCGACGCGGCCTGAACGTGGTGCGCCTCAAAGGCGGCGACCCATTCATCTTCGGACGCGGCGGCGAAGAACTGGAGGCATTGGCCGAGGCGGGCGTTCCATTCGAAGTGGTCCCGGGCGTTACTTCGCCGCTGGGAATCGCGGCGTACAGCGGCATTCCGCTCACGCACCGCGCCCACAACAAGGTGCTGACATTCGTTACCGGCCACGACGTGCAAGCCATCGACTGGAGCAAGGTAGGGCAGACGGAAACGCTGGTCATCTTCATGGGCATTTTCTCGATTCGCGAAATCGCCGCCGAGATCATACGGCATGGGCGCGCGGGCGAAACGCCGGCTGTGGCGGTGCGGTGGGGAACGCGGCCGGACCAGGAATCGGTGACCGGCACTCTTGCGACCATCGCGGATCGCATCGAACAAGCCGGGTTGAAGCCGCCCGCGACCGTGATCGTGGGGGAAGTTGTTGCGCTGCGGGACAAGATCGACTGGTTCGAGAAGCTGCCGCTGTTCGGGCGTAAAATCGTTGTCACACGCGCCGCCGATCAGGCCGCCGAATTTTCCGAGCGGCTGCGGGCGCTGGGCGCGGACGCGATTGAATTGCCGGTGATTGCGCTTGAACCGCCGGCCGATCCCGCGCCGCTTGACCGCGCGATCGAAAACCTGGCTTCTTACGACTGGCTGATTTTCACTAGCGTCAACGGCGTTCGATTCTTTCTCGACCGGCTGGATCGATCGCCGCAGGATTTACGCTCGCTCAAAGCCCGCATTTGTGCCATCGGACCCGCCACGCGCAAGGCCATCGAGGATCTGCATCTCAAAGTGGACCGGATGCCCGAAGAATACGTCGCCGAAAGCTTGATTCAAGCGTTTGCTGGCGAAAATCTCGCCGGTAAGAAAATGCTGCTTCCCCGCGCCGCCGTTGGCCGCGACGTAATTCCGGTCGAACTCGCAAAGCTAGGCGCGCAAATGGACGTTGTAGAAGCTTATCGAAATGTCGTTCCGCCGAATGCAGCGGCTCGCGCCCACGAAATTTTCTCCGCCGAGAAAAAGCCGGATTGGATCACCTTCACCAGCTCTTCCACGGTTAAAAATCTGCTAGCGATTACTGGCCGGGAGGTGTTGGAAGGCGTTCGGATCGCGTCCATCGGGCCAGTAACATCGTCCACGTTATGCGCGCACGGTCTCAAAGTGGACGCCGAAGCCAAAAAGTTCACTGTCGACGGATTGATCGACGCGATTCTCGCGGCCTACCAGATATAATCTTTGGCTTCATCGCGGCGCTCGTAGCTATCGAGCACGTGCACGACGCGAAGCTTCTTCAACTTGGTCGGATTCAGCGCGCCGATCGGAATATAAATGATGCGCCGGTTCAGATGCGCGGCGATGGAGCGGAAGATCGAGCGCGGCGGCTTGGAGGCCACATACACGACGAAGCGCTGCTTGGAATAATCCAGCGCGGCCATCAACAGACGCTCGGGTTTATTTTGCGCAAATTCGTAATCGGGATCGGTCCACACGTCCAACATGCGGCGCGGCGGCAGCGTCATCAGGAATCCGCCGTACTCGGCGCGGCCGATTCCCGGCCCCACCAAATGCTCGAACGGATGCGTGGAATAAAACGCCATGTCCGATTCGTTCTGATGCTCGCCCAGCCAGGTGGTCAGATACTGATAGCGATCGTCGGGGTCTTCATCGAAGATCACCACCGTCGCGCCCACTTCGCCGGCAATGCGATCGAGCTGCCGCACGTAAATCTTGGCCTCATGCCAGTTGCGAATGGTCTCGCGCAGGTCGATGCCGTCGAGGATGGATGTGGTGAACGGCTCGGTTCGCGAGCGCTCTTCCGACAGCATGCTTTTGGCCTTGCGCTTCAGGAAACGGCCGTAATCCTCGATGACCAGGTCTTCGGGCGGATAGGAACAAATGGCCGATGCCGTCGGTTTGCCGCGCCCACTCGCCCTCGAACTTTTCCTTCTTGCGCTCCTTCAGACCGCGCGGCACCAGGCGCTGCTTGGGACGCGGCAGACGGCGGCGCAGCCGCAGCTTTTTGGTGTTGAGCCAAATTTCCTCGCTCGACAGATTCACGGTTTCCATCAGATCGCTGGCGGGCTTTTGCGCCGGATAGCGATTGGCCATCTGCCAAACTTCGTAGCGCGTAATTGTCGTCCACCACCGAACGCGCGGCCACGGTCAGATCGAAGACGCCGGCCATCAAATCGCCGTTGATGGACGCCAGATTGCGCGTGAAGCGCGCCAGCATGCGGCGCTGCCAGTATTCGATCTTGTCGCCGGTGTTCTTGACGTATTCTTTCTCGGCCTCGCGCAGCAAATCGAACTGGACCTTGGGGCGGTCCACGAGCCAATCGGGCGTCATCTGCAGTCCGAAACAATTCGTAGCGGTCTTGCAGGTACGGATATTCGATGGTGATCTCGGCCAGGCAATCGGGATGCGGGTTCAGCAGCCGGATGTCGGGCAACGCGGTGCGGCGCGGGCGCGTCCTGCGGCACCTCCATCGCATCCAGCACTGGGTCCAGCAGATTCAGCGAGACAACCACCAGCACCTGCGCCAACGGATCGGCGCCTTGCAGCTTCCACGCCATGCCCGCGGCATGCGCCGCGGTTTCCTCATTGCGGGGTTGCGGATAAACGCGATAGGCATCGATGTATCGGTTCAGGCCGATGTAGCGGATGGAATAGGGATCGGGATAGGTGTCGGGTAGATGCGGGCGGTCGCCTGAGTCAGGCTCGATGAAAATGACTTCGGCGTCGATTTCGAGCGCCGTGCGCACGGCTTCGGTGAATGGATCGCACGGCTCTACGGGCACATAGATCGCCGCGCTCGTCGTCCTTGCGGATCCGGATAAAGAATCACCGACATCTCCGGCAGCCGCGCCAGCGTTTGCAGGTAGACATCTTCGAGCGAACCGGGCAGTTCCACGGCCACAATCGCCGGCCGGTCGCGCAGAATCGCGCGCCGCACCTCGATGGCGAATTCGAGGCGGCCGGGAATTACCGGGAAATAAGTGAAATTGCCGCGCGCGGCAGGCTGGCGGGATCATTCAAGCTCGAGGGACATACCGCAACGCCTCGTCCCCGAGCGTTTCGAGAATGGCCGTGCGCATCAGAAAACGCTCGTCGCTTTGGCTGGACAGCGTGAGCCCGTCGTCCAGACTTTTGAGCTTCATCACAAAGCGCGCGATGTTGATGCCGTCGCGCACGGTATAGCGCTCGTCGGCCGAATGCGCCTGTTGCAGGAACTCGGTGACGTAATTCAGAATGTGCTCCTCGCCGAACGGGACGTTTTCCTTCAATATCGCGTATTCTTCGTGGCGCTCGGGAAAATCGATGGTGAGCTGCGGCTGCAGGCGCGAATGGATGTACTCGGGCAGATCGAAGGTGGACGCGTCGTCGTTCATGGTGGCCACCAGGCGGAACAGCGGATGCGCCTTGATCTTAATGCCGGTGACGATGGATTCGACGTATCGGCGGTTGTCGAGCAGCGGGGCGAGCGAGGCCCAGCTCTTCTCGCTCATGCGATTGCCTTCGTCCAGAATCACCACGCCGCCGCGCAGCATGGCGGTCACCAGCGGCGAAGCGACATAGCGCAGCCGCGATTGGCCTTCGATCACCGGCGTCACCAGCAAGTCTTCCGGGCGGGTGTCCACCGTGGCCTGCATGATGTAGACTTCGCGGTTCAGGCGTTTGGCGGCCGCATAGGCGAGCGTGGTTTTGCCGACGCCCGGCTTGCCCAGCAGGCGCGGATTCATGGGCACGTCCGCGGAATCCACCACCAGCCACGCGGCCAGCAATTGGCGCATCACTTCTTCCTGGCCCACCCAGGTAACTGTCAGTTCGTCGGGATGAGCGAGATGAAGAGTAACGCCTTCGATCTCTACAACCATACGATTGTTATTCTAGCTTGTTGGGGTGTTGGAGGTTGGGAATTGTGCCCCGGATAGCCGATGTCAGGCGGCCGCCGCGGCTCCCGCACGCGCGGCGATGACCATGGGCTTGGAAGGCGTTGCGGCTTCGTCATAGGCCCGCATAAACGCGTGCGCCATGGGATGGCAGCCGGGCGAGGCGTAAAGCTGGAAGAAGATCCGATGGACGCCGGAGGGTTGGAGGTCTGGGCAAATCGCAGCCGTGGTTGAGGCGCAGCGCTCTATGCAGGTGCCGCAATCGAGTCCCAAGCTGGAACAGGTCTCTGGCCGGTTTTCAGTAACGAGATCCATTGAATCGTTCCCCACCCTTCGTACTAGGTAAATGTAATTATTGAGCCTGAGGTTTGTTTTTCCTATAGTACCCATGAGTGGTTATCCTGGCTCTTTTGCGGGTATTCAGGGTAGGCGCACGTGCGTTTGGCGATTTCTGTATGCACGCTTACTCCTAAAAGCCGGTTCGATTGGCATTACGACTCCCAATCCCGGTAAAATCCTAAGCGAGAACTAGCCACTTGGACTTTTCCAATATTCTGGTCCGCGCCACGAACTGGGTTGGCGACGCGGTTATGTCCCTTCCGGCCTTGCGGGTCCTCCGCGAGCGGTTTTCCACAGCCCGGATTTCGGTCCTCGCCAAGCCCTGGGTTGCGGACTTGTACGGGCGGGAGTCATTTATCGACGAGATTATTCTTTATAGCGGCCAATCGCCCTGGCGTACGGGGCACGAACTGCGAGCCCGGCGGTTTGACTGTGCGATTCTGTTACAAAACGCTTTCGAAGCGGCCTGGATCGCTTGGCTGGCTAAGATCCCCAACCGCGTCGGCTATAAGCGCGATGGCCGGCAACTGCTGCTGACCCACGCGGTGGATGTTCCGAAGCCCGGCGAGATCCCGAGGCATGAGCGCTTCTATTACTTAGAACTGCTGCGGCGCGCGGGTTTGATCGATGCTTTGCCGGCGTGCGAGGCCATTCGGTTGCATCGCGGTGTCGGCACGAATGGCAAACGGGTCATTGGAGTCAGCCCCGGAGCCGCTTATGGGACTGCGAAGCGCTGGCTGCCGGAGCGATTTGCCGAAGCCGCGGGCGTCTTGGCCAGGTCGCGAGGCGCTTCGATTGCCTTGTTCGGATCGAAGACGGAACGCGAGCTTTGCGCGGAAGTGGCCCAGCTTCTGGATGGTCATCAAGTCATCAACTATGCCGGCCAGACGACGCTGGCTCAATTTATCGACTTGGCTTCGGGCTGCGAGCTGTTCTTAACGAACGATTCCGGGTCGATGCATATCGCGTCCGCGCTGGGCGTGCCAACGGTGGCGATTTTCGGGGCGACGGACGATACCACTACGGGGCCCACCGGACGGGATGCGCGCGTGGTGCGGCAACCGGTGGACTGCAGCCCGTGCCTGCTGCGCGAGTGCCCGATTGATCATCGTTGCATGACCGGCGTCAGCGTCGAGCGAGTAGTGCAAGAAGCCTTGCAGTTGTTAGGTTAGACCCGGCGTCAGAGAACTGCGCTTTGCGAAGGGCTCGTGGAGCCCAAGATGCTTGCGATTAAACTCTGCTTCTGGGTTGACGAATTGCTCGGCGACAGAAAAGGGTCTAGCCCATTGGACTGCAATGACTTGGAGGCATGCTGCCCGCCGCCCCGGCAATGGTGGCCGGCTGGAGGCGTACCGCCGCTGGTGGTGGCGCTGTTCGAAGAGGTGGTGTTCGCTTGCGGGGGCTGACCGGTCATTTGCGAAATCATGGCCTGGAACTGCTGCGGACTTTGCACCTGCCGCAGTTGAGCCAGAAACTGATCGGCGGGATGGAGCACATCAGCTTGCTGCTGGACAGAGGAAGCTGAATTGGCGCTGGCAGTGTTCGCCGTGCTGTTGAACGGTAACAGGTAGCTGGGAAGCAGCGACGCGACTGAATTGACGTTCATAGGAATTTACCAGACTTCAAGAACTCCGGGAATCGGACATCCGCTTCTAAACATCGGCGGGCAAAACGGAGCGCGGCGCGAAGCAGTTCCTGACCTGTTTTGTGGTGCACGCCGCGCCCTTTGCCGGCTAACTAGCGGGCGGCTGTAGTGTAGAGCTCGGGCGTGCGCGAGGAGCCGCGCATCCAGCCTTCCAGCCAGAACCGGCGGAAGCCGGAGCGCTTGGGAAGCAATGTTCGGCCGCAGCAGAATTCGGCGATCTTGGTGTATTCGGCGAGGGTGGCCGAATCGGCCAAGTCCGCTCTGAACTCGGAAGCATCCACCAAGCTGGGGTCCACCGGGATGGCTGCGATTTTCTCTGCGTCAATGGCCCAGCCCGCCTCGCGCGGCATCGCCCGATCGAGGGCCTTGCGATTGACGATGTACTTTATCTTGCCGGCGGCGACAGCGCGGGCTTCCAAATCATAACGGCGGCGAGCCGCCAGGTAGAGCGACGGAGAAGACGGCGCGGTGACGATGAAGACCGATTGAGCGGCGCGCGCAACCACTTCGGTGGCGTCGTTCACCACCTCGGGCAGGTCGCCGATGACAACGTCATAACGGCTCCGAACAAATGACAACAACCGCTGATAGCCCCAGGGCGACACCGGCCGCACACCTAGGCGGCTGACGGAGGAGAGTACGTCAATGCCGCCTACGTGCGTGACCATCTCGCTCCAGGTCTCATCGGTGAGCCGATGGGAGTCTTCGAGAGCATCCATGATCGAATAAGTGGGGCGAAGGTTGAACAACATGGAAATCGGCCCGGCATGCAAGTCGCATTCGAGCAAGAGAACCTTTTTCTCGGCCAGCGTGGCAAGGATATGCGCTACAAAGAGTGCCGTGGTGGTGGCTCCGCTGCCGGGTTTGGCCGGCTGGAATGCAAATACAGAGGCGTTCTTCTTTCCGCTGCCGGATTCGAGCGCCTGGAAGATGGCCGCGCGAAATTCCTCCGGGTTGCAAGGAATGGGACACACCGAAAAGCCGCCGAAGGATGTTTCGAAGATGTCGGGACGCTTGCAAAGCGCGGAGACTCCCAAGATGGCGGTGGAGGGAAGAATGCTCCGAATGTCGTGTTCTACGGCGTGCGCCGCTGCTTCATCGTCGGCGCCCAAAAACACCAGTTGCGGGGCGAATGAATTCAGCAAGCGCATGCTTTCGTGGGCCTGAGGATAACGCTCCAGGGTGCGAAAGACACAGACATCTTGCGTCAGTGAGCACAGTTGTTGCAGTTGCGAAGTAGTTTCTCGGTCCGTCCCGAAGATCAGTGCCGTCAGCATTTGAAGTACGCTCCATTTTGACCGGTGCCATCCGGTACCGCTGCATAGGTAGCAATTGAGGGGCCAGGGGGTAGAACACTGAGTTACAGTAGGAAACCACTGAAAACAAATTGATGCCATTGCGTGAGGCGGTGTCATTTTCCCGCCACAACGTTGAAATTGTGACGCCGACGGCTGGAGAGCAAGCTCGCGAGCATTTCGAGTGGGCGTTGCGATTGACGACCACCCGCGGAGTCTGCTCTAATCGCCAAATGCCCGAAGAGGAAGTGCGCGCGGTGGCTGAAAACCTGTTGGAAGCCCTGCGATTCTTTGGACAGGCGCGCGCCGATGCTGAGATTCGAGACCTGCCGGGAGTGTCCTTGATATTCTGCGGGCTGAACTACGCGGCTTTCAATGCAGCTCTGCAGGCGCGGCCGATCGAGGGCGATGCCCAAGAGCTGGGCCACCTGATCGACGTATCGGCCGAACATTTCGATGCCCGCAGCCTGCGCTGGACCTATTGGCTTTGCGCGGACTTCTTGAACCAGTCCCTGCGCCGGGAAGCATCTCGCATTTTCAAACGCCACGGGCTTCACCATCTGACCGAAGCTCCGGGAATGTATGCCGAGCGTCTGGCGCCTGCGACGCGAAGTCTGCCGGCTCTCGAGGTCCGGCCCGTAGCCGACGAACCTACCCGCGGCGCATTCGCCCAGGTAATGTCCACGGCGTTTGAGATTCCACACTCGGTGAGTATGTCGGTATATGGCGCCGAGCGGGCCTGGAAAGGAACGTTCCAGGGTCATGTGGGTTATTCGAACGGCCGGGCGGTGACCACCGCCGCCTCCGTGATCACGGGCGATGTCATTGGATTGTACTCGGTGGCCACCTTGCCGCAACACCGGCGTCTGGGATTCGCGGAAGCCATCATGCGCTGCGTAATTCGGGAGGCGCAGCAAACGCGCGGGGTGTCGCGGACTGTGCTGCAGGCAACCTCGTCGGGATTCTCGTTGTATGAAGCAATGGGGTACCGCACGGTGACCAGCTTCAACGTCTTTATTAGCGATTAAGAGCGCCAGACGCGATCCAGGCGCTGGTATTCTCGATGTCGGCGCCGAGCGCGCGATCGGCGGTCCAGGGAGCGCTGATTTTGCCGAGCGCCGCGCGCACCTGCTCGATCACCGGGCTGGAGGCGAGCGGGCGCAGGCAATCCAGCGCGCGCGTGGCGGCCAGCAGCTCGATGGCCAGCACGTGGCGCGTGTTGCGCACAATCTGTTTCAGCTTCATCGCCGAAGTCATGCCCATGCTGACGAAATCCTCCTTGTTGCCGCTGGTGGTGATGGAGCCGGTAGAGGCCGGATGGGCCAGCACGCGGTTTTCGGCCACCAGAGCGGCGGCGGTCACTTGCAGCATCATGAATCCCGATTCCAGGCCGGCGTGATTGGCGAGAAATGGCGGGAGTTCTTCGTTCAACGAAGGATTCACCAGCCGATCGATGCGACGTTCCGAAATACCGGCCAGCACGGTGAGAGCGATGGCCATGGCGTCCAACTGGAGCGCCAGGGGCTCGCCATGGAAATTGCCGCCCGAGAAAATCTCATCGCCGATCACCAGTGGATTGTCGGTAACCGAATTCAGCTCGATTTCGAAAGCGCGGCGCGCGGTAGAGAGCGCGTCGCGAACCGCTCCGTGGACCTGGGGGGCGCAGCGCAGCGAGTAAGCATCCTGGACGCGGCGGCAAGTGATATGCGATTGGCGGATCTCGCTGCCTTCCAGATAGCGGCTCAGGTTCGCGGCGCTCTGGATCTGGCCGGGGAACGGGCGGGTTTGATGAACGCGCGGATCGAAGGCGCGCGGGGTGCCGCGCAGGCCGTCGATGGTCATGGCGCAGATCAGATCGGCCGATTCAGCGAGCGCTTCGGCGTCCAGGAGCTGCAGCCCACCCACCGAGAGCATGGCCTGAGTACCGTTGACGAGTGAAATGCCTTCCTTGGAGGCGAGCACGATGGGCTGGATACCGGCTCGGCGCAGGGCTTCGGCGCCTGAGGCGCGCGCGCCATCGATGACGGCTTCGCCTTCCCCAATCAGCACCAGCGCGATGTGGGCGAGCGGCGCAAGATCGCCACTAGCGCCGACGCTGCCTTGCGAGGGAACCACAGGCGTGACGCCGCCATTGAGTAAATCGCACAAACGTTCCGCGACCACCGGCCGGATTCCGGAAAATCCTTTGGCGAGCACATTGGCGCGGATGAGCATCATGCCGCGGACTTCTTCGGGAGCAAGCGGCGGGCCCACTCCGCAGGCATGCGAGCGGATCACGTTGCGCTGGAGCTGCTCCAGTTCGCCGGGCTCTACGCGCACGTCGGCCAGCAATCCGACGCCGGTGTTGACGGCATATACAGGAGCGTCGCCCAGCGCGAGCTTCTCCACCACGGCGCGCGAGCGGAGCATGCCGGGGAGAGCAGCGGGGTGGATTTGCACCGCCTCATTCAGGCGACAAACACGCTGGAATTCATCGAAGCTGAGATGGGAGCCGTCGAGTGAAACCACGCCTACCTTTTTAGCAGAGGCACGAGGTTAGCGCTGTAGAGCCGTAGAATCATAACGTTACAAGAAGAGCCAGGAAGGTATGTAATCGTTCGCCATCGCGCGGCATCCTATGTGAGGAGGAGAGGATTGTGTTGAGACTGGCCAAAACGATAATACCTTTATTTACAATTGCTTTCATCAGTATTGTAGGAATGGCGAGCGCGAAGGATAATCCGGATAGCTTTTCCGGTAAATGGGTGCTGGACAAACACAGTCAGCTGCCGGCCGACGCGCCCGGCAGCCTGCAAACCAAGATCAAGCAGGATGGTACCGGACTGACGATCGAATCGAGCTTCGATGAGCCCAAAAGCGGTGTGGTTCCACTGCTCTATCTCGGCGTGATGACCAACAAGCTGCATTTGAACACCGACGGGCAGGAGCAGCAGACGCAGATTGGCCCGTTCATGGCGGCGTTCAAAACCACGATGGATGGCAACAAGCTGATGACGGACTGGAAAGCACAGATTAATGGCGATCCGGTGGAGGGCCATTGGGTGCAGACGCTGTCCGACGATGGCAAACACATGACACTCGAGATCGACGAAAGTTCGACGCACGGCCAGCACGCCGAAGCCACGCTCGATTTCGTGCGCAAGTAGCGACCCCGGAGCGATGCCGCGAGATCGTGCAACGCTAGCATAGAGCAATGAAGCGATTCACGCTCGCCTTCCTGGCGATTTTTGTTGCGTCTCTCGCGAAGCCGGCCGCGAAGTTCGAACTCACTATCGATAACATCATGCGCGGGCCCCAGCTGTATGGCTACGAGCCTGCCGGGGTGCGTTGGTCGGGCGACGGCGAGCGGATCTATTTTCAATGGAAGCGGGCGAGCGATCCGCTGCTGAAGCCCGCGGATACGTACGTCGTGGGACGCGACGGCTCCGCGCTGCGGAAGTTGTCCGACGACGAAGCGAAACTGGCGCCGCCGGCCGCGGGCGATACGACACGAGATACAGAAGCGGACGGTCTATTCGCGCGACGGCGATATCTGGCTCTACGATGCTCCCTCGGGAGTCACGCGGCAAATCACCAAAACAGACGACATCGAAAGCAATCCGCATTTCACGCACGATGAAAAGCGCGTCGCGTTCACACGCGGGGATAATCTGTATGTGATCGCGCTTGAAGGCGGGGCAACCGAAGAGATGACGGACATTCGTCCGCCGGGAAGTCCGCCGCCGCCCGGAGAAGAGAAAGGGACGGCCGAGCCAGGAGGCGCTCAAGAAGGACCAGAAGGATCTGTTCGACGTGATCCGGGAGCGCGCGGCGGAGCGGGAAGAGCAGGAGGCCAAGCGCAAGCGCGAGCATCCCAGGAAGCCGTTTATCTTGCAGGCCGGGCAAACCGTGGCAGCGTTGCAGCTCACGCCGGACGAAAAATACGTGATCGCGACGATTCGCGAGCCGGCGAAAGGGCGCCAAGCGAACCACCGTGCCCAGGTTCGTGACCGAGTCGGGCTACACGGAAGACACTCCGTCCTATGAGAAGGTGGGCGACAAGCAGAGCCTGGTCCGGCTGGCGATTCTGAGTGTCGAGACCGGTGAGGTGAAGTGGGTGGATCACGGGCAGCGCGCTGTGGTGCAGAACGCGGACGCAAAGACACCCGACGGATCGAGCGGTAAGGTTATCGGAGCCGCGCTGGTCGAGCCGACGGAACCAAGGCGGTGCTGGAGGCGCGGGCGATGGACAACAAGGACCGCTGGATCCTCGCGCTCGATGAAGACACCGGGAAAACGCGCGTGCGTGGCGCACGATCACGACGACGCATGGATCGATGGGCCGGGAATCGGCGATCCGGACGAGCCAGGCGAGGTGACGCTCGGCTGGATGAAGGGCGATCGCGACATCTATTTTCAGTCCGAGCGCACCGGGTACTCGCATCTTTACAGCGTGCCGTTCGCGGGCGGCGAGGCGAAGGCGCTGACGTCGGGTGCATGGGAAGTGGACAGCGCCATTTTGTCGAACGACAAGAGCAGTTTTTTCCTGGTGACCAACGAGGCCGATCCCGGCGAGCAGGAAGTGTACGAAATGAGCGCGGATGGCGGCGCGCGGACGCGGCTGACGGCGTTGCCAGGCGGCCACTCCTGCGTGCCGTCGCCGGACGAGCGCTGGTTTGCGGACGTTTATTCGTACACCAATAAGCCGCCGGAGCTGTATGTGCAGGAGACGCGCGCGGATGCCGCCGGCGAAGAAGCTGACGTCGTCGCCGGCGCCCGAGTTCTGGGAGTATCCGTGGCTGGACACGCCGATCGTCACGTTTCGCGCGCGCGATGGCGTGATGGTGCGGGCGCATGTCTACAAGCCGGCGAATTATCGGAAGGGCGGGCCCGCGGTGCTGTTCGTGCATGGCGCGGGTTATTTGCAGAACGTGGATCGCATGTGGTCCTACTATGCGCGCGAGTACATGTTCCATCAATTGCTGATGGAGCGCGGCTATCTGGTGGCGGATGTGGATTACCGCGGATCGGCCGGTTATGGGCGCGATTGGCGCACGGCGATCTACCAGCACATGGGCGGCAAGGATCTGGACGACAACATCGACGCCGCGCGCTGGATGGTGTCGCGAGTACGGCGCCGATCCGAAGCGGCTGGGAATTTATGGCGGCAGTTACGGCGGCTTCATCACGCTGATGGCGATGTTCACCCAGCCGGATGTGTTCGCGGCAGGCGCGGCGCTGCGGCCGGTGTCGCAACTGGGCGAATTACAACAACGAGTACACGTCGGATATTTTGAATCTGCCGCAGACGGATGCGGAGGCGTACAAGCGGTCGTCACCGATTTATTTCGCGCAGGGGCTGAAGGGCGCGCTGCTGATCTGCCACGGCATGGCGGACACCAACGTGCATTTCCAGGACACCGTGGAGCTGGTGCAGAAGCTGATCGAGCTGCGCAAACAGAATTGGCAGCTGGCGGTTTATCCGGTGGAGAACCACGGGTTCGTGGAGCCCACCAGTTGGGCGGACGAATACAAACGCATCTTCGAATTATTCGAGAAGAACCTGAAAGCTCCGCCTAGATTTGGTATAGTGGCCGGAAATGAGAACCGCACACTCCTGTGCGAATTTCCGCTGGGGTGCTGTTCTGACGCTGGGCTGGATCGCTTACACTCAGCTCGCCTTTACGCAGAATCCGGCGCCCGCGAAACTCACGGTCAACAAAGTGAAGGACGATCTGTACGAGATTGTGGGCGACGGCGGCAACGTCGCGGTCTACATCACCGATGAAGGCGTGATTCTGATCGACGACAAATTCGATCAGGATCATCAAGGCATCGTGGACGCGGTGAAGGGCGTCACCAGCCAGCCGATCAAATACATCATCAATACCCACTATCACGCGGATCACAGCGGCGGGAACACCAAGTTTCTGCCGACGGCGGAGATCATTTCCACCGCCATGGCGCGGACCAACATCCTGGAGCACAAGCAATCCAACGCGCCTCCGGGAGTGAGTCCGGCGCGGATCACGTTCACCACGGAGGCGGCGGTGAATCTGGGCGGCAAGGAAGTGCGCGCGTATTTTTATGGGCGCGGCCACACGAATGGCGACGCCGTGATTTATTTTCCGGCGCTGCGCGTGCTGCATACGGGCGATCTGATGGCGGGGACCAGTCCGCTGATCGACTATAACGGCGGCGGCAGCATCGTGGAATGGACCAAGACGCTGGACAAGGCGCTGCAGCTCGATTTCGACACCGTGATTCCGGGCCACGGCGACGATCACGGACAAGGCGGGGCTGCAGGCGTATCGCAACAACGTGGAGAAGTTGCGGGATCGCGTGAGCGCGCTGGTCCACGAGGGCAAGAGCCAGGACGAAGTCGCGAAGTTCATGACCACCGAGTACAACTGGGCGCCGGGCAGCTTGCAGCAGCAGTGGAGCGTGCCGGGGATGATCGCGGAGTTGAAGCTAGCGGCCACTAGCTCAAAGCAGCGTCACCAGAAAGAACTTTCACGAACATCGCGGCGGCCATCGAAAGTCCGACCAGGATCACGATGCGCCGCACGGTAGCGCCTCCGATGCGCCGCGCGATGCGGGCGCCGCCATATCCGCCGATGATCGCGCCCAGCACCATCACCACGAACTCAGGCCAATAGACCATGTGCGCCGAAATGAAGTAGAGCGCGGCAACGCCGTTGACGCTCGCGCCGAGCAGCGCTTTCAGCCCGTTCATCTGGTGAATGTCGGTGAGGCCCAGCACGCTGAGCGCGGCCAGCATCAGGATGCCGATGCCCGCGCCGAAGTAGCCGCCGTAGAGCGCCACGAAGAGCTGAAAGGTCATGGCGCCGATGCAGCCAGCGCGTGGATTTGTGGCGATTCGGGATGCGAGATCTTGAGCCGCCGCTGCATGGGCTCCTGAATCATGAACAGCAGCGTCGCGAACAGAATCAGAAACGGGACCAGCGCATCGAAGATCGCCGGCGGCGTGCGATTGAGCAGCAGCGCGCCCAGGATGCCTCCGATGACGCTGGGCACGAACCAGAGCGAACATGCGCGGGCTGCGCGGAGCTGAGATCCTGGCGATAGCCCCAGATGGTTCCGACCGTGCCGGGCCAGATGGCGACGGTGCTGGTGGCGTTGGCATTGATGGAAGGCAGGCCGAGCCAGATCAGCGTCGGGAACGTCAGCAGCGTTCCGCCGCCGGCCACGGAATTGATGGTGCCCGGCCAGCGAAGGCGGCGCCGAATGCAGCCAGCGCGTGCCAGGGACCGATGGAGCTGCGAAGTTGGAGAAATGCTATAAGGGAGGACATGCGCCAGAAATTCAGCCTAACATCCGAGGAAGCTCGCGCCATTGTGACGGCCGCCAAATTGGAAGCGGTGAGGAACGATTGGAAGGTGAGCATCGCGGTGGTGGATGAAGGCGGGTACCTGCTGCATCTGGAGCGGATGGATGGCGCGACGCTGACCAGTCCGGAGATTGCGGCGTTGAAGGCGCGCACCGCGGCGCTGTCGCGCAGGTTCCGACCAAGTTTCTGGAAGATGTCACCAAAGAACGCGCGGCCACCTTATGTTTCCGGGCCGGCTGCCGGTGCAAGGCGGAGTGCCGATTCTGTACGAAGGCGAATGCGTGGGCGGCGGTGGGCGTTTCGGGCGTGAAATCGCCGGAAGACGAGCAAATCGCGAGCGCCGGTTTGGCGGCGCTGGGCGGCATGTAGCCCGGTTCCAGTCTCAGATTCGGCGGGCGCGCGCCGATGAGAATAGCTGTGGGAATCTCGCGGCTCGGGCTGTCAACGAAAATGCTGCTGATGGGAGCGGCGCTGAGTATCTGGTTTCCCATCCCGCTTCTCACTCTGCTATTGCCCGAGCTGAAGTCCGACCGGTATGCGATGCAGGCGGAGGCGACCAAGCATGTGGCGGAGGCCGCTTGGGGCGTGTTGAACTACTACGGCAAGCAGGCGGCCAGTGGCGCCATGACTGTACCCCAGGCGCAATTGGCCGCGCGGGAGACCGTGCGCCAGGCCCGTTATGACGGCACCAATTACGTCTGGATTAACGATCTTCATCCGACCATGATTATGCATCCGGCCAACCCGGCGCTGGAAGGCCAGGATTTGTCGAATTATCGCGACCCGAAGGGCCTGGCGCTCTTCGTGAAAGCGCGTCGAGATCGTACGGCAGCGGGGCGAAGGCGAGCTGCGGTATATGTGGCCCAAACCGGGTCTCACCGAGCCCGCTCCAAAGATTTCCTACGTCAAGCTGTACGCTCCCTGGGGATGGGTGGTCGGCACCGGCGATCTACGTGGATACGACGGAAGCGATGGTCAACCGTACCCGCAATTTCATCTTTCTTCTGACGGCAGTTGGGCTGGCCGGAGCGATGCTGGTGTGCTATTTCGTAACGCGCTCGATTGTAATTCCGATTGGCCGGGCGACCGCCGATCTGGATCAGGTGGCCGAGGAAAACAACAGCGCCGCCAATCAGGTGGCCACCGCCAGCCAGGAAATCGCCGCGCGCATTTCCGAGCAGGCCGCCTCGGTGGAGCAGACCAATTCGTCGCTGGAGGAACTGAACGCGCACTCTAGGAACAGCGCGGCCAGCGCCAGGCGGATTGACGAATTGGTGGCTCGAAGTGGACCAGGCCGTGGGCGAAGGGAGCCTCCATATGGCGGAGATGAACGGCACCATGGAGCAAATCAGCCAGGCGGCCCGGGATGTACGCAAGATCGTCAAATCCATTGAAGAAATCGCATTCCAAACCAACATTCTGGCCTTGAATGCGGCGGTGGAAGCGGCGCGCGCAGGCGAAGCGGGAGCGGGATTTAGCGTGGTGGCCGATGAAGTGCGAAACCTGGCACAGCGAGCTTCCCAAGCTGCGCAAGAGTCCGCGCGCGTGATTGGCGATTCCATCAGCAAGAGCGAACAAGGCAGCGCGAACAGCGGAAAGCTATCGGGAGCGCTCTCCACAATATCGAGCAAGATTTCCGGCGTTCGCACCGCCGTGGGGGAAATTACCGCTTCGCTTGTGAGCCAGACTGACGGGATCGCCCAGATCAATTCCACGGTGGCTCAGATCAGCACCGTGGCACACAGTCGCAAGCGGCCAACTCGGAGGAAACCGCCAGCGCGGCCGCCCAATTACAAGCTCAGGCCGATTCGTTGCGCGGCCTCACCGAAGGGCTGAAACAGATCGTGCAAGGCGCCAGGTCTTCGACTAATGCTGCAACTCCTGCAACAGCGGGATATCTTTGGCCGGTTTGGCCTTGGGCATGGTCTCCAAATAGGCGTGGATGTCGGTCAGCTCTTTGTCGGAGATGACTTTGTCGGTATAGGCGGGCATTTGGCCGGCGGGAGCACGGACATAGTGAATCAGGCCCTGCGCGCTTAATCCGATCGCCGCGATGCGCGCACCCGCCGCGCCGCCTTGTCCGGCGTAGCCGTGGCACTCATAACAGCCATCTCTCAAGAACAGGCGCTTGCCGTTGGCGGCGTCGCCCGCGTGAGTTTGCGCGAGCCCGGGGATCACGGCCGCCGCCGCGAACAGAGTCAGCAAAATGAATCGTTGCATGGTTGAATCCTTAACGGGGCTGCGTCACCAGATCGATCATGGCCGGCTCGCCCTTCTTCACCACCGCGATCGCGCGTTTGAGGGCCGGGCCAAAATCGTTGGGATTGTCGATGGGCCCTTCGCTGTACATGCCGTACGCTTTCGCCATATAGGCGTAGTCGATATTCGGATCGGTAATGGCGGTGCCGATGTGCGCCTGCTCCACGCCGCGCCGCGCGCGGGCGGCCATGTCCTCCACGTACATCAGCTCCTGATGATACGCGCGATTGTTGTGCATCACGCTCAGCAGCGGAATGCGATGATGCGCGGCGGTCCACAGAACGCCGGGTGCGTAGTTCAGATCGCCGTCGCACTGGATGTTGACGCTCAGGCGTCCGTGCTTCTTGTTGGCCAGCGCCGCGCCGACGGCCGCGGGCGCGCCGTAACCAACGCCATAAGCGCCGTGTCCGCCGATGAAGTGATACGGCTTGCTGAACTCCCACAGGCGGCCCGGCCAGTTGGAGACGAAGGTGAGATCCGATACCAGCGACCAATCTTCATCCTTCACCTGGTTCCACAGCTCCGCCGCCATGCGCGCGGTGGAAACCGGGCTGGCGTCCCAGGCCCAGGCAGCTTCCTGGATGTCGCGCTCGCGATTGCGCTTGCTCACTTCGGCGAGCTTGGCGCCGCGCTGCTGGAAGGCGCTCTTGCGGTCTGAGGTGATCAGCTTGCTGGCACTCTTCGATGAGAATCGGCAAGAGTCGCTTCCGCATCGGCCGCGATGGCCAGATCCACTTCGTCGTAGCGCCCGAAATCCTGATAGTTGCTCTTGCCGTAGAGATCGCCGGCGAAAATGGTGATCACCTTGGCGCCCGGTTTGGTGATGCGCCTGGACACCATGCCCATGCGATTGATGGGCGTCTGGGTGTGCGTGCTGTACCAGATGTCGGGCACTTCCAGACCCAGGATCACGTCGGCGGAACCGACGCTGCCCGCGCCGTAGAGCGGATGCGCGGTGGGGAAATTCATGCGGAAGTGGAGATCGATCACCGGAGCCTGGAGCAGTTCCGCCAGTTCGACCATCAGATCGATGCCTGCCGGCGTCCGCGCCACGCGCCCGGCGAGCAGGACCGGATTCTCGGCATCCACCAGCATCTTGGCGGCTTCCTTCACGGCGCCGTAATCGCCGGCGGGAGGCGCGGCCAGCGTGAGCTTGGGAATCGTGCAGCTTGCCGCGCTCGTCTTCGGGCATGGGCTCTTCCTGCAGCACCGCGTCGGCCACGATCACGACCGGTTCCATGGGCGGCGTCATCGCGATCTTGTAGGCGCGCACGGCGGATTCGGCGAACTGGCCGAGCGACACCGGCGTATCGTCCCACTTGGTGTAATCGCGCACCATGGAGGCGGCGTCCTGCACGCTATGCGCCCACTCCACGTCGCTGCGGCGCCAGCGTCCGTCCAGAATGTTGCCGAGGATGATGTAGACGGGCACGCGATCGGCATAGGCGTTGTAGATGGCCATGGACGCGTGCTGCAGGCCGACCGTGCCGTGCGCCATGATCAGCATCGGCTTGCCTTCGATCTTGGCGTAGCCGTGGGCCATGCCGACCGAGGATTCCTCGTGGCAGCAGGTGATCAACTCGGGCATCTTGTTGCCGCCGTAGTTGAGCAGGGATTCGTGGATGCCGCGGAAGCTGGAGCCGGGATTGGCGGCGACGTATTCGAAGCCGAGCGTCTTGATGACGTCGACCATGAAGTCGGAACCCGGGCGATCGGTGGTGTAGACATCGACGCGCGGAGGCGGCGGGGTGGTTTCGGCGGCGGTCTGCTTGGCGCCGGGCAACGGATTGGGAGTGGCGGGGCGATGAACTTCCGCCGCTTCCTGTGCTTTGGCGGCTTCGGGTTTCACCACCAGCGCGGCAGCGCCGGCGGCTGCTCCCGCGGCGGCGCCCTTCAAGAAACCGCGGCGGTCAACTGAAATCTTCTTGGATCTCGCCATAGTGAATCCTCCCTAGGTTTGAAACATTCCATACTTTATCATGACGGCATGCAAACTGGCCGCTGGATTCCACTCAGTGGAGCGGCTCCTACGATTCGGAGGACTCTCCACGTTTTGCCAGAGGCACATGCTTGACTACGGGAGGCGCTGGCTCCATTTCTCCGGGTCACGGGACGTATGAAACACTGCATAAACTGTTACCTCCGCCCTCGCATATTCATACAAGATCGCGAAAGGAAAGCGCCGGATTAGGGCGCGCCGATAGGTCTCATGAACCACCGTGTACATCTCCGGTTGACGCCGGATACGTTCTACACACGCATCAACGGAACTCAAGAATTCCTCCCCCAGGCCCGCTCTGCGCTTCTCATACCAGGCGTAGGCCTCTGCCAAATCGAGTTCGGCTTCCGCTGCGACGACTAGCTTAGCGGCCATAAGGCCGGCGAACCCGCTGCTTCACGTCCTCCCAGGAAAGTCCCGAATTCGGATTGTTCACTAGATTCGCTTTTCTGCGGGCTAGTTCTTGCTTTTGCCACTCATGGACCGGCACGGCATCGGGGGTGCTCGCAAGGTCGTCCCAAAGATCTTCCACGAGTTGAAGTTTCTCGGCAGGGCTAAGGTCGAAGATCGACGGTGGATTCATTCCCTTCTCCAGCATCAATTGTCTCAGAGTCCGCAGGCGACCCGGAGGTCAATGAGGTTTTGCCGATGGCGCGATTGGCGGCGTGGGATTGTCCGCTTTTGTGCTTGTTCTGGGCGTCCCGATATGGTCGGCTAGTTGCGCGCCGGTGAAGTTGCTGGTGGAGCTTTCGTCGATTTCCGGCAGCATGGTGGCGTTCCAGGCGTCCCATTCCGCCACGAGGCGGTCGTAAATATCCTGGCGGCGCTACTTTCAGGTTGGCGCGCTCCATGGGATCGTCCACGACGTTAAAGAGAAAAGTATTGTCGAGGATCTTCAGAAACTTGAAGTCGCCGTCCCGCGCGGCTCGCTGAGCATTCGCCTTGTATCGCCAGAACAGCTTGCGCTCCACGGCTGCCGCATTCCCGGTGAGCATGGGCAGCAAGTTGATGCCGTCGGGCGGAAATGCCGGATCGGGTGCGGCGCCCGCGGCCGCCAGCAGCGTCGGCATCCAATCCATGCTGATGGCCACTTGATCGGTAGTTCTGGCCGCGCGGAATGCGCGCCGGCCAGGAGATGATCGCCGGTATGCGCAGGCCGCCTTCCAGCAGCTCGGTTTTGCGGCCGGTGAAAGGCCAGGTATCGGCGAATCGCTCGCCGCCATTATCGCTGGTGAAAACGACGATGGTGTTCTCGGTCAGACCGTTGGCATTCAGCGCCTCCAGAACGCGGCCGATCTGCAGGTCCATGTCCTGGACCATGCGCTGGTAAGTTTTCTGCGAGCCGCCGTCGAAATCGAAGAGGCTGCGCCCCAGTTGCGAGCCGGTCGGACTCCGCGTCATCGCCCGGCGCTTCCCACGGCCAGTGCGGCGCATTGAAATGCAGGCTGATCAAAAAGGGATGGCCCGATTTCGCATATCCATTGACGACGTCCACCGCGCGGCTGCCCAGCAGATCCGTCATGTAGCCCATCTGATGCACGGGCACGTCGTCATCCCACAAGTCATCTTTGTGATTAAGGCTGTGCGTGTAGTAGTCGACGCCGCCCCCGCGAAATCCGTAGAAATGGTCGTACCCGCTTTGCAGAGGGCCGAATTTCGGGAGCAGACCCAAATGCCATTTGCCGAGGAGCGTTGTTCCGTAGCCGGCTTTCTTCAATAGCGACGGCAATGTGGGCTGGTCCGGCGGCAGACCGACATCGCGGGTGCCCAGCGGCTCTTCCAGCCCGACCGGCAGACGATATTGGTATCGCCCGGTGATCAGCGCGGTGCGCGTCGCCGAACAAACCGCGGAGTTGGCGTAAGCTTGCAGGAACCGAACGCCATTGGCTGCCAGGCGATCGATATTCGGCGTGCTGATATCGGGGCGCCCGTAGCAGGAGACATCGGCGTAACCCAGATCGTCGGCCATGATGAACACGATGTTGGGCGGCTGGGAGCCTGGCTGCGCGAATACATTGTCAGCCACGGAAGCGAGCGCTGCCGTCCCCAGGGCGGCGTTGCGGAGCAGTTTTCGGCGCGTCACCGCTAGTTCTCTTTCAGCAATTCTTGGATCAGTGGGATGTCCTTGGCGTCGCGAGACGCGGGGAGCGTCTTGATGTAGGCGTAGATATCCGCAAGCTTGGCGTCGGAAATGGCCTTGGGCGAATAGGACGGCATGCGTCCGGCGTTGCGCACGAAAGCGATGAACGCCGGCTCCTTGAGCGGCATGGGAACCAGACGGGCGCCCGCGCCACCGTGCCCATCAAAGCTATGGCAGGAGTAGCAGGCGTAGTTCAGAAAGAGCTGCTTGCCTTGCTTGGCGTCGCCCGCCGGGGTTTGCGCCATCAGAGTTGCGGATGCGAACGCGGCGATTAGAAATATCCTTTTCATGCGCTACCTCGGCTGCGTGACCACGTCGATCATGGCGGGCTCGCCCTTCTTCACAATTTCGATTCCGCGCTTGAGCGCCGGCGCCAGATCGTTCGGATCGGTGATGGGGCCTTCGCCGTGCATGCCGTAGGCCTGCGCCATCTTGGCGTAATCGATATTCGGATCCCACAGCTTGGTGCCGATATGCGAGCGGTCGGCTCCGCGGTTGTGCAGCGCGGCCTGCTGCTCGACGAACATCACTTCCTGGTGATAGCCGCGATTGTTGTGCATGATGGTGAGCAGCGGGATGCGATGATGCGCCGCGGTCCAGAGCACGCCGGGGGCGTAGTTCATATCGCCGTCAGTCTGGATGTTGATAGACAGGCGGCCATGCTTGCGATTCGCGAGCGCGGCGCCCACTGACGCAGGAGCGCCGTAGCCCATGCCGCCCGCGCCCTGGCCGCCGATGTATTGATAATGTTTGTCGAAATTCCACAGGCGATTCGGCCAGTTGCCGATAAAACCCTGCGGCGAAACCAGCGCCCAGTCTTCGTTCTTGATGAGCGGCCAGAGTTCGGCGGTCAGCCGCGCCAGGCTGATGGGGCTGGAATCCCAACCGTATTGCGCCTGCGAAATCTGATCGTCCCAGGCCTTTTTGTGAGCCTCGGCTAGCTTCGCGCCGCGCTCCTGCAAGGTGCGCTTGCGATCGGGCGTGATCAGCTTTCGGCATTCCTCGATCAGCGCGGGCAGCGTGGCCTGCGCGTCGGCGCCGATGTCGAGATCGATGTCGGCATAATGGCCGAAATCCTGAATATTGCTCTTGTGCGAGACGGAGACGGAAGTAATCTGGATGGTTTTCGCGCCGCGCGTGCGATCGATGTCGGCCTGCGGCAGAATATCGCCCACTTCCAGGCTCAGCGTGACATCGGGCTGATAGCCCGGCCCGCCGGTTCCGGCCAGCGGATGGCGCGTCGGGAAATTCATGCGCTCCTGGCTGTTGACGGGCGATTGCAGCAGCTCGGCCAATTCCACCAGGAGCGTCATGCCCTCAGGCGTGCGAGCCATGCGCTGCGCGATGATCTGCGGGCGCTCGGCATTCACCAGCATGGCCGCGGCCTGCCGGACCGCATTGATGTCGCCGGCGGGCGGGGTGGTGAGCGTCAACTTGGGGATGCGCGGCATCGCGCCTTGCATCGGATCGCCTTGAATCTCGGCGTTGCAAACGATCAGCACCGGGCCGCCGGGCGGCGTCATGGCGATGTTGTAAGCGCGGACCGCAGATTCAGCGAAATGGCCGAGCGATAACGGCTCGTCGTCCCACTTGGTGTAATCGCGAACCAGCGCGCCCAAATCCTGTGCGCTATGCAGGGACTGAACTCCGGGCCTGCGGCGCGCGCCATCGGCGTGGTTGCCCACGATCATATAAATGGGCACGCGATCCACATAGGCGTTGTAGATGGCCATGGACGCGTGCTGCAGCCCGATGTCGCCGTGGATCAGCGCCATCATCGGCTTGCCTTCGATCTTGGCGTAGCCGTGGCACATGGCGACGGCCGATTCCTCGTGGCAGCACGTCAGGAACTCGGGCATCTGGTTCCCGCCGTAGTTGATCAGCGACTCGTGCAGCGATTCGTAACGTGGAACCGGGATTGGCGGCCAGATATTCCAGGTTGAGCGTCTTGAGGACGTCCACCATGAAATCGGATCCGGGATGTTCAATGACGCGCGCCACGCCGCCGGGACGTCCGCCGGTTTCGCGCGCCAGGGCCACCTGCGTAGGCTCGGCGGCCGATCCGTTCGCGCCGCGGTTTGGAGTAGCTGCTTGCTGCGCGCTCGCGAGTTCCGGCTTCGCCACCATGGCCGCTGCCCCAGCGGCAGCGCCTTTCAAGAAACCACGACGGCCCACCGATGTCTTCTTGGATTTCGCCATATCGACAGACCTCCTGGGTCGCGATTGCTCACGCCTGGCCGCGTTCCGCCCCGCGGAGCATTTCACACTTTATCATTTTCCCTTTCGAATTGATCGACTCAGTTAGAAAATATGGTGGGTGGGCTGGAATTGAATTTAGCCCCCCAGGGAGGCTTGACTTCGACCCGCGCTCGTCATTTAATGATGGAGTTCCAAAGGAGGTCTCGTATGCCGACTTTGTCACCGCTTTCAATTTTGACGGTTGCCTGGGTAGCCGTCACCCTCGTCTTCCTTTCCCTCTGGTTCTACCGTTCCCTGGTTGGGATGAAGGAAGAAGACACACTAGTTCTCAGCGCGGCTGAATCTAAGATGGAGGAAGAGCAGAGGCAGATTCAGACTCGCCTGCATCAGATCCAGCCCTATCTCCGCGGCTTCGGTTGGGCGTCCCTAGCTTTGCTCGTGGCGGTAGCTGGAATCTGGCTGTATCGCGGCTTGAAAGATTTCGTCTGATCGTAACGCAGAGGGGCTAGAATGAAGGTAGAGTGTCAAGCCGCTGGCCGCTCCTGCTTGTCCTAGCTATTGGGCCGATGGCCGCGCCGCTGGCGGGCGCTGCAATCAACCCGTTGCCGGGCATGCCGCCGGTGGTGGATCCCAATGACATCTACTCGGAAACCCACGCGGGGAAGTTTAGTCCCGCGGTCAGGAATTTCCGTGAGTTGGTTTATGTCCCCAACAGCGACAGCAACTCCGTGGATGTCATCGATCCGCATACCTTTCGGATCGTCGATCATTTCAAGGTCAGACGTCAGCCGCAGCATGTCACGCCTTCTTACGATCTAAAGACGCTTTGGGTTCTGTGCGATCTGGGCGATAGCCTGACCAGGATCGATCCGGCAACCGGAAAGAAGGGCGAGACTGTTCGCGTCAAGGATCCCTACAACATGTACTACACGCCCGATGGCAAATATGCCATTGTCGTCGCCGAGCGTGTCCATCGGCTGGATTTTCGAGATCCCACCACCATGGCGCTGGTGGATTCTGTGCCGGTGCCTTGCCGCGGCATCGACCACATGGATTTTTCCGCCGACGGGCGCTATCTGATCGGAAGCTGCGAATTTTCGGGATCGATCATTAAGCTGGACGTCGTCAAGCGCGCCGTGGTCGGGACGTTGCAACTCCCGCATCATGAGGATGGGGGCGCGTCGCTGGTTCCGACGGCTCTGGAGCCCCGTCACCGCCACGTCTCCATGAGGCGAGCCTACGATATGAGGCATTCGCCGAGCGGGAGCATGCCGCAAGACGTGAAAATGTCCCCGGACGGCAAAGTTTTCTATGTCGCGGACATGCTGGAGAATGGCGTGCACCTGATCGATGGCGATAAGTTCGTTGCCATTGGCTTTATTCCCACGGGGAGCGGGGCTCACGGCTTGTATCCCAGCCGCGATTCCAAGCTGCTGTACTGCTCCAATCGCGATGAGGGCACCATATCGGTGATCAGCTTTGCCGAGCGCAAAGTGATCAAAAAGTGGACTATCCCTGGCGGAAGTCCCGACATGGGCGGCGTTTCAGCCGATGGCAAGGTGCTGTGGCTTTCCGGCCGTTATACTCGCGAGGTTTATGCCATCGACACAAGCGATGGGCATTTGCTAGCGCGCATTCCGGTTGGCAAGGGACCGCACGGCTTATGCGTTTATCCGCAGCCCGGCCGTTATTCGCTGGGTCATACGGGCATTCTTCGGTAGCGGCGCACATCAGGAACGCGCATGGGCGTACAGAACGGCCGTTCGGCGGCGACACACTATCGGAACGTCGATCTCGACATCTACTCCAGGCATGATCTGCGGCCGCTCATCAAGGGCTTCGGTGCGAAGGTGCATGTCCTCTTCGTGGGGAGGGAGCGCGGAAAATACTGCGCGCACCTCGAAGTTGCCCAACACCCTAAAACTGCGGATTCCTATACGGGCATTCTGCCGGCTGGTCGAAGGCCTTCCCGAACCAGAACGGCTGTTATGGAATAACGCGACCGTCCGCAGCTTCAGCATTGGCATTCAAGCTGGGACCCATCCGAATCCTTGCGATTTTACAATTCGGCCGAGGACTGTCAAAGCCGTTTCCGAAGTGGATGCGCAGATCGTTCTCACTATCTACCCGAGTAGGCCCGTCGCATAAAAGATTAGGTGTTGCCAAGGTGCGCCGCGTCTCCCGCGGGCAGGGCGCGGCGCTCCGGATTTGGTTGCCCGCGTTCGCCACGTGCTGGGCGTGCAACAGCAGTAGTGCTGCCGCAGCTGAAACGTGACGGAGCTTCTGTTCCGTGGTAAACGCTACGATTAAGAGGAAGGCTATCAACATGGCAAGTCTTGATTGGTCGCAGTGTTCCGCCGTGGAGAGTATTCCTGGCAAGGTTAGCGGCGCATGGGTATTTCGTGGTACGCGTGTGCCTGTGTCGGCAGTTTTCGAGAATTTGAAGACCTCACCGCTCGAAGAAGTTCTTGAAAATTTTCACGTGACTCGCGAGCAGGTGCAGAGTGTGCTAGATTTCGCCGCCAAGAGCGCGCAGCCTCCTCTTGAGACCCTGCGGGCCGGATGAAAATTCTTCTCGATGAAAGCGTCCCGCAGAAACTACGTTTACTAATCGAGGGAAGTCACGCGGTTGCGACGGCGTGGTTTCAAGGCTGGTCTGGGTTGAAGAACGGTGCGTTGCTTGATGCTGCCGAGAAAGCGGGCTTCGATTTGTTCGTCACGGCGGATCAGGAGTTGAGCTACCAGCAAAATCTAACAGGACGGACAATCGCGGTCCTGGTGTTGAGCACGAACAACTGGAGCTTCATCAAGGCGCATGTTCCCGAGATCACGGCTGCTGTCGATGCAGCGACGCCCGGAAGCTACGCCGAGGTTGAGATACCGGAATGGGAGTGAAGAAAACGCCGGGGAATCGGAGACCTCCTTTAAGGCGAACATCCTGCATTGAATCTACTGTTTTTTCCAGCCGCCGGAGGTTGCCCGGTTTTCGGCGTTCGCATGATTACCGTGAGTGTCCCGTTGCCCCTAATCACGTCAGCTACCAACTCGCGCGCTTCGGTATCGTATGCGTTCGCATTCATAAAGTTGTGCCGCCAGGGCTGGCTGCGCGACAACCATTGGCCCGGCGCACTCACGGCCAGAAGTAGACCAAGCTAGTTTTGGAGAAAGGTCCATGAGAAAGTCCGTCACCGCGAAAGACCAATACACTTTGGCTCGATAGTTGCAGCCCGTCGAAGTGCTCGTTCTGCGCAGGCAACTTCCTGCAGGTCCGTGACTACGGTAATGCGCAGGTGAAATTCGCCGCCTCGTCGGTGCTGCCCGATCCCTTATATTTTGCGACTTTCGGATAAACGCACAGCGGACGCGTGCGATCGACGGTTCCTTTGGTGGCATGCGCGAGGCAATCATCACCTCCGGCGCCTTGCCGTGCTCCACCCACTGCTGGATGGCGGTCATTTTGTCAAAATCGTTCGGGCCTTCGCCGCCGCCACAATGCCCCATGCCGGGAACCATGAAGAGCCGGACGTCGTTCGACGCCTTGGCTTCGCCGCCCAGGTTTTTCACCACGCTTTCGTAGTAGTTCACGCTGTTGCCGGGCGCGATGGCCTGATCGCTCCAGCCGTGATACATGAGAAGCTTTCCGTTGTGGCCGAAGAACGGCGTGCATGTTCGGGTTGGTGGCGTCGATCAGGTTGCCATAAGTTTTCTCGATCTGCGCGACGTCGGTATCGAGATTCATCGTGTGCCAATCCCACTTCGGGTTCTTGTAAACGACATAGGTGAAGCTGTCGGTCGCGACGGAGGCAGCCTGCTGGCCGGCCAAAAGGCCCCAGCCTAATTCGCTGCCGGGCTCAAAGGTCGGGAAAATTGTCTTGCCGGTCTTCGGATCGCGCGGACCGGCATAGATGGCCTGCACCGCCGCCACTTGGGCGGGTTTCAGGCAGTTGGACGAATCCTCGCCCTTGCACTCGATGGTCTTGGGATCGAAATGGCAGCGCGTGGGATCGCTGATGAGGCCGTCTTTGACGCCATCCTTCGCGTCGCAGGCCGCGACCACGGCTTTATGCAGGACAGCCAGTTTCTCGGGCGGAAGATAGCTGTCGGGAGTCTGATTCATTTTCTGCGCCACCCAGATGGACCAGACATGCAGATGAGTCTGGTAGTTGGCGGGCGCGCCGGCGATGATTCCGTTGTAATCGTCCGGGAATTTCTGCGCTTCTTTCAAACCTTGGCGGCCGCCGGTGGAGCAGCCGTTCCAATAGGAGTAGCGCGGCGCGTTTCCATAGAAGCTTTCGATGATCGCTTTGGAGGTCGTCGGTCATGTCATGGACGGCGCGATAGGCGAAATCAGTGAGCTTTTCCGGGTGCCCGAGCGCGAAGCTGGCGCTGCCGCCTGCATGGCCGGTGTCGGTGCCCGCAGCGGCAAATCCGCCGCTTCACGCGCTTCGGCCAGCGGCGCGTAGCCCATCGTGCCGTTCCAGCCGCCGTTGCCGATGGATTGCAGATCGTTGTTCCAGCCGGAGCTGGGCAGCCAGACTTCGATCTTGATGTCGGAGTCGCTGGATGGCGTTAAGGTGGCTTGCACGCGGCAGAATGCTGGCAGACCTTTGAAGAGAGCCGTATTCATGCGGAACGGACCGGGTGCGGCCGGCGGCAGGAAGGCGCCCGCGGCAACGCTCTCAGCCGAAGTAATCGTGACGTGAGGCAGGCTGAGCCGGGAAAGGTTTTCGCACGTGGACCCTCCGGTGGGCGCGGCAAGCAGCGAGCCGGCTGAAATCAGCAAGGACATCATGAGCGACTTGGTAATCGAGAACTTCTTCATGGACAGGCTCCTCAACGTTTCGTCTTCGGCAATTATATACCGGCCGGATTCGGCTCCCTGCGGGGCATGGTATTCTGAGATCGCAGCTTTTCGTTCAGCCCAGTACCTCTCATGCGTTTTCGGGTCACTTTCGCCTTTTGTTTTGTGGCGATCCTCTCCGCGTGGGGCGTGCTTCGCGCGCAGAAGCCGTTCAAAGAATATCCCGCCATTGAGTACGAAAACTTTCCCAAGCCGCCGGACTGGGATAAGAAAGCCGAATGGGTGCGCGCGCGCCTGCGTTATCCCGATATTTACGGCTACCCCGACCATCCGCGCGTCATCAACCGCGATGGCAGCGCTTTCGCTGGCTACTGGACCATGGATTACCCGCGTTCGGATCGCCATTTGCTGGCTGGTATCCGCCGGCTGACCCGCATCGACACGCGATCGGTGGAGCAGGTGGTGTCGCTCGATGGCACCGACGACATCTATAACTGGCCGACGCTATACGCCGTCGAGGTGGGGCATTGGGAATTGGGCGATGAGAACGCAAAGCAGTTGCGCGATTTCCTGCTGCGCGGTGGATTCCTGATGGTCGACGACTTTCACGGCAACGTACCTTATCGCCCCGTTCCGGAGTGGGACACCTTCATCGCCAGCATGAGCAAGGTGTTTCCGGATCGCAAGATCGAGGATATTCCCGACAACGATCCGATTTTTCACACGTTGTTCGACTTGCAGGATCGGTTTCAGGTTCCCGGCGCGCAATTTTTTGAAACCGGCATCACTTACGAAGCGGGCGACACGGGGAAGGTGCCGCACTGGCGCTGTATCCGCGACGACAAGGGCCGCATCATCGTCGCGATCTGCCACAACATGGACTTGGGCGATGCCTGGGAGTGGGCCGACGATCCGCGCTATGCGGAGAAGTGGGCGTCGCTGGCGTATCGGATCGCCGCGAATTACTTCGTTTACGATTTGACGCACTAGCCCGCATCAGGAAAGCGCATTCAGAGCGCTGGCCACAGATCAACACAGATGAACGCGGATGGAGCTAAAAGCCGCTGGGGCGAATCCAGAAGCTTTCGGTCCAAGTTGCGCCGGGTGGAATGCTCTGCAAGTTTTTGAAGACGCCGTCGTGCGCCAGATTGAAGCCGTTGGTGAGGCCGGTCATCGGTTCAAAGCACACCACGTTGCGCGTCTGGGGCGCATAGACGATCGCGATGGGGAATTTCGGGCCGAATCGCACCGATACTTTTCGGCCGTCCGCCTCGAGCGAGAACTCGGAGCTGGAATCCACACCGCCGAACACGTCGTCCAACTGGCGGCGGGCCAGCGGCGCGGGATCAGGCAGATCCATGGGCCTGGTTACGCCAGTTGGAATCAGCTTCTCTGAAAGCACGTAATGCTCGCGGACCGGCAGCCGCACCGTCCACCGATCGCGCGGCGTTTCGGGGATTTGATACCAGGGATGGAAGCCGATGACGAGCGGCATGGGATCAGCCGCATGATTCTCGATGGTGGTGCGGACTTCGAGAACGCCGCCGGAAAGCCGATGCGTCATTTCGATGGAGTGGGCAAACGGAAACTGCGCCATCCATTCGGGATGCTTCCAGAATTCCAGGCGGCTGGAGACCTGGGCGGCCTGTGCGTCCGCGTGCAGCCGCGCCACTTGCCAAGCCGAAGCGAAGAGCAGCAGGCCGTGAATCGGCAGACCATTCTGATCGCGCCGGATTTCGATGGCATCCGGGTTCAGCAGGTAGCGTTTCGCCGTTCGCCCAATAAGCATCGCCGTCCAGACGATTGGCCCAGGGCGCAAGGAATGGGATGCCGGCCTGAGAAGGATGCTGCTTCCACTCGCTCAACTTCGGCGGGGACATGAGAATCGGTTGGCCATGGACTCGGAAGTCGAACGCGATGTTGCCGATGGAGGGGCAAATGGAGACTTCGATGCCGTGGGCCGAGTCGGTGAGATGGACGGTCTCGATGGAATCGTCGGTAGCCTTTTGCGCAGTGTAGGATTCAGCCACGGTACGCCAGTTTCTTCCCCAGAGATTGGGCCGCGTGCAACAAACGGCTGCCAGAAAGACGCGCCGTCTGGTCACGCTTCATTATATTCACGGCGTACCAGCGCTGGGCTGGAACTAAAAGCTGCAAACCAATAGTACTCGGCAGTACGGTTCTATTCCAAAGTACCTTGTCCAATCAATCCGTTACAGTTGAGACTGTTATTGGCATGGAACGAACTGACCTGGATCAGTGGCGGGGAAGAGAAGTCGCGCGCCTGCTGGCGCTGGTGGAAACGCAACGCCGCTACTATCAGGAGATCGTCGCATCCATTCCGGTTGGCCTGTTGGTACTCTCCACCGATTTCAGCATCCTTCTGGCCAATGGCGCGGCGCGCAAGATTTTCGGACTGCAGAGCGGCGAGTCACCGCGCCGGATGGACACTATCTTGCCCGCTTCGCTGCTCGATCGCATTGCAGAAGTATTGAAGACCAACGGCCAGCAGACCGGTGTGATGGTGGAGAGCGGCCGCGATAAGCGCCGCCTGCGCGTGGGTATTCTAGCGATACGCAATTGGGATGAGGAAGCCGCCCAGGAAGCGCTTCTGACGGTTGAAGACCTCACGGACGTGACAGGGGAAGCGGCTCCGCAGGTTGCTCCGATCGCCGCCGAGGCCGAAGTGCCGGAAGAGCCGGCGGTTCCCGAGGTGCTGCCGGCTGTATCCGCGGAGCAACTCGTCGACAACGCGGACGCGATCATTTGGGCTGTGGAACTGCCTTCCATGAATTTTGTTTTCGCCAGCCCGCAAGCCGAAAAACTACTCGGCTTTGCTCCGGACCATTGGACCAGTCATCCGTCCTTCTGGCTGGACCGGGTGCGCGATTCCGATCGCGACTGGGTGGCGCAATCTTACCAGCGCGCCATCGAGAGCGGCAGCGCGCACGCGTGCGAGTTCCAGGCCATTACGGCCAGCGGAGGCAGCGTGTGGCTGCGCGAATACGCCCGTCTGCTCCCCGCCCCGGAGACCGGCCCGGAAGGCCAGCCGCGCTATATGATCGGCGTGGCCGTGGATGTTACCGAGCGCCGCATGCTGGAAGACCAGCTCCTGCAATCGGAGCGCGTGGAAGCAGTGGCACGCCTGGCCAGCCGCATGGCGCACGATCTGAACAATATGCTGATGATCCTCACCGGTTACAGCGAGGAGCTGCTCACTGGACTGCCGGCGGGAAGCACGCTGCGCTCCGATGTGCAGGAAATTCTGGCCGCCACGGATCGCATGAGCGGACTCACCAGCCAATTGCTCTCTTTCGCACGGCGACAGGGCGGCGCTGCTCCGGAAATTGATCTGGAATCCACGCTGGGCAGATTCGGCCCGCGATTGAGCTCGCTGCTCGGAACGCACGTGGGCCTGGAGTTCCGCGCGTCCAGCGAACCCAACCGGGTGCGCGCCGACGTCGCGCAGTTGGAGCAGGTGATGATTGCCATCGTCGAACGCACGCGCCAGGCCATGCACGCCGGCGAGAAAATCGTGCTGGAAACGTCGCGCATGGATGTGACGGAGGATTTGCGGCGTCCCAACGCGCCGCTGCTACCCGGAAGCTACGCGGTGATTTCCATTACCGCTCCGGGACAGCCGCTGGATGCCGAAGCCAAAGCCGCGATGTTTGAATGCTCCTTGCCTGGCAAAGAACCGTGGGACGATGTAGCGGCCACCTTGTCGCGCGCCTACGGAATCGTGCGGCAATGGAGCGGCGACATCTCGGTGGCTAATGGACCGCGCTCGGCGACAGTATTCCGGGTTTTCCTTCCGCGCCTGGAATCGCCAGTGGGCGAAGTTACCGCAGAGCCTGCGATCGCGGTGGAACCACAGCCAGCTCCGCCCGAGCCGCCGGCGCCGCTCGCCACCATTCTGGTGGTGGAAGATGAAGCGGGCATTCGCGCGCTGGTCCGAAAGATTTTACGCCGCCAGGGTTATGAAGTGCTGGAAGCGGCCAACGGGCAGGATGCGCTCGCGCTTTGCCGCGAACACGGCCAGCGCGTGGAGTTGCTCATCACCGACGTTTTGATGCCGCAAATGGGCGGGCGCGAATTAGTGGAGCGCCTGCAAACGCAGGGGCACGACATGAAAGTGCTGTACGTTTCCGGCTACACCGACGACGCGACTGTTTACTCCGGCGATCTCCCGGCTGGAACCGCCTTCCTGCAGAAGCCTTTTACTCTCGGATCTCTGCTCGACAAAGTGAAAGAAGTTTTGGCGAAGTAAATTCCCGGTTACTGCTTGTACATCGCGCTGTAGCCGAGCTGCTGCTTGACGAAATTGCGGGGATAGGACATTTCCACCTTCTCAATCTTTCCAGCGCCGTCGAATGCTCGCGGTAAGGTCGGGATTAATGCCGGCCCAGTACGTGGGAATGTCGAGCCGCTGGTAGCGCGCCATCACCTGATCGCGCAAGGCTGGATCGAAGTGCACGCCGTACCTGTCGATGAGGGCCTTGATGGCGTTGTAGTCGCCCTCCGCCTTGATGCGCATCAGCTCCGCCAAAAGCATTCCCACGCCTTGCCGCATCTTCGCGAAGTCGCGAATTTCGAGATAGGTTTTGCCGTTGCGCTTCACTTCCGAGATGGCATCGGTCTTATCGCGGATGTAGTTCACAATCAACTGGCGGTCCCGCTCATGATCCTCTTCGATGGTGTCGCCCTTCGGAATGCGGCGAAGCTGGGTGATGGCGGCGCGAACGGCATCATAGTACATCACCTTGGCCACGTCGGTATTCGGCAACAGCCCCAACTCCTGTGTCTTAGGCTCCCACACGCTCCACAACGCCATCAAATCCGCGCGCCCTTCTTCCAGCGTTGAGTAGTATTCCTTCAAATAGAATGCGGGATCGTGGGTCAGCTTTGGATCCACTTTTCCTGAACCGTGCCCGATAATCTCGTGCAGCGCGGTCATCAGATCCTCGGCTTGATCGCCATATTTTTTGCCGAGCGCGATCTCTTCGGGCGTTGCAGCGAACTCTTCGAGCGGCCCATCGCCGGTGGCATGCGCCAGCGCTCGCGAGCTGCCCACGAAGAGAAAGCTCTTGCTGCCGTACTTTTCGTGAATCTCGTCTTCGTTGGGAAGATTGTCGCCCACCGTGGTGACTTGAAAATCGCCGGTTTCAATCAGCGTCTCCACAGCCTTGGCGAGCGGCGGCTTCACGCCTTCCTTGCGATATTGCGGAGCCCAGGGAGCATGATCCTCGAAATACTGCGCATTAGCGGCGATCTTTTGCATCATGGCCGCCATGTTGCTGTCGGTCACGGTAACGAAGCTTTGCGAGGTGCCCTTGGCGCCGCGCGCATCGCGATAGACCTCGATGAAGCCATTGGCAAAATCCACCGGCGCGTTGTTCTGCACCCAATCGACGTCGAACTGGAGCCAATCTTTCGGATTGCCGGTCTGGTAATAGCGAATCAAGTCGCGAATGGCTTTGGCCTGCGCCGGCTCGGCCACCTGGGCGGCTTTTTCCAGATAGGAATTCGCTTTGGCCAGATATGCGGCGTAAAGCCCCGGTGCAAAGCGGTGATCGGGCGTGCCCGCACGGTAAACCTGCTCCTCCAGACCGCTGTCTAGTTTTGCGAGCCGAGAATTCAGGGGATAGAGTTCGGTGAAGCCCTTCAGATCGGAAAGTTTGACGCCGGAGTAGAAGTTGTTGGCGCTGGCTTGCAGGATATCCAGGCCGCCGCGGGGGCTCTTCGCGGTAATCAGCGGTTCAAAATTGGGATCGAAGAGCGATCGGCGCAACTCCTCGATTTCTTTTTCGAAGCCGGCGTCCGTGAAGCCGCTGCCGCCGTGATGCAGCGCCGCAAGTCCGGCAGCCCGCAACTCCTCGAAGGTAAATTCGGGAAGAAATTTCTGTGCTGTGGTTTCGTTGTGGTTGCCGCGATTGGCCCAGAAAAGTTTGGTGAACGCGAGAATCTTAGCGTACGCGTCGGGATCGATGCCTGAGTTTGGATGCGCAACAATCAGCTCCAGGACGCGCTTCTGGCGCAGTCCGAATCGCGAGACTTGATCGTAAATGATGGGGTTGATCGCGATGGAGGCCTGGGAGAGCCAATAGGCGAGCTCCTGCTGGCGCGGAGTGAGGTGGTGAAAGCTATCGGCGTCGAGCTGAACGAATCCGGTAGAGCCCACGCGATCGACACGGGCCTGGGCGATTTCCCCGCTGCGTGCCTGGCACCAAGCCCGCGGCTGCAAACCTCCCAGAAACGCCGCCAAGCATATCGACCATTTCAAGCTACGCAGCATCAAGCCCCAACTACCAGTATACGAACGCTTCCTCCTCGCAAATCAATATGAGCGGAGGACCGCCGCTGGAAATCGTCTGAGCATGAGCGATCACTTCTTTTCCGCCGTCCGATGCGACGATCTTCTGCAGATCGTCCATGGAAGGAAAATAGACTTCCGCGATCCGATAAGCCGCAACTTTGCCTTGGGGCGAGCCGGTGACTTTGGTGAGAACCAGACGCGTCAGACCCTTGAGCTTACTCTCCACCAACGGCACGTGTTCGCTTAAGTACGCTTTCTCAAAGGCCTGCTCGTCTTGAGGCCGTGGATAAATGATGACCACCTTTACACCGTGAGTGCCCATGGAAAAGAGTAAGACACATCTTAGCACCTGGAGAAATTCAAACCGCTGGCGGAGGAGGGACTGAACGGGCCGCTCGCGGACTAGACGCGACCCATCAGCATGAGGATAAGCACAATGATAAGTATTAGGCCAAGACCACCGCTCGGATAGTAGCCCCAGCCTGTGCTATACGGCCACGCGGGAAGCAGCCCCAGAAGCAGAACAATCAGAACGATGAGCAAGAGGAATCGCATGGGTGCGCCCTACGCGACGGAAGGCTGTGCGGCCATCGGCACGGGCGGCGCGAATTGCAGCGCCCCGATCGGATTCAAAACTGCGTCCAGGCGATACGTACGCTGCTGCACGTCCGCGAGTTGCTGCAGGAAACGCGTGCGCAATTGCGGCCTGCTTTTGAGACGAGGAAACATCTTCTGCAGAGCTTTTTCGCTCTTCCGCAATTCCTCTAATTCAGCCATCAGCGCGTTCTCAAATTCATCTTGCGACGGCGTGGATATAACAGCTTTCATAAAAATTATGACCTCCAGTTATTGGAACGCTGCTGACGGATTTTACCGAACCAACAGCCTGCAACCCCTAGAGCAATTGGCCTGCCAATAGAAGCGGGGTGATGAAAGTCTTAAGGATGAGTTACTTGGCTCCAGGCGGCCTTCGCGAGCCGATGGATCGGGTGCATCCTTCGACAGTAATTACTTCAGCAGCTTGTCAATTTCTGCGAACAATCCCACACCCTCAAAAACATTTCGCGTCGTTTCGTCGTAACCGAAATCGTTGCGAATGATGCCGTGCTGATCGATCAGGAATAGGTGAGGAACTTCGATGCGCTGCATGCTGGCGGGAGTGGCTTTGAAGTACGACGCCGTCATTTGGCCCATGTCGCACACTACGGGAACTGTGACTTTGTTGGTCTGAATGAATTTGGAAATGGTGGCCAAGTTGTCGGGCGGCAGTACCACTTCTAAGATCGCGACCTTATCACCGTAACGCGCTTTCACTTGCTCGAGTGTCGTGGACGTCAACAGGCAGTGAGGACAACGTGTCGACATGATGTCGATAATTACCACCTTGCCCGCGTAATCCTGCAAATCGTAGTAGTGCTCATAGGCGGCGTCGGGGAGAGCGAAGCCTGGCGCGCGCCGATCGGAGAGCTCGCCCGATGCGGCCAATAAAAGTCCACTGGCGGCAAGCAGACAGATAGCGACGCGAAGCATGATCTTAAGCTAGCAGAGCCCTAACCTACCAGGTCTTTGAGCGTGTCCAAATAGGGTGCGCGAGCTATGCCTCGCTCCGTGATGATGGCGGTGACGTATCGGTTGGGTGTCACGTCGAACGCGGGATTTGCAACCGCGGTACCTTCCGGCGCCACGGGCACACCCTGCACGTGCGTAACTTCCGCGCCGGCGCGCTGCTCAATCGGGATCTCGGCGCCTGAGGCCAGGCTCAGGTCGAGAGTGGAAATGGGCGCGGCAACGTAGAACGGAACGTTGTTCTCCTTGGCGAGCACGGCCACCGAATAAGTACCGATTTTATTGGCGACATCGCCGTTGGCGGCAATGCGGTCGGCGCCCACCACCACGCAGCCGATGCGGCCCGAGTGCAGGAAGTGGCCGGCCATATTATCGGTGATCAATGTAGCCGGGATGTGATCATGCTGGAGCTCCCAGATGGTTAGGCGCGCGCCTTGCAGGAATGGCCGCGTTTCATCGGCGAACACGTCGATCTTTTTGCCGGACGCTACGGCCGCGCGGATCACGCCCAGAGCAGTGCCATAGCCCGCGGTTGCGAGCGCGCCCGCGTTGCAGTGCGTAAGCACCGTTTTGCCGTCCGGGATCAGGGGGGCGCCGTTCTTGCCGATGCACTCGTTGATGGCGATGTCTTCCAGACGAATCTGGATGGCTTCAGCCACCAGCTTTTCGCGGATCTCCGGAAGAGTACGGCCCGCGAGTTCGGCGAAAACGCGCCGCATGCGTTCGATGGCCCAGAACAGATTGACGGCAGTGGGGCGAGTGCGGCGGATGGTTGCGCAGATGTCATCAAACTGATCGGCGGACTGCGCCTGCTGCATGCCCAGCGCGATTCCCATGGCAGCCGCGACGCCGATAGCAGGAGCGCCCCGAATCACCATGGAGCGAATCGCGTCGGCAACCTGGAGGTGATCGGTACAAGTGACGTAGATTTCTTCGCGCGGCAGGCGCGTCTGATCGATCATCACGACGCCAGCATTGGTCCACTGTATGGTTTCGATCATATGCTGCGCTGCTGTATCAGGAATGCCGCGAATTGCGTGAGATTGAACGTGGCGTGCATGAAGGCGGAAGTAACCGTGGATCGAGTTTTGTATTTGGCCCAGCCGAGAATGCAGCCTACCACGGAGATGAGCACCATATACTGCCAGGCCCATTGATATTCATAGCCATGGATGCTTCCGAAGATCACTCCGGTGAGCACGATACCCGCGGCTGGTCCCAGGCTGCGAATGAGCAGCGGCATCAGGAATCCGCGGAAGGCGAGTTCCTCGGCAACGGGCCCGAGAATCACAACCAGAATGCCGAGCAAGACTTTTGTAGCGGTAGAGCCGAGCATTTCTTCAAACGGAAGATTGATTTCGGGCGTGCGCAGCGCGGAGCCCAGCAGTCCCACCGACACCGCGAGCAATGGCCCAGCCAGCAGTGCGCCCGCCCCCGCGCTGAAACCAACCGGCCGCCATCCGAGAGATTGCCACAAAGGCCGGCCATAGCGCATTCGAAACAGCGCGGCCAGGGATCCGAACACCAGGAAGTACCAGACGCTCTGCACCAGCAACAACTGAATGGCCATCGGCATGGGCGCGAAGATTCGAACCAGGCGGACAAGCAGCAGCGCGATGAAGATGCTCGGAATGCACAAGCCGACGAAAAAGAAGAGATCGGTGTAGTCGAAGAAGGGGTCGGGGGTTGCGGGTTGGAGACTGGCGGGCGGCGTCAAGTCCACCGGCTCGCTGGATGGGTCGATGGGGTTCATGTCTTCGAATCAATCAGCGCCGCGGCCAGCAGCGGGATCATGATTTCGTGATGGCCAGTGATGGCGTAGCCATGCCCTCCGGCACGCGCGTGCGGACGTTCCACCACGTTGACCTTAGGCCGGTAGTGCTGGAGAAAATCGAAGTTCACGGTGGTGAAGTTGGCCAGCGGATGGCCCAGGTTGCGAACCACGGAAACGGCTTTCAAGAATACTTCGGGCAAAACCACGGCGGATCCCACGTTGAGATAGACGCCGCCGTCGTCGATGTCTTTCACCAGGGAACAGAGCAGGCGAAAATCGTGGTGCGTCGCGCGGCCCAATGCGTCGCCATTGGCGGTGGGATGGGTGTGCGGCGTGTCGGTCCCGATGGCGACGTGAACAGTCACCGGCGTTGCATTGCGATACGTCTCGCACAACAGGCTGGAGGCGGCAAAGCGCGGATCGGCGATGGTTTCCAAATGCCGGCCGAGCGCTTCTCCGAAACCTTGTTCGTGTTTCAGAGCCGCGTTGAACTCGCGGCCGGTTTCTTCGGCCGCGCCGAAGCTGCCATCGGGGAGCACAGCTTCGACATCTTCGCTGGTGTGTCCGGCGATCGCAATTTCGAAATCGTGAATCGCGGCAGCACCGTTTAATGCAAAGGCTGTCGCGTAGCCGCGCCGCATCAGATCGATCAGAATCGGCGCCAGGCCGCACTTGATCACGTGGCCGCCGAGTCCCCAGAGAATCATTTTTTTGCGGGCGCGCGCACGGGCTAATGCATCGACCACCGACCGCAGCGAATCAGCGGCCAAGATGTGCGGAAGCGAATCGAGCCACGCGGACATGCCGCCGCCCGTATACGGCTTTCCAAAATGTTCGACACGCACTTTGCCGCCGCGCGCCTGGATGGGGACGGTCTTCAAACCTTCAAAGCTCAAAGGGCCGTGAGCGTATTTGCTCATGCGAAATATCTCACGCGAAATATCATGCAACCCTGCCAGCGTGCAGCGCTTTTTCCAGAGCGCGAGCGGTGTGGCTCTTCTTGAATCGCAGAATCTGCTCCGGCGTTCCGGACGCCACCACGCTGCCGCCCTTTTCGCCGCCTTCCGGGCCCATGTCGATAATCCAGTCGGCCGATTTGATCACATCCAGCTGATGTTCAATCACAATGACAGTATTGCCCAGATCCACCAGCCGCTGGAGCACGTCCAGCAATCGCCTGACATCTTCAAAGTGCAGGCCGGTGGTGGGCTCATCCAGGATATAAAGCGTGCGGCCGGTTTGCCGCTTGCTCAATTCGCGCGCCAGCTTGATGCGCTGCGCTTCGCCGCCGGAGAGCGTGGTGGAAGACTGGCCCAGATGGATGTATCCGAGGCCGACATCGTAGAGCGTCCGCAGCTTCTGGTTGATTTGCGGAATATTTTCGAGGATCGGGACGGCGTCTTCCACCGTGGACGCTAGCAAATCGGCAATCGACATCCCCTTATACTTCACCTGCAGCGTTTCGCTGTTGTAGCGGCGGCCGTGGCACACGTCGCAGGTGACGTAAACATCCGGCAGAAAATTCATCTCGATGCGCTTCAGCCCGTCGCCCTGGCAGGCTTCGCAGCGGCCGCCCTTCACGTTGAAGCTGAACCGGCCGGCCTTATAGCCGCGCTCGCGCGATTCCGGCAGCATCGCGTACAGCTCGCGGATAGGCGTGAAGACCCCCGTGTACGTAGCGGGGTTGGAGCGCGGCGTGCGGCCGATGGGCGATTGATCGATCTCCACCACTTTATCGATGTGTTCCAGGCCTTCGATGGAATCGTGCGCGCCCGGCGCATCGTGCGAACCGTAGATTTCCTTCGCCAGCGAGCGGTAAAGAATGTCGTTGATGAGCGTCGATTTGCCGCTGCCGGAAACTCCCGTGATGACGATGAAACAGCCGAGCGGAAATTCCACAGTGACGTTCTTTAGGTTGTGCTCGCGCGCGCCCCGCACGATGAGCTGCTTTCCGCTGCCATGACGGCGGCCCGCGGGAGGATCGATACGAACGGCACCGGAAAGATATTGGCCGGTGAGCGAGGCTGGGTTCTTCTCGATTTCACGCGGCGTGCCGGCAGCGACCAGGTGGCCTCCCAGACGTCCTGCACCCGGACCGAGATCGATCACGTAGTCGGCGCGTTCGATGGTTTCGGCATCGTGTTCCACCACCAGCACGGTGTTGCCCAGGTCGCGGAGCCGGGTGAGCGTGTCGAGCAAACGATCATTGTCGCGCGGATGCAGTCCGATGGAAGGTTCATCCAAGACATAGAGCACGCCGCGCAGTTTTGAACCGATTTGCGTGGCCAGGCGGATGCGCTGGGCTTCGCCGCCCGAAAGCGTCGCCGCGGACCGCGCCAGGCTCAGATAATTCAGTCCGACGGCGGTGAGAAACTCCAGCCGATTGCGAATCTCTTCCACCACGCGCGCGGCGATCTGCTGCTCGCGCTCGTTCAGCTTCCAGCCTCGCACGGTTTCGAGCGCGCGATCGATGGACATCTCGGTCAGCTCGGCGATCCCCGCGCCTTTGACGCGCACCGCGAGACTGCCCGGGCGCAAACGGCGGCCATGGCAATCGGGGCAAAGCGACGGCGACATATAGTCCATCAGCCACTCGCGATAGCCGGGGCCGGCCTCTTCGTACGTATCGGCGAGGATTTTGATGATGCCGTCGAATCCGTTGCCGCCTTCGAGCAGCAGGGCCTGAGTCTTCTTCGGCAGCTCTTCGAAAGGCTTGTTGATCTTGATGCGCAGCAGGGCGGCGCCGTCCAGGAGCTGCTGTTGCATGTAGGACGAACTGGCGCCGGGTCCGAGGCCGCCATCCAGCAAGGGCTTGGAAGAATCGACGATCACTTTGGCCGGATCGAAGCTCCAGGTGCTGCCCAGTCCATGACAGGTTTCACACGCGCCGAACGGACTGTTGAAGGAAAACGATCGCGGCTCAAGCTGCGGAATACTGGTGCCGCAATTGGGGCACGCGAGTTTCTGCGAATACAGCTTCTCTTCCCCGTTGACCACCGAGACGGTGACCAGTCCGTTGGCCAGCTTCGCCGCGGTTTCGATGGAGGCTTCGAGCCGTTTTTCCGAGCCGGCCTTCAGCGGCAGACGATCCACCACGATCTCGATGGTGTGGTTCTTGCGCTTATCGAGCGGAATCTCTTCGTCGAGCGAGCGCAGCACGCCATCCACGCGGGCGCGCACGAAGCCCTGGCGGAAGAGTTTTTCGAGATCCTTTTTGTATTCGCCTTTGCGGCCGCGCACGATGGGCGCCAGGATCATGACGCGCTCGCCTTCCGGCAGACGCCAGGATCTGCTGCAGGATCTGCTCGGTGGACTGGCGCGAAATTTCGATGCCGCAGGTGGGGCAATGCGGAACGCCGATGGAGGAATAGAGCACGCGCAAGTAGTCGTAAATTTCCGTGATGGTGCCGACCGTGGAACGCGGGCTGCGGTTGGTGGTCTTCTGTTCGATGGAAATGGCCGGGCTGAGGCCATCGATGGAATCCACTTCGGGGCGCTCCATTTGATCCAGGAACTGGCGCGCGTAAGGCGAAAGCGTTTCCACGTAGCGGCGCTGGCCCTCGGCATAGATGGTGTCGAATGCCAGCGAGGATTTGCCGGAGCCGCTGAGCCCGGTGATCACCGTGAAGGTGTTGCGAGGGATCTCCACGTCGATATTTTTGAGGTTGTGCTGGCGGGCGCCGTGCACGGTGATGCGTTTGAGCATTTTCGCGGGGGGAGATTTCTATTTTAGCAGGGGCGGGAGGCGGCGCAGTTAGAGTAAAATGAGTTTGCACACCGGAAGTGGGCGGCTAGCTCAGCTGGGAGAGCGCTGCGTTCGCAATGCAGAGGTCGGGGGTTCGATCCCCCCGCCGTCCACCAAAAACTGTTCGTGCGACTTCCAGCGTGAGGAGCGATTAGAGGACCGCACCCCTTCAGGGGCCCGAGTCGATCGCCGAATTTTAAATTAGACGACTCTCGGATCAGGTACGCCCGCCTCAATCCACGAAAGGTTTTTGGCGAATAGCTCCTCTGAAGCTTTGCGTAAGAAGGGTCGTCATCTATCCGTAGCGTCGCCAGGGATTGGTCCGAAGTGCCGTACCCGGACCTTCACTTCCGCCCGCAAGCCAAGACGGTTTAGAATCGACATCAGTCGATCAGCCGTGAAGCGGGCGAGGTCGGCGTTGCGAATCCGCGAGAAGTCGGCCGCTGCGAAGCCGGTTCGTGCCTGCGCGGCCCGGACGGTGATCTCGTCACGGTCCAGCGCCTTGATGATCTCAGCCGCAAGGAGCGCTTTCAACTGTTCCAGGTCAGCGTTCTCGCGCCCGAGATCGCGGAATACATTTCCGCTGCCGCGAATTCGTTCCACCTTCTCACCTTTCATCAGAGCGCCTCCTTCAATCCCTTCAGCCGGCCCTTTATCAGATCAATCTCGCGCTTCGGGGTCTTGATCCCTTGCTTTGATTTCTTCTGGAATGCGTGAATGACCCAGATTTCTTCCGAGAACTGCACGTCGTAGACTACGCGAAAAGCGTCGCCGCGAAACGCTAGCGCGATCTCAAACACACCCGAGCCGAGGCCACGCATCGGTTTCGCGATATCCGCCTTGCCCCCGTCCGCTGCGATCGTCAGCGCCGTTAGCAGAGTTGCTTGCGCGTCGCTCGGAAAGGTCTGGAAGTCCTTCAGCGCCCCCTTGATCCACGAGACAGGGCGTGTCCTCCGGGTCTCAGCCATGGCCTTGTCTTTTCCCGACCCTGCATCATCATGTTGTCATATCTGACAACAGAGATCAAGGGCCGATGGTGCAGTGGAGGTGCTCAAATCGCCAGAGCGAACCCCAGTTAAATGGGGGCGCGCGTGGCGATTACTTCCAGATATTCGGCATGTACCACCGTCCGTCCATCTGTCCCTTCGTTGAACTCGCGCCAGAGGCTCTCCAGATCGGCGGCATAAGCGGCTTGCGCATCGGCGGGCAGCCTCGAAAACGCGACCTGAGTGGGTCCGAAATACTGGCTGAAGAACTGCACCACTTCACGCGGACCGAAGGGATAATCGAATTCCAGCATGCGACGCTCGGCGCGAACCTCAGACGCGTAAGGGCCGAGCCGCTGCCTCGCCACCTGCTCGTCGCCCCACAGGATCGGCGCCGGGATTCCGTCGGGCGGAGGGAGGTAGCGATTGCCTACCCCAAACTGTTTGGCGACAAAACTCTCCGGATTCCAGTTGGCCATCGCGATCGTGCCTCCCGGCCGGCAGACACGCGATAACTCAGCTGCCACCAACTCCGGACGCGGCGCGAACATTGCTCCGAACATAGTCATCACCACATCGAAGTGCGCATCCGGGTAGGGTAATCCTTCTGCGTCCCCTTCCTCAAAGGTAGCCTGCAAATTTTCCGCGGCAGCCCTTTCCCGCGCCTGCTCCAGAAGATTGGGAGCGATGTCCAGGCCCCGCACACGCGCGCCCTTCCGCGCGGCCGGAATCGCCAGATTGCCCGTGCCGCAGGCCACATCCAGAACACGCGCACCCGGCTCTATTGCCAGCCGATCGACAAACTCTTCAGCGCATTTTGCCGAATACCGCGCAATCTGTCCAAAATCTCCCGCCATCCAGGCGCCGCGCATTCTCTGTTTGAGCTGATCGAGTCCGGTTTGGGCGGGTTGCATGGCCAGTCTTCCTCCGGCACTGATTGTACACAAATCAACTTGTACACAAATCGCCCGGCGTCCTTCTGGTAGTATGGATTCGGAACAAGTTCGTTCAAAACAGTGTGTTTTTTCGCTCGCGCATCGCACTCGCGGTTGGTTTCGGCGGGCTGTTGTCGATCATGGCGCTGGCCGGAATCGACGCCCTGCGCGTCCTGGGGCATTTTCGCCGCAGCGACCAGCAAATCCGGCAGCGTTATTTAGCCGAAAATCACGTACTCAACGATATTCGTTCCGACGTTTATGTGTCGGGCACTTACGTCCGGGACTACCTGCTCGAGCCCGAACCACAGCGCGCCAACGTCTATCGCGCCAACCTGCAACAAGTGCGCAGGCACATGGAGGCGGCACTGGATTCCTACGGACACCAGGTGGGTCCGGAAGGGGTCCAACACTACAGCGCGCTGCGCACGGAATTGGCGGATTATTGGGGAATTCTGGCTCCCATCTTCCGCTGGGACGCGGCGGAGCGACGCCGCTCCGGATATTCGTTTCTGCGGGATGAGGTGTTCCCGCGGCGCCAAAACATGCTGGCGCTGGCCGGCCGCATCGACGACCTGAACGAGCAGCAGTTGGATGCCGGGAACCGGCAAGTGGTTTCCCTGTTAGTGGATTTCCAAACGCGCCTGCTGCTCACCTTGATGGCCGCGCTGGCGCTAGGCCTGGGTTTGGCGCTCTTCACCATGCGCAGGATTCTAAGTTTGGAAGCTCAGGCGCGATTGCAGTATGGAGAGGTGGCCGAAGCCCGAACGCAGCTCAAGGAACTGTCGGCGCGCCTGGTTCAGGCGCAGGAAGAAGAACGCCGGTCGCTCTCGCGCGAGTTGCACGATGAAGTGGGACAAGCGCTCTCGGCGGTTTTGATTGAGCTGCGCAATCTATCCACCGGGCTCACGGTACGCAGCGAAGAACAATCGCGCCGGCACGTGGAAACGATCAAGAGCCTGGTGGAAAATACAGTGGGCGTGGTTCGCAATATGGCGCTCCTACTGCGGCCGTCGATGCTGGATGACCTGGGTTTGATCCCAGCGTTGAAGTGGCAGGCGCGAGAATCTTCCAAAAGCACTTCGATGGATGTTACGGTAGCGGCCGAGCTTGATTCCGACGAGCTTCCGGACGAATACAAGACCTGCATCTACCGCGTGGTGCAAGAAGCGCTGCACAATTGCGCGCGGCATTCTCACGCTGCTTCCGTCCGCATCCGCGTGGAACAGGAGCCGGATCGCTTGCTTCTGAACATTCAGGATGACGGGCGGGGATTCGACGTGCTGCATACCAAGGGCTTGGGGCTGCTCGGGATACAGGAACGCGTTACCAGGCTGGGAGGAACGTGCCAGATTCATTCCCGGCCCGGAAGCGGCACCACATTGTCGGTGGAGCTGCCTTTCGCCGTGGGGAACCGGAGCGCATGGATTCGTGAAACAGATTCGCATCCTGTTGGCTGACGATCACACCGTGATGCGGCGTGGTCTCCGGCTGCTGCTGGAGAGCCGTCCCGAATTCAGCGTGGTGGCCGAAGCATCGGACGGCCGGGAAGCCGTGGAACAAGCCGAAGCGGCGCAGCCGGACGTGGCGGTGCTGGATATCGCGATGCCCAATTTGAGCGGGATTGAAGCCGCGCAGCGCATCAACGCGGTCCCTGCCGAATACCGCCATCGTGATTCTGAGCATGCACTCGGACGAAGGTTACGTGCTGCGGGCGCTGAAAGCCGGCGCCAAGGGCTATCTGCTGAAGGATTCCGCCGAGGGGGATCTGATCGAGGCCATCAAATCCGTACATGGGGGAAAAACATTCTTCAGCCCGGAAGTAAGCCGGATGTTGATGGAAGACTACGTTCGCGAAATCCGCACTCGCGGCGCCGAAGACAGCTACGATCTGCTCACACCGCGCGAGCGCGAGATCCTGCAGCTTTTGGCCGAACTGAAGTCCAACAAAGAGATCGCACAGCGGCTCAATCTCAGTCCCTATACAATGGAAACGCATCGCCGAAACCTGCAGGAGAAACTGAACCTGCACAGCTTCGCCGAGTTGATTTTATACGCCGTAAGGAAAGGCGTTATTTCTTAGCGCGCTGGGGAAGACCAGTTAATTGAGCCAATGGATGATTCCCAAAACCTGCGGCGCAAATTGGATCGCGATCCTTGGCAGCATCATTGCAACCGGCAGAAGGAGCCACGGATTCTGCTGTTCGGCCCCGATCGCGGCGAGGCACAGCAACACCGGTGTGTAGATCCTGCCATACGTGTAAACGTTCCCCCACTGACCAGTGATCTGGAACAGGAGGGCCATGAATGCAAACAGAGCCGCGGTGATGCGCGCTGGATCATAAGGAACACGGACGAACCAGAGGAGCGCGAATCCAAAAGCCAGCAACACGCCCGCGAATGCCAGGTAATCCGCACCGACCACTGCGGGGATGAAAGGCACCGAGGCCGGATATTTCGATGGATGCGCCAAAGCCCGCGCTATCGTCACGAAAGGAATGAAGGAAGGACGATAGGTTGCCCCACTGGTATTCGCCTGAACATAGGCATACCAGGCGAAGGCTGGCGCCGCGCTGAACGCGAATAGACAGGCCATCCTGAATTCGCGCCGCCATATCACATAAGCGCAGTACGCCAGCACCAGCAAAAAGCCGGTTTCGCGCGTCAGAGCCGCGCTGGCTAAAACGGCAAACATCTTCCAGTTTTTGGACCGGCTGGGAGGCCGCCGGTCGTAATATAAGAACGCCGCGGTGAGCGCCGCCAGCGCGCCATCCACCACCAACCGGTCGATGGTGATTGGAATCGCGGGCATGGCTAGAAACAGCAGCCCCCATGCCGGGGAAAGCCCCGCGTTTTGCGCAAACCCGCAACACCAGTACACGCCCAGCGCGATGGTCAACAGGCACACCAGTTCGCAGGCTGGAGCAATCGCTGCCGGCTCCCCTAGGGCGAGCCCGTATGCCAGCAGCGGGACCAGGATGCGGTGATAGCGCATGCGCGGATCGTCGACGTAGCGCTTTAGATCGGTCCGCAGGAAGGGGTCGTGCGCGATGTACTGGTAGAACTGTCCATCGTATCCGGTGGAGTGCGCGAACAAATAAATGTGCTCGGAGGTAACCAGGGGCGGATGCCGTTCCAACTCCCCGGTACAGAAGAGCGCGGTCCAATTGCCTCCGTAGTTGGCCGTTACTGTAGCCCACTGCCACAGAGCAACCAGCAGGATCGCGGCAGCGGGGAAGCTCCAAAGCGGAAAGCGATGTCGAACGGAAGCGCGCAAGTTTCGATCTTAACCTCTCACGGACGCCGGAGACCAAAGGCGCCGTGTGCTATTTTGAATCTCTATGGTTTTGTCCGACGTGGACATCCGGCGCTACATCGCGCAGGGAAAGATCAAGATTTCGCCCGAGCTGCCGCCGGAGCAGTTCGGAAGCTGCTCGGTGGATTTCAAGCTGGGCAACGAGTTCAACGTGTTCGAGCACAGCCGCAATGCCTACATCGATCTGCGCGAAAACAAAGGCATCGAAGGGCTGATGCAGAGCGTGATGGTGCCGGCGGGCGAGCCGTTTATTCTGCAGCCGCGCGAGTTTGTGCTGGCCATCACCGAAGAAACGCTGGAACTGGATGACGACGTGCTGGGCAGATTGGAAGGCCGGTCCAGCCTGGGACGCATCGGCATCATCGTGCATGGCACGGCGGGCCTGTTCGATCCGGGCTGGGCGGGCAAAGCGACGCTCGAGCTGAGCAACCTGGGCCGGATGCCGGTGGCGTTATATCCAGGCATGCGGATTTGCTCGTTCACCTTCGAGCAACTCTCCACGCCATCGTCGGTGCCGTATCGCAAGAAGGCCGGCAGCAAATACGCGGGACAGACTCGTCCGCTCGCCAGCCGTCTGGCCGGCGAGTTCAAAGGTTGATGGATACGCCCCGGCGCGTTCTCACGCTGTCGCCGATGCCGCCGGAGAAATGCGCCTTCGCGCTGGCGCGCTACAGCCGGTCGCCCGACTCCATTTCGCGATTCCATCGAATGGGTGCGCACGCACGATTCCGCCAAGTTTCTCGAGAGCTTCTATTTTCAATATGGGCACGCGTCCATTGCCGATCTCGGCCACGTGGTGCTGTGCTTTGAGGGAATCTCCGAGCTGGCCGCCACCGAGATTGAAGATGAGCAGCTTTGGGACGGGCAGGCGCGCTCGTCGCGCTATCAGGATTTCTCAAAATCCGGATTCGTGACTCCGCCGGAGTTCGATGCGGCCCAGGCGGCCGTCTATCGGCAAGCAGCAGGCGAGTTGCTGGCCGGCTACAACGAAGTTCACGCCAAGGTGTTCGATCATCTCGCGGAAAAATTGCCGCGCCCGGAGGCCATGAGCCCGCAAGCGTATGAGCGCAATGTGCAGGCCCGGGCCTTCGATGTGGCGCGCTACTTGTTATGCTTCGGAATCCCGACGGGCGTCGGGCAAGTGACCAGCATTCGTACGCTGGAGCGTCAGGTGCGCCGATTGAAAGCGTCCGAATATCAAGAGTTGCGGGACTTGGCGGACGAGATTGCACAAGCTTGCGCCGCCGAACCAAGTCTCCGATGGGATGGAACAGAAGCGCGCGATGCGGTGGCTCCCACGCTGGCGCGGCATTTGGATGCCGACGAGCACTCCCGGCGCAGCCGCGAAGACCTGCGCGCGTGGGCGGAGCAGAACCTGACCGCCGCGTACAGTACGGCGCTGCACGGATCAGGTGGACCTGATGAAACCAATCGACACCCTGACCGATATCGTCGCGACCTTGCTTTACCCGGTGACGCCCTGGCCCTATCGCATGCTGTACGAGATGGCGTCTTCGTGGAGTGCGGCCCGGAGGAACGAGGTAATCGACGTCGCGCTGCGGTCCAGAACCAAACGCGATGAATTACTTCGAAATTTCCGAAGCGAGCCCTATGTTTTCGATATCGTCATGGACATCGGCGCGTACCGGGATCTGCACAGACACCGGCGCTGCCAACAATTCAGAAAAGATTACTCCGCGAACTTCGGCTTTGAAACGCCTGCTTTGATTATGGAAGCCGGCGTGAGCGAAACTTATGCCCAGTTGTTATCACGTGCGCGTAACACCGCGGCGAACCTGCCTGCGCCCGGCGCGCATTATCTCCTTCCATTCGCCGCGCGCTCACGTTTTCTGTTCAAAATGGATTTCGCGGAGGCCGAATACATCGCCCGGCTGCGGTCCGGCGTAAAGGGCCACTTCAGCTATCGCAAAATCGCCTGGGAAATGAAGCAAAAGATGACTTTACTTGAACCTGAGCTGGGCCGCCTGATGGACGCGACGCCGCCCTGGGTGGAAGATCCGCTGCAGAGATAACTATCTACCCGCGAGCGAGAACTAGAGTCGCCGGGTGGACAGCCTGAGTCCACAATTCAACGCTAAAAACGGTAAAAGTTTCCTTGTCATCCGACAGGGTTCGTTCGAACACGCTGAATCGAAGCCACTTCTTTTTTGGCAGCAAAGCTGCGATGTTCAACCGCGGGTTACGGTGTTGAGCCGGACCAATTTTACCGTGCGGTTGCGTGATGCGATCGCGAAGCGGCAATTAACAAAGAAGGAGTACATTATGATCCGTTTAGTTGTTGCAATGGCATCCGTCGGATTGCTCGGGGTTGCGCTCGCACCGAGCGCCCGCGCGGACGAATGGAACAAAAAGACAATTTTGACTGTGGACCAACCGATCCAGGTCCCCAATCAGGTGCTGCCTGCCGGCACGTACGTGATAAAACTGCTGGATTCCCCGTCGGATCGGCACATCGTCCAAATCTACAACGCGCGACGAGAACCATCTCTATACCACGATTCTCGCGATTCCAAATTATCGTCTCCGGCCGACCGGCAAAACCGTGTTCACGTTTTGGGAAACACCTCCCGGACAACCGAAGGCTCTGAGAGCGTGGTTCTACCCGGGCGATAATTTCGGCCAGGAGTTTGCCTATCCGAAGTCAGCCGCCGTGCAGATCGCGGCTGCATCGCATGAGCCGGTACCCACCACGGAAGCCACCAAGCCGGCCGAGTTGCCGCAAAGCTGCCGTAACTCAAACCCAGCCTGCTCCTCAGGAAGAGGCTCAGAATACTCCGCCTCCGGCTCCGCAGGAAGCTGCTCCGGCTCCGGAGCCCGCTCCCGCTCCTGCTCCTGCTCCTCAGGAACTGCCCAAGACCGCCAGCCCCTATCCGTTGATTGGCTTGGCCGGCCTGCTTTCCCTGGGTCTGTTCGCGTTGGTTCGTGGTTTCCGGCTGTCGTAGACCGACTGTCGTAAGCTAAGACCGGGAGCCTCTATGATCCGCAGCCGCGTGGTGTTTCTGGGAGTGAGTGTTCTGCTGTGGACAGCGGTTAGCGCCGGTGGACGGGGTCAAGTAAGAGCTACCCGCACCGCCGCCAAGGCCACTGACCAGGAGAACTTCACCATCCAGACCACCTCGCGGCTGGTTCTTTTAGACGTGAGTGTCAAGGATAGCTCCGGGGGTTTTGTTTCCGGACTGAGCAAGGACAATTTCAAAGTTTTTGAAAACGGCAAGCCGGAAGCAATCAGCCAGTTCTCCAACGCCGATAATCCGGTAACCGTGGGGCTGGTGGTGGACGAGAGCGGCAGCATGCGCCCCAAGCGTCCGCAGGTGATCACTGCGGCGCCTGGGTTTTCATTCAAGCCAGCAATCCGATGGATGAAATGTTTCGTCGTAAATTTCAACGAGAAACCGCGGCGCGGCTTGCCTGATAATGTGTTGTTTTCCGACAATCCGAAAGAGCTGCGGGCGGCGCTGTGGCAAGGCACTCCCGAAGGCCGGACCGCGCTGTACGACGCGATTGAAATGTCGCTCCATCAGCTCGATTTCGGAAGGCAAGCTAAGAAGGCCCTGGTGGTGATCAGCGACGGCGGCGATAATCACAGCACCCACACCGAACAGCAAGTGATGCACGACGTGCTCACATCGCTCGCCACCATCTACACAGTTGGCATTTACGACGAAGACGATCCGGAAAGAAATGAAGGCGTGCTGAAAGACTTGGCGCATGTCAGCGGCGGCGTGTTTTACCATCCGATGAACTTGGAGGACGTGGTGCCGATCTGCCGCCAGATCGCGAAAGATATTCGGTCGCGCTATACCATCGGGTACGTGCCATCGGTAGAAGGCAAAATGGTCCGGCACATCAAGGTGGTGGCTGCAGCGGCGAATCACCAGAAACTGGTGGTGCGAACCCGCACGAAGTATGTATTTCCGGAGGATGGGGTGGAATCCCAATGAAGGCGCACTTGCGGTGGAAGGACGATCGGGTCAAAGGTCCAAAATCCACGTTGCGGGCTCTGGAATGGGTGTTCCTGATCGTAGGACTGTTGGCTCTCGATTGCTTTGTCTGGGTGAATACCAGCAGCGTCCTGTATCAGGCCTACGAAGATTGGTCTTTCGATCAGAGCTTGCGGGGGCTCACGCCCGGTGTCGGCGGATTCATCCACGACGAAGCGCGTTGGTTGTTGGGCGGCGAGCGCGAGAAACCCGAGACTGCGGAAGCGCCTCAGCCTGCGCCGGGGGCACCGGCTCCGAATGAAACACCGAACTGTTGGGCCGCCGGCCAGGCAGTCGCTGATCGGGCGGCTGGAAATTCCCCGGCTCAATTTGTCGGTGATGGTTCGCGAAGGCGCTGACGAAGGCACGTTGAGCCGAGCCGTGGGACACATCCCAGGGACGGCTCTGCCCGGGAACATCGGCAACGTGGGATTAGCCGGGCATCGGGATACCTTCTTTCGCGTCCTGCGGAAGATTCGACCCGACGACATGATCGAGCTCCAGACCACGGCGGGGACCTACCGCTATATGGTGAAGTCCACGCGGATCGTCACGCCGCGCGACGTCAGCGTGCTCAATGCCTCCGGCGGTGAAACTCTGACGCTGGTGACGTGCTATCCGTTCTACTACGTGGGCTCAGCGCCCAAGCGATTCATCGTTCATGCCAGCCAGGTGGGAGCTAGCCCGCAGCGCCAGCCGCAGCCAAGCTCTTGAGCTTCGCGGTCAGAGTGGTTCGCTTCAGCCCGAGCATCTGGGCGGCGAGTTTCTTGTTGCCGCGAGTTTTCTTCAGAGCCTGTTCCAGGATATTCAGCTCGATGCTCTCCACCGTGCGTTCGAAATCCAGGCCTTGATCGGGCACGGCGATCATGGACTGCGTTCCGGCATAAACCACCGGATGCCGCCGTGGCGGCAGCGGGAAATCGCCTGGCAGAAGGACCATGCGCTGTCCGCTGAAGACAATAGCCTTCTCCACTGCGTTCTCCAGTTGACGGACATTGCCGGGCCAGTCATGCCCGGCCAGGCGGCCGAGCGTTTCGTGTGAGATTTGCTTCGTGGCAAGCTCCTCGTCCCGGCAGATCTTCTCGATGAAATGCTGGACCAGCGGGGGAACATCGGAAGGGCGCTCTCGAAGCGGCGGCAAGGTAATTGGCACAACGTTGAGCCGGTAGTACAAATCCTCGCGAAATTTGCCTTGTTTAATCAGGTCCGCCAGATCGGTATGCGTGGCGGCGATCACGCGCACGTCCGCCCGGATGGTCTCCGAACTGCCCAGCCGTTGGAACTCGCGTTCCTGGATCACTCTTAGCAGCTTGGCTTGCAAAGAGAAGGGCATGTCGCCGATTTCATCCAGGAAGATGGTGCCGTGATTGGCCTCTTCAAAGCGGCCAATCCGATGCCCCACCGCGCCGGTGAAGGCGCCTTTCACGTGGCCGAACAGTTCGGCTTCGAGCAACGCTTCGGGAAGCGCGCTGCAGTTGACCGCCACCAGCGACGACCGGTTGCGGCCGCTCGCAGCATGCACAGAGCGGGCCACCAGCTCCTTACCGGTTCCTGTTTCGCCCGTAATCAGGACGGTGGAACGGCGCGGAGCTACCAGTCGGATCTGTTGCGCGATCTGCTGCATCGGACGGCTGTCGCCAATCAGGAACCGGCGCCACAGCCCCGATTCGCCCTCAGTAGATATGGGACTCGTCTCCTGCGCCCATTTGGAGTTCGCGGCCAGAAATAGCAAACTGGTGGCGTCGCCCTGGGTGTACACATGGAATGCGCCCAGCCGGAGCAGGCGTACTACCTCGGTGGCAGTGGAGTTAGGAGCGTGTAGAACCACCGGCGTGCCCGGTTGCGCCCGCTGCAAGTCTTCGAGCAAACTGCCTGCCGACGCGCAATCCGCCAGCGGAAGGCTGGCCAGCACAACGTCAAAATCCTGGCGCCGAAGGTATTCCAGCCCCTCGCCCGCGCTGTTCGCCATGACAGTGGTTGCGAAGAGAATTCCACCAACCATCTCCCCAGGATGTTCCGCGATGCATAGCACTCTGGGCGTCATGCTAGGGAACGTGAGAGTAGCAGGGGCAAGACTTGCAGCTTCGAGAATGTTCTTATACCTCCAATGCTTGTCCATCGACACAACCAGCCACGCCTTTATCGGAAAATGCGCTTATTCCTAGAAAGCCGCGCGGGTGTAGTCCATTAGCTCGGACGATGGAATGGGATCAAAGGGCCGCGACCGAAGCGGGCGTTACACTACACTAGAACTTATGAACGATACCGAGCGCATGTCGCGCCCGCTTTCCGCCGTCGACCCGGAAATCTACGACGCGATTCAACATGAAATTGAGCGACAGCATAGCCGCCTGGAGCTGATCGCAAGCGAGAACTTCACTTCCGAAGCCGTTCTGCAAGCGACCGCTTCCGTATTCACCAATAAATATGCCGAGGGCTATCCAGGCAAGCGCTACTACGGTGGATGCGAATTCGCGGATGCAGTGGAAACTTTAGCGCGCGAGCGAGCCAAGAAAATCTTCGGTGCTGAATACGTTAACGTCCAGCCGCACTCCGGCTCGCAAGCCAATCAAGCCGCCTACTCGGCGGTGATTCAGCCAGGCGATGTGATCCTCGGCATGAATCTGGCGCACGGCGGACATCTGACGCACGGCCATCCGCTGAATTTTTCGGGCAAGACCTATCACGTGGTGGCTTATGGCGTGACTCGCGAGGACGAGCGCATCGATTATACGGAACTCGCCCGCTTGGCCGATGAACATAAGCCCAAGTTGATCATCGCGGGCGGCAGCGCCTATCCGCGCATCATCGATTTCGCGCGTTTCCGCAAGATTGCCGATTCGGTGGGCGCCCTCCTGGTGGTCGATATGGCGCACTTCTCCGGCCTGGTGGCCGCGGGCCTGTATCCGAATCCGTGCGAATACGCGGATATCGTGACTTCAACCACGCACAAAACTCTGCGCGGTCCGCGCTCCGGGATGATTCTCGCCAAGGCTCAGTATGGCGCGGCCATCGACAAGGCGGTCTTCCCCGGAATTCAGGGCGGCCCGCTGGTGCACGTGATCGCGGCCAAGGCGGTGTGTTTCCTGGAAGCCATGACGCCGGAATTCCGGACCTATTCCCAGCAGGTGATCGACAACGCGCGCGTGCTGGCAGAGAGCCTGCAGCAGCAGGGGTTTCGCATCGTATCGGGCGGAACGGACACGCATCTGATGCTGGTGGACGTGTTTGCCAAAGGCGTTCGCGGAAAAGAGGCCGAGACGGCGCTCGATGAAGCCTACATCACCGTCAACAAGAACGCGATTCCGTTCGATGTGAACCCGCCGCTGAATCCGAGCGGCGTCCGGCTGGGCAGTCCGGCGGTGACCACGCGCGGTTTCGGCGTGGCTGAAATGCGGCAGGTGGCGGCGCTGATCGCCCAGGCGTTGAGCGATGTGCGCTCTCCAGAAAATCTGCTGGCCGTGCGCCGCCGGGTGACGGAGCTGGCCGAACGTTTCCCGCTTTATCCCTGGAAGCTGGCGCGCACCACGGCTTGATATTTATTTGACTTGGCTCCTCGCCCCCGATGCCGCTCCAGATCGCACTCGATACCCGCCGCGTCGCGGACTTTCGGCATTGGAACATACATTCGCAACCTGGTTCGCGCGCTGGCGCGGGTGGACGATCGACAATCGATACCAGCTGATCACCACCGAGCCGGCCGTCCCGGAATTCTCCGGATCTGCCGGCGAATTTTGAAACGGTGATTTTTCCCGCGGCCCAAAAAGGCACGCAGGCCGGCTTGGCCCAGATCCGCTATGGACTGTTTCTGCGCAAGCTGGAGCGCCGACCTGTTCCATATTCCATTGAACGCCGTGCCGCTGCTGATGCCCAAACCATATCTGGTGACCATCCATGACATGAGCACTCTGCTGTTTGCGAGCCGCCGGTTACCGCAACCGGCTGCGGCACTTTTATCTGCGCCGCGGCCTGCTGCGGGCCGATCGCGTGATGGCGGTATCCATGGCCACCTGCCGCGACGTAGAGGCCGTGCTAGGAATCCCGGCCAGCCGGATGCGCGTGGTGTACAACGCGCCCGATCCCGACGTTTCACGCTCCCAGCGGGCGCGCGCGCGGCGAAGTGATCGATTCGCCCGAGATCCAGCGCGTGCTGGACCGCTACCGCATCCATTATCCGTTCCTGCTGTACGTAGGCCGAACCAATCCGCAGAAAAACATCCCCCGGCTGGTGGAGGCGTTCGCGGTGTTGCGGGGCGAAATTCAGGAGCATCCGGTGTATCGGGACCTGCGGCTGTTGATCATCGGCGACGAGATTTCGCGCTATCCGGCTTTGCGCCACGCCGTGATCCAGAGCCGCGTGGAGGACACGGTGCGGTTCCTCGGGTTCTGTGCCCATCGAAACGCTGCGCGCTTTCTACCAGGCGGCTGCGGCATTCGTTTTCCCCTCGCTCTATGAGGGCTTCGGGCTGCCGCCGCTGGAGGCCATGGCCTGTGGAACGCCGGTGGTCTGCTCCAACGTCAATTCGCTGCCCGAAGTGGTGGGAGACGCCGCCGAGATCGTAAATCCGGAAAATGTTTTCGACATCGCGCGCGGCATGCGGGAGGTGCTGCTCGATCGGCCGCGCCGCAGCCAGTTGGTGGAGCGCGGCTTCGAACAGGCGCGGCGCTTCAGTTGGGAGCGGACCGCGCAGCAGGTGCTGGACGCCTACGAGGAGATCGGATCGTACAAGAAGCGGCCGCGCTGAGCCGGCGCGATCCCGATCCAGCTCGCGGCCCAGCCAGAGGACACGGGCTTTTACAGCAGTCCGCAGTTCGGTGCCGGATACCGCAAGCGGCTCCCAGGCGGCCGGGGTGTCCAGGGTCCGCATCAGTGACCAGGTAGTAGCGACGCGCGCCGCCGGACGCGGAGTATGCGCAGCACTGCTTCCGCCACTCGCGCTCGACGACATAGAGGCCCTGCGGACGAGATCATGGACCGGCTCGGCTCGGAGGTATCCAGGAGCGCGATATCGGAGGAAGCCGAGCGATGATGGCATGGCGGGATCTGGGGACCAGATGCGCCATGCACAGTTCGGCAGGAGCGCATGGGGGCGGGAAACGGCACCGGGAAGCTCTCGCGCCAGGTCACTCCCTACGGCCAAGGCTCTGCCGGGTCCGATAGGCGCTTCGAGAAAGGGCAATTTCGGCAACTCGCTGCGCGCGCGCGGCGACGATCGAGCTGCGCTTCTATTTCTTCCCTCGGTGCCAGATCGAGCAGCGACAGGTGAAGGTACTTTAATACCAGATCGAAGACTTCAGGTGAGAGAGTTCGGACGCCTTTCAGCACATTATGGGCATGCGGCTGCGAGATGCCAATCAGACGGGCGAATCTTCTCTCCGTGAGCTCGCCGTTACGAATTTGGTTCCGGACGTAAGCCAGCAGCCTGAGCCGAGCGTCCTGGAAGGTCAAATTGGCCTCTCCTCGTATTTCAGTTTGAAATAGGCTCCGGCAGGAATAAGAAAAAACAGAAGGCATGAAGACATTACACCCATTAAGTGCGGCCAAGAGGCGAACCGTACATAACCAAATGACAGCCTTGGCCTTATCGGACTCTCTCCTTAGCCGAGGAAGGAATTTTTCCTTAGCCGTGGCGCCCTTTTGCGTTGACGTGACTCGCAAGGGCCTTGAGACTGGAAATCACGTCGATCGAATAACTCGGTTGTCTATTCCGGGTTCAAGGATAAGGAAGAGGACGAAATGGAATGGACACGGTCCGAAACGCTGGCGCTCGCGGCGCCTGCGTGCAACATCTGCCTGGGCTTAGGATTGCGAATCGGCCGCCATGGGGCGACGCATCCGTGCAACTGCGTGCTTACGAGCCATTTTCCGGGCATGTTTTGATCGCTTCCGCGAGTGTGTAACCGTGAGAAGTACATGAGCCGGGTAACGCTGGATCCGTTGCCCGGCAAGGACCGCAGGGGTTCCTGGGGCCGCAAGGACGAGGAGTATTGCGGCCGACTTCTGCCTGGTCAGCAAACGCACTCTGACGGAACTGGAGCACCGCATTTTCCGCTATCACTTTCTGCTGGGCGCGGACTGGAAATTGTGCTGCGCACGGCTGCAGAATGGACCGCGGCAACTTCTTCCACGCAGTCTATCGCATTGAACAAAAGCTGGGCCGCGTGTTTCGGGAACTGGAGCCGTACTCGCTGTTCCCGGTGAACGAGTATTTCCACGGCCCGTCCAAGAATGTGTCCAGTTGCCTGACCGCAACAGGTGGTGCCGATCCGCCGCTTGGGCGGCCGGCGGCTCAGCGCGAGGTTTCTGTCCCAGATCAGCGAACGGCCTGAAGAACCTTGTGGGGCGGGCGCAAGTCCGCCTCACTTTTTGCAGGGGGCTGATCCCCACCGGGGCTCATTCGAACTGCTTTTGGAATCCGGCGAACTGCTGCTTCAGATCCTCCAGCTCGCTCCGCAATTGCGCCACTTCTGCTTCGAGCGCGCTCAGGCGATCCGCGCGCGGCGGGCGCGGCGGTGCTTCGCGCGGCTGTCCGCAGTTCCGCGGCGGCGCATCTGGCGAGTTCCCGGAGAGCAGATGCGCGTAACGCGCTTCTTTCTCGCCCGGACGCCGCGGCAGCTTGGTCACCAGCTCCGGCATGCGATCGAGCACCGATTCCACCTCCGTCAGATCGTCAAAGTGGTGCATGCGCTCGGCCCGCGTGCGCAGCTCGCCCAGCGTCTGCGGACCGCGCACCATCAGCTCGCACAGCAGCGCCAGCTCGCGCCGGCCCAGGTTCAGTTTCTCCGACAATCCGATGGCCGTACTTCGGGACCCGGCTGCCGGCGCCCGTGATGTTCAGCAGCAGTCCCTTCTCGCGCAGCGTGTAGAGAACGCGCTCGACGCGTCTCTTCATCGAAATGCACCACCGGATCGCGATTCGATTTCTGATTGCAGGCATTCACCAGGGCATTGAGCGAAAGCGGATAGTATTCGGGCGTAGTGATCTCTTTTTCCAGCAGCGATCCCAGCACCCGCACCTCATCGGCATCCAAGCTGAAGTCCATCGCTTCAGTTTTACATGCCGATCATGAGGGCTGTCGGTCAGGCGGTCTGGGCGTCGCGCCCGGTCTCGGGCAAGGCCACCCTCCGGCGTACGCGCTGCGCGAACTGGGCGAATTCCTGCTGGGCTTTGCGCGCCGACTCTGCCAGCTCGTTGGCATTCCCCAGGCGCGATTCGAGTAAGCCGGCGATTTCTGAGAGCTGATAGCTCAGCGTGGCAACCTGGTGGTCCAGGATTTCGATTTCGTTATGGCTCAGGGCTGATCTCATTACATCCTACCCTCGTTTCCGCACATCCCCGGCTCAACCCCGAAGCCGGCTTGCTCCCACACGGCATGAGCGCAAAAGGCAGCGGCGCAAGCCACCGAACCATCTAACCTGCGGTTCAGCGCCGCGCTCCGTTTGGCCCAAATCTTTCGAATGCGATGTACTAGTATTACCATTTCCGCCACGCATTTCCAGTCCCCCGGACGCAAACCATTCACATCACTGCGACAAAAAAATTTGGACCTTTTCGGGCTGCCTTGCAATCGGTCAACCGCGCGGCGCTCGGTGGCTTTGCGCACTTTCTTTCAGCGTCATGGGATCTTGACAATCCCGCAAATGATCTACACTGGAGGGTAGTCTAAATCGCCTCGACTTCTACTCTCCGCGGCCGTTGCGCCGCTCTCGAGAGTCTCAACCTCGGTTCCCTGGTAAAGATCGGCCAACAGTCAGTTTCCTGCGACGCACGGTGAGAAGCAATCGCATAGAATTGCGAGCCGCGCGACACCTCTCCGCTGGATAATGCGGAAGCACTGGAATCACACGTGCAATCGTGCCTTGTTGACGTCCGGAAAGGACGGCGCCCAAAACAGCATGTCTGCACGCATTTTGATCGTTGAAGATGAACGGGTCACGGCCGAAGATCTTCGCGATACGTTGGCCGAGCTAGGCTATAGCGTTACCGCGGCGGTCTCTAGCGGGGCCGATGCGATCTCGCAGGCCGAAGCGAACCCACCCGATATCGCCTTGATGGACATCCGTATCCAGGGAGAAATGGACGGCGCAGCAACGGCCCTGGTACTGCGCGAGCGCTTCAACATCCCGGTCATCTATTTGACTGCCCACGCCGACAGTCCCACCGTGACGCGGGCCAAAGATGCCGGGCCTCTCGGCTACATCACCAAGCCTTTTCAGGGAGCCGCGCTACATGCCAGTATCGAGATCGCCCTGCACAAACATCGGGAGGACCTGAAGGCGCGCGGGAGGGAGGATCTTCTCACTTCCACTTTGCGGGCCATTTCGGAAGGCGTGATTTCGGTGGATCGGCAAGCAATCGTCACATTCTTCAACCCCGCGGCGGAAGAATGGACCGGCTGCTCCGCCCAGGAGGCGCTGGGCCAGCCGGTAGGCGCCATCTTCCATTGGTCTGTAGGAACGCAGGGGGCAGCAGGAATCAGTGGTGATGGAATCGGGAAGCTTTGGGAGAAGGTGCTGGGCGAGGGTTCGCTGGTGGACCTCCCCTCCGGCGTGGTTCTCGGGTCCAGCCAAGGCGAGAAACAGCCCATCAGCGGGAGCCTCGCTCCGATTCGCGATCACAAGGGGGTTGTGGCCGGGGCCGTGCTGGTCTTTGGGCGAAGCCCCGAGCAGGCAGTGCCAAGCCGTCCCGTGGCTGCCGGGGCAACAGTCACAGAGGATGGAGTGGAACTTGGCGGCTTTAAGATGATCGCAGCCTCGCCCGCGATGAAACAGGTGCTGGCGTTCGCGCGGCGCGTGGCCCAAAGCGAGGTGTCCACGATCTTGCTGGAGGGCGAAAGCGGAACCGGCAAGGACGTCCTGGCGCAATTTCTGCACTTTTACGGCCGCCGGCACGATGGCCCCTTCGTGGCGCTCAATTGCGCCGCCATTCCGGAAACCCTGCTCGAAAGCGAGCTCTTTGGCTACGAAAAAGGCGCATTTACCGACGCCCGGGCGTCGAAAGCCGGTATCCTCGAGATTGCCAGCAGCGGGTCCATTTTCCTGGACGAAATCGGCGAAATGCCGCTCACTGTGCAAGCCAAGTTGCTGCGCGTTCTGGAAGAACAGTGCTTCCGGCGCTTGGGTGGGGTGAAGGATATTCAAGTGGACGTGCGGGTGGTGGCGGCCACCAACCGAAGGCTGACGGACGCCATTGAGGAAGGCCGGTTCCGGCTGGACCTGTACTACCGGCTCAACGTCATTCAAGTATCGCTGCCCGCCTTGCGGGAGCGCAGGGAAGATATCCTTCCGCTGGCGCAGCATTTCATTCAGATTTACAACGGAAAGTTCAAGCGCAATATCCAGGGGATCTCGCACACCGCTGCGGCAGCGCTGATGTCGCACGCCTGGCCGGGCAACGTCCGGGAACTGCGGAACGTAGTGGAGCGGGCCATGGTCCTGGAGGAATCCGAACGCATACAGAGTTCCAGCCTTGTACATCGCATCCAACGGCGCCGGCCTGAGCCGCTCCGCCGTCCAGCCGTCCGAGGAAACCGACGCTCCGTTTCAAGCCAGCCTGGCGGAGGCCGAGAAGAACCTGGTGATGAAAGCCCTCCAGAAGGCCAGCGGCAATCAAACCCGCGCCGCAGTGCTGCTAGGCATCACCCGCGATACCCTGCGTTACAAAATGAAAAAGTTCAGCTTGCGATAGCTGCGCAACCAACGTGAGTAACTTACACCCGCGTAACTGAATTTCACTCGGGTGGTCTAACAATTGCCGCGGCGGCTGCGAACGAGTCCGGCGCCGCATGATCTACCGCAAGCTGGGAAGAACGGGAGAAAGAGTATCCGCGATTGGCCTGGGAGGATTCCATCTGGGCTTTGCCAAGGATCCGGAAGAAGCGGTGCGCATCGTCCGGAGCGCCGTGGACCGCGGCATTAACTTTCTCGACAACTGTTGGGATTATCACTCTGGTGAAAGCGAAAGGCGGATGGGCGCCGCGCTGCGCGATGGTTACCGCGACCAGGTTTTCCTGATGACTAAGTTCGACGGGCGCACCAAGAAGTCGGCTGCGAGCCAGATCGATGAGTCTCTGCGCCGGCTCCAGACCGATCACGTCGACCTGATTCAGTTCCATGAAAACATCCGGCTGGAAGATCCAGACCGTTTCTTTGCCCCGAACGGCCCGCTGGAAGCGCTGCTGGAAGCTAAGAAAGCCGGCAAGATCCGCTTTATCGGCTTCACCGGCCACAAGGATCCGCTGGTACACCTGCGGATGCTGGAAGTTGCGGCGCAACACAAGTTCCGCTTCGATACCTGTCAAATGCCGCTCAACGTAATGGACGCCCACTTCCGCAGCTTTGGCCGGCACGTTCTACCCAAGCTGGTGGAGCAAGGCATCGGCGTGCTCGGCATGAAGCCGCTGGGTGACGGTCACGTGTTGAAATGCGCCGATGTAACAGCCATCGAATGCCTGCACTACGCGCTCACCTTCCCTACTTCGGTTGTCATCACTGGCTGCGAGAGCATGGAGCGGCTGGATCAGGCCTTTCAGGCCGCCGATACCTTCCGGCCGCTGAGTAACGAACAGGTAACGCAAATACTGGCCAGAACGAAGCCCTTCGCGGACGCGGGACGATGCGAGCCGTTCAAAATAACGTCGCAGTACGATAGCACCGCGCATAATCCGGATTGGCTGGGCGAGGAGCAGACGGTGGAGCAGCAACCGACTGAGCTGGTATTGGAACGGTTTAGTGAGTCAGTGCGTAAATAACGTAGTTCACTCCGATTCGAATTCCCAGCGCGGAATACTTTTCCGGATACTCCGGATCATCGGCCCACTCCCAGGAATCTCCGATGTCGGAGTTGTATGACATCGCCACCATCACTCGGCCCTTGTCGTCCATGATGCCGCGCCAATGGGGAATGGCGCCGCCCTGCTGGCCGTTGCGATAGGTGAGGCCGCGGCGGAGGGCCCATTCGCCGGGGACTTGATAACGGTCGTCCAGATCGTACACCGTGTGGAAGATGGAGTCGGCATCGGGGATTTCCACCACCGGCCGGTCCGGAAACACCAGCCGCATGCTTTCGTAGAACCGGTCCCATTCTTCGGTGCCCCAAAAATCGTCCAGCATGAGGAATCCGCCGCGCAGCAGATAGTCGCGCAGCTTTCGGACCTGGCTATCGGTAAGTTTCCAGTCGCCCATCTCGCCGGCGCAGAGCCACGGCCAGTTATAGACATCGTCGCCATCATCCAGATTTACGGGCTGCTCGACGGATCGCACCGAGATGCGAGTCAAGCGGCGTAGCGCCAGCGCGAAATGCCGGTCGGCCCGCGGATAATCCTGGGTCCAACTGGTGCCGCCTTCCAGCCAGGTGGATTCCGCGCCATAGCCGTAATAGCGTCCGAAGCGGGCGCGCGGATGCTGCGGATACATCAACCGCCCAAAGACCCACTCAGTTTTATCCTGCCAGTCGGCGGGCATGTCGACGTTGTCGTAGGGCTCCATGCTGCGGTAGAGACGCCAGGGACGCTGGAAGCCATACAGCGTCAAAGCAAACGAAATTCCCGCGCCCAGCCACAGCGCACTTCGGAGAGTCATCGCGCCCTAGTGCGAGAATAGCACCCCGCGAGCATGTTAACTCGCAACCACCGTTTTTACCCGACATCGCGCGCAAAATGCGGGGCCCCGCGCGAAGCCCCGCCGATTCCTAGCGCTGGGTAACGGGACTCCGCAGCGCTTCCTCGTTGATCATGCTCTCGGCTAATTGGGTGAGCTTCTGATCGGCCTTCTTTTCCTCCTGCAGGGTCTGCTCCAGCAGCGCCGCTGCCTGGGTTAATCCCAGGGTCTGCGCGAACGTGCGGGCTGATCCATAGGCCGCGATTTCGTAGTGCTCCACGCGGTTGCCCGCCGCAATCACTCCGGCATCGCGCAAGGCCGATTTGTCGATGTCGCTGACGATGTCTTCTCCTTCGCTGATCAGCCCCTTCATGGCGTCGCAGGTCTGGCCTTTGGGATCTTTGCCCAACATGCCAAAGATTTTCTCCAGCCGGGTGACGTGGCCTTCCGTCTCGAGCAAGTGGGATTGGAGGGCCTGGCTGAGAGACTGCGAAGTGCTGGCTTCCGCCATCTTTGGCAACGCCTTCACCAGGCGCTTTTCGGCATCGTAAAGATCTGCTATCTGCTCCAGAAACAGGTCTTCCATACTTTCGATTTTCATAATGACGCTCCTTCGGTAGGATTGGAGTCGTGAAACTCCCGGCTGTTAGACCGAATCCAGGCAAAAGGTTGTTCAGTTTTTGGCCGTTGCTGACAATCGTGTAACGGGCGCCGGTTAGGAATCCACCGGCCGCAACGAATCGTTGGCGGCCAGCAGGGCTTCGGTCTCCTCGCGCCTGCGCGCGGGACCGTATACATGACCTTGCACCTTGTCGCAGCCCAGCACGCGCACCAGGTCCAGCTCGGCGCGCGTCTCCACGCCCTCCGCCACCACGCTCAGGTTCATGCTGTGCGCCATTCGAACGATGCTTTGAATCACGGCGAGCGAACCTTCGGGCTCATGCAGGTTGCGCAGAAACGACTGGTCGATCTTGAGCGAATCCACTGGCAGCTTGTTCAGGTAGCTCAAGGACGAATAGCCGGTGCCAAAATCGTCAATCGCGATGCTGACGCCCAGATTCCGGATCTGCGTCAAGCGGGCCGCCGCTTGCGGGAGATCCTTCATGATGTAACTTTCAGTGATCTCCAGCTCCAGGCGGTCCGGCGGCAGTTTACTGAGCGCCAGTGCGGCTGCGACAGTTTCCAGAAAATCCCGGCGCTCAAACTGCAAAGCCGACACGTTGACCGAAATCCGCGCCGCGCGATGGCCGGCTTTGTGCCAGCTGGCGGCCTCCAGGCAGGCCCGCTGGATGACCCAGGAACCGATATCGATGATGAGCCCGGTCTCTTCGGCGATCGGAATAAATTGCTTCGGCGAGATACTGCCGTAGATGGGATGACGCCAGGTCAGCAGCGCTTCCAGTCCCTGTACTCTGCCATTCATGCTCACCACGGGCTGATAGAGCAGCTCGAACTCCTGGTGCTCCAGCGCGCGGCGCAGCGCATTTTCCAGGCGCAGCCGCTCCAGGCTGGCGGTATGATCCTTGTCGCGGAACACCACCACATCGTTCTTTCCGGTATTTTTGGCGTGGTACATCGCCAGGTCCGCGTTGCGCAGCAGCTCCGCCACGGTCTGCCCGTGCCGGGGAAATAACGCCACGCCGATGCTGGCGGTGACGAACAGCTCGTTGTCTTCGATCTGGTGGGGAACGCGAAAAGCATTCAGGAATTCCTGCGAAGCCAGCACGGCGGTCTGCTCGTCGGGCTGGCGCGTCAGGACAATGGTAAACTCGTCGCCGCCCATGCGCCCGGCCAGGTCGTCTTCGGTGAGCAGAAGCTTCAAACGATGGCCCACTTCCTTCAGCAGCCGGTCGCCCATGGCGTGGCCCAGGATATCGTTGATCTGCTTGAAGCGGTCCAGATCGATGAATAAAACCGCCAGGCTTCCCGACCGTTCGCTGGCATCCAGCAGGGCGGCCTCCAGCAGCTCCATAAAGTAGGCGCGGTTTGGCAGACCGGTAAGCGAGTCGTGCCGCGCCTGGAACTCCAGCCGCTCGGTAAATCCACGCTGCTCCAACGCTCGCGCGGCCAGACGGCCGGCGGCTTCAAGCAGCTCGGAATCGCTCTCGTCGCGCGGCTGCCTGGCTTTGTAGTGCAGCGCGAGCATTCCCAGCAGCATGCCGTCGGCGGACAAAATGGGCGTCGACCGGCACGCTTCAATCCCAAGCTGGCCGGCCAGGTGCGCGCGGTCCGCCCAAAACGGGACAACCGCGAATGTCATCCCACAACACAGTGCCACGAGCCACTTCGGCGGCCGGCAATCCGGCGGTGTCGCGGAGCACACGGAACGGCTTCAACAGGCGGAGCCCTTCCTGGGGAAATCCCGGTGCCGACACCCAGGTGAGCATCTCGTCCCTCAGCAACAGCAAGGAGCACAGCGCTCCCGAGCATTGCGCCTCCACCAGCTCCACTACTTCCGCCAGGATGGTATCGATACTTTCGTTTTCGGCCACCATCTCGAGCACCCGGTTGCGATTCTTCTCCAGGCTTTGCAGCCGGTCGCGCTCGGATTGGATTTTGTGTTCCAGCACCACCCGCCCGACGCTGCGGGCCATCAACTCGATCAACTCGCGATCGGAGTGCGAAAACACCTGCGACGCGCCATCGAACGGGCCTGAAAAGCTGAGCGTGGCGAACAATTCCGAGCCCAGCCAGACCGGCGTTCCAATATAAGTTTCGAATTCGCTGCGGGGGCCGCTTCCGGCCAGATTCGGTTCGGAGGCCGCCACGGTCCGGAGCCGGCTGGTGATGGTGCAGGCGCGGGTTTGCCACAAGGGAATCAGGCCATCGCGGTTCAGCTCTATGGGCCCGTGCCAAGCCTGGATCGCTCCGTTATTGCCCTCCACGTGGAGCAGCACGCCCACCGGCAGGTTGAAAAGATGGCAGCCGGTTTCCAGATGATCCTGGAGCGCCTGCTCCAAGGTGGCATAGCTGGTAGTGCTCAGCCGGTGCAATTGCTTCAGTTGTTCGGCAAAGCGGCCTTCCTCGATTCCCAAGCTCTCTTCTTCGCGCCCGTCCGCAAGCCCCCCTCTCCACGCCCGGGGGTGTCCCGAATCCTGGATCGCCACCGGCCGGCCGCGTTCGAATAATAACCGCCGCAACACCGCCAGCCGCACCGGGCTGCCATCGCTCGCGAGCGCGATGAGATCCACCTTCTGCGGGGCCGCCCCCTCCCAGTTGGGCCACCATCTGCTCGCGGGACCTGATCCAGGATTCCGGGTCGAGCAATTGACCGAGATTCATGCCAGCCACCGCTTCGCGTGCGTAGCCGAGGATGTCCGCCATGGCCGCGTTCATGTCGATTATGTTTCCGTCCAGATCGAACGAGTAAACACAGGCGGGAGAATCGCGGGAGTCAGGGTCGTCTGCGGGGACTAATGCGAACCGGGGCGAAATGGCCATGCGTATTTTTCTTCAGTCGAATGAGGTCGCCTATCCACAATATTCGCGCCGCTAACCGGCTGCCCCGCCAGGCTCCCGGCCAGTCTCTTCCCGGGCGTCCGGCTTGCGCTTGACGCGCGTGATCGGCACGTTCAGGATGATCGAGAGCAACGTAAAAATCAATGACGAACTCTGAACCACAACCTTCATGGGGAGGTGACTTGGTACATTGTCCCATATGCCGCAAAGCAAGGTCCGGCCCGCGACCGCCAGCCCACGCGAGCCCAGAACCACCGAGCCGCGCTGGCCCGCCGTGCTCGCGCTCCTGGCTGCCGGCGGCCTGCATTTCATCATTCCCGCGCCGCTGCGCTTCGGCCAGGAATGGCTCCTGCTGGCAGTTGTGACCGTGCTGCTGATCCCGACGGTGGTGGCCCACCGGATTGGCAGAAAATTGCTCAATCGCGTGCTCAGCCATCTTGTACTCGGCATTGTCACCGCGTCGATGATCTGGTCGCTGGCCTTGCTGATCCGGCGCCTTCCGCTGCATCTCGACCCGCCTCAAGCGCTGCTGCGAGCCGCCGCGGCGCTGTGGGTAGTCAATATTCTGGTGTTTGCCTCCTGGTATTGGCGGCTGGACGCCGGCGGCCCCAATCAACGCGACTTGCGGGATTCGCATGAGGACGGTGCGTTCCTGTTCCCGCAAATGATTACGCCCTGGGACAGCGACAAGAACTGGCGGCCCGGCTTCGTGGATTATCTGTTCCTGGCGTTCAATACCAGCACAGCGTTTTCGCCCACCGATGTTCCGGTTCTCTCGCGCTGGGCCAAGCTGATGATGATGGTGCAGGCGTTGATTTCGCTCGCAACCGTGGCGTTGCTGGCGGCCCGGGCGGTGAATATCCTGTAGCCGGCAGGCACCTCCGGGTTGCCCGACAACACGCGATAAATTCATAAGCACGCCGTACGTCAAGGGTCGCGTCGCTTTTCCCGAAGGCAGGTTCGCGGAAAGGCATGGGCCGCCGGGCTCAGTTCTAGGCGACTGCCGCGGTGTGCGCGCTGGCGGCGCTCGATGGGCGGTGATTTCAGATAAGCAGGCACGCATCCAAACAGCCCCTACGGATGCCGTGCCCATGGTTGGGCTGGGATCCAGGCGGCGTCTTCTCGAACTTCGGGAACGTGTGTGAAGTTGCGGATAGGTCGGATCGGTGCGTTCCATCGTCATCGGCTGCCTGCGGCGAAGGCGGGGCGAGCAGGAGGCGATTCTCCTTGAGCGGCAGCCCTGGCGGCGGCAGACAATACCGGCGCCGCTGCCAGGCGTCTATGCCCCGCGGTTGATTGCCTTTGGCAACCACGCGCTGTATGGTGTTGGGGGACGCATGAACGAACAAAACAACAATCGGGCCGGATGGCTGCAAGGTCCGCCGGCGGAATGCTCGGTGCTTCCGGGTGAAGCTCGGTCACCATGGCGGCTGGTGCTCCTGGGTGCGCCAGGCGCAGGCAAGGGCACGCAGGCCGATCTGCTGCGCCAGCGCTTGGGCGCCTGCCATCTCTCCACCGGCGACATCTTTCGCGCCTCGGGGAGTCGGAATGCTTGCGAGCAGACACCGGCGATGCAGGCCGCGCTCGAACACATGCGGCGCGGCGCGCTGGTCCCGGATACAACAGTGTGGGAAATGGTCCGTGAACGGGGCGCCTGCATCCGATGCGGCGGCGGCTTCATCCTGGACGGTTTCCCGCGCACCTTGGCTCAAGCCGAAGCGCTCAACGAGTACATGCGCAACGAGAACCTTTCGCTCAATGCCGTGGTGAACTACGAATTGCCCTTGCCTGAAATTGTCACGCGCCTGAGCGGCCGTCGCACCTGCGAAAAGTGCAAAGCGGTTTTCCACGTGACAGCACAACCTCCGAAAGAGGAGGGTGTATGCGATCGTTGTGGAGGCCGGTTGTTCCAGCGCGAAGATGACCGGCCGGAATCGATCACGGTGCGTCTGGAAGCCTATGAACGCAGCACCGCGCCCCTGATTCAGTTCTACCGCGATCTTGGCCTGCTGGTGCCGGTGGTGGCCGGCCGATCTCCGGACGAAATCTGTGGGAGCACTATCACCGCGCTCCAGGCGCTCGGCAGCAAAGCTAACTGAGAACGCGGACCCGATGGAGAGCGGGGTCCACCGCTGCCGCTATCTTCGATACCGCAAGCCCGCCGCCCAGAAACTTGTTCAATCTTTCGGCCGTGCCGAGCGGATCCGAAATCACGTGGCTGTGTTCTACCAGCAACAATTGCGTGGCCGGGCGCCGCGCCAGCATTGCTCTGGTGCGGCCCAGCGTGCGGACATATTCGCCCTTCAACATCCGCCGCCGTTCGGCGGTGACGGCCAGCGGCTGATTGCGGCGCGCCAGCATGCGCTCCTGCGAATCGAGCACTTCATCCAGATCGCGCTCGCAGAGGATCACGCGGCAGGCCAAACCGGCCGGCAAAGCGTTCAGCAGCGGGGCGACAATCTTGATGACCTTCCCCCGCTCTTCGAACAGCCACTTCGAACTCTTGTGCAGATTCTTGACTGGTTCAAATTCCTGATAACCGCGCGGATTGTCTTCATCCGCCGCGCGCAATCCGTCCGAGACCAGGCCCAGGCCTCCGGCGGCCAGCATCTGCATCAGCATCGAAGTTCCGGAGCGCGGCAGGCCGGTTACGACGATCAGGGATTCCTCGATCGGCGGCATCTCCGATGTTCCGCTCGTGAATGATGTTTCGATCGGGCTAGGAGCGCTTTCGGCCCGGCGATGGGCGCACTGGCCTCCGGACCGTTCGGTTCCTCATCCGCCGCGCCAGTCGCCGATGCTCGCGCGCGGAATCGGCGTCGCCCAAGATATTTCTCGATTAACGCAGCGAGCTGAACATGCGCTTCGGGAAAATTCGGGTTGCAGGAAATGGCCGCGCGAAACGCCTCGGCCGCCCGCTCGAATTCCTTCATTCCCGCCAGCGCGCGCCCCAGCAGGAAATGAGCCAGCGGAGAGTGATACATCCTCTCGCAGCGCTTCGAGAGCCCAATGCGCCGCGACGCTGAATCTTCTTCGCCGCAGCGCTATCCGGCACAGGCCGATGTGCGCGTGACGCATTGTCGGGATCGATGGCCAGCGCTTTCTCGTAGACCTGCTGCGCGTCGTGCCGAGCGGCGCAGGCGCATATACAAATCGCGCGGTCTGCAGGAACAGAATCCGGCCGTGGCAGATGCGCCTTCCGACCACTCGTTCCAGCCGCGACAGCGCTTCTTTATCGCGCTTCTCCAGTATCAACACCTGAGCTTTCAGAAAATTCACTAGCGGCTGTTGATCGCGCGCGCCGGCGGCCATCCAGATCGTCCGACAATGCGCCGCATCTCCTCGGTCATCCCCAGCGCCTGGCAGGACACGAACAGCCGCACGGCGAAGCGCTGGTCGTCCGCGCGCCGGCGGCATAAAGCTCGCTGAAAATCTCGTGGGCTTCCAGGTGCCGGCCGTCGTCCTGGTAAGCCTCGCCCAGGTTATAGCGCAGCTCGCGGATGGTCTTCTCCACTGCCGATTTCGCGATTCTCGTCGGGCCGTTCGATATAGCCCAGCGCGATCATCTGTTCCATCGCCTCATGCGCCGCCACCGGATCGAGCCGCGTATGCGGCGGGTGGCGTCCGTCGGCGCCCGGAACGTCTTCCCAGCTCGGGATGAGCGCAACCTTCGGCGTTTCCACGAAGGCCTGGGAAAGCACCTTGCCGTCCATATCTTCGCCCACCGGCAGACCGTACAGCGTCAGGATCGTGGGCGCAACGTCCAGCACGATGGCCCGTGCAGCACCTCGTCCTTCTTTATGCCCGGCCCGCTGATGGCCAGGATTCCGAAATCGCGGTGCTCGATGGCAGGCCCGGCGGGAATGTCGGGGATCGACGCGGGCCGCAGATGATCGGGATGAAAGCCGTGATCCGACATCAGAATCACGGTGGTGTCCGTCGGCCGGCTTTTTCGAGCAGCGTCCCCAGCATCTGGTCGTGAAACTGGTAAGCCATCGAGACCACGTTGTGGTAAAGCTCGAAATCGCGCTCGCCGATCCAGGACTGCCGCGGCGGATGGTATCTCATGAATCCGTGGCAGAAGTGATCGATCGCATCGAAGTAGACCGCGAAAAAATCCCACGGCTGGTTGTCCAGCAGCCAGGTGGCGGCGGAATGGATGCTCATGCACTCGGCAAGCGTCCGCAGGAACATGGCCAGGCGCTTGTCTTGATCCTGATCGATCTCTCGGGCCAGCGGAATAAACGGCTCCACCATCTCGGGCGTCAGGCAGATCGGGATGCATGCGCAGACCGGCCAGCGTTTCGGCCAGTTCCGGCGGATGAACCGCATTCGCCAGCAGCGGCCAGCCTTGATCGAGCGGCCCGCTGGCGCGATGGTAATGGTCGGAAACCATCACGCCGTTGATCGGCTCGGCGGGATGGCTGGGCCACCAGCCAATCACGACGCTGCGCAGATCGTTCTGATTCAGGATGTTCCAGAGCGCTTTCGATTTTCGCGAGAGGTTGGTGACCGGCTGCACGCCGCGGCCATCCGGCGTGGGCTCGGAGAAGCCGTGAATGCCGTGCTTGAATGGCCGCTTTCCGGTGGCGATGGAAGTCCACAGCATCGGCGAAAGCGGCGGATGCAGCGTGGCGATCTGTCCCGACGGCGCCGTTTTCTACCAGGCGCTGGACGTTGGGCATTTTGCCCGGCGTCCATCAGCGGATGGATGACCTTCCAGTCGGCCGCATCCCAGCCGACCAGAAGAACTTTACGCCGCGCCATGTGCGTACATCACTGCGATGAAACAAACTTATCGATGATAAACACGAAGTGCTGCTCCGGCCGCGCTCCCGGTGGCGCCGGATAAGAGAAATTCATCTTCTGCGCAGCCTGCACTGCCGCCGCACTGTTCGGATCGGAGGGCTGCAGCGAGTGCGCTTCCACCAGTTGTCCGGATGCCGTAACCAGGCCAAACACGCAGACTGGATGGGCCGTGGCGCGCGACTTGAATGGACCACGTCCGGAAAAGAACCAGATCTTTTGCGCTCCCGCCATCGCGACGGCCGGTCCGGCGGCCTTCATCTGCTCGGTGGGGACAAACAGGTTCGGATCGGCGGCAGGCAGATCCGCCAGGCTGTTGACGGTGATTTCCGAAACGGTTTGGCCGCCTTCAGTTACCACCACCTTGCGGGGAAACGCGTGACCGCTGAACTCTGGCGCGTTGGTGTAGTCATAAGCGTAGTAGCGCCCCGGTACTTGCGAATGCACCCGGAGCAAGCCGGATTGCGGATCGACACACTCCTCGGTTTCCTCCCAGCTACGTCCGGATACCGTACTCGCGGCGTTTCCCGACCTGGAAAGCAAAACGCAGGTGACTGGGGTGCCGTTGTAGCTGGATGCCGAGGTTCGAATCACGTCGCGCTCCAACAGCGGCACGGCCGGGATTGGGTCGAACAGGGCCGCGCGCGCTTCCTGCAAGCGCAGCGGAATGGTGCTCGCCGTCCCGTCCCGGTAAAACATCCCGTTGGTTGAGATTTGGGTGGTTGTGTATCCGGCCGCGGTGCTGGCCGTCCAGCGGAGCCCTTGTTGAGGATCGAATATATCCTCCATTTCCCATTGGCCGTCGTATTGGGTTTCGCCGCCCGAGTTTACCGTAAAGCTGACCTTCAGATCGTATCCTCGGCCCGCACTGCGCAAGGAGTAACTATCTCGTGCGTGTGCAAGAAGCTGGATAACGGCTGCCCGTTTCTCGGGCGCGTTAACAGTCTCGATGTGACCGGCGGCCATTTCGAGAGGATCCGCCGGCACGGCCGCTTCTCGCGGCGGCGCGTTTTTCCCAAACGTGGCAAGCGATAAACCGCCTGCCGCCATCAGCCAGAACAATCTCTTGAAGACCATAGAATTAGCCCCTCCTAGCCTGCGGGAAATCGCAGCCTGGGCTGGTACGCCGTCGTTCCATGTATGGGCCGGGCCGATCCGCCGCCTGAGCCGCCACCCGATCCGCCTCCGCCGCCCGATCCACCTCCACCAAACGATCCGCCTCCGCCGCCGGTTCCTCCGCCGCCACCAAAGGTTCCTCCGCCGCCACCTGTTCCGCCCCCGCCGAAGCTTCCGCCCCCGCCAAATGTGCCGCCGCCACCGGAGCTGAAGAAATTTCCCGGACTGGTGCCACCGCCGGTAAACGGATAGCCCGGATACACGGAGCCGCCCTGCAATGAAAACACCGCGCCCATTTGTGTTTGCATGCCGCCGGCAACAGCCCGAATGGGTACGTCTCCGGTGCCAGCGCCGCTCGGAATACGCAGGTTGATCTGATAAAGACCCGCGCTCGACAGACCAACGAAGGTCGGTTTCACCAGCACGTTATTAATGTAGAGGCTTATGGGATCGTTCACTGGAGCAGTACTGGAGAACGCCTGCCCAGCCGGAACCACGGGAGTAGTGGGACCGAATCCCACGCCGAAAAGCTCAACCATGTCGCCGGCCTGTGCGGCCACCGTGGGGTAACCAAGGGCGCTCCCGGTGGGTCCGAGAATATCGTAGGTTCCCCCGCCGTAAGCTCCCGAACCGTTCTGCCGCAGGATGATTCCTGACACATGATTCGCATCCAGCAGGACGAACGAGGGCGCAAACGGGCCCAAGGTAACGGTGGATGTTGCGCTCCCGCCGGTTGTAGTAACAACTACGGACACGGTGCCTGTCTTGGAGTCGTCCGGCGCTTGCAGATTAATCTGCCCGGGACTGACATACACGAGAAAGGCGGGTTTGCCATCGATCTCCACGCTGGTACCGCCGAGCGAAGTGGGAAACGTGCCGTTCGATGACAGGGTTTCACTAGCCAGGTTGTTCCCGTAAATCGTTACCCATTCGCCTGGCTGGATGACGCTGCTGGTGCCGTCCAGCGGAACGATACCACCAGTCGCGATGGATGGGGCTAATGCCTGGCTCGCATTGGCAATGATCGCCCCGCCGCGGTTGACCCTGATTTCAGAATCCTGCCTGGCCATGGCCAACCGAACCGCCTGCATTACTCCCGCATTCTTCGAGCCCGCCATCTTCTGAGAGCTTGCAAAGCTTTGTTTGGCAGCCAGGACGCTTGCGACGGGCTCGCCCGTGATGTCGCGGATGCTGTTGCTGATGATGGATGCCGAGGCGCTGGTCACCATCGCCATGGCCGAGCCGGTAACCGCCGCGTATATCTGCCAGTTCCCGGCGCTCCGTTTCAGCGCCTCCTTCAGAGACGATGTGCGAAGGCTGGAGAAGTAAGCCTCCAGACGGCGATCCAGGTCAAGCTTTTGAGCGGGGCGCATGGCTCAGGCACGCTCACTCAGGATGGCCCGCGACAAACTGCGTCGGCGGGAGGTTGGCGAGAAGAGAGACATCATTGGGGTGCCACTCCTTTCGTTCGACTAAAAGCTATTTAGATGTTATATCTTCCCGGCCCAACCAGAAATACTATCGTTTTGGTATTTTTGGACCGCGCACGGTTGGTACGCCGTGCCTAGAGACAAACGCCGTCGGCAGATATTTCAACATGAGCGAGTGCGCGCAGAGGGCGATCCGCGACAACTCGCGGCGGCCATGCGGAGTAAGCTGCACGAATTGGATACGGGCTTGGTCGCCAACATCCTGACGTGGAACGAAGAGCTGAATTTCACCTTATTTCTTTCACGCATGGCGACCCTGTCGCTGGGCGTGCTCGGCCTGCTGACCGAGTAGGCAGCCATTCCGAAAATGCCCGTGATGGACAGCCTCGCGCTGGGGCGGGCGTTGAAATTGCTGGCATCGGGTTCGGAGGCGGGACTGCTCCTGGGGATTCTGGCCAGCCGGGTGCTGGCCTTCATTGTGTATCAGGCAACGCCCCGCGACCCGCTCGTATTGGCGGCGTCGTTCTGTAATGGCGTTTAGCCCGCCAGCAGATCCACCAGTTCGCCCACCAGCCGCGACTCCGGATGGCCCAGCGAGCTTTCGCCCAGGTCGAGCCATTCTTTGCGGCGCGTGTTCTGAACGAAGAACACTTTCTCGACGCGGAAGATTTTCGGGAGCGTGCATTCGGCCCAACGGATACGAGCCACGCGAGCCAGTTCGTCCACTTCGTCGCTCTTCAGATCTTGCGCCAGTGTGACATGCGGATGGTAAGGATACGGTTCCGCGAATTTCAGCCCTTCCACGTTCAGCCCGTCATGCATCCGTCCCATTTCCTCGCGTCCCCGGCCGATGTCGATGTGAATCACATCCGACACGGGAAACACTTCCAGTTGAGTCATTTCAATGTCAAAGGGGGCAAAGCGCGGGGCAAGGGTCCGCACGGTTTCCCAAGCGGCCTCGGGTGAGGAGGAAATCGGACGGGGCGGCAAGATCGTCACGTGGGCCCGCAAAAAACAGTTCGGAACCAACTCCTGCCGCAGCCGATCCAGAAAACCCGCTAATGGTTCGGGGATGTAGCTGACCAACGCGAAGGAATTGATCCGATCCCACGCGGCGGGATCGTTATACATACTCAGTTAACTTTATGTTACCGCCACTGGGTCCCCCGTGGCGTGCGGAGCTGGTTCTGGTACGTACCAGCGCGCTTCTTCAAAGCCGATGTATTTCAGAATGCGGAGTTCGCACGCCTGGCATCTTCGATGAGATCGCCGACCGCAAGCGCCTGATCTGTTTCGCGCAGCGCCAGCCAAAGAGCGTACGGGCTGGCGGCCTCGACGACGTCCCCGGGCTCGTAATCCTTCAGCTTGACGATGGTGACGCCCGGAGTATGCGGCGCCCAGCGAAACTGCTGGCGCGGTGCTTCCTTCAAACGATGGATCTGGTATGCCGGCATGTCAGCATCTATTCTCTCGCAAAACAATTCGCAATGGAATGTTTTATCGCGGCGGCCTGTTCCTCGCCGGCCTCGGATCCAGGCTTCGGCATTGGCGCGGGTCCAGTAGATAGCTTCGAGCGGCGCGCCCAGCAGCTTGGGCGGAGCCAGGCGAATCACTTCCATGCCAGCCGGAACCACTGCGTGGAATGGGGAAAGCTTGCGAGCTGCGCCGACGAAGGCGCGCGCGATGCTGCCGGGCGGCGCGGGAAGAACATCAATGACCAGCGCCTTGGTTGCGCCCATCTCAGCCGCCGCCCACAGCGGAACGGCGGAGAGCAGTCCGCCATCGGAATAGATGCGGCCGCCCAGACGCACCTGGTCGAACAGGCCCGACGATGGCGGTGCTGGCTACCAGATGCTGCCAGCTCACTTCGTTACCGCGCAGCACGCGGGGGCGCAGCTTCAGCAGGTCGGTGACTACCATCGCGAAGTGTGTGCGCGGTTGAAAAGCTTCATAAACATCGCGGATCACGCGCTGCAGCGGCGTGGTATCGAACACGCCCTGGATCGGACTGCGGGGAAATTTCCAGCGATAGCGTGCGGCGGCTTCCAGATGCAGCCAGCGATCGATCAGTTCGTCGGGATCGCAGCCGCCCGCAATGGCCCAGCCTGTAATCGCGCCGATGGAGGCGCCAACCACCAGGTCGGGATGAAAAACATCGGCCAGCGCTTTCCATGCCCCGGCTTGATACGCGCCATACATCCCGCCCGCGGATAGCACCAGGGCCGTCATGGACGGCGCATTCGCGGGAACCACAGTCTCAATCGATCAGCCTCGCCGCGGCTTTGTCCAAAAACCAGATCACGCCCTCGCCATCATATGTCGTGATCTGGGCCGGATATTTCTTGGGGTCGTATCGCTCGCGCAGAACTTCGCGGAGCGGCTCAGCCTTGTCGTCACCGGCGGCGAGCATCAGGGTATTGTGCGCGGCTTCCAGCACAGCCGGCAACAGAGTGACACGCCACTGATGAAATTTTTCAACGTAGACCGCGCTCACCAGGTTCCGGTGATCGTCGATTAGCGGCTCGCCTGGAAAAAGGCTGGCCGTGTGCGCGTCCGGCCCCATGCCGCGATGAATCACATCGAATCGCGGTATCGCGCCGGGCTGAAAGTTGGAAGAACGCCCGCAGGTCGTCGTCATAAAGCTTCGCTGCTTCTTTCGGCGGAAGCTCACCCGGAACGCGATGAACATTAGCGGACGGAAAATGTGAGGGATCGATGAAGTTTTCCTTGGCCAGCTTATAGTTGCTTTGCGAATCCGATGGCGGCACCACGCGTTCGTCCACCCAAAACAGGTGAACCTGGTTCCAATGGAAGCTCGTTTTGGCCAGTTCGGCGAACATCAACTTGGGAGTGGTGCCTCCTGACACGGCAAGTGAAGCGCGAGGCTGATTTGCGAGCGCGCGTCCCAGCAGTTCGATGATTTTATGCGCGCAGGCTTCCGAAGCTGACTGGGCATTTTCATATATAAACGACTGCACGGTCATGACCGAGCGCCCTCCGGGACGCGTCCAGAGCACCCTCCAGGGTGCGGGAAGGTGCACTTCGTCATGCTAGAATAACTCTGACCTTCCGCACAACTTGCAGTTTCCGATTCGCACGTAACGCATATTCAGAAGGAGCAGGCGGCAAGAGCAGGCGTGTAGCAATTTATGCAAAAGCACGGTAAGAAGAAAATCCTGGCGGTGGTGGAAGATCTGTTGTTCACTGTGAAGATTAGCGACGCGGCCAAGCGGGCGGGCCTGGAAGTGGAGTTCGTCAAGTCCGAACGCGATGTCATCGAGAAGGCAACTCAAGAGAAACCGCTGCTCATCATCCTGGATTTGAACTTCAGCGCAGTTGAGCCGCTGAAGTTAATCTCCAAAGTGAAAAGCGACGGAGAGATGAAGCAGATCAGCGTGATCGGGTATTTATCTCACGTGCAAGGTGAACTCAAGCAGCAAGCGCAGGATGCCGGCGCGAACATGGTCATGGCGCGTTCGGCATTTTCGCAAAACCTCCAGCAGATTTTGAAGCGCCACTCCGGTGTAGTCTGAGAGCAGTATGTTTCTCACCCGCAAATGGGGGTGAAAAGCGCGAAAAATGCGCGAGAAACCTGCGATCAAAAATACACTTTGCAGCTTCGTGCCGCGATGCGTCCTCGCGCTGTCCTATTTGTCCAGTTCGCTGAGACCAAAGATGGTCTCTTCGCCATGTCGCGACTCGCCTTTAGTTCCGCCGTTTGACTGGCTAATACGATTTGCCACTTTAAGTTCCTGACGTTGCGTTGCTGACGCCCGAAATTGGGAGCGAGACAAGTGTTGCGGCCTAACCTTACTCCATTACCGTTTGGTCCTACGTGTGCATAATGCTCGCCCGTACCCCCAAGGTTAGTAGCAAGTGACTATGCCCCGAGCGCGGGTGAGAACGCCGCACTCGATCCAGCAGCGTGTCCGTTCGGAGCGCTTGGAATTTCCTGCGAAAAGGATGACCACGCCATGGCTGCCTCTCTGCGAACACAAAACGCGCCCGCGAATGAAAAAGAGAATCACCCGGACAGCATCACCCAAGAGCCGAAGGGCGAGCTCGCAAGCTCGGGCGAAGCAGACACAGCCGAAGACGACGAACGAAGCAGCTCCGTCGATTGGCCGGAGCTGGTGGCGCGCATCCAGCGTGGCGACGATAGCGGAATGGAGGACCTCTACCGGCTGTTCGCGCGCGGCATCCGCTTTTACTTGTGCCGGCAATTGGGGATTCAGGAGTTGGATGACAAGGTTCATGACACCTTTCTCATTGTGGTGCAGGCCATCCGCCGTGGAGATTTGCGGGAGCCGGATCGGTTGATGGGTTTTGTGCGAACGGTTGTCAGGCGCCAGGTGGCCGCGCACATCGACCAGGTGGTGCACAGCCGCCGGGATGAGCTGCACCTGGACGTGGGCGTACGGGTGGTGGACGGGCGGCGCAACCCGGAGCAAAACATGGCGTTCCAGCAAAGGGTAGATTTCATGCTTGAGATTTTGAATCAGCTCTCGGAACGAGATCGTGAGATCCTGACTCGATTTTACCTGCACGAGGAGACCCAGGAGCAGATTTGCCAGGAGATGGAGCTGACGGAGACACAATTCCGGCTGCTCAAATCCCGTGCCAAGGCCCGCTTTGGCGAGCTGGGCAAGCGAAAGCTGCAACAAAAAATGTTGAACCCATTTTTTTCGAGAGTTTCCGCGCGCTAGCGCCACTAGAGCAGCAAACCAAGTGAAAGCCCGAAATTTGGGCCATGGATCGAGCGGTTGGGGCTCAGCTCCGTTCCCCCAAGAAAGGTTCTTGTCATGAACGCCAGCTTTGATCGTCATTTTGCAGAAAAGGATTGGGAAGAATATGCCCTGGGCATGCGATCCGAAGAGGATTGCACGTCTTTGGAAGAACATCTGCTGATTTGTCACGCCTGCCAGGATCTGCTGGCGGACGCGGACGCGTACATTCAAGCGGCAAAAGCCGCCGCCGCTCTCCTGGCGCCTCAGGATGGGGAAGGCAAACCCGTCACCGATACCCGGACCAGAAGGAAGTTATCGAAGCGGGCGGCAGCGGCCACCACTCTGGCCTAGAAGACGCGGCGGCTGAGACGCGCCACCGTGAACTTCGCCGTATCGGCCACCGCCATCACCGCCATCACGCCGGCCTGCACGGGATCGGTAACCACCAGGTCGGACGCATCCGGAACGCTGCCCGCCATGTTCAGGCTGATCACCAGCAGCCCCTGCGCGCGCACTTCGCGCACCGCTTTCTCGATGTCGCCGCCCATCAGCGCGCCGGCCAGCACCAGAGCGCGGGCGCGCGACAGGCGTCCCACCGCGCGGACGGCATCCGCCAGCGCCTGCTCGCCCACCAGCGGAATGGTATCCACCGAGATGTGCTCGCCGCGGATGTTGTGGCGGTCGGCTTCCGAAATCGCGCCGATGGCCACTTGGCCCACCTGCGCGCCGCCGCCCACGATGATGATCCGCTTGCCGTAAACTTTCTGGAGCGTCTTGACCACGTCCACCTGGCGCACAATGGGCAGCTGTACCAGATCGGCCTGCAGGATCTCCGGCGCACCCGGCAGATGGATCTCGAAATAGATGCGCGACTCCGGCTGCTCTTCGATGATGGAAACCGAGACAATGTCTCCGTTGTGTCGCGCAATCACGCCGGTGAGTTCGTGCAGCACACCGGGGCCGGACCGAGCCACCACCACGATTCCCGTCGCCTCGCCGCTCATTTGACCTCGTATTTGCGCAGCAGCTCGTCCCAATGGCCTTGCGCCTTGAGCAGCAGTTCGCAAACTTCGCGCACCGCTCCCTGGCCGCCCGCGCTCTCCGTCACGTGCTGGACGCAGCGCTTCACTTCCGGACGCGCGTTCGCGGGCGCGATGCTCAGCCCCACGCGATTCATGACCACCACATCGGTCAGATCGTCGCCGATATAAGCCACCTGCGACGCGGCGATTCCGGAGCGCGCCAGGATCTCTTCCACGATCGGAATCTTTTCAATGTGGCCCTGGTATACATACGTCATGTTGCACTGCTTGGCGCGGGCTTCGGTGGCGGGCGAGATGCGGCCGCTGATGAGGCCGGTGACGAAGCCTTTCCAGGAGAGCCACTGCAGCGCGATGCCATCCTGCGTGTCGAAGCCTTTGGTTTCGACAATGTTGCCCGAGGCGTCCGGAATGCCGAACACCTTTCCGTCGGTGAGGACGCCGTCCACATCCATGAGAAGCATGCGAATGCCGGCCGCGATTTCGTTCACCTCAGGCATGTTCTACCCGGTAAGACATGTTCTTCATGGTAACCCACGGCCTGTACTCGAAATCTTCCGGGGCTCGGCTTGCTCGTAGGGATTGACGTTCAACTCGCGCAAGCGAAGCCGCGCGGCCGGGATGCCGCCTGTGATGGCTGCGCCGACGATCGCATAAGGCTCCCAATACAGGCCGCCACGGACCGTCCGGGCAATCGGATTATCCCGCCAATTCCACAGCCGCCCGTTCACTGCGTCCACAGGTTGGGGAGTCCCGTCCCAATGCCCATTCGGATAGAAGAACACGCCGGCGGCTTGAATCAGCACCGAGTAAAGCGCCAGCGCCGCAAACGCGCGGCGGGGCCAAGGCCGGTCGATCGCCGTGATGCCGATCGCCATCAGCAGCACGAGCGGTGGCACAAGCTCGGTCAGCAAGCGCGGTCCCCAACAGTAGCCGCCCCACCATATTATCGATCGCGAGATCACCAACGATTCCAGGATGATGAAAACCACCGCCGTTATCATAAGTAGACTGTGCTGGCGGCGAGCAGAGGAAGCACTGGCTGAGAAAGCGCACAAAGCAAAGAGCGCTACCGGAGTGTAAATCAACAGTCCGCGGCCGGGACTCAGGAAAAGTCCAGCGATGCCCGGGAGAATCGATCCATGGAGAACCGTCATCGCATAACCCCCGGTGAGGCGCTGAAACACGTACCAGTTGTAGCTGGCCAGAACCACGCCACCAGCGAGCGGGACAGCCAACGTTCGCGCGAAATTGCGAAGCCGTTGTGTGAGCGTGGCCTTCGCGAACCAGAGACCAACTAGAACGGCCGGCAACAGAGCCAGGTTCGTGGGTCGAATGACGAATGCGGCGGCCGCGCAGGCGCCGCAGAGCCAAAGCCATCCGCTCGGTGCGCGATGCCCGGTCCCCCTTTCCAAACAATAAAAGCAACCGACGATGGCTAATTCACCCGGACCGTGCTGCCATAGTGCCTGGCTGGAGATCGACCACGTTTCTGTTGCTAACGCATAGACCAATGTCAGACACCAAGCCCAGGGCGTGGTGGTGATTCGTTTCAACAGCAGCAGGAGCAAGACCGCCGAAAGAGCCGTGACGGTGGCGGCCGCAAACTTCTGCGCGATTCTCGCGAGCATGACCAGCGAAGCCGTATCCCAGTGGCGAAGGCCGGTGAACGCGAGCGGCAGGTAAAGAGGAGTCACCAGCAGCGCACCGCCAATGGGATAGCTGCTGAAGTAATGACCGTTCGCCGGATGGATCACAGAAGGCGTATACCAGACATTTGCGCGCAGCCAGGGGACGAAACGATCCAGATAGACGGTGTGGTCGAGCACCACCGCCAGCGGGGTTAGATACGCGGGCAGTGAGTCGCCGGAATCCACCGGCCGAAGGTTGGCGTGATAGACAACGGTGAGCCCCAGGAACAAAAGAATGCAGGGGCGTAAGCGAGCGAGCATGCCAGAGCGAAACAGCAAATACCGAAGTGCTAAGGGGTCTGGGATCGCGGCACGTGCAGCGACATCAGGACAATGGTCCCATTGATGGCGCTAAACCAGTGCGGCGTATTTTCCGGCACGATGAAAAAATCGCCCTTGGCGACGGCTTGCGAATTTCCGCCTTCAATGCCGGTGCCGGTAAGGTTCTCGGCATTGGTGCGCTTTTCGTTCATCAGCTTGCCGCCCGTGGTCATGGTCCCCGAGCCCTGGATCACATAAAACAGCTCGGCTTCTTTCTCATGAACCGCGGCCGGCCCCACCGACGTCCGGTATTCCAGATTCGCGCCATAGGGGGCCAGCTCCAAGATTCGTTCGATGACGATCGGCTGGCCGTCTTTGTGCGACGCCTTCGCTTTGGCGAGCAGGTCGGCAACATCGGCGGCAGAAGAGTACGTTTTGGTGGGCCGGGCTGGTTGCTGAGCCCAAATGGCGCCGGCCGCGATGATCGACGCCAGGGTGATTACGATGGTACGCATGGAAACCTCCGGTTTGGGTTCGAACTCCAGATGCTACCACAACGATTCGAAACCCGACCGGAGGCTGCCTTCAATCTGCTTTCAATCGGTCACCTTCACGTCGTGAATCACTGCTCCGTCTTGGCCGACGATATCAGCTAGGGCACAAAAAGGAACTGCCACCGCTCCCCACGCCACCGTCGCGGGAATGATCGCCAATCCTATGGGCGCGGCCGGAGAACGCAGGAACACGAAGCCCAACTGGAAGCTGCTGTCCATGTTGTTGCCCAGATCTTTGAGGTGATGGCGATTGCCGGGCTGCCAGACCTGGATGCGCGTAAGTGTTGCGCGGGCGATTTTGACAACACCATCGGTGGACACCAGCGACAACTGGTCAGAGCTGGTGGCCAGACAAGAGCCGGTCAGGTTCTTCCCGTCTGAAGTGGTTACGTTGACCTGCCGGCCGGCTGCAACCTGGCACAAATCGTTCCAGTGGGCCTGAAGATCGGCGGCATGCAGTGGAGCCCAAGCCGCCAGGGTGCAAAGAACAAACGTGCTGAATAAGGTTTTCATAGTGAGATCAGAGTAAGGCTGATCTTACGAGCGCAGGGCCGCTCTTGTGGCACTTTCGCGGGCGTCACAGAGCGCAGAAGCTCTTCAGTTCTCCGAGCGAGGAATCGGCGATGACGCGAAAGACGCGGGCCTGGCAACCCGGCGGCAACTCGCCGGCGGCGATGACGTCCGCCACTACCACTGCGTTGCGAGTCAGCCGATCTCGCCACCCTTCGCTCGCTGCATCGATCTCCGACAAGGAATCCGGATCCAGGCCGACGGAAATCAGCATGGCTCGCGACCACAGCCGGATTTCCGCCGAGCGCGAAACAATCGCGATTAGGCTATCAGGCGGCGGCTTGGTCTGGCCTTCGATGGACGCTCGCACCGAACGCAGCCTTAGGGCGATGCACGGAACGCCGCGCGGCAGTTGCCTCCGAACCTTAGCGGCGCGCGTGGGAAGCGCCACCACCAGCGATCGGCCGAGTGGCGAAGAATCCAAATCGGCAATCGGCACCGTTAGAGCTTCGGAAAGCTCCGCCTGAAGAATCGCCCGCATGGCCGGATCCGCTTCCGCCAGGAGTATTCGTTCATAAGCCACCGGATGAATCATATGTTCCAGCCGGTGGAGCACTTCCTCGGGCTCATAATTCTGGCGGCGAGCCGACTGCAGCAACGCGGCCAGCAACTGATCCAGCTGGCCATCCCCGTCCGGCTGCAGCGGCCGTACATACAGGCCGCTGCCTCGCCGCAATTCCAGCCACCCCTGTTCCAGCAGATCGTGATAGGCGGCGCTCACGGTATTGGAGTGGATCTGATGCCGGCGCGCCACGGCGCGAACGCTCGGCAATTTATGGCCGGACGGCAGGTCCTCGCTCAAAATGCCCAGCAAAACCTGGCGCACCAACTGTTCGCGCACCGGTAATTCGCTGTTTTTGGTGATCCAGAATCGCATAGCGCGCTTGAGTCAAAATAACAGTTAGTGAGCACGCTTGCCGATCCCAACGTCCGCGCCGCTTGCCGGGAACGCATTCAGCGCTTGGATCCCAACGCGGGCGCGAAATGGGGACGCATGACCGCGCCCCAAATGGTGTGTCATTTGAACGATTCGTTTCGTGTCGGCTTGGGCGAAAAATACGCCAGCCCGGCCACCAGCCTGCTGCAACGAACATTCATCAAGTGGGTGGCACTGCGCACCCCCGTGCGCTGGCCGCCGGGAGTGCCGACCCGGCCGGAGATAGAGCAGGGCCGCGGAGGAACGCCGCCGGGCGATTGGTCCGACGATTGCGCCGAGCTGCTGAGATTGATCGAAGACTTTGCCGCGTCTCAAACGTTCGGCGTGCATCCGGCATTTGGAAAGATGAGCTCGCGCGATTGGCTCACGTGGGGCTACCGTCACGTGGATCATCATCTGCGGCAGTTTGGCGTGTGACTACACGCGGGAGACACCTCAGCAACGGCGGGTTAGCGTGAGTGCGCCCCCCGCACCCGGCAATCTCATACTCAAAAAGTTACGCTGAGTCGCCCGGATGGCGCCGAGTCATCCAGCTTGCGACAGCGCGGTGCGCGGGGTCTTCGCTGGCCGAGAGCGTTGCAATCACCCTTTCGCGGTCTTCTGGCGCGCGGTTCTGGTTGAGCTTGAACTTTCCTTCCAGCTTTTCGATCTTGATTTCGAATGCGACGATCTCCATCAGCATCTTCTGGATCCAAGCGGCGTTCGGATCGAAGTCCCAAGGTTTTTCGAACGAACTTTCCTGCCTGCCGGTCAGATCCTTCAGGAGTTCGATCATTGCGGTCTTATTTCCGATTTTCGGGACGCCAGTGGCGTGAATCACCATGTAATTCCAGGTGGGGACGTTTTCCGGATTCGCGTACCACGAAGGCGAAACGTAGCTATGCGGACCGTGGAAAATCACGAGCGCCTGCGACCCGGATTGCAAATCTTTCAACTGCGGGTTGCGGATGGCAATGTGCGCGCGCAGCACTCCGTATGGCTTCACGCTGCGATCCAGCAGGAACGGTATGTGCGACGCGATCAGTTCGCCGGCGCTTTGGGTAACTACCGTCGCGAAGTTGAATTCCTCCATGAAGTCCTGGAGTTTGGGCACATCCTCGACCGCGAACGCTCTTGGAAGATACATTAGCTCGTGTGCGGATCGCGCCCCTCGGCTGGAAGGACTTAAACGGTCACCGGTACCGGTTCCAGCGGCTTCTTGAATTTGCATTCGCCGTTCGGGCATTGCGCCACCGGACCGGCCTTGAGCCACTTCTCGATTAAGTAGCTGGAGCCGCACTCCGGGCACTTCTCCTGGATCGGCTTGCCCCACGCCACGAAATCGCAATCGGGATAGCGGTTGCAGCCGATAGAACGTCTTGCCGCGTCTTGGAACGGCGCTCCACCACTTCGCCTTCCGAGCAGTTGGGGCACGGAACGCCGATGGTCTTCTGCTTGACGTACTTGCATTTCGGATACTTGCTGCAAGCGGTGAACTCGCCGAAGCGCCCGTTCTTCAGCACCAGGTTGTTGCCGCACTGCGGGCATTTCTCTTCGAGCGGCACATCCGACTTCTTCTGCTGCCCGCCGATCTGCTTGGTGGTCTTGCAATCCGGGTATCCGGAGCAGGCATAGAACTGTCCGAAGCGGCCCTTCTTGAGCACCATCTCGCGGCCGCAATTCTCGCAATATTCCTGCGGCGTCCTGCTCGCTCAGGCCTTCGGCGCTGGCGGGATCGGGCGGCAGCTCGCGCGTGTTGGAGCACTCCGGATACCCGGTGCAGGCGATGAACTTTCCGAACCGTGCCCCACTTGATCACCAACGGCTTGCCGCACTTCTCGCAAATTTCGCCGGTGGGCTCCTCCATGCGCTTGATGTCGGTCATGTGGCGCTCGGCGTGTTCCAGGTCCTTCTGGAACCGCTCGTAGAACTCCGACATGGCCTCGCGCCAGTCCATCTTGCCTTCTTCGATCTCGTCCAGCTCCTCTTCCATGCGAGCCGTGTAGGTGATATCGAAGAGGTTCTTAAAGTTTTCGAGCAGCAGGTCCGTCACCACCATGCCGAGCTCGGTGGGTACGAACTTGCCGCCGTCTTTCTTGACGTACTCGCGTTCCTGGATGGTGGACAGGATGGACGCATAGGTGGACGGGCGCCCCACGCCGTCCGCTTCCAGCTCCTTCACCAGCGTCGCTTCGTTGAAACGCGGCGGCGGCTCGGTGAAATGCTGCTCGGGTTCGATCGACTTGAAGCGCAGCTCCTCGCCCTCGGCCACCAGCGGCAGCCGGTTCTTCAGCTCCTCGTCGTCGGCGTCCTTTTGGTCCTTGCCCTCTTCGTAAACTTCCAGGAAGCCCTTGAACTTCGGCACGCTGCCGGTGGCGCGGAACATATAGTTCGCGCCGTCCTTGCCCTTGGCCGCGACGTCGATGGTGGTCTGGTCGAACACCGCGGGCATCATCTGCGATGCGACAAAGCGCATCCAGATCAGCCGGTACAGCTTCATCTCGTCTTCCTGAAGATACGGGCGCCAGTTCGTCGGGCGTGCGCCGCGCCGAAGAAGGCCGGATGGCTTCGTGCGCATCCTGCGCGTCCTTCTTGCTCTTATATATGTTGGGCGATGCGGGCACAAACTCAGCGCCGTAGCGGTCTTTAATTAATCCGCGAACTTCCTCCAGCGCATCGTGCGGACACGCGCGTGGAATCGGTTCGCATATAAGTGATGAGGCCAACCGAGCCTTCCGAACCCAGCTCCACGCCTTCATACAGGCGCTGCGCCAGCATCATGGTCCGCTTCACGCTGAAGCGCAGCTTGCGCGACGCCTCCTGCTGCAACGTGGATGTAATAAACGGCGGGACCGGATTGCGCTTCTTTTCCTTGCGTGGAGACCGAATGGACCAGGTACTTGGCGCCGTCCAACTGATCCAGAAGGCTCTTGGTGGTGGCTTCGTCGGGAAGCTCGATCGCTTCGTCGTTCTTCTTGGTGAAGCGCGCGGTCAGCACCGGCGGCTTCTTGGCGTTGAGCTGGACATCGATGGTCCAGTATTCGCGCTTGATGAAGGCGCGGATTTCGCGCTCGCGTTCCACAATCAGCCGCAGCGCCACGGTTTGGACGCGGCCGGCGGAAAGCCCGCGGCGCACTTTGTCCCACAGCAGCGGCGAGATCTTGTAGCCCACCAGCCGGTCCAGAACGCGGCGCGCCTGCTGCGCGTCCACCAGATGCAGGTTCACCGATCCGGGCTTTTCGAACGCCTTCTTGATGGCGTTGGCCGTGATTTCGTTGAACATCACCCGAAAGAATCTTCGGGCCTTTCTTGTTGCCGTTGAGCTCCTCTTGCAGGTGATAGCAGATGGCCTCGCCTTCGCGATCCGGGTCAGCCGCCAGATAGATGGAGTCGACGCCCTTGGCCGCCTGCTTCAGTTCCGCGATGAGCTTCTTTTTGCCTTCGATCACCTCATAGTGAGGCTCGAAGTTTTTCTCCACGTCCACCGACAGATTCTTTTTGGGGAGATCTTTGACGTGGCCGAGCGAAGCCTTCACGACAAATTGCTTACCGAGATATTTGCCGATCGTTTTCGCCTTCGTCGGCGATTCGACGATGACGAGAGATTTTGCCATGGTCTTCCTGAATCGTAAGAATGCTTACAGTATGTTGCCGTTTAAGTTCTACCACACTTTAACAAAGTTCTTGCCGGGGAGTTGGCGGGCCAGCCCTAGAAGCTCCAGCTCAAACAGTGCGGCAATTACCTCTGATGAAGTCAGAGTATCAGAAGATTCAAGCAATTGGTCAAGGTGGATGGGGATGTCGGGCTTCAATTTGGCAAGGAGGATGCGGCTGGCGGACCCCAATTCAGGCGGGAGCGTGGGCTGTTCGTCGTTTAATTCCAATGACATAACGCCCAGACGGGCTTGCGCCTTGCCGATCAGGGCGCGCCGGGTATCGGCGGGCAATTCCACCATAACATCGTTCCACTCCTGGACCAGCTTGGCGCCCTGCTTGATCAACAGGTTGGGTCCCCAGCTCATTTTGGACGTGATGTTTCCGGGGACGGCGAAAACCTCGCGCTGCTGATCCAGCGCCATTTTCGCCGTGATGGCGGACCCGGAGTATTGCGCGCCTTCCACCACCAGCACTCCCACGCCCATGCCACTGATGATGCGATTGCGGATGGGAAAGTTCTGCGGATAGGCGGGCGAGCCCATCGGAAACTCGGAGAGGATCAGGCCTTTCTCCGCGATCTCGGACGCGAGCTTGCGATTCTCGGCCGGATAAATCAGATCCACGCCGCAGCCGAAGACCGCCACCGTGTCGCCGCCCACGCCGAGCGCCGCGCGGTGGGCCGCCGTGTCGATGCCGCGCGCCATGCCGCTCGCGATCGCGAGTCCGGCCTGCGCGAGATCGGCGCGCCAGCCGTTCCGCCGCCGCTATTCCATACGGCGTAGGACGCCTGGTACCCACCACGCCCGAGCAGGATCGATTTCAGCAATTCCAGCCGGCCCCGCGCAAACAGCACAATCGGCGGATCGAAGATTTCGCGCAGCCGGGCCGGATAGGCGGGGTCGGAAATCGGCACCAGCACGGTGCCGGTCTCGTGCATCACTACGGGAACTTTCGGCGAACAATGCCAGACTGCTGGCGCACTGTTTATGTGGGTGCGGTGAACGGAGTGGTGCTGCAGTTAGACAAACAACCCGCTATCGCCCACCATGCGCTGTATTGAGTGGCTGATCCAGCAGGCCATCGATAAGTTAGGCAAGCATTGCCGCGACTGTGGTATCGGTGGCAGTCTCTATTGTGACAGTCAATTTTCAGGTAAGCGGTATAACATTGCCGGTGGTGGAGATGCCGCTGTTTGGACCGGAGTACATTCGTTATCCAATACAGCCTGGTGATAAGGGCGTGTGCTTTCCGGTGGATGTAAATATCGGCGGCATCAGCGGGCTTGGGACAGGCGTGGCTGGCCCTACACAGCGTGCCAACCTATCGACGTTGGTGTTTTTCCCTATTGGGAATGTGAACTGGGCAGCTGCGACTCTCAGCCGTCACAATATATGGCCCGAATGGTGTGGTGTTGCGCGATACCGGGGCGGCATGGACGCTCACGCTTACGCCCACCGGCATCACGATAACCAGCGGAGGTCATACGCTTGTGATTATTCGACTGGAATAGTGCTGGATGGATGATATTTCTGGACCATACCCATAGTGGCGTTATACTGGAACAGGTATCAGCGGGCCGGTGGTTCCATGAGAACCTACGGGCGCAGCGCTGGGAGATCGGTGAAGATCGTTACTGACCCGAATGGGCAGAATGACCAAATCTATCTGACCACGATGATCCAGGTATTAAAACTTAACCTGGGTGAGTCGCCGTTCTATGCCAACTATGGAATCCCGGCGCAGCAAAATGTAATGCAACAGATATTTCCTGATTACTATGTATCGCTGGTGCAGCAACAGTTTGCGCAGTATTTTGTCCTTGCAGATATGCGTACGTCGACCACGCCGCCAACTTATCTGGTGAATGTGATCACGCATAACGGTATCCAATTGGACACCCAAATACAGGTGCCTCAGTAATGGTACCGTTTAACTTTCCGATTACCATCACAACTACTAGACTGCAGCCTCAATCGCCAGCGTCACTATTGGCGCATTGTTGGCCGCTGTAGCCGCTACCAATCCTGGCTATACCGGCGATCTGCCCGCATCCCTTATTGAAGATGTATCCAGCACGGATGCGGGCGCAATCGTACTGATAGACCAGGCGCGTGTTGAGCTGGTGAACTCTTTGACGCCCTATGGCGCGAATGCCTTTGTACTGAACCAGCTGGGGGCTGTTTATGGAGTAACACCTGGACTAGCATCCAATACATCGGTGAATGTGGTATTCACAGGGACTGTTGGCTATGTCATCAGTGTGGGCTTCCAAGTATCCGATGGAACCTATGTTTATCAGATCGAAGATGGTGGGGTAATTAGTGGCGATGGCTACTCGGCATCTCTGACAGCTATAGCCACCACACAAGGATCGTGGCCTGTCACGCCTAATACCGTGACTTAAGCTGGTCACATCGGTTCCTGGTGCAATTACCTTATCTGTCAATAACCCATTGTCTGGTACGCCAGGCGGCGATGCTGAGACGGTAACGGTTTGGTGCGCGGGTGTTACAGGCGGGGCTAGCAGCCTCTCAGGGCATGCCTAGTTTCATCAAGACATATCTTCAGAACTTG
>CAVXGM010000045.1:0-252962 GCA_963761265.1 Bryobacterales bacterium
AAACAATTGCGGCGCGAACTGGTTCAGATACTCGCGCCAGTTGGTCCAGGTGTGAGCTCCGGCGCTCTCGTGAAACATTGGCTCGAAGCCGTGTTTTTGAAACATCTCCACGGTCGCTTTGCTGGTGCTCAGCAACGGATCGTCCTTCCCGGTGGCGAACCAGAAAAGCTTCAGGCCTTTTTTCGAGGCGGCGTTGTCAAGTTCCGCCAGGTGCTGCTGCTCCCAGCTTGGACCGGCGACGGGCACTGAAACCGGAGCCGGAGGGGGACGATACCGAAAATGCCCGAGCTAAAAACCCCGACATAAGCAAACTCATCCAGGTGCGGAATAGCGATGTTGAGCGTGTGTGCGCCGCCCATGGAGAGCCCCGCGATGGCCCGGTCCTTCCGCTCGCGCAGGACGCGATAGTGCGTCTCGGCGTAAGGCATGATGTCGCTGACGAAATCCTTGACGAAATCGTCGTTGAAATCGGGAATACGCGGCGCACCCGCCGCGGGAGGCCCAAAATTGAAGGGCCCGGTGTGCCCAGCCGGCATCACGATCACCATCGGTTTGGCCTTCTTGGCCGCGATCAGGTTGTCCATGATGAAGCCCGCGCGGCCTACCGAGCTCCACGAATCGTCCGAGTCCCCCGCGCCGTGCAATAGATAGAAGATGGGATATTTCTGCGAACTGGTTTCGTAGCCGGGCGGCGTATAGACATGCATGCGCCGGAATCGGTTCAGGCTCTTCGAAAAGTAAGTCACGCTCGCCACGGCCCCATGCGGCACGTCCTTGGTTTCCATGAAATCGGCTCCGGGCACGTACACCATGCTCCAGGCGTTACCGTTGGATTCACTCACGGAGGGACTGTGCGGGTCCATCACCGAGACGCCGTCCACGTTGAAGTTGTACCGGTAAGCACCCGGATCGATCGGGCCGATGGTGACTTCCCAAACGCCACTCTCCGTTTTGGTCAGCTCGCTTTGCCGCGCGGCGCCGAAAAGGTCGGTGCTGAAAAGCGCCACCTGCTGAGCCTTGGGCGCGAAAATCCGGAACGCGATGTGCCGGTCCGCCATCACTTCGGGCGACTTTGAAACCGGAGGCGGTGGTGCCGTTTGCGCCGGCAAGCGCGACGCAACCGACACGAAGGCAAATAGACTGAGGGTGAGCGCCTGGTATTGCATGCAGCATCGAGTATACAATGGCACCACGATGAGGGAAATCACATCTTTTTGCGCGATCCTTGGGGTGGCTGCTCCGCTCCTGTTCGCTCAGCCGGCGGCCGCCCAATCGCATTGCTCCGACATGCTGAAGTTCCAGGCGCCCGGCGTGAAACTCGCGATCACTAAGGCCGATGCCACGCCCGCCTCGGCACCCGGCACACTGCGCACCTCGCCGAATTTTCCGGGAACGGTGCCGGTGGCCGTCCCGGGATTCTGTCACGTGGAAGGCGTTATCAACCAACGCACCGGCGTGGACGGCAAACCGTACGGCATCGGGTTCGCGCTCGCGCTGCCCGATCAGTGGAACGGACGGTTTCTTTTTCAAGGCGGCGGTGGATTGAATGGCAGCGTCCAGCTGCCGCTCGGAAATCAGGCCGCCGGTAACACGCCGGGGCTGGCGCGCGGATTCGCAGTGGTGACCACCGACACGGGCCATAAGGGCAGCGGGTTCGATGGCAGCTTTTTCCGCGACCAGGAGGCCACCCTGGATTTTTACTACGTGGCTATCGGGCGCGTCGCGCCGTTGGCCAAACAAATGATTGCGTCCTACTACGGCCGCCCGGCCCAGCACTCCTATTTTGATGGCTGCTCCACCGGAGGCCGCGAAGCGATGATCATGTCGCAGCGCTATCCCGACTACTTCGACGGCATCATCTCAGGCGATCCCGCGATTCGGACCGGGTTTTCAAATCTCGCGCTCGGCTTCATGACCGCAATGTTTGACCGGGCGGCGCCCAAGGACGATAGCGGCAAGCCCGATCCAAAGAAGACCTTCCCGGAGTCCGACCGCAAATTGATCGTAAACTCGATCCTCCAGGTGTGCGACGCCAAGGATGGGCTGAAGGATGGAATGATCTTCAACCAGCGCGCGTGCAACTTCGATCCCGATGCGCTTCTTTGTGCTGGTCCGAAGAACGATACGTGTTTGAGCCAGGCGCAAGTTGACACGCTGAAGATCGCCTTCGCTGGTCCGAAATGGTCGTACGGAGACCAGATTTATCCGGGATTTCCCTTCGATGCGGGCATTGCCGACCCTGGCTTCATTCCAGGGCTGTTGGGTGGCCCGGTGATTCCCGTGGCCACTGGCGCTGATTTCCTGCACTTTGACACGGATCGCGAAGCGGCGCGCGTGGAAGCGAACAAGACCGCGCAACTCGGCGACAGCACGTGGACCAACCTGACGACATTTGCCGGCCACGGCGGAAAATTGATCTTCTATCACGGACTGAGCGATCCATGGTTCTCGCCGCTCGAGACGCTGCGTTATTACGAGCAAATGGCGAAAGACACCGGCACTGGTTCGGTGGATTCGTGGAGCCGGATCTACTTCGTTCCCGGCATGGGCCATTGCCAGGGCGGAAGTGCGGCACTCGATCGCTTCGATATGTTGACTGCCGTAGTGGATTGGGTGGAAAAAGGCGTGGCGCCGGATCGCGTCATCGCCACCGGTCCTGCGTTCCCCGGCCGCAGCCGTCCGTTGTGTCCATATCCGCAGCATGCCGAATATACTGGCCACGGCGATCCAAACGACGCGAGCAACTTTGTCTGCCAGCGGTAGCACGCTACTCTAGAATCAATGACGTTTTTGAGAGACAGTTTGATCGAGCTGATCACCCAGACTTCCACCAACCTGCCGCCGGATGTGCGCGCGGCGATGGGTGAGGCTCTGGAAGCCGAGGTGGCCGGCACGCAGGCGTCGCAAGCGCTGGGGATTATCGCGACCAATATCGATATGGCGCAGCAAGATTCCGGACCCATCTGCCAGGACACCGGCATGCCGACGTTCGTGGTGCACACACCGGTGGGCGTGAATCAGCTGCAAGTGAAGCGCGCGATTCGCGAAGCGGTGGCGGAAGCCACGCGGCGGGGCAAGCTGCGTCCGAACTCGGTGGATTCGCTCACCGGCAAGAACAGCGGGGACAATCTGGGTGAAGAGACGCCGGTGATCCACTTCGAGCAGTGGGAGCAAGATGAGATCGAGGTGAAGCTCATCTTGAAAGGCGGCGGTTGCGAGAACAAGAACATCCAGTACTCATTGCCCATGGAGTTGGAACACCTGGGCCGCGCGGACCGGAATCTGGAAGGCGTGCGCAAGTGCATCCTGCATGCGGTATGGCAAGCGCAAGGGCAAGGTTGCGCGCCGGGCGCGGTGGGTGTGTGCATCGGCAGCGATCGCGCGCATGGATACGATCTCGCCAAGGGCCAGCTTTTCCGAACGCTGGATGATGTTAATCCCATTCCGGAGCTGGCAAAGCTCGAGGCCGAAATTATGGAGGAGGCCAATCGCATCGGCGTCGGCGCCATGGGTTTCGGCGGCAAAGTGTCGCTGATCGGCTGCAAGATTTGCGCGGCGAATCGTCTGCCGGCGAGCTATTTTATCTCGGTGGCCTATGACTGTTGGGCTTTTCGGCGGCTAGGCGTTCGATTGGATGCAGCGAGCGGCGCGATTACGCGTTGGTTGTATCGCGATCCCGATCGCCCCGTCCAGCGCATGGCGCGTGCGGAAGGCTTCCCGCTCAGCGGCCGCGAAGTGGTGCTCACCGCGCCGCTCTCCGAGGAACAAGTGCGAAGTTTGCGCGTGGGCGACGTGGTGTTAATCTCGGGCGAGGTTTTCACCGGCCGCGATGCCGTGCACGCTCATTTGATGAAGAATGCGCCGCCCGTGGACATGCACGGATCCATCCTTTATCACTGCGGTCCGGTGATGCTCAAGCAAGGTGACGACTGGGTGGTGAAGGCCGCGGGACCGACGACGAGCAGCCGCGAGGAACCTTATCAAGCCACGATCATCGAGAAGTACGGAGTGCGCGCGGTGATCGGCAAGGGCGGCATGGGAAAGAAGACGCTGGCCCAGCTTGAGAAGTCCGGCGCGGTTTATCTGAACGCCATCGGTGGAGCGGCGCAATTTTACGCGCGCGCGGTGGAGAAAGTGCTGGGTGTGCATCTCATCGAGTTCGGAATTCCCGAAGCCATGTGGCATCTGCGCGTGAATAATTTTGCGGCCATCGTCACCATGGACACGAACGGCAATAGCCTGCACGCGAACATCGAGCGAGAGACGGGCGCGAAGCTCGCCGAACTGCAACAGGCGTGACCTCTCTGTTAGAATAAGTTTTGTCTCGGGCCAGGTAGCTCAGCTGGTAGAGCGCAGCCCTGAAAAGGCTGGCGTCGGCGGTTCGATTCCGTCCCTGGCCACCACGTTTTCAATAACTTACAGACTCACCTTCGCCTCGGTTTGTTCCATTTCGTTCCAGAATCCAATTTGGGTTTGCCGGAAACTTGACTCTACGCGGAGTGGATCCGATGGATTCCGCCTGGTATCCATGCGTAACTCGGAAGCGTCCGAGCCAAAAGTGCTCGCCGTGTTGAGCGCTCGGAGGAAGCGCACCGCCAAGCAATGGTATGCTTGGTAAGATATTTTTCGGTTGTGCGCAATAACGCCTTTTTCGTTGTCGCCGCGCTTGCGTTTGTAGCGGTCCTAGCCGTTTACTCCAACCACTTTCACAACGCATTTCATTTTGACGATACCCACACGATCACGGAAAACCCGTTCGTCCACGACCTTCACAACCTGCCCCGCTTCTTCACCGATCCCCACACATTCAGCATTCTGCCGGAGCACGGTTCTTATCGCCCGATCGTGACCGCCTCGTTGGCGCTGGATTACTGGATTAGCAAGGGCGCCAACCCGTTCTGGTTCCACGTGTCTACGTTCTTCTGGTATCTCGTGCAGCTAGCGCTCACCTACTTTCTATTTGCCGTCCATAATGGACAGGGCGTCGCCCGATCCGAACAATCGCTGGTTTGCCTTATTCGCGGTGACTCTCTATGCCCTGCATCCGGTGAGTGCGGAAACCGTCAACTACATCATCCAGCGCGCGGAGATTTATTGTTCGGTCGGAGTCCTGGCCGGACTCGTCATATATATACGCTACCCGGGTCTGCGACGCACGGGTTTGTACTTGCTTCCCGTGGTTCTCGGTATTCTATGCAAGGCGCCGGCGGCCGTCTTCGCAGGATTGCTATTCACCTACATCCTCTGCTTTGAAGAGAATCTGCGCGTGATGCCATCGGTGCGACGTTCCATTCCTGCGTTCGCGGTTTGTGGGGCTGCGGGCGCTTTTGTGATGCATATGGAGGCGCGCACATTTTCGCCCGGTGGCGCCAACCCAGTTCTCTATCGGTTGACGCAACCGGCCGTGACTTGGCATTACTTCCGGTCATTCTTCTGGCCGTCGGATTTGAGCGCCGATTCTGATTTCCGATGGGCCCAAGGCTGGTCCGATCCCCGCGTCGCATTGGGGATCGTCTTCATCGCCACGCTCTGTGTCGTGCGCCTGCCTGGCCGCGCGCACTCTTCACACGCGCCCAATCGCATTTGGCATCGCATGGTTTGTGCTTGCGCTGCTTCCCGTCGCCTGGGTGCCGCTGGCGGAGGTTGAGAACGATCATCGAATGTTCTTCCCCTTTATCGGTCTCACGCTGGCCGTCGTCTGGACATGCGGCTGTTTGCCGGCCGCGATCTCCGGTCGCTCGCCGTCGCCGCTGTTGTAGTGCTCGCTGTCTGCGCTTATGGCACGCGCCAGCGCAACCAGGTATGGCGTACCGAGGAGACGTTGTGGCGTGATGTAACCGAGAAGAGCCCATTGAACGGGCGCGGTCACATGAATTACGGCTTGACCCAAATGGCGAAAGGCGATTTCAATACCGCGCTCGCTTCATTTCAAAAGGCTCTTCCGCTGACGCCCAATTACTCTCTCCTGCACATTAACATCGGCATCGCCGACGGCGCACTGGGACGCGACTCGGATGCCGCGCAGCAGTTCGCTCAGGCGCTCGCGCTGGCTCCGAACGATTCGCAATCATATTACTATTACGCTCGCTGGCTTTCCGAGCGCGGTCGCGACTCACAAGCCACCGTGCTTCTTCAGACGGGAATTCAAAAGAATCCCTCGGATATGCAATGCCGCAGACTTCTTTTGAACCTGTATGCGAAAGCAGGGAATTCGCGATCAGTTCGATGCGTTATTGGCTGACTCGCTGCGCATCGCACCCGGCGATCCGGATCTCTTGCGCTTGCGGAAAGCTGGCGCGAATTCGCCAACGCCGATTCAGGCGGCGGCACAGCAGCCGCCACAGACGCCGGAAGCGTTCCTGGACTTGTCTCTCAGCTACTACCAGGCCCGCCGTTATGAAGATTGCATCCGCGCTGCGCAGCAAGCGCTTCAATTGAAGCCCGGCTATGCGGAGGCGTACAACAACATCGCAGCGGCTTGGAATGCTCTCGGCCGCTACCAAGAGGGAATTCGCGCGGCCCAGGAGGCGGTCCGTCTCAGGCCCGATTTCAAATTGGCGCAGAACAATCTGGCCTGGGCCCAGTCTCAATTGGCGCGCGGCCAGCACTGATAGAAGATATGACGAATTCGGCCATCTACGTAGTTGTCCCGGTGTACAACGAAGCCAGTGTCTTGCGCCAGACTCTGGCGCCTCTGGTGGAGGCCGGCTACACGGTCGTAGTTGTCGATGACGGCTCGACTGACGGATCAGCGCTCGCGCTCGAACACATGCAGGTCGTCGTACTTCACCATGCCGTCAATTTGGGTCAAGGCGCCGCTTTGGAAACCGGCATGGATTATGCCAGAACGCGTGGCGCTGAGGCGGTTGTGCACTTCGACGCCGACGGCCAGCACCGGTGGGAGCAAATCCCGGAGTTCATCGCTCCCATTGAGCGAGGAGAGGCGGACGTAGTGCTGGGTTCGCGCTTTCTCCGGCGCGAGGATGCCGCGGGAACGCCGCTCGTTCGCCGCATCGTCTTGCGCATTGGAATTGTCGTGTCGGGAATCTTCACGGGGCTCTGGCTTAGCGACACGCACAACGGCTTCCGTGCTCTTTCCCGCAAAGCGCTGGATGAGATCCATCTCCGCGAAAACGGATTTGCCCATGCCACCGAGATTCTCTCCTCCATTCGCCGCAACCGGCTCCGCTACATGGAAGTCCCCACCGCGATTCAGTATTCGGCATACTCGCGGGCCAAGGGCCAGTCGTTCTGGAATTCGTTCAATATCGTGATCGACCTTCTTCTGGAGAAACTATTCCGATGATCCCGATTCAACCGATCCTTGTGATCTTGCTGCTTTCCGGTGTGGGACTGTATTTCGGCAAGCTTCGATCGAAGCTGTGGGACAGAGTGATCGTGATCACGTTGTTCCTGACCGCAATCCTATTTATTGCGCAGCCGGAACTCGCCAATCGACTTGCCGCGTTGGCCGGCGTAGGAAGAGGCGCGGACCTATTCTTCTACATCACGATTCCCGGCTTGGGTTTCGCGCTGCTGCTTCTGTTGTCCCGCGTCCGCGAACTCGACCGCCGATCGACGCTTCTGGTTCGCGAACTGGCGCTGCTCCGCGCCTCGCAGCCCGCCCGGTCCGGTCACGGATGTTCCAACTGGTGGTACATCAAATCTTCGCTCGTGATCCGAAACCCCAGGCGCTGATGAAAGCGCAGCGAACCGGGATTGTTGGTAGCCACGGAACATCGGATCGGAATTCCGGCCCTTTGGGCCTCCGCCATAAGGTCCCTCATCAAGGCGCCCCCGATGCCTTGATTCTGAAACGCCGCCGCAATCGAAATGTCAATTACCCGAATTTGCGACCCATCCCGAGAAATCCAAATTTGACCTGCATCCATACCGTCTACCGCTATGACGTCGTGGTGCGCACTGGGATAATTGCCCTCGTAGCTGCCCTTCCGCGCGGCATATTGCATTCGCATCAACATCTCGAACTGCGCCTCACTCAAATTCGCGATCGCGAATTCTTCCACTCGCGATAATTTATATAAGGTATATAGAAATTCTTCGTCCTGATCCCGCACCGGCCGGAGGGTAATTAACCTGTTCATTCTTCCTCAACTTTCGAAATAGTACGCTTAGTACGAAGGCATATTGTTTTTGCCTTCGCTCTGCTGATACCCTATCCAAGATACATCGCAAGTCAACAAGGGAGCGGGCTCGTTGCGACATTCGCGGTCGGCTCGCGGTGCGTTCGGAAGCGCCAGGAAGGGGCCATCATATGTCGCGCCTTTGCGGAGGCTTGGCCGTTGTTGCCATGTTCTCCGTTTTTACAGGAGTGGGGTCGGCGAGTACTATTTCGTTTACCGGCTCGATCGGCACGGACGACCAACTGACGTATATCGAGTTCGTCGTGTCGTCCACTAATGTTTCCATCGACACTCTAGGTTATGGCGGTGGAACCAATAATGCCGCGGAGAGCATACCCGCCGGCGGTTTCGCCCCGGTGCTTTCTCTCTTCGACGAGAGCGGCGGTTCGACGTTTAGCACTAATAATCAACTGATAGACACTACGTATCCCGCTCCCGTGCTGGGGTGCCCAGGAGCCACGGATCCCACCACGGGTGCCTGCCTGGACGTAGCGCTGTCGGAATCCTCGCTCACTCTTTGGTGACAAGTATCTTTTGATCCTCAGCGAATACGATAACAGCCCCAACAACAATACTCTGGGAGACGGCTTTAGCGAGGTCGGCAACGGAGATTTCACTGCCAATGACTATTTCTGCGGGGCGGCCGCATTCTGCGATCCGACCTTCAGCGCCCGCACCGGGGATTGGGCCCTGGACATTAGCGGCGTGACTTCAGCCCAAATCGTGACTCCGGGCTCCACTGTACCTGAACCGGTAACCGTGTTCCCGTTGTTTGCTTTATTGGGCAGCGTCGTCCTGATGCTGCGCCGGAAGCGGCGCCAAGAGATCCAACAGTGACGGAGGACGGGATGATCTCCCTATCCAGAAATAAGCTTCTGTACCTCAGCGCTATCGTGCTGCTTCCGGGCGTTCTATGCGCGCAAACCGCTGTTCCGCTCGTCGGCGATGTGCAGGTGTTGCCCGGAAACGCGCACAATTACGGGACGGCCACTCTTGTCGATGTGGGCGGGCCCAACGGCTTTCAGGGGTTGTTTCAGTTTGATCTGACGAATCTTCCTCCGGGAACCGCAGGGGCCAATGTGTCGAACGCCACCTTGCGGTTGTTCGTCAACATGGTTGGAACAGCCGGCAGCGTTGATATTTACGCGGCCAATGGAGCGTGGACTGAATCGGCGGTTAATGGAATAGGCAGTCCTTCGCCCGGCGCCCTGATTGCTTCGTCCGTGCCGGTGTCGCAAGCCGGTTCTTGGATCGCGATCCCGGTAACAGCTCAAGTGCAGGCCTGGTTGAATGGAGCGACCAATGACGGCTTTCTGATCGTCGCCGACCCGATAGCCACTTTGGTGGGCTTTGACAGCAAAGAGGGTACAACCACAAGTCATCCGGCGGTGCTCGAGGTCGACCTGCTCGGACCTGCCGGAGCAAGCGGCCCAACCGGTCCGGCGGGCGTCGCGGGACCCGGGGGCCCCACGGGAGCAACCGGCCCGGCGGGAGCAACCGGCCCAACAGGAACAGTCGCGGGGCCAACGGGCCCCACGGGACCCACCGGTCCCACCGGTCCGGCGGGCGCAACGGGTGCGGTTGGCAGCGCTGGTCCCGCGGGCCCACAAGGAAATCAGGGACCCGCTGGTCCTAACGGTCCGACCGGAGTTGCCGGACCCACCGGACCGACCGGCCCCACAGGCACAACTGGACCGCAGGGCCCAACCGGCGCGCAAGGCGCGGTGGGTTCAGCCGGTCCACTAGGGAACGCCGGCCCACAGGGTCCAACTGGACCGAAGGGCCCCGCGGGTGCAACCGGACCGCAAGGAGCGCAAGGTAGTGCTGGGCCACAGGGGTCAGCTGGCGCCAGGGGCCCGCAGGGACCGGCTGGTGCTTAGGACCGCAGGGGGCGGCTGGAGCAACAGGCCCAGCGGGTCCCAGCCGGACCGCAGGGATTGTTCAACAACACCAGCTATCCGGTCTTTGACCTGGGAAACGCGGTCTGTCCGAATTTTGTTTCTCCTGCCACCTGCGGCACGGCCGCTACCAACGTGACGATTCCTTCGAATACCGTTGATCACTTCTTCCTTCTCCATACTACCGACGGTTCCAACAATGTGGACATATACGACGGACCTTACAATGTCACGCTGCCGCCCGCGACGGCGGCCGGGCAAGTCATTACCGTTCTGAGCACGAATCCCACGACGTTTGCCTTTACCCACTACTTCCCCGCAGCCGGCGATCAGATTCGGGCCTTCTCTTTCGTCGCCGCTTCCAATGCCGCCGCAAACACAAATGGCGATGACACCCAGAGCACATTTTACGAGAGCGGTGCCAACTGGGCTCAATTCATATCTGACGGAAACCATACTTGGTACCTGATGGAGAATCAATGATGAAGACGCCGAATAGAGCAAGTCTAATTCGAACCGCCGCCGTCAGTTTGGCGCTCTTCGTTCCGGCGCTTTCGCTTGCAGACACAGGTGCGTTACGGGGGACGCTTACATCAACCCCGGTGATGCTACAAATTACGGCGCCTTGCCCGGAATCAATGTTGGCGGAGTCGTCCACCGCACAGGGTATGCTGCTGTTCGACCTTAGCCAGTTGCCCGCTGGAACAACCGGCAACAACGTCAGCTCCGCGAAACTTCGCATTTTCGTTGACAAAGTGACCACCCCCGGCGCCATCGACATCTTCGCATCCAACGCGCCCTGGGCAGAACACACGGTGAACGGGGTGACATCCCCAGTACCCGGACCCGGAACGCCAGTTCAGCTCGGTATCCCGGTGACTATCGCCAATGAGTACATCGAAGTGGATGTCACCAGCCAGGTTGCTGCCTGGCTAAACGGGACTCCCGAACGATGGGCTGCATCGTCACAGGCGAAGCGGCCACCAGCATTGTTCTTGACAGTAAGGAAAGTCCGGCGACCAGTCATCCCGCGCAATTGGAAATCTTGCTGACCGGGCCTTCGGGTCCCGTGGGGCCCACTGGCGCGACCGGTCCAACGGGTGCAACCGGAGCTGCGGTGCTACCGGGCCGCTGGGCCGAACCGGCGCTCCCGGACCAACCGGTGCGACGGGTTCCGTCGGGGCAGCGGGCTCGCTAGGACCGGCCGGACCTGATGGTCCATCAGGTCCAACAGGTATAACCGGAGCGAACGGAGTTACCGGTCCGACAGGTCCCACTGGTCCAACCGGGAGTGCAGGTCCCGCCGGATCCGCCGGCGCCGCTGGCGCTCTAGGCCCGCTCGGTCCCGCAGGGCTCGATTGGCAATACACGGTCCAGCCGGTGCAACTGGACCCACTGGCGCAGCCGGCTCCGCCGGTCCTACGGGCCCGCCAGGACCTCAAGGCGCGGTGGGATCGCAAGGTCCTCAGGGGGCCGCCGGTCCAACCGGTCCTCAAGGGCTGATGGATTGCAGGGGCCGCATCGGTCCGACCGGAAATGCCGGTCCGCAGGGAGCTGCTGGTGCCGCAGGCCCGACATTCTCGAACTCGTGGAATGTCGAATCGGTTGCCTCCGGATCAACGATCTCCCAATACGGACAATCATCGAGCCATCTTGGTGAATAACTCCTCGCGCGGCAACCATTACGTTGCCTACACGCGAATAGTGCGGCGGGGAAACTGATCCTCATTCAAGGCACGGCCCAACATCAACTCCGGCCAAACCAATACGATCACCATCAACGTCCAGGGCGGCGATCATATTTTGAACCACAACTCGTTCAACCCAACCGGTCAGATTACTTCCTGTACCGTCCTGAACACCGCTGGAATTCGTGAGCGATGGCAGTTCGCTGTGGTATCTGACGCAACTCATTACAAGCGGCAGTGCGACATCCTGCGACAACCAGTAAACGAGCATGAGGAGAACGACAATGAGAACAAAATCGTTGATCGGACCGGGTGCGGTCCTGCTCGTGATGGGCTCGCTGCTGGCGCCCGCCTTGCTGGCGGACGCGGATGCTCCTCTGGCCGGAGACGTTACCATCGCTTCCTCGTCGCCAACCACGAACTACAACACAGGCACGCCGGCGCAAACCTTGAACATCGCCCCCGGCAACGCCGGACTGGTTCAGTTCGATCTTTCCGGGATTTCTCCGGGCACCGTGGTCAACGTTGCTTATCTGCGCGTCTTTGCCGATAAGGTCAACGCTGCGTGGAACACTGAATTTCACGCTGGTCACATCGCCGTGGAGCGAAAACACGGTTACTTTTGCAACGCAACCCACCACCGCCGGCTCCGCGTTCGCCTCCGCGAGTCGTGAGTACTGCAAATTCGTTCGTGTTGGTGAACGTCACGGCTCAGGTGCAGAACTGGATCGCGAATCCGGCTACGAACTTCGGATTGGAGATTACCGGCACTGGGCGCGACCAGCCTGCTGCTCGATACGAAGGAGAACACCGCGACCAGCCATCCGGCTCAGTTGTTGGTCGCCACCGTACTGCCCGCGGGTCCCGTGGGTGCAACCGGACCGACCGGACCCACCGGCTCGGCAGGAGCCGCCGGAGCAACGGGTCCCACTGGGCCAACTGGCGCCACAGGTCCAACTGGAGCGACGGGAGCAGCGGGCCCTGCCGGCCCGACCGGCGTCACGGGTCCCACGGGCGCGACCGGTCCAACCGGGCCGACGGGAGCAGCGGGCGCGACAGGCCCCGCTGGTGCAGCAGGGAGCGCAGGAGCCGCGGGGACCAATCGGTCCGTTTGGTCCAACCGGGCCAACTGGCGCCACTGGATTCACCGGTCCAACCGGCCCAACAGGAGCAACCGGACCGCAAGGAGCAAACGGACCTGCAGGTGCCGACTGGGCCCGCTGGCGCGGCGGGAACCATTGGTCCGCAAGGCGCCACAGGACCCACAGGTATGACTGGGCCTGCGGGAGCCACGGGCGCGGCCGGCAATGCCGGTCCCGCTGGTCCCGCCGGAGCCCACCGGCGCAACTGGCGCCGCTGGCGTGACTGGAGCGCAGGGCTCAAATGGCCCGACCGGCAACGTCTTCCCGCTTGACACGGCCGCGCTCCGAACCGGCGCCGTCATTTCGAGACACCGCCACGCATTATGTATTACCTGGTCGACAACTCCGGCGGCACACAAAATTCCGGCGGGAGTTTGGTCAGCAACGGCAACCCGCAGACGATCACTCTGCCGCACGCCACCACGGCGGGTCGTGTAGTTGTGCTCGATTGCAACGTGCCGCACTGTCAGCCTATCAACACATGCAACGTCGCAACCGATGCGCAAAGCCAGCCGATCAATGGATCGCAGATCACGCAAATGTTCAATCCGGCGACACGATCAGATCACTGCGCAGAGCGACCAGACTCCGTCATGGCAACGCAGGCCAAAGCGGGCAATTTCATCCTGGCGCTGTTTACCGATGGCAATCACCATTGGTATATTTTCGATTTGGCGAATTAGGCCGCGGCACAACGAGACCAGTTGCGGTACAATTCGTGTCTTAAGGAGAGACTGAATGAGTAGTCCTTACATCGGTGAGATACGGATGTTCGGCGGGAATTTTGCGCCTGTCAATTGGGCGATCTGCAACGGTCAGGTGCTTGCGATCAGCCAAAATTCCGCGCTGTTTAATCTGATCGGCACCACGTACGGAGGAGACGGCGTCCAGACCTTCCAGATCCCCGACCTGCGAGGACGCCTCCCGATCCATTTCGGGACGGAATCCGAAGTGGCAATCAGTATGTCCTGGGTCAGCTCGCGGGTGACAGAGTCTGTAACGCTGACTTCTCAGCAGATACCGCAGCACAATCACATGGTAGTCGGATCTTCCAACGGAGGGTCGCCCGGTCCTTCGGGCAACACCTACGGCAGCGGCCAGGCGCTCTTTTCATCCAGCGCCCCTTCCGTTCAAATGAGTCCGTTAACCGTCGCCAATGCCGGCAATTCGGAGCCTCACGACAATCTCATGCCCTACCTATGCGTGAATTTTATTATCGCGTTGTTTGGGATTTTTCCGTCCCAGAGTTAGCGTACTTCGACGAAGGAGATAACGAAGAATGTCGGAACAATATCTATCGGAGATCCGAATGTTCAGCTTCGGGTTTGCTCCCAAAGGATGGGTGCTCTGCAACGGTCAGATTCTGCCTATTAATCAGTACCAGGCCCTGTTTGCTCTCATTGGCACTACCTACGGAGGGAATGGCCAAACAACTTTTGCTCTTCCGAACCTGCAAGGGCGCGTTCCGCATCCACATGGGCAACGGCTACATCGAGGGGCAACCAGGAGGCGAGGCCAGCGTCACATCAACATCCAGCAACTTCCGCAGCACAACCACGTGGTGACAGGCGAATGCCGGCGCGAACTCCAGTATGCCCTCGAATTCGACAGTTCCAGGTGGAGGAGGGGCTAAGGGCTACGGAACGCCTCCAACTTCAAACATGAATCCGGCGATTGTAGGGATCGCGGGAGGTACCCAACCGCACTCAAACATGCAGCCTTACCTGGCGATCAACTTCTGCATCGCGATTTCGGGAATTTTCCCATCCCGAAACTGAGGAACAACAACTATGTCGGATCAATTCCTCGCTGAAATTCGCATATTCCCCACCAATTTTGCGCCATACGGCTGGGCTTTTTGCAACGGGCAACTCTTGCCTATCTCCCAATATACCGCCTTATTTTCTCTGCTCGGCACCACTTTTGGCGGCAATGGCACGTCGAATTTCGCACTCCCGAATCTGCAAGGCTGCGCGCCGATGCATGCGGGTAACGGGCCCGGGCTCTCCCCGCACGTCCTGGGTGAGCAAGCGGTTCGGCCACCGTCACGCTGCTCCAGGTTTCAATGCCCCAGCATACCCACTCATTTTCCGCGGATCCTGCTGCTAAGAAGGAACAAACCAGTGTTGCTAACAACACGCCGGCCGGCGCAGAAGCCGGAATGAATTTCTATTCCACTTCAAACCCCAACACGGCATATGAACAATGGAACTTTGAACGTCGCCGGTGGCAGCCAGCCCCACGACAACATGCAACCCTACCTGCCGGTCAATTTCTGCATTGCGCTGCAAGGGATCTACCCGGCGCGAAGCTGAAGCTCAGGGGCGAAGCCAGCACAGCATGCTCGGATAGGGCGCGCACTCCAAGCTCTTTCGCCCGCTTGGGGCCTGCGGTCATGCCGAGCCATTCGAGTACGGGAACCCCAAAATAGCGGCCGGCAGTGAAATTCTCGATGATTGAGCTGGATGCCCCTCGGTAACCGCCTGCGTGGAACACGATGCTCCGGCTCCAGGCCGATGTGAATGGCCGCGGCATAGGACCACGCAATCGCTGCCATCTCAAAACCGCCGTCATCGCCGATGTCCGGATCGGCTGCTGGCGCGATTTTCAGAAGTCATCACGGCTAAATGACCAGCCTCATGCAGGAGATCACCAGGAAAAGCGAGCCGCGCTTCATCGATCACCAGCGATGCCATTCTGGACCAGGATCCCAGGCAATAGTGTGCCGCCGCTGAGTTCCGCGCAATCTTACCCGGATGCCGATGTCGCTCAAAAAGCCGGCAATTCGAATGACGGTGGGATTGCAAGACAATTTTCGCGATTGCCTCCTGACGTTTTATCATCAGACCGATGCCCATGAATTGGACTACATATCGTCTGCTCTGTTGTAGTCCGCCCGAGTTGGATGCCGAACGCACGGCATTCAACGAGGCGAATCGCCAGATTTGCCGAGCGGGTCGCCATGCCTGCGTGGATTCTCTTCGCGCTCGCCTCTCCGCGAGAGGGCTTCGACCCGCAGTTGCATAAGAGCGCCCTCGAGTCGAACATTCGTTTTTGCGATTTCTTCTTGCAAATTTTCGGGGAAGCCATGCCGCATCCGGCGTTCGTCGGGTTTGTAGAACTCGCTGCGGCTTGCACGGCGGACCCGGCATTTCCGATGCGCTCTACCGTTGTGGTCTTTCCGGAATCCGGAGCAGGCCAGCCCCGAGATCGCGGCGCTCCGCCAGCGTTGATCGAGACCGGCTGCGAGGTCCATGATTTTCACAACGCCAAAGAATTCGATGAACTGGCCGACGAGGTTTTATCGCACTGGTTCGATTCCGTAAAGCCTCTGGCAAACTCCAGCCGGCGTAAACAGGATAAAGCCAGCGTTCGCCGCTTGCGATGTCGGGCAACGACACTTTCGCCCGCTTCGATTCGCCATCGCTGGCGAAAGTTGAGGCCCCGGCGTCTTGGAATTCAACTGCGATCTTCTTTGCATCGCGGCGATCTCGGCCTCTGTGAAGTCCACGCCGAAATGGCGCGCCACGGTTGTCCAGACGGCTTCAGGCAACTCATCGTAGTTGACCAGCCTCCCCAGCCGGTCAAGCTCGTGGAACTCCAGCGCTGACTCGCAAACGTTAGCGAGCGTCCGCGCGCAGTACTCCGGGCGGCTCATTTGATTCACTTCATCGAGATCCGCTCCGATCCATGCCGGATCCAGGTAACCTGGTACGGACCATAGCGCGGGAACGTCTTGATGTGACGCCAGAACTTCCAGCGGATCGCGGTACAGAAAAATCCATGGCGTCTCTGGATATGCTCGTCAGCAATATCGGCAAATAGCGGATATCCCAGCAATCGAGCTTAATGAAGCAGCGGGTTTCGCTACCGGTTCGCGTCTGGCCAAGCGCGTTGATCAGCCATTCGACCCAGTTGTGCGCTGGTGGTCGGGAACATCAAGTGCCGCCGCGCAGCAGAGAATCCAGTGCCGGGGGCTCGGAAAGCACAACAGCATCGGAAGACATCGCCAACAACTGAGAAACTAAAGTAGATCCGCACCGCGACATGTGAAAAATGAAGCCGGACGGCGGCAGGCCGGGATGAAGTCGCCGCCATAGTCCCAATGCATCGATATCCGTTTTACGGCGGAACAGAAGCGCAAAAGGGCTTTGAACCGCGAGGCTTAAGTGTCGTCGTGGAAGAAGGGCTCGTCAAACCGGCGCTCGCCCATCCAGATCCACTCTACTGTTGGTTTGGATTCATGCCATGAGATCCGTGCGGGAATCCAGCCGTCGAGCGCAGGGATGTTCACGCGAGTAAACCGGCTACCCAGTCGGCCCGCGCTCGCGAGAAGGCCGCCTCCACTTCGCGCGATCCGAACGTGTAGCCGTGTTCCTGGCCGACTCGGACCAACAAAGGCGCCAGCGTCCGGATGTCCGATGCCGTGCGAAGCTGGACCTGGAGAGCGGGATCATCGAGCACCCTGCTGTGGAACTGCTCGAAATTCTCTGTGTAGAGCACGGAGTGCATCCAATCGTTCACTTCGCAGTCGATCACAAGGTGGACGCGATCGGCTGCGCTGCCGTTGTAAAGACGATGCGGAAGATTGAAATTGACGTACCAGGATTCTCCTTCCTGCATCGCGATGCGTTCTCCGGCCACGTAAAACTCAACTTCTGGATTGGTGATGACAGGGATATGGATACGGATCTCGCCGTCCTCGTAGCCGAGCGGTAATCGCGGTGCTCGCGGATTCGGGATCCAGCTCCCAGCCGCAGCAGACGCAGAGACTGCTTTGGACACTGAAACAGCGGCGATCACTTCCTGGAAGTAAGGGCAAAGCGCGAGCAGCGGGGTATCCGCGAATCGCTCCGTACCCGCCGTCGGGTCGGGATAAATGTGGCCGATCTTTCCGTCAACGGACCGTAGGGGGATCGCGCTCCAATCCCCTTCATACTCTCTGGTGTTAAAGTGCTGCACCCACTCGGAGGCATGGATCGAATTTAAATCACAACTGCAGGCGGCCTGGATCGAAATTGAAACGGGAGCCTTAGAACATCGAGCATCGCTTGGATTGGATGGATCAGTTTGCCAGGAATTCGATGCCAGGTCCCGTGAAGTTGATCAAATGAGGAAACTTTGTCGACAGATCTGAGACTCCATACCAGCGAGCAATGGTGGACGAAAACTGTTGATCGGAAATGGATGGAATCCAAACGCCGGTGGAACCCAGGTCATCCGGTCCACCGAGATCCAGGGATGGGAACCGCCCATATACTTCGCCCCCCCGGACTGAACCACCGAGCACCAGATTGTGACCGCCCCAACCATGGTCGGCGCCTCGCGCGGAGTTGGGCGCCAGACTCCGGTTAAATCCGTCGACGTGAAGACGGTAACTCTGTTGCTAATTCCCAGGTTCTCCAAACTGCTATAGAAACTCACTAGTCCGTCATTCAACTCTTGAAACAGCGCCAACTGCCTCTCCAACTCATTGGCGTGCGTGTCGAATCCGGAAAGAGCGACAGTAAACGTGGCGTTCCCTCCAGTGCGGCTGAGTTGTGTGGCCACACGCTGCAGGCGTTGGCTCAAAGTTGCGCCGGCATTGACAGCGGGCTGCATATGATAACGGCGGCGTCGAATCCCAGGAGAGCGCCAAGCGGCCTTCTGGAAGATATCGGATCTGCGAATCGCCGGTATGTTGAAAGAGATCACTGGGAAGTTGCTGGGAATCGAACTGGCCCTTGATGAGCGGCCGGTTCTCTTGCCCGACGTTTGCGACGAACGCCAAAACTCCTCGGTTATAGAGATCCTGTAATCCTGCCAACGCCGGGTGGAAGCCGTACGCAATGCGAGGTTAGAGGGCGACTGGATTGGCAGCAACGCCGGGAGGAGAGGGCAAGACTTCCACGCCCTCGAGCATAGGTGTTGTACGAACGATCCAAAGGCACGATCATGTTATTGCTGTCGTTCCCGCCTAGCAGATAAATACAGACACATGCACGCTCCAGGGTTGCGGCGGACGCGATCGGGGCGAGCAGGCTGGATACTCCCAAAGTGGCGGCCGCTTTGGCTCCGAAATCGAGCAGGGATCGACGCGATAGCGTCTCTATGTTCTTATTCACCATATAAGAATCTTGAAGTAGTTTAACTCATTGGAGCAGGTAACCCAAGAGAAAATTTCGCCTAAATGTCGGTGGGAAGTCCTAGTACTACCGCTCCCTTCACGGCCTTACCTCTGCCGCAGTGCTCGTCGCTTCGTTGTTTGCGGCCGTCGGAGGTCGCGCCGCGGTCCGCGGGCTATTCGAGCGGCAGAACGGCCGTCCGCCACTGCGGGACATGGAATTCCTTGCGTGGCTCACACGCCGGTGTTCCGAATGCGCTACTTTATGCCCGATTGAGCCATTGAAATGTTTACGACGCTTTCGCGTTCTGCGACTCCCGCTACATTTCTCGCTCAAAGTCGCGAGCCTTGGCAAAGGGCCGAGTCGGCAACAGAATTGCACAGCGATTGTGGAGGGCAGGCCGGCATGTAACTTGTGACTTTTCCGCCAGTCGCTTCACTTTTCCGTGAATCGCTTCTAAGGGAGGAGTACTCGAATGGGGAGCCAAGGCGCGCAACATCGACAGCGCCGTGTTCAAACACAAGTTGCGAAGGCGGACCGCCGCCGACCCAGGCGAGAACCGGAGCCGCCAATGCAGGCCGGCGCACGCGAGTATCCGCGGTGCAACCGACTCCACTGTGTGGATAACGCTCCCTTCTATCGGGGCTCGGGCAAGCTCCAGGACAAAGTTGCTCTCATTACGGGCGGTGATTCAGGGATCGGACGTGTCCGTCGCCATCCTGTTCGCGAGAGAAGGCGCCCATATTGCCATTGTTTATGTAAAGGACGGATGCCGAGGCCACGAAAAAGGCCGTGGCACGGACGATCAAGGAGTTCGGTTCTCTGGACATACTTGTAAATAACGCCGCGTTCCAGGTTCATACGTCTCAGTTCGAGGATCTTACCGCTGAGCACTTCGATGCGACTCTAAAAACCAATCTTTATGGTTACTTCTACATGGCGCAAGCCGCGGTCCAGCAGATGAAGTTCGGCTCCTCCATCGTCAATACGGGTTCTGTCACCGGATTGCTCGGCAACGAGGCGCTGCTCGACTATTCGATGACTAAGGGCGGCATCCATGCCTTCACCCGCTCGCTCGCGACCCATCTGGTTCCGCGCGGTATCCGCGTGAATGCGGTTGCCCCCGGTCCCGTCTGGACGCCGCTTAACCCGTCTGATAAAGATGCCAAAGACGTAAGTGACTTCGGCTCCAAGACTCCCATGAAGCGGCCCGCGCAGCCTGAGGAGATTGCTCCGGCTTACGTGTTTCTGGCGTCCCGGCAGTGCTCCAGCTACATCACGGGCGAGATCCTGCCTGTTATCGGCGGCTATAACGGCGGATAAACGGTCTCCGCAAAAGCTGCCATGCACACCTCGCCGACGGAAGGCTCGCCGCGGAGTAAAAAAAAGATCGCCGGTCCTTCCTCGCGAGTAGCTCGAATTGAACACGGCACTACCGAGAGCGCGTCCAAGCTTCCCGCCCTCAGTCGCCTGGATCTGTTTTTTCGGGATCTCGGTCCGGGACTGATCACGGGCTGCGCTGACGACGATCCTTCCGGGATCTCAACCTATGCGATCGCAGGCGCGTCCTTCGGTTACGCGACGCTCTGGACGGCTCTCCTGTCTTTTCCGCTGATGATTGGCGTGCAAATGATGTGCAGCCGTCTCGGCATGGTCACCGGACGCGGGCTCGCATCGGTCATCAGGATGCATTACCCGCGTTGGGTGCTATGGGGAGCCTGCCTGCTACTGGTTACAGCCAATGTGATCAACATCGCGGCGGATCTTGGCGGCATGGGCGAAGCGGCCGCTATGGTGACGGGCGTCAGTCCGAAGTTTTGGACTGTCCTTTTTACCGCGCTGATCGTAAGTTTTCTGTTCTGGTCGTCCTACCGCCAGATCGCGCGGGTCTTCAAATGGATCACGCTTGTGCTGCTGGCCTATGTGGTGACCGCCTTCTTCGCGCATGTCGATTGGAGAAGTGCCCTGGTCGCGACAGTCTTGCCGCGGCCCTCGTGGTCGAAGCGAGTCTCTGTCCGTGCTCGTCGGAATTCTTGGGACGACGATTTCGCCTTATCTTTTTTTCTGGCAAGCGGCGCAAGAAGTTGAAGAGGAGCGCTCGCAGTGCCGCAATCTGGCGCAGCGAAAGGGCGCCACGGATGCGGAGTTGCGCCGGGCGCGCATCGATGTCGTCACCGGGATGTTCGCTTCGAACTTCATCATGTATTTCATAATCCTGACGACCGCCGCCACGCTGCATGCACATGGCGCAACACATATCGATACCGCACGGCAAGCCGCGGAAGCGCTTCGACCGCTTGCGGGCAAAGCGGCGTATTGGCTGTTTACGCTGGGTCTCATCGGCACGGGGATGCTGGGGGTGCCCGTGCTTGCCGGTTCATCCGCTTATGCGATCGCCGAGGCTTCCGCCTGGCGTGGATCTTTGGAGAAAAAGCCGCGCGGCGCGAGGCGCTTCTACACCGTGCTCGCAATGGCCATGATGGGCGGGCTCGCCATCGATTTCGCCGGCCTGGATGCCGTCAAGATGATGTTCTGGTCGGCGGTGGTCAATGGCGCACTCGCGCCGCCACTCATTCTGCTTGTAGTGCTCCTCACGAGCAATCGACGCGTGATGGGCGAGCGCGTCAACTCTCCCGTCTTGCGCGGACTTGGATGGATCACGTTCGGACTCATGACTGCGGCGACCATCGGCATGCTGGTGAGCTGAAGATGCCAGAGGAAAAAGACGCCAGGCCTGTGGCGGGAATGGCCGTTCCTGTGCGGCAGCCGAGCCGATCTTTCTTCACGAGTCGATAATCGCCAGGGGAACTGACCGGCTGACGCCGGTTTAATTCCCGCGATGCGTAGCCTGCTCCAGGGCGGCGGCAGCCGATTGGATTTTCTCGCCGCAATTCTCCAGTACTTTTCCCACCCGCACGGCCTGCTGCTCAGCCAGGTTCCACTGCTTCTCTTCGATGCTCTCGCGGACTCCGGGCAGCGTCTTCACGCCGTATCCGGTATAGAGTCCGGGCGCGTAGATCTGGTTGCGATACCACGGACGGCCCGGCAGCCCGTCGGGTAAGATGAGCGTGCGTTCCACGCCGATCAATTGAGCGTTGATGGCGGGCAGGGAAGCGCGAGCCAGCCGGTCGCCCTCCATCGCGCGGCCCAGCATCTTTTCATACTGATCGCTCGATCGGTCCAAGACCGCCAGACCATTGTGCAGTGGCGCCAGATTTAAGAAGGGCGGTACGGGATCCTTAACGGGCGGCACCAGGGGGCGCCTGGGATCGTTGGTAGCCGTGAAAACGCCGTCGTCGATTTCGCGATTGCGTTCCAGTATGTCGGACCGCTGGGTTTGCGCCAGACGTTCGATTTCATCCACGTAACGCCGGATGGTATCGGTGAAATCGGCGAAATCGAAGGGAATCACTTCCGCGTCGGCCAGGCGCAGGACCGCCAGCCCCACGGTTTGAGAGAGCGCGCGGCCATAGCTGAAATCGGTATCCGCGAAATGCGTGTACCAATGGAAATCGTCATAGACGGAATGATAAATCCCGCCCTCATCCTCGCCGCCGTAACCCAGGTTCAGCGACGCCACGCCCAGGTGATCGATGAAAGCCGAGTAATCCGATCCCGATCCCAGCGCGCGCAATGCGCAGGTCGGCACGCTGACGCGCCTCCTGGCGAGCCTGCTGCACAGACGTTGTCGGGGTGGCTCCCGGATGCTCGATGCGGCGCATCTGCAGCCGCTTCCAAACCGTGAGACCGGTCTCCGGATCCTTCACGTCGCGAGCCACGCCATTGATGAATTTCTCGAGCGTGTGCGAACCGGACATGTTCAGAAACCCACGTCCGTTTCCGTCGGTGTTGATATAGACGGCAGCCTTGCTCTCCAATTCGGCGGCATGATCTTCGGCCCATTCCGTCGATCCAAGCAGCCCTTCCTCTTCGCCGTCCCAGACGCAATAAATGATGGTCCGCTTGGGCCGCCAGCCCTCGCGCACCAGCGCTCCCAAACTGCGAGCCTCCTCGAGCAGCGCCACCGTTCCGGCCAGCGGATCTTCGGCCCCGTTGACCCAAGCGTCATGATGGTTGCCGCGGATGATCCATTCATCTGGATATGTTGAACCGGGAATTCGCGCCACGACATCATAAAGCGGCTTGGTATCCCAGTTGAAGCTCACCTTCAGATGGACCTTGGCCGCGCCCGGACCCACGCGATAGGTGATCGGCAGCGCGCCGCGCCAGTTCTCGGGCGCCACGGGCCCGGTGAGCGCGGCCAGCAGAGGCTTCGCGTCGGCGTAGGAAATGGGCAGCGTCGGAACCTTGGTGAGTGTCGTCACTTCACTCAGCTTCAGGCGCTTGGCGTCCTTGGTTGCGCCGACTCCGGGCGTCAACGGATCACCCGGATAGACCGGCATGTCCATCACGCTTCCGCGCTGCACGCCGTCCGGCGGACGAAACGGACCAGCCGGATAGGTTTCCCCCTCGAAATAGCCGTCGTCGCGCGGATCGGAATAAATGATGCAACCGACGGCCCCGTGTTCGGCGGCCAGCTTCGGCTTGATGCCGCGCCAGGTGGCTCCATAGCGCGCAATCACAATCGCGCCTTTCACCGAAACACCCAGACGTTCCAATTCCTTGTAATCATCCTGCGAGCCGTAATTCACGTAGACCAGCGGCGCGGTCACGTCGCCATCGATCGAATACGCGTTATAAGAAGGCAGCTGTTCGTCCTGCTGCGACGAGGTGGGATCGCCGCTCACCGGAGGTTCCTGCAGCTTGGCCGTGAAATGACTCGGCTCGGTCAGCTCCAGCACCCGCTCCTTGGGAGTTGGAAATAGCACGTAGTAATTCTCGATTTTTGCGTCCCATCCCCACTCCTTGAACTTCGCGAGCATCCATTCGGCATTGTCTTTGTCATACGGCGAGCCGACGTGGTGAGGACGCGCGGAAAGGTGCTCCATATACTGGCGCAAATTCGCGCGATCGGGAAGCGCGCTGAACTTGGCCTCCAGATCGCGCTCGGTGTGGGTAGCGTCCGTGGAAAAGCCCGCCAAAGCGGGCCCATCGGCGGGCATCAGCGACGGCGCACAAAGAATTATGCAAAGGGGGGCTGCCAGAAGTTTTCTAGCGGGCGCAAGCGGGTGCATGGACGGTAAGTCCTCCAAAAATGATTGGGATCGCGCGGGTTCGCGTCACCCAGGTTCGCAGCGGGGCGTAAGCAATATTGTAGCGCTCGCGAAAATACTTCAGTATCCGAGCTTCAGCATGCCTTGCGGCAGGCCGTTGACCGAACCTTGCGTGAGCCACTCCGCGGATGCCCTGAAAAGAAGCAGGTGATTCTTCTCCCACATCGCGTTATGCGACGAGCAAGCCAGATCGATGAACACCTTGCGCTCGGCGCCCAGGTCGGCGTACAAATCGCGCACGCGGCTGGATGGCACCTGCCTGTCGTACTCGCCCGTCACCATCAGCGTGGGGGTTTGGGTCTTCGCGACCACGGCCCCATTCCATCCCCAGGTGGTGACCTGCGGGGCGCGCCGCACTCCGGTTCCCCAGGTGGCCCCCACCGGATCGGACGCCAGCATCTGTGCCCACACTGAATCGCTCGCGGCCGGATCCACTTGATCGGCGCACCCGGTTTGGCGCGCCCAATTCGCTGCGAATTCCGCGTGGGACTGCGTGGTCATGGTGGTTCCGTCGGCCGGCAATTGGGCGGGCGGATCGGTTGCGCCGGCCCGATTGTAGGCCGGAGCCAGCAACACCAACCGGCTGATTTGTTCCGGATGCCGCGCCGTATAGCCCGCGGCTCGCGGCCCGCCGAGCGACCACGCCAGCATGCTTACCTTCTCGACATGCCGAATTGAACGCAGATAATCGATCACCGCGCCCAGATCGTTCCAGTCCGATGCGATGGTGGTTAAAGGATGCGGATAGCTGGGCGAACAGAGCGCCGGAATGAGCGCTGGGATGAAGCCGGCCTGTTGCTCGCGCGAGAGGTTGCACGCATCGTTCATGGGCGTAGGACGAGTGGACCGCCCGTAGCCTGTCATGTCCATCGAAAACGCATCGAAGCCGGCGTGCGCCAGGTACGCCATCCAGCTGTAGTCCTGATAAGGAACGTCGAAAGCGACTTCGGCGGGCGTGCCCGCGCCGTGTACAAAGAGCGCCACGCGATCCGGGGCCGGCCCTCGCAGCGCGACACCGGCCTGCACCACTTCGCGTACATAGATCTGCGAGGTTTGGCCGGCAATCGCTGGGACCGTGGAATGGACACGGACGTAATGATCGACGCGCAGAAGACGCGCGCTGTCGTCGGCCACGGACAAGCACGCCAGCCAGAGCGCACCGGCGACCAATATCACAACTCTAGTTCTGGAACGCATCCAACCTCCACCGATCAATGTTGCACGTTCGGGGATCAGTATACTTCGTTCGGTTGTATGGTGTGAATTGCGTTTATTGCGAACACGCCAGCACCATCGGTTGGCGCCCGTCGCCGGAGCCGGCAAAACTGGCTGCTGAAACCAGGGATCAGTGCATATCCCTCCCGCCCAACTGCCTTAGCGTGCACTTCCGGCGCCTGCCGCGGCGCTGGCGGCATAGAAGCGCTTCACAATCGGCGGCATCTTCACCACCTCAGCGGAATGGGTGACCGTCTCTTCGTGAAGACAGCGGTCCCTGCAAGCTCGCATCCCGTGTTCCACCGCGATAGCGAAAGCGCTGAGCACGATGGAGCTGGTCTCGATCCGGACGTCGTGGAAGAAATTCACGTCCTGGGTGTCGGCCAGCGGGATGCGCAGTTCCCACGTATGACTCGCATCCACGCGCTGGAAGTCTTCGAAAACCATGCCTTCAAAATTCATCCGCACGCCCTGGAACCCGAACTCGCGGCTCCCGGAACGGATTTGCAGCCAGCACTCTTCAATCCCGGTGGCACGCGCCAGGGTTTTTTCGAACTCCACCAGCCGGGTCTCAAAATCGATGATGCGCCGGAAGCCGCCCTGCAAGAACAGGCGGCCGGCCATGGCGAATTCGGTATAACCCAATTGTTGAATGCCTATCCAGGCCGCGGCGCAAAACACGATCACGATCAAGCCGCTGAACTGGTTGCGAAGCGAACTCGCGATCAACGATAGCACCGCCACCGCTCCGCAAAATCCATAGATGGTAAGGACCGCGCCCTTGGGACTCAAGCCGCGCTCCAGCAGTTTGTGATGAATGTGCCCGCGGTCGGCTTCGAAGATGGGCCGGTTGCGAATATAACGGCGGACGATGGATAACACCACTTCCAACAGCGGAATGGATACCGCCAGCAGAGGCACCGTAAGCGCGATCAACGTGACGGACTTCTCGCTCCACAATGCGCCATAGCAACCGAGCAGAAAGCCGATCAGCAGGCTGCCGCAGTCGCCCAGGAATACCGACGCCCCGTTGAAGTTGTAGCGCAGGAATCCGAGCAAACATCCGGCCAGCGGCAGGGTCGCGAGCGCCAGCGGCAAGTTGCCTTGTGTCAGGGCCGCGATCAACATGGTGACGGTGGCCACCAGCCCCACTCCCGCCGCCAGACCGTCCATGCCGTCGATGAGATTGAACGCGTTGGTGCATCCGATCAGCCAAATCACCGTCAGAGCAAATCCCAATCCGGGCCAGGCCGGCAGGCCGTGCAGGATATGAATGTCCACTCGGATTCCAGCGCCGTAGGCCAGCACCGCGGCGCCCGCGATCCCGGCCAGCTTCTTCCAGGCGCTCAAACGCAGCCGGTCGTCCAGAACGCCGGTCAAGAACACCACTGAGCCCGCCAGCATGAGATGCAGGATGTGGGGCAGCGCGCGATGCAAGACGAAAGTGTAACTAAAGGGCAGTGCGAGGGCGATGGCGAAGGTTGAAACGTAAGCCAGGACGATCGCAATTCCGCCTACCCGCGGAACAGCCGTCGCGTGTTTCTTGCGAACGCCGTCCGGATGATCCAGAAAGCCGAGCTTGCCGACATGATCCCGAATCAGCGGCGTCAGAATCAGCGCCAGAAGAATGGAAAGGCCACCTAGTGTGAGTATGAGAAACATGCGTTTGTCCTTTCAATCAGCCGTTGAGAATAAACATGGCAAGCTGGATGGCGAACCTAGCTGATTGCATTCAGCAGCTCCCGGATTCGCAAGGTCTCTTGAGGAGAAGGATGATTCGCCAGAGCGGCTTGAAGTTCTTTGCGCGCCACGGCTCGCTCGCCCTTCTGAAATAAAGCCAGTCCCAGGTGGTAGCGGAAGCTGGCGGACGCGGGGTACCGATGCGCGAGAGTGCTGAACGACTGGATCGCGCTGTCCAGCATTCCTTTCTTGAGGTAAATGTATCCGATGGTATCGGAGAAGCTCGGTTGTCCCGGACTCGCGGCCAGGGCATTTTTCGCCAGCCGCAGGGCCTCGTCCAAATCGCCGCCGCTGTCGGCCAGAAAAAAAGCCACGTTGTTCAGCGCGGGCGCGTTTTCCGGATGTGCTTTCGCCACGGCCTGGTACAGTTCCCTGGCTTGGTCCAGGTGGCCGGCTCGCGCCAAGGCGTCGGCCAGATTTTCAGCAGTCGCGGCGTCATTGGGAGCCAGGTCGTGCGCCTGTTGATAGCTGGCCAAGGCGCGGGTATGGTCGCCCGCGATATCCAACACTTCGGCCATGCGCCGCCGCAGGACGGCTGACCTCGGTTCCACCGAAAGCAGCTTTTGGTATTGCGCTAGCGCGAGACCGTAATTTCCCGAAAGAGCCTCGGTGTCCCCGAGTTGCTCCATAAGAATGGAAGAACCCGGCCATCGATCCAGCCCCTCGTTCAAGATCGCGCGGGCCTGGTCGAACTGCCTTTGGTTCAAATACGCGGTGGCCAGCGCGGCAAATGTGCGCGCATCGCCAGAGGCTCGATGCTTGCTCAAAATTTCGATGGCCTGGGCGAAATTTCTTTGTGATAGCGCTAGCAGCCCCATTTGCAGTTGCGGCTCGGCATCCTGCGGAAAATCCTGACTCAACCTGCTCAGCGCCCCGCGTGCCGCCTCCGCGTCACCGGTTCCGATCAACCCCCGGGCGTAGAGAAGCCGGGCGCGGCGATCGTTGGGCTGCGTGCTTAGAATTTCGTTGGCCTGCTGCACCGCTTCCTGGGGCCGGTGAAGAGCCAGGCTGACATCGGCCAGTTCGTAACGGGCGGCCAAAACATCCTGGCCCCGGTGGATCACATCCAAGAACTGGCTGCGCGCGCCTTCCAAGTCTCCCTTCAAACGGTAAGCGCGGCCCAACTGCATGCGCAAAGAGGTGTCGCTCGGGTTCAGGTTCAATAACGTTTGGAATTCGCGTATGATGAGGTCCGCCTGCTCCCTCTGGCCGCGATCCAGCAACAGATCGGCGTGCACACGCAGAACGGCATTGTCGTTCGGATGCTCCTGTCGCAGTTGTTCAGCCAGTTGAACGGCATCGTCTTTCTTCCCCGCCTTCAAAAGAGCCAGAACAGATCTCGTCTGGTAACCGACTTTTGCCCTGGCATCCCGGCTGGAGTTTGCGCCCTGCTGGTAATAGCTGATGGCTTCGGGGTAGTCGCGCAGGCCCAGGTAGAAATCACCGATCGAGAGCCGGGCTTGCGGGAAATCCTTCGGATCGTCCAGGAGCCGATTGAGGGCGCCTGTCATTCCCGCGGCGTTTTGTTCGCGATTATAATACCGGGCTAGTTGCAGGATATAGTCTGCATTCTTCGGGTTGTTGTCTGCTTTCAACTTGAGCGTGGCTTCCGCTTCCTGCGGTCGGCCGGCTTTCAGGTAGAAGTTATACATCAGGTCGTACACGGGGCCATAAGAGGTCCGGTTGTGGACGATCAGGTCCGTCGCCAGTTGCTCGCCTTCTGGAGTCTCATCATTCTGAATCAGGAGGTGCGCGAGCTCGGTAACGACACCGGCATCGGCGGGACCCGCACGAAGCGCCCTGCGAAAGTATTCGATGGCCTCTTTCGGCTTGCGATCCGTCGAGGCCAGATAGCCTTTCAGCATCAACCCTTCATATGAGTTGGCATTTTGGGCAAGAAACTCATCCGCCAAAGTGCCGATCTGCGAATAGAGAACCTGCGAATGGTTTCGGTCCGCCAGGTACAGGCTGAGACAGACGTTGGCGAACTGGATCTTGGCTTCCGAATTTGCGGGTGACAGCCGGACGGCGCGATACAATGCGTCGTAGGCCTCCGTTGCGTGTTCCAACTGGATGGCCGTCAACCCCAAACGATAGTACGCCTCTCCGTAGGCTGCGTCTTTCTGGATAGCGGCGCGGTAATTCAGAGCCGCGTCCGGATATTTGCCGGCCGCAAAGAACTTGTTCCCTTTCGCGAGATAGGACTGTTTCGTCCCGTTACATCCAGATAACGCAATCAGGGAAACAACGAAAACGCTCAGACCAACTCTTCTCATGTAGGACCTCCGGCTAGTCTTCATAGAATCTGGTTCAGTACGCAAGGGAGGCTTGGCAGACGGCGCGAGAGAACACACCAATCCTCACGGCCTGGCACACCTCTAGCCTTCCGAGCCCGCCAGGACACGCGTGGTCCAGCGCTCAGCTTCCGACCTTTCAGTTTTAGATCACGAAACGTGGTCCTCTACGCGAGGACTTCGAATGTTCTTAGTCGCACATGGACGTCACTTCTCTAAACGCCATCGCGGCCAATGGAACGTTGCCGGTGAGCGGTAGTGGGCCGAATCTATCGCGGAGCGGCCTTCGACCTGGAACTGGCCAGCGTGATTCGTAGTGAAAATGTACCCACTACACATTCTCTGATCACCGTAAATCCAGTGTTAACGCGCGAATTTACGCCGCGCCACCGGCACCAGACCAATCAAGCCCGCACACAGGATCACTAGCGAGGGCTCAGGAGTCATCGTGGATGTGCCCTCTGAGAACAAGTTATAGACATCGCTCAGATGGGCTGCGCCGGATGTGCCTCCGGTAACACCGATGTCCTTGGTCAGGCTCAAAGACATCGCCGGAGGAAAGGTAACTGAATCGCTTGGATTCCCTGTCCCTCCCTGAAATTCCGTCAGCAGAGTTTCGGGTGGTGCTAATGAAATTTCGGCAACGCTAGCCAGGCCGCCATTGACAGCACCGCCGACCGTTACCAGTCTCAGGTCGGTGATTCCGCCAGTATTGGTGGTTGAGACGTCGTAGGTTATCGACGAGTCTATCGTTTCTCCAGCACCCACTAACCAGCCGGAAGTAAATAGCAACCCTGTGTCGGTCCCAAAACCACTGGTGACCGGAGTCACTGACACGCCACTATCGGGCGGCGCTACGGCGCCCCCAAAAGCGGAGTCCGTATACATGAAGTTGCTGAAAGTGAGATCGCCAAGACTGCACGTGAAACCAGACGCGTCGTACACGGCCAGAGTCCCCGACACGCACGTGCTTGCCCATGCCGAGGAACCCAAGCCAAAGACGAATGTAATCAAGAGAAGTGTTTTCTTCATTAACCGGTCCTCCTTCAAGGTACCAGTATTACTATTACCCTGAGTTTGAATGGTCGTCAAGATGGAATAGGTACCGCAGTACTACGGTGATATGCCTTCCATATAAACCACCTATCTTCTGATTATACAGGAGTTATTTCACTGCCATAGAACCATGGACCGTCGGGGTACCGGGGCACTGGTCAAGAGTGGAGAGAGAAAAATGCCTTATCTCGACGTACCGTCTGGGGGTGACTGATCGAAAAGTACTACAGTCTCTGCACTGTTCCTGTATCTAGTTATAAATCATATAGATATAACACAAGTGACAGCTTAGTTCTTACATTCATGGTCGAGGCCCGCTTCTGCCCCCAAAAGAGAAATCATCTCTTAGCTCATTCACTCCAGTCGGTGTGTGAGCGAGGTGTGGCAGCAGCCTGGAGTTCAGCGCCGATCGAGGCGTCTCCGGCGAGTCCCGCGGGAAACATGATGTTGATTTGGTACAAGCCGGCGAATCCTGGAGCGAGGCCGGCAAAGGCGACCCGTAGCCTGTTCATGATGGCCCGCCGAGTTCGGAACCGGTTGCAGTACCGCGCCCAGCCCGCTAGATATAACGGCAGCGGTTTCGCCGATTGGATGGACTCGACTCCGAAATCAACGAATTGTCGGGATGCAGCCGCGGCTGCATAGCCGAGATTACAGGTACTGGCGGCCCGGCGCACGAGACCGGCGTAGATCACACTCCGCCCTGGGCGCCATCACCATCCAGATGGCCAACTCAACTTGTCCAACCGATTTTCTACCCACGCCAAATAACTGCGACGAGTACAAGGTCTGGGCGACGCCGGTGGGCAGCTACATCAGGAGTCCTGTGAACGTGGATAACCCTTGCGGCGGCGGATGTTTTCATGGCTTTGTGTCATCCCAATCGAAGACCGATAATTTCAAGGCTCAATTAGGAGCCGCACCGACATTTTGCCTCGCCATCCAGAAGCAATTCACCGACGGGATCAATCCTCCCTACGCTGACTTGTTGGGCTGGGTATGACGGTTACCGATGGGATGGGTAGTAATTACTACACCACGGATTCTACAGCCGCCAAGTGACGGTCTGCCAACTTCCGCCTTGCACCTATACCGTCAGTGAAGATTCAAGCGGGCACCTGCCGCCGCCGTTCCAACTGAGTTTCCCGAATATGTTCTTCCTGAACGGCGTATCCCAGCCGACGACTTCTCTTTCGGTTGTATTCACTTGGGACTCCACTCAGCCCGCGACAATGACGGTGTTGTTTGTGAACCAGCCGGTGACTCTATCCTGATCAGGCCGTATGACAACGGCCAGGCCAGTCTTGGTTGGGCGCGGCGCCCCGTCCCGCGCCCAACGCCGTTGCGGAGCACGAGAAAGCGGGTGCGAAGACTCGTCGATGGCGAAGTAGCGAGGCCCGAAAGTGTGGAGAGGAGCCACGACCCCGTCACTCGGACACCCTAGCGGCGACCGCCCCCATGCCCTCCGCCACCATGGAAGCCACCGCCTCCGCCACCATGGAAGCCACCGCCTCCGCCACCATGGAAGCCACCGCCGCCGCCACCATGGAAGCCACCGCCTCCGCCGCCACTGGAGCCAGGCCGCCACCACCATGAAAGCCACCGCCTCCGCCGCCACTGGAGCCACGAAAGCCGCCACCACTCCACCACGCGCGCCTCCGAAGGAAGGAGCCGAGCGAAAAGCGTTCCCCCCGAAGGAGGGGCTAGAACGGTAGGTGGGCGCGCTGCGGGCTGCGCTAAAACCGCCGCGATAAGAAGGCGCGGAGCGAAAAGCGCTGCCGCCAAAGGAGGGATTGGCGCGATAAGCGGGCGTGTTGCGGACTCCGCCGTATGAAGGAGTGGATCGAAAAGCGCTGCCACCGAACGCGGGCACTGGAGCGATAAGCCGGCGTGCTACCGGCTCCGCCAAAGCTGCGGCCATAAGAACCCGTACCGCGATACGCTCCGCTTGCGCCATACCTCGGACTCGTCCGTGAAGTCGCCTGAGAACCGGGATTTCCAAATCGGCCGCCGAATTGGCCGCTGCGCGCGGATGTGCCTTGCGCCGAAATTCCCGCGATTCCCAAAGCTGCCATTTACGCCGGAGTTCCCACGGCCGAAAGAAGAAGTGGAGCCGCGAAAATTCCCGCGCCCCCCGAAATTACCGCCAAACCGGCTGGCCACGGTTCGATTGGGGTACGCCACGCCTAAACGGTGCTCCGGATTATGCGCCCAAGTGGCACGGCCTTCAAACCCGCGGCCACCGAAGCCCCGGCCATCAAACCCGCGCCCACCAAACCCGCGAAAGCCGTAATGGTTGAAAAAGTAGCCGTTCTCGAAAATCGAACAGTTAAACCAATTGGGGCCCCAGCCCCAACCGCCCCATCCCAAACCACCGAAGAACCCGCCGATATAGATGCCGGGCCAGAAGCTGAATCCGAAAGCGTCCGGATAGTATAAGTCAGGGTAGTAGCCGTAATCGGGCGGTCCCCAGACATATTCGGGATTGTAGTCAGGCACATATACGACATTAGGATTGGTCGGCTGAATGTCAATCGCGGTCTGCCCTCCCTCGGTGTCGGTGGCCACCGTTTCCTCAGTGTTGGAAGCGAGCCTGCCGTTCGCTCGGGCTTCCGCGCGTAATCGCTGCACGGCGTTCATCACATCGGCCTGCTGCGCCAGGAACGCATTGCCGAGATCTGTGGTCCAGCGAATGTTCGAGGTCAGGCGGTCGATCACATCCGGAAAGACCACCAGCGCCTGGATGCTCGGGTCCCAGTTCTGCTGGCGCGCCGCATCCACTAGCTGCGCACCCTGCAGGTTCGGATTTTGCTGTAACCACTGTCCCGCTTCCACCAGCTCGAGTGGGTAAGTGGAAGCCACCAACACCTGGCTCAGCAGCCCGTCGGGGTAAAGCGCGATCGGCGCCACCAGGTTATCCAACTGATCGGGAGAGAGCGGCTGCAGGGGCGGTGCTGCGGGCGGTGGTGCGGACTGCTGAGCGGCCAAAGGTGCGCCACCTGAAAATACCATCAATAAAGCTACGCAAAATATGCTGAGTGCCTGGCGGAGGATTGTGGTTCTAAACTTCATTGTTTCTGCCTCCTGCGCTAATGAGAGGGACGCACGCCAAAGTTACTTCGGTGCTTCACGTTTTCACCAGCCAACAATCCAGGGGCACGCGCCCAGCCAAACTGCCAGCTCCTTTGAATGGCGGCCTTTAAGCGATTTGCATGTTTCTGGAAACTGGTTGAATACCACCGGATTGCTGGTTTGCGGCCAGGTCGCATTTCGCGCCGGAATAGCATCGGCGCATGAAACCGCTTGAAACATGGGGGCTACCGGACCCCGCCAACGAAAAATACCAGACGGACGCGATATCTATGGTTACAGGTGGCCGCTATAGTTGACATAGAATCCCCGTACAAGCCGGGCGAGCGCCACAGTCACCCTGACACTCCAACGTGGTGCACGCCCGGCCCCGCATATAGTGAACCGTTAGGCCAAACGCATGCTCGATTCCAATCACTAAAAAATGGAAAGGAGCGACGAGCGCAATTCATTCGGACTTGGCCCGCTCGTCGCAGTTGAGGAATTCAGTCAGTTACAGTCTACGTTCTAACGGCCAACGTGAACATACCCGTCGTCCGGTAATTTAATGACCATTCTTTAGGTAGAGGTTGGCCCAGCTAACTACTCTTGCTCTTCGTTATGCTCAATCGGGTGCTGACCCTCCTTCACCAGTCGCGCTTCTTCCTTGCTGGGTTCAGTAACTGCCACGCCGTTTTTCGATCCTCCCTCGAACACCTTGCTTAGAAACTCGGTATTTCCGTACCTTCGGAAAACGAGCTCTGAATGCCGCGGCCGGTGATTGTCGATAGCCTGACGTATACCAAACTCCACGGCCGGCTTGCCATTGTTGCGCCGAGCGATCATCACCGAAAGATCCGAATTCTTCACGACCCGGAAAGTATACTCGCCTGGCGGCAAGGTCTTATCGCCGATTACGAAACTGTGGTTCACATGCGCTTTGATCGCATTAGTAATCTGGGCATTTAAGGATAATGCGCCTGCCGCCGCGAAGCAGAAGCCCGCCAGCATGGGCGCTAACCTTCTCACGTAACTTTTCATAAGCATTCCCTCTAATTCTTGGACTATTTCGAAGCAGGCAATGTGACATTCCGCCGCGGATAGTTGCCGCGCGAATCCCCGGCCGCAATCCGCTACCCATCACGCGCGCGTAGAATTACCACGCCGCCGGTATGGAAGGAGCCATCAAAACGGGAATAAGGTGGAACTGATGCAGGCCTCAACCGGCGGAGCCAAGAATGAAAATTCTAATGAGATGGCTAAGAATTCTGCTGCGGAGCAAGAAACAATCCGTTGGCCGCAAGGAGGACAGTGGCACGTCCGGTTCGTCTTCCTTTGAAACTTGGATCGGCGCCTACCGGCAAAGGTTGGATGACGGCCGCGGACAGCGAAGCGACTCGTGAACTGTGTTGAGCACTCTGCTGGCCCGCTTACTGGTGGAGGTCTTCCCATGCTCGCCCTGTGGCGCGCGCTGCATTCCTACTTAGCGGATACGCCCCGGCGCGATTCGGACGACGGCGGCGGACCGCCAGTCCTTCGCACCCCGATTGTCGCTCTGGTGGTCAATCATCAGGATCGGGAGGTTCTGACCAGCATCTCGGCGCGCGAGCCATTGGAACTGCACTTCGCTGAATCGCGAGAGCAGGCCTGGGACGCCGTGCATCGGCTAAGAGCTCCCGTGATCCTTTACGACCGCGACTGGCCAAACGCGGAATGGCGGACGACTGTGCAGGCTTTCTCCTCGTTGCCGCAGCGTTCCTGCGTCATCTTGGCTTCCCGGGTGGCGGATGATTACCTGTGGCAAGAATTGATCCGCTGCGGAGGGCACGACCTGCTTGCCAAACCGTTTCGGGCCGAGGACGCCGCCCGCGCTCTGAAATTGGCGGCGTCATTCTGGACCAATGCCAGAGCTAAGGCACGTTATTCGACGCTGTAGAAATTGTTGGAAAGGCGCTAGCCGTCCCCGCACAATCCCCGGAGCATCATTGACACCGGCAGCGCCAAAATATACGATCAGAAGCGGCGGCAAAGAGGAGGGACTACTATGGCCCATCGCCTGCAAATCACCCTGAGTGTACTCAGCTTCATCTACGCGGGAGCGTCTGGGGCTTCGGCCCAAAGCCTGGCTCTGGCTGCCAAGACCGCGGCTGGCACGGCCACTGCGGGTTCCGCGCTGCGGACAGCCGACGGCCATCCCGATCTCCAGGGCTACTTCACCACCGCAACCGTTACTCCCTTGGAGCGCCCCAAGGATCTGGGCAACAAGGCGTTCTTTACACCCGAAGAGGCGGCGGCTTACGCCAAAAAGCAGTTAGCCATACCGGAACCAACCGGCAAGGGAACTTATGCCGACGTGCACTACAACATGGCCCAGTTCGGCTTGGAGAAGAGCCAAAACAAGGTTGCGGCCGACGTTCGCACCTCGCTGGTTTTCGACCCGCCCGACGGCCGGATTCCTCCCATGACGCCCGAAGCTCGCGAGCGGAATGCCGAACGCGCCGCCAAGAACAAGGGGCATGAGTTCGATGGCCCCGAGAATCGCACCCTGGGCGAGCGCTGCATTTTGTGGCCGAACGAAGGGCCGCCGATGATGCCGGTGGGCTACAACAGCAACCTGCAGATCGTGCAAGGCAACGGCTACGTCGCCATTTTGCAGGAAATGATTCACGATGTCCGTATCATTCCCACCGACGGCAGCCCGCACCTTCCGTCTACTATCCGGCAATGGATGGGCGATTCGCGCGGCCATTGGGAGGGCGACACCCTGGTGGTGGATACCACGAATTTCACCGACAGAACGGCGTTTCGCGGCTCCAGCGAGAATCTGCACGTCGTCGAGCGCTTCCGCCGCGTGGACGCGGACACCGTGCTCTATCAATTTACCGTGGACGATCCTTCCACCTGGACACATTCCTGGAGCGCCGAGATTCCCATGACCAAAATCAAGGGCCCGATTTTTGAATATGCCTGCCACGAAGGTAACTACGGAATGGCGAACAACCTGAGTGGCGCGCGGGCCGAAGAGCAGAAGAAGGCGGAAGAACTGAAGGAGCAAGGGGCGAAATGACGAAATACCTCGGCGCTTGTCTGCTATTGGCGGCGGCCGCTCTCCCTGTTTGGGCACACCACTCGTTTGCGGCTGAATTCGACGCCTCCAAACCGGTGAAGCTCGAAGGCAAAGTGACGAAGATGGAGTGGATCAATCCGCACTCCTGGATTCACATGGATGTTAAGAATCCGGACGGCACCGTCACCAGTTGGATGATTGAAGGCGGCAGCCCCAATTCGCTGTTGCGGCGCGGCTTCACCAAACACTCGCTGGAACCAGGAACCGAAATCGTGGTGGAAGGCTACCAGGCCAAGGACGGCGCCAACCGCGCCAACGGCCGCGATCTCACATTCCCCGACGGCAAGAAGCTTTTCATCGGCACGAATCCCGACGAAAAGGTGCCCACGCAGTAGAACCGCCGCGGTTGAAAGCTGCGCAGTAGCCGCCAGTTCATGGTGCCTCCGCGGAACAATTCCCCGGAGACTTGTTGCGCAGGGATTTCCACGTGTCCCAGCAGAAAATCGAAAGCGTTTCCGAATGGCTCCCTGCTCCCTTTGGAGCTGTGGCGAAGAAATCCGCGTACACGCGATAAGATCCCAAGCGTCGCCGCTCCAAGGATTCACCGCGAAAGAGTAGGTTTGAAGGGCGCAGACCCCGCCTGTAGCGTGTAGAACTCAGGTGCCCAAGGAGTTGGCAATGCGCGATCAGGACCGGGCCCTTTTTCTGGCAATAACTACTAAGACAAATCCAATCCCAGTGAGTCGCGCCCAGTGGCGCCTTCATCTTGAAATGGCATGGCGGAAGCGAAAAAGCAGATAGCCGCCATACCCCATTGCAGTTAACGCTATCGCAACGTCAACCCACACTAACCAACTCCCGTAATAAGCGTTAGGCAGGCCCATCTTAATCCCAATCCAGATGGCGACTATCCAGAGTGGAGGTAGCCAGATGGCGACCAAGAATAGCCAAATCACACCGGCGGAAATCAACAATAATCCTTCCGCCGAACTTCCGCCCTCTGTCGCATTGGCTGCTAACCCTTCGCGCGTTTGCTCCCGCTTCTTGCCATGCTGCTTCTGCCATTCCTTCTCGCGTCGGTCGATCTCGGCCTTGGGAACGGCGGTCACAACACGGGAGAGATTGTCCATCTTTTGGAACGGCTGTCGAGCCCGGAACGTCGATAGACGGGAGCCCGGGTTTCATCTCCACTATAATAGCGTGAGTCGATGGTGGTTGACCCGAGCGTCCCGCGCGGTGCGAAATGATTCTTGACCTTGGGCCGTGGCAAACACAAGCAGGAATATCCCCCATACTTATCCGGGGCTTCCGCCGCGTATCCGTTGAGGAACTTCGGGAATTGTGCGCTACGGGTTTTCCGGAATCTTCTGTTCGCGCGGACATCATTCCAGCCCACGCGCTACTTCTTCTCCGGCAGCGCGAACACGTACAGCGCGTTCCCGTACGACGGATAATGAACATCCGGAGCGAGCACCGTCGGCACCATGCGCGGGCTGCCGCCGCCCAATCCGCTGGTCACCGCGATGTACTGCCTGCCCGCCAATGCTGAAGGTCAGCGGGAAGCCCTGCACCGACGTCCCCAGGCGCGTCTCCCACAGCACCTTGCCGGTCTTCACGTCGATGGCGCGGAAGACGCGGTCCATGTCGCCCACGAAAGCGATTCCGCCGGCGGTCGATAGCACGGCGGTCATGAACGGAGAGCGCTGCTCGATCTTCCACATTTCCTTCAGCGTCCTGACGTCGTAAGCGGCCAGCTTGCCGACGTTGCCGTTCGATCCCGGCGACTCAAAGAAGCGCCGGCTTCGCTCCGCCCGCGCTGCCGCCGCCCGCCACCAGATCGATCTTCTGCGCCTTCATCTCCTGGCAGCTCTGCGCCACGGGAATGATCAGCTGGTTGATCGGCGGGTCATAGCTCATGGCGTGCCAGTTGTGGCCGCCTTCCGAAGTCGGGCAGCTCTGCACCCAGTCGCCGACCTGATTCTCGACGATATCGTTGCGATAATGCGGCTCGCCGGTCTTCGGATCGAACGAATCGTAGATGTTCTGGAACACCGTTTCTTTGTGCCCGAGATATTTGCCGGTTGTGCGGTCGAGCTTCCACAAGATGCCCGCCTTGCCGGCGCTGAAGACCAGCTTCTGGCCGCCGTCGTCCACCAGCACGCGCTCGAACACTTCATCCAGATCCAGCGATTCGCCGGGAGCGTGCGAATAATACCAGGCCAGTTTGCCGGTATCGGCATTCAGCGCCACCGTGGAGTTGGCAAACAGCGTCGCGCCGTTGCCCGATTGCGCGGCTGGCGCGCATCCACGGCTTGGCCTGCGCGACGCCCCAATAAGTCAGATTGAGATCGGGATCGTAGCTGCCGGTGATCCAGGTTTCGCCGCCCGCGCGGAACAGATTCGGCAGCTTGCCCCAGCGTGTCGCCGCCCGGCTCGCCGTTCTTGCGCGATGGTGTGAAACTTCCAGACCAGCTTGCCGGTCTCCGCGTCGTAGGCGCTGATGAAGCACTTTTCTTCCTGATATTTCGCGCAGCCGCCCAGGCCTTGCACCACCTTGCCCTTGATGATGATCGGGCCGCTGCTGGTGCTGTAGTTGCTCTCGCTGCGATCGCCGATCACCGTGTCCCAGACATTCTTGCCGGTGCGCGCGTCGAGCGCATAGATGTGCGCGTCGCTGGTGGTGACGTAGACCTTGTCGTCGTAGATCGCCAGGCCGCGCTGCGAGCTGCCGGTGGCCGTCGGGCCGATGCGGTTCTCCCAGATCAGATCGCCGGTGCGCGCGTCCAGCGCCTGCACGATGTTGCCGGGATTGTTGATGTACATCACGCCGTTGTGCACCATGGGCGCGGCCTGGTTGGTGCCTTCATTCATGGCCCACACCCACTGGAGTTGCAGATCCTTGCACGTTCTGCGCGGTGATCTGATTCAGCGTGCTGTAATTGGTGGCGTGATAATCGTGCCGGATCATCAGCCAGTCGCTGGGATCGGGATTGCGCAGCATGGCGTCGGTGACCGGCGTGAAGTTTTTCACTTCACCCGGGCACCACCAGGCCGCGCGGCGTCGCGCGGAACCGGCGCTTCGGCCCGGCCGCCCAGAGGTTCGCCCGGCGCGGCCTGCGCCCGGCGGACTGCGCTCGCCTGTCCGCTGGCCACCGAACGGATCGCGACCTTGCTCGCGGCCGTCAGCGGCTGGTTTCCGGCGATGCGCGCCGTTGAAGTCGAGGATGAATGCGGTGACGTTGACATACGCCTGCTCGCCCAGGCCGCCCGGATTTGCTGGGAGGCATCGCGCCTTCGAGAAACGAAATCAGGTCGCTCGGCGTGCGGTCGCCCCAACTGCTCATGAAGAGCCCGCCCGCTAATGGCGATGCGCTGTTGAGACCGCTGAGATCGGCTGCATGGCACCCGGCGCAGTTAGCCTGATAGGTGGCGCGCCCGGCGGCGGCTTGAGCGGCGGTGTATGGGCCTGCCCCTCCTGACGGCTGGCCGGTCAACGCAAGCGCGCCGCAGGCGGCAATCGCCGTCATCGCCACCACAAATTTCTCGCTGAGCATGAATGCTGTCTCCTATCTCAAAAGCCAGCCCCACAGCACGCCGTCGGGGGCTTTCTCGCTATAAATCTGGACATACAGCCCGCCTTTGTGCAGGCTGGTCAATTGTTGGGGAGTGAGTTCGAACGATCCGGAAATGGTTCCGCTGGTGGATTTGGAAATGGTGAGGTCGCCAATGGCGGGGCCTCTCACACCGGCCGCCACGGCGCTATGCAGATCGGCCATCGTAGCCGGAGCCAGCAACCCTTCGAAGGAACCGGTAACCACCAGCTTGCTGCCGGTGAGCACCGCGGACGCCGAGCCCGAACCTGCCAGAGCGGCGCGTGTCCTGGCGTCGGCCGGCAAAGCAGAAAGGCCCGCCTTGAATGTCTGACTGCTTTGCGCGGCGAGCAAGAATCCGAACACACCGATTCCCGCTACCGCAACCGCAACTAGCCGATTGAATGTCATTCCGGCTTTTTATTCTACATCCAACCGATTCGCGGGATGGGTTTTCTTATCCGGGTTAATCCGTGTCCATCCGTGGCTAAGTTGCTTTTTCCGACGGCGCGGGCGGACCGCGCCGATTAGACAGGTCTCCGAGGGGTCCGAAATTCGGGCTATTAACTTGCCGGCTGATAATTCAACATAATCACGGCGCTCTTCGAAGTGTTGCCGCTAGCGTCGGTGATCACCAGCTGCACCAGATATAATCCGGCGCCATTGACAAAATCGACCGTCGCTTTGGGATTGCTTGGCGACTGCAACAGCGCCGCTTGTTTCCCGCCCGCTACCACCACGAACAGATACTGCAATTTTCCCGACGCGCTGGTCGATCCGCTGGCGTCCAACACCACCGAGGTCTGGCTTGTGGTCAAGTTGAGCGGAGTTACCACGGCGCTGGTGGTGCCCGGCGTCGGCCCGGCGCCTGGCCCCGGCGCTATCGGGCTGGCCACCACTCCGTGGATCGCCTGCGACCCAAAATGAACCGGTGCCCCACCCTCGAACTTCAACGTGATGTTCGAATATTCCACGCTGGTTCCTCCGGTGATGTCGACCAATAACGTAGAGGAGGCCAGGGGTGCCGGGCTGCCATCTTTCGTGATAGTCACCGGGCCACTCAATTCAAAACCGCCGGTAATTTGCGCGATTGTCCCATCCGCGATCGCGATGTGATGCGTGTGCTGCATTCGACCGCTGGAGCCTGACGTACTATCGATATTCGAAGAAGTTCGCGTATAGTCGGACAGCTCCATCGTCAGGGTTGCCGAAAAGGCGGCGCCGCCGTCCGCGTTCACCGTCAAAATCCAGGGGCCGCGAATTTCCCAAGGACCCATTGGGGCGGTCGACGAGGGAGTATAGTCGTGGATCACCCCGCTGAATTGCGAGGGCAGGGAAGTTTGGGCCAGTACGGCGGTAGCTAAAGCCGGCAACAGGACCGCCGTAACGCGGACCGCCCTCCAGATAGTAGTGCTCATCATCGTATTGCTCTTCACCTAGGAACCTCCAAATTTGAGAATCGCGTCTGGCGTCGTCGAGAGTCGGCCAGTCGAGAAAATCAATCCTGCGCATCGTTCGATCTGACGCTGAAAACGCAGGTACAGAATCGATCTGTTCAGCCGCCAGCGTCAAACGGCAATGCGCGGAACCCCCACGTGCCGTCAAATGCCGTCTTTTGCAGTTACCTTGGGACGGGCGTTACAATCGGGTGGACCGATTCCGATACAGCCTGGGTTGATTCAGGAGAACGAGATGGGGGAATTCTCGCCAGACCAGCCGCCATCCCGAGAAACCGCCCGAAAACCGGCTGGATTCGTGGAAGGAAATCGCGGCCTATCTCGACCGCGATGTCACCACCGTCCAGCGCTGGGAGAAGCGGGAGGGGATGCCGGTCCATCGCCACGTTCACGATAAGCGTGGTTCGGTGTATGCCTCGGGTCCCGAGCTGGATGCATGGTTGCGAAGCCGCCGGCAAAATTTGGCCGAGGAACCGGACGAGAGGGAGCAAGAGCACCAGCCCGAGGCGCTCGTACAGGTGCCTGGGCTCGATCGCAAGTGGACGGCGCACGCCGTGCGCGCGCTTCTGGATCGCATCTGGCAGGGGTTGCGTGTGCTCGGCCTTCTGGCTGCCGCTTACGTCCTGTCCCGAAGCCGCACAGGGAATCCAGCGCACCCCAAAATCGGGTCTTTGGCGGTCCTGCCCTTGAAGAACCTTTCCGGCGATCCAACCCAGGAATATCTTGCCGACGGGATGACCGAAGCGCTCATCGGACGCCTCGTCCAGCATGCACGGCCTGCGGGTTATTTCCCGCACTTCGGTGATGCGCTTCAAAAATCCGCAGCTCTCGGTGCCGGAGATCGCCAAAATGCTGGGCGCGGATGTCATTGTGGAAGGATCCGTGATGCGGGAGGGCAATCGGATTCGCGTCACGGCCCAGTTGATTCGCGGCGCCACCGACGAGCACTTCTGGTCGGAAACCTACGATCGCGAGCTGCGGGACGTGCTCAATGTCCAGAGCGAACTGGCGCAATCGATTGCTGAAAAGGTCGAGGTCACGGTCACCGGGGAGGAACACCAGAGGCTTACCGCGGCGCGTTCCGTCGCGCCTGAAGTTTACGAGAGCTATCTGAAAGGCCAGTTTGCTTTCGACAAGAGCAACAGCCGGGCCGATGTGGAGGAAAGCATCGTTTATTTAGAACATGCGATCCAAATGGACCCGACCTTTGCGCCGGCTTACGTCGGCCTGGCAAACGCTTTGAGCGACCTCGGCACGGTTTTTGTCGGTGCTCCTCCCGGCCAGACGCGTCCGAAAGTAATCAGAGCAGTCCGAAAAGCACTGGAACTCGACCCGGACCTTGCGGAAGCCCACGTCCTGCTGGCCACCGTGCAGCAGGAACAGTGGCACTGGGCCGAGGCCGAGGCTGAATACCGGCGCGCCCTGGAATTGAGTCCCAACGACGCGGATGCGCATCGCGGACTTGCCTCGTGGCTGTTATGCCAGGGACGTACCGATGAGGCCGTCGCCTGGGCAGAGCGTGGCCGCGAACTCGACCCGCTGGCTGTCTCCGGCTCCAGCATCGCGTGGATTCTGTTTCAGTCCCATCGCTACGATGAGGCCATCCGCGAGTTGCGCAGCGCACTGGCGGTGCAACCGGACGACGCAAGTGCGCTTATGTTACCTTGGATTCGCGCTGGCCGCCAACAATCAACCCGCCGACGCAATCCCGGTTCTGGAGAAAGCGATCTCGGTTTCGAGTGGCAGCCCTGCCGCAACCGGCGTGCTGATTCGGGCGTATGCGCACGCCGGCCGCCGCAAGGATGCTCTGCGGCTCCTCGCGGAACTGCAAAAACGCAGAAAGCGTGGGTTACGTTCCGGCGGGCGCCTTTGTGAACGCCTATTTGGGACTCGGCGAAAACGACCAGGCGTTCACCTGGCTGGAGCAGGCCTACCAGGAGCAGTCGAATATTCTGCAATTCCTCAAAGTACATCCCTACTTCGACCCAATCCGCGCCGACCCTCGCTTTCGGGATCTGGTCCGCCGCGTGGGGCTCAATTAGCGTCTGGCCCTGCGGGAGTTAGCGAGGAGTTACTGCATTTTGTGATGTATTCGTTTCTTCAATGGCGCATGGTCATTCGGACAATTGAAGCCTGGGGCAGGCGAGATCCGGCGCGAGGTTCATTATGCATTCAATGAATCTCAAATCGTTTCCGCCACCATTTCGATGGCCCCGCATGGGCATTCTTCCACGCACATCCCGCAGCCCTTGCAATAGTCATAGTTGAAACGGAATCTGTTCCCCGGCCCCAGCTTGACCACGGCATTATCGGGGCACACGCCATAGCAGTTATCGCACTCGAAGCAGTTGCCGCAGGACAGGCAGCGGCGCGCTTCAAACAGCGCGTTGGTCTCATCCAGGCCGCTCACTACTTCCTCGAACGTGGTCTCGCGCCGGACCGCATCCAGCACCGGCTGCACGGTCAACGGTGCGTCGGAATAGTACCAGGGATTCAGTTTGTCGAACCCGGCCAGTTCGTGCTTGGCGGGTTGCTGATACGCCGCGCCGCGCAGCCACGCATCGATGTTGCGCGCGGCCTTTTTGCCATGCCCTACCGCCACCGTCACCGTCCGCTCGTCCGGCACCATGTCGCCGCCCGCGAATACGCCCGCGTGGCCGGTCATCATCTGCGCGTCCACCTTCACCACGCCGTTGACGATTTCCAGGCCCGGCACGCGCTCGATGAAACTCAAATCCACATCCTGGCCCAACGCCAGCACTAAGGAATCCGCTTCGATGGTTTCGAATTCCCCGGTCGGCTGCGGGAATCCTTTTTCATCCAGGCGCATCTTCTCCACCTTGAAGCTGGATTCGCCGGCTTCTTTGATGGTGGAGAGCCAGCGGAACTGAATCCCTTCATCAATGGCTTCCTGGACTTCAAAATCGTGCGCCGGCATCTTCTCGCGCGTGCGGCGATAGACGATCAGGGTTTCGGCGCCCAGCCGCCTGGCGGTGCGCGCGACATCGAGCGCGGTGTTGCCGCCGCCGTATACCAGCACGCGCCGCCCCAGCTCCGGCGGTTGCCCGCCGTCCACGCTCCGCAGCACGCCCAGCGCATCCAGGATCTTGCTCGCATCGCCGGCGGGAATGTAGGCGCGTTTGGAAACGTGCGCGCCGACAGCCAGAAATACGGCATCGAATTCCTTGCCATCGAGCACACCTGCAAGATCATCCACCCGCGTATTGAGGCGTATCGTTACGCCCAGGTTGACGATCCGCGCGATCTCCGCGTTCAGGATTTCGCGCGGCAGGCGATATTTCGGAATGCCGAAACGCATCATGCCGCCGGCGGCGGGGCCGGCTTCGTAAATGGTCACCTTATGGCCCAGGCGCGACAAATGATAAGCGGCGGAAAGGCCCGAAGGGCCGGAGCCAACCACCAGGACATGCTTGCCCGTCGATTGCGGCGCCGCATCGAATTGCCAGCCGCGGCGGATAGCTTCGTCGCCCAGGAAGCGCTCCACGGCGTGGATATTTACCGGCTGATCGAGTTGCCCGCGATTGCAAGCCGGCTCGCACGGATGATAGCAGGCGCGGCCCATGATGGCGGGCAGGGGATTGTTCTCCACCAGCGCTTTCCAGGCCTCAAAATAGTCGCCTGCTTCGGCTTGATAGAGCCAGGCTTGGATGTTTTCGCCGGCCGGGCAGGCCCGATTGCAGGGCGGCAGGCGGTCCATGTAGACTGGCCGCTCCGTTCGCCAGGACCCGGTGTGGTTGGCGAGGCTGGAGCCAACGTCCAGCGTAATGGCGAAAGGCTTATTCATGACGCGCCACTCCGTTCTGCAACCCGAAGCGCCGGATATTCCGGTCCGCGATGGCCTGAATCGCCTGAATGCGCTCCTCGTCGCGCTGCGGGCGAAACAAATGCGCAAAGCGCTTCTGCAGTTTCAAATATTCCTCCACTGGTTGCCGCCGCCGGATCAACGAGCGTTCGGTGACTTCTCCAAACTCCGCCTCAAACAGCGGGAACAGTCCGCTTTCCACCGCCATGCGCGCAACCTGGATAGTGTCGTGCGGCTCCGATCCCCAGCCCAACGGACAGGGGACGTGAATGTGGATGTAGCGTGCGCCGCGAATAGGCATCGCCTTCTCCACTTTGTATTCCAGATCGTGCAGATTGGCCACCGACGCAGTTGCGACGTAAGGAATCCCATGCGCCATCGCGATCAGCGGGACGCTCTTGCCTTGCCCGAAAACATTGCCAGGTTTCGCGCCCACTGAAGGCGTGGTAGCAGTGCGCGCCGCGGCGGGCGTGGTGCCCGAGCGCTGCACTCCGGTGTTCATGTAGGCTTCGTTGTCATAACAGATGTACAACACGTCGTCGTTGCGTTCGAACATGCCGGAAAGGCAGCCCATGCCGATATCGGCCGTTCCGCCGTCGCCGCCCTGCGCAATCACCCGCACGCTCGCGCGCCCCTGGGCTTTCATGGCCGCCGCAACGCCCGCCGCCACTGCCGCCGCATTGCCGAACAGCGAATGCATCCAGGGCATCTGCCAGGACGTCTCGGGATAGGGCGTCGAAAAACCTCCAGGCATCCGGTGGCATTGACGGCCACCAGGTTGCCGCCCGACGCGCGCATCGCGGCGTCCACTGCATAGCGAGCTCCCAGGGCCTCGCCGCATCCCTGGCAGGCCCGATGGCCGCTATTCAGAGCGTTCGAACGCTTCACATCCGCTTGCACCGCACGGTCGGATTCTTCCAGCAACCGATTGCCGACGGTAAATGTTCCAGTCTGATAAAACTTGATCTGATGAAACGGCATCGTTGCTCCTAAATGACCCTGGATGTCAAGAGTGATGTCCCGAGATCCTTCAAGATGTTCTCGGCCGTGGGTCCCGATCGCCGCGTCGCAAGCTCACGCGACAATTGCCGGTTGACAACGTCCCAGTTGAGATCCAGGAACGTCACATTTTCGAGCGCGTCCGCTTTGGCGCGGCGAAACAGTTTCAGCAGCGAAGCTTTCGTGATCGCTCGCCCGCCCAGCCCGGCGATGACAGTATAAATACGCTGCCGCCGCGCTGACACCGCCATCTGTACGTCGGTGGCCAGCATCCCGCCCAAACCAGGCGCCAGGGATTTATCGATCACAACCACGCGCTTGGCGTCGCTGAGTGCTCTTCCCACCGCTTCCAGAGGAAACGGCCGGAACGAACAAATGCTGACGGAGCCGATCGCGACGTTGTCAGCGCGCAGCTCGTCCACAGCTTCCTGGATGGTCCCATTCACCGAGCCCAAAGCCACCACAATGGTCTCCGCGCCCTCGATGCGATAGGGCCGCAGGAGTCCGCCCGATTCGCGGCCGAACGTTTCGAAGAACTCGCCGCTGATCTCCGGTATGCGGTCGAGCGCCTGCAGTTGCTTGTGATGCGCCAGATACCGTACTTCGGTGAACGCCTCGGGGCCCACCATGGCTCCAATGGACACCGGCGCCGCTGGATCCAGCATCTGTCTGGGCTCGAACGGCGGCAGCCACGCATCCACCTGCTCCTGCATCGGAACGTCGATGCGATCGTAGGCGTGCGTGAGTATAAAACCGTCCATGCAGACCATCACCGGGCAGGAAAGCTCCTCGGCCAAACGGAAGGCCTGGATATGCAGGTCGGCCGCTTCCTGGTTGTTTTCGGCGTGCAGTTGAATCCAGCCGGAATCGCGCATCGACATGGAATCGGAATGGTCGTTCCAGATGTTGATAGGCGCGCCGATGGCGCGATTGCCGATGGTCATTACGATGGGAAGTCCCAGTCCGGCGGCGTTATACACGGCTTCCGCCATAAACAGCAGTCCCTGGCTGGCGGTGGCCGTATAGGTGCGCGCGCCAGCGGCCGAAGCGCCAATGGCCACCGAAAGCGCTCCGAATTCCGATTCCACGTTCAGGAATTCGCAGCCCGCCAGCGCGCCCGACTTCACCATCTCACCCAGCCCCTCCACAATGTGCGTCTGCGGCGTGATGGGATAGGCGCAGATCACTTGCGGACGGCACAGGGCGACGGTTTCCGCCACAGCGCGCGAGCCTTCAATTTGCTTCCACATGGACCCTCTCCCGTGACTCGCTGTGCGAAATCAATTCGTATGCGGCTCGCGCGGCGGCGTCATTGGCTTCGCCGATTTTGCCCGCGAATTTCTGCCGAATCGCCGCCAGCACCGATTCAATCCGCAGTGCTCCCGTCATCGCCGCAAAAGCGCCCAGCAGCGTGCTGTTGGGTAGCGGCCGGCCTACGTAACGAAGCGCCAATTCGGTGGCCGGCGCCGCCACGGCATGACCCGCCGGCAATTTTTCAAGAACGAAGCCAATGCCCAGTTCGTCCAAATTGCGCGACGAATTGATCAACACATATCCATCGGGTTGCAGCCCGTCGAAGAGGCCGCTCTGATGCAGCAGCGTGGGATCTTGAATAATGAGCGCATCCGGCTGCGCTACAGGCTCCCGCAGCCGGATGGGTTGGTCCGATATGCGGCAGAACGCCATGACAGGCGCTCCCATCCGCTCGGAGCCGAAACTCGGGAATGCCTGGGCGTAGCGCCCTTCAAGGAAAGCGGCGATGGAGAGCATTTCGGCGGCTGAAACCACGCCTTGTCCTCCGCGCCCATGGATGCGTATTTGCACGGTACTCAACGAACGTGCAACTGATGTGCCGCCGCAAAGTGTTGATAATAGCCCCATGTCCCTCGCGCCAGGACCGAGCTGAGGGTTTTGACGCAGCAATTAGCGGCCCCGAACAATGCGATCTCGTTCTTGGGACGTTTTGTATTCAATCTGTAGCATGGACCACCGTTTGCTCTGAAAATGAACAGATCGGGGAAGCTTTGTAACGAAAACGGCCGTGATCGAGGCGCCCGGCGAGACCAACCTGGACTGCTCCGCCCAGATCGACTCGTACGAGCCGACCATCCCGACGTACACCCACATTCATCCCGAGCGCGTTCAATTTTTGCGGGACATGCTGAACGTACGCGGTGTGCTGGGGAGAAGAATCGGACAGGCCAATCGATTCGGGCGCCTCCACTGCTGCGTTCTATCTATGTACGGCCGGCTTCGACACTCGCGATTCCTGGAGTTTTTTGCGTCGCGCCTGGTGTTCCTGGTTCCAAGACCCTGAGCGAAGGAGACTTTCTATCGATCGACGGGATGATGGCGGAATCTACATCACTCCGCCACTCAGCTTCATTACCCAACCCAGAGTAGATTGGAAGGAGTGCAGTGGAGGCGCCCGGCGTAACCGTAAGCTCCTCGGATTTTGTCATAGACCGGACACATCCATGTGCCATCCTGAACCGTCCAACGAGAGAGGAGGAAGTTACATTTCATGGCATCCACTCATCTGAATGAATTGCAATCGGCAATTGAGGGCCCCGCACTGTCCGCGGAAGAACTTCGCAAGATGGACGCCTATTGGCGAGCCTGCAATTATCTGTGCGCGGGAATGATTTATCTTCGCGACAATCCCCTGCTCAAGGAACCGCTGCGCCCCGAACATTTCAAGAATCGGCTGCTCGGACACTGGGGCTCCGATCCGGGACAGACTTTCACCTGGGTGCATCTCAACCGCCTCATCCGCAAATACGATCTCGACATGATCTACCTCTCGGGACCCGGACACGGCGCGCCCGCCGTACTCTCCAACTGCTATCTGGAAGGGACGTATTCGGAAGTCTATCCGGAGAAGAGCCAGGACGAGGCGGGTCTGCTCAAGCTCTTCCGCGCTTTTTCGTTTCCCGGACAGCTCGGCAGCCATTGCACACCAGAAGTTCCAGGCTCCATTCACGAAGGTGGCGAATTGGGCTACAGCGTGTCGCATGCGTTTGGCGCTGCGTTCGACAATCCCGATTTGATAGTGAGCGTCGTGGTCGGAGATGGCGAGGCGGAGACCGGCCCACTGGCTACTTCATGGCATTCCAATAAATTCCTGAATCCGATCCGCGACGGCGCAGTCCTGCCGATCCTGCATCTGAACGGCTACAAGATCGCCAATCCCACGTTGCTGGCCCGCATCACGCCCGAAGAACTCGAGGATCTGTTCAAAGGCTATGGCTGGACGCCGCATGTAGTGGAAGGCGACGATCCCGAGTTGATGCATCAGCAAATGGCCGCCACGCTGGAAGCTTGCATCCAGCGCATTCGATCCATCCAGCAAGAGGCGCGGCGCACGGGCATGCCGGAGCGCCCCCGCTGGCCGATGATCATCCTGCGCACGCCCAAAGGATGGACCGGGCCGAAGCAAGTGGACGGCCACAGAGTGGAAGGCTTCTGGCGAGCCCACCAGGTTCCAGTGGGTGACGTGAAAACCAATCCCGAGCATCTGCGGATCGTCGAGGAGTGGATGCGCAGCTATCGGCCGCAGGAACTCTTCGATAAACAAGGCGCGTTGATTCCCGAACTGAAAGAGCTTCCGCCATCCGGAGAACGGCGCATGAGCGCCAACCCGCACGCCAACGGCGGCAAGCTGCGGAAGCCGCTGCTGCTTCCGGATTTTCGCGATTACGCGATCCCGGTCCACCAGCCAGGCACGACAGAGATCTCACCCACCGAAACGCTCGGGAAGTTTCTGCGCGATGTCATGCGCCGCAACATGACCAACTTTCGCGTCTTCAGCCCGGACGAGAACGCATCCAATCGCTTGCAGGATATCTACGAAGCGAGCTGGAAGACCTGGATGGCGGAAATCAAACCGGAGGATGCCGACGGCACCGACATCGCTCCGGACGGCCGCGTGATGGAGATGCTGAGCGAACACACGCTGGAGGGCTGGCTGGAAGGCTATGTTCTGACTGGCCGCCACGGGCTTTTCAACACGTACGAGGCCTTCGTTCACATCATCGACTCGATGTACAACCAGCACGCCAAGTGGCTGGAAAAGTCCAAGCTGGAACTCAATTGGCGGGTTCCCATTGCTTCGCTCAATCTTCTGATCTCCTCGCTGGTGTGGCGGCAGGATCATAACGGTTTCACGCACCAGGATCCCGGCTTCCTGGATGTCGTCAGCAATAAGAGCGCCGCAATCACGCGCATCTATCTTCCGCCCGACGCCAACTGCCTGCTCAGCGTGGCGGATCACTGTCTGCGCAGCGAGGACTACGTCAACGTCATCGTCGCCGACAAGCAGCCGCACCTGGTTTATCTGGATATGGATGCCGCGATCATCCATTGCACCAAGGGCATCGGAATCTGGGAGTGGGCCAGCAACGACGCCGGGGGAGAACCGGATGTGGTGGTGGTGAGCGCGGGCGATATCATGACGCAGGAGGCGCTGGCAGCCGTCGCCATTCTGCGGCAGAACGTTCCGGATTTGAAGATCCGCTTCGTCAACGTGGTGGACCTTTATCGGCTGCAGCCGGACACCGAACATCCGCATGGCCTCTCCGAACGCGACTTCGATTCCCTGTTCACCAAGGACAAGCCCGTGATCTTCAACTTTCATGGCTATCCCTGGCTGATCCACAAGTTCACTTATCGCCGAACGAACCACGCCAACATTCATGTGCGCGGCTACAAGGAAAAGGGCAACATCAACACGCCTTTGGAACTTGCCATCTGCAACCAGGTGGACCGCTACAACCTGGCGATCGACGTGATCGATCGTGTCCCGAAACTGCAGGCGGCCGGCGCGCACCTCAAGGAGTGGCTGAAGGGGCAGATCATCGAGAGCATCAACTACGCCGATACCGAGGGGCAGGACAAACCCGAAATCCGTAATTGGAAGTGGCCGTCGGCGCAACGAGACGGTGGGGAACGTTGACGGCCGAGCCGCCCATTCACCTCAAGAACAAGCACGAGAACATTCGTGTCTCCCCCGCTGTCCTGGATGCCGCGCGGAAGGATGGGGCAGAGCTCCTAGAATCCTTGCGGACCACAGCGGCGGGGCTGACACAAGCTGAGGCTGAAGAACGCGCGCGCATCGCCGGGCCGAATGAGGTATCGCAAGAACATCGGCAAAGTTGGTTGATCCGCCTGCTGATCATTCTGCGCAACCCGTTGGTAATTCTGCTGGGAACGCTCTCAGCTATTTCTTTCGTCACGGGCGATGCGCGCGCCGGAACCGTGATGGCGGCCATGGTATTACTCAGCGTCACGCTGCGTTTTCTGCAGGAGGAGCGCGCGGATGCGGCTGCCGCCAAGCTCAAGGCGATGATCCATGTCACCGCCACCGTGCTTCGGGATGGCGCCGAGCGGGAGATGCCGCTGCGGGACCTGGTGCCGGGGGACATCATCAAGCTGTCGGCGGGCGACATGATTCCTGGCGATGCGCGGGTGCTTTCTTCCAAGGATCTTTTCGTAGTGCAGGGAAGCCTGACCGGCGAGTCGTTCCCGGTGGAAAAGTTTCATGATCCTGATAGCAAGGACTTAAGTTCACCTACCGAGCTCAAAAACATCTGCTTCATGGGGACCAGCGTCGAAAGTGGCACCGCTACCGCTGTGGTGGTCACCACGGGAGTGAACACATATCTCGGCAGCATGGCCGGATCCATCACCGAAACGCGGCCGCCCACCAGCTTCGATCAAGGGCTCAGCCGTTTTACCTGGCTCATGATCCGGCTGATGGCCGTCATGGTTCCCCTGGTGTTCTTCATCAATGGGTTCACCAAGCAAGATTGGAGGAGCGCATTTTTCTTCGCGCTGGCCGTGGCCGTGGGTCTCACGCCGGAGATGTTGCCCATGATCGTCTCGGTCTGCCTGTCCAAAGGCGCGCTCGCCATGAGCCGCAAAAAGGTGATCGTCAAGCGGCTGAATGCTATTCAGAATTTCGGCGGCATGGATGTCTTGTGCACCGATAAGACAGGCACGCTTACCGAGGATCGCGTCGTACTTCAGCGGCATTGCAACGTGGCCGGAGTGGAAACCGAAGAGGTGCTTCTGGACGGCTATCTGATCAGCCACTTCCAGACCGGTCTCAAGAATCTGCTCGACCGGGCGATTCTCGAAAGCTCGGACTTCCACGGGCAAGCTCTGGTCGAGAAGTATAAAAAGCTGGACGAGATTCCCTTCGACTTCACACGGCGCATGATGTCCGTGATGGTAGAAGATCCCGACGGCAAGGCGATTCTGCTTACCAAGGGAGCTCCCGAAGAAGTTTTCCACCGTTGCTCGCACTTCGAGCTGGATGGGCAGGTGTCGCCGATGGATCCCGATCTGATCGTCGAGCTGAAAGATGAGTACGAAAGCCTCAGCAACGACGGCTTTCGGGTTCTGGCCGTCGCAACCAAGCACTTGGCGGGGAAGCAGTCTTGCTTGAAGGACGACGAGTGCGAACTGGTGCTCAAAGGATACGTCGCGTTTCTCGATCCGCCCAAGGCGACCGCGGGACGCGCCATCCAAGCGCTTCACAATCACGGCGTCGCGGTAAAAATCCTTACTGGGGATAATCAGCTGATCAGCCGCAAGGTTTGCAAAGATGTCGGGCTCTCAGCCGACCCGATGCTCCTGGGCGGCGACATAGAGAAAATGTCCGACGCCGAGTTATCGGACGCGGCGGAGAAGGCCACGCTGTTTGCGCGTCTCTCGCCCGCCCACAAGCAGCGCGTCATCCAGGTCCTCCGCGGCAAGGGACATGTCGTCGGATTCCTGGGCGACGGAATCAATGACGCTCCGGCTTTGCGGGCGGCGGATATCGGCATCTCGGTGGACACGGCCACCGACATCGCCAAGGAATCGGCGGATCTGATCCTGCTGGAGAGGGACCTCATGGTGCTGGAGGGCGGCGTCATCGAAGGCCGCAAGGTGTTCGCGAACATCATCAAATATATCCGGATGGGCGCCAGCTCCAACTTCGGAAACATGTTCAGCGTGCTGGGAGCGAGCGCTTTCCTCCCTTACATTCCGATGGCCCCGATCCAGGTGCTGACCAACAACCTGCTGTACGATTTTTCGCAAGTGCCCATCCCTACCGACGCCGTGGACGAAGAACTGGTGGCCAAGCCCAGGCCCTGGAACATCGCTGAGATTACACGCTTCATTGTGTTCATCGGCCCTATCAGCTCGATCTTCGACTACAGCACCTTCTTTGTGATGCTTTGGGTCTTCCACTGTTGGGACCCCGCGCGCGCATCGTTATTTCAGACCGGCTGGTTCGTCGAGTCGCTGATGACGCAGACGCTGATTATCCACGTGATTCGGACCAATAAGATTCCGTTCATTCAGAGCCGCGCCAGTTGGCAGCTGACGCTGACAACGTTATCCATCATGGCCTTCGGAGCGTGGCTGCCCTATTCTCCGCTGGCCACTTCGCTGGGATTGGCACATTTGCCAAGATTGTACTGGCCGATCCTGCTGCTGACGCTGTTTGGCTATGTGATCCTTACGCAGGCCATCAAAGTGTGGCTGCTGCGCAGGAAGTGGATCTAAATGACCGCCAAGAATGGCCACGGATGGACACGGATTAACGCGGATAGACAACAAGACGTTGGATTTGTTTTATCCGTGTGAATCCGTGTTGTTCCGCGGCTGATTTGCCGTTTTAGCCTGGAGGAGGCGGCGTGGTCGGCGGTGCCGGGGGCTTGGGCTGAGTGCTGATCGGTGGAACTGGGCCACCGCCACCTGGAATGGGGATGCCATGTCCCGGAGGACTGATCGCGAGCCGATACGCAGCATCGCCCAGGCCGCGCATGATGCGGTGGAACAACTCGTTCTTGTCGATGACGCTCTTCGCCAGCGGCTCATCCCGGTATACGTGCAGCGTCTCGCCTTCATTCACGATCTTGCCGCCGCCGGGTTTCAGCGCGTGCCGGACTTCCACCGATCCTTCTTCCACTGAAACGATTGTGGTCTCGTCATCGTCGTTTACGCTGACGTCGAAGATGGTGCCACGCACGGAGATGATGGCGGTGGGAGTCATGATGCGGTTCGGATTCGGCTCGCCCCCCAAACGTTGAATATGGATTTTGATGCGGCCCACAAAGAGGTCGAGAAGATCCCGAAGACTGCCGGGATTCTTGCGGAAAGTGACGTTGGAGCTGGGATAAACCTCAAACGTACTCCCATCCGACGTTTGAAACTTGGCATAGCCGTCCGGCCCGGTGACGATCACTTGCTGGGCTTGGACCAGGTCGCCGACGTTCAGCGCCCACGGCTCGGAATTGGAATCCCGAAGGACCGAAACTTGCCCCGACATCGTGAGCACTTTAGCCGCAGCCTCGGGCGATACGGGGAACAGTTGGGCAGAGCAGATCTGCGGGGCGGCGATTACAAGCAGCCCGCAAACCAACCCGTGGATGCCACTCAGCCTCATAAAGTTAACGATAGCCCTGGCCGATTCCACACTTAAGTACTATGTGGCTCATTGCTAAGATCACAGTCTACCATCAAAAGTGCTTAGCAAGACGGTATCCTATCGGGTTTTTTGTTACGAACCTGTATAGATTCATGTTGTTCCAGGGAAGGGAACCGGCTGAAGGGATACAATAAGACTCGATCCATGTGTCGGAGGACCACAGTACAAGTAGTATTAGCCGCAGGGTTGCTGGCGTTGCCGTGGCGCGCTTGGACGCAGAGCGCGGGGGCGCAGACCGGTATAGGCTGGCGGCACGTCGGAAATTCGGCCTTGGACCTGGCCCTGCCATCGCTGGCCACGGGCGCCGTGGATCGGGTTTGGTATTCCGCGGACGGATCCAATTTATACGCCAAGACGGCTTCCGGACGCATCTTTGAAACCCGCGATTTCGAGCAATGGCGATTAGTCACCGATCCCAAAATAAGCCCGCCCGCGCAGGTTGAACCATCGATATCCACCGCTCCCGAGGTTAACTTTAAGCTGGCGAGCGGCGGGACGGGGGGACGGCTGTATGGAGTTGGGCTGAATGCCTACCGGTCCGACGACGGCGGGGCCTCCTGGGTCAATTTAACAAGTTACAAAGGCGCATGCATTTTGGGGTTGGGCCTTTCTTCGGCGGCGGCATCGCCCAATGATCCGGACGAAGTAACGGTGGCGTCGGCTACCGGAGTCTGGCGGTCGCTGGATGGCGGGCTCTCCTGGACCGGGCTGAACGATTTCCTGCCCAACTTGCCGGCCGGGCATCTGGTAGGGCTGCCGAGCGGTACGCGCGGCGTGCGATTGTCAGTGGCAAACAGCGCCGCCGAGATCGAGTGGGCGCCGGGCGAGAAGACGGCGTGGAAGCCGGTAGACTCCACGGAAGTGCAGCGCGACCAGAACCTGAAGGCCGCGCTATCGCGAGTGTTGAAGCGACCGGTAACCGCGATTGCAACCGCGGAAGATTACATCTATGCGGGTGACTCGGAAGGGCGGCTGCTCGTGTCGGCGGACGCGGGCGCGAGCTGGGGAGCGGCATCCAGGCTGGGCGAGTTGGGCAAAGTGGAGGCGATCTGGGTGGACCCGAGCGATCCTCGCGTGGCTATTGCGGGTTTGAGCGCGCGTAACACCGCGGCGCCCAACTCGGTCAAACCTGTGTACGTGCTTCGGACCATGAACGGCGGCGGATTCTGGGACGATATGACCGCCAATCTTCCCGACGCAGCCGCGGCTCACGGCGTGGCGGCGGATCGGGCTAGCGGCGCGATCTATGTCGCCACGGACGCGGGAATATTTTTCACGGCCACCGATCTTGGATCGGCGGGCCGGCCCACGAATTGGACCCTGCTGAGCGGCAGCCTGCCCGCGGCCGCGGCCACTGACGTAAAGCTAGACGCGGGCGGCAACCAGATCTATGCTGCGCTGGATGGTTATGGGGTGTATACGGCGATCGCTCCGCACCGGTTGCGCGATGCCCGGGTAGTGAGCGCGGCGGACTACAGCTCCAAGCCGGCCGCGCCGGGCGCGCTGCTGAGCGTTCTGGGAGCGCGCGTAGAATCGGCCAAAAGCGATGATGATGTGGTGGCTCCGGTGCTGGATGCGTCCGCCACCGCCTCCCAGATTCAAGTGCCGTTTTCGGCGAAAGGAAATACGCTTGTCGTTGTCGCTGGAGGCGGCCGCTGGGGCGCTGACGTTCCAAGTTCCGCTGCAGAAGCGTTTCCCCGGCGATTTTTGTGGACCCCGAAGGGACGCCGCTCATCATGGATGCAGCCAGCGGTGTATTGCTGGACGCCAGCAAACCGGCGCGCGCCGGTGCGCGGATTCAGGTGCTGGCCACCGGCTTCGGGCAAGTAACGCCGGATTGGCCGACCGGCTTGGCGGCGCCGTTGAAGGACCCGCCGCGGGTGGCCGCGGCGGTGCATGCTTATCTGGACGGATCGCCCGTGCAGGTGACGCAAGCCTCGCTGGCGCCGGGATATATTGGGTTTTATCTGATCGAGGTCCAGATCCCGCAGGATCACCAATACGGGCGCCACTGAGCTGTATCTGGAAGCGGAAGGGCAGCAGAGCAATCGTGTACGGTTGTATGTGGCGCAGTAACGCGCGCATCCAGTTTGAGCGGAGTTCTCTAGCCCAATGCTTCCGACTTCCTGGCGGCGGCTGCTCAGTCTCGTTCGCATCCTGCTGGCGATGAGCTGCATGGCAACCGAGCTCATCTCTTCCAGCTTCGTCTGGACCGACACCGCCATCCTGTTCGCGGTCTACATCATTTACGCCTGTGTCGCGCTGTTCTGGCGCGAGCCTGGAGGAATCCGGGTATCCCACGCATTGCGCTGATCGTCGACTTCGTCTTCTTTTTCGTCGCGGCCATCAGCGGCGCAACCTACGGGTACTGGATCAGCTCGGTGTTCTACGCCTATGTGTTGCTGGTTGCGGTGATGCTGCATCCCTGGTGGAAGACCGTGGTGGTGGCGGTGGCGGCCATCGCGCTGCTGTACGCGGTCCCCACGCTGCATTCGGCCGAGATGCTGCGTCCGGCCTTCATCGCGGCCGGAATTCTGGGCAGCGTGCTCGCCATCCAGCGCGAATATTTGGAAGAGCGGCTTTCCAGCAGCTCGCGCCAGACCGTGCTCTACCGTTACGACGCCGAAAAAGCGCGCGAATCCGAGCGCCAGCGCATCGCCGCCGATTTTCACGATGGCCCCCTGCAAAGCTTCATCAGTTTCCAGATGCGCCTGGAGATCATCCGCAAACTGATGAGCCGCGATCTGACGGCGGCCATGGAAGAGCTGGTGCAGCTGCAGGACCTGTGCAAGTCGCAGGTCAACGAACTGCGGGCCTTCGTGCGCAGCATGCGGCCGGTGGACGTGGAGGGCAGCCTGAACGCGACGCTGCGCCGCGTGGTGGAGCAATTCCAGAAGGACAGCGGCATTCCGGCGACATTCGTGAGCGCGGAGTTTCTGGAACCGTCCGAACCTGAGATCTCGCTCGAGCTGTTGCAGATCGTTCGCGAAGCGCTCTACAACGTCCAGAAGCATTCCTCGGCGTCGCGCGTGGCGGTGAGCATCGCGAAATCCGACACGGTGCTCGAGATCCTGGTGGAAGACAACGGCAATGGCTTTCCGTTCAGCGGGCGATACACATTGGACGAGCTGGAGCTGCTGCGGCTGGGGCCGATGAGCATCAAGCGCCGCGTCCGCACGCTGGGCGGCGACATGGTGCTGGACTCCAAGCCCGGGCAGGGAGCGGGACTGAAGATCCGGCTGGCGACGTGAGGCGCTGCGCTCCTCTGCGTTGGCTTGTTGGGGATTGGTCTGCTGGGCGGGTGCGGCAAGTATCGGGATTTTACGTTGCCCGAACAGCCCGGCGGACCATCCGTTACCTGGCGATGGCAGGCGCGCGCTGAGCCGGTGATCTCGCGCGGCGCCGCAGGCGAGTGGGACTCGGTGGATGTTCTGAATCCCTCCGTCATCCGGCAGGGCGACGCTTACTACAATTTCTTCTCCGGTTACGACGGCAAGACATGGCACACCGGGCTGGCGGTGTCGGCCGATGGCATTACCTGGCGCAAAGAGGGCAAGATCCTGTCGCCCGACCCCGGCAGTTGGGAAGGCGGCGCGATTGCAGCGAATGGTTCGGCGATCGCCGACGAGAGCGGCATTCTGTATTATTACCAGGCCGGCAATCCGGTGGAGATCGGACTCGCGCGTTCTCGCAATGGCCATCAATGGCAGCGCAACGGACTTCCGGTGCTTCCCGTTGGGCCGTACGAAGCTGGGATGAGCGCGGCGTGGCCGATCCCTATGTGATTCGCGCCGGCGAGAACTACTACATGTTTTATCTGGGCCAGGATCGCGCGCGGCGGCAGCGGCTGGGCGTCGCGATGTCACGCGATGGCGTGACGTTGGTACCAAGCTGCGCGGCAATCCGATTCTGGAACTCGGCGAGTACGGCTCATTCGACGCGAATGGACTGGGCGAGCCGGCAGTGTGGGCCGCGCGCGGATACTACTGGATGCTGTACACCGGGCGCGACCGTCACGAAATACGCCGGCTGGGCCTGGCGCGGTCGCGCGATGGCGTGCGCTGGGAGAAGCTTCCCACGGTGATCGCGGGGAGTGAAGCGTGGGATTCGAAAGTGATCTGCGATCCGACACTGATCGTAAATGGCGATCGCGTTACGGTCTGGTTCGGCGGCGGCGACGTGGCAAATCCCGATCAGAACATCCATGGTCAAATTGGTTTGGGGCAATTAAGCGCCACCAACTGACATGCGAATCGGAATCACCTGCTATCCCACCTACGGCGGCAGCGGCATCGTCGCGACCGAACTCGGCCTGGAGCTGGCCAACCGCGGCCACGACGTGCATTTCATTACCTACTCCAATCCCATCCGGCTGGACCCCGGCACGCCGCGCATCTACTATCACGAAGTGGAAGTGTCCACCTATCCGCTGTTTCAATATCCGCCCTACTGCCTGGCGCTCGCCTCGCGCATGGCGGAAGTGGCCGAAGATTACGATCTCGATTTGCTGCACGTCCACTATGCGATTCCGCATTCCACCGCCGCCATGCTGGCCCAGCAGATGGTGGCCACGCGGCGGCGCCTTCCTTTCATCACCACGCTGCATGGCACCGACATCACCATCGTCGGCATGGACCGCTCCTATTTCCCCATCACCAAGTTCTCCATCGAGAAATCGGACGGAATCACCAGCGTCAGCCAGGACGTGCGCCGCGACACTTATGAAGTGTTCGGCGTGAAGAACGAGATTCGCGTGATCTACAATTTCGTGAACACTGAGATTTACCGCCCGATTGAAAACCGGCCGAATGGCGAAAAGCGCTTGATGCATATTTCCAATTTCCGGCCGGTGAAGCGCGTCACGGATTGCGTCCGAATCCTGGCGGAGGTGCTCAAGGAAACGCCCGCGCATTTGTACATGGTGGGCGACGGGCCGGACCGGCCGGAGGCGCATCGGCTGGCGCGCGAACTTGGGTATTGAACGGCAGGTGACCTTCCTGGGCAAGCAGGATCACGTAGAGCGTCTGTTTCCGCGCATGCACGCGCTGCTGATGCCGAGCGAAATGGAGTCGTTCGGGCTGGGCGCGCTGGAGGCGATGGCGTGCGGTGTTCCGCCGGTGGCCACGCGCGTCGGCGGATTGCCCGAGTTGGTGACGCATGGCGTGGATGGATTCCTGGAACCGGTGGGCGACATCGCCGCGCAATCGCGGCGCGTGATCGAGCTGCTGACGAACGAGGACGCTGCACCGGAAAATGGCCGAAGCCGCGCGGCGCACAGCGGTGGAGCGGTTTGCAAGCTCCATGATTATTCCGAAATATGAAGCGTATTATAAGGAAGTCATCGGCTGAAGCGGCCGCCGCTGGAGGATAATATACAGGTGCTGAGATCCATAGTGCTTGGGGCGATGTGCGCTCGCAGCGGCTTTCTGCCAGGGTCACAAGCCGGCGATCGATAATGAGCGGGTCACGGTGTGGGATGTCACGTGGACCAAAGGCCAGACGAATCCCGCCGCGCCCGATCGCGATGCTGTGTTTATGCGGTTGACGGGCCACAACGCCGGGACCGCCATCTTTAGCGCAAAAGGTAGCGAGCGCAATAAAAAAGGGCACAGCGGCGACCGATGGTTAATCATTGAGCTCAAAGACCACCCCGTTGCGCCGATCGAAAATAAAACCGGCTATCCGCCGGCCTTCCCGCGCCCGCACGTGAAGAAGTTGCTGGAGAACAATCGCGTGATCGTTTGGTCCTACCGCTGGAATCCGGGCGAGCCGACGCCCATGCATTTTCACGACAAGGATGTGGTGGTGGTTTATCTCGAAGACATGGCCCTCACTTCCACCACACCCGATGGCGCCAAGAAGCTGAATCAGTACAAGGCTTTCGACATTCGCTTCAACAAGCGCGACCGCACTCACACCGAACTGCTGGCGCATGGAACGGGAAGCGCGATGATGATGGAGCTGAAGTAGGCCTTCCGATCCGCGGCTTTACGGACGTACCTTGGGCAACGTCGCTGAAGGCACTGCTGCGCTTGACGATGGCGAGGAAACCACTCCCGAGCCACTCACCGTGGAACATCCTGCGGTCCCTGGACCGCCGGCGCAGCCGAAATAGTTCATGGTTGCGTTCAGCGAACCCTTGCCTAGATTAGCCACGCCCACCCCGCCGCCAAGCAGATTATTGAGGTGGAGTTGCATTCCACCGGGATTGTTCATCACTACGTCCACCGCTTCATTCGTGATGGTGTTTTCCAGAATCTCGGTGGCATAAGCCGGCCCCACGCTGTAGATATTGATACCGGCAGTTCCCGGCGTGGTGGCGTCCTCGGTATCCGCGCCGTTGCCGGAGATCAAATTGCCGACGATCACCAGGTCGTTCAGGTTTATGCCTGGCGCTCCGGGAGGAGCGGCATGATTGTGAACGGTAACACCCGGAAGGCCGTTATTCTGAATCACGTTTCCAATCACTCGGTTGCCAAAATTCAGATTCCCTGGCCCCGGCGCGAAGATCCCGACGCCCGCGCCCGCTCCGACAAGCCCGTTGTTAGAGACATTGTTGCCGGCAATGGTGTTGTTGAAGACCCCATACGGCATTGGGGAAGAGGCCTGTGGCGACGGCGGGTGGGAAGCCAGAGTCACGCCGCAGTCCAGAGCGTTGTCGTGCACGGAGTTGCCGGTGATATTCACCTCAAACGTCATCCCGGTTTCGTCGCTGAGGAGAATTCCACCCGAATTCAGTTCCACCACGTTGTTCGCTAGCGTGGTGTGGTCCACGCCCACCAAATGAATCCCCTCACCGCAATCTTCGCCTTCCTCCGTCTCAAAAGCAGGTTGACCTGCGCAGGTGCCGGCGGAGTAGTTCAGACTTTGGTCGTTATTGGCGACGTGGTTGTTCGAAATCAGGGTGTAGTTGGTGTTGGTCACCAAAATTCCCTCGTAGTTCGCATTGATGATCGTCAGGCCGGTCACCAGCACGTTCGTCAGCCCTGGGTGATCCAGTCCGTCAATGTAGACGCCGTTCGCAAGGCCACGCGCGTTGATAATCGTTGCACCCGACCCGGCGCCTATGAGCGACAGCGGTTTGGTTACCACCACATCCTCGGCATACTCGCCAGGTCCGATATTGATACTGTCGTTGGCCCCGGCCGCGGTCACAGCCTCGCCGATCGTGGCGTAGCAGCCCGACGCCGCGGTCGGATTGACGCACAACGTTTTCGCCGCCGCGGCCTGGCTCAAGCCCAGGATGAGCAGGCTGCAAACTGCGGCCGCGTGCAGAGCACTTCGTGCTCCGCGCTTCAAATTCGACATAGTTCCTCCTCGTTTCGAACCGCACTGACTGCGTCGGCCCTTCGTAGTCTTAAAATCTCGGGTCTCGTTCCCAGATGCGGGTTCGCTTATTATATATGACAAATCGGCGAGGCGTTTCATTCTTTGCCAGCATTTCGCACGATGTGGAAGAATCCGCCCGAAGATGATGGAGCTGAGGTAGGCGAGCTTGCTGTCGGATATACTGGTTCGCGCGGGGAGCCAATACAAAAAATGAGACCCCGGGCAACCTTTCTCGGCACAGCGCTAGCACTCTGCCTCGCCCCGATTGTCCCCTCTTCCGGCCAGCAGCCAGCGCCGCGAAATTCAAACGCACCCGAAATCACAACCAACGATTCGCCGGTGGTCTTCAGCAGCCGGGTGAATCTGGTGTCTGTTCCAGTGGTGGTTCGCGATCGTGCCGGCCATGCGCTCGGAAACCTCACCCAGGATGACTTCGAGCTCTTTGACAAGGGCAAGCTCCAGGTAATCACCAGGTTTTCCATCGAGAAGTCCGAAGGCTCGCTGGTTCAGGCCAATTCCGGCCCCGGATCGCAGGAAAACGCATCCTCACGGACGGCACCCGCGGGTTCCGTCCTGCCCCAGCGCTACATCGCCTACCTGGTGGATGATGTGCATCTGCAGCGTGGCGACCTGCTTCAGACGCGCCAAGCGATGAATCGCCATTTGGAAGAGTCGCTCGAACCCGGAAGCCGCGCAGCAATTTTCACCACCAGCGGTCTGGTCAAGGCTGATTTCACCGGCGACCGCGACAAGCTTCACAGAGCAGTGAATAGCATTCAGCCCTGGACCAGCGGGCCGGACCCGCAACAGGATTGTCCGCCGGTCAGCTATTACATGGCGGATTTGCTGGTGAATAAGCTGCTGTACCTCAGCGGTGCGCTCTTCAGCGACGTCCAGATTGCACAGCTGGTTTTGAGCGGCCAAGCGGATCAGGCGCTGGTGGCTGTCGTCGCGGAAGCCGAGGCGTGTTCGCACATGTCGCTGGCTCCGCCGCAAGGTGCCTCCACGCCGCGCGCAGCGGACATGACACCGGAACCATTGATCACTTTAGTGCGGACCACGGTCCGTCAGGCCCTGACCTATGGGGATCATGAGACTTCGAGCGCCCTGGGAGCGTTAGAGGACGTGATCCGCAGACTCACCTCCACGCCGGGAAGCCGGACGCTGGTGCTGGTTTCACCGGGCTTCTTACTCACCACAGATCATCGTTCCCAAGAATTCGATGTGCTGGATCGCGCGATTCGCGCCAACGTGACGGTCAACACCATCGACATGCGGGGGCTCTACACTCCGCCTGGAAGCGACGCCAGCGAGCGTGGACATCTCTCTACTGCCGGCGGGTTTCTGACGCAGACTGAAATCTCCGCCGCTTCCCAGGCCGACGATGTGCTGGAGGAGATCGCCGACGGCACCGGAGGAACGTTCTTTCACAACGACAACGATCTGAAGGGAGGGCTCAACACGCTGGCGGCACGGCCGGAATACGTTTATGTGCTGGGCTTCTCGCCATCGAACCTGAAGTTTGACGGCAGCTATCATAGTTTGAAAGTCAATGTGAGGAATTCGCGCGACCTGGCCCTTCAGGTGCGCCGGGGCTACTGGGCGCCGAATCATGCCGTGGGCGCGGCCCAGCAGGCCCGAGACGACATCCGCGAGGCTGTGTTTTCTAGAGATGAGATCCAGGATATTCCGCTGGATGTGCAGACCGAGCTCTTCAAGCCCAGCGAGGAAAAAGCGGAACTGACCGTGATAGGGCGCCTGGCGGTTGGAGCTTTGCGGTTCCAAAGAGCGGAAGAACGAAACGAGCCGCGAAACAATGACACGCTGACCATCGTAGCGGGATTATTCGATCCGGACGGAAACTACGTGTCCGGCATCCAGCGCGTGATCCAGATGCATCTTCGCGACCAGACGCTGGCGGCGTTAGAAAGTTCCGGGATCACGGTTAAAGAGACGTTTCACGTGGCGCCCGGCCGTTACGTGGTGCGGATGGTGGTGCGGGATACGCAAGGGCACACCATGGCAGCTCGCAATCAAGGCGTAAATATCCCATGAAAGCGGACATCCCATGACGGAGCGCTACCCACGCGGCATCGTGATCGCGGCGCTCCTCTGCCTGGCCGGCGTTTCGGCGTGCGCTCAGCCAACGCCCGTGATCCGGACCGAGACGCGCGTGGTGCTGGTGGACGCGATCGTAACCAACAAACAAGGTGAATATGTCCGCGGTTTGACAGCCAAGGATTTTCGCCTCTGGGAAGACAACAAAGAGCAGACCATTCAGAGCGTTTCTCTGGAGCAAGGATCGTCCAATGCGCGGCCGCGCTATCTGGTGCTGTTCTTCGCCGGCATGAGCGCCACCGATCAACTGCAATCGCGGCAGACCATCTCGGATTTCATCGATGCCAATGCTCAAGAGAATCGCAAGATGGCGGTGGTCAGCTATGGAGGTGAGCTGCGGATCGACCAGAACTTTACCGATGACGCGGGCCGCCTGAAGGAGGGCGCGACCCGCGCGATCTCCTCCGGCCTGACGGCGGGCACGGCGGACTCGGCGGCGCTCAACACGCTACGGGCGCTGGTGACCCTGGCCACCAATCTGCGCGTCCTTCCCGGCCGCAAGATCATCATTCTGATGAGCGGCGGGCTGCAACAATCATCCATGCAAAAATCCGAATTGTTGGCCGCGCTGGAAGCTTGCAACAAGTCCGATGTCGCCGTCTATCCGGTGGATGTGCGGCCGCTATCCTCGCAGATGGGAAACAAGAACGACGTTCGCTCCGCATCGGAAGGTCCCAACACGGTACCAGGGATCCGGGTGCGGGGGCTGGACCAGCTTCAGGGTGACGCGCGCGATGCCGAAGTGAATCCTCAGGAACCGGCCACCGGCAGCCAGCAAATCCTGTTCGCATTGGCCAACGGCACGGGAGGATTCGTAATTCCCAATTTCACCGAGTTGCAGCGAGGGTTGCAAAGAATCGGCGAAGAACAGGCCGAATACTACACGATCAGCTATGCGCCTCCCGAGTCGCCTTCGGGATCGAAAGGCGATGATTGCCACAAGCTGCGCGTGAAGGTGGATCGGAGCGGCACGGCGATCCGGGCTCGCACGAATTACTGCGCGACCAAGCCGCAGGATCTTCTGGCCGGTACCTCGACCGGGCAGGATTTGGAGCGCCGGGCGGTTGGTGCACAATCGGGCAGTATCGCGGCGTCGATCGAGCTCTCATACTTCTACATTTCGCCAGACGTGGCGCGGGCGTACCTCGCGATGGACATCCCGCCCGATGCTTTGAAATTCGAGAAGCGCAAGGGCAAGCTGCACGCGGAGCTCAATTTCCTGGGGATCGCGTACCGCCCCGGATGGCAATGTGGGAGCGCGCTTCAGCGACGCATTGAAGTTCGATTTCGACTCCGACGCCCAGATCGCGAGCCTCCGAGCGAAGTCCTTGCATTACGAGAAACAGTTCAAGATCGCACCCGGCCGCTACAACTTCGCGATTGCGTTCGGCTCCGGGAGCGAGAATTTCGGGAAGCTGGAAATGCCCCTGACCGTGGACGCGCGGTTGCCGGGAGAATTGGCCTTAAGCAGCCTGGCGCTGAGCCGGGAGACCCACGCCGCAGCCGAATTGGGGCTGGCTGGTTCGCTGGTCGAAGACAGCACGCCGCTGATTGCGGAAAATGTGGAGGTTGTTCCTTCGGGCTCCAATCGATTTGCGAAATCCGAGGCCGGATTCTTTTATTTTGAGGTTTATGCTGCCGATCCCGCATCCGCGCGGGTGCGAGTGCGCGTCCTCGACCGCAAGACGGGTGAGCCAAAGTCGGACTCCGGTTTCCTGAAACTGGATCTGCCCAAGAGCAGCCCAGGCGACGGCGATAAGAATGCGATCCCGGCCGCTTCCAGGCTTCCAATCAATGAACTTGCCGCGGGGTCGTATCAGCTGGAAGTGACGGCCGAAGATTCCACCGGGAAGCAGGTTAAGCGGACCGCCGGATTTCGAGATACGATAAGACGCGTGGCCGAGCAGGATGCCGTAAAGTCTTTTCTGAAGGGTTCCCGACTGGAAGTTCACCTGACGATCGAGGCTATGATGAAACTCAAGCGCGCTGCCGAAATTCAAGGCCGTACCCTCACGGATTTGTGGAGCGGCGGACGAAGCTGCTTGCCGAGCCATCGAGGAGAAACCGAAATCATTCGCCTTCATTGAAGGGCAACGCCAGTTTGCTGAAGCGATCCTTCATCCTCGCCGAACAAGGCCTGGAAGAAGGCTGTGAAACGGCATCGCGACCTGTTTGGCGAGGGATGAAGGATTCTCCCTTCCGCCTCGCTCCGCTCGGCGCCGAACACGACCGTGGATCGTTTCACTGCGGAGAAGAAGCGCTGGATCGATATTTCCACACGCAAGCTACTCAAGATATCCGCCGCCGTATCGCGAATTGTTTTGTTGCCGTCGATGCCGTGAGCGCGTCGGTAGCTGCTTATTACACGATCGCCGCGGCGGGCATTCCGTTGGTTGAATTACCGCCGGAAGAAGCCAAGCGCCTGCCGCGCTATCCTACGGTGCTTGCCGTGCAGAAGTGGACGGCTGGCCGTAGATCAAAAGGTCCATGGACGCGGCCTAGGCGGGGCGCTGTTGGTGGATGCCGCGCGCCGTAGTATACAGTCGACGCAGGCAGTCTACGCGCTTTTAGTGGAGGCCAAGAACGATCACGCTGTGGCTTCAGGACTTTCGGGCTGCCTGCCTCGAACTTTGTTTCTTCCCGCGACTGCTGAGAAGGCACTCTTCGCCGGACGCCGCTCGTTGAGTTTGCGGGGAGACGCGCGGGCCTCACTCTCTTTTCCATAGGCATCGAGATCAGTTGAGCATCAAGAGATCAGCTGTTTCAATAAGATAGGGCTCGGCCCCGAGCATCTGGGAACTTTCCTCCCGCCCCCGGAGTCTACTCCTACAACAAGGCCTGACGTTTAGGCTAGACTTTGAGTAGACGACTGTGGCGGATACTGCTGTTGGTCTACATATTGAGGGGTGCCTGTTCTCCCACGCGGAGGAAGACGCACTGGTCACTGCGCTGAGCCAGGGCTCCGAAGATGCCTACGAAATTTTGATTCAGCGCTACCAGCAGCCGGTCTACAGCCTGGTCTGCCGGCTGATGAGCGATCCGAGCGACGCGCCCGATATCGTGCAGGAGGTTTTTCTTAAGGTATTTCGCAACGTCGGTGCGTTTCGCGGCAACAGCAGCCTGAAGACCTGGATTTACCGGATCGCGGTGAACGAAGCTTACAATCATCGGCGCTGGTTCTGCCGGCATCAGCGGCAGGAGGTGGCGCTCGGCTGCCGAGGAAGGTACGGCGAACTACGCCGGCGGCATGACGGACCCGGGCCGCTCGCCTTTTGAACAGGCGGCGGATCACGAGACTCGTGCGCTGGTGGAGCAGGCGCTGGAGAAGCTGAATCCGAAGTTTCGCGCCGCCGTGGTGCTGCGCGATATCGAAGACTTGAGCTACGAAGACATCGCGACGGTTCTGGATGTGTCGCTCGGGACCGTGAAGTCGCGTATTATGCGCGGCCGCGAGGCATTACGAAAGATTCTGGAGGGACGGCTGGAACTGGAGACCGAGCATGCGTTGGTCTTCCCAGCCGTTAACGGAATAGTATGGAGTGCGGAAGCGTAAAACAAAGAGTATCGGCTTATTTGGACGACGCTGTGTCGGCCGAGGAGCGGCGCTCGCTGAAGCGCCACTTGAATGGCTGCCGCGAGTGTGCGCTCGAATCGGAGCGATACTCCGCTTTGCGCGCGAAGCTGCGGGCGCTGCCCACGCCCATGCCACCGGCGGACCTGACCACGCGTCTGCGGGTGGTCGCTTCCAAGGTGCGGATGGAGTCCTTGAGCAGCCCCTGGAGCCGCTGGCGGGATCGGGTGGAATTGTCGCTGCGGAATCTGATGCGGCCGCTGGCGCTGCCCGCGGTGGGTGGCTTGTGCTCGGCCGTGTTCCTGTTCAGCACGCTGGTGTTGCCGATGTTCAAGTCGACCTTTGCGATGAGCCCGTCCGGCGATGTCCCTACCATGCTAAGCACGCAGCCCATGCTGAAGTACATGGCTCCGGTCGCGTTCGCTAATAACGGAGACGCGGTGGTGGATTTGCAGCTCGACGATCAGGGCCAGATCGTCAATTTCACCATCGTCAGCGCGCCCGGCCAGCAAAGCGATGCGCTGCGCCGCAGCATCGAGAACAATCTGTTGTTCACCGAATTCTGGCCGGCCACGACTTTCGGCCGCGGGGTGGCGGGCACCATTCGCATTTCCTTCCGCAGCAGCCGCATCGACGTACGCGGCTAAGCTGCTCACAGTCACACCTTTCCACGCGGCAAGTCGCGGGACTATACTTGCTGGGAGAGGTGACGTGATGACAAGTTCCCGACGGCAGTTTCTGCAGATTGCTTCGGCTGGCGCGGCCAGCGCGGCGCTTCGGCACAGCGCTGCCAGGCCAAGGCTGTTCCCACGCTCGGCATGATCTTTCCGCCGGCCAACTATCCGGTTCCTCCGGAAGCCAAGCTGCTTTATCCGACGGGCGTTCGATTTCTGGCCGAAGGCGTCGGCCTGCAGAAGATGACCGCCGAAGAATACGATCGTGTATTCGGCCGCATTTTGCCTGCCGCCGAAAAGCTCGCCAAAGAGGGCTCCAATGCAATCTCGGTGATGGGGACCTCGCTCACCTTTTACAAAGGCGCCGAGTATGAGCATCAGCTGAAGGTGAACGTGACGAAGGCCACTGGGCTGCCATCGACAACCATGAGCACGGGCATCGTCGAGGGGCTGAAGGCGCTCAATGCGCGCCGCGTGGCGGTGGCGACGGCATACGACGAAGATGTCAGCCATCGGCTGAAGGTGTTTCTTGAGGAATCGGGATTCCAAGTGGTATCGGTGAAGGGGCTCGGCATCGTGAGCTTCAAGGACCGCGGCCCGGTAACCCCAGACGAGCTATTTCACTTCAGCGCGAACGTTTATGAAGGCGCGCCTAAAGCGGAAGCGCTGGTGATCTCTTGCGGGGGGCTGAAGACGCTGGATCTGATCGTGCCGCTGGAGACGCGCTGCAAACGGCCAGTGGTATCCAGCACGCCGCACGCGCTCTGGGCCAGTGTCCGATTGCTGGGCTTGAGCGGCCAGGCCAAGGGCTACGGCACGGTGCTGTCCAAGGCGTAGCGGCATTTCATGAGCACCCAAAGCTATCCGTACGAAACCCGCCTGGATATCATCTGCAAGCCTCTGGAAGTGGTGGACACCCGAGCCCTCGCTGACGGCTGCACGCACAAATGGTACAACCAGACGCTTTGCCAGGTGAACGACTCGGTGGTTCGGCTGGGCGTGGTGGAGGGCGAATATCATTGGCATAAGCACGATAATGACGATGAATTTTTCTTCGTTGTCGAAGGCGAGCTGTTGATTGATCTGGAAGACAAAACGGTTGCGCTGCGCCCCAGGCAGGGCTTTGTGGTGCCGAAGGGCGTGACGCACCGCACGCGAGCTGCCGAACGCACGGTGATCCTCATGGTGGAGAACGCCGGGATTATTCCGACCGGAGATTAGAGCAGAGGGTCGCATCTGGCCTCGCGCTACAATGTGCTCATAGGAGATCCCTTGTATGACGACCCTGGCAACGAAGCAACACATTTTGGACGCTGCGGGGTACATATACAATTTCGACCGGGAAGTCTATTTCAACCGCTCGGCGAAGAAAATCTTCAGTGTCGACTTTATTGAAGATCACGACTATACCGAACTAGAGCAGAGCATCCAGGAAGACACTGATGCAAGGGAGTGGCGATTCTATTTCAATTTGGAGCCTCCTGAGTACGTGAAACGCCAGATTGCGGGAGCGCTTGGCTGAGGCCGGGCGCACCATTGAGGATCGGCTGCGAGAAGAGTATTTCCAGCTGCTACCTGAAATCCGGCGGGTTGCCGGACACCTTGAGGCCCAGATTAACTACCACCTGCTACCAATCGCAAACTCGCTGGAAAAGTACGAACAGCTTATCGTTAATTCCCGAATCAAAGAGTGCGAGAGCGCGGTTGATGCCTTGCGGCGACGTAGCCAGGAAGGAGCGACCTTTCACAACGACCAGCCTGACCTTTACACCCTAGTAAACCTTAAGGATTTGGCTGGCCTTCGGATTCTCGTCTTTCCTCGCAAACGAATACCTGAAGTGGATCGAGTTCTGCGGGGGATTTTTCCGTCTTGGATTTCCGACCCTGTTCAAGTCGAGGGCGAGGCTCTGGCCCTGAAATATCATGGCTACTCTGAGGTGAGCGAACATGTCCGAGCTGAATATCAGATCGTCTCGATGTTGACCGGCCTTTTCTGGGAAGTGGAGCATTCGGCAATCTACAAGCCCGCTCCCCGGCTAAGAAGCGTCGCACGCTCCCTTGCCATCCGGCAACGCTCCAAAGAAGTTTTCGATGCGTTGAATGCCTTCGAGGACGAATTCGAATCTTTGATTCATCTCACCCCGCCTCCGACATAAGAGGCACGCAACACTCCGGCGAAACCCGCGCCGCACCTGTCACAATAGAGATACATGACAGGGAACGAGATCCGCGAGACGTTTCTGAACTTCTTCGCGGCCAACGGCCATCGCGTGGTTCGCAGCTCGTCGCTGGTGCCCGCCAACGATCCCACGCTGCTGTTCACCAACGCCGGCATGAACCAGTTCAAGGACGTTTTCATGGGCCTGGAAAAGCGCGACTACACGCGCGCCACCTCCTCGCAGAAGTGCGTCCGCGCCGGCGGCAAGCACAACGATCTCGACAACGTCGGCTACACGCGCCGCCATCACACCTTTTTCGAGATGCTGGGCAATTTTTCCTTCGGCGATTATTTCAAGAAGGACGCCATCGCCTTCGCCTGGGAGCTGCTCACGCGCGATTTCGCGCATTCCCAAGGACAAGCTCTACGTCACCGTGTTTCGCGAGGACGACGAAGCCGAGCGCCTGTGGCAGGAAGTGGCGGGCGTGCCGAAGTCCCGCATCTTCCGCCTGGATGAGAAGGACAATTTCTGGCAGATGGGCGAGACCGGCCCGTGCGGCCCGTGCTCGGAGATCTACTACGACTTCGGTCCCGAAGCCGGTCCGCGGCGAGTTTCCGGACGATCCCGGCGAGCGCTTCGTCGAGATCTGGAACCTGGTGTTCATGCAGTTCGATCGCGTCGGCCGACGGCGACATGACGCCGCTGCCGCGCCCTTCCATCGATACCGGCATGGGCCTGGAGCGCATCGCCGCGTGCTGCAGGGCAAGCTCTCGAATTACGATACCGATCTGCTGCAGCCCGATCATCCATCGCGCGGCGAGCTGTTCGGAGTCACTTATGGCGACGACCCGCGCACCGATGTCGCGCTGCGCATCAATGCCGATCACGCCGCGCCACCGCGTTTCTGATCCACGACGGCGTGATGCCGTCGAACGAAGGCCGCGGCTACGTGCTGCGCAAAATCATGCGCCGCGCGATGCGCAATGCGCGCATGATCGGCCGCGAGGAGCCGTATCTTATACGAGCTGACCGGCTTCGTCGCCGAGCTGATGAAGCCCGGCTATCCGGAGATGATCGAGAGCATCCAGCGCGTCGCGCGCGTGGTGAAGGACGAAGAGCATCGCTACGCGACCACGTTCCAGGTGGCCGAGAAGGTCTTCCACGATGAAGCGAAGTCGGCGGCCGGCGGCGTGCTGCCCGGCGCGGCCGCGTTCAAGCTGTACGACACCTTCGGCCTGGCGCTCGACGAGCAGGAAGAGATGGCGCGCGAGCGCGGCCTCACGCATCGATCACGGCAGGCTTCGACGCCGAGATGGAGAAGCAGCGCGCGCGCGCCCGCGCCAGTTGGAAGGGCGCGCGAAAAAGCGCAGATCGCGCCCGTCTATCAAAGATCTTCCGCCCACCGATTTCGTCGGCCGCGAAACGCTGGAATCGCCGGTGAAAGTTGTCGCGCGTGATCGAACACGACGGCCGCACCGAGCTGGTCTTCAATCAGCACGCCGTTTTACGCCGAAGCCGGCGGACAGGTGGGCGACACGGGCGTTCTGGTTTCGCCTGCCACCGGCGACACGGTCGCGATCGTTCAGGACACGCGCAAAATCGCCGGCGCCACCGTGCATGCGGTCGAACTGCTCGCGCCCGATTCACGAAGGCGACGAGCTGATCGGCCGCGTCGATGGCGCACGCCGCGCGTCCACCATGCGCAACCACACCGCCACGCATCTGCTGCACGCGGCGCTGCGCACGGTGCTCGGACCGCACGTCAAGCAGGCCGGCAGCGTGGTGGAACCCATCGCCTGCGCTTCGACTTCACGCATTACACCGCCATGGATCCCGACGAGCTGGCCGAAGTCAGAAGCTGATGAACCAAGAGATCCTGACGAACATCGAGGTCCACACCGACGTGATGGATCTCGACCAGGCGCTCAACACCGGCGCCATGGCGCTGTTCGGCGAAAAATATGGCGACAAGGTGCGCGTCGTCTCGATTCCCGGACTTCAGCAAGGAACTCTGCGGCGGCACGCACGTGCAGCGCACCGGCGACATCGGGCTGTGCGACGATCATGTATGAAGGCAGCATCTCGGCCGGCGTGCGCCGCATCGAGGCGATCACCGGCGAGGCGCGTTCTGCAGCAAGTTCCAGGAAGAGGCCGCTGCCGCGCGCGGCAGAGCGCAGGAAAAACTGGCGGAAGAGAAAGCGCGCGCTGGAACGCGACAGCTCGAGCAGCTGAAGGAAAAGCTGGCGCGCGCGGAGGTCGCCGGCATCGAAAGCGGCTGCGCGAAATCAAGGGCGTGAAGGTTCTGGCCGCGCAGGTGGACGGCATGGACCGCGCGCAGCTTCGCACCATGGTCGATTCGCTGCGCAACAAGTGGAAGAGCGCGGTGGTGATTCTCGCGCTCGGCTCAGGATTCCAACGTCTCCATCGTCTCCGGCGTCACCAAGGACCTGACGGCGAAAGTGCACGCCGGCAAGCTCGCGGGCGCGGTCGCGCAGGCGGTCGGCGGCAAAGGCGGCGGCCGTCCGGACATGGCCGAAGCCGGCGGCAAGAGATCCGTCGGCGCTGCCGGGCGCGCTCGACTCGCGTCTATACAACCGTCGAGGGGATGCTGTAGACGGTGGAATCGACGTTCGACGTCGTCATGGTCGGCGCGGGTCCCACGGGCCTCGCCTGCGGCATCGAGCTGAAGCAGCGCGGCGCTGAACGCGGTCCTGATCGACAAGGGCTGCGTGGTCAATTCGCTCTACAACTACCCGACGCACATGGTGTTTTTCACCACGCCGGAGCTGCTCGAAATCGGCGACATTCCGATGACGTCGCTGAACGAAAAGCCCGGCCGCACCGAAGCGCTCAAATATTATCGCCGCGTCGCCGATCATTACGGCTCGATATCCGCCAGTATGAGCGCGTGCTAGCGATCGACGGCGACGATGGCGCCTTTCACGTCACCGACCAGCAAGGCCGAATACAGCGCGCGCAAGATCGTCCTCGCCACGGGCTACTACGACGTGCCGAACATGCTGAACGTGCCCGGCGAAGATCTGGCCAAGGTCATCCACTATTACAAGGAGCCGCATCCTTACTACAACCACGACGTGCTGGTGGTCGGCGCGAAGAACTCGGCGGCCATCGCGGCGCTGGAGCTGTGCTGGACCGGCGCGCGCGTCACGCTGGTGCATCGCGGCGCGGGCATCTCCAACCACGTCAAATACTGGATCAAGCCGAACATCGAAAATCGCATCAAGAACGGCGAGATCAAGGCATATTTCCACTCGCGCCTGCTCGCGATTCAGCCCAAGTACGTTGAGATCGAGACTCCCGAGGGCGCAGGAAACGTCTGAAAACGATTTCGTCTTCGCCATGACCGGCTACCGTCCCGACCTGAATTCCTGGCAGCGCTCGGCATCCGTCTCGATCCGCAATCGCAGAAGCCGCGCACCAATCCGGAGACTCTGGAAAGCGACCGCCAGGGGATGTATCTCGCGGGCGTGATCGTCGCCGGCATGCACACCAACGAGATTTTCATCGAAAACGGCCGCTTCCACGGCAAGCAAATCGCCGAGGCCATCGCCGAGTCCCTGGCGCCTCCGCATTGATATCATCGGCGCCATGATCACTCGCCGGGATTTCGCAAAGCTCGCCGCGGGCGCCGTCGCCGTTCCCGCTTTTGCCAGCATCGATTCCAAGATCGACGGCGTCATGATCGGCGCTCAAACTTACAGCTTCCGCACCTGCCTACGCTCGATGCTTGCATCGCGGCCATGAAGGAAATCGGCCTCGGTTACGCCGAACTGTGGGACAGTCCAGATCGAGCCGAAGGATCGCGCGAAGCTCTCCGCCTGGCGCACCAATCCGCCCATGGACGAGATTCGCGGCATTCGCAAGAAGTTCGATGACGCGGGCATCGATCTGTACGCGTTCAATTACAGCTTTCGCGACGAGTTTACCGACGAGCAGATCGAGCAGGGCTTTCTGATGGCGCAAGGCCATGGGCGTCACGCGGATCACGGCGTCGTCGAACGTTGACATTTCGCCGCGCGTCGACAAGTTCGCTCAGCAATACAAGATCTACGTCGGCTATCACAATCACGACAGCATGAAGCCGAACGAGTTTTCCACGCCCGGACGACTGGAAGCGCGCGCTGGCCGGCCGGTCGAAGTACACCGGCATCAATCTCGACATCGGGCATTTCACCGCCGCCGGCTTCGATCCGGTGAGTTTCTTGGAAGAGCACCACGCGAAGATCATCACGCTGCACATCAAGGATCGCAAGAAGAATCACGGCCCCAACATGCCGTTCGGCGAAGGCGACACCAATATCAAGGGCGTGCTGCGAAGTCTTGAAGACGAAGAAGTATCCGATCCCGGCCATGATCGAATACGAATACGGCAAGCCGGGCATGGACACCATCGCGGAAGTGAAGAAGTGTTTCGACTACTGCAAAGCGGCGCTTGGCGTAGCGCTCCTCGCGCTGGCAGGCTGTTCGCAACATCGTTCGCTGCGGCAGGATGCGGAAGGCGCGGAGGATCGCGCCATTCGTTACGCCGATGCGCACAGTGGACCTCATTCCGGGCATTTCGAAAGTATGGCCGAGTACGGGCGGGTTAGAGATCAACAACTTGACGAAATGTTTAAAACAGTTGCCGCTCGACACGGCGTGAGCGAAGAGCAGGTGCGGCAGTCGCTGGCCGACCGGCCAGCCGGCGTAGATCTTCTTGTGATGCTCTCGTTCGGAGCATTTTATGCAGGCGCAGTTTATCTGATCTCGCGCCGCTTCGATTCGAACGCGATGACGATATATCTCTCGGTGGTGTCGAGCGCGATCGCGGTGCTCCTGGGTCAGGCTTGGGCGATCTTGATCGAGAGCCTGCGGCTTTGGACTGGCCATCTCAGTTACCGGATGGACCGACTTCCATGGGGGCATCATCGGCTGGCTTCGTTTGTGGCCGCTCTGGTTCTGTTTTGGATTGTGGTACTGCTTCGGCGCCGAACGCGAGTGTTAGCGTGACCGGGCGCCAGCAGCCGCCGCGGGCTTGGACGCTTCGATGGGAGCCGGTACCGGCGGTGCAACCGCATCCGGTTCCTTGCGCACCAGGCCCAGAGCTTTGCGCAGCTCCGTGTCGATCTGCTGGCGAATATCGGGATTGTCCTTCAGAAACTGGCGCGCGTTTTCGCGGCCCTGGCCGATGCGCTCGCCCTTGTAGCTGTACCAGGCGCCGCTCTTCTCGACGATGTTCTGCGCCACGCCCAGGTCGATCAGGTCGCCTTCCTTGCGAGATGCCCTCGCCGTAGATGATGTCGAACTCGGCTTCGCGGAACGGCGGCGCCACCTTGTTCTTGACGATCTTGATCTTGGTCCGGTTGCCGGTCACGATGTCGCCGTCCTTGATGGCGGCGATGCGGCGGATGTCGGCGCGCACGCAGGAATAGAACTTCAGCGCGCGGCCGCCGGTGGTGGTTTCCGGATTGCCGAACATCACGCCGATCTTTTCGCGAATCTGGTTGATGAAGATCAGGCAGGTATTCGATTTCGAAACGATGCCGGTGAGCTTGCGCATGGCCTGCGACATCAGGCGCGCCTGCACGCCCATGAAGCTATCGCCCATTTCGCCGTCGAGCTCGGCTTTGGGAACCAGCGCGGCCACCGAATCGACCACCAGCACGTCGATCGAGCCGGAGGTGATCAGCGCGTTGGTGATCTCCAGCGCCTGCTCGCCGTAATCGGGCTGCGAGACCAGCAGGTTGTCGACATCCACGCCCAGCTTGCGGGCGTAGACCGGATCGAGCGCGTGCTCGACGTCGATGAAGGCGGCCATGCCGCCGACCTTCTGCGCTTCGGCGACCACTTGCAGCGCGACGGTCGTTTTGCCCGGAAGATTCCGGGCCGAAGATTTCGGAGATGCGCCCGCGCGGAAATCCGCCGACGCCCAGCGCGGCATCGACCGAGATGGAGCCCGATGGAAATCGCCGGCACCGGCACGCATCGCTTCTTTCGATCCCAGCCGCATCGATGGAGCCTTTGCCGAACTGCTTCTCGATCTGGCCGAGGGTGCAGCCCAGGGCGCGCGCGCGTTCTTTTTCGTCCATGCGTGATGATCCTTAGAGGAATGTCTGTCGCCGGGGGAGAAACTTCATTGTAACAGCAGGGCGGTCACAACTTCGGGGCGTAATATCCTTTGCGAGCGCGCACGATCAGGTCTTTACGCCCTTTCACGCGGATCTGCACGGAATGGTACAGTCCGTCCACTTTCAGCGGCTCGGGGCGATAGAAGATGTTGTACTGATGCCGCAGCTCATTGGCGATGTTTTCGAACGATTGATCCAGATCGGAAACCTTGAACGGGAAAAAGGCCTGGCCGCCGGTCTCTTCGGCGAAGTAGCGCAGCACCTTATCGCCATCGCGTTTCGATGCGCGTGATGTTGGTGGAGATGGTGTAAATGGTGACGTCGGCCTTCTGCGCCATCTCGAGCGCCTGATCGCGCGTGTAGCGGCTCTGGTTGTCTTCGCCGTCACTCAGGATAACCATGGCGCGGCGGAATTTGTACAGCGGCTGGTCCTCCATCAGCTTGTCACGGCAGGCGAAAAAAATGGCGTCATAGAGCGACGTTCCGCCGCCCGGGCGCAGGTTCTCGACGGCCTTCTCCAGGTCGCCGATGTTGTCCGTGAGATCCGCCACCAGTTCCGCCGAAGTGTCGAAGCTCACAATCATGGCCTTGTCGTGCTCCGGCCGCACAGTGCCGTCGATGAACGCGGTCGCGGCCTCCTGCTGGAAGTGGAACCGGTCGCGAATGCTGTTGCTGGTGTCGATCAGGATCGCCAGGCGCAGCGGCAGGTCGGTCTCGGCCGCGAACTCGATGATGGTTTGCGGCTTCTTGTTTTCGAAAACCTCGAAATCGTCCTTGGTGAGATCGGTGACGAAGCGGCCCTTTTTGTCGGACACCGTGTAGAGCATGTTGACGCGCGAGACATCCAGAGTGATGCGGGTTTTGTCTTCGGACTCGGGCGCCGGGGCCTTGCCGTCGTTTTTGGCCTGCTTTTTCGATTGACCGGAGAGGAGCAGCGCAAACGCGGCGAGGGTTACGACCAAGTACAGCTTCTTCATGAGCGGTGAATCCATTATAGGATGCGGGCGGCGCCCAAATTCACTTGGCCGTGACTTCCGGCATTACGTAAAACGGTCCGGCCCGTATCCAAAAGTGATTCGGAGGCCCGAAAGCAAAGAGCGACGACTTGTTAGGGTCATCACGAACCTCGTAGTGAAAAACCAGGGTGATAGTCTTCCCGCCACAGGTCTTCGAAAAGCGAGAATTTTTGACGGCTCTCTCTGCACCCTCTTTAAAGAACCTCTCAAGGTTCACAGTTTTTCCTTGTAAGCTACTTTCGACGTTTTGCACGGTTGCTTGATCGGAGAGAAGCACCTTAACGGTCTGTATGGCCTGGATTTGGGCCTGACGTGCCAACGGCGGATAGTCCGGGATCTCCAGACGCTCCAGACACTCAATATTCGATGGACTTTCCACTGGTCCAGGCTGGCCTAACGCGCGATACGGCGCGATCATGAGGAACAGCCCGGCAACAAGCAAGGCGCTTGCCCTCCAGTTCGTCTCGGAAATTGGATTCATCTGAGAACTCTTCACCACCGTACCGCAATGTCCACGAGCTTGCCGTCAGCCGCCTCCCCCGATTGACTTCCTCGGTCGGATCAAAACGGGAATCCATTGTTAGGATACGGCGGCCGGCGTGCAAGAATTAAGCTAGATTGTCTAGCCAAAAGGAGACTTGGAATGGAATGGAGACTAGCCGATGCAAAGAACCGCTTCAGTGAATTGGTAAACCGGGCGCTGACGGACGGGCCACAGCGCGTCCTGCGGCGAGGCGACGCCGTGATGGTGGTGTCTGAACAGGACTACCAGCGGTTAGCGGGAAGTCGCGCCAGTTTTAAGGCGTTCTTGCTGGGCGAGGGGCCGTCTCTGAACGGGGTTTCTATGGACCGCGATCGCGCGCCGATGCGGGACGTAAAACTGTGAGGATCTTGCTGGATACGTGCGTCCTCTCGGAGCTGAGGCGGCCCAAGGGTCACGCCGCAGTCCGGCGCGCGGTGGAAGCCGCCGATGACCGGGATCTTTTTGTGAGCGTTCTTTCGGTTGGGGAGATCGCCAAAGGCATCGGTCTGCTCAAGGAAGGCGAACGAAAAGTTCCTTGCAAGGCTGGCTGCAAACGCTGGAGCACGATTACCGGGACCGCCTTCTTCCCGTCGATCTTGAAACAAGCCATATTTGGGGTGAAATTACTGCGGCTGCGGAAAAGGCGGGCCGCATTGTTCCAGCCAGCGACGGACTCATTGCGGCCACGGCACTGCGTCACGGCCTGCATGTCATGACTAGAAACACAGCGGATTTTTCGTCAGCCGGCGTTTTTCTGCTGAATCCTTGGGAAGAGAGCGTCTGAGAGTCTACGGTTTTGCCGAATCGACACGCCTACCCTGGCGACTGGCGTTCCGATGTAGATCAATGCCGCGCTGCTGAGGGCGAAGTTCGACGACATCGATAGGCGCTTCGACAACATGACCAGAACGATAACGTTGTTATTCAGCCTTGGGTGAGGACCACATTCCTTGACCCCACCCTCCCCTCGATACGCCTTGCGCGTGACAAGCTCAATCGGGCAATCGAAGCGATGGCAGCCGGGACAAAAAGACGGGGACGGCCACCGGGTTCGAAAAACGCGCAACCCGCGGCGAAGACAGCGCCCAAGAAGCGCAGGTTCTCAGCAGAGCAGCGGGAAGCTGCAAGGAAACGCATGAAGGCTATGTGGGCCGCGTAGAAAAAAACGGCCAAGAAGGTGGCTTATTTCTAGTTGCCTTTGCCTTCGAGAAATTCTTTCGCCGCCTTGAGCGCGAATTCGGCATGCACTTTCGCCTCATCAAAGCTGTTCGCCCCGATGAACGTGCAGAATGAATTGGCATGTTTGTAGAATTCGGCAAGCAGGCCGCCGGCGTCGATTTCATAGACGGTTGCTTTTTCGGTGGCGAAGTAAAAATCGTAACGGTCGTCCAAGAGCGGTATGCGCCCATTCAGGAACGCCGTTGCCCACCGCCAGGCATTTCCCCGTTGCTCGCCAGTGTCGAGCGGGGCTTCTTTCAGGTATTTGATACATTCCAGAATTGCCTCCATTGCCTTCCTTACTTCGGCAGTGAGCTGGACCTTGACGCTCCTGCGCTTCTGTCTGTGTACGATGACGGGCTTGGCATATTCCATTGCGATATTGCCCGCAATCCCGAATATCGCACCAACTCCGGCACTGATGAGAATCTTCACCCACTCCGGCATTCCGCCAGCGGCCTGCTGAACTGTGATGTTGATCGGCGGCAGGTGCTGCTCGGCGGCTTGGAGGAAGAGGAGCATTTAGAGAAATTGTATACGACGATTGGACTCGACGTGACCCGATCACGGCATTCGTTACCGATAAGGAGGATAATGGTTGGCGATATGCAACATTTTGGGCCAATAACGATCACGGGCATCATCGAGAATGAGGTTGGTAGGCCCTGAAACGATGGCACGCGCGGGAGCGCTCTCTATCAAGTGCCCTTCCATTTGTCTCGTCATGCGCCCGCTGAGTGGGCAACTCTGTTTGTGAATGCGTGGAATCATCCGAAACGTTTTACGAGCTCCCATCGCCCTGGAATTTGCGAGATTTCCGGCGATCATGTCTGGCTAAACGGAACGACCGTTGAAGAGGTAGAGCAAACTCACAAGGCTACCCTGATGCTCGCTCTCGAAGAAGCGAACACCAAGTATGCGGAATTGGCAGCGAAGGAACATGCGGCACAGGAAAAACAGAAACAGATCGACGAAGCCCATCAACGGCATGTAAGCGAAGCAGCAAAGAAGATCAAATTTGACTGAAACCTGCCCCTCACTTGAGCCTTGAATCAAAAAGAGGCGTGCACACGGCTCAAAAACCAGATGGAGGCTGAAATAGGTTCGCGATAGCTGGCGTTACGCCGGCGCGGGCAAACTCAACGACGATTTCGCCAGCGCGCCTTGCAGCACGCCGATGGCATCGAATTCGTTCAAGCCGCGCGAAATGGACAGTTCGGTCACCAGCATATGCCGGGCGCGCTCCAGCATCTTCTTCTCGCGGAAAGACAGCGGCTTCTCGGCCTGCAATATCAGCAGCGTCTTCAGGACCTCGGCGATCTCAAGCAAGCTGCCATGGCGCATCTTGTCCGAGTTCTCCTTGTAGCGATCCTTCCAATCAGCCTTGCGCTGGGCGTTGCCCTCAGCCAGGAAGCTGAGCACCCGCGCGATTTCCCCATTGCGGGTCACTTTGCGCAGTCCAATTTCCTGAACGTGCGAAAAGGGGACCATCACCGTCATACTGTTATAGGTGAGGCGCAGCAGATAGTAGCGCTCAAACTGCGCGCCGAAAGAACGAGTGCTGATGTTCTCGACCGTTCCAATTCCATGATTGGGATAAACGATCTTCTCGCCGATCTGAAATAAGGTCATACATTGACCGCCTTGCGCCTTGGCCTGATTTGCCAGCAGCTGGTGTTAGCCAAACTACTGACCAACCGGAAAGTAGATGGTAAGACCTAACGGGGTTACTTGTCAATAGGCTTTACAATCCCCTGTTACATCAGGGAGTTTCGGTGCTGTGGCTCATACACTTTCCGGTAGTGTCAATTCCGAAAACGAGAGTCTCAAATGGGAATCTCACTAGCAGGCCAGCGAGCAAATCCTGTATTCTCATGAATAAGCCTTATTCTGATTTGGTGGCAAACGAAGTGCTAACATAGTGCGCTAAAGTTACAGCGTGATGTGTGCCTTAGGGTGGATGTATCACCCCTTGGGGAATTTCCAGCGGAGACGGCCGCTTGAGGGATCTTAAGACTCAATTCGTCAGCGCGCTGCTGTTTGTGCTGACAGTAGCGGCGGTGTGCTGCGCCGTCATCAATTTCCGCCAGCAAAGCCTGTATCATCTTCCGGATGTTGGAGTTACCTGGGTGGACCGAGCTGGCCCCGACGGCCAAAATGAAGTCCTTGCGCTGCACGTCACCGCCAGGCAGCCAGGGCTACAACGCGGGCATCCGCGCCGGCGACGTTCTGCTCCAGGTCGGCGGGCAAGCCGATCGCGAGCAGCGCCGACGTTCCGCAAGCTTTGCAACGCGTTGGCGTGTGGAACAAGACCGAATACATCGTTGCGGCGTGACAATGTTCCAGTTCCGGCGCAAGTTATTGTCGGCGAGCGCGTCCTGGACCGGTCTTTGTACTACCAGTACGCCGTCGGGCATCGCCTACCTGCTGATTGGATTGTTTGTCTACTACCGCCGGGTCGGCGCGCCACGGTCGGTGCACTTTTATGTGTTGTGCCTGGCCTCTTTCGTCTTGTCCTGCTTCCACTACACGGGAAAACTGAATGCATTCGATCAGGCCATGTATTGGGGCAATGTCGCCGCCGGAGCGCTGGCGCCCACCATCTTCCTGCATTTCTGCCTGGTATTCCCGGAGCGTCCAGCCTGGCTGAAACGCAGGAATCAGCGTTCTGTTCTACGTTCCCGCGCGGTACTGTTGGCGGTTTATGTCCTGGTAGCCAAGGGGATGCTGCGGATGTCGACGTCGCCGGTGGAAATCAATTGGTTCCTGGACCGGGTCTGGATGCTCTTGCTGTGCGTTTTCTACTTGGCCGGCACCGTGGTTCTGGCGATGAAGACCCCGCACGCCGAAGATCCGCTGGTGCGGCGGCAGTTGAAGTACATGCGCAACGGCGCGCTGCTGGGCGTCATGCCGTTCACCTTGATCTACGCCGTGCCATATCTGTTCGGAGCGCTTCCCGGGCATTACCAGAAGATGGCGGTGCTGTCGCTGATCCTGGTGCCGCTGACGTGGGCTTACGCGATTCTGCGCTACCGGCTGATGGACGTCGACATCATTTTCCAGCAGGGCTACGTTTACACGCTGGCTACGCTGGTGGTGCTCGGGATTTTCTACGGACTGATCTTCTCGTTCGCCCGCCCCGAAAATCTGAGCCCGGCCGCCATCGTCGGGCTGATCCTGTTCGCCACCTTCATCTTTCAGCCGATCCGCGACTGGCTGCAGGAACAGCTGGACCGTTACTTCTTCTATAAGGACCGCTACGACTATCGGCGGACGCTGATCGAATTCGCGCGCGAACTGGGATCGGAGACGAATCTGGATGAAATGCTGCGCTCGGTTGGCGACCGGCTGGTGCATACGCTTTCCATCCAGCACGTGGCGTTCTTTCTGGCGATGACGGAGCCGAGCGATGATGCGAAGAACGAGAGCGACGACTTTCGCCTGCACATGACGCTCGGCGATCGCAAAGACCGCGAATCAGAAGCAGCCCCAGGAGCTCGATCTCAGCTTTCTGAGCGCCGCATCCGGGCAAGCCGTATCTGTTCTTTGAGCGCACCCGGCATCTGCTGGACGTCGTTTCGCATCGAATGGCCGAACTCGGTGCGCCGCGACCATCGCCGAGCTGGATTTGACCTATTATTTCCCCTGCGCGGTGCGCGGCCGGACCATCGCTTATCTGGCGCTCAGCCGGACCGACAAAGGCGATTTCCTGTCGAGCGACGACGTGGAGCTGCTGACCACGCTCGCCGGCTATGTCAGCATCGCGGTCGAAAACGCGCGGCTGTACAGTTCGCTGCAGCGCAAGGTGGAGGAATACGAGCGGCTGAAGGAGTTCAGCGAGAACATCGTCGAATCGATCAACGTCGGCATCCTGGCGGCGGATCTGAACGATTGCGTGGAAAGCTGGAACACGCAGATCGAGCGGCTGACCGGCATCCCGCGCGAAGCCGCGCTTGGGCCGCCCGCTTTCGCGAGCTGTTCCCGGCCGAGCTGTGCGAGATGTTCGACCAGGTGCGCGGGGAGACCGGCGTTCACAATATCTACAAGTTCGTCCTGCCGGCTCCGGCTGCGGCGGCGAATGGCAACGGTCACGGCAAAAGCAACGGCAACGGAAATGGCAAGCACAACGGCCCCGCGCGTTCACATCCTGAATCTGGCGATCGCGCCGCTGGTCTCCAAGGACATGCGGCAGATCGGACGGCTGATCATCTTCGACGACATCACCGATCGCGATGAGCTGGAGCGCCGGCTGGTGCAGGCCGACAAGCTGAGCTCCATCGGTCTGCTGGCCGCCGGCGTCGCGCATGAGGTGAACACGCCGCTGGCCGTGATCTCCACCTATGCGCAGATGCTCGCCAAGCAGATTTCCGAGGACGAGCAGAAATCGAAGCTGCTGGACAAGATCGCCAAGCAGACCTTCCGCGCCAGCGAGATCGTCAATTCGCTGCTCAGCTTCTCGCGCACCTCGCCCACCGAGTTCGTGGAAGTGGACGTGAGCAAGGTGATCCAGGAAACGCTGAACCTGGTGGAGCATCAGCTGCAGAAAGTCCGGCGTGGAAGTGAAGCTGGATCTCGCCGCCGATGCTGCCGGCCGTCAAAGGCAACGCCGGCAAGCTGCAGCAGGTGTTCCTGAATCTGTTCCTGAACGCGCGCGACGCCATGGAAACGGGCGGCACGCTGACCGTCCAGCGCCTGGAGCGAAGACGGATTTGCGCGCGTCGACGTGGCGCGACACCGGACAGGGCATCGCAGCCCGAGCATCTGGCACGCATCTACGATCCGTTCTTCACCACCAAGGCGGCGCGCAAGGGAACCGGCCTGGGGCTTTCGGTCACCTACGGAATCGTGCGCGAGCACGGCGGTACCATTGAAGCTGGAGAGCCGTGTGGGCGCCGGCATCGCGATTCCGCGTGGAGCTTCCCTTGGCACGAAAGCCGGTGCATGCCTGATCGATTGCCGCCCGATGAACCAGTCTCCCTGCCCAAAGGCCGCATCTTAGTAATCGACGACGAAGCGGACATCCGCGAAAGCCTGGAGACGCTGCTGTGCCTGGAAGGCTATACGGTGGAGCTGGCCCAGAACGGCGGCGAGGGTTTACGCCGCGCCGAAGCGGCCAACTACGACATGATCCTGCTGGATCTGATGATGCCGGACCGCTCCGGCATGGAGGTGCTGCGCGAGATCCGCGAGCGCGACGCCGAAACGCCGGTGTTCATGATCACCGCCTATGGGTCGGTGGAAGTGGCGGTCACCGCGCTCAAGAACGGCGCCAACGATTATTTCTCCAAGCCCTGGGACAACGAAAAGCTGCTGATCGAGATCGAGCGCATGATCGCGCACAGCCGCCTGGCGCGCGAGAACGCTCAGCTCAAGCGGGCGCTCAAGCAGCAGTACAGCTTCCCCAACATCATCGGGAAGAACGACCGCATGCTGCGCATTCTCGATCTGGTGACGCAGGTGGCGCCCAGCCGCGCCACCATCCTGATCACCGGCGAAACGGGCACGGGCAAGGAGCTGATCGCGAAAGGCATTCATGCCAATTCGGCGCGCGCCGATCAGCCGTTCGTGGCGGTGAACAGCGGATCGGTTCCGGCGGATCTGCTCGAATCGGCGCTGTTCGGGCACGTGAAGGGCGCGTTCACCGGCGCCATCGCCTCGCGCAAAGGCTATTTCGAAACCGCCAACAAGGGCACCATCTTCTTCGACGAGATCGGAACCATCAGTCGGGAGACACAGGCCAAGCTGCTGCGGGTGATCCAGGAGCGCGAGTTCATGCCGGTGGGGTCGGCCGAAACCATCAAGGTGGACGTGCGGATCATCGCCGCCACCAACGCCGAGCTGAAGAAGCTGGTGGAGGAAGGCAAGTTCCGCGAAGACCTGTATTACCGGCTGAACGTGATCAATCTGGCGCTGCCGCCGCTGCGCGATCGCAAGGAAGACATTCCGCCGCTGGTGGATCATTTCTTCACGAAGTACAGCCGCGAAAACGAAAAGTATCTGGATCCGGAAGGCAAAAGCCTGCTGCGATTTGAACCCGACGCCATGCAGCTTGTTGATGGATTACAACTGGCCCGGCAACGTGCGGGAGCTGGAAAACGCGGTGGAGCGCGCGGTGGTGCTGGCGTCCGCAAACCACAGTCCCGGTCGACGTGCTGCCGGATTCCATCCTGCAGGAAGGCGGCGTCAAAATCCGCCGCGATGAAAGCGGCGCGCTGTCCGGCCGACGCGTCGCTGCCCGAGATTCGTGGCCGATTTCGAGCGCCGCAAGATCATCGACGCGCTGGAAGCGGTGAACTGGAGCCAGACCGAAGCCGCTGAGAAGCTGCACATCCCGCTGTCGACGCTGAATCAAAAGATCAAGCGGTTGAGCATCGAAATCAAGCGCAAGGGCGGGGCCGGAGCCGGGTAGCGCCGGTCTCCAAAAGCCGCAGCCACCCAAAACGCCCCCATCACGAAGATGGAAACCCGCGTAACAGATTCCCGATGGCCGAAAATCCGTGGAGAAGCGCCGCCACGCGCCAAAAATGGCGGACCACCCACTACTCCAGGCGAAGCGCCTCCATTGGATCGATTTGGGTGGCGCGCCGCGCCGGCTGCCATAGCGCAACGGCGGAAACGCAGGCGACCAGCAGCGGCACGGCCGCGAACGTAATCGGATCAGTCGGTGGAATGCCGAATAGAAAACTCGCGAGGTAGCGGGTGAGCGCGAGCGCCGCGGCCAGGCCCAACGCGATTCCAATCAATGTCATCAGCGCGCCTCCCCGCAGAATTTGAGCGAAGATCCGTGACGGCGTTGCGCCCAGCGCGGCCCGGAGCCCGATTTCCCGTGTGCGCAAGGACACTAGGAAGCTGGTGACGCCATAGAGGCCGACGGCAGCTAACAGCAGGGCCATCGCTGCGAACGAGCTGAGCAGAATCATTTGGAAGCGTCGCCCGGTGTAGGGTGGACGAGACGTAGTCGTTCACGCGCCGGACATCGTACACGGCGCGAGTGGGCTCGATCTCGCGAACACGCCTTCGAACGGCCTCCGCGAGCAGCATCGGGTCGCCAATCGATTTCACGAGCACCTCCGGGAAAGGATTGAAGGGCAGGCCGCACCAAAAGATAGTGGGTTGGGGATCGCTCGATGGCCCATGCATGCGAAAATCCGCGGCCACGCCTGCAATCTGGAGCGCTGGGGCGAAGCCCTCCTGATGCAAAATATGTCCGATCGGACTCTGGTCGGGAAAGTAACGGTCGGCGAAAGAACGGTTGAGCAACACCGTGAGCGGCGCCTTCGGATCGAGGTTAATGCGGCAGGTGTCGCCTGAAACGATCGGGACTCCGAGCAGGCTGAAGTACGCCGGCGTGATGCTTTCTTCGTCCGCAAAAATCTTCCGCCCTTCGGTCTCGGTATCCTGACCGGCGATGTGATATTGCGTCGCAAAGACTTGCCCGCCTCCCGGAATGCCGTACGATAGAGCAGCCGCTCGAACGCCGGGTATGGTTTCAACGGCCTCCAGCATTCGATTCAATCTCAGGGAGAGCTGTGGCAAATTATTGGTTTCGCCATAACTGCCGCTGACATGAAACGCGAGTACGTTTTCCGGGTTAAAACCGAGAGGCACCTGCCCAAGCCGGGCCAGGCTGCGGATCAACAGCCCGGATCCGATGAGCAGAACGACTGCCAGCGCTACCTGCACGGTCACCAGGCCGCGCTCGATGCGGTGACCTCCGCCCACCTGACTGCGCGCGGCATAGGACCACAGGCCGGACACTTCGCCACGTGTCGCTCCCAGAGCGGGCACCAGGCCAAAGAGCATCGCAGTCACGAAGCTGAGTGAAAGCGTGAAGACAACTATTCTCCAATCCAACTGAATTTCGCCGGCGCGGGGGAGAATGGCGGCGGCGCGGCGAAAGAGCCTGATCGCAGCCAGCGACACGGCCAGACCCGACAGGCAGCCCGGGACGGCCAGGCAGAAGGACTCGAGCAAAAGTTCCCGGACTACCTGATCGCGGCGCGCACCCAGCGAGAATCGAACCGCGATTTCACGTTCCCGGCGGTGTGCCTGGCCCAGCAGCAGGCACGCGACATTGGCGCAAGCGATCAGGAGCACGAAGGAGACGGCCCCGAACAGAATCCAAAGCGATCTCCGGGCGTGCGCGATGGTACCTTCTTTTAACGGTTCGACAATCGGAATCCAATTGGCGTCCGTGGCGGGAAACTGTGCGGCGAGCCGCGCCTGAACGGCCGCCAGATCGCCCTGCGCGGCCCGGGGACTCACTCCTTCCCGTAACCGGCCGATCGCGCTGTCCCAGCGGGCGCCGCGCGCGCCTGTCATCACATACGGCGGCAGCTTGGCCGGCGTCCAAAGATCCACATCGCCGGCCGGAAATCGCACCAAATCGGGCATGACCCCAATGATTGGGTCGGTGTTACGGCCGAAGCGCAGAATTTTGCCCAGCACCGCAGGGTCCGCGCCAAAACGCCGCCGCCACAAATGCTCGCTGATCACTACCGCGTTCGGCCCATTAAAGAGGTCTTCTTCCGGGCTGAACATTCGGCCGATGATGGGCGCCGTACCCAAAACCGAGAAAAACCGCGGTGAGACTCGCCCTGCGACCAGCATCTCCGGCAGTTCGCCCGAGCTTTCCGCCACATTTTCCACATATCCTCCGACGATAGCCGAAAAGGATTGACTCATCCGGTCCCAATCTTCGATCTGGATCGGCGCGAGGCTTGCGTGCGGCTGCTTATGTCGCGCATTGGATTCGAACAGAGCCATCAACCGGTCGCTATTGGGGTAGGGCAGAGGTTTGAGCAGAACGGCGTCGATCACCGAGAAGATGGCGCTGTTTGCGCCGATGCCGAGTGTCAGGGTAAGGACCACCGCCAGGAAGAACGCCGGCCGTTTCCAAAGGCTGCGATAGGTAGTGAAGACCGCGCGCATGGCCCTTAGACGAGCCAAACGCCGGAAGGTTTACTGAACAGCTACGGAAAAACTATCAAAACGTTGGCCGCGGATCAACACGGGATTGCTAGTGTTTTGTGGCGAGCACTTCGGAAATGGCCCCGATGGCGGTGGCGCACTGCTCGCGCGAGACATCGAAATGCGTGACGGCGCGCATTTGGCGCGGGTTGATCCCGTTCATCAGGACGCCGCGGGTCTTTGAGCCCGGCCGTGAGTTCCGTGGTGGCGAGGCCGGTGCCGGTGATGTCGAAGATCACAATGTTGGTTTGAACGCGCGCCGGATCGATCTGGATTCCCGGGAGCTTCGCCAATTCGCCGGCCAGGAAACGCGCGTTGGCATGATCTTCGCCCAGCCGGTGCGGCATTTCTTCCAAGCGCGATCAGCCCGGCCGCCGCAAGAACGCCCGCCTGGCGCATGCCGCCGCCCAATCGCTTCCGATAGCCGCGCGCGCGATCGATCGCTTCGGCCGTTCCAACCAGCATGGAGCCCACCGGCGCGCCGAGTCCCTTCGACAGGCAGAACATCACCGAATCGGCGGGCGCCGCAAGATCGCGGACCGGGCGGTTCAGATGACACGCGGCGTTGAAGATGCGCGCGCCGTCCAGATGCACCTTGATCCCGCGGTTGTGCGCATTGGCGCAGATGTCTTCGAAAACATCCATGGGATAGACCGCGCCGCCCGCCATGTTGTGCGTGTTCTCGATTTCGATCAGCGCGGTGGGCGCGCAATGCGGCGCTGGTTGGGCGGATAGCGGGTTCAATATCCTTCCAGCGCAGAATGCCGTCGCTGGTTGCAACCGGCCGCACCAGGCAGCCGGAAAACCAGGCCAGCATCGAGAGCTCCCAATCCAGCAGGTGCGCGCGCGATTCGCAGATCACTTCCTGGCCGTGATCGGTGTGCATCTTGACCGCGATGGTGTTGCCCATGGTGCCGGTGGGCACAAACAGGCCGGCTTCTTTGCCCATGATTTCCGCGGCGCGCTTTTCCAGCCGATTGACGGTGGGGTCTTCGCGATAAACGTCGTCGCCGACTTCGGCTTCGGCCATGGCGCGCCGCATCGCGGGCGTGGGGCGCGTGACTGTGTCGCTTCGCAGGTCGATCATGTTATGAATTCGGCGAACACTTCGTTTGAAAATAGCACGCCGCGGTCGGTGAGCCGCAGCCGTGAGCCGTCGCGTGCCAGCAGGCCTTCGGTGATGAAACGGTCGAATGGGTTCTTGAAACTGGAGCCACTCTTCGGTCCAGCGGCTGGATGCCTTGCATGAGGCGCAGTCCGACGAAGAAGCGTTCCTCGGCCGGATTAGCAGGCGTAGCGTCGATCCGCGCAGATTGGCCGCTTTCGATTCGCTCGACGTAATCGCCCGGCGATTCGATGTTTTGTCCGCGCACGGATGCCGTCGAACGAGTGCGCGTCGGCGCCGAACCCGGCGTACGGCTCCAGCCGCCAGTACTTCAGGTTGTGCAGCGATTCGAATCCGGGCCGCGCGAAGTTGGAAATTTCGTAGCGATGAATCCCGTTGCGCCGGAGGTACTCGACGGCAGTTTGGTAGAACTCGGCGGTGAGTTCGTCGCTTGGGACATCGGGCGCGCCGTAGCGTTTCCCGTTGAGCAGCACCTCGCTGCCCAGGCGGCTGTCCTGGTCGATTTCGAGCATGTAGACCGAGACATGCGGGGGTTGCAGGCGTTCGATCCACGATAGCGATTCGGACCACGACGCGCGCGTTTGTCCAGGCAGGCCGGCAATCAGATCAATATTAATGTTGGTGAGACCCTGCGAGCGCAGAGCGCCGATCTCGCGCTCGACGATCTCGGCCGTGTGCTTGCGCCCGGTGCGCGCCAATTCGCGCTGCACGAACGATTGAACGCCCAGGCTGACACGATTGATCCCGGCGCGCAGCCCAGGCTGACGCTCGTTCGCCCGTGATCGTTCCCGGAGCGGCTTCCATCGTCGCTTCCAGCCAGTGATCGCGCCCAGGGATCGCGGCGAGTATCCGATCGAGATCGGCGGCGGCCATCCCGCTCGGCGTCCCGCCGCCAAGATAGACCGTTTCAGGGATCCAGGCCCAGTGATGCGAGCCGATCTCGGCGACCAGCGCGCTCAGATACCTCGGCTCCAGCTCGCGCGGAAAAACTCCCGAGGCGAAGTTGCAGTAAGTGCACTTCTGCGCGCAGAACGGATACGAGATATAAACGCCCGGCATTTAAAGCGAAACTTCTTCGCCCAATTGTTTGCCGATGGCATCCTGGATCAGTTCGGTTAGAGTTTGACCGGTCAGGCGGCAGCACGAAATCATTGGCGCCGCTGTCCCAATCCAACTTGTAGCTCTTGGAATGCGCCGAAACCCAGATCTGGTGGACCGGCGCGTTGGGGCTGATGACAAACTTGCCAGGCGGCGATTCGAACTCGATGGCCAGCGCCCCGCCGTTGAAATCGACCTCGAAGTCGGCCTCGTCGGTAGCGGCCGCCAGCCGGCGGTACAGCGCTTCCAGCGATTGATCGGCCCGGTTTTTGAATTCCTGATCGTCCATGAAGATGCCCGAACCAGTCAAAAGAGATGGCCCGAACCTTGATTCTAGCGAAAACTGGCATGGCGCTTTGAAAAAACGGCGACTTTGGGCTAGGTTGCCGCATCTGCTACGCTTGGAAAGTTGCTCATGATGGAGTCGGCCTGTCTTCGACACACTGAGATCCCGCACACGTCGGCGTTGTTTTCCGATTTTCAATACCATTTCGATAGAGTCGCTCGGTTTTACGCCCACGATCCGCACGATGGCCGGAGTTACGCCGCTGCCGCGAACCAGATCGCCTATCCTGACGATCGCCGCGCGGCGCTGGTAGCGGCCCTCCGTGCGAGCAACGGGGAATCGGCCTCGCTCGATTTGCTGGCTCGTCCGGGAACGGTGGCGGTGGTGACCGGCCAGCAAGTTGGGTTGTTCTCGGGACCGGCCTATACCATTTACAAAGCGCTGACGGCCGTTCGGTTGGCGGCTCGGTTGAGCGAGCAGGGCATTCCGGCCGTGCCGATGTTCTGGCTGGCGACCGAAGACCACGACGTCGCCGAAGTGAATCACGCTTTTGTTTTCGGGCCCGATCACCGGCCCGTTCAGCTCAGCGTGGCAGCCAACGGCGGATCGGAGCGGCCGGTGGGCGGGATTCCAATCGACGGCGCCGCCCGTGGATCGCCTGCGCGAGGTCCTGGCTGGTTTCCCGTTTGGTGAAGAAGTAGCCGAGCTGGTGCGCGCCGCTTATCCGGCGGGCGCGACCTTCGGTGCGGCCTTCCGCGCCTTGCTGGAGCGATTGCTGGCGGGCCGTGGCTTGCTGTTTGTCGATCCCCTGGATGAATCGGTGCGGCGTTTGGCGGCGCCGCTTCTGCAAGAAGCGGTCCGGCAAGACGAAGACCTGCACGGCATGCTGATCGAGCGCGGCAAGCAACTGGAAGCGGCGGGGTATCACGCGCAGGTGCACGTGGAGGCGAAAACATCGCTGGTGTTTTTGCTCGACGGCCAGCGGCGCGCCACTTTGCGCCGTCAGAACGGTGAATACGCGCCCAAAGACAAGCGCTCGGGGGAGCGGAAATATTCGGCGGCCGAGTTGATGGATCGCGCGGAACAATTGTCGCCGAATGCGTTGTTGCGGCCGGTGGTGCAGGATTACGTGCTGCCCACTATCGCCTATGTCGGCGGCCCCGCGGAACTGGCTTACATGGCGCAGTCGCAGGTGCTGTACCGCGAGCTGCTGGGCCGCATGCCGGTGATGGTGTCGCGCGGCGGATTCACGCTTCTGGACGCGCGCACCGCCAAGTTGATGGAGCGCTACGGACTCACGCTGCCGGCATTTTTTCACGGCGAGGACGGCGTGCGCGATGCGATCGCAGGGAAGCTGGTGCCCCCCGCGTTGACCGAGGAATTCGCCGAGGCCCGCCGCACCGTTTCCCACACGGTGGAACAGTTGCGTAACGATCTGGCGGCGTTCGATGCGACGCTGGCCTCAGCTGCCGGGAAAAGCCTCTCCAAGATCACCTATCAGCTTTCCAAGCTGGAGCGCAAGGCCGCGCGCGAAACCCTGAAACGTAACGAGCGCGCAGGCGCCGACGCCAGCTACATGTCCGGGCTGATTTTCCCCGACAAGCACCTGCAGGAGCGCTATTATTCCATCCTGCCATTTCTTGCCAGGCACGGAGTGGGTGATTTAATGGACACTTTATACCAGCACGTGCGGCTGGAGTGTCCCGATCATCAAGTGCTGGTGGTCTGAAACTCTCGCCTCGGCACCGGCGTTTGACGCTTAATGGTTGGTTACAATTACTCCGCTCGACGGATTCAGAATCAACTCTCGTCCGGGCCGGGGCGTATCCACGAAATCAAACAGGCCGGTGAGAGAATTCGCCAGCGCATCGAACGATTGATCCCCCAAGCGGCCGAGACGCCAATTGTCTTCGATGAAGCGCGTAATGGAAGTGGTGTCTGTCAGGGCGTGGTCGACGTAATTCTGCTTCGCATAGGGAGAGATGACGATCAGAGGCAGCCTGGTTCCATAGCCGCAACGATCGAGATAAGCGCCCGGCCGGGGCACCCCGCATAATCCGGAACCGCCAACGAAATCGTTCGCCGCGTCGTTGGATTGATTCACGATCGGCGGCATCACGTGGTCATACCAGCCGTCTGAGTCGTCGTATGTGACAAAAATAGCCATTTGATTCCAGAACGGGGTCGCCTGGAGCTCGTTGACCGTATTGACGAGAAACGTTTGCTCGGCGAGCGGAGTGGAGTCGCTGGGGTGGCCGGTCTGCGGTTTGGCGGCCTTGAGAAAGGTCACCGCCGGCATGTTGCCGGCATTCACGGCGTTCCAAAAATCGGTCAAGCTGTATTGATGGTTGGCCTGGTCGGACGCTGTCCCGATAGCCGCAACCGAACTGGGAGGCAGATGATGAATATTGGAAGTGCTCTGGTAGTACTGAAATGGATCGTAGTGGCTATTGTAAGTGGTGGGGCAACTGGTGATTGGCTGACTGTTAGTCGATTCCGGAAAGTCACCATAAAACCATCCCCAGGTAATGTTGTTCGTGTTGAGTAAGTCGCCGACGTTCTTACTCGTCATTTTGACCGGCGTCCCATTCGCGGTGGTTACACAGTCGTCGTAGCCTGCTTCCACGTTCCCGATAACGGAGCCGTTTACCACTTTGCCGGCGATGCTGGCAATGTTCGTCTGGTGCGTCTGACCTGAGATCAGATTCAAGTGGCCCATGACCGTGGTTCCGAACTCACTGTCGAAGAAATTGTCGCTCATCGCAAAGTACTGAGCATAGTTCCAAAGACCGGCCACGGTGTTGCCATCGTAGTAGCCCATGCTGAGATTGGGCAGGCAACCTGCCCCGGTTGCGCTCGTAATTTGGGCGAACATGTCCACCCTGCCGCCGTCGTAAGCTTTTTGCTCGTCGGAATAGTGATTGTCGTTGTCGCAAGTGCTCGCCATCGCTGGCGAGAGACGGAAAGGAGGAACTGAGCTGGGGCTGTTTTGCAACAGCACGGGAGCCAAGCCATTGACGGCGGGCGTGTTGGGCAATGGAATGAAAGGCGTCTCGCCCGGAAGATTTTGCGCGTTCGGATAGGTTCCGAAGTAATGATCAAAGGAATTGTTCTCGTCGAAGATCACCACCACATACTTGATTGGTGTGGCGGTGCCGGTTTGCGCCAAGAGGCTGGGGCCGGTTGCTATGGAAGCCAACCAGACCCAAGACGCCGCGCACAGCAGTACCTTTCTCAGGTTGTTCATAGTAACTCCTGTCGGATCGATTTGCGGAGGGCATGCGGTATTAAGGCCGCCGATGTCGGCCGCCGAATCGTCAGTGTATCCAGCTCACATTACGATTTCATGAGATGACTCAAGAAATCTTGCTCTAAGTGGACCGCGTCACCAAGCCGGCGAGTGTAACCGTGATTGTCACCCCATTGTTATTCTTCTGAAACGAGACGAGCTTAGACTGATCAAGACATTCTCTGGAGGAGAATCTTGATCACTAAAACGTGTTTGTGCCTCTGTGCCACGATGTGCGCTCTGCCATATTTCGCCAGCGCATCTTCGATTTCGGTTGCTACTCCCAATTTCTTCGGGGCTGGACTGTCACCGACGTTTGGTACCCTCGTAACTTTTGACAGCCTCACGCCGTTCGCGTCAGTCAACTCCGACGCATTCACTTCGGATGGTGTCGAATCCGTGGTGAACAACGGTCCGGACCAACTGATCGCGCTGCCTTTCAGCCAGCAGAGTCCCCCCAACGAACTCAGCACCACCTCGGCCGACTACGCGGGCGATATTACATTCACCTTCTCGAATCCGACAAACGAAGTGGGAATCGGAATCGCAGAGGACGGCACCACCCCGGCAACGCTCACCGTGTTTGATGCCTCGGGCAATTCGCTGGGAAGTTTTGTGGAGACAGTTTCCGACACTACTTTCAATGGCTATTACGTCATTTCAGACGGGACGGATGATATCAAGTCGTTCTCTATCGACGCGGCGCAAAACCTGGCGGTCGATGACCTCCAGTTTGTACCGACTCCCGAGCCGGCCAGCGTGAGCTTTGCCGTGGCCGGACTTGTTCTCCTGGCCGGAATCTGGCGCAGGAAGGTTCGTCAATAACTCCAAAGAGGGTGAACATCCACATGCGCAAATCATTTCTCCAGTCATTGCTTGTTGCAGCCATGTCCTCGATTCTGGCCGCGCCGCAACAGGTGGCCGCCGCCGCTCCTTCTCAGCCGGCGACGCCCATTCAGCACATTGTCGTCATTTTCGGCGAGAACATTTCGTTCGATCATTATTTCGGCACCTATCCGACTGCACTGAATCCTCCCGGCGAGCCGCCGTTCCATCCGATCGCAAACACGCCGGCGATAAACGGACTGACCCCGGGATTATTGACGCAAAACCCCAACCTGAACCCGGCGAATGGAGCCGGAGCTTCCAATCCATTCCGTTTGGACCGCAACCAGGCGCTGACGGCCGACATGAATCATAACTACGGACCGGAGCAAGCCTCCTTCGACAATGGCCTCATGGATCTGTTTCCGGTGAAAACCGGCACAGCGGGGCCTCCTCCGTCCTATTATCCGCCGGTGGTTGCCACTAAGGGCTTGGTAATGGGTTATTACGACGGCAACACTACAACCGCGCTATGGAATTACGCGCAGCACTTTTCGCTGAACGATAATTCCTATAACTCGCAGTTCGGCCCTTCCACGCCCGGCGCTCTGGATCTGGTCGCCGGCCAAAACAACGGCGTTAGCGCGACGCTCAACGGCCCCAGCTCGGCTGTAATTGGCGACGGCAACGGCGGCACAACTCTGATTGGAGATGCCGATCCGATCGGGGATATCTGCTCCGGTCCGACGAAGTTTCAGGTCCACATGAGCGGCGCCAATATAGGCGACCTGTTGAATGCCGCCGGAGTGTCATGGGGCTGGTTTAATGGTGGGTTTGATCTCACGCTGACAAACGCTAACGGAAGTTCCGGTTGCAAGCGCAGCACGGTTTCTCCCTACACGCGGCTCACCGAAACCGACTATGTGCCGCACCACCAGCCATTCCAATACTACACAAGCACTCAGAACCTGCAACACACTCGTCCAACGTCGGTGATGTCTATCGGCCAGCAAGGCGACGCCGGAAATCATCAATACGACATCAATGATTTCTATGCCGCCGTATCGGCCGGAAACTTCCCGGCCGTGAGTTTCCTGAAAGCCCCGTCTTACCAGGATGCCCACCCCGGCAATTCCAATCCTCTGGATGAGCAGCAGTTCGTGGTTCACGTGATCAACTTCCTTCAACAGACGGCCTACTGGCAGAACACCGCAGTGGTGATTGCGTACGATGATTCCGATGGCTGGTACGATCACCAGATGGGCCCCATCGTCAACGGATCGAACACCACCGCCGACCTTCTGAACGGATCCGGTGTCTGCGGGAACGGCGCAACTGCGCTTCCCGGCGTGAATCCCACAACGTTGCACGCGCAGGGCCGCTGCGGCTACGGCGTGCGGACGCCCCTCCAGGTAATTTCCCCCTGGGCGAAGCCTAATTTTGTAGACAGCACGGTGACGGACCAAACCTCCATCATTCGCTTTGTCGAGGATAACTGGCTGAGCGGGCAGCGCGTTGGGCAAGGTTCCTTCGATGCGCTGGCCAACTCGATCGCCAGCATGTTCGACTTCAACCAGACACCGAATCCCACTCTCGTTCTGTCGGAAACCACGGGAGAGCCCAAGTAACTGTTGCTAGAACTTCCATTGTAAGTCCGCGGGAGGCGCTAAGTGCGCTTCCCGCGTTTACTATTGGTTCGCAACTTAAGGAGTTAGTCCTATCACACGCCGTGACTTTGTCAAATGCCATGGATTGGCTGCGCCGCTCCTTTTCATGCAGCATCACCGGATGCCGGAAATGCCGCCCATGCCCAAGCTGGTGGATCCCAATGCCCTGGCCGCTTTTGTCGATCCTCTTCCAATCCCGCCGATCGCCACGCCGCTAGGGACTCGCCGAGACCCAACAAACACGGGCAAAAGACTGCCTCTTTACAGGATTCCGATGCGGGAGATCAAAACCAGCGTTCACCGCCATCTGCCGCTAACGCGCTTTTGGGCCTACGGCTCCAGCGTTCCTGGACCAGTGATTGAGACACGCAGTGGCGAGGGGTTCTTCGTGGACTGGCCGAACCAATTGCCGCAGCAACATTTCCTGCCGATCGATCACACGCTCATGGGAGCCGAGAAAGACAAACCCGAGGTTCGGACGGTGGTACATTTGCACGGCGCGAAGGCACCTCCCGAAAGCGACGGTTACCCGGAGGAGTGGTATGTCCCGGGTAAGTCGGCGACTTACTATTATCCGAACGAGCAAGAGCCGGCCTTGTTGTGGTATCACGACCACGCCATGGGTATCAACCGGCTCAACATCTATGCGGGACTGGCGGGGCTGTGCATCATCCGTGATAAGTTCGAGGACTCTCTCGGCCTTCCCGCGGGCGAATTCGAGATCCCCATTGTGTTACTCGATCGCATGCTGACTCCTGAAGGACAGCTTTACTATCCGGTCTCGAAGCGGCCGGAGGCGCCATGGGTACCGGAATGTTTCGGGAACGCGATCCTGATCAATGGAAAGCTGTTGCCTTATCTGGATGTGAAGCCGGGCAAATACCGCTTCCGGTTGCTGAATGCGTCGAATGCCCGCTTTTATCGCTTGTCGCTGGAGAATGGCCAGCCGTTCGCGCAGATCGGCACGGACCAGGGACTGTTGCAGGCGCCGGTCGCCGTCCAGACCCTGACGCTCGCACCGGGCGAGCGCGCGGACGTGGTCATCGACTTCGCTCTCGCCCAGCCGGGCAACATCATTTTGCGCAACGATACGCTCCAGATCATGCAGTTTCGTGTGCAACACGCGCCGGTATCGGACTCTCGCCCTCTGCCGTCCAGCCTCCGGCCAGTGCCGAGAATACCAGAGCAATCCGCGGTTCGCACCCGAGAGTTGACATTGCAAGAGTTCGACAATGTTCTCGATGAGCCGGATACGCATCTGCTGAACGGCGCTCGCTGGCACGATCCGGTCACGGAAACCCCCGCGATCAACACGACGGAGATTTGGTCGCTGATTAATCTCACCGACGACGTGCATCCCATCCATCTTCATCTGGTGCGATTTCAAATCCTCGACCGGCGTCCTTTGGATGTGGACGAATACTTACTCAAAAAGACCATTCGATACACCGGCCCGGTCTTCCCTCCAGACGCCGATGAAGATGGCTGGAAAGACACGGTACGCGCAACGCCAGGCGCGGTCACGCGAATCATTGTGCCGTTCCAGGGTTATACCGGCCGCTACGTCTGGCACTGTCATCTGTTGGAACATGAGGACAACGAAATGATGCGGCCCTATCAGGTTGTGAGGAATTCGCGTGGTAAGCATTGAGTGGGAAACGGAGGAGGGGAGAGGCTTGCCGACGTTCTTTATGGACGCCGGCAAGCAAACGACCGCTAGTGTCCTGAGCGAGAAATACGTTGCATAAGTCTGGAAGCCTGCATACTTGGGTATGCGTATTGGCCGTCCCAAGAAACCCTGGAAATCGGCGCTGAGGATCGCGAGAAATTGAGCATGGTTGCGCGCCGACCGAAGTCGGCACAGGCGATGGCGATGCGCGCCCGAATCGTGCTCAGTTGTGGCCAGGGCATGAGCAACTCCGAAGTCGCACGGAAGCTACACATCACTGGAGCAACGGTCGGCAAGTGGCGGGAACGGTTTCGCCAGCTGGGGCTGGATGGCTTATTGGATGAGCCGCGGGTGGGCGCGCCGCGCAAGATCACCGATCTACAGATTGAAGAAGTGGTGACCAAGACACTGGAATCGATGCCAGCCAAGAGCACGCACTGGAGCACGCGGCTGATGGCGGAGCAAACGGGTCTAACGCAGAACGCCATCGTGCGGATCTGGCATGCGTTCGGATTGCAGCCGCATCGGGTGGAGAACTTCAAGTTTTCCAAAGACCCGCAATTTGTGGAAAAGGTGCGGGATATCGTGGGCTTGTACCTGAATCCGCCGGATCGCGCCATCATCTTGTGCGTGGATGAAAAGAGCCAAGTGCAGGCGCTGAATCGAACGGAACCGATTCTGCCGCTGGCGCCGGGCGTCCCGGCCCGGCAGTCGCATGACTACGAGCGGCATGGAGTCACGTCGCTGTTTGCGGCTATGGATGTCGCCTCCGGCGTGACCATCAGCAACTGCTACCGCCGGCACCGGCATCAAGAATTCTTGCGGTTTCTCAATGAAATCGAGGACAATCTTCCCGCCCAGCTGGACGTGCACCTGGTGATGGATAACTACGGGACGCACAAAGTCGCCAAGGTTCGCAGCTGGTTGGCGCGACACCCGCGCTATCACGTTCACTTCACGCCGACCAGCGGAAGCTGGCTCAATCTGGTGGAGCGACTCTTTGCCGAGGTGACCGAGCGCTGTGTGCGTAGAGGCAGCCATACTGCGGTTCGTGTGCTGGAAAGAGCCATGCTCGATTATTTGGACCAGCGGAATGAAAATCCCAAGCCGTTCGTGTGGACTGCTGATGCCGATTTGATTCTCGGCAAGGTCGAGCGACTTTGTAAACGCATTTCCCGCTCAGGACACTAGAGTTTCAACCGATTAGTCGCCGTCGCGGTCAGCCTTAGCCTGAGCGTCTCTCTTCTTCAGCGCCTCCTTATACCGCTGGTGTGTTTCAGCCAGATTTGCGTCGCCAGGATAAACTGTATCTCCCTTCAGCCCTTTCCACAGAATCCGGTTGTAGGCCACGGGGTCCACGCGATCTTCCTTGGAAAAGTCGAAGCCCTTAGTCACGCGAGCCCAGTATTTTGCATCGTGGGTCGATTTCGGAATCACAAGCCCTGCTTGAGCAGGCAATAGAGGCTTGAGGCCTGTGCCGTAGAGGTACGCCGACGCTGTGGCCGTGTAACTCCATGTGGCCTGCGTCGTGTCAAATACATCCGCCATAGGTTGTGCGATGGCATCCGTCAGATGCAACGGCGATAATCCGAGCACCCGTTCCATGGTTCGAATGAAGTTGATGGTGTTGTACTGCGTGGAGACCACTACGCCGCCCTGTTTGACGTAAGGCCCGACAATGAAGGCGGTGCTGCGGTGCGCATCCACGTGGTCGCCGCCGTTTTGCGCGTCGTCCTCGATCACGAAGACCAGCGTGTTGCTCGCATAGGAGCTGTTAGCGATGAACTGGACGAGTTTTCCGACGCCGTAGTCGTTGTCGGCTACTTCGAGTTCCGGCGTATTCACACCCGAGAGCGCGGTAGTGTAGTTGCCGGTATGGTTGTGCGGCATCCGAACCAGACTGAGGTTCATTAGTCCGTTCGCATTCACATCGCGTTCGAATTCCTGTTCCAGGTAGGTGTCCGCGTTATTCAGATCGTAGCCGCGGTAATACAGGTCGGTGTTGCCGGCCGCCAATTGCGGGTTTGCTGGATGCACTTGCACGGCGGAGGTATTCTGCGGGTATGGCACCGCGCTGCCAATGTTGTCGTCGAAAAACCCGAAGTCGCGAACGGTGAGGCCGGCACTAAATGCGGTGTTCCAGAGGTAACCCATATTGATCTCATGGCCGGGACCATCGGGCGCATCGGTATCCACCAGTCCGGGAAGTACGTCCGGATTACCTGCGTTGGTGCCGGTGCGCGAGACCATATTAATTCCGCGGTTGTCGCCTTCCGATTCGTAGGCGAGTCCCGCGCGGAAAGAGTAGTTCACTGGCGTCTGGCGAAGCACGATATCGGGAGCGAGCGCGCCGGTGGACCATGCCCAGCCGTCATAACTCACTTCGGAAATATCGTAGAAGTTGTCCAGCGTCACAAAATTCTGCGCGAAGTTGTGCAGATTCGGCGTGACGGCGGCGCCGAACTCGGTCAGCCCCGGGTCGCCGTTCCCGAATCCTAGATCGCCCAGAATCTGATCGTAGGTTCGGTTTTCTTTGATGATGTACACGACGTGTTTGATTTTGCCGGCGACGAAGTCCATGGTGGTGGTCGTAGAGGGGCTCTCGACGCTGGCATAGTTATTGTTGAGCGCAACCTGGCTGGTGAGCGCGGCGAGTTGGCCGGCCGGCGGCACTGGGATGAATTGGAGGCCCGCCTTGGTCAGTTGCAGGGTATAGCCATTCGACGAGTTGCATTGCGCCGTGGTCAGGTTAGGCGGCCCCACTGGTCCGGAGCTATTTCCTTTGCAGTGGCCGGGATTTGGACCGGCTGGCGATTTTCCGTTGACCACATAGAGGAACTGGCCGTTGCCGCTGATCGCGACCGAGTTTGGATACATGCCAGTTGGTATGAGCCCCAGCACCGGGTTTGCTCCGCCCAGCAAGGCTACGCTCACAACTGCGATGTTATTGGTATTGCCGTTCGTGACGTACAGGGTCGTTTGGTCCGGGCTGAGCGTCACACTGTTGGTGTTGTTGCCGGACAGTGAAGCGTAAGCCGCTGGAATCACTCCCGCGGGCGCCGCCACAACGCTCTCCGAGGCGAGCGTGTTGGTTGTGGTATTGATCGCGGCCACCGAATCGGCCTGGTCTTCGGCGACATACAGAGTGGTTTGCGCAGCGTTCAGTGCCGACTTCAGGGGCTGGCCCGTCAGCTTGATGCGCGTGGTGAGAGATGGCGCCGCCGCGCTGGTGATATCGACCACGTCGATTTCGCGATCGCGCATGCAGGAAACGTACGCGGTGTTGTTGTTTCCAATCGTTACCCAGAACGGATAAGCACCTCCTGGCGTGCCGGATAGCGCAGGATTTTCAATTCCAGGGCGAAGATCGTAGTCCGATGTTTTGGACCATACGCCCGACGATTGGGTCAGCACCGAAATCGAGTCGTTTTCATAGTTGGTGACAACGATTTTCGTGCCATCCTGACTGATTGCGATTCCAGCGGCCTCTGGAGAGGTGCCGCCAGCCTGGCTAACATGCCCCAATTTGATCGGGCTGTTAGCAGACTCGGTCCATACACCGCCTGTGGCAACGTAGACGTGAACACTGTCGTCCCTGCCTCCCGCGACGTAAAATGCCGTGCCGCTGGGGTCCCAGACAATTCCGTTATAGGTGTTCTTCACTTGAATGGCCTGGGTTTGCACTGGAACCGGGCTTGTGACATTGAAGACGAAAACCCAATCGGTGGACGCGGCACTGTCTTGAGCTCCGGCCGCGGTGTAGATGCCGTAGTCCCCAGTGGTGAGAACGAGCAAAGTTTTGTGATCGGGGCTAATCACGCCGGTGACACCCTGGCCGACGACGTGGCCCGGATAGTTGACCAACCCCGGATTCAAATAAGTAAAGCGGGCGCCGCGCGGAGCCAGCGGCGTGATCTGTTGGCCGGTGTTCGGAATGTTCATTACCGGCGTGATGGGAACTTCCGCCTGAACGAACGCGCTCAGCGCGAAAAGTGCGGCGGGAAGACGCAAAGATTTCCAGTTCATATGATTCTCCTGTGAATTAATTCGGTGCTACGAACGCGCCCAGCCGGGCTTGCGGAATCGCACTGCGATTAGAGCAAGAAGTCCGCCTAGGATGGAAAAGGCCGAAGACGGCTCCGGCACGGGGGCGATGTGCGCGTCCAGTGCAACCGGAGTTTCGAAATCGTAATTGTTGGGGTCCGAGTAGGTCCAGCTCGAAACAGAGAAGGAGCCGGCGGAGAACGTTGGAGCCGAGGTGTTTCCGGAAAATGCCTGGTCGCCTTCAAAACTGAATTCTTCGGCGCTGAGTCCCGACCCAAACATCACATTGAAGAGCCCCCCGTTGGCGAGAGCCTCGAAGGTTATTTCGCTGGGCGTAGCGCTTATCGGGGTGCCATCGAGCGTGTAAGAGAAATCGGTTATTGGCACATCAAAACTGTTGACGGTTACAGTGCCAGCCTCGGGAATGGGATTGCTGTCCACTTGGAAGCTCAGGTTGAAAATGCCATCCGGTGAGACGAGCTGGCTGGCGGTGTCGGAAGTTGAAAATTGGCCGGATACGGAGACATCGAGCGTATCAGCGCTCGCGATCCCGCATCCGGCGATTGACATCACAAGGAGCAACGCGGAAGTTTTCGACATGTATGGATCATAGGCGCGGGGAGTTACACTTCCATCAATTCGCGATGAAATCTGCAAGAACACCGCGCAACATCGCACTCACGCAATCAAAGCGAGATCGTCACGCTACTGCAAGCCGAGTCTGTTAGCTTAGGCCTTGTTTCCGAACGGAGGTCGGACATGAAGCGAAAAGGCGCCTGGCTACATCATTTCCGTTCGCCATTATCTATTAGGTGCTGGACTGCCTTTATGGACAGAGCACAATCGGCCTCGATACTTCGATGGCGAATATGCCAATTTGAACGAGACGTTTGCCGATTCATTGCCACGTAGCAATCGTGGGTTATTCTCTTGCAAGGGAATCTATGAAGACTTCGCGCTGTCCGTTGTTTCCGATCATTTCGGTACTACTGATATCGCTGGCAGGGGCGGCTTGGGCGCAGGTTGAGGGCTCCTCGCTGACCGGGATGGTGACCGATCAGCAGGGCAAGCGGGTTCCGCACGCCAAAGTGCGCGCCATCGAGACGGGTACCGGACTTCAGCGGCAAACCGAAACTTCATCGCAAGGCGATTACCGCTTGCTCGACTTACCGGCTGGAACGTTCGCGGTTCAGATCTCGAAGGACGGATTCTCCATCTTTCGGGCCGAGCGGGTCAAGCAGGTGGTGGGAGAAACCCGGACTTTGAACGCGAGGTTATTCGTAGCGGGCGCAACCGAGCAAGCCAGCATCACCGAACCTCTGGTGCAACTGGACAAAGTGGACGCAACCATCGGCGCGCCGATTGAACAGGAGCAGATCAGCGAGCTTCCCATCAATGGGCGTGGCTGGGCCACCTTAACCGCGCTGGTTCCGGGGGCCATCGACAATGGCGCCGGGGATCAGCGGACCATCCGGTTCGCGGGCCACGGGTTGGATGACAACAATTTGACGCTGGACGGAGTGGATGCCACCGCTGTTTATAACCAGGAGCAGCGAGAATACATGCGGCTGAATGTGCCGCTCGATTCCATTTACCAGTTTCAAGTGCAATCGCAAAACTTCGGAGCGGATGTGCAGGGGGGCACCGCGGGTGGACAAGTGGCGGTAGTTTCGCCGTCGGGAACGAACAGTTTTCACGGAGATGTATTCGATTACTTCAGAAACAATGCCCTGGAAGCGCGCACGCCATTCAGCGGACCATCGGCGAACCCGTTTCTGCTGAACCAATTTGGCGCTGGGGTGGGCGGTCCGATCGTGCATGACAAAACGTTCTTCTACGCCAACTACGAGGGTTTGCGGCAGCGGCTGGACGGAACGCAAATCGGATTGGTGCCAAGCCCGGCCTTTCTCGCGCAGGCCGCCGCAACATCGCCCGCCCTGCTGCCGATATTGAGCGCGTATCCACTGGGGACCACGCCGTCGTCGAATCCCAACGTGTGGAATTACGTGGCGCCCGGCAGACAAGTTGATAACGAAGATTCCGGCATGATTCGCGTGGACCAACACTTTTCCGACCGGACCACCGCGTTCCTGCGCTTCAATTCCGACGAAGCCGTGGAGCACACTCCAACTGGCCAGCTGGCGGCGACAGACCGAGATCGACACCAAGTTCAATAATGGCGTGGCTGAGCTCATGCAGGTGTTCACTCCGACATTGGTCAACGACGTAAAGTTCGGGGTGAATCAGACCCTCTATCACACGGCCAATCTTTCGCCCGTTCCTTTTGGCGTGAGCGTTTCGGGATTCAGTTCTCTTACCGGCGCGTCCACAACCGATTATCCGTCCAAGAGCTTCGACCTGATCGACGACCTGGCCTGGTCGAAAGGCAAGCACACGCTGAAGTTCGGATTTGAAATCCGATGGGTGCTGCTCAACCAAGGTACGTCCCAGAGCGGGTCATTGACTTATACTTCAGCCACAAACTTCCTGAACAACGACATGGGGACGGCTTCTTACACTGCGATGCTTCCCCTGGTACGGCAACGGAAAACGCAGTATTGGGGTTACGTTCAGGACGAGTGGAAGGTGACGAGTAATCTCACCGTCACGGCCGGCATCCGATACAACTTCTTCAATGCCTTGCACGCCATCAACAATGATGCTGTGCCGTTCGATTTTGGAACATGCGGCGGCTATTGTCCCCGTACCGATTCGTTTTTTCATCCACGCTATAACGACTTCGACCCCAGGCTTGGAATTGCGTGGTCGCATGGCGACACGGTTCTGCGCGTGGGTGCCGGGATCTATCATACCGATGGGCAGGAAGACGACCAAAATCTGCCGATTTCGAACACGGTGGACCGTTACTCATTCAGCAACACGGCATTCCCGGCGCTTTCGTTTCCCTTGACGCCATTTCTGAATTACGCCGAAGCCGGCGGTTTGGGAGTTGTCTCACCGCGCGATCTGGATCGCAACCGGAAGGACGATTACGTCGCCGCCTGGACCGCGTCCGTGCAGCGGAAGCTATGGTGGAACATACTGGGAACCGCGGCTTATCTGGGCAACAAAGGCACGGATGTTCTTACCACCACCTATACGAACCTGGTGAATCCGGCCACCGGGCTCGCGCTTTATCCGGCGTTTGGTCCCGTCTCCTGGCGCGGAGACGTGGGCAACTCCACTTTCCGTGCCTTGCAACTGAACGCTCGCCGGGCCTTTCAAAGCGGGTTGTTGCTCTCGGCGAACTTTATGTGGTCGCACTCGATCAATGACGGCAGCATCGGCGGCGGTGAATCCGATACGCCTCAGGACTCGTTCTGCAGATCTTGCGACAGGGCGAGTAGCGATGACGATGTGCGGTTGATGTTCAATCTTTCCGCCGTCTACCAGTTGCCCTTCGGGGCGGGGAAACAATACTTCAGCAACCCTGGAGTGGCGCGGAGCGTATTCGGAGATTGGGAACTCAGCGCCATCGGAACCGCGCAATCAGGCCTGCCCGTGAATATCACGATCGATCGTTCGAATGTATCTGTTCCAGGCCTCTATTCGATTGGCGGTGAGGAACGCCCGAACTATGTTTCCGGTGTTTCGTTGACCCCGGCCGCGGGATCCACACCTAGGGACTGGATCAATGCAGCCGCGTTCTCCACTCCCGCTGCACAAACTTTCGGGAATCTTGGGCGAAACGCATTTCGGGCGCCGGGAATTTCACAGCTCGATCTGGGGCTGTCGAAATATGTGTCGCTTACGGAGCGGGTAGGCATCCGCCTGCGCGCCGATGCGTTTAACGTGTTCAACCGGGCCCAGTTTGGAGCCCCGAACGCGGATCTGTCCGCGAGTAACTTCGGGATCATCACCACCACCATCAGCAATTATGCGACCGGCCGCGGCACACCGCGCGAGTTCCAGCTTTCAGCCAAAATCGTGTTTTAGCGGTTGGGGTTTGCTGTCGGCCAGCCGACAAGCGTGGCAAAGCTGACCAGATTGCCATGCGTCGCGTTTGAAGATCATCCCTGCGTTTCACTATCTTGGAGAATGGTCCGTGTTTTGCTCTGGAAGTGAAGCCGGCAAGGAGCAGCTACCAGGATGGAAGCTCGACCCAAGACCATGATCGTGACGGGTGCATCTCAAGGAATTGGCGCGGGCGTAACGCGGGCGTTTCTCGAGCGCGGTTACAATGTTGTCGCCAATTCGCTCAAAATTACCGAGTCCGCTTTTGCGCCGTCCGAAAGACTCGCTTTAGTCGATGGAAACATCGGCGACGCTTCTACCGCCGCGCAGATTGCAGCGAAAGCGATCACTACTTTCGGGTCGATTGACTGCGTGGTGAATAACGCGGGCATCTTCTTCGGGAAACCGTTTATCGACTATACGCTCGATGATTTCCAGCGGCTCTCGGAAACCAATCTGTTGGGTTACATCTACCTCACGCAACTTGCTGTGAAGCAGATGCTGGCGCAAAAGACCGGCGGGAGCGTCATCTGTATCACGTCAGTGATGGTGGACCATCCCATCGCCGGAAAGAACGCTTCCGTACCGATGATGACCAAGGGCGGGCTGCAGGCGATCACGCGCAGCCTTGCGATGGAGTATGCGAAAGAAGGCATCCGCTTCAACGCGGTGGCTCCGGGGGTGGTGGATACCCCGATGCATGCCAAAGACTCCGAGGACGATATGAGAAGCCTGTCGCCCATGGGAACGATCCCGGACGTGGAAGCCATCGTCGCGGCGATCGTTTATTTGACCGAAGCTCGTTATGTGACCGGGGAGGTGCTGCACGTGGACGCGGGTGCGCACAACGGAAAATGGTAGAGGGAGCAGAAAGCAGACTTGCCGCCGCGCGGATTGAATTGCCTCCCCCGGTGACTCCGTTTGGTGCTTACGTGCCCGCGGTTCAGACCGGGAATCTCTTGTTCCTGAGCGGCATGCTGCCCACGGTAGGCCATGAACCCAAATTCCTCGGCCGGGTCGGAAAAGAGTTGAACGCCGAACAGGGCCGTAGCGCCGCGTACGCCGCTGCCCTGAATGTGCTGGCGGTGGCGAAGCAGCATCTTGGATCGCTGGACCGGATCTCCCGAGTGGTGAGAGTCGGAGTCTATATCGCGGTGGCCGGAGATTCCTCCGAACTGGTCAAGATTGCCGATGCTGCTTCGGAGCTGCTGCGCGACATCTTCGGACCAGACAAAGTATCTTCGCGCCTGGTGTTCGGGGTGGAAAGTCTTCCACTCGGCGTGCCGGTGGAGTTGGAAGCGATCTTTGAGGTGGCGGCCTGATGACTGGTCCAGGCAGTTCAGAAGATCAGGGAAGGATCCAATTACCGATGTCACAGCCGGTCTTTTATCGCACGGTGAAGGTGGACGGACTCTCGATTTTTTATCGGGAAGCGGGACCCCAGGATGCCCCGGCCATTCTCTTGCTCCACGGACTGCCCTCTTCCTCGCGCATGTTCGAGCCGCTCCTCACCCGGCTCTCCGATCGTTTCCACCTGGTGGCGCCCGATTATCCGGGCTTTGGACACAGTGACTGGCCGGATCCGAAACAGTTCGCGTATACGTTCGATCACTACGCGGAAATCATGAATCACTTCACCGAAGCACTCGGGCTCTCGCGCTACACACTGTACATGCAGGACTACGGAGGCCCGGTGGGTTTTCGCATGGCCTTGGCCCATCCGGAGCGGATCGACGCTCTCATCGTCCAGGACGCGGTGGCGCACAACGAAGGCCTGGGGGTGAATTGGAAGGCGCGGCGGGCCTTTTGGGCCGATCGCGCAGCCAACGAAAGCACGCTTCGCACCAATCTCCTGTCGCTCGCGGCCACCCGCACCCGTCACGTGGGAAGCGATCCGAATGTGGATCGCTACGATCCGGATCTGTGGACGGACGAGTTCGCATTCTTGAGTCAGCCGGGGCAGGCCGAAATTCAAAGCGACCTGTTCTACGATTATCGAACCAACGTGGACGCCTACCCGAAATGGCAAGCCTGGATGCGAGAGAAGCAGCCGCGCCTGCTGGTGATCTGGGGCAAGTATGACCTCTCGTTCGATCTCTCGGAGCCGGAGGCCTATCGCCGGGATGTGCCGAACGCTCAAGTTCACGTGCTGGACGCCGGCCATTTCGCATTGGACACGGCTGCCGATGAGATCGCCACTTTGGTGGCAGATTTTGCCGGCTCGTCACGGCATTAGCGCGCTAAGATTGTGTCCTATGCGATCTGACATTGTTCCTGGAGCCGTCTTTCCCGACTACGAGCTTTCCGACCACACCGCGAAACGCCGCAAGCTCTCCGAGCTGCAAGGACAGCATCCCATGGTTCTTGTTCTCAGCCGCGGAGGTTTCTGCCCCAAAGACCGCCGGCAGGCCGAAGGACTTGTTCAACTCCATCCTGAGATAGAGGTTGGCTATTGCCGGCTGGTCACCATCAGCACCGACAACATCACGGAGACCAACGAATATCGAAGCGGGGTGGACGCCCACTGGCCATTCCTCTCCGACGCGGGGCGGATGGTCCAAAAAGACCTCGACATCGCCGAGTATACCGATCCGATCCACAATCCAATGATCCCCCACGTGATTGTCCTCGAACCCGGTCTTGTCATTTATAAGATGTACAACGGCTACTGGTTCTTCGGCCGGCCCACTTTGGAGGAACTCCGCCAGGACCTTCGTGCCGTTACCAGGAAGTGCCGTCCGGACTGGGACATCACAACACCCGAACTCAAAGCGGCGTGGCAGCAAGGCCGCAAGGAACTCTTCTACCCATACGGCAAAACGTACGCCCAAACTTTGGGTGAACAGGATTAGGCTGCGATTCCCAGATCGTAAGGTCCGCGCAGTCTGTGACAGCTGCGCTGCTGCGGCGACGGGCTTTCCTGAAACTCCGCCCAGTGTTCCATTAGCTGGGCGGCCAATTCATCCTTCTCTATCGCCAGCATCCTGTCTGAATTCATCGCCACTCGATTTCGAACAACACGACTTCCGCGGCGTATCGCTGCACGATATCAGCGAGTCGCGCCGTTTTCTGTCAATTCAATCCAGAGGTCCGAAAAGTTCCGTAATTGTGATCGCTTTTACGAGCGCGGCTGGGTCGCCTGCCATGAATTCGTGACCCAAGGGGCCTGGCGCTGGTCCGCGGCAACGCTGCCTAGTCGCCATCGGTCCAGCAGCAGCGCCAGTTCCTTGGCTTTCATTCCATAGGTGTCGGGCAGAGCCTGATCGAAACGGGTGATAGCGCCGGCGATTCGTAATGCCAAGTTTCGTTTGCCCGAACTCTCCGTATATCGGAAGCCGACAAAGCGGCGGAATGGGATGATGCCCATGTAGCGGCGGCTAATTACTCTGAAGTCGGCGATATCGCACCAGCGGTAGTTTGTCTTCTTGAACCAGTAGCAGACGGTGAAGCCTTGCTGGTCCAGTTTCAGGAATGCCGCACCGGGAATATAGCCCAGGCAGCGGTCAACGGCCACGAAGAGGAACACCAGGCACGGAAGCGGGTTTGCGGAGCCGGTCCGAAATGACTTCGTCAGAAAATAGGCTGACAGCATGCCGCACACGATGGACTGTGCGATCCGCCAGTTCGAGCCCGGGTACACAATCTTCTCCATAAGGCATCCATCGGCAGAAGATGATTGCAGATGCTACGGTGTTTCGCCTAATCGCTGGATTATGATTACTGCCATGAATGGCCATCGGGCGTTGACAGTGGGGTGTGATCAGAACTTGGTCCGACGGCCGCCGCGCTGGAGTCACAAAGTTCCTTAGGTCAGACGAACGCCTTTCCATACCCAAGCGAAATGAGCACTTGTGGCACGCACCTGGAAGCGGCGTCTCAGGGACTACTCGTGCCAAGACGGCTGGCGACCCGAAATCAGGCCCACGAAGCGGGGTTGTCGTCACTAATCGGATTACGCCGCTAAGGGCGGCAAGCCGTGCCATTAATTGTGGCAACCTACACGACTGCTCGCCTCGGAAAAGTGCGCTTCTATACGTGCCATCCTCGACGGGCCGCGACGCCTCCCTGAAGCATCGCCGCTGCCAAGAGCGCGCAAGGTTTATGATAAAAGGGTTCGGGCTGCAAATCGTTGATCTGGCGATAAATCAATGTCGATGAAGCGTTCTATTGATGTCACTGCGCTGGTGGTCCTGATCGCCGCCTTGGCGCTTTTCCAACCGGCAGCCAGCGCGCAAACTTCGGCCGGCAGCTGCGCCCGCCGCAAGCGCAACGGATCAATATCACGCGATGCTCGCCACCTACTGCTTCACCTGCCACAACTCGCGCGCGAAGGTCGGCGGCCTCGCATTGGACAGGCCTGGATCTGCAAGCCGCGCCCAGATGACGCGCGCACCTGGGAGAAGGCTCTGCGCAAGCTGCGCGGACATTTGATGCCGCCGCCAGGCAATCCCCAGCCGCCTCCGAAAGATGTGGATTCGTTCGTGGCCTGGATGGAGGACACGCTCGATTCCCACCCCGAGGGTCCGAAGGCCGGGCCTACGTTCCCGATCCAACGCCTGAATCGCACCGAGTACGCCGCATCGGTGAAAGCGTTGGTGGGCGTGGAGGTGAATCCGAAGGATGTCCTGCCGCAGGATATCCAGGTAGACGGCTTCGACAACATTGCGGACGCTTTGAGCGTCTCGCCGGCGTTCCTGGACCAGTACATCGCCGCTGCGCGGCACGTTGCGAAACTCGCTATTGGCGATCCCGCCGGGCCATGTTCGCGAATGTGACGTACTCCATCGCGGCGAACCAGAACAGCGATGAGCCGTTGCCTCCCGGCACGCGCGGCGGCGTGCGCTTCAAGCACGATTTCCCGGCCGACGGGGAGTATCGCATCAGTATCCTCGATCTTGCGCTGGGCTTGTACACCAGCACGGTTGAGAATGAGAGCACGCTGGTGATCATGATTGACGGCAAGATGGTGTTCCGCAAACCCATCGGCGGGCCTGCCGATCTGGCGCTCGTGGATCGCAAGGCGGCTGATGGGACGCGCCGCGATCATGGATCGGTTCTCGAAGATCCCCGTGCAAATTACGGCCGGCGTGCACGATGTGGCGGTGGCATTCATCGACCGCGCCGATGTGGAATCGGACGACAACGTCGCCTGCCGGCTTCCGCGGCATCGGCGCTCTGGGATTCGGCGATGGCAATAACCGCATGGCGCGCCTTGCCAACGGCATCGAAATCGTCGGGCCGTTCAATTCCACAGGCGTTTCGCAAACTGCCAGCCGCGCTCTGATTTTTGTCTGCGATCCCCAAAAAATCGGAGAGCCCGCCTGCGCCAAGCAGATTACGGCAAACCTGGCGCGGCGCGCGTTCCGCCGGCCGGTGACCGCGGACGATGTGGCCAGCCTCATGCCGTTTTATGAAGCCGGGCGCGAGGGTGGCGGAAGCTTCGATGATGGAATCGAGCAGGTGGTGGCGGCCGTTCTGGCCAGCCCGGATTTTCTCTACCGCGCGATTCGCGGGCCCGAAGGGACACGCCTCCCAACTCCGAGTTTGCTCTCACCGACCTGGAACTGGCTTCCCGCCTTTCGTTCTTCCTGTGGAATACCGGCCCGGATGAGGAACTGCTGACAACTTGCGGCGTCGGGCGGTTTAACCAAGCCCGGAGTGTTGGACCGGCAGGTGCGGCGCATGCTGGCGGACCCCAAGGCTTCCAGCCTGGTCACCAGTTTTGCGATGAAGTGGCTGAACCTCACCACGTCTCGATTCGGTGCAGCCCGATCCGAAGTTGTTCCCGGTGTTCAACGAACAGCTGCGGCACGATTTCGCGAAGGAAGCCGAGGATTTCATCAGCAGCATCCTTCTGGAAGACCGCAGCGTGGTGGATCTCCTCACCTCCAACCAAACGTTCCTCAATGACAAGCTGGCTCGCCTCTATGGCGTCCCCGGGGTCGTTCGGCTCCCAGTTCCGCGAGGTCACGCTCGCCGAAAAAGAGCGCGCGGGCCTGCTGGGCAAGGCGGCGGTGCTGCTGCGGACTTCGTATGGCGACCGCACGTCTCCTGTTCTGCGGGGAGCGTGGGTGCTGGACAAGCTGCTGGGCACGCCCCCGACGCCTCCTCCGGCGAACACCGCCACCGACCTTTCTCAAAAGGCGGGCGAGCTGCCGAAAACGGTCCGGGCGCGGCTGGAGCAACATCGCAACAAGGCGAGTTGCAAACAGTGCCACGGCGTAATCGATCCCATCGGCCTGGCGCTCGGAAAATTTCGATGCGATCGGCGAGTGGCGGACCATCGACCAGCAGGCGAACGCTCCCATCGATGCCAAAACGGTGCTGCCGAACGGCGTCCCCATCGACGGTACCGTGGAACTGAAGGACCAGCTGGTCGAGCGGCCGGCGACGTTCGCCGAGGCGTTTACCGAAAAGCTCATGATGTACGCGATCAACCGCCAGCTCGAATACTTCGACATGCCCCAGATTCGCGCGGTGGTTCGCGGGGCCGCGAAGGATAACTACAAGTTCTCTTCTATTGTTTTGGGAATCGTCAATACGGACGCGTTTCGCAAGCAGGGTCCGGCAGAGGCCGGCAAAGAAGCCCAAGTAAAGTTGGCAGCCAATCGCCACAGATGAAGACAAATCGACAGAAGCGAGGTTATCAGTGTTCATCTGTGTTCATCCGTGGCCAAATAGAGTTTTGTAGGAGGTCGCATGTTCATCACTAAGAAACACATTGCCCGCAGAACGGTACTGAAAGCCGCCGGAGTGAAGCTGGCGCTGCCGTTTCTCAAGCCATGGTGCCCGCCGCTACAGCGCTCGCCCAAACGGCCGCGGCTCCCAAGATGCGGGCGGCCTTCTTCTACATTCCCCACGGCGCCATCATGTACAACACGTCGTACGGCCAGGCCATGGACAAGTGGACGCCCAGCGGCGCCGGCGCGGATTTCAAGCTCAGCCCGATCCTCGCTTCGCTCGAGCCGTATAAGAAATACATCTCGTCGTTCGGCAACCTGGAAAACAAGGCCACCGCGGGATCGGTGCATACCTTCAATCCCGCTACCTGGCTCAGCGCCACGCGTCCGGATACCGGCGCTCCCCGGGCGCACATGGCCACCACGCTCGATCAGGTGATGGCCAAGTACATCGGCCAGGAAACTCCGCTGCCCTCGCTGGAATTGGCCTCTGAGACTACCGTTCAGACTGGCGGCGGGCGGCGGCGGCTCTTATACCACGCTGTCGTTCCGCGACGCGGATTCGCCGCTGCCGATGGAGTACAATCCGCGAAAGGTCTTCCTGGAGCTCTTCGGAGAAGGCGACACGCCGCAGGAGCGCGCGGCGATCAGCCATCAGACCAGCAGCCTGCTCGATCTGATCCTGGACCGCACCAAGAAGCTCCAGGGCGAGCTGGGGAGCGGCGACCGCGCCGCTCTGGATGGCTACCTGGACAGCGTTCGCGAGATCGAGCGCCGGACCCAGAAGGCCAGCTCCAAGAGTCTTTCAGGCCTGAAGATTCCCGATGCTCCGGTTGGGGAACTGGATAAGTTCCCGGACCAGGTGAAGTTGATGTTCGACCTGCTGGCGCTCGCATTCCAGGCCGATCTCACGCGCGTCGCCACCTACATCATGGTCGCCGAAGGCACCAACCGCACCTACAACCACATCGGCGTTCCCGATTCGTTCCATCCCGTGTCCCACCATGCCAACGATATTGAAAGACTCAAGAAACTGGTCAAGATCCAGACCTGGCACGTGGAGCAGTTCTCGGAATTCGTGAAGAAGATGGCGGAAACTCCGGACGGGCAGGGAAGTCTGCTGGACCATTCCATCTTCATGTACGGGTCGAACATGAGCAACAGCGACCTGCACAACAATTATCCGGAGCCGAACATCGTGATTGGCGGCGGCGCCGGAAAGATGAAGCTGCTGGGCCAGCACCTGGTGCTGCCGGAGCGGACGCCCGATAGCGAATCTCCACCTGACGCTGTTGCAGAAGGTGGGGTTGCAACGCGATCATTTCGGCGACAGCACCGGCACGATTGCGGGCGTGTAATTGTGAATCGTCGAGAGCTTTTGAAAAGCGCCGCGGCGGGTGCTCTCGGCCTGTGGGCCGCGCCTAGGATGTTCGCGCAAACGCCCGCCGGCAACGTTCGCCACCTGACCGACAAGGTCGCGGTTCTGGATGCCGGCGGCGCCAATGTGGTGGCTTTCTCCGGCGGTGAAGGGTTGGTCCTGGTGGACAGCGGCGCTCCGAAGATCTCTCACCGGCGCCTCTGAAGGTGCAGACGCTCTTCAACACCCACTATCACCTGGATCAAACCGGCAACAACGAAATCTTCGCGGCGGCGGGGGCGAAGATCATCGCCCACGAACGCACGCGCCAGTGGATGTCGAACGATTATTGGGTTCCCGCCGAAGACCGTTACGAAAAGGCCCGTCCCAAAGCCGCCCGCCCCACCGAGGTTTTCGAGACCACCGGCTCTTTGAAGGCGGGAGACGGAGCAAATCGATTACGGCTACCTGGAATTGGCCCATACCAGCGGCGATATTTATGTCTACTTCAAGACTTCGAATGTTCTCGCCGTCGGCGACGTCGCATCGCCCGAGCGCGATCCCGCGCTCGATTGGTTTACCGGCGCGTGGATCGGTGGCCGCGTGGACGCGATGGATACCATACTCAAGCTCGCCAACGATCAGACCAAGATCGTGCCCGCCTACGGTCCCGATCATGACGCGCGCCGAATTCAAAGCCGAGCGTGACATGCTGGAGCAGGTTCGGGCGCGCCTGTTCGATCAGGTTCGCGAGGGCGAGGGTCCCAAGGACATGCTGCAGGCGGGCCTTCTGAACGGCCTGGCGCGAACGTGGAAAGATCCGTACAAGTTCCTGTATGACGCAGACAAGGGTCTATGGGCTCATCATGACAAGATCGACCATAATGTCGTTTAAACAGCGTTCCGTGCTCGCCCTGTTTTGCGCGGCCGCTGCCGCCATGCCGGTTTGGGCCGAGGCTCCCAAAGGTTCTCTCGCCAATCTGATTCAAGAGGGGAACCGCAAAGCCGCGCTCGCTCAGATTCGCGCGGGCGCCGACGTAAATGAAGCCCAACCCGACGGCACCCGCCCCATCCACTGGGCGGTCTACCGGGTGGATTATGAACTCCTTGACGCGTTGATCGCCAAAAAAGCGAAAGTGGACGTCGCCAATGAATTCGGATCCACGCCGCTGGGGGAAGCCGCCAAACTGGCCGACACCCGGATGGTAAAAACGCTGCTGGATGCCGGTGCGCGGCCCGATGGGCCCAATCAGGACGGCGAGACCCCATTGATGCTGGCGATCAAGACCGGGGAACTGCCCGTGGTCAAAATGCTGCTCCAGGCCGGCGCGAACGTCAACGCCAGGGAAACGTTTCACAACCAGACGGCGCTTGATGTGGGCCGCCACTGCGCCGAAGAATGCCGGCGAGATGGTAAAGCTTCTTCTTGCAAAAAGCGCCGACTTCAAACCTCGGGCCCTTTACAGCGATTGGCCCAGCCAGATTACGTCGGAGCCTCGCGCGCAGTATCGTCCGGTGGGCGGCCTCACCGCATTGCTTTACGCGGCGCGCGACGGCTGCTATGACTGCGTGGATGCGCTGATCGGCGCCGGCGACGATGTGAATCGCCCGACTCCGGAAGGCGTCACTCCGCTGATGCTCGCGCTCGATAACGACCACAATGAGGTCGCGAAGCAGTTGCTCGAACGGGGCGCCAATCCCAATCTTTGGGACTGGTGGGGCCGCACCGCGCTCTACATCGCCGTCGATCGCAGAGACGTTGTGCTCTCGCCCCTGAAGACCGGGCTCCTGGCCGTTGACGCCGAGCACAGGGCTCCGCGTAGCAACTCATGCCGCGGGCCATCCGCCCGTTTCCAGCATGGAAATCATCAACACCCTGCTGGCCGCCGGTGTCGATCTCAATCCGCAGCTCAATATGCATCGCCCCAGCCGGGGAGGAAACAGCGGACGTTTCGTCGAGGAGTTTTTGAATACCGGATGCACGCCGTTGCTGCGCGCCACTATCGCCCGCGACGTGGAAGTGGTGCGAGCGCTCCTTGCCAAGGGCGCTTCCCCCAACATTTCGGGGATGGGTCTCACGCCGTTCCTGATTGCGGCGGGCGTGGGATTTGGCGGCGGCGGAACTGGCTTGGCCGCATCCACGAGCGCGGGTGGTCCGCCCAACACGGCGATCATGGACCTGCTCATCGAACACGGCGCCGACGTGAATGCCCAGGTCACCGGCACCGAGACGTATTCCCTGCGGATCTCTCGAGCGCCTTCTTCCACCGAAGGGATGACGGCGCTGCACGTAGCGGTCCAGAAGGGCAGGATAGATGAAGTGCGCTACCTGTTGGCGAAGGGAGCTAAACCCGATCTGTTGGATAGCAAGGGTCGCAAGGCGATCGATTTGGCAAGTGACGGCGCTGCGCGGCCGGAAAAGGCCCCGACGCCTCCCGCGGCCACGGCCCCCGATAGAAGCGGCGAAACAAACGGGGCCGAAATTCGCGCCCTTCTCCAGAACCCGGCGCCTCGAAGGTAATTGCAATTCGCCACCGCCATCTCCGGATACGGCGGACCACTGCCGATCAACCCTGCTTAACCGCTGCCGCACTGGACCCGATCACCGGCGCCGGGCCAAGCACATCGGTATCGAACTGGCTGGCCAGCGCGGCGATTTCGGCCAAGCTGTGAGGGTCTGCCGCCGGTATGCGGCTCAAGATTTCATGCTGCGCCGCAAAAAATCGCTCGAAGCCGGCCGGCTTGCCCAAGCCGAGCAGAGATACGGTCCGCTTACCAAGATTCCCCTGCGCGTGCGGAACGCCTGGCGGGACAATCGCCAGCGTTCCAGCCTCCAGGTTCCGCCATTTATTCTCCAGGAACAGCGATAGCACACCGTCCAGAACAAAGAAGTGCTCATTCATCTGAACATGCAGGTGGAACGGAGTGATGAAGCCCGGTTCCAGGTGGAACACTCCCATCCACAATGTGCCCCCGGATAGTTCGCCGTCCACCAATATCCGCGCTTCGCCCAGGCGCAGGTTGTACACCCGCGCTTGATCCGCGGTGATCACGCGAGGGTTGGGATCCGGCAGGGTCACTTGCGGCCCTCGTTCGGCGCGTATCGTCCGCCTTCGACGTTCGCCATTGCACCCAGACCGCTCGCTGCCATCCCGAGTCGAATCATGAAGGTCTGTTTCATTGTTCCTCCTGAAACAGTTTGGCCGAAAAGAGCCCGCCAAATCTTGAGGAAATGTTGAATTCTGATGACTGGATTCTGACTGCTGGCTTCCTGCTAAGATGTAATCCATTCGCCTGTTGGGGACGGGCGTCATGGCCATTTCTGCTCCTGTCACGTATAAGTTCGGACCATTTAGCCTGCTTCCGTCGGACAAGCGTTTGCTTTGTGCCGGCAAGCCGGTGGCGCTGGCGCCCAAAGTTTTCGATGCGCTGGTGTTGCTGGTGGAAAGCCAAGGCCGCTTGATCGAGAAGGACGAGCTGATGAAGCGCCTGTGGCCCGACAGTTTCGTGGAAGATGTGGCGTTGGCGCACGCTATTTCTCAATTGCGCAAGGAACTGCGGAACGGAGCGGGAGAGTCTGATTTTATCGAGACTGTTCCGAAGCGCGGTTACCGGTTTATCGCGCAAGTGGAAGTCGCGCGAGAGGAGGCGGGTGGAACCGCGTCGCTTTCAAAACTCGGGGTGCTTCCGTTCGAGAATCTGAGCGGCGGAGTGGAACGCGAATATTTGTCGGACGGCCTGACCGAAGAGGTAATCGCGTCGCTGGGGCAGCTTGATCCGGAACATTTGGGCGTGATCGGCCGAACCTCGATGATGGCCTACAAGGGGGCGAGGAAATCGCTGGCGGAGATTGGCCGGGAATTGGGGGCAACGTATCTGCTGGAAAGCTCCATTCGGTCGGAAGGGGAGCGGCTGCGAGTGACCTCCCGGCTGATTCGCGTGAGCGACCAGGTCCAGATCTGGTCCGAATCCTTCGACAGCGAGACCGGCCGCGTGCTCGAGTTGCAACGGGAGTTGAGCGGAAGCATCGCGCGGCAGGTCCGGCTTCGGCTGGCGCCTGAGCGCCTGAACGCGCTGGCGCATCGGCAGACCCAGCATGTTGAGGCCTACGACTTCTATCTCCGGGGGCGCTATTTCTGGCATCAGCTTTCCCCGCAGACCACCCGCCGCGCGCTCGAATACTATACGCGCGCCACCGAACTCGATCCCAACTACGCGCTGGCATGGGCCGGTCTCGGCGATGCTTATGCCGCCAGTCCCATCAATGGCGACGCCCCTCCGCTGCTGATGGCTCCCAAGGCGCGCGAGGCCGCGAACAGTGCCATGCGCTCCGGGCCGGATCTGGCCGAGGTGCAAAGCACGCTGGGATTTGTCAAATTCTGGATCGACTGGGATTGGCTGGGCGCTCTCACCGCTTTCCGCAGAGCCATCGAACTGGACCCGAGCTTCACGCTGGCACGCCGCACCCTGGCCATCAATCTCTCTCACATGGGGCGGCACGACGAGGCCATTCCTTTATCCCGCCAGGCGATTGACCAGGACCCGCTCCATGCGGGCCATCATGCGCTCGCATCCCAGGTCGCTTGCAATGCTCGCGACTATGCCGCCGCCGTGGAACTGGCGCGCAAAGCTACCACCCTCGATCCCGAGTTCTGGGTGGGTCATCTTCAGCTTGCACAAGCGCTGGAACGATCCGGTGAAGGCGAAGGAGCATTGCGCGCGCTGGGGAGCGCCTGGCGATTCAGCGGCGGCAACAGCAAGGTGCTGGCGCTCCGCGGATACATTCTTGCCAGTCTCGGGCGGCCACATGAGGCGCGAGAAGTGCTGCATACGCTGGAAGGCGTCCCGGAGGGCAAGTACGTCCCTCCCTATGCCGTCGCGCTGGTTTATGCCGGGCTCGGCCAGGCGGGTCCAGCGTTTGAGTGGCTAGAGCGCGCTTATAAAGTGCACGATGTTCATCTGGCGTTTTTGCCGGTGGATGCGAAGTGGGACCCGTTTCGCACCGACGCTCGATTTGCTGCTCTTGTGGAACGTTGCGCATTCACTCTGGCGCGCCCATAAGCGAATGCCAGCAGCGAGGCTCCGATAAGCCAGGTGCTGCCCGGCTCTGGCACTGCCGTCTGACCCGCCGATGGTAACGTCAGCTCTACCGATCCGCCCGGCGTCGCGATCGAGAACGCGTCAAACATGGCGTCGGTTGTACCGATGGCATTGAGCGCGGCGAACACCGGCAAAGGCTGCTGTGTCGGCGTGTCCGCGAAGATGCCGACCAGCGAGCTGCCGAGTTGTCCAAAGGCGGTGAACCCGTCTGGATCTTCCATGGCCGCAATGAGCCCGGCCTCCCCAAAGGGCTGCCCGCCGAACAGTTCGGTAATGCTCGGAAACGCTTGGTCGAAGTTCGCTCCTTCGGCAGCGAAGTCCCGTGCGGTTGTGGGATCCATAGCGACATCGATGCCGGTGCCTCCGGAAGCATTCGTGTACAGGCCGATCACCGAGAAGTACGGCGTTCCTGGAATGTCAGAGATTAGGTCGTCGGGAATCTGGAAATTGGTGGTCAAGTTCGCTGGGGCATCACCCGTAAGGTCCAAGACATGCACAACATCCCCTTGGTTGTACAGGAAAAACAGATTCGTCAGGCCGACACTGGGAGTGACGGCGACGTTTATAGTCTGATCGATGGCGTCAGCGCTCAAGAGGGGAACCGAGAGCAGCGCGATCACGAAAAAACCGAGTATTGCCCGGCAGTTGGTCATGGCTGGAGCCTCCTTGCTTGTCGCTCCATAGTGAGCCAACGGGGGCGCCAAGTCTTTACGAAAAGCTGAAGGTTTTTGACTGAAAACCTGATCAACGCCGGCGCGGGGTCAAGTTTCCGTCAGAAAATTTCAAGGTTTGCTCAAGATTTTCCTAGTCCGTCCGGGTTAGGCTTTCCATTCGAGAGAAAAACATGAAATCAAGCTGCCTGTTCATCCTTGCTCTTTTCACCTTCGCGGCTGCAAACGCCGAGACCATTTCTTTCACCGGAAACTTGCGAACGGACGCGAATGTGATCGCCTGCGGGAGCGGCTGCACGCTCGACGCATCGAACACCGATGCCGATTTCGCTCAATGGGCGGCGGTGGTGGACGACTTCACCGTGACTACGGACTCCGATATGGAGGCCATCACCTTCAGCTATGGCGGCGGGATCAACGGGGCTGGAACCACCATCGCGCAAGGCGGATTTGAGCCGTACTTGAGCCTGTTCGACTCGAGCGGTGATTTTCTGGCTTCGACGTTTTTCGGCACAACTTGCCCGGCCGGCGCAAATACGAACACCCTCAGCGGCCAGTGTTACGACGTTTCGCTCGACGGGGGCGACCTTGCGCCAGGCACGTATCAGATCGCAATCAGCGCGTTTGAAAACCTGTCGTACGCCGAGAACCTGGGGACCGGCACGCTGGCCGACGGGTTCACCGGCCTCGGCAACCTGGCGGATGGAGAGGACCTGCACTACGCCTTCGATGTGGTGTTGACCTCGACCTCACCGGTGCCTGAGCCGGGCTTTGGCTGGCTGCTCGCCGGCGCGCTGCTGGCAGTGGTTGTTAAGCACGGGATCAAGACAGAAAGGACAAATTCATGAAGAACAAACTTCTCACGCTCGCGGGCGTTCTCGCGTTACTCGCGGTAATCGGAAAGTTCTATGCCGGCCCAGCCATCGCTCAGACGGTGCGCGCGGCGCTGGTGCAGGACCGGGACAGTTACCCGCGGCAGCCCTTCTCGATTCGTCTCGGCTATAACGGCACCAACGTTAGTATTCCTCCGCCGCCCGCCGGGAAACGAATGGTGATCACTAGCATGTCGTTCTCGGTGAGCTTCCTGGTGCCCACCGGCGTCACCTCTGTCTCTGTCTACACAAATGGGGGATCGGAAGGCCGGAATTATCAAAATTACTACGGACTTGCGCCCTTGACCGGCAACGAGCAGTGGACAGGGAATTTTGCTTATAACTGGGTGCTCGATCCGGACGGTGCCGGCGAGATCTTCTTCGATTCTAACCCATATTCCTCCTCCCTTACCGCGAACATCATCGTAACCGGCTACTACATCGACGTTCCGTAAAACCGCAATGAAACAAACTGCTGACGTTCGGCCGGCATCCTTGCCGCCATCGGATTACTCGAGAAATTCTACGCGGTGCCGGCAGTGGCTCAGGCGGTCGAAGCCGCGCTCGTACAATACCGCGACAGCCCGCCTCGGCAGCCGTTCACCATCCGCAGCACCTTTACACCGAGCCAGGGCACAAAGATCCAGCGATTACCTTTCCAGCCGTGCCGGCCGGGAAGCGGATGATCGTCACCAGCGTCCCCGGCGCCGTGAACATTGTGGTTCCGCCCGCCGAGACATGCGCCATGGCGATGACAACCACTACCGGCTTCGAGTCTGACCAGGTACTCCCCTTGACTTCGGATTTCGCCAGCCAGGGCGTGTACATTTACTCGGGAACAACTGCGCTCAACCTGCCGCTTGATCCTGGAGAAACGGGAACGGTCGGATTCGCTTCAGCCCAGCCATTCAAATCCGCGACCGTCATTTTCACCGGTTATTTCATTGATGTGCCCTAGGAGGAGATTGCCTATGAAAAACAACTTGTTGACTTTGGCGGGGACCCTGGCGCTCGTCGCTGTTTTAGGGAAGTTCTATGCCATTCCAGCCGTGGCGCAGGTCACGCGGGCGGCGTTGGTCCAGGACCGCGATAGTCCCGCAAGATCGGCGTTTACGGCCAAGGTATCCGTCGATGGAGATTTGAACGCAGCCTTTCCCGCCGTCCCAGCCGGAAAGCGGATGAGTGTGCTCGACGCCCAGTGCGAAGCCACGGTGACGGCGGACAACGGCCACGAATCGCATTACACTATGTTGGCGATCGCGAACTTCTTCCATCCCACCTATGCAGGATCGGCCCCGTTCGACATGGCGCTCGATTCGGGACAGCAGGGTCAGGCAAATCTATTCTGCACGGCTACGGTCAAGGGCGAGACCGTCGTCGTGGCTCCCTTTCCCACTGCCGCAGGACCAGCCACCGCCTCGCAAATGGACGTAGTGTATTCGGGGTACTTTATCGATGTTCCGTAACAGACTCTTGATGTTCGCCGGAGCGCTCGCGCTGACCGCGGTGCTCGGAAAGTTCTACGCTGTTCCCGCCATCGCGCAAGCTGCGCGGGCCGCGTTAGTGCAGGATCGGGATAATCCAGCGCGACAACCATATACCGCCCTTGTGCCGACGGTCAACGGCACCGCCTCGTCGCCGGCTGTGCCAGCCGGCACGCGGCTGATCTGACCCACATGTACTTCGACTATGAAGGTGTCTCCGGCCTTTCATGCGGCGCCGAGGTCCTTGCTCCAGGACACCATTCCTTTTACGCGCTCACCGATCCGGCCGCTTTTCTGACGAACGGCGGCGTCCAGACCTACGCGGCGGACCATGCTTTCCAAATCGCTCTCGATCCGGGTCAATCCGTTCAAGTGAATGTTACTTGCAACACCCCGGCGGAGAGTGGCGGCGGGGGCTCGGGCAAAATTGTGCCGTCCTCGGAGGTCAGCTTCGCGGGATACATGATCGGTATTCCTTGACTTCCGGACATCGTCAACGGTGGATAGTAATTTCCCCTGAAGTCACGCCGCAGGTCAGCCGATAGCCAGGTATGCGGGTTGTCGCGATTCTTCTGCTCACCATATCGGCTGTCTGGGCGCAGTCCGACCAAAGCAACGTAGAGGCTGTGCTCAAACAAATGGAGCACGCCGAGCAAACGGGGGACTTCAACACCTGGACCGGCCTTTGGACGCGGGAAAAGTCAGGCCAGTTCGAAAAACTGCGACCTTACGCGACGGCGCGTCCCGAGGTCCGCTATGTCGCAACGAAGGGTCTCGTTCGCGGGGATGAGGCTGTACTCCTCGTACAGGGCGTCTCGAACACCTTTGTCACCATCCTGTTCCGACGAGAGGCCGGGCAATGGAAAATTCAGGATGAGCTCTGGAGAGAGCGCGCAGCCGACCCCAAGTCGGTCTACGCGTTGCTGCCTCCCGACCCGGGAGCGTTTGCTCGCGCCGGATCGCCCTGGGACCAGGTGGCGCCAGGGTTGGATTCCACCAACGCGGCACGCCAGGGATGGCAGATGAAGGCGGTTTTCGACGAGACGTACCTCTACATCCGGTTTGAGTCGAGCGACCAGTTGCCCGCGCCGGGAAGCACAATCCAAACGCCGCCCGGTGGTTGGCCCGTACTCAAGATCGACACGTCTGACGCGGGGGAGTTTGTGCTGTTTGACGCGGTCAACGTCGGCGACCAAGCCACGTTTGATGCGCGCGGCCGGGCCAACAGCCATCGCGCCTTCGCGGCCTATATGATCCGCCTTGAGCGCAAGGACCGCGAGGTCTTTTCTACTTCGGCCGATTTGAGTCCTAGCCCGCTGCTCGACGTGGCGGGGCGGGATTACGACATCCGCATACCCTTGGTAACCATGGGCATCACGGATTCGCGCGCAACCAAAATGACCATCGGGGACGCGCAGTGGCCCAAGAGCGCGGTGGTGAGCATCGCGGTTCAAAGGTATCCGCGCTAGAGCGGATGGCCGGCGCTCAGGTTCATCTCAATCGCGCAGCGAGATGTTTTCCCGTTAGTGACTTGCTCGCTTTCAGCAGCTCGCGCGGCACTCCCTCAAACACCACCTTGCCGCCTTCGGCGCCCGCGCCCGGCCCCATGTCGATGATCCAATCCGCGCGCGCAATGACATCCAGGTTGTGCTCAATCACGATCAAAGTGGTTCCGTGGTCGGCCATCGCGTCCAGAAGCGCGAGCAGGTTCGCCACATCGGCCATGTGCAGACCGGTGGTCGGCTCGTCGAGCACCACGATTTGTGAAGGCTGCTCCAGCTCACCCGCCAGTTTCAAACGTTGGCGCTCGCCGCCAGACAGCGTGTTGAGCCTCTGCCCGAGCGCGATGTAACCGAGCCCCACATCTTTCAGTGCCCTCAGCGTGGCGAGAATCGGTTTCTCCGTAAAGTACGACAACGCATCCAGGACGGAGAGGTTCAACACTTCGTTGATGTTTTTCCCTCGAAGTGTCAGGGCCAGAACCGCATCGGTGAAACAGCGTCCCTCACAGGCTTCACAGCGAATCGCGACGGGATCCAGGTGTTGCAAATCCGTGTAGATGACACCCAGGCCTTGGCATGCCGGGCATGCTCCCTTGGAGTTCGCGCTGAAGAGTGCCGGCTCAACTTTGTTGGCCGCCGCAAACGCCTTACGAATTACGTCCGACATTCCTGAGTAAGTGGCCAGATTGGACCGCCGCGATCCCGCCGCCAGCGATTGATCCACCACGACGGCCTCCGGGTAATGCCGGGGAAGACAGCCGTGAATCAACGAGCTCTTCCCGCTGCCCGCCACGCCGGTGACGACAGTAAGGACGCCTTTGGGAATCTTCACCGTGATGTTGCGGAGATTGTTGAGGGTCGCGTTCTCCACCAGCAGATGTCCTTTTCCCGCCCGCGGTTTCTCTTTCAACGCCTGATGCTTCGAAAGGTGTTTCCCGGTCAGCGTGCCGCTCTTCTTGAGCTCTGGAAACGGACCTTCGAACACCACCGTTCCGCCGGCACCTCCCGCGCCCGGCCCCATGTCGACGATGTGATCGGCAATCGCCATCACTTCAGGCTCGTGTTCCACGACGAGAACCGTGTTTCCGATATCTCGAAGCTTGGTCAGTAAATGATTGAGCCTTTGGACGTCGTGCGGATGCAAGCCGATGGTTGGCTCATCGAAAATGTAGAGCGCCTCCGTCAGGCTCGACGACAGATGGCGCACCATCTTCACCCGTTGCGATTCTCCACCGGACAGCGTCGCGGTCTCACGGCTCAAACTCAGATAGCCCAGTCCGATCTCGACCAGATGATCGAGCCGTTCCGACAGGCGTGCCAGCAGCGGAGCGGCATTCGGCGCGCGAAGCGAATGGACGAACTGGGTGAGTTCGCTCACCTGCATGGCGCAACATTCCGCGATGTTCTTTCCCTCCACACGGCAGGCGCGCGCGGCCTGGGACAAACGCGTTCCGCCGCACGCGTCGCAAAGCCCCACGGTCACGATCTTCTCAAATGCCTCACGCAGACGCGCCGGCATCTGCTCCGCGCCTTTGGTCAGGTAGAGACGTTTGAATTTCGGAATCAGGGCGTCAAAACCCGAGCTGAATTTTTGCCCGGTCTTGTTGACCTTGACCTTCGTGTCGTCGCGATAAAGAAAGTCGTGCCACTCCTCTTTCGTATACTTTTTGAGCGGCTTTTTGACGTCGAAGAATCCCGACTTGATGAAGGTGTGCAGATGATAACCACCCACATTGAACGTTGGAAAACGGACCGGGCCTTGTTCCAGGGACTTGCTCTTATCCACCAGTGCATCGATATCGATCTGGGAACCGCGCCCGAGTCCTTCGCATTCGGGACACATGCCGGCGGGATCGTTGAAGGACAGCGCCAGAGGGTGCGGAGCAGCGGGTTTCCCAATGCGAGAAAACAAGACGCGCAGCAACGTGTAAATGTCAGTGGCCGTTCCCAACGTCGAGCGCGGATTCCCGCCGATGCGCTGCTGATCGACAATGATTGCCGTCGACAGATTCGCGAGAATGTCGACGTCGGGCTGACCGTAGCGTGGCAGGAAATTCTGCACGAACGTCGAAAAGGTTTCATTGAGCAGACGCTGGGATTCCGCGGCGATCGTGTCGAACACCAGCGACGATTTGCCCGAACCTGAGACGCCGGTGAAAACAGTGATTCTGCGCCGGGGAATGTCGAGGGAGATGTTCTTGAGATTGTTCTCGCGGGCGCCGCGCACTTCGATGTTGCCGAACGGAGAGCCCATGTGGCTAGCGCGATCGCTTACTGCTTGCTGGCCGGGGCTTCGGCTTGCTCTTGCCTTGGAGATTGAGCGCCACCGCGGCGCGAATGAGATCTTTTAAGGCCGCCTCATTGATATGCTCACCTTCGTGGATGTCGATGGCGCGCCTGACATTCCCGTCGAGGCTGGAGTTGAACAGACCGGAAGGATCCTTCAACGCGGCTCCCTTCGCGAACGTCATCTTGACGGCGCTCTTGTACGTCTCCGCCGTGCAGACGATGCCGCCGTGGGAGAAGATGGGAGTCCCCGGCCACGTCGGCTTGACCCATTTCCACTCCTCGATGATGTCAGGGTCTGCCTGGTGTACAATTGCGCGCACTTTCGCGAGCATCTTCCCGCGCCAGTCGCCAAGCTCCTTGATCCTCTCGTCGATCAAGGCAGAGGCAGAATCCACCGGGACATTTTTCATATTAAGCTCCAGTTCTCGCACCATTTTAGCTGCGCTCAACACCCAGGCGGCGCCAGAGGAAATACGAGATCCCCCAGAGCGCGCCGGTGGCCGCCGCCCAACTCCACGCCTCCGGCCCATCGCCTACCGAGAGGTGCGCGATCAGCGCCGACGCGAGGTCGATGGCGAAGCCGGCGTAAGTCCACTCTTTGATGCGCGCCGGCACCGGCGCAAGCATCAGCACCACCCCCAGGAGCTTGGCCAACGACAACTCCACCCGGAAGTAGCCGGGAAACCCGAGGTGGGCGAACGCCGCCGCAACCTGCGGGAGGCGAAGTTGCGCGAAGGCGGTGAAGCTCATCTGCAGGCAGAAGATGGCCGTGACTGTCCAATAGGCGATCGTCTTGGCTTTGATTGGGGTATTCGCGGCGGCGAAAGCCGGGCTCTGCATGGTTGATTCCATCGGTTTTCCTCCTATTTTTGGGCGCTCGTGGCGTTGGGCGGCCAACTGGGGGGCTCCACGCCGAACAGTTTGGCGTACTCGGCGTTCAACCGCTGCCAGCCTTCGAACTTCATTGCCTCCGCGCCAGCGATGCGGCTGATGGGAGTGCCGCCGAGCAGGCGATCCAGAACATCCAAGGAAATGTGCCACCCGGCAGCACCCATGGAGATGAAGCGGCGATCGATGCTCGTCCAAAGCGTCAGGCGGGTGCCCCCGCCCGAGGCTTCCAGTTCCCACCGGATGTCTCCGTACTCGAGCAATTTAGGCGCGTCCGCGCGCGTCACTTTCGTTTCGAACGACGTGGGCGTTCCCACCCAGGTGAGTTTCACCGTCGTTCCAGGCGTATCCAGTGTCCCATCCACCTCAAAGGGAGCCCACTCCCGCAGATGAGCCGGCTCGGTTAGCGCCTGCCAGACTTTTTCCGGCGAGTGGCGCAGTTCTCTGACCAGAATGAGCGTCCACTTTTCTCCGTTCTTGCGCACTTCCGCGCGGGCCGGCCCCGGTGTGTAATTGGTCATTTTCTTCTCCTTGGCTTCCTTTTCGTTGTTGTTGGTTGATCTGCTTTGGTGTCATCCATACGGTCGAGATGGCGTTCGAGAGCATCTACATGAGCGGACCAGAAGCGGCGGAACGGAGCCAGCCACGCATCCAGCTCTTGCAGTGGTTCCGGCTTCAGCCGGTAGAGACGGCGCTGTGCGTCCACCGTGGATTCTACGAAACCAGCCTCGCGCAGCACTCGCAGGTGCTTGGACACGGTCGGCTGCGGCATGCGAAGCTGACGCTCGATGTCTCCGACGGATTGTTGCGATGAGACCAGGAGGCTCAATATGGCTCGGCGGTTCGGCTCGGCGATGATTTCGAAGACGGATTCCACACTCTGTATATACTCCACGGAGCATATGCGTGTCAAGGAATATATTGACGAGGGCCGGGTTATGGTTTCGGCCTGCGTGCGGGGTGTGCACCGACTGATCGCTTTTGGCGGGTGCGCCGCGGAGCGCCGTACGGCCGCTTCACACGTCTACCGCCGCCGACGCGCGTTCAAATCAGTAGGCCGCGGTTGGACCGCGGCGTCTTCCGCCGGCTGCCCAACCACACTCAGAGACGCAATCAGTTCTTCTTTTGTCAGGACCGGAATGGATGATCGCTCTCCGCGCGAATGCGCCGGAAGATCTCCTCTGCCGACTGCCCGCTGCGATATTTCGCTCGCACGCGATCGACGATCGCATCATACTTGAGCCAGGTTTTCACCGTCTGCTCGGTGCGCTGGATGGTCCCATCAGCGCGCAGCACTAGCATCTCGGTTTCATCCGTGCGAAAATCGCCTTCCACTTCGCCCTTCTTCAAGCAAATGAGGATGGTTTGAGCCGGTTCTGTTCCGCGCGAAGAGTGCGTCAATGTCAGGTAGGAATCTCCCAGGTCGATTTGCCGGCAAAAGTATCGCGCCAGCGTGGTGCTGCCGTCGTCGCGCGTAAACTCCACCGAGCTTTCCAGTTCATAGCCGTTTGGAATATCGCGGCACGCCATGTCCCTGAGCCGCGGAACATTCGTGGCGGATTCCATGCGCATCTCTAAAGCCGAACGCACCACGCCAAAGACATCGAGCAGCGTGAGATCGGCGTCCTGGAGCAGCGCGTCAAACTCCTGCCCATATTGCGACCGCCACCAGCGCGGATACAAATGAGTAAGCCAGCGCGCCAGGCGTTTCATGCGTGCCTCAGCCTCTTCAACCCCGTCCGCACGATCTGGTTTAGCCCCGAAAGCTGTTCTTCCAGATGCCGCCGGCCCGCGGGGGTGAGCGCGTAGGGCTGGCGCCGGTCGTCCGAAGCTTTCAGCGGCCGAATCCAGCCGCGCTGCTCCAGACGCGTGATCGCGCCGTACAGCGTTCCTGGACCCAGGCGAACGCCGGCGAAACGCCCGATGTCTTCCATCATGGCGTAGCCGTGTTTATCGCCCTCGGCCAGGCTGGCCAGCACCAGCAGATTCGGATCGGACATTGATATTACGTTCCGCGTAATATCGTCTCACGGAGTAGCGCGCCCGTCAAGAGAAAGTCCCGGATCGCCTCCCGCTGAGCGGGAATGAAATGCCCGGCTTCCGGCAAGTAGCGAAGCTTGGCTTGCGGGACGTTTTGCTCCAGGCGCCGCTTGGTCTCGGCTGAATCGATCAGAACATCTTTTCCGCCCGGCGATGACCAGCACCGGCATGTTCAGGCGGCCGCAGCGCATCGTCGCTGAATATCGGGAACTTCACCATGCGCGGACGGAGATTCTTATGAATCAGGGCAATGAAATTCATAAAGGCCTGAAGCGCCGGCGACGGATTGGCTGGCCCGCGCCCCAGGACCAATTCGGCCGCCTTGCGTTTTCCCCATTCACCAAACAAACGCAGAGGAATGGTTTTGAACACGATGCCGATCTTCTGACGGCCAATTCCCGCTGGGCAAATCGCAACGACGCTTTCCACGCGCTCGGGGCGGCGTGTAGCGTAATCCAGCGCCAGCCATCCACCCAGCGATACGCCAACGATCGACGCGCGCGTGACCGAGAGCGCCTGCCGCACGTCATCCAACCAGAGCGCATGCGCATCGGAGGCAAACGGCGGCCGCGATGGCGCGCTCAATCCAGCCTCGCCAATAACGTCGACGGCATAAATCCGAAAATGCGCCGCCCAGGCGGCGACGTCGCCCATCCATATTGCCGAATTGGACATGCCGCCGTGGAGCAGCAGCAGCGGAGGAGCGTTTTCATCGCCGCACGCGATGATGAACGTCTCGCCTTCGCGGGTTGGAACGCGTAGCTGCTGGTTTGGCACGGGCCAATATTTCAGAATTTCGAGGTAACGCTCACGCACGGCGCGCTCGCCCTCAGCCGATTTGTAGACGCTTTTCATTTTTCGGACTCCAGAATGAGAGTTGATCAGTTTGAAGTACGCAGCATTTTGCTCCATGCTGCCCACCAGAATGATCTTCATGTGCCCGCGCTCGCGGTCATAGATCGCTTCCACGCGAATACCGCGTGCCGCGGCCATTAGCGGGTTCATGAGACGGTTCGCTGTCTCCGGGCTGATGGCGTCGATCTCAACGATGCTCGAAACTTCCACGTGCCGCGTGCGGCGTACCGGCTCTGGCCGAAAAGAAGCCGCCGGACGCCCGGTCAATGCCGCCAGATCCTCGCCCGAGATGCGGTATTGCTTGCCGATCCGGACGGCCTTCAGACGGCCAGCGGCCACATAATGGCGCACTGTTTTCACATGGAGGCCCAGCATTTCGGCCACCTGCTCGACGGAATAAAGATCCTCTGTCATTCCCTAAAAGGACTTTAGCACAGGTTATGTCAGGGACGCAATAGGGAAGTAATGGGAAGGTTAAGGACGTTGGATGCCCAACCGCCGCATCCGGCTCCGTAGCGTGCTCGGGTTCATCTTGAGAACGGTGGCCGCGCCCTTGGCGCCCTCGATCACCCAGCCCGTCGACGCCAGCACGCTCTCGATATGTTTCCGTTCGGCCGCTTCCATGCTGTGCGATTGATCCCCGGCCGCGGCGTTCGTTTCCGCTGTCCCCGGCCGCATGTCCAGCGTATCGCCGGGGCAGAGGACGATGGCGCGCGCCAGAAAATTTTCAAGCTCCCGGATGTTGCCCGGCCAATCGTACGCCACCAGATCGCGCATCATGCCTTCAGAAATCCTCTCCACGCGCCGGCCGAATTGCCGCGATAAACGCCGCAAAAAATGCGCGGCCAGCAGCGGGATATCGTCGCGGCGCTCGCGCAGCGGCGGGACGTTCCACCGGCACCACCAGCAGACGATAGTACAGATCCATCCGAAACCGGCCCTCCCGCACCAGCTCCGCCAGGTTCCGATTGGTGGCCGCCAGCAGGCGCACATCCACCTTCAGCGTCCGATTCGATCCCACCGGTTCGAACTCCTGCTCCTGCAGCACGCGCAGCAGCTTGGCTTGCGTTTCGAGCGGCAGCTCGGTCACCTCATCCAGGAACAACGTTCCGCCGTCGGCGTATTCGAAGCGGCCCATGCGACGTTCGCTGGCGCCCGTGAACGCTCCCTTCACGTGTCCGAACAGCTCGCTCTCCACCAATCCCGCCGAGATGGCCGCGCAGTTCACCTTCACCAGCGGGCGGTTGCTTCTCGCGCTGAGAGTATGGATCGCCCGCGCCACCACCTCCTTGCCTGTTCCCGTTTCGCCGGTGATCAGAACCGTAGCCGTAGTGGATGCAACTAATCCGATACGCTCCGTCAATTCTCGAAATTTAGGACTCGCGCCAACCATGTCGCCAAAGTTATGCTCGGAGCGAATTTCATCCTGCAGGTACGCATTATCTTGCTCCAGTTGCGCTTTCAGCGCCGTGAGCTGCGCCAGGTGGCTCTTCAGTTCGTCGTTCAAGCGCAGCACTTCCGCTTCGGCCTGCCTCAATGCGGTGATGTCGCGCGCCGTTACCCAAACGGACTGCAGCTTCCCGTCTTCGATCACTCCATTGCGCGTAATCAGAACGTCGCGGCCGGCTAGTGTTCTCTCCACCTGGGACGAATTCCAACCGCTGCGAATGCCAGCGCGCATGCGATCCATTTGTCCCGGCTCAGAGCGTGGACTGATTGCCTCCAAACGCGCGCCGATCAGCGCTTCGGCGCTGGGTGCACCGAAAAGTCTGGCTGCCTGATCGTTGCTGTCGGCGACATACGCGTAGCGGTAATAGTGTTCGATCTGCTCATCTTCCGGCACGTCCAGCGAAACCGGCTGCTCCAAATTAATCCACAGCACGCCTTCATTACCGTGAACCACAAATGCCCGAAAGCGCTCCTCGCTGCGCGCCAGCGCGTCTTCATAGTTCTTGCGCTCGAGTTCGGTCCCCGCGCGCGTCGCGAAAATCGCCAACAACGCTTCGGCCAGCTTCGGGTTTTCCAGGGGCTGTTTGGTGATGGCGCAAATCAAGCCCAGGCACCGCCCGCTTGAATCCACCATGGGCGATCCCACGTATCCGTCGGCGCCGATCTCGCCCAGCATGGCGTCTTGAGGGAAGAGCTGTTGGACGCCGCTGGCATAGGAGCAAACCTGCTGGTTTACGACGTTAGCGCAGGGCGTTCCCGCCAGATCGTATGCGAAGGCCGCCGGTTCCTCACCGCCTCCATGGACGGCCAGCGTCGCGATTCGTTTTCCGTCCGGCTGCAGCACTCCCACGAACGCGTAGTCCGCCGGGAGCGCATGCGCCAGATATTCCACCAGCGAACGGAAGAAAGCCTGGCCAGTCCTGCCGGACACAGCCTCCGCATATTCGAAAACAATGTCTTCGAAAGAGCGGTCCGCCTCGCTCGAGAGACTCATGGCGCTCCAGTGGCCGCGTGCTAGGAAAGGCTTGCGGTCATTGTAGACGAGCCGGGAGTCAACCGCAATCGGGTGTGGCGATCGAGAATTGTCCAATGCAAGATGAGCATGAAACTAGCGAATTGGCCGGGGCGGTTTCCAATGCAAGATGAGCATGAAAACGGGAAGAATGGGGTAGGCGTGGCTCGGCCGGGTGCAGATACGGATGCAGAATGCCGAGAGCCTGAGCCGGGATCAGATCCGAGAGTTTTTGCGGTCGAGCGAGCCGATCGAGTTCAGCAGCGGCGGGCGGGAGGAACGACTACGGGTGGGTGGAGCGCGTGCTGGCGGCGCAGAAGTACGGGAAGTTTGGGAAAAGGGAACGAGGCCTGGTGCGGGCCTACGTGCGGAAAGTGACGGGGTTGAGCGAGGCGCAGACCACGCGGTTGATCCGGGCGTTTCTGGACCACGGCGTGGTACGGGCGCAGGCATATCAACGGCACACGTTCGCGGCGAGGTACACGGTCGAAGACATTGCGTTGTTGGCGGAAGTGGATCGGGCGCATGGGCGGTTGAGCGGACCGGCCACGCGGCGGATTTTGCAGCGCGGCTACGAACAATTCGGAGAAAAGCAGTACGAGCGGCTGGCGAAGATCAGCGTGGCGCACTTGTACAATCTGCGGGCGAGCGCGCGCTATCGCAACCAGGCGGCGGTGTTCGAGCCCACGCAGTCCACTGCGGCCGCGATCGGACAGCGCCGCAAGCCGGACCCGCAAGGGCGGCCCGGATATGTGCGCGTGGACACGGTGCATCAAGGCGACAGCGCGGGGGGCAAGGGCGTGTACCACATCAATGCCGTGGACGCGGTGACGCAATGGCAGGTGGTGGGCTGCGCCGAGAAGATCAGCGAGGCATATCTGATGCCGGTGCTGGCAGCGGTGTTGGCGCAGTTTCCCTTTCCGATCCGCGGTTTTCATGCCGACAACGGCTCGGAGTACATCAATCATCGGGTGGCGGAAATGTTGCGAAAGCTGCACGCCGAATTCACCAAGAGCCGGGCGTGCCGGAGCCAGGACAACGCTCTGGTGGAAGGCAAAAACGGCGCGGTGATCCGCAAGCTGATCGGCTACGGACACATCGCCGGCGAACACGCCGGGGAGCTGCAGAAGTTCTACGCCGAGCATTTAAATCCGTACCTGAACTTTCACCGGCCCTGCGGCTTCGCCACAGTGAGCTTGGACGAGCGCGGCAAACGCAACGCAAATACAAGATCGAGGACTACCGGACGCCGTTCGAGAAACTGCAATCGCTGCCCGAAGCGGAGCGGTTTTTGAAACCGGGGTTGAGTTTGCCGGAACTGGAGAAGCGGGCGCTGGCCATCAGCGACACCGAATGCGCTCGCCGGATGAGCGCGGCCAAGGCCAAGTTGCTGCGGCAATGCCAGACCCCGTCCTTGCCGAAGTTCCGCTAAACGAGGGCCGTGGAAATGCCGGGCCCGTGGAAAGCGTGGAAAACCAAAACCAGGTTTCCCACTCTTTCCACCGTCCCTTGGAAATCTCGCAGAAAGCGCGAGATTTCCACATTCCCACCGCCCGGCTTCGCGGCCATGGAAAAGTGGAAAACCAAAAGCAGGTTTCCCACTTTCCCACAGCCGCTCGCGACGACGATTCCTGTTCTCTCTCTGAAACCAAAAAACCAAAGAAAGGAAGTCGGCCGCTGCGCGGCCTCCTCACTCTCTATCCGTTCTTCCTCCGGTCGAACGGAACGGATTTCATGCTCATCCTTCAATTGGAAAATGCTATCGGGTGTCGCGGTCAAGCTTCGCAAGTGCCAGGCTTGGGCGTGGCCGTCCAACTGGTCCACTGCGAAAGGATGTAGCGCATCCGGTCGAACAGAAAAGGCTTGGGTACCACGGCGTTCATGCCGCCCTTCAGACACTCCACATGCCCTTTTCCTGAGGTGGTTCCTACAATCGGCGTGGCTGCTCCGCCTGGCATGGTCCGGATGCGGGCCGTGGCTTCGATGCCATCCATCAGCGGCATCTGCCAGTCCATCAGAATCAAATCATAATCGCGATCACGAAAGTGTTCTATCGCTTGTGTCCCATCAACTGCTATGTCCACCGAGCAGCCGAGCCGCTCGAGTATCGTGCGGGCCGCTTTTGCGTTTACTTCATCATCTTCGGCGACGAGCACACGAATCTTCTGAATCGACATGGATCTCCTTACCTTGTCAAGAAGGCAAGTGAGGTTCCGTATCTAAGTAACTGAAATGTAATATTCGGAAATTCTCGATCCGCGTTATCTCGCGGTTCGTTTCGCGGCTTCCGTGGCATCACACGGCGAGCGCACTCAAGGCGCGGACTGCCCCGAATTCGCATTCACCATCAGCGAGCTAACATCCACAGCCTCGAAATCCGCGCCTTTCACCTCGCCCAGATTGTGGAGGTCGTCGTCGTTCCAGCGCGCATCTGGAGCGCCCGAAATATACCACGCGCTCCCGTTATCGGCGACCATCATTCCGTACTTCTTCAGCGCCGTCAAAATGATTTGGTTGGCCGCCGAAAAGCTCGAAATGTCGAAGCCGGCCCGCAGGCGAAAACGCGCGCCCATGGGCGGGTACTTGGGATCGGTGAGGCTGGAAGCATAGTGCCGCGCGGGCCACACGTAAGCTTGCTGCGTCCGCGGCACGGTAAACCGGATGGCGTGGTGGATTGCGCCGGTCAGCACTTCGTCATACTTCACTAATCCTGGAAAAATCGGCAGCCCCGCGGCATCGGCCGATGTCCATCCAGCCGGACGCAGGGCGTTCGATCTCAGATCAAAGATTGCTCCCGAACCAGCCTGCCAGCTTGCCGCCCGCGGATAGGACGACCACATCTCATACAACAGGCAGTCCGTGGTTTGGACCGCGATGACGTGCCGGTCTCCCGTGCTTTGGCTGCCGCCCTCAATGGGTGCGTTCAACGGGACCGCGTAGGGTCCCGGGTCGCTCTCATCGGCGTACATGAATGTTGCCGGATAGCTGATCTCGGTCCGGGGCACGATAATGTATGGAATGCCATTCGGCGCGCCGTTGTAGACAGTGCCGAAATCCGGGTGCAGCGACGCATTCGGGCCAATCGTATTCACATACGCCGGCGAGAGGCTCGATACCGGCAACTGATCTACCGGCGTGTTCCAGATGTTGTTCGCCGGAAACACCGGGCAGTTGCGCTGGGCGGGGACTCGCACCGGCGCGAAGCCTGGCACGGCGCCGGCCAGCAGCATGCCGGCCATGGCCAAGCCTGCTAAACCGCTGTGCTTCTTCCTACCTGTGGTCGCGATTGGAAGCCTCGGCCGCGAGTTTTAACTCGCGATTCGCCTGGTCCAACAGGTCTTTGGCCCTTTGAGCATGGCCCGCGAGGTCCCACTCGTTGGCTTGCTGCGCGGCCACGATTCGTTCGAACGCTTGCCGGCTCAGGCGCTGCGCGGCCGCCAGATTGGGATGCCTTCTCCCGGAGATGTCCCTCTCGGGTCGTTGCGCGATCGCTATACCCCCGATTACAAGCAGCGAGCCGAGGAGGGCAATGAGAATTCGGATTTTCGCCATGGTTGAGAATTATAAGTCCTAACGGGGTTCAACGCAATACCACTCTGCTGTACTATTTCGCGATGACGGGCAGCACCCGCCCGACTGAACCGCTGGGCGTATTCACCCCTAGCAATGCGGCCAGCGTCGGCGCGATATCGGCCGTTCGGACTTTCTCGTCGTAGCGCCCCGGCCGAATGCCGCTCCCCAGGAAAATCATGGGCACATGGGTGTCGTAGCTGAACGGCGTCCCATGCGACGTCCCCTCTTTTGAAGCCAGCCAGTAGGGTTTCTGAACGATGAACAGATCCGCCGCGCGGCCGCGATAATAGCCGCGCTGCAGCAAGACCCCAATTGGATCGTCCGCCAGATTTTCCTGCTCCAGTTGCGCGCCGGTGTAGACGCGGAAGATATACGGCAGCTTCCGCACCGCTACGGCTGCGATCTCTTGGGCCTGCGCGAGCACGGCGTGTTTCTCCCGCAGCAGATCGTGATTCAGATAGGGCGCCAGTTCGGCGCTTCCCAGCACCCATTTGCCGGGGCCGTATTTCTCGGTGAGCGCGTCTTCGATGGCTTGATGCAGCTCGGCCCCTGAGAAGCGTCCCGCCGGAATCCGGCGCTTGGTCAATTCCTCGGGCTTCGGCGCAACGCCATGATCGGAGCTGAACACCACCACGTAGTTTCCCGCGCCCGCTTCCGCCTGCACCGCGCGCAACAATCGCCCCAGCACGCGATCCGTCCGGACGCACATGTCGCGCACCTCCGGCGCGTCCGGCCCCACTTGATGGCCGAGCAGATCGTTGCTCGAAAAGCTCACCGTCAGCACGTCCGTCCCCGAATGCCGGCCCAGATGCTCTTCTTTCAGCGCATCCTCGGCGAAAGCTTCCAGCATGTCATTCCCAAAGGGCGTGGCGATCATGGCTTCGTAATACGGCTTTCCCAGGATCGCAGGCAGTACGCGAAAAGGCTGGCCTCCCTCCACCGGAATCCATTTCGCCGATGCATACTTCTTGGCCGCATCGCTTTTGTTGAAGGCTTGCACCCACTCCGGCAAAGCTTGCATGTAGTAATCGCTGGTGACGAATTGCCCGGACTCATGTTCGAACCAGTAAGCCGCGTTGGCCGCATGCCCGGCCGGCAAAATCGCCGCGCGATCCTTCAGCGAAATTCCGATCACCTCGGTGTCCGCCGGGCCGGTGGCTTTAATCTCGTCGCCCAGCGTAGTAACGATCAAGCGCCGGGGCGACGAGCCGATGCCACCATTGCCGCCCACCAGTTTGGTCGTATCATCCGATACGCTGGTGACCATTTTGCCGGTCTCGCGATCGTACCAATCGTTGCCGACGATGCCGTCAATCGCGGGAATGGAACCGGTGAGGAACGCGGCATGGCCCACGGCCGTTACGGTGGGGAAATGCGCCTCGTGAGCGTCCGTGAAGAACGCGCCCGAATCGTGGAGTTGCCGCAGCCCGTCGTGATAATCGCCATCGAAGCGCGTCATGTAGTCGTATCGAAACTGATCGACAATGATCGCGACCACCAGTTTGGTTTTCGGCGCCGCCTGGCCGCAGACGGCCAGCAGGAGCAGTGCGAGCGCGAAACAGATACTCGTGCGAAGGCTAGCTTTTTGCGGCCGGCTTGCACTCCGCGCAGCCGCAGATCTTGCGCAAATGATCGAATGAATAAATTCCCGTATTGTGCCCATCGCTCCAGTCGATCTTGATCGCGTAGTGTCCCACCGCCTCCACGTTTAACATCTTGAGCGCCGGCTTGTACATCTGAAACGGACTGGAAGGCGGCTCGGAATAATTGGTCTTCTGCGGCTCGGTCCCGTGCGCGCCCGTGCAACTGGCGCATGGGCACTCGTCGCGCAGATAGCCCAGCGAATACTGGCTGTGATGGCCATCCTTCCAATCGATCTGAATGCCCTTCGATTTGGAAATGGCGATGTGTTCCGGTTCCGCCTGAGTCTCAATCATTGCATTCGATCCCCGGTCATTGCATGCGCTCCACGTCGCGGACGCCGGAAATCCGCCGGATGGCCGCCGCCACGCGCTCCAGTTGCTTTTTGTCGCGAATCTCCACCGTCATGTCGATGATGGCGCCGTCGCCGCGCTTGTCGTCCGAGCTCGCCTCCAGAGCTCCGAATGTTGCTCTGCTCGGCCACCAGAACCGAGGTGAGCTGGTTCAGCATGCCCGGCCGATCGTCGGTATGGACGACAACGCGCACCGGAAATGTTTCGGTCACCGCGCGCGCCCACTCCACGTCGATCTTGCGCTCCACCTCGTACATCAGGTTCTGCACGTTGGTGCAGTTCCTGGAATGCACAGCAATGCCTTTGCCCCGCGTGACGTAGCCGACGATGGCCTCGCCGCGAATCGGATTGCAGCATTTGGCGCGATACACCAGCAGGTCGTCAATGCCCTTGACCTTGATGACCAGGTCGCCAGTATCGCCTCGAGCTGCCCCCGGGACCAGACGGCGCAGGCGCCGGCTTGGGCGCTTCCACCGCCGGCTCTTGCACTGCATCGGGCGCCAGCTTTTGCAGCGCCTGCCGCGCGGAAAACTTGCCGTAACCGAGCGCGGCGTGCAGGTCCTCCACCTTGGCGCAGCCGTACTCGCTCGCCACGCGCTCCAGATCCGCCCTGCGTGATCCGCGAAATCTGCACGCCCAACCGGCGCGCTTCCCGCTCCAGATACTTCTGCCCGATCTCGATCGCTTTGGCGTGCTCGGTGGCGTTGATGACGTGCTTGATCTTGTTGCGCGCGCGCGGCGTCTTCACCAGCGCCGAGCCAGTCCTTGCTCGGCAGGTGGCCGGCCTGCGTCAGAATCTCCACCACGTCGCCGTTCTTCAGGTTGTACTTCAACGGCACGATGCGCCCGTTCACCTTGGCGCCCACGCAGGTGTTGCCGACGTCGCTGTGGATGGCGTAGGCGAAATCGATCGGCGTGGCCTCGCGCGGCAGCGCGATCACTTTGCCCATCGGCGTGAAGGTGTAGACTTCCTCCGGGTACAGATCCACTTTGAGCGTGGACATAAACTCGCCCGGATCGCGCATCTCCTGCTGCCACTCCACCAACTGCCGCAGCCATTTGATGCGCTGATCGTCCGCGCCGGGCCCTTTGCGTCCTTCCTTGTATTTCCAGTGCGCCGCGATGCCTTCCTCGGCCAGGCGATGCATCTCGTCGGTGCGGATCTGCACTTCAAACGACCGTCCGCCCGGACCGATCACCGACGTGTGCAGCGATTGATACAGATTGGGGCGGGGAATCGCGATGAAGTCCTTGATGCGCCCGGGAATGGGATGCCATTCGTTGTGGATCACGCCCAGCGCGGCGTAGCAGTTCTTCACCGAATCCGTGATGATGCGCAGCGCCAGCAGATCGTACACCTGATCGAGCGCGATCTTCTGCCGCTTCATCTTCTGAAACACCGAATACGGCCGCTTGATGCGCGCCTCCACGCGCGCCGGAATGTTCTCGCGGCGCAGATTCACTTCCACGTCGTGCCGCATCTTGGTGAGATACTCTTCGTTCTGTAAGCGCTGCGATTCGATCTCGCGCATCAGCTCGGCCCAGGCGTCGGGCTCGAGATACTGGAACGACAGATCCTCCAGCTCGCCGCGGACTTTGCCCATGCCGAGGCGGTGCGCGATGGGCGCGTAGATCTCGGCGGTCTCCTGCGCGATGCGCAACTGGCGTTCGCGAGGCAGCGCGTCCAGCGTGCGCATGTTGTGCAGCCGGTCGGCCAGCTTCACGATGATGACGCGGATGTCGTTCACCATCGCGAGCAGCATCTTGCGGACGCTCTCGGCCTGCCGCTCCTCGCGCGAATACAGTTTCAGCTTGCTCAGTTTGGTGACGCCGTCCACGCAGGCGCGCCACTTCGTCGCCGAATTCCTTCTTGATCTGTTCCAGGCTGAGGCTGGTGTCTTCCACCGTGTCGTGCAGCAGGCCGGTCATCAGGCAGACCATGTCCATCTGCATGTCGGCCAGGATCATGGTGACGTGCAGCGGATGGATCATGTAGGGCTCGCCCGACTCGCGCATCTGGCCCTGGTGCGCGTCGGCGGCGCGATGGAAAGCTTTTTCGAGGAGGGTGAGGTCTTCTTTGGGCCGCAGCGCGCGGATCTTCTGTTCCAGCTCGGCGTAGAGCTGATCAACTAAACCTGGGCGGGCCGGGACAACGTCTGTGGACACTCTATTTCTAGGTTACTTGGTTTGCGTGGAGCGCGCACTCATGCGAAGGCTCTACAAGGAATTTTGGCTGCGGTTCGACGGCTGGATCATCCTGGAGCGGGCCTGACGACCAGAAATGTGTTGATGAAGCTGGCGAAAGATCTTCCCTCTACGACGCCGTCTCCAAAGCCGGAAGTGGATCGGTTGCGTGGCTAAAGTCGGTTCGGCTGGTCGCCGACCATAAGTCAGAGGGCTTTGGATTCAGGACGGCGACGATCCAGCATGACCGTCCGCACGTGAGTTATTTGGACTGAGCAAACAGTATCACTCCACGAGTGTTATCGTTGGGGCAAAGAATGCGATTAAGACGAATTTCGTTTCTAGCGCTACCAGTTGGTGTCTTTGTGGTCACCTTGGCGGCGCAGTCTCCAAGCGAAAGCCTCGACGCAGCCGCGTTCACCTCCGTCGCTGAGAGGGAAGTCTCGCAGCTTCACGAAGGAGTTACACTTGCCGAATGGACGGAAACCAGGGGCAAGGCCGAGCGATGGGAATCCAGGAAGCCGGAAATAGTGGCAACAGAACATCATCTGGAATGCTTGAGTCTGGTAAACTCGCAACCGCTTCCGTCGGGCGGGAAAATGACGCGCGCCCTCTACTTTTTTCCACCGGAAGTGCGTTCTCCGGCTGTCTTTCCGACGTTGAGAGGTGCAAAACTAATAAGCACCTGTACTCTCGGCGTGATTCAGGTGGAAGCGGGAGCCCCAACCCCAGAAGTTGGCCACGTCCTAGAACAAGCCGTGGTGCAGCGATTTACCAGGCAATACGGCGAAGGCACTGGCCAGAAGGATGTGGCCTTTTGGAATCCTGGCTATTACGGAGGTGGGACTCGGTGGATGCACAATGCCGAGATCGTTGCAGGATACGAACCCAAAACAGGGCTCGACGCCGATGCGCCGGGTCAACTCGTGCGCGGGGCCGTCGTGTTCGTAGGTGCGCGCCTTCCGAGCGCGGAACGATTGCAGTACGAAGCCTGTTGCATTGTTAAGGATTATCGCTGGCGTCCCATTGAAGAGGCGCAATTCCATCACGCTATCGTCATGACGGGAGCAGACGCAGTTGTCGTTCGAAGAATGGAAAAGCTTTATGAGCAGGTTTTTCCGGAAGGCGCCTTCGCCGGACGCAGAGAACGAGCTGAAAGTACGAAATGGCGCGAATCGTTGTTGCCTGTGCTGCGAGCATGGCTCAGCGCTCTCAGGACGGTCTCGCCTGCGAAGCGGGCTGCGGGTTTGCTAGCCGCGGATCATTTGCTCCAAGCGGCTGAAGATGCCGGTAATGTTCCCGGCTGGCCGCGGTCGCCAGGCCACCGCTCGGAACTGCAAAGATTAGGTGTATCCTTCGAGCTGAACGAAATTGCTGGTGATTACTATTACACCAGGAACTGGGAGAAACAATCCCGAGAACTCGATCCCAAGGGCGCAGTCGGCCGGATGGCTGTGATTGGATCTCTGCTGCGAGGTTACTGCGATGCCGCGGCCTCGACATTCTTCCGGAAGGTGATCGTCGATGGAGAGGGCCTTTTAGCCAGGGGTTTGGATTCGCCGACGGCGGCGGAGGTCCACTTCATGGTCGGCGATGCCTATTCGGACATCGTCGCAATAGCCGGGGGAGACACAGGCCCCAACGGCGAATACGATCCTGAAAGGTTTCGGGCTGAAGCCGCGGCCGCTCGTGGCAAAGCGTTGCAGCATTTTCGCGCTGGCCTAGCTGTAGACAGCACGTCTGCCAACGCCAAAGACGCCTGGCGTCAGGCGTGGCGCCTTGCCGGCGGCCTCCTCCCCAGCGAACGGTACGTGTGTTTTGGCGATTGAGCCCACAGGTGACCCTCCGCAACAGATAGTCGCTTCAAACGTGAGACTAGTACGTGCCGCGTAGCAGGAGGTTGCTCATTTGGGGCGTACAACGGGACTAGCAAGTTTCATGCTGATCTGCAGACCCAACAGGAAGTTCTGCTGCCCGTTCGCCGAGGCTGGATCATCTCGTTTTCTTAAGAGGAGTACCCGGCTTTCCTGATTGACCGCGCCTTGCCGGTCGCTCTTCGTTCAGCGCCCTTCCGAGCAAGGTTTTGATTACAGCTTGCCGGCTGATGTTCAGCCGAGCGGCTCGGGCGTCGAGTTCGCGCAACATTCCTTGGGTCAGATCAACGTTCACCCGCCGGACCGGTCTGACCACGGTAAACTTATTCGTGAAATAGGCGGAGACATCTTCACCCCGCGAGGCCATCTCTGCAATCTCGTCGGCCGTTGGCCCGGCCGTGACCTTAGATATTCTTGGCGTAGATTTGTTCTTCATGCTGAGTCGCTCTCCAGGCGGTGATCAAGTGGTAATATTCACCCTCGGAGTCATATCGGATTTCGAAGATAACGGAACACAGTAGACCGCCGCACCAGCCGATTGCACGGAATTGCTCCGGGTCATCGTTTTTTTGGTCAACCAGATAAGCTTGGTCAAAGATCTCCTGCGCCTGTTCTAAACTGACGCCGTGTTTCCGCTTAACATCGCGGCTTTTTTCCAGGTCGAAATGGAAGCGCGTATATAACGGTTATACCACGGCCCCCACTAGCCTGACGCATTCCCGGGCGATTTCCCAGTCTTCGTCGGCGCGGATCACCAGCACTTGGATCGATGACCCGGCTGCCGCGATGTTTTGATCCAGCTGCGGCTTTGCGTTTTTCTCCTCGTCCAGCTTCAGGCCGATGAACGCGAGCTGCGCGCAAACATCCTGGCGCAGCGGGGCGCAGTTTTCGCCGATGCCGCCGGTGAAGACGATCGCGTCCGCGCCGCCCAGCACCGCCAGCATTGCGCCGATCTCGCGCATCAGCCGATGCGCGTAGATGTCGTAGGCCAGCCGCGCGCGGTCGTTTCCGTTGTCCGATGGCCTCCAGAATCTCGCGCATGTCGCCGGACAAGCCGGAAACGCCCAGCAGTCCCGATTTCCGGTTCAGGATTTCGTCCAGCTGATCGGCCGTGTAGCCGTGGCGCCGCATCAAATAAACCAGAATGCCGGGATCGACGGAGCCCGAGCGCGTGCCCATCATGAGGCCTTCGAGCGGCGTGAAGCCCATGCTGGTGTCGACGCTCTTGCCGTTCGCGACCGCGGTGACCGACGCGCCGTTCCCGAGATGGCAGACGATCAGCCGCGATGAGCTTGGCGGGAACATGCAGCAATTCGGCGCGCGCCGCGTGGCATATTGAACGCTGATGCCGTGAAATCCGTAGCGGCGGATGCCTTGTTCGAGCCACGCATACGGGCCCGGATAAACGTAGGCGCTCGGGCGCAAGCGTGGCGTGGAACGCGGTGTCGAACACGGCGACTTGCGGTACGCTCGGTTCCGATGACGCGATCCACGGTTTCGATCGCGGCGAGTTGAAGCTTGATTATGCGCGGGCGCGAATTGCGGCCTGCTCGGCGATTCCGGCGCGAACTTCGGGCGTCACCAAGACGCTGGCGCGATATTTCGCGCCGCCGTGCACGATGCGATGGCCCACCACGTCGATCTGGGCCGGCGCATCGATCACCTTCGCTTCGCCCGTCCCAAAGGGCTTCGAGCAGCGGCTGAAGGAATCCGGAGGGAGCGCTGGCGGTGATGGTTCGCTTTATAAGCGCCATCGCATCGAGTGATCTTGACATCGGCGGTGCTTGAATCGCGGCTCCAATCGGCGCGGGCATTCCAGCGCGGCTCACTATCCTCGAACCAGCATTTGAAACTGCTGGAGCCGCCGTTCAGCACCAGGATCTTCATGCGCCGGCCACTTCCAGTTGCGGATCTCCGGCATGTCGTCGCCGTAGCGCGCGACGTACAGCTTGTGCTCGATCAGACGATCGCGCAGGCACTTGTTTGGGATACCGGCCATGGCTGCCCAGGCGCGGCACGCGGTCGATCACGTCGCCCGCCAGGTGGAAGCGGTCCAGATCGTTCAGCACGTCATGTCGAACGGCGTGGTGGTGGTGCCTTCTTCCTTGTAGCCGCGCACGTGCAAATTGTCGTGATTGGTGCGCCGGTAGGTCAGGCGATGGATCAGCCAGGGATAGCCGTGGAAGGCGAAGACGATCGGCTTATCGGCGGTGAAGATGGCGTCGAAATCGCGATCGGACAGGCCGTGCGGATGTTCGCTCTGCGGCTGCAGCGTCATCAGATCCACCACGTTGACCACGCGGATTTTCAGATCGGGCACGAGCTGGTGCAGCAGATCCACGGCGCGCCAGAGTTTCAAGCGTGGGAACATCGCCGCAGCAGGCCATCACCACGTCGGGCTCGCCGCCCTGATCGTTGCTGGCCCAATCCCAGATGCCGATGCCGGCGGTGCAGTGCTTGATGGCCGCATCCATATCGAGCCACTGCAGCGCCGGCTGCTTGCCGGCGACGATCACGTTCACGTAGTTGCGGCTGCGCAGGCAATGATCGGCCACCGAGAGCAGGCAGTTGGCGTCGGGCGGAAGATAGACGCGCACCACGTCGGCCTTTTTGTTGACCACGTGATCGATGAAACCCGGGGTCCTGATGGCTGAATCCGTTGTGATCCTGCCGCCAGACGTGCGAGGTGAGCAGATAATTGAGCGACGCGATGGGCCGCCGCCAGGGAATGTCGCGCGTCACCTTCAGCCACTTGGCGTGCTGGTTGAACATGGAATCGATGATGTGAATGAAGGCTTCGTAGCAGGAGAAGAAGCCGTGGCGCCCGGTGAGCAGGTAGCCTTCCAGCCAGCCCTGGCACATGTGCTCGCTCAGCACTTCCATGACGCGGCCGTCGGGCGAGACGTGATCGTCGACGGGAAAAATCTCGGCGGTGGACGTCGCGGTCGGTGACCTCAAACAGCGCGCCCAGACGGTTGGAAGCGGTTTCATCCGGCCCGAAGACGCGGAAATTATGCGATCGCCGCGTTCAGCTTCATCACGTCGCGCAGCATGTCTCCCGAGCACGCGCGTGGCTTCGGCGACCTCGGTGCCCGGGCTTGGGAACGTTCGACGCGCGTAGGAGCGGAAATCGGGAAGATGCAGGTCCCGCAGCAGCAGGCCGCCGTTGGCGTGCGGATTCGCTCCCATGCGGCGCGTGCCCTTGGGCGCCAGTTCGGCCAGCTCCGGAATCAAGCGTGCCGTCGCGATCGAACAGCTCCTCGGGCTGGTAGCTCTTCATCCATTCTTCGAGCATCTTGCAGATGCTCGGGCTTGGCGGCGAGCTCGGCCAGCGGCACCTGGTGCGCGCGGAAGGTGCCTTCCACCTGCAGGCCGTCGACGACCTTGGGGCCGGTCCAGCCCTTGGGCGAGTCGAGCACGATCATCGGCCAGAGCAGGGCGCTCGCGGAAGCCGTTCTCGCGCGCGTCTTTCTGAATCGACTGGATCTCTCCGACGATCGCAGTCGAGCGTCGCGGCCATGGTCTGATGCATCGGCTCCGGCTCGTGGCCTTCGACGAAATACGGCTGATAGCCGTAGCCTTGCAACAGTCCGATCAGCTCCTCGCGCGGAATGCGCGCCAGCACCGTGGGGCCGGCGATCTTGTAGCCGTTCAGATGCAGAATCGGCAGCACCGCGCCGTCGCGCGCCGGATTCGAGAAATTTGTTGGAGTGCCAGCTGGTCGCCAGCGCGCCGGTTTCCGCTTCGCCATCGCCGATCACGCAGCAGGCGATCAGATCGGGATTGTCGAACACCGCGCCATAGGCGTGCACCAGCGAATAGCCGAGCTCGCCGCCTTCGTTGATGGAGCCGGGCGTTTCCGGCGCGTCGTGGCTGGGGATGCCGCCGGGAAACGAAAATTGCTTGAACAGGCGCTTCATGCCCTCGGCGTCCTGCGTGATGTTGGGGAACAGCTCGCTGAATAGGTGCCTTCCAGATACGTGTTCGCCACCATGCCCGGACCGCCGTGCCCGGGCCCGCAGATGTAGATCATGTTCAGGTCGTATTTCTTGATGAGGCGGTTGCAGTGGGCGTAGACGAAATTGAGCCCCGGCGTGGTGCCCCAGTGGCCCAGCAGCCGCGGCTTGACGTGTTCGAGGCGCAGCGGCTCGGTGCAGCAGCGGATTGTCGTACAGATAAATCTGCCCGACCGAAAGATAGTTCGCGGCGCGCCAGTACGCATCGATTTTGCGGAGTTCGCCGGGCGCAGAGCGGGCCGGTAGGGAACTGCGGTGGGATCGTTGAGAGCGTTGGCCAGCGACTGTTCCGAAGAAAGGATCATGCTTCCCTCATCGTCCAGGCCGGCTTTTTTGGGAGCGGAAGCCGGTCATCGGCTCCCAGGACAACCAAAACGATCCTCGCGATCATTCGAAATGATTGAGGAGATTGGAATTGCGCCAACGAGGGCTGTCACTGATCGTTGACTGCTTGCGCGGTAGCCTCAAATCCGGCGGGCACTAAGTCCGAGGTATGAAAAACGCGATCGGAGCCCGAAAAGCGGCCCCCGATCTGAAGCTCTCCGCCGTTTTCCAGGCTTTTTCTAATGGCAAGGATTTGTGGCTCAGGGATATGCAAAGTCTTCAGGCTTTTGATGAATCCGGACGCCTTGAGGAGCCTGGTGGAAAGCGGATCGCCCGCATGCTGGAAGGGCCTGGCGAGCAATCGGTAAGCGCCCTTGCCTTCAGATTGAGCCCAGACGACGTACATCTCATTCTCGTAATCTCCTAGCCGGTCGATAACGACCGCGCCTCCATCTGGAAAAACCGCCTGGATATGGAGGACGCCGCCCATCGCGTGAATATAGTTTCGCAAGGTGCTAAGGTACATATCGGCTCGGCGCTCGATTCGCGAAATCGAGCTCTGCGGCACGTCGAGCATCTCAGCCATGTCAGCCTGGGTCAGTTGCTTCGCGTTGCGGAGTTCATCGAGCGCCATGCGTTGCAGTTCTTCTCGCACGCGCTGCAGGTTACGGGTGCGGGCCGCGGGGTTCATCTTCTCTTGAAGCTCTCTGAAATTCTGCGGCATTAATCCTCTCCTCGTTCCAACTCGCGCAGGTGCCGGTCGTAAATGGAATCCGCGCGGGGAACAAACTCTTCGTACCAGCGGTTATTCCCGGTCTTGTCGCCGCCGATCAGAAGGAATGCTACGCGTCGCGGATCAAAAGCGTACAGTACCCGATAGGGCCGGCCTTGGTGTTGAATCCTCAGTTCACGCATGTGCGCATGGCGGGACATCTCCACGCCGGATGAATGCGGCATCCTTAGGATCGGGCCAGTTCCTGCAGCAAACTTACGCTGAAATCCACGCTCTCCTGCGCAGCGAGGGAGAGTTCATTCCACCAATCGCCGAATTCGCCGGAGAATTCAACCTCCCATGCCAAGTTCGATTATGTCATGCGAGACATAATGCCGTCAACGGTATATCTAGTGTGCCGGTCATCCAGCGCAGTCGTTCGAGGCGGTCTGCTGTTGCATCAGGAAGAGATCTTGGAACACGACAGGCGCGATGTGAGCACGAGGCTCGCTGCGCACGGCACCTAGCTGCTCGGAGGCCTTGCGCCTCAAGGCCACAAGTTTAGCCCTTGCCTTGTTTGGAATCAGTTTTGGGCGGCGCGTAGCCCTGCAGAGAGTAATGATGATCGCGATAATACTTGCCCGCGTTGGTCAGGTTCCAAGAATCGGGCGGATGGCAGAAGTTGCATTCCTTCTGGGTCCGGCGGGCGTACTCGGGCCTGGCTACGCCGGTGGCGGCGCTGAAGAAGAACGCGCTGGAGAAAACTCCGGCGACCACGATAATTTCAAATAACCTGCGCATGAGAATGAGGTCAACAACTACGGCGATTTTACCGCAGGCCAGGTTACTGAGTTGAAATGATTGGCAGCGATGGATCGTCCTACCAGCGGGGACTTATGCCACAACGTCAATGCACTCTCATTAGCTTCGCCAGAACAGTCGGCACGGTTGCGGGTTACCTGGAACGCGCCAAGCGCGGCGACATCATCGCGGAAGCCAAAAGACTAGTGAATCGTTCGCCCCAGGGATCCATGATGGCTGCCGCCGCAGTCGGCCTCGTGCTGGGGGCTGTGGCTCGCAGTATGAAATAAACGCGCTCAGTGCGGTTTCGGCGTGAAGAGCGCCGACAAAAGCAATCCGCCACCGAGCGCGAGGCCCAGGGCCATCCACGGTTTACGGGCGAAGTGCCCGCGCCAGCTGGTCGATTCCTTCACTTTGCGCTCCAGTTGGGCGACGCTATCGCCCAGCTTCTGCCGTTCTTCCAGGATTTCGCCTACGATCTGGCCTGTTCTTTCATCCATTGAAAATCCTCTTTCACTGTTTCCATGGTCTTTTGCGGCCCATGGATTGTTTTGAAGCGCCGGCGGCCGCTAGCGATGCCAGCCGCGGCGCCAGCGCACAAGAGCACGCCCAGAATCAATGCCGCCAGCCACGATGGCAATACGATTTCCAGCGCAAACATGGCCGCCAGAAGAATAAATCCGACTGCATAAATGCCCAAAATCCCGCCACTGGCCAGCATGATTGCCGAGGATCGAGCCTTGCGGGCGCTATCGGTGAGCTCGATCTTTGCGAGCTTCAGCTCGCCGCGCACAATTTCCTGAATGCTGGTGCCAATGTTCTTCAAAACACCGGAAATGGATCGTCCGCTCGATTCCTCATCCAGCGCCGCGGATGTACGTCCATGAATATCCACGTTACCTCCTACCGGGCGGACAATACGAATCTGCCTGCCCACTTGTTAGATGGGTGCTTGCGGCAGTGGTTTCGTTCCAAGCGAGTGCAAAAGGGCAGGCAGATCGCATCCACAAGTTGGGAAATCAAAATCGACTCACATGGGCATACTCAAAGGCGTTGCCATCAACGGCGTCCTGATCGCTACGCTGGCGCACGCGCTGGTTGGGATTTCGCTGGTTTGGGATAAAGTTCTCTTAAACCGGCGCCTCACTCAGAATCTCGCTGCCTATGTGTTCTGGCTGGGCGCCATCAGTATTTTCGGACTGGTGCTCATTCCCTTCGGCTTCCAAAAGCCGGAGCTGGGGTGGGCCGTTTTAGGCTTTGCGGCCGGATTATTGGATCTGATCGCATCGTACTTCTATTACTGGGCGCTCAAGGCGGGCGAAGCGTCCGATGAACTGGCCGCCATGGGCGGATTCGCTCCGGTGGCAACGGCCCTGATCGCCATACCGTTGCTGAACCAGCCGATCGGAGGGCAACTGCTCGGATTCGCGCTGATGACCGCCGGCGGATTCATCATGTTCTTCGCCGAAAAGAGACCGCTCAGGACCATGCTTCCCAAGATCGTGCTGGCCGCTTCGGGATTCGGATTGATGAACGTGATCGAGAAGATGGTGTTCAACCACACCAATTTCGTCACCGGTTATGTGTTCGTCACGCTGGGAACCACCGTTGGTTCCCTGTGCATGCTGATCCCTCCCGGTTGGAGGCGGCAGATATTCGAGCATTCCGAAGAAGCTCCAGCCAAGAGCAAGCTGTGGTACATGGTGAATCGATTCACGGCGGGAGTGGGATCGTTCCTGGCGGTTTACGCCGTCAGTCTGGCGAATCCGGCGCTGGTGGAGGCCATCTCCGGCGTGCGCTACGTGGTTGTGTTCCTGGGCGCTTATGCGATCACCAGGCTCAAGCCGGCCTGGTTTCGGGAGGATTTCCGCTTACCGCTTTTGATCGCGAAGGTAACAGCGACGGCTCTAGTGGTAGCGGGCCTGGTGATCACCGGGCTGCGGGATCAAACGGCAATCAAGTAGACGCCGATTGCGACGCAGGCCGCTCCCAGCCAGCGCCGCGCGCTGACGTGCTCGCCCAGATACCAATCCGACAAGGCCGTTTTCAATATGTAGCTGACCGCTGTCGCCGGAACCGCGAAGCTCAGCTCGGCCACCGAGAGCAAGGCCAAGAATGAAAAGAACGAGAGCGCATTAAATGCGATTCCGGTGACGATGAGCGGGTGCGTGGCTATGTAACGCAGGAGCCGGGCCATCCTGCGGGCGCCGAAATGTTCAATTTCGCCATGCGCGATCATGCCTTTGGCGCTGATCAAATCTCCGATGGTGCTGGAAATGACGGTGACAGCCAGCCATACCCACCTCATGGCTCTTCCTGGGGAGGCGAGGCATGGGTCCACGGCGGAGTTTCCGCGACCAGGAGCACGCCGAATGAGATCAAAACGATTCCAGCCCAGCGCTCCGCTGAGATTTGCTCTCCCAGGAAGAACTTTCCGAGAATCGCGGTGAAGGCATAAGCGCTCGCAGTCATGGGCAGAACGTAGCTGAGGTCCGCCCAAGTAAACATGGATAGCTGCGCCACCATCCAAAAGATGAGGAGCAGCACTCCCCCGAGGAACCAGCCGTTGGAAAGAATGGAGCGCGCATAGTGGAGGAACTGATCGGGCCGGAACTCCGGCATCGCGTTCATCCCCAGGGCGACGAACAAATTTCCCAAAGTATTGCTGATGACGAGCAAGGCGATGAAGATCGGGTTTCGAAGTTTCAGAACCGCCGCACTCATACCACGAGCAACCGCTTGCTTACACGCGGCTCAGCATGGTCAGGCGCGGATCAGCTTGCGCAACGGCGAAACTTCGTAGATGGCGGACAGGATCGCGTCCGCGGCAACGGCCGTCAGAACACCTTTCCACTTGTAGCTCAGAGGCGCGAATATCGCTGCAGCCGCGGCGGCGGAGCCAATGGCTAGCCGGACTTTTTGCTCTACATCACTCATGGATAATTCCTTTCGTTGGGCGAAGAATTCAACTTCAAGTTCCCCAGTACTTTCGGCTTATAGATGTCCGCATGGAATCCGTTGTTTCGGTACGGCGCGGCGATTACCGTGACAGCGGCTTGCGGACAAGTTGTCACAAGCCGGACAAAGTGCGTTCCAAACGCCTTTTCTCGCTCTGATAGATCCGTCGTAAGGGTTCCGGTAGGACTTCCGATCCAGAAGAACAACGTCGCTCGATCGATTTCACCCAACCCTGCGCATCCCAGTACTAGAAAAACAAACCGAAGACAGGTGCGATTAGGACTCTTCGACCGCTAGTTCCAGGACAGCCTGTCTCTTCGTTGTAAGTTCATAAGTTATGTATTTGCAATTGCTTGCAAGTGGAAACCTGAGTGCTTGGAAGAGCGGCATGACGACCAGACAAAAGATAGGGGCTTTGGCGGCCTTGTTTGGAACTGCCAGCCTGTGCTTCGGACAGCACCGCAAGCTCTCCACGGATTTCGAGGGCCGTGATCCGGAAACGCCTGTGAACGTAATCATTCAGTACAAGCACACGCCGCAGCAAGGCCACATCGATGCCGTTCTCCGCAGAGGCGGCCGGCACTTAAGAACGCTCGGATTGTTGAACGGAGAGGTCTACTCCGTCGCACCCAAAGCGCTCGCCGACCTGGCGAACGAGCCGGACGTCGCATACATCTCTCCAGATCGCACGGTGACTGGATTGTCAAATCAATGGAGTCAACTTGCGCCTGACTTCAAACTTCAGGCGGTACGCGCGGACATGGCGCAACTGAACGGATTCACCGGCGCCGGAATTGGGGTCGCAATCATCGACAGCGGCATCACCAACAAACAAGATCTGCACGCCGGCGGCTTCGGCTTTATGAATACAGCTTCGAGCTCCTTTGGTAATTCCAACGGATACCGTGTGGTCTACGCCGAGAACTTCATCGGCTCGAACGGCTCTACCGACGATTCCTATGGTCACGGAACGCACGTGGCTGGAATCGTAGGCGGAAACGGCAGCCAATCTCTTGGCGTCTATGCCGGAGTTGCTCCGAACGTCAACCTGATTAACCTGGTGGTGCTCGACAGCAATGGCGCCAGCACGGACAGCACGGTAATTGCCGGCATTCAGCGCGCGATTCAATTGAAATCGCAATATAACATTCGCGTAATTAACCTGTCGCTGGGACGGCCGGTTTTTGAAAGCTACACCGTTGATCCGCTTTGTCAGGCGGTGGAAGCCGCTTGGAAGGCCGGGATTGTTGTGGTGGTGGCCGCCGGCAACAGCGGACGCGACAATTCGGCCGGTACGGACGGCTACTCCACCATTACTGCTCCCGGGAACGACCCTTACGTAATCACGGTGGGAGCCATGAACACCGAGAACACCTTAACTACCTCCGATGATCAGATTGCCAGCTACAGTTCGAAAGGACCCACGCTGCTGGACCACATCGTAAAACCGGATCTGGTGGCGCCCGGCAATTTGATTGTTTCCTTGCTCGGCAACGGGACATTGCACAAAAAATACCCGCAAAACATAACGGATACCAATTATTTCATTTTGAGTGGAACCAGCATGGCTGCGCCCATGGTGAGCGGCGCTGCGTCGTTGCTGCTGCAGCAGGACTCGACCCTTACCCCGGACCAAGTGAAAGCCCGGTTGATGCTGACAGCATCCAAGAACTTTCCGGTGTCCAGTGTTGCGACAGACCCCACAACGGGCATTTCCTATACCAGCTACTACGACATCTTCACCGTGGGAGCAGGCTATCTGAACGTGTGGGCGGCGCTGAACAATTCCGTCGAACCAAACGGGATGGCTCTTTCCCCGCTGGTTTCCCGGAATCCGGCCACTGGGGCAGTTTCCATCAGAAACATCGCCGGCGCGAACGTGATTTGGGGCACCAACCTGATTTGGGGCACCAACGTAATCTGGGGAACTTCCCTGGTCTCGGGCAACAGCGTGATCTGGGGCACCAACGTAATTTGGGGCACCAATTCAACCAGCAGTTTAAATGTAATTTGGGGCACGAACCTGATTTGGGGCACCAGTGCTCCTACCGGACAAGCCAGTGCAGCACTCATTTACGGCGAGTAATTGAAAGGCAAACCTCATGAAAAACCTACACTCATCCGATAGAAACTCGATGATTGCTTCCAGCACCAATCTTGCAGAGGCTCGCCTGGCCCCGCCGGTGTGCACTGCCCTGATTTGGGGGCTAAACGTTTGTGCCGGTGCAAATTCGGCCATTTGGGGGACTGCGGCAATCGGGGGCCTAGACAGAAAGCAGGATTGCAGCGCCATCTGGGGTACTTGCGGCGTTGGGGCGCCGGTGCAGCATGCGACGAAGTGGTCGCCGATCGAGCTAACAAACTAAGGCCGTGGAGAACTCCGGGTGAAGTCCTCGCAGCGTCTGGCAAGTGCGTTCCTGGGTCTGGTTATCCTAGCCGGGCTCCTGGCAGTGCTGCGGCCTCTGGCGACAATGGACGGGGGGTTCTCCGTACGTTTCTTCTGTTATCTGTTGCTGGCGCTGCTTTCCTCCGGTCTGAAGGTGCAGCTTCCGGGAGTAACCGGAACTTTGTCGGTCAGCTTCCTGTTCATTCTGGCGGGCATGGCGGAGTTGGGTTTGGTACAGACCATGGTGCTGGGCATCGGCTCAGCCCTGGTTCAAATCTACTGGCACGCCAAGAAGCGTCCGCCGCTGGCGCAGGTGCTGTTCAATCTGGCGGCGATCGCCATCGCCATACGGTTTGCAGAGGCGGCCATGCATACCGCCCAAGCATGGGGAGTGAGCCTGCCTTTCCAGCTTTTGTTCGCAACGTTAGGGTACTTTGTTGCGAACACGTTCCCGATTGCTGGGGCGATTTCGATCACCGAAAAGCGAAGCTTGTTCCGAGTTTGGCGCGAATGCTATTTTTGGGCGCTCCCTTACTACTTGTTCGGCGCAACCTTGGTCTGCGTCCTGCATTGGGTGAATCAGAACCTGGGTTGGGAGTTCTCTTTACTGGCCATGCCCGTGGCCTGGGTGATCTATCGCTCCTATCGTCTCTATATCGGGCGTTTGGAAACGGAGAAGGATCGAGTAGAGCAGGAGAAGGCGCACGTGGAGGAGATGAACGCGCTTCACCTCCGCACCATCGAAACGCTGGCTTTAGCCATTGAAGCGAAGGACCACACCACGCGCGATCATCTTTCCCGGGTGCAGCACTACGCGGTCGAGATCGGGAAGGAAATGGGTCTCACCGAAGACGAGCTGAATGCGTTGCGAGCCGCCTCCCTGCTGCATGACATCGGGAAACTGGCCGTGCCGGAGCACATCATCACGAAGCCGGGCAAACTGACGCCGCAGGAATTCGAGAAGATGAAAATCCATCCGGTGGTGGGCGCCGAGATTCTGGAGCAAGTGAATTTCCCCTATTCGGTGGCGCCGATCGTAAAAGCCCATCACGAGCGATGGGATGGGAACGGCTATCCGCTCGGTTTGGCAGGCGAGGAGATACCGCTGGGCGCCCGCATCCTCTCCGCGGTGGATTGCCTGGATGCTCTGGCCTCCGATCGACAGTACCGGCGCGCTTTGCCCCTGGACCAGGCGATGGCGGTGGTGCTGGATGAAGCCGGCAAGAGTTACGATCCACGAGTGGTAGGGATTCTCGGCAAGCGCTATCGCCAGTTGGAAGAACAAGCGATTCGGCTGAAAAAGCCCGTGTCGAAGCTCTCGGTGGACGCCAGAATCGAGCGTGGCACAGCGCCCGCGGCCGGGTTCGCCTCGGCCGCCAGTGAAGACCCGCAGCGCGATTTCCGCTCGCAGATTGCGGCCGCGGGCCGGGAAGCGCAGTACACGCTGGAACTGGTATCGGAACTGGGAAATTCGCTTGGCATGGCGGAAATGCTGGCGGTGCTGAGTTCGCGGCTGACGCAACTGATCCCGTGCGATTCCATTGCCGTGTATGAACGCAAAGAGGATCTGCTGGGGCCGGTGTACGTGGATGGCCGCGATCGCATGCTGTTTTCGTCGCTCGAGATTCCACTGGGAGAGGGGCTGTCCGGCTGGGTGGCCAAACACAATAAGCCGATTCTGAACGGGAACCCATCGGTAGAGCCCGGCTACCTGAACGACCCGCGAAAATTCAGCTTGCTGCGATCGGCGCTTGTCGGTTCCACTGGCCGGACAGGAAAGCACGGTGGGAGTGCTCACCTTGTATCGCGCCGACGCCGATGCCTTCGCGCCGGATCACCTGCGGATTCTCGCGGGGCTCAGTTCGAAGATCGGTCTTTCCTTCGAGAACGCGCTGAAGTATCGGGCGCTGGAGGCGTCGGCTACCACCGATTATCTTACCGGCTTGAGCAATACGCGGGGATTGTTTGAGCGCCTGAATCACGAGCTTTCGCGCTGCACAGCGGAACGGTCGGCACTGACGGTGATGGTTTGCGATCTGGATCGTTTCAAGGAAGTGAACGACCGCTTTGGCCACAATGCCGGAAACAAAGTGCTGCAAGAGTTCGCCAAAGGATTAGCGGAGATCAACCGGGACTATGACGTGACGGCGCGATTTGGAGGGGATGAATTCGTCCTGGTATTGCCCGGCATGAAACAAGACGCGGTGGGCGACAAGATTCGCGCACTGGCGGCGCTGGCTGGTGAAGTTGGCCGCACGGTTTGCGGCGAAAACATCGTCTCGGCCAGCGTGGGCGTAGCGTCCTGGCCCGAGGATGGCGTCACCGCCGACGAGCTGCTGGCGGAGGCGGACCGGCGAATGTACGCCAACAAGAACAGCCTGGCGCTCAGACGGAGCAGCGCTCGCCTCGCCGAAGAACAGAGAGCGGTTGTATACTAATCCGTCTCGCGGCCGGCTTTGCTGCGGCCGAAAGCTGTGGACGGTTTGATATCGTAGTACGGTTGCCTGAGCCGAAAATCGTCGACGTTTCCCAGATCATCGAGCAGCAGAAGCTGGGCCGGTTTCTCATCGGACTGGTGCTGGTCTCGTGGATCATCACTTTCTTCGATGGGCTGGACAGCAATCTCATCAGCTTCGCGGCGCCTTATTTCGGCGCGCAATATCATCTGAGCAAGCTTCAACTCGGCAACATCTTCAGCATGGGGCTGTTCGGGACCATGGTGGGCGGCTTCGCGCTGGGCTATCTGGGCGATCGCGTTGGCCGGCGTCCCATGGTGGTGCTGGCTACGGCGCTGTTTGGAATCCTGACGATCTGCTTCACGCTCGCCAACAGTTACTGGTCGCTGTTTTCGCTGCGCTTCATCGACGGACTGCCGCTGGGCGGAATGCTGCCGCTGGCCTGGGCGCTCAATATCGAATATGCGCCGAAGCGGTATCGCGCGACCATTGTGACCGTGATCATGATGGGCTATTCGCTCGGGACGGCGCTGGGAGGCCCGATCGCGATCTGGCTGATTCCGAAGTTCGGTTGGAAATCGGTGTTTGTGTTCGGCGGCGCGCTTTCGCTGGTTTGCGCGGGCGTTCTCTTTGCGATTTTGCCGGAGTCGATCCGTTTCCTGGCGAGCAAGGGGCGGGGCAGCGATCGGATTGCGGCTATTGTGCGGCGCATCGTGCCGGGCCAGTTGGTTCCCGCGGGCGCGAAGTTCATTGTCACCGACGAGAGCCAGCAGAACAAGGACTTCCGCCCGGCGCTGTTGTTCCGGGGCGAATTGCGCTGGATCACGCCGCTCATCTGGATCGGATACATCGCCAGTTCGCTCGCGGTATTCTTTATCGTCAACTGGACGCCGGTGGTTTTTGAGGCGCTCAAATACAGCCGCAAGGAAGCAGCCACGGCGGCGTCGCTCTACTCGGCAATGGGCGCGGTGGGGGGACTTTTGTTGATGCGGTTCACCGACAAGCGCGGCGCCATTGCCATTACGATCATGCCGGTGATGACGGTGATCCTGCTGCTGGCTGCGACCTTCGTGGGCATGGGCCATGTCGAATTCCTGGTGTTGAGCGCGATCACGGGCGGCTTCCTGATTGGCGGCCATTTCGGGATGCACAGCATTTGCGGGATTTTTTATCCGAGCGCCTATCGGGCCAACGGGGCGGGCTGGGCCACTTCAGTCGCCAAGATCGGGTCGGTGGCCGGTCCCATTTTGGGCGGCATCATCTTATCCACCAGCCTGCCGGTGCGCGATATCTTTGCGGTTCTCGCGGTGTGTCCCGCAGTGCTGGCAATTTGCATTTACATTGTCGGACGGATGCATCGCCGGATCCTGGGCCGGGAGGCGCTGGCCGCCGAGGCAAGTTCCGGCGATCTTTTAGTTGCGCAGCAGCACGGCTAAGGAGTGGTACAGCATGTGCAATATTCCGGGACATGGTTCATTCCTGCCAGTATCTATGCTCTGAACTTGTAACGGTGACCTACGAGGAGCAGCCGGGCGAGATTCGACAAACAACCGCGAATTTGGAAGAAATCTCAGCTGACTGCGCCGTTGTGTTGCTTGAGGAGAAGCCGGGCTTAGGCTCTACTATCTCGTTGTCTGTTAAAGGCCGTGATCTCTTCGGGGTCATCAAAGCCAACCTGTACGATGCCACTTTAGGGTGGTTCGCTGTGGTCGCTTTGGACGCGAAGTCGCGGTGGGATCGCGATTGGTTCGCTCCCAAACACCTGCTCGAGATCTGCGAATGCTCCCTGGAAGGTGCTACGCGGTCTAAGGTCCAGACCTTAGAAAACACGAGGAATACTGAGGAAAATGTGCCGGTAAGTTTTGTAGTCTCCGAGGCGTGATTGTACTACTTACGATCAGGCGCCCGCGTCTACCAGACCCAAGGGACTAAGCGATACCGCACCTGGCTTCGATATTCGGAGTAGCCCGGCAGGTTTGTCGACAGGAATTGTTCCTCGGCGAGAAGCCTCCAGGCGAGCACCAGCGTGATGGGAACGATGGTGAACAGCCCCCACCAGGAGCCCAGCGCCAGAGGTACGCCGAGCAGCAGGACCAAGGCGCCTGCGTACATCGGATGGCGGACCATGGCGTACGGCCCGGAGGACACCACCGTTTGTCCGGGCTGGATTTCAACAGTTGCCGAGCTGAAGGTGTTTTCCCGGAACACCAAGAATACGATTCCGAATCCGAGCGCGATTAGAATATCGCCAGCGATGGATACGACTGGCGGAACCGAGGACCAGGCGAGACGATGATCGATCGGGGGAACAATGATCGCCGCGGCGAATAGTATCCATGCCAGGATTTGGATGATCTTTTGGCTTTTCTCTCGCTCGGCTCCAGGACCCGCGTTGAGGCGCCGCTCCAGGAGCTTCGGATTGTTCTTCATCAGGTAAACCGATATTGCGATCGCGGCCGAGAGAAATACGGCCAGAAAGACCCATGCCTGCCAGTAATGGAAGGCCCCCGCCGGCAGGAATAAAGGAATGCCGCCAGGATGACCAGAAGGCGTAGCAGTCCCAACCCTGCTTTCCTGTTCAGGTCAGAGGGTGTTGAAAGGGCCACAGATTAACACGGATGCACGCAGATCCTGAAAAATGTTTTATCGGAACTGCGGGCGTTCTTCCGGGGTGAAGTGTATTACTGCGGGGGAGGCGCCTTGATGTGGCCTTCGTACAGGTCCTTATTGTTCTCTTCGCAGGAGTACTCCATGATTTCCCAATCGGGCCGGAGCGTGAAGATTCGCTGATTGGTCCAGGTCTTGGTGAACGTCTTGGGATCGTCGATGGTCACTTCATAGGACATATGCATGGCATCGGTGCGCTTAAAGCGTTCGATCACGTGCAGGGCGTCGCTGTGCGGATGGCCGATGGTATCCAGGCGCGTGCGGCCGTTGAAATTGACGGTATCCACCACGAACGTGTCGCCGTCCCAATGGCCCACCGAATCGCCGAACCAGGTGGGAGTTGCGTCTTTGTGATGGGCTTTATCAATCGGAATGACGTGGAACCAGGTGTTCTGTTCGTAGAGCAGCGCGACGTACTTGGGGCTCTGCATGATCTGAATGGGATCCGGCGAGTTCATGGAGCGCATCAGGCCGAAAGGCAGGCAGCTTCCGGTGTAATCGCCATTGGCGGGGTCGTAACTTTTCCAGGCCTTCATGCCAGCCTCGGTGAAGGGCAGTTCGGGCGTTCCAATCTGGCTTTTGTCCCGATTGGTCTTGCTCATGTCCGGGACATAAGGGCGCTGCCAGAGACCGCTCAAGTCCGGTTTGCCATCCGGCGTTTTGGGCGCCGGTCCAAGATGCTCGGCGGGGGGCTTGGAGGTTAGATCCCCGACGAACCCCCCTTGCGCGAAGGCGCAAGCAGGGGCAAGAGAGGCTATAGTAAATGCAACTAAAGAAATACGCACGAGGATCTCCTTGTTTGACGCTTCCGAGAGATACGCCTCGGTAATGCGCCAGTGACGCTCAGCAGGACTACTGCGCTGGGCGCTTGGGAGCGCCATCGTCGGCCGAACCTGCGAACACGTTCTTGCCGCTCGGCAGCTTTACCGATCGGGCGTTGCAGGTGTTGGTCCCGTCTTTGGAGCGGAAGCCCTGGATGGTAGCCTGATCGCCGACTTTGAGCGACTCCCGGCTCCAGCCATTGCGGGTCAGCGTATTCGGGGGCCCGCCCTCACATTGCCAATGGGCTACCGTGCCGCTGTCATCCTTGGTATCCAGATAAATCCAGATGTGTGGATTCATCCAGTCCAGCTTGGTAATCGTACCTTGGAGTGTGACGGCTTTGGTGGCGTCGAACTCGGCCGCGAAGGAATGATGTGCCGCGAGCGGCAGAGAGGCCGTTAACAAAAGACCAGCGCCGGCGACAAGGAGGGCCAGTGTGGATCGCATGGGTTCTCCTTGGCGTCTACTGCGGCGCCTTGTTTTCGTCCGCCGCGGAACCAGCGAATATTTTGCGGCCATCCGCCAGGGTGACCTTGCGCGCGTTGGCGAGCTTGGAGCCGTCCTTGGCCAGAGAGCCTTCCACGGTTACCGTGTCTCCCGGTTTCAGCGAATGGCGGGTCCAACCCAGGCGCATTAGAGCATTGGGACTGCCCAGTTCCAGTTCCCAATTGGTCACGGTACCCGCATCGTTTTTCACATCTATATAAAAGCGGGCGTGAGGATTCATCCACTCCACTTTGGTCACCGTGCCGGTGAGCGAGATCGGTTTGGTGGCATCGTATTCAGCCGTGAAGGAATGGTGCGCCATCATCGGCGCGGCGGTGGCGAGCAATCCAAGGCCGGCCACAAGTACATAGAACTTAGCTCTCATCGTTACACCTCTCAGATTATTATAGTGCGATTATTTGGTCGGCTCGCCACTGGCCGTCAATCCTGCGAAAACTTTTTTTGCCATCGGCAAGGTCATCTTGCGCATGCTGGCCAATCCTTCCACGGTCCGTCTGTGCCCCAGCGCCAGCCCTCGATCCACTATACGTTTGCACTGGCGAGTTCGAAGTCCCACTTGGTTACATTTCCCCGTCATCGTTCATAACCAAACACCCAATGTCGGAGCGGAAGAAGAATGACGAAGGCGGATCCCCCGGGTCGCGGCAGCTATGCGGCCCAAGAAATTATCATCGCAAACCCCAACGTTAAAGGTATTTGGAAATGACTGATATACCACTGGGGAAGTTATCATGCGGCCCAAACATTGTCAAGAATAAACGAGGTGCTGTCAGTGATACGTTTTGCGTGTCGCTTTGCGCCGGCGCCAACACTGGAAGGGCTCGAAGATGCGGCTGGAACGGCCGGCACCTACAGTTGCAAACGAATTGCTAACTCTGGTTGACAGAGGTGCTGAGGTGCCTTATCATGGACCAATCTGGTCTGATATAAAAAACCCAGTGATCATTGTGATTTTAGCTAAGCTTTGGGAATGTTTTTGCTCCTGCGGGGGTGTTTCGTGAAGATGCGATTGGATTGCAAACCAGAAAGCGGTGAACGGAGCCGCTAGAAATAATTCGAGCCCCACGGCAGACTTTTGGCGAAGCACCGTGGAGCCCGGCAAACCGTCAACCCGGAAGGCCGGCGATTTCCCTCATTATAGGCCGGAAACGTCCGCCTTCCGCATTTTTCATCGAGGAGAAGATGCGGATCAAGGTGAAGGCAGCGAAGAGGAAGGGGCGTGCCTATCGCTGGGCGGCGATGGGTACGCTGGTGGCGTATTCGGCTTGCGGCAAAGCGGCCAGCGCGCAACAGGTTCCGCTGGAGCCCTGGAAGAGAAGCGCCGCCGCGCAAGGAAGCTCGCCGGTCCGGCGGTATGACATACCGGCTGGTCCGCTGGAAAACGTGGCTGCCGAGTTCCAAGCGGCGTCGGGAATACAGATCGAAGCGGGGAACGCAGCCATCCTGGGCATCGCTTCGTCTGGGGTATCCGGTAGCTACACGGTGGATCAAGCCCTGCGAAAACTGCTGGTGGGAACCGGGATCGAATATATGTTCACGGGCCCGGGCAGGGTTACTTTGCAGGTCCGCCGAGTGGCGACGACGGTGGAGGTGACCGCGAACGTGGACACGCTGGCAGAGTCGTCTCCGAAATATGGGGAACCGGTCATCGATACGCCGCAGACTATCACGGCAGTTCCGCGCTCGGTGATGGACCAACAGGGCACTGCCACGCTGCGGGATGCCTTGCGCAACGTCGCCGGCATCAGCCTGGCCGCGGGGGAAGGCGGTGCGCAGGGCGACAATTTGACGATCCGAGGCTTCACCGCGCGCAATGACTTGTTCATCGATGGCATGCGCGACTTCGGCAGCTACTATCGCGATCCCTTCAATGTCCAAGAGGTGGAAGTGTTGCAAGGTCCGTCGTCGGTGACGTTTGGCCGCGGCTCAACCGGCGGCGTGGTGAACCAGGCGAGCAAGACGCCGGGGTTGTCCGCGTCGATCGCCGGAAGCTTGCAACTGGGTACCGATCTTACGCGGCGCGTAACGCTCGACATCAATGAGCCGCTGCCGAAGCTGGGATCGGGAGCTGCGTTCCGCTTGAATCTCATGGGCAATCTGAACGATGTTTCCGAGCGAGCTGTGGCGGAGAATCGGCGCTTTGGAATTGCTCCATCGCTGGCTTTGGGTTTGGGCACCGCGACGCGCTGGAACTTCAGCTATTTTCACCAGACTGCCGACGATATTCCCGACTACGGCGTCCCTTGGCTGTTCAACGGACCGGCGCCGGTGAATCGCACCAATTACTACGGCTTCGCCGGACGGAAATTATTTGCGCACTTACGACGACATCGGCAGCGCGAAGGTGGAGCACGATGTCGATTCGAACTTCACGATTCGCAATCAAGTGCGCTACGCGAATTATGTGCGCGACGTGCTGATTACCGAACCGCAGATTGCGACTCCGGTGACACTGGCCACGCCGTTGAGCGCGATGATCGTGAACCGGCATGAGATCGGAGTGGATAGCACGGAGACGTACCTGGACGACCAGTTGGACGTTACGGCAAAAGTAAAGACGGGTCTTATTCAGCACTCGGTGGTGGCGGGTTTAGAAGCAGGGCGCGAGACGTCGGACCCGACGCGGCCCACCTGGACCAACGTGCCAACCACCAGCTTGTTGAATCCCGATCCCGAGCAGCAGCTTGCGGGAACCGAAACCATCACGTCGCGCGTGACTACGACATCGCTCACGGCCGCCGCTTACGTGCTGGATACCATGCAACTGGGTTCGCATTGGGACCTGACCGGAGGGATTCGCTGGGACCGCTTCGCTACCGATTATGCGCAGACTGTGGCTCCCAGCCGCGGCGTTCCATCGCGTGGACGAGATGCCGAGCTGGCGGGCTGCGGCGGTGTACAAGCCGGTATCGTTTGGCAGCATTTACTTCGACGCGGGCACGTCGTTCAATCCGTCGGCGGAAACGCTGTCGCTGAGCGCGTCTACCGCGAACCTGCCGCCGGAGAAGAACAAGACTTACGAGTTCGGAAGCAAATGGGACGTGATTCAGAGCCGGTTGTCATTGCGCGCGGCGATATTCCGAACGGAGAAGACCAATGCGCGCGAGCCCGATCCGGACAATCCGCTGCTGAGCGTGCTGGCGGGCAATCAACGCGTGAACGGAGCGGAAGTGCAAGTGAAAGGACGGGTGATGAGCCGCTGGGAGGTTCTATCGAGCTATGCATTTCTCGAGGGTAAAGTGGTGAGTTCGAACTATTATCCGGCTTCCATTGGCGCGACGCTGGCGAATGTGCCGCGGGACACGTTCAACATCTGGAACGACGTGCGGCTTCCGTGGCACTTCGAAGGAGGTGCTGGAGCCAACTACGTTTCCAGCCGCACGGCGAGCTCCACCGCGCCACTCGATCCGACGACCGGATTGGTGAAGGAAGTGCCGGGATATTGGGTTTTTAACGCGATGTTGAAGCGCCGGCTGAACGAGCACGTGGACCTGCAGGTGAACGCGAACAATCTGGCGAATCGATACTACTACGACGAGCTGCATCCGGCGCACATCGTGCTGGGGCCGGGGCGATCGGCGCTGGTTGGAATCAATTTCAAATTTTAGAGGGAGGACGAGATTCAGTGTTATTGGCGATTCCAGATGTACTGACGGCCGAGCAGGTGGCGCACGCGCGGCGAATGTTGGATGCCGCCGATTGGGTGGATGGACGCGTGACTGCCGGACACCAGTCGGCGCGCGCGAAGGACAATATGCAGCTTCCGGAGGGTCATCCGGCGGCGCGGGAGTTGGGCGAGATGATCCTGGCGGCGCTCGGGGGGAAATGCATTGTTCATTTCCGCAGCGCTTCCGTCGCGCGTGTTTCCGCCGCTGTTCAATCGATATCAAGGCGGACAATCGTTCGGAACGCACGTGGACAATGCGATCCGGCAGGTGAGCGGGACGGGACATCGGATCCGGACGGATTTGTCGGCGACGCTATTCTTTTCGCAGCCGGATGAATACGACGGCGGAGAGCTGATTGTGGAAGATACGTATGGGACGCACGGCGTGAAACTGCCCGCCGGACACATGATTCTGTATCCATCCACCAGCCTGCATCACGTGAAACCCGTGACGCGCGGCGCGCGGCTGGCGTCGTTCTTCTGGATACAAAGCATGGTGCGCGACGACGCGGAGCGGACGCTGCTGTTTGATTTGGACACTGGGATTCAGCGAATGGCGCAGGAGCAGGCGGCGAACGCGGTCAGCGTGCAGCTTACCGGGGTTTATCACAATTTGTTGCGGCGGTGGGCGGAAGTTTAGTACGCCGGCAACTACAGCAGCTTATGGATCGCGCGTTCGAGCGCGGGCATTTCCGTTTCGCCGATGAAGGAGCGGACCTTGTGGCCGGCCCGGTCATACAGGAAAAGCGCTGGCAGAGCGCCGCTCCACTTGGGATCGATGGCGTTGATGAAATGATCGTCGTCATCGGCCTGCTTGATGTACGCCGGGCCTTGGACGTCGAACATCTGGATGAACTTCTGCGCCGCCGCCAGGTGATCGCGCTCGTCGGCGGAGATGGTGACCACCTCCACCCCTTGGGAGCGCAGTTTGCGTTCGAGCAGAACTAGTTGGGGCAACTCGGCGCGGCAGGGAGCGCACCAGGTGGCCCAGAAATCGTATAAGACCACTTTGCCTTGGTGCGAATCCACCAGCTTCTGGAAGCCGGCTTCGTTAATCGGTATCAGAGGACCGGTGGCGAACAGGGGCAGGCAAAACACAAATGCGATTGCGCTTTTCATCGTGCTTAACCTTTCAGGAGGCCTTGCGAACGCGTTTGATGGTGCAGCCGAAAGCTTTCGTTTCGGTGGATGGCACGGGCTTTCCGTTGAGCAGCGCATCCAGCGCGGCACGCAGAGGGCGTTTGGTAACGCGTGAATCATGCACGCTGTCGTCGATGGCGCCATGGTAGCGGACGATGCCCGAAGCATCGATCACGTAGCTTTCGGGTGTTACCTGGGCGTTGAAGCGGTCCGCCACTACGTTACCGGGATCCTTATAGACAGTGAAAGGGAAGCCGACGCTCCGGGCGTGATTACGGACTTCGACGGCGGGCTCCGCGCGATTGGCATTCACGAAGATGAATTTGACGTTGCGCCGCGTGTAGTCCAGGAACATATCGATCATGCGTTGATTGTAGGAATTCGAGACCGGGCACTCGGTGGCGATGAAGGTGACCACCGTGATGGGGCCCTTGAGCGCGGTGAAAGCCACCGCATTGCCATCCAGATCGCGGAGCTGGAAGTCCGAGACGCGCGAGCCCAGCTTGAATTGCTGAGCGCACAGGACGCCGGTGGAGAGCGCCAGTGAGATGGCGAGAGCTTTTTTCATGGAGCCTCCCCTCACTTCTTCAGCTTCAAGTTAATGGTGGCGGTCTTCTTGCTGTTAAACACGCTGAGAGTTTTCCAGGAAGTGCTGGCGCCGTCGTGGTCAGCCTTGAGCTGGTATTCGACATCCGTTCCAAGCCCGGCAAAATGATAGCTGCCGTCCTTTTGGGTGATAAACGAACGGATCTGCAAGGTTTTGGTGTTCTTCAATTGCACCACGGCGTTGGCCACCGGCTGATTCTCTGCGTTCGTGACTATGCCTTCCACGGTGCGCGTAGTGGCCTCTTCACTCTTTTGCGCCTGAAGGCTGGCACACCAGGGACCAACGCACAATAAAACGATCGCGACACGCGCAAGGCGGACAGGCATGGCCTTCATCACCTATTTCGACTCGCGTTCCATCTGGAAGGTTACTTCGACGCGCTCCTGATCCTCCACGGCGGCGCTCTTGCTTTGGCTGCGGAAGCCTTTGGCGGCCACCTTCACGGTGTAATGCATGGGGCCGGGCGGGACATGGAAGACAAATTCGCCGCGCTCATCGGAGACCGCTTGCATTGGTTTCAGCTTGGCCGATGAAGCGCCGGACTGAACGTCGGGGGCCAGAGTGACGTCCGCATCGGGAAGGGCATAACCGCGGTCATCGAAGACGCTGCCGCTCACGATGGCATAGGTTTCGAGAGCAGGCTTCTTTTTTGCCGCGGCGGCGGGGGAAAGCAAAGCGATGAGAAGCAGCGCCGCGAAAGAAACCGTTCTAATGCCACTCCTCATCTTCGGCATCTTCTTCTTCTTCCTCATCCTCGTCTTCGTCCTCGTCGTAGTCGAAGTCTTCCTCTTCCTCCTCGTCTTCGTCCTCGTCTTCTTCGGTTTCCAGTTCCAGGGGATCCAATCCGGTGACGCTCAGATCGGCGCCGCACTCATCGCAGGTAAGCGTGTCACCTTCATCCAGCTCGTCCTCGTCCACGTCAATCACAGCGTCGCAGTTTGGACAGTTAACCATCTCCATACCCTCCAGGGCCCAATTTTTTTATACAAGAACTGGCGGCGGATTGCTTAGGCGCTCGCCTTCGCCGTGCGCGGTCGCTCGGCGCCGGGGTTCATCAGTTGATCGAGGCGTACCATAGACACAGTTTTACCATGCATGCCGGGGGGACACAGGATTTTATCGAATGTCGAGCTTGGCTTCGATGCGGGTAACGCGGTTGTCGAGGTCGATGACTTTGCCGATCAGGGTGTCGAATTTGACCTCGAGGTTGTTGAACCGGGCGTCGAAACGCGTTTCGAGATTGCTGAAGCGAGTTTCTAAAGAGCTCATCCGCGTATCCACGCTGCTAAATCGAGAGTCGATGCTGTTGAATCGGGCATTGACGGAGTTGAAATGAACCGCGTTCATTAAAATCCCGATCAGTACGGCGAAGGTCGGGATGCCGATCGTGAGATAGAGCTGAACGTTACTCATCGATGCTTTGATTGTACCGCGCTGCTCGGCCCCGGCCTCTCAGCCCGTTTGAATTACACTGCTGTCTATGCAAGCGGCTAAATCGGGCGCGGAACTCGATCAGGTACTTTCGCTGCCCGATTTCGCGGAGCTGGCACGTGACTGTATAACTCCGGCGGCGTGGGCGCGCGTGGAGGGCGGCGCGGCGGACGAAATCACACTGCGCTGGAATCGGGACGCGTACCATCAGATTCGCCTGCGGCCGCGCGTGCTGGTGGATGTTTCAAAGTTGGATACCCGCGTGACTCTATTCGGCCACGAGCTGCCGTTCCCCATTTTTCTTTCGCCAACCGGCGGCCAAGGGTTCGTGCATGAGGATGGCGACTTGGGAGTGGCGCGCGGCGCGGGGGCGGCGGGGGCGATCCTGATCATCAGCAGCAGCGCGTCGATGCCCGTGGAAGATGTGGTGAAAGCAGCCACAGCCCCGGTGTGGTTCCAGCTTTACGTCCAGCGCGACCGCGAATTCACGCGCGACCTGGTACAGCGCGCCGAGGCCGCTGGATGCCGCGCGATGTGCGTCAGCGTGGATTCGCCATCACATGGTGCTCGGGATCGCGAGTATCGCTTGCGGGGCCAACTCCCCGAACGGCCGCTGCCAAATCTCCAGGGCCGGGATTATCTGGATCCGACAGTGACGTGGAAGGACATCGATTGGCTGCAATCGTTCGCGAAAACGCCGGTGGTGCTGAAAGGGATTATGGACCCGGACGATGCCGAGATTGCGGTGAAGGCGGGTGTGTCGGGGATCTTCGTGTCGAATCATGGCGCGCGCAATCTGGATACGGTGCCGGCCACCATGGATGCGCTACCGCTGATCGCGGGGCGTGTGGACGGCCGCGTTCCCCTGTTGCTGGACGGCGGCATCCGGCGTGGCACCGACGTATTGAAAGCGCTGGCAATGGGCGCGAGCGCTGTGGGTATCGGACGGCCCTATCTACACGGGTTGGGTGTCGGCGGCGCGGAAGGCGTCACGCGCGTGGTGGAGATTCTGCGGAGAGAATTCGAACTGGCGATGATGCTCACCGGCCGGCCAACGATCGCGAGTATCGACCGCTCCGTGCTTTGGCCTGCTGGTTAGCCGGCAGCCTGGAAGACTCGGTCCCCGTTGAGATAAGTTTCGAGCACGATGATGTCGCCAGTAGTTTCGTCCCGGCGAAAGAGGACCAGGTCGGCGCGATCTCCCGGATTGAGTCCGCGCTGGCGCGAGGCGATGCGGCCGACCCGCGCCGGATTCCGCGTGGCGAGCGTAACGGCTTCGCGAAGGTTAAGACCGGCAGTGCGCATCACGTTCGCGATCGCGCGATCCATTCGCAGCGCCGAGCCAGCCAGGCGCGTGCCGCCGGCGAGACGGACACTTCCATCGTGGTGCAGCTCGACATCGACTTCACCCAGCCGATAAAGGCCGGGAGCGCAACCGGCCGGCATGACGGCATCGGTGACCAGCAGCGACCGCTCCAGACCTTTGGCGCGCAGCGCGACGTTCAAGAACGACGCGCGGCAGATGAAATCCGTCCACGATGAAGCTGGCCGCCAGGCGATCCTCGGCGAGCTGCTCCCACAGGTAATTGGGATGGCGGGGCAGCACGGCATCGGCGCCGTTGCCCAAGATGCGTGGATAGCGTTGCGCCGGCGCTGACCGCGTCGGCGATCTGGGCGGCAGAAGCGCGCGTGTGGCCGATGCTCGCGACCACGCCTTTCTCGACGATCTTTTCGATGAAACGCGGGGCTTCCGGCCATTCGGGCGAAAGCGTGACCAGGCGAATGTTGCCGCCGGCGGCATTCCTGAAAGCGAAGGAACTCCTCGATATCGGGCGGGCGGACCCAGCGCGCCGGATGCGCTCCGCGCGGGCCGTCGTTGGGCGAAATGTAGGGACCTTCGAGATGGAACGCCTCCATCGCGGCGCCTTCCGCGTATGGATTCCTTGGCGCTTGCGAGATTGCGCAGCGCGGCGGTCATGTTTTCGGGCGATCCCGTAATCACGGTGGGGAAGAAACGCGTGACGCCGCAGCCGAACATGGCGCGGATGGATTGCGCGATTTGCTCGGGGTCGGAGGACGGCGAATTGTAGTCGACGCCGGCGAAGCCATTCACTTGCAGATCGATCCAGCCGGGCGCGAGGAACGGTGCGGCCGCTAGGGGATGAATCAAGTGATCGACGATGGTAATCGCTTGTTCGAATGAAACTTCGACGGACGCGCCGCTGGAAACATCGATGCCGCTAACTTTCATCTCTCACATTTCTCTCGCATGCCGATTTATACACAAGTTTCCCACAGGCCTTAGCGTGCTAAGTAGCAAGACTTACTTAGCGGAAAAAAGCTGTTGAAAACAGCGAAAAGGGTACGAAATAAAGCTGGCGCGAATCGTAATCGCCTGCTAAAACAGAATGCATGATCCCTCGCGAGTGCGGTTCTGGCGGTTAATCTCGGGGGAGGTGGCCGTCGGAATCGCACTTGCGGATCGTCCCTCCGCTAAGTCCGAGGTTTTTCCGGAGAAGCTTGAAAGCCCGTGGCTCAAACAGTCACGGGCTCGTTTTTTGTGATGCGGCGTGAGCCAGCCGAAACGGTCGGGCGCGTCGCCATGGACGATGTCGAAGAACGCCTTTTGCAGCTTTTCGGTGATCGGACCGCGCGAGCCTTTGCCGACCGTGATGCGATCCACCGAACGAATGGGCGTGATTTCGGCGGCGGTGCCGGAGAAGAACACCTCGTCGGCGATGTAGAGCATCTCGCGCGGGACCAGCGTCTCGATCACCGGAATGCCGAGCAATTCGGCGAGCTGCATCACGGAGTCGCGAGTGATGCCGGGCAGGACGGACGCGCCGAGCGGCGGGGTGAGGATCTTGCCATCGCGGACCACGAAGACGTTTTCGCCGGACCCTTCGCTCACGTAGCCCGAAGCATCCAGCGCGATGCCTTCCGCGTAGCCGTTCAAATGCGCCTCCATGCGGATCAGCTGCGAGTTCATGTAGTTCGCGCCGGCCTTGGCGAGCGCGGGCAGGGTATTGGGCGCGATGCGGGTCCAACTGGAGACGCAGACGTCCACGCCTTGCGCCAGCGCTTCTTCGCCCAGATACTTGCCCCATTCCCAGCAGGCGATGTAGGTCTCGACGGGATTCGCGAAAGGCAGAACGCCGACGTCGCCATAGCCGCGCAGCACCAGGGGCCGGAAATAGCAGGAGTCCAGCTTATTGACGCGCACCAGTTCACTCATGGCGTCGGCCAGCTCGTCGACGGTGTGCTTCACTTCGATGCGATAAATCTTGGCGGAATCGAGCAGACGGCGGATGTGTTCGCGCACCCGGAAAATGGCCGGGCCGGAGGGCGTGGCGTAGCAGCGGATACCTTCGAACACGGAGCTGCCGTAGCTGGTAACGTGGGCAAGGACGTGGATTTTGGCATCGTTCCAATCGATCAAGCGGCCGTTATGCCAGATCTTCTCCGTGGGCTTTAACATGCCTAATTATAGCGCCAGACGGGGGTTTGGCGTAGTTTGGGTTAGTGGCTGATCAGCTTGCGCCAGCGCGGCGCTAGATATTTGCGGTAACGCCAAATCCTCACTGCGGCGACGCAGGTGAATGAAATGACCCAGAGAACCTTCAGCCAACCCGGTGACGTAAAGAAGATCCAAATAGCGAGAGCCAGGAAGACGGCATCCCCCAAAAGGCTCAGAAACAAGTTCCGTTTTTGTTTCGCTCGCGGATAGTCTTTCCCGGCGTGGAAGATAAGACTGCTGCATGGTTCCCGATCCGAAATCGTAGCCACAATCGCAGCGGAGGGCGCTGTCTGGATTTGCGAGACGGCAATTTGGACAGGCCTTCATTCGTTGCCTTTATCGTATCAATTACGCCATGCAGGCAAACGCGGCGGCACGAAAAGAAGGAGGAACTTCGCAGACACCCAGGCGACTTGCGAGAAATGTCGATGTTCCGCGGCTTCCATTGAGTCACGATAACAGTGACAGTGCCGATTTGGCTTCATGCTCCACCTGCTTCAGGCTGCACTGCCGCGGCGCTTTGTCGGGGCGCCAGCGCAGCAGCTTGGTTCCGTGGCGGAATCGGTGCCCGGTGAAGTGATCGTATTCCACCTCCACCACCAGCTTGGGTTCGAGCGGCTTCCAATCGTCCATCTCCCGCTTGCTCCAGCGGCTGGGACCTCCCGGCGCGCGGCCCGTGAATCCGGGCTCCTGGATCAACGCCTCTAACCTGCGCGTGATCTCCCTGCGTTGGTCGGCTGCGAGCGCGGATGTAAATCCCACGTGCTGCAAAAGACCCGCGTCATCGTACAGTCCGAGTAGCAACGACCCGACCAGCTTGCCGCTGCTGCCGTAGCGGAACCCGCCGATCACGCAATCGGCGGTCCGGTGGTTCTTGATTTTCTGCATGCCTGCGCGTGTTCCGCTTTCATAAGGCAGGTTCATGCGTTTGGCAATTAGGCCATCGAGCGACCCACGCATTTGTTGGAACCAGCGCTTGGCTTCTTGAAAATCCCGTGTGGCGGGCGATAGCACGATCCGCCCAGTTGCTGAAAACTTCTTCGCCAATCGCTCCAACTCGCGCCTGCGACGCTCCAAAGGATCGCCCACCAACGCCGCGCCTTTCTCGTTGACTAACAGGTCAAATACGACAAAAAGGCACGGGTATTCTTCCGCGAGCAGCTTCACGCGGCTGGCCGCTGGATGGATGCGCTGCAACAATTCATCGAAGGACGGCTCGCCATCCACCGGAATAATAATCTCTCCATCCAGCACGAACTGGTTCGCCTTCAGACTCTTCAGTGCCTCTACCAACTCCGGAAAATACCGCGTCAGGGGAAGGCCGGCCTTGGATTGCAGCTCCACTTCTGGTCCGTCGCGAAAAGCCAGGCAGCGAAATCCATCCCACTTGGGTTCGTACTGCCAGTCGCCGCCTTCCGGGATTTCAGCGGCGGGGTCCGCGTCCATCGGTGGATATGGAATGGCGATCGGCAATTTCACAAAGTTTGCTCTAATTGCACGCGCCGCCGCGCCGGCAAAAGCAGACGGAAGGGATTGCCGCTTCACCGCACGCGATGGGAACGTTGGAGATCCGGAAGTTTTCGGTCGTGATCCCGTGCTCGCTTTCGTTGCAAGCGTACTGGCGTGGACACATGGGCGCCGGGTTTCGGGCGTGCAGAATAAAGTGGTGCCAGCGTGCTGGCCCAGGTGTACTGGTGAATGCCGCGCGAGCGGTTGGTTTTCGAATAACGAACCGCGGGCGTCGTCCCCAACACAAGGTCAAACGCCGCGCCCGGACCGGGGTCCAAGTCGAAATGCAAATGATCCGGCTGATCGGCATCATCGCAGGCGGCGTACCACTTGTTCAGATCGATGCGTCCGAGATTCACCCGGAGCAGCGCCGCGAGGTCCTGCAAAGAGTACTCTCGCTCCGCTCCGTTTGGATAGCGCTTCATTACCATGGCCCGATTTTTAAGATGCGGCGCCAAAAACGGCGAAATATCCGCACAGTATTGCAGCAGGTCGTGCTCTTGGAGATGCCCGCTTACAGCCAGGGACGTTGTTTGAGGTTGGTGAGCCTGAGTTCGCGTCCTCCCATGTCGATCCGTGCCTCGTTCTGGTTGGAAGGAACTACAACTCGCGCTTTCCCGATTGCGGGCGCCTCCGTTTTGTAGACCGCGCCGGGGAGAGTTCGTTTCGGGCGGGTGCGAAGTTAAACGGTGGATGCCGCCGCGCCGGTGGTGTTCAAATTCGCCACGAGCGCCCGGAGGCGGGCAAATTCAATCACTTGTCCGACCATGATCGCCATCTGCCGCGCCGATTGCTCCGCCATGCCAGTGCCTTTTTCATCAAAGCGCTCCACCTGTGTATTGATGGCGACACCCATGGGGGTGGGCCAGCCGCGCAGTGCATGCACAATGGATCGGAACGCCGACAACACCACGCCGGTGGATTGCCAGCCGTGCCCGCAGACAATGAGGCCGACCGCGCGGCCGTCGAGATAAGGGTCGGCGTCCTGACTCATATCCTCCGTGTAATCGAGCGCATTCTTTACCAATCCGGAAACGGATCCGTGATAGCAAGGGCTGGAGAGAATCACTCCATGCGCGCGCCGCAGCGCGGAAATCAGCCGTTGCGCGCTTTCGGATCGGGCGGGCGATTCGGGCGCGTACATCGGCAAGTTGAGGCTCGCGCCGTCGAACAGCTCCACATCCGCGCCTTGCGCTTTGGCCAATGCGAGCGCGTAGCGCAGGGCCTTTTCTGACGATGAACCGGGACGCGTAGTGCCGCCAATTCCCACGATGGAGGGACGGAAAGTGTCCATTCTCAATCTCTCTCTGAAAGCTCCGTTACAATAGTAGCTTTGAAAGCGCTATAGGTCACCTACACATGAAATTTGGCGGTTTTTACGAACATCAGCTCCCCCGGCCGTGGGCTTGCGATTCCGAGCACACGCTGCTGAAGAACGCGCTGGAACAGGCGGTTCTTTCCGATCAATGCGGATATGACTATGTCTGGGCCACCGAGCATCATTTCCTGGAAGAATACGCGCACTCCTCGGCGCCTGAAGTATTTCTCGCCGCCGTGAGCCAGCGCACCAAGAACGTACGTATCGGCCACGGCATCGTGCAGACGCCGCCCTACATCAATCACCCCGCTCGCATCGCCGAGCGGATCGCCACGCTCGATCTGTTGAGCGACGGCCGCGTCGAATTCGGCACCGGCGCGGGCGCCACTGAAACCGAACTGGGCGGATTTCAATGTCCCGCAGGCCGAGAAAAAGAACATGCAAATGGAAGGCATGCGCGTGGCTGTTCGGATGTTGGTGGAGAGACCCGTTCACTGGTTACGATGGCCAGTTCGTCAAAGTGCCGGCGCGCAACGTGGTGCCGAAGCCTTTGCAGCAGCCGCATCCGCCGCTGTGGATGGCTTGCTCGCGCCGCGAATCGATTATTCAGGCCGCGAAGCTGGGCATGGGCGCGCTGACGTTTTCGTTCGTGTCGCCGGAAGAAGCGCGGCAGTGGGTGAAGGACTATTACGAAGTGATCGAAAACGAATGCGAGCCGCTGGGCTATGCGGTTAATCCCAATTTTGCGGTGGCCGCGCCGTTCCTGTGCGATCGCGATCGGGATCGCGTGGAGCAGATCGGCGCCGAAAGCTATGGATTCTTTATCTACGGGCTGGGCCACTACAGCTTTTTCGGCGAGCATCGTCCGTCGAAGACCGACATTTGGGATGAGTACAAGAACCATCCGAAAGAGTTCGCCCCTCCCGAAGGCCGGACGCAGGATTGTGTCGGCACGCCCGCTATGCTGCGCGAGCGTTTGCGCGATTTCGAGAATGCCGGCATCGATCAGGTGCTGTGCATTTCGCAAGCGGGGAAGATCCCGCACAATCTGCTGTGCTCGTCCATCGAGCTGTTCTCCAAGGAAGTGCTGCCGGAGTTCAAGGATCGCGATCTTGCAAGCGCGACGAAGCAGGCCGAGCGCCGGGCGCGCATCAACGAGAAAGCCATGGCTCGCAAGCCGAAGGTGGAAGCGCCTAAGGGTGAGATGGTGATCCGCGCCGCCGGACACCACTAGGTTCTGCGGCGGGCCGTACGTTCGCCATCCCATGCGCGAGCACCTGGGTTAGGTAATCGGCGAAGTGCAACGTTTTTTGGGAATCGAACGGCAGCCGTCCGCCGATGGCTAGTTTCGCCAGGCCGTGCACTCCTGACCAAGACGCCACGGCGAAGGGCAGGGGATCGCCCTTCGGAAGAGCGCCTTTCGCTTGCACCTCCGCGATAGCGTCCAGCAGCACTTGGAACGCGCGCTGCGCAGCTTCGGCGTACTCGGGCCGCTGGTCATCCGGTACCGGCGTTTCGAACATCACCAGGAGGTGCTGCGGGGATTGCAGCGCAAATTGCACGTAGGCTCGTCCCGCCAGGCTCAATCGCTGGGAAGCGTTGGCGCCCTTGGCCATGGCATTGTTCATCTCTTCCGTTAGCCGGTCAAACCCCTGCGCGGAAACCGCGGCCAGCAAATCGTCCTTGTCGCGAAAATGCCGATAGGGCGCGTTGTGCGATACGCCGGCCCGCCGGGCGACTTCGCGCAAGGTGAAGGCTTGCGGGCCAACTTCGCCGATCAGGTCCACGGCCGAGTCGAGCAGGCTTTGCTTCAAATTGACGCGATGATATGGCCGTTTGGCGGGCATGCCTCTGTTCTACCAGAAAGATGTTGACAGGCGCAACATTCCGGGCGATACTGGGGATGTAGACAGTGTCAACATAAGGAGCCGGCCATGATCTCTTACAAACAACATTCCCTGGACGATCGCTGGGACGCCATCGTCATCGGTTCCGGCATCGGCGGCCTCACCGCCGCCGCGCTGTTGTCCAAGCACGCTCACAAGAAGGTCCTGGTGCTCGAGCGCCACTACACCGCCGGCGGCTACACGCATAGCTTTCATCGTCCCGGCTATTCCTGGGACGTTGGCGTGCATTACATTGGCGAATTGCAAGATCCGGCCTCGCCGTTGCGCGCCGCATTCGATCACCTCACAGGTGACCAACTCGAGTGGGCTCCCATGCCCGATGTCTACGATCGCATCGTCATTGGCGGGCGCACATTCGAATTCCCGACCGGCCGTGAGCGGCTTCGCGCCCGGCTGAAAGAATATTTTCCGGAGGAAGTTTCCGCCATCGACCGCTATCTGGCCGCGGTCCAATCCGCTCAAAAAGCCAGCGGGAGGTATTTCGCGGAAAAGGCCATTCCCCGGCCTGCCGCGCGTTTGGCCGGACGCTTCCTGCGCGGGCCGTTTCTTCGTTGGGCATCGCAAACCACGCTCGACGTTCTGCACCGCTTTACGCAAAACGAAGAACTGATCGCCGTTCTCAGCGCTCAATGGGGCGATTATGGTTTGCCGCCGGCGCAGAGCAGCTTCGGCATCCACGCGATTATTGCCGCGCACTACTTCAACGGCGCCAGCTACCCGGTGGGTGGCGCGTCACGCATCGCCGAAACGATTGCTCCCGCCATCGAACGCAACGGCGGAAAGGTGGTTGTGAGCGCCAACGTCGCACAGATCATCGTTCAAAACGGCAAGGCCAGCGGTGTCCGCATGGCGGACGGCCGTGAATTCCAGGCCGATCTCATCATTAGCGATGCGGGCGCGCGCAATACGTTTCAGCGGCTGGTCCGGGAGACGCAGCCCATTCTCCGCGATCTAGAGCGCGTGCCCGGATCGCTGGCGCATCTGAGCCTCTACATGGGAGTGAAGCAATCCGCGCGAACCCTCGGACTGAGCGGCGCCAATCTCTGGATTTATCCCTCGGGCGCGCACGACGCCAATCTCGCCCGCTTCCTCAGCGATCCATCCGCGCCGTTCCCGGTGCTCTACATCTCTTTTCCATCCGCGAAGGACCCGGAGTTTGAAAACAAGTACCCCGGCCGCGCGACGCTGGAGGCCGTTGTCATGGCTCCGTACGAATGGTTCGCGCGCTGGGAGGACTCGCGCTGGAAGCATCGCGACGCCGAATATGACGTATTCAAGCAATCCCTCGCCGATCGCATCCAGCACGAAGTGGAGCGCAATGTTCCCGCCGTCGCAGGCAAAATCGACCACGCGGAACTGTCCACCCCGCTCACCACTCGTCATTTCATGAACTACCAGCAGGGCGAAGCCTATGGACTGGCCGCCACACCCGAGCGCTTCGGCCTGCGGTCGCTGACCCCTCGCACTTCCATCCGAAATCTCTATCTCACTGGGCAAGACGTTGCAACGCTAGGCGTGGCGGGCGCGCTCTTCGGCGGCGTCATGACGGCGTCGGCGGTGCTGGGGCGCAATCTGATGTCGGCGGTCACCAAGCCCACGCGCGTCAGCGCAGTAGCTGTTTAAATACAATTTGGCCCCGAGAGTAAACGTCAAGGATCGTGCCGCCTGGCTGATTGCGTTCCTCAGCGTGGGAGCGTTCTATTTCTGGATCATCGGCATCGGCGCTGAATCGAACCGTTTCGCCTGGAAGAGCGGCCTGGACCAATACTATGGCCTCCCGAGTCCTGCCGTCGCAAAAGGAAGCTGGGACATTAACGGATATTACGACCTGCTGGGCCGCGCGTTCGCGAGTGGTCAGCTCGCGCTGCCGGTAAAGCCGCAGCCGGAACTGCTGGCGCTCTCCGATCCGCAAGACAATCGATTCAATGGACCGTACAAGCTGCTGGACACGGTCCTCTACAAGCGCCGCTACTTTCTCTATCACGGACCCACACCGGCGCTGCTGTTGTTCGCGCCGTGGTATCTGCTCACACGGCACGATCTGCCGGAGAACTTCGCTGCGTTTTTACTGTCGCTGGGCGGCTACTTCTTCTTATCGCTATTGTTCCTGCAGATACTCTCGTTTGTTTCGCATCCCATCTCAACCGCCCTGCTGACGCTTTGTTTGCTGGCTCTCGGCATCGGCCAGTCGGTTCCATTTCTGCTGCATCGTGTCAAGGTGTATGAGGTCGCCATCGCGTGCGGATATTGCTTCGTAAGCGCGGGCTTCTATTTTCTTTTCCGCTGGCTGACAACGTCGCGCCAGCGGCCGCTGTGGTGCGCGCTTTCCGGACTCTCGTTCGGTTTGGCGATTGGATCGCGCCCGCATTTGGGTCTGGCGGCCATTTGTGGGTTTTTGCTTATTGTTTTATTGCCGAGCGCGGGCGCACGTTTTCTTCAGCGGCTGGCGCGAAAAGACGCGCTGGCATTCGCCCTGCCCGTGATCCTGTGTTGCCTGGCGATCGCGGCCTACAACTACGCGCGCTTCGATAATCCCCTGGAATTCGGGCTGCGTTATCAGCTCGCCGACACTTCTTATCAAAATATCCGCCTGTCGACGGTTAACGTGGTTCCGGGCCTGTATTATCTGCTGCTCTGTCCGCCGGACCTTGTTCCGGAGTTTCCCTTTATCCGGCTGGCCTGGCGCGAGCCGTTCGATTCATCGGCGAACTTGCTTCCGCCGCGCTACTTCCTGGAACCGACGGCCGGCCTGCTGGCCCTGTGCCCCATTACATGGCTCGCGATCCTGACGCCACTTTGCCGCAAGCGATTCGGAGGCCGGCGGGAAATATTTGCATTCCTCTCCGCGATGCTCGCGTTCGCCGCCGCCTGTATTTTCTTCGTCGCCACCACCGGATTAACGTCCGAACGGTTCGAAGCGGATTTCCTGCCTTTCGTCGTGTTCGTCGCATGCGTAGTCGCCTGCGAACTCCTGGGATATTTGAAAAGAGGGACCCACATCATTGCCACCGCGGCGCTAGCCTGCCTGCTGCTTTATTCGATCGGTGCGAACGCGGCGTTGGCGCTTCAGGGACCTTACGATCAATTCGTTCAGGCCAGCCCCGATACCTACGTCAAGCTGGCCCGCTGGTTCAGCCCCTTCTCGGAATTTCGGCCGGTGGAGAATCCCGCTCTTCAGCTTCAGGCTTCGTTCGACTTTTCGTTTCCGTGCAAGCCCGAACGAATGCCACTGGTTTCGACCGGCGAATTCGGCTCGCGCTATTTGCTGTCGGACGAGTGTTCGAGCGACGGGCGGTTGAAATTGATCTCGGAAACATCCGTACAATCGGCCGAGCGGCAAGCAGTTGAGGTGCCCTATTCCGCGGGATTGAATCTCGTAGGGCTCAGCTTCACGCCGGAAGACCGGACCATGACCGTGAGCTGGAACGGTAATGTAGTGCTGCGGCACCGCCTGCGCTTCTTGATTACCGCACCCTCTCAGATCCATTTCGGTTGGGACCCTACTTGGGGCAACAAGATCTTGTTTCCGCGCAAAATTGTCGTTTACGAGCAGCAACTATCGTTGCCACACTGAGCCGTGCCGGAACCAGCGTTTCACTTCCCAATGAACAAGGACAGGGCCTGCGTGCCGGGCGTTCCGCCGAAGGTGAAGGTCAACGGCGTGTTGTCGCTGGCCGGGATGTTCGGCACCACAACGTTGAATTGATACAGTCCCACCACGCCCGGCGTCAAGCCCGCGTACGGAATCTGGGCGGAAACTCCGCCTATGGAAATTTCCATCGACCCGTTCACCATATTCGTCCCCTGATCGATCACGCCTGCTAGAGTGCCATCCGAAACCGGACCAAAGCCAATGCCGAACAGCAGGATCGTATCGCCTGGGACCGCGCGGCGGGAAGCCACCTCGGAAACCAAGCCTGGGGGCAAATCAAAGAAACCATCCGAAAACAGGGCCACCGCGTATTGCGTGCCGTTGATCTTGAATGCGGGCGGCGCCAGCAGCCCCGGCTCTGTCGGATTCACATTGATCGTGAAAGGAGCGCTGGATCCGGCCGCTGTGGTAACAATTACGGGCTGAGGGCCGGCCGCCACATCCGACGGCACTTGCCCGTTCACCTGGCCTGGACTCGCGTAATCGATGAACAAAGATTTGCCTCCCACGGTCACCGTTGTTCCACCGACTGACGTGGGCGCGTTGTTACCCTGAAACGCTCCGGTCCAATCCGCGGTTGTGGTCGCGAGATTCTGTCCGTAGATCTCGATCCAGGTTGCCGGGGCGATGGAAGTGAAACCGCCATAGGAGCCCGCCGAAATCACGGTCTGGATTACCGGAGCTAACTGGAAACTGCCGGTTACGGGTCCGGAAATCGTAGCTCCCGGCGTGTTTCCTACGCCACCCGGCCCGCAGTCCGTCGGATTGCCGGTGCAGGTGGTTACACCGGGCACGTAAAAGACCGAAAAATTCAGGGAGTGAAACGACAGCGAGGTTCCATTGCTTTCGTTGAAGGTGAAAGTCAGGCTGCCGCTGCTCAAGGCAAGAGTGAATAGATCGCTTCCGGGCAGCGTGATGGCTGTGAGCGGCGATGCCCCGTTGCCGGGATAGGAAAGCACGAAATCGTAGGTGCCGCCCGGGCCAAGGCCGGTAAAGGCACCGGAAAGCGTGCAGTTGGTCTTGGTTCCGTCGAATGAGCAACTGCCCCACGTCACTTGCGACACACCGTCGCCTTTCGCATTCGTCCCAACCCCGGTCAGGATTAAATTTTGATTGCTTTGCCCCAGTGTCCCGGCCGAGGCTTGCTGCCAGGCGGCCGAAAGAAGACAAAAAAGTATTGTGATGATTGCGCGTGTCAAATGAATTTGGCCCCGATTCCCGATTAGGTGTCACACGATAGTAGCACTGCCCGGTGAAATTGCCGTTCCGAAGCCGAATGGCGAGGGTATAGAACGTACTGGTAGCGAGCGGCTTCGCAAGACCCATTTATTCGGACCGCAGCGCGCAATCCGACCTGCGAACCGGGCGCGCCAGACGTTTTCAAACAACACACCGGTGCAGCTACTGCATCCGTTGGATCAGTTCCAGGTACAGGTTGTTTGGATCGCGCACAATGGCGTTCCGGAGAATTGCGCCGGTGCTGATCGTCACATCTACCGGTTCGCCGCCCCCGGTCACAAAGGCGTGTGCAGGGGTTTGCGATCGATGTCCTTGAATTGCGGGAATTCTATCGAAACCTGGGCGCCCGGAATTTGGAGCACCGTGCTGCGGTATTGCGCGCCGGGTGTGTTGCTCATAGCCATGCGGCTGGCGTCGCCCATATACGGGAACTGCATCAATTGTTTGAAGCCGAGAACGTCGCGATAAAGGTGAACTGTCCGATTGGTATCGCCGACAGTCACGGCGATCAGGCCGCCCATGATGTTGCTGGTTTCTGGCGCTGTACTCTTCGGCAGCGGATCGCGCTGCACTAATGCAACGAAGAAGCCATCGGGGTCCTGCGCGAACGCGCCGCGTGTCTTATTTCCGATATCGAGCGCAGTGCCGCCGGGGGGTAACGATCTTCGCTCCGCCCTTTTTCAATCGGGCGAGCGTTGCGTCTATATCGCGCACCGCAGAATCAAAATGCCTGTACCGGGATCCTGGTTGCGGAGCATCGCCGGCTTGCGGTTGATGTCTTTATACTCGATGAGCTCTTCATGATCGCGGGATTACGGTCGAAGGCGCGCGGCGCGACGTCGACATCCAGTTGCAGCAGGTCTTTATAAAAGCGAAGGCCTTATTGAGGTTTCCAACGATGTGGCTGCCGGCCCGGTTGTCGAACACAAGATTACCCACAGCGCCGCACGAGCGGCTTTCGGGAACGGGGGCACGACGTATGCTCTCGCATCCGGTTTTTGATATCGTGGTCAGTCTCAAGGAGAAAGCTGACGTGATGATGCTTCCGAAGACGCTCCGCTGTCTGGCGCCCCTCGCTTTCCTGGTCTCAGGCGCCGTGGCGCAGCAGGTTCGCCGAGTTGACGACGCCACCTTGAAAAGCGCCGGTAAGTATGGTGAGGATTGGCTCAGTTACGGGTTCACGCCGGGAGAAACGCGCTACAGTCCGCTCCATCAATTGAACGCGAGCAACGTGAAGCATCTGGGACTGGCGTGGTGGTACGACCTGGGCGTCGGCGGCGGGGGCCAGGAAGCGACGCCGCTGGTGTGGAACGGGACCATCTACGGAATCACCAACTGGAGCGTTGTTTTCGCGGTGGATGCGCGCTCCGGCAAACAACGCTGGCGCTGGGATCCGCAAGTAAATCAGGCCGCCGTGCGCCCGGCTATCTGCTGTGGCGTGGTGAATCGCGGCGTCGCGCTCTATCAGAACATGATTATCGCGCCCATTATCGATGGCCGCCTGGAAGCGCTGGACGCCGAAACGGGAAAGCCGGTTTGGGAATCGCGCGTCGCGTATTCGCAGGACGAATACACCATCACCATGGCGCCGCGTATCGCTAAAGGGAAAGTGATCGTGGGCGTCAGCGGCGGCGATCATCCCAAGCGCGGTTTCTTCGACGCTTATGACGCCATGACCGGCCGCCGACTGTGGCGCTTCTATACCATTCCTGGCGATCCGTCCAAGCCGTTTGAGAATTCCGCCATGCGCAAAGCATCTGAGACTTGGGACCCCGAAGCGTGGAAACTGGGCGGGGGCGGAGCGGTGTGGGACGGGATCGCGTACGATCCGGAAACCGATTTAGTCTACGCGGGCACTGGCAACGCGGAGCCGTGGCCGGAGGAATTCCGCGGGTCCAAAGGCAAGGACAGTTTGTATGCCTGCTCCATCCTCGCGGTGCAAGCGTCCACGGGCGAATTGAAATGGCATTACCAGTTGGTGCCGGACGACACGTGGGATTTCGACAGCGTGCAGCAAATGATGCTGGCTAATCTCACCATCCACGGGAAGCAGCGCAAGGTGATCATGCAAGCCAGCAAGAACGGGTTCTTCTACGTGCTGGACCGCGTCACCGGCGAATTCATTTCGGCCGAACCGTATGCCAAGGTGAACTGGGCCAAGGGTATCGATCCGAAGACCGGACGGCCCATTGTGAACCCGGAAGCCCGCTATGGGCGTGAGCCGGTCACTATTTTTCCTTCGGCCGGCGGGGCGCACAATTGGTCGCCCATGTCATTTAATCCGGCCACCGGATTGGTATATATTTCCGCCAACACGGCCAGCAGTTGGACTTTTGCGAGCCAGGAGAAGTTCGAGCCCAAGACCGACCGCACGTCCAACAACGGGCTGGTGCGTCCGATGCCCAAGCCGCGCGAAAACAGTATTCCCGTGATCGGCCCCGAACCAGTGGAAGGAACCGGCAGCCGTGGCGCCCTGGTGGCGTGGGATCCGGTGGCACAGCAGTATCGCTGGCGAATGCCGGGCGGCGGCGGAATCGGCGGAGGAACCTTGAGCACGGCCGGTAATCTGGTGTTTCAGAGCATCAATGACGGGCGGCTCATGGTGTACAGCGCCGACAAAGGGGAAAAGCTGCTGGATGTTCAGACGGGACTGAAGAGCGGCGTCGGTCCGCCGATCACCTATCAAATCGATGGCAAGCAATATGTGGCGCTGATGGGCGGGATCGGCAGCGTGATCGGGAATGCCGGACCGCAGAACACGGCGACGGACACTCCCCCCAGGCTGCTGGTGTATGTGCTGGACGGGACTGCGTCACTTCCGGCGGGAGCGGGCCCCGAGAAGGCCAAGTAGTTCCGGACGCTAGGCGCGCAGCAACTGCGGAACGCGCTCAAAGTGCGCGTCGCGTGTGATCAGTTGAAGATCATGCTCCAAGACAAGCGCTGCGATCCAAAGGTCATTGTCCGGAATTGGCGTCCCGGCCCGTTTCAGTTGGACAAACAGACGGGCATAGTGCTCCGCGGTCTCCCGCCCCGGAAGCAAAATCCCGACCGTAGGCTTGGCGAGGAAAGTCCGGAGGAGCGCCTCGTTCTTGTATTGTTGCGCGCCGCCGAAGAATCCTGCTTTAATCTCCGCTAAGACGATCAGCGGGATCCAGACCTCATCGCATTCCCCCAGCCGGTCCGCCAGCTCGGCATCGCCTTGAAACAGGTCAGTGAGCCGGTTGGTGTCCAGCGCAACTCTTACTTCCACTTGTCCCAGTCAATTTGGCGCTGGGCGGCGATCATTTCGTCGAAGGCGGGATCGGGAGTCCACTGGCCCACCAGGCCTGAAAAATCCGCTTTGCGGGGACGCCCAATGGTGGCGCGCGTCAACTCGTCGACCACTACCTGATTGAGGCTGATCTTCAACTGCGCTGCCTTTTTCCGCAGCGCCCGATCCACCTCCGGCGGGACGCCGCGAATCGTGTACTGGAAAGTTTCTTGAGTAAGTATCGCCTGCAACTTCATGCCTACATGATAGCACTGCACGCAGGCTACTGCAATTGAGCGCCGCTGACGTCCTGATTTCAATCTCTTTTCACTGATACCTCAATACCCGCGTATATCGTCCGCCCTTGATTCACAAAAATGGAATCGCCGGGCACGTCTTTCCAGTCGGGAAGCCACACCGTCGTGTTGGCGAGATTTTCCGCGTGGCCCACTAGGGCAACGCCCATGCGGGAACCGGCGTGGAGGTACTTGGAAACATCCAGCCGCAAATTCCCGCTCAGCAGGGAAAAGGCGCCCGGTTTCGGATTCAGAGCGCCGGAATAGCCGTTTACCGGCCCTTCGTATACGTCAAACAGTCCAGCTGTAAGGCCGCCGGATTGGTAGCTGAGGCCCGCCTTGGCGCCGACGTTGGGAATGGGCGTGATGCTCCCGCTTTGGTTTCCAGTGATATGGAACTGATAAGACGCCGAACCGGTGAAGAAGAAGCTCCTCGCAAAATAGTATTTGCCTTCCGCTTCAACTCCATCAAAGACGGTTCTTCCCAGATTCATATAGGTTCCCGTGGTGGTGACGTTGGACTGAACGATATTGTCGGTCTGGACGCTGTGAAAATAATCGATCCCGGCTTGAAAGCGATTGCCTTGATAGCTCAATCCCGCGTCGATCGTAGCCACTTTCTCGGGGACCAGAGCGGGATTGCCCAACAGGCTGGGTCCGCCGATGGAAGGCGGGGGAATGTAGTGCAACAGCGTCTCGTTCAAGCTGGGCGCGCGGAAGGCCTGGCTATAGAGGCCCTTGAAGCTCCAGCGCGAGTCCGGTGTCCAGAGGAAGCCGCCGCGCGGAACCACGTCCAGGCGGATGTTTCCGATTTTGTTGGCTTGAAATCCGCCAATCAGCTTCAGAGTGTCCGTCAGTTCGTGATCCGCCTGCGCATAGAAAGCGCCTCCCGGACGGCTTCCGTCCGAGATGACGCTGGCCGGACTGGTGCCGTAGAACACCTCTTGTCCCTGAATGTAGTTGTACAGCGCGCCGAACGTAAGCTGGTCGCGATCGCCGAGGCTCACCACGTTGCTCCACTCCGCCAGCGCCTCAAAAGAATCTCTGCTGATGAAGGGAATTGCGGTCTCGGCACTCAGCGTGGTGCGGGTATAGGTAAGGTCGAAATTCATGTCCCATCGGGGAGCCGCCTTCCAGTGATATCCGGCATCGGCAAAACCCCGTCTCCAGCGCGCGACACCGACTTCGCCTTCCAGATAAGCCGAAGTCCAATCCGTAAACGAAGACATCAGAGTCAGGCCTTTGTAGTCCAGTTCCAGATAAGCCCCCTTGCCCCGATCTGGGATGGTTGCGTTTTGGATGCCGAAGATGGTGTTCGCCACCGGCGTGGACCAGTCCGGATATTGGTGGAACTGCGCGGCTCCCACCATGCTGAAGTCGCCGTGTTTGATGAATAGGTGGCCCGCTGCCGCGGCCGCCCCCTGGGGTCCGCCCTCGCCCCCGATCACTAGTTCGTTGCCGCCGGCCTTCTGCGTAATCAGGTTCACCACCGCGGAAAAGGCATCCGAGCCATACAGCACCGAACCGGGGCCTTTGATGACCTCAATCCGCTCCAGAATGTTTACCGGAAAGGTCTCCAACAGATCGCTCACGATGCCGCCTTCCAGCACTTCGCGGGTAGGGCGGCCATTGATGAGAAAGAGAATGTGTCCGCCGTTAATTTGGGTTTGATCTCCGCGAGCCGCCACCATGCTGCGATCGGTAAAGGACGCGGTGCTGCCAGTGAGGCCGGGCACGCGCTCCAGAATCTCTCGCAGCGTCATGCCGCCGAAGCGCCGCAGCTCATCCCTGGTGACCACTGACATCACGCCCGGAGCATCGGAAAGCTTTTCTGAGAACTTAGAGGCAGTAATCACTTTTGTGTTGAGGAGCGACCGCAGATCGAGGGTGGCTGGATCGTCCTGGGAAGAACCATTCGACTGGCCAGTGGGGGGCGCATCATCCCCGCGGGCAGGAACCCATGCCAAGCCCGCGGCGTAAACAACAGCCGCGATGGACAAATACGTTCGGTTCATTGCGATTTCCTTCTTTTTCGGGCGCAGTCGGTTCGGGCGCAGTCTCGGAATGCCCCACAGCAGATCTCATCGGCCAGGGCGAAAGCTATGAGAGCAGAGATGTTGCGGCTCCCAGGCGGCGGATCGCGAGGAACCGGGTGCACGGCGGCGTTGGAGCGGGCGCGCGGGCTCGTGGTACATTTGAGCTTTCACTGCCCAAGTGGCATGAAAGCCGCATGTCTGTCCAGATCTTATTGCAGGGCAAGTTGTTGGGTGTCGAGGAGTTCTTGCCGTCGGGCCAGCCCGCCGAATCCCTCTTAACGGGCCGTCTGCGCTGGGTTAGCCTGTTGAGCGAAATTCTGCCTCGTGCGCTCATCGCTGAATTGGGATTGTCGAAGATGCTGCTAGGGTCGAGCGGCGGCGAGCAGTTCCTGGTGGTTCTTCCTGAGGAAGTACGGACGCAGGTGGAAGAGTTTTTGGTGGCCGCGCGCGCGGGAATTCGCGAGCTCAGCCAGAATCGCCTGGAATTGTTTTGGGCCATCACAGAGAACCTGGGCGACTGGAGTGTGGTGCGGAAGCGCTTGAACGAAGAGTTCCAGCGCAAGCAGGGCACTCCGCTGGCGTCCACGGGCCTCGGTGCGGCGATTACTCCTGCTCCAGCGCAATCGGACCCGGAGTATTTTGAGAATCTCGGGCGGACGCTCCGCGATGCGATTAGCGTCGGTTGGTCTCCTGAAACGCCCGCCAGGATCGTGACCACCGGCGGAAAGCACTCCTGGACCATCGGCACGTCGCCCGATTCGGTGCCGCTGGCGCGCCACACCGCGCTCACCGATGATGGCCGCGAAACTGCGACGGCGCCGGTGCTGGCATCGCGCGCCGAAGGCCTGCCGGTGTGGGGCGTACTGCGAGGCGACGTGGATACCTTCGGCATCCGCATGCGGCGGCTACAAAGTATCGAAGAGTACGTGCAGCTTTCCATGCTCTACAAGCAGTTCTTCGCGGGCGAAGTGGAGGTGCTCTGCTCGCTCCCCGAGTTCTGGCGCAAAGTGAATTTACTGCACACCGGCGGCGACGATTTCGCGGTAGTGGGCGCCTGGGATGCGCTGATCGGATTTGCGCGCGAACTGCAGCGCCTGTTCCAGCGCTTCACCGAAGAGCATCTCAAGGAATTTCCGGGGCCGGAGGGCAAAACCATTACGATGGCGCTGGCGCTCGCGCCTGAGCTGGATACGCCGCTCGGGTCGGTGTACGGGCGAGCGCGGGATCGATTGGAAATTGCCAAGTCCGCCGACAAAGACTGTTTTTATTTGCTGGGCCGCACACTGGAATGGAAGCAGCTCTCCGACGCGGCCGAACTGAAGGACGAGTTGACCGCCATGGTGCGCGAATTCGGCGTCACGCCGCAATATATTCGAGATTTGTGCGGCATTTATCGCGAGACCAGGCGCGCGCCCGGCGCCAAACGCGTGGAACGTCCCTGGCGCTTCCATCGCAGGTTGCTTCGCATCTTGTTTAATCCACGTCCGGGCGGCGGTTCGCGGGCTCGCGATTTTCAAAAAGCGCGCGCCGGCTTGATCGCCGATCTGGTCGGCAAGAATCCCGCCAACATAAAGTTGCGGCCCTCCGGCCGCGTGGCGCTAGAATGGGCAAGACTGTCCACCGAAGGCCCGGCGGAAAGTTAACGTACAATACGAACGTACAATCAGAGGTTTGGATGGCTGACACAGAGCAAACAGAGCAAGAAGTACGCGTAGCCGAAGAGCCGGTGACACCCGCGGCGCCCCCGGCGCCCGCTGAGAACCAGGCGCCCAAGCCGCAAGCCGAGCGCCCGCAGAACGATCGCCAGCCTCAGGGCCAGCGCCGGGAAGGCGGTCAGGCGCCCCAAGGGCAGCGGCGCGAAGGTGGACGTCCGCAAGGGGATCGTCCCCAGGGGGATCGTCCGCAAGGTGATCGCGGGCCAGGCCGGGGCGGTCCGCACGGTGGCCGGGAAGGTGGCCGGGGAGAGCGGGGCGAACGAGGGGACGACCGGCGCGGCGGCGATCGCGGCCGCTTCGAAGGTCCGCCCGAAATTGATATCGAAAAATTGATTTCCGATCCGTTGTATCTCGACAACCAGGCGCACGGCGTGGTCAGCCGCATGCGCGACATGGACTCCGGCACCAAGAGCCAATTGCGCCGTCTCTACAATGCCGTTCGCCGCGCCGTCCGCGCGCCGGAGAACGAACGGCAGCAGCAATTCGTGATGTTGCGGGCGCGTCTGGCTTACACTATCGCGCGTCATTCGCTGCGCAGCCTCGATTCGCTCGAAAAGCTGTTGTTGCAGGTGACGCGCAAGAACGATGCCCGCGGCTACGAGCGTTTTCGCGACCTTTTCGAAGCGATTGTGGCTTATAACGAATAAAGAATCAGGAATCCAGGAATCCGCCTACATGAGTTCGCATACCGCGCAAACGGAATTGAAGCTGATTGGAAAGTTGATTGTGGAAGGTGACATCGCCTGCCAGACCGGGCTGCACATCGGGGCAGGGAAGGGATCGCTCGAAATCGGCGGCGCCGATAACCCGGTGGTCAAGGATGCATTCGGGCTGCCCTACATTCCCGGAAGTTCGCTGCGGGGGAAGCTGCGCTCGCTGCTGGAACAATCCTCGGGCATGGCGGTGCCGGCCGAACTGGTGTATCTTTCCAAGCGCAAGGGCCAGGAAGTGCGCATTCATCAGAGCGAGCGGCCGGATGATGAAGTTTGCCTTCTTTTCGGGCGCAATCCCGGGCGCATGGAGCGCGTTTCAGGCGATTCGGTGGAATCGAGCGCGGCCACGCCCGCGCGCCTTACCGTTTATGACGCGCCGCTGATTTCTGAAAGCATCACGCCGCAGATGCGCGAAAACATGGACGACGAGCTGACCGAAGTGAAGAGCGAAAACGCCATCGATCGCATTACCTCGCAGGCCAATCCGCGAACGCTCGAACGCGTGCCGGCGGGCGCCCGCTTCCATTTCCGCATCGTGCTGGACGTGCTGTGCCCGGAAGATCGCGAACTGCTGCCACGCTTGGTGGAGGGGCTGCGGCTGCTCGAAGACGACAGCCTGGGCGGCGGAGGATCGCGCGGCAACGGGCGCGTGGCGCTTTCGAGTCTGAAGCTCAATTGGCGCGGGCGCAGTTTCTATGCGTCCGGCTCCCCGGAACAAGAGCTGCTCACGGGCTCCGATCTGGCCGGCGTGCAAGCACTGGTCACCGCATCCGATTTCGCGGAAAAACTCGCCGAGTAGGCATGTCTCCGGCTTCTTCTAATTTAAGCTTCGCGGTTCGATTTCGTCCCGTGGGTCCGTGGCGCTTCGGCCCGGATTCGGGCGCGCGCGATCGCGTGGATTTGATCTATCACAGCGACGCGCTGTTCTCCGCGGTCTGCTCGGCGATGTCGCAGCTCGGACTGGCGGAAACATGGCTGCAAGCCACGGCCACCTCCGCCGCTGCGCCCGCGGTGCGTTTCAGCTCGTTTTTTCCATTTATCGGAGAAACGTTGCTGGTGGTTCCACCGCGCAGTTTGTGGCCGCCCCCGGAATCCACCAAGGTGCGCTACAAGGCTGCGCACTTCGTTCCGCTTTCCGTGATTGAATCGCTGCTGTCGGAGAAAGCGATCGACGAGGACCGCTGGGCCGTGGATGGGGAGAGCGAATGCCTGGTCCTTGCCAACCAGGGGCGCGGGCCGTTCCGCGTCGCGTTGCGATCCAGCGCCGGCGTGGATCGCTTGCAAAACGCCGCGGTTGAAGTTCATTCCACCGCGTGCCTGGAATTTACGCGCGCAGGCGGCCTTTGGACCGTCGTTCAGTTTGCCGATGAAGCGGCCGCGTCGCAATGGAAGGCGCCGGTGCAGAGCGCGCTGCTGCTGCTGGCCGATTCGGGCTTGGGCGGCGAGCGGTCGCGTGGCTGGGGACGGTCGGAGGCGCCCGAGTGGCAGCCGTGGACGCCGCCGCAGGCTCCCGCTGGCGATTCCGCGCACTGGTTGTTATCTCTCTACACGCCAGCCGAAAACGACGCAGTGGACTGGAAGCGCGGCAACTACGCCACCGTGGTGCGGAGCGGCCGCATTGAAAGCAGCGCGCGCTGGGGTGAGCCCAAGCAGCCGACCACCATGATCGCCGAAGGCTCCGTGCTGCTGGCATCGAACGAACTGCGCGGCGCGGCCAGCAACGTCGCGCCCCAAGGTTTTCCGCATCCGGTATATCGCGCCGGATTCGCAGTCACTGTTCCCATTCCCTGGCGGGTGGCCGCATGAACTATCGTTTGACGTGCCTGACGCCGACGCTGGTGGGCGACGGCCAGAGGCTTTCCCCCATCGATTACATGGTGTGGAAAGATCATGTCAACGTGCTCGATCAGTGGCGCATCTTCCGCCTGCTGGCGAAAGGCCCGCGCCTGGAAAGTTATCTCACCCAACTGAAGAAGGCCGACAAGCTCGATTTCGCCTCCTGGGGCGGCTTCGCGCAGAATTACGCCGGCCGCCGCATTCCGTTCGAGCACCCCAGTTCCACGCAATACTGGGAGCGAACGCACGCCGAGCATTTGTTTATACCGACGTTCAGCACCGGTCCGAGCGGCCCGTATCTTCCGGGCACCGCCATCAAAGGCGCATTTCGCACGGGCGTCGTTCACGGGCGGCTCACCGAACGGTTCGTCACCGATCTTGCCGCGCGCATCGAGTCGGAAGGCAGAATGCCGCGGCGTCCAGCGATCTCGGTGGAAGAATCCGCGCTTGGCCCCTCGGGCGCCGATCCCTTGCGCGTCCTTTCGGCTTTTGATTCGAAGACCGTGCCGGCCACCACGTTTAAGATCTACCTGCTGCGCACTTCGACGCTTGAATCGCGCGGCGCGAGCAAATTCGAACTGGCCTGGAAGCAGATTCCGCGAGGCAGCGTGAAGCGCGCCGAGGACTCGACGCCCGTGTTCGCGGAGATGGCCGATCCGGGCAGCGTGTTCGAAGGCGAGTGGCATCAGAACGCATTTCTTTCGCAGCCTGAAATCGGCAAAGCTCTGCGCCGCCGAGCGCCCATGAACGTGGGGGCGATGTTCGAGCTGGTGAACGCTTACACTGAGCAACTGCTGCAGATTCAGAAGCAGTACGCAGAGTGGAGCGGCCTGGCTTTATTGAAATCGACCGTGGAGCAGCTGGAAGCGCGGCTCGCCACTGTAAGGGAAGCCAGGCGCGGCTGCGTGCTGCCGCTGGGCTGGGGCGCCGGCTTTCTTTCGAAAGTCGCGATCCTGAACACCCAGGACGAGACCTATCGCGGAATCCTGCGCCAGGTTGGTTTGTACGCGCGCGCCATTCAATCCGGCCTGCCGTTCCCGAAGACGCGGCGCATTGTTTTCTTGGGAAATCAGCCAGCCAGCCTGCCGGGATTCGTGCATCTGGAAGTCACCGCCTAGACGTGGCCGGCTTGAGGCGTGCGTGCGAAATCCGGTTTAGAACGTAATACGCGCGATCAGCGTTCCGGTGCGCGGAAGCGCATACAGTTGCCCGACCACTGCGTTCGATGTGACCGATGGCGCCACTCGCGCGCCGGAAACCGTATCGTTGATGACGCCGAATCCCGCGCTGTATTGTCCGTAGAAATTCTTGCTGGGCGGCGCGCCAGGCGCCGATGTGCTGGGATTACCAATCTGCGTCCGGTTGAAGATATTGACGAATTCAGCGCGAAGCTGGAGCGCAATCCGCTCTTTGAAACGGAATGTCCGGCTGAAGTTCATGTTTTCTTCCGGCCTGCGCGCCGAACGGAAATCGCCATAGTAGGTTCCCAACGCCGGACCAAACGTCCCGTTGGCTGGGTTGACCCAGGCTTTGGGATTGAGCACGACATCCGTGTAGGGATTGATACAGCCGCAGTTGAGGCTCTTGATATAGAGCGGCTGTCCCGGCACCCGGAACATCTCGCTGCCGCCAATGTAGTTGGTATTGGTAGCGGTGGGTGGCGCGAGTGGCAGGCCGCTTCCATATTGCAGGAAAGCGCCGAGAGCCCAATCCTTGGTGAGCGCCGATGCCCACTTGTTACTGAACCAATTCTGCGTTGTGTACACGACGTTGGTGTTGAACAGGAACGGCTGATCCGTCGGCTGGAGCGACTTCAGCGACTCCACAAATAGGTTGGGCCGAATGCTCACGAAGGATTTCGACCAGGTGAAGGTGCTGTTGACTTGCAAACCATGCGACAGCCGTTTGGTCCCCTTGACCTGCAGCGAGTCGTACCAAGTGTCACCGGTTGGGGAATTGAGTACGCCGATGGTGCTGAACTGCGGGAACGGGCGCAGCGCGTTCAGCAACGTGTTGCCGGTGGAGTAACCGGGATACGGCAGAACGCTGCCCACTCGAGCGATCACTGCCGCATTGGACAGCGTTTGTCCGAGCAAAAGGTTGTCCGTCGGATTCGTATAGGGCGACAGGCCGTAGGCCGCAAAGGCCTGCGGCGACACCTGGTTTATGAAACCGTAGGGTCCCACGGGCGCGGTGGGAGTGCCTCCAGTCCACCAAACCCCGCGATTGGCGACGTAGGCGGCTTCAAACAATGTGTTCGGCGTAATTTCGCGCTGGATTCCGATGCTCCACTGATTCTGGCGTCCTGGCCGCGCGGCTTGGGGGTCGACAAATTGCAAGAAGCCGCTCGTGGTGGAACCTGGCAGCGGCGTCTGTCCAGGATTGAAGTTGGGCCATACCGGCTGCGGGATGGTAGCCGGGAACATTCAGCGGGAAGTAGGGGTCCAGGCCCGTCGGAGTGTTCGTGATATCGGCGGTGTTCTCCAGCGTCAGATCGTTGGGAGGAGCATACACTAAGCCCCACCCGCCGCGAAGTACGGTTTTCGAGTCGAGCTGAAACGCCACGCCAAGCCGTGGGCCAATGGCGTAGGGGTAGGGCGAAGCGAACGTGCAATGGCAGGTGGCTTGGAAGATAGCCGCACCCAAATGGCCGCCCGCCGTGGGATTCGGTACGTTGATGCCGAGGTCTGCGGATCGCCCGTGCTCTTCGGTGTTCACCGTGGCATAATCCCAGCGCAAGCCGTAATCCACAGTCAGCCGGCGCGTCACCTTCCAGGAATCTTGGACAAAGAGCCCCCATTGCGATTTGAACATGCGGGAATCCACCGGAGCGTATTGCGTGGCGGAGGTGACATCGCCCAGCAGAAAATTGGCATATGGAAATCCGGATGTGTAAGCACCGGTGACCAGCGCCTCCGGGATTCCGGTGGCGCCTGGATTCGTTACCGTCCCTAACGATGAATTCGGAACGCCCAGATTCGTGAGACCGGCGAAATTCAGGCCTACACCTGTGGGCGGCGCTTGAATATAGGCTTGCCACCACACTTCGGCGCCGGCTTTATACGTGTGATTCCCCCGGATCCAAGTGACATTGGCGTTTGACGCGGGCCGCTCCACATGGGTGTGTGTATGCGCTAAGGCGTTGCCCAACTGTTGCATGCCCCCCAGACCCTGCGGGCTGGTGACGTTCCCGGCGATGATGGTTGGAAAGTTAAAGCTGCCTTCGCAGCCTTGCAATTGCAGCATGCTCAGGCAATTCACGGTCTTGCCGCTCTTAGTGTAGGGACCGTCATCGTAGAAGAAAATCAACGCGTACCCAACCCCGGCGTGCACCAATACCGTGGGCGTTACCGTGTAGTCGTAATTCAAACGATAGGTTGGACCGCCAATGGGAATGGAACCGCGGGCGCCGGTAAGCAGATCCGGTAATCCGTCGGCGTTTCCGTTGGGATAAGTGAACTGGGCGTTGGTGACCGTGCGCTGGAAATAGAACGACAGTTTTTGCTGCGTGTTGATGATCTGATCTATCTTGATGGAAGGTACGTCCGTGATCCGTTGCCCGAGGTTGTAACCGGCGTAATTGTTGTTCAGGTTTCCGTTGGTGAGCGGCGGCAAAAGATTCTGAATCGCCACCGCCACCGGACTGAAGGCCGATTTGGGAATAATATTGCCTGGGAACGGATCCGCCACCTGCACGCCGGTGCTCAAGGTTCTGCGAGTAGCCGGATCGTATATTTCGTTGGCATAGACCGGGCGGCCTAAAGCATCCGTGGCGATGGGAGTGGAAGGAACGCCCAAATTTGGATTGAATCCGGCGCCCCCGTTGGGCGAGATCGCCGCGAAATTGCCGGCCTGATACTGCGCGTTGGGCAGCGTATCGGTGAACGTCAGGGTCTGATCTTCTTTGTAACGTTCGTAGGAGAAAAAGAAGAAAGTTTTGTCCTTGCCGTTATAAACTTTCGGGATCCACACCGGGCCCCCGAACGTGCCACCCCAATCGTTGCGGCGATTCGACGGCCGGAATTTGCCACCCGATGGGTTCCCTGGAGTGCCGTTGTTGAACGAAAATGGGTCGCCCGCGTTCAGGAATTCATTCACGAAGTATTCGTACGCCGTGCCGTGAAATTGGTTGGTCCCCGATTTCATGATGATATTGAACAGGCCGCCGCCGGCCTGCCCAAATTCCGGGGCGTAATTGCTGGTTTGGATGGCCATTTCCTGAACCGCGTCAGGACTGGGTTGGCCCATCTGGATGGCGAAGTTGTTGGGAGGAGTCACGTGATTGGTGGCATCCAGCCCCTCGATGCGGTACGCCGCGGTATTGGTGGGCGCGCCGTTTACGATCATGTTGAAATTCGCGAAATAACTCACGCCCGGCAGAAACACCACAGAATTATATGGATTGCGGATGCCGATGCTCCCGGCATTGGACGTGCCGATGCCCAGCACGGGTAAGTCGTCCAACTGTTCGAGTGTGACGTCGTGCGCGATGTCACCGCTTTCGGTCTTGAGCAGCGAAGCATTGGCCTGGACTGTGATCGACTCACTGGTTTCCCCAACTTGCAGCGCGAGATTGAGCGGCACCGTCTGGCCGGCGTCCACGGTGAGGCCGGTTCGAGTGAATTTCTTGAATCCCGGGGCGGTCACGGTCACGCTGTAAGGTCCAGGTGGCAGGCGGGGAACGGTATAGGCGCCGGTCTCGGTGGTTACGGTTGGGTATGGCGCGTTGGTGTCGATGTTCCGCACTTCCACGCTGGCCCCGGCGACGACCGCGCCCGCTGGATCGGAAACGATTCCTGTAATCGTACCCGTGCCGGCCTGTCCGAACAGCACGGTTGAAAAGAAAACGAAGAACAACGCGATCGCTACTAGGCGCATGTAATCCCCCTGGTAAGAACTCGTTTGCTGAGCAGCGGCAGGAATAATACAGCGGCCGAAAGCCGGGGTCAAGGGTGGCACTTTTGATAATTCCGATCAATGATCGTGACTGCGGTCCCGTGACTGCGGTCCCGTGACCGCGGTCCCGTGACTGCAGTGCATGGATCGGCCCGGCGTGAATTCCTACCGGGACGATTTCCAGCGCGCTCTGCGAAAAGGCCGGTCAGCCAACCAAGCCAATGCGAAAAGTACGGCGAAGGCGGCGCAGCACAAAATGACGATCATCCAAGCCTGCCCTGGGAAGGAGCGGGTTGCTCCCAGCAGGCTGGCGACCCGTGGATGGGCGGCATCATAGGCGATAGCCGCGTTCTTCCCTTCTTTGAGCCCCGGAACGCTTTCCTCGTCAATCTTGTCGATCGCCGTCACTGCCGTGTCCATTCCTTGCGGGAGGTAGCTGAGCGACACAATTTGGTAGGGCTGACGGAGCGGAATGCCGTCAAAATCATCCGTTTCTCCCAAGGCGTCGACGGTGATGATGCGGTCCACAGTTGCAGTGGCGGGGACCGCCCGCTGAGGCTGAGGCTCGGCCCGCGGGACCGCCAGGTAAACAACGGTGAAACACAGCCAGGCCGGCAGAAGCCAGACAGCCATCCGCATGTGCAGAACTCGCCACAGGAACAAAATCGCCAGCAGCGCCGCGAAGAGCAGTTCCAGAGGACGAATCACTCGTGAGTTCACGCTGAGGGTGGCCAAATTTGAGCAGGGAGAAAGATCGGTAGCGGGCAAAAGCGGCTGGTTCACCAGATTCGCGAAATAGCGAACCTCCACTGCGTTTCCCGGGTGAAGAGAGTCATATGTCTTTTCATCCACTTCGCAGATTGCCCGATGCTGAACAGGCTGCCCTGGAATCGAATAGGAAGCCACCACGTTGAAGTGCCGGAACCATTGGTTGTATTCGACACGGACGCTTTCGTGCTTTTCAGTAATCACACCGGACGCGCGGGCCCCGGCGGTCCGCAGGTAAATTGGCCAACCTATAATGGCGCCGCCGGCCAGCAGGGCCAGAATGACCCCGCCCAGCCCGGAACAACCGCGACCCATATTTCGTTGGCTGATCGAGGCAGATACTCGCGCTGCTCTCTCGTCGTGCCGATCCACGAACTATTTCACTTCAGCTGGCGTGGCGGTCGCGGGCCCCATCCCGACGATTTCAAGCGTGACTTCTTCATCCTTGGCGCCGTCGTAGTGGATCTGCTTGCCATAGTGCGTCACGAAACTTCCGGCGGGGATCGGCGTGGTGCTAGCGGGATCGTACTTGGTGCCGGTGCCGACCCACCACGTGCCGGAGATGACAGTGATGTAGCGGTTATTCGGATGAAAATGCGGATGGCTCATGTGGTGCGGAGTCCACTTGGTGAGGACCACGTAGAGGCCGGGCTTGGAAGGATCGCCCACCAGCACCGCTTGTTGGGCGCCGGCGGGATTTCCGGTCCAGTGGATCTGGTCGGGCAATTGATAGGCCAGCACCTTGGGGTCGGGCTGGGCAGCGTTGACGGAAAAGACGCCCGCGAACAGGGTGAGCGCGGCAATCGGAAGCAGGGCGCGAACGGCAATAGGGTGACTGTGCATGCTGCTCATCTTATCGCTGTTGTCAAGAGCCGGCGATTTGATAGGATGGCCGCATGGCATCCCCCGAGGTACGCCGCCTGCGTCTCCAAGCTCCTACAGGCGAATTCAATTTAAGCCGGCTGGAGCGCGTGATTTACGGGCCAGGCAAGATTGCTGCACTCAAAGACGAAATGGAGCGGCGCGGGTTGAAACGCGCCGTGGTGGTGACCACCGACGTGGTGGCGAAGCTCCCGATATTAAATGACGTGACCGGAGCCCTGGGCCAGCATTGCGCTTCAGTGTTCGCCGGCATTGTCCAGCACGTGCCGCGCGGTACGGTGAACGAGCTCGAAAAGGAGATTGAGCGCGTAGACGCCGACAGCCTAGTGAGCCTGGGCGGCGGCAGTCCCATCGATTCCACCAAGGTTGCCATGTATGGCCTGCTCGACAAGCGCGAGATGGTACACATCGCCGTGCCCACCACGCTATCCGCGGCGGAATACACGCATGCGGGCGGCGTAACGGATGAAACCACGCGCGTGAAGAGCGGCGTGTACGACATGCGCGTTTTGCCGCGCACGGTGATCAACGATCCGGTGCTGACGCTGGCCACGCCGGACTGGCTGTGGGTATCCACCGGGATTCGCGCGCTGGATCACGCCATCGAATGCGCCTACGCCATCCGGCATCAGCCCATCAGCGACGCGCTGGCGGCGAAATCGATCGCGCTGTTTGTGGAGCATTTGAAAGCTTCCATCACCACTCGCGGGCGATGAGCAACTGGCGCATCGCGGACACTGCCAGTTCGCGTCGTGGTATTCGATTTATGGCGCGATGAACACCCGCTTTGGCCTCTCGCACCTGCTGGGACATCAGATCGGACCGCGCTGGAACGTTCCGCACGGCATTACGTCCTGCATTACGCTGCCGAACGCGATGCGCTTTATGGCCGAGCTCGCGGCGGATCGTTTTGGACCAGTGGCGGAAGGCTACGGGATTCCGTTCGATCCTTCCAATCCCAAGCCGGCCGCGCTGGCGTGTGCCGACCGCACCGCCGAATTTATCGCGCAATTCGATGTACCGCGCACGCTGCATGAGGCGGGCGTGCCACGCGCGGAGATCGGCGAGATCGTGGGACCCATCACGCACGAGCTGGCGCACATGGGCGTGGTGGACCGGCCGATGACCGAGCAGGAAGTTCTCGCGCTGCTCGAAGCCTGCTATTAAGCGTGAAGCCGCGGCTGCCGCTGAGCGCGGGCGCGATTGTGCTTGCGATCGCCGCCTGTAAGCTGGTGGTGCATCTTTACGCGGGCCGGCACTACGGCTTTTTCGTCGACGAGCTCTACTATCTGGCGTGCAGCAGGCATTTGGACTGGGGATACGTCGACCAGCCGCCGCTCATCGCGTTAGTGACCTGGGTAGTGCGAATGGTCCTGGGGCAATCGCTGGCGGCGCTGCGTTTGCTGCCGGCGCTCGCGGGAGTAGCCGAAGTGCTGCTCACGGCGCTGATCGCGCGCGAGCTTGGGGGCAAGCGATTCGCCCAAGCGCTGGCAGCCATGGCAGCGCTCGTTGCGCCGGGTATACTGGCTGCGGACGGCATTCTTACGATGAACGCCTTCGAGCCGCTGTTCTGGATGGGCTGCGCGTACCTGCTGATCCGCCTGATCAAAACCGAAAACACAAAGCTGTGGATCTGGTTTGGTGTTTTGGCGGGATTCGGGCTCGAAAATAAGTACTCCATGCTGATCTTCGGCGCTGGCCTAGTGCTGGGGCTCTTGCTGAGTGGGGAGAGACGCCTGCTACAGAACCGATGGCTGTGGGTAGGAGGCGCTGATCGCGTTTCTGATCTTCTTGCCGAACCTGATCTGGAACATCCAGCACCACTTTCCGTTTCTGGAGCTTCAGGCCAACATTCGCGCCAGTGGCCGGGACGTTCCGCTCGGGCCGGTTGCGTTCCTCAGGCAAGAGATTCTGTTGATGGATCCACTCACGCTGCCCATCTGGCTGGCTGGGTTCTGGTTTTACTTCTTTACCGAAGCGGGCAAGAGATTCCGCGCGATCGGATGGGCTTGGATCTTTACCTCCGCAGTCATTGTCACAATGAGTCCGCGAGTCTACTACCTTTTTCCTGCGTTCCCGGTGCTGTTCGCGGGCGGCGGCGTGTTGTGGGAACAGTTACTGGCGCGGCCCAGGCTGGCGTGGCTCAAGATCGCTTATCCAGTCCTGATGCTTCTCACCGGCGCGGTGCTCGCGCCGCTGGCAATTCCATTGTTGCCGCCCAAAACATACATTCGATATACGAAAGCTATCGGCCTCCAGCAGCCCGCCATCGAGACTCACGAACTCGGGCCGCTGCCGCAGATTTTCGCGGATCAGTTCGGATGGGAAGAGATGGCGGCGTCGGTGGCGCGGGTGTATAACAGTTTGCCGCCCGAGATTCGCGCGCGCACCGCGATCTTTGCGCAGAATTATGGACAGGCGGGAGCCATCGATCTGTTCGGCCCCAAGTACGGCTTGCCGCCGGCCATCAGCGGGCATCAAAGCTATTTTCTGTGGGGACCGCGGGGCTACACGGGCGAGAGCATGATTGTGATGGATGACCGCCAGAAGACTCTGGAGCGGCTGTTCACCCGCGTGCAAAAAGCCGGCAGCGTGTATCATCCATATTCGATGCCTTACGAGCATTTCGATGTTTACTATTGCCAGGGAATGCACCCACCGCTTGGCGAGCTTTGGCCTAAGTTGAAACAGTGGGATTAGCGTTGCTCGGAGACGGATTTTTCGGCCAGTTCGCCCAGGATGGGCAGCTTGTACATCTCATCGTGAGACGTCTTGATGATCATGAAAATCCAGGCTAGGAAAATGACGGCCTTCATCAGTCCCGGAAAAACCTGGTGCATGGGCGGACCCCAGAACGCGAATCCAAACATCGGGCTCAGAACCCAATCCACCAAAAGCCACGCGACGAATAAATAGAGGCCCTGGAAGGCATGGAAGCGGACCCGGCTGTCGGAACGGAAGCGCGCGGAAGCCAGGACCACGATGGAGACGATCCAGCCGAGAATCGGGATATAGCAAAGCAGGGAAGCCGTGCGCGGGCTGATGCCATGCATGTAATCGGCCGAAGATGCGGAAGCAGCCGGCTGCCGGGCGCCGCAGACGCCACAGTAGGCATCGTGGTTCCCGACCGACTTTCCGCATTGGCAACAGTAGGGCATCGGTCTTCCTAATCATTATTACGTTACGATTGCGCACTATGTTCCGGCAAGGTGAGATGCCTGTGATACGATGCGGACAAATGCGTATCCACCAACTGCGCCGAGCCTCGTTTGCACTGTTGCCGGCCCTGCTCGCCGCGGTCTTCGCGACTCCGTGGGCTACGGCCCGGCCGCTCGAGATCTTCTTCATCGACGTGGAGGGCGGACAGTCCACGTTGATCGTAAGTCCGTCCGGGCAATCGCTGCTGATCGATACCGGCTGGCGGGGATTCGAGGGACGCGACGCGAATCGTATCGTAGCCGCGGCCAAGGCGGCCAAGGTCAAGAAGATCGATTATCTGCTCATCACCCACTATCATCGCGATCATGTGGGCGGCGTTCCCCAACTGGCCGATCAGTTGAAAATCGTGAATTTCCTGGATCACGGTCCCAACACGGAGGACTCGAAGACCACCACGGAAGATTATTCCGAGTATGTGAAGGTGATCCAGGGCGGCGAGCATACGGTGGTGAAACCGGGCGACACCGTGCCGATTAAAGGGCTGTCGGTGAAAGTGCTGACGGCCGCGGGCCAACACATCCAGGCACCGCTTCCAGGCGCGGGGCAGCCGAATTCGTTCTGTGCCACCACGCCCAAACGCGCACCCGACCCCACCGAGAATGCGCAATCGGTGGGAGTGCTGGTGACGTTCGAGAATTTTCGCTTCCTCGACATGGGCGATCTGACGTGGAACAAAGAGCTGGAGCTGATGTGCCCCAACAATCCCATCGGAACGGTGGACGTACTGCTGGTGTCGCATCACGGGCTGAATCAGTCCAATTCCCCGGCGCTGGTGGACGCGGTGCATCCGCGCGTGGCCATCATGAATAACGGCGCGCGCAAGGGCGCCAGTCCGGACGCGTGGCAGATCGTGAAGGATTCACCGGGATTGGAAGATCTGTGGCAACTGCACTACGCCGTGGCCGGCGGCCAGGAACATAACGTGGCCGATCCGTTTATTGCGAATGTGGACGAACAAGGCACGGGGCAATATATCAAACTGACGGCGGAAGGGAACGGGTCGTTCACCGTGTGGAACCAGCGCAATAAGTTCGAGAAGGTTTACAAGGCGACGGGGAAGTAGCCCGCCTCCGGGTGATGTGTATGCTGGGCGGGCCGCCTTTGCGGGCGTCTGCAATCGAACGTCCGCATCACGACGGGCCGTCCCGGGATCCATGCTAAACTTTCTCTCGATTCGACCGAACCCATGATAGAGCTCCACGTGTGGCTGAGAGTGAAATGAGCGCCAAGCACAAGATCGGGGAGTTCACTGCGCGGCTGTTAGCCAGAACCTTGCCGGCCCGGATACTTTCGTCGCCGCGCCATTTCGCGATCTGGGAGTCCGTGGGATATCACATCCTGCCGGCATATTACGAATCTCCAGTGCCCTCCTCTTCGGATCTGACGCCGAGTCTCTGGGAGCAGCCGTCCAAGATGGTGGGTATTGACCTGCGGGATGGTGAGCAGCTTCGCCTGCTCGAAACCCTCCGGGCGCGATACAAAGCCGAATATGATGCTTTCCCGCGAAGCGGCCCCGCGGATGGCCGCTTTCACTTGAACAACCGCTGGTTCGAAAAAGTGGATGCCGAGATGCTGTATTCATTGGTTCGGCATGTGCGTCCGTCACGCATGATCGAAATCGGATCGGGAATTACTACGATTCTCTCAGCCGCGGCGATCCGCCAGAACCAGGAGGACGATTCCGGGTACAGTTGCTCCTTTACCTGCGTAGAGCCCTACCCGGTGCGTCTCAATCCGGGGGCCTTACCTGCTAACTTCCAGCTGATCACCCAGCGCGCCCAGGATACCGGTCTGGATTTATTCCAGGAATTGCAGGCCGATGATATTCTCTTCATCGACTCAAGCCACGTCTGCCGTACCGGCTCGGACGTCAATTACGAACTGCTGGAGATTATGCCGCGCTTGAATCCGGGCGTGTGGGTCCACTTCCACGATATCTTTCTGCCCTGGGAATATCCCCAATCCTGGGTTCTGGGGTCCCGGCGCTTCTTGAGTGAGCAATACCTGCTGCAGGCGTTTTTAGCCTTCAATCCGAAGTTTGAGGTGATGTGGGCTTCCTATCACATGCTGCAAGCGCATCCGGAAGCGCTCGACGCAGCCTTTGCCTCCTTTCGGGTGGATATCACCGGGCCGGGAACTTTTCTGCCGGGAAGTTTTTGGATTCGGAAAATAGCTTAGGTGCGCCGCATGTCTCACCGGGGGCAATTTTCGCGCAACGCGTTGGAGCCGTAGAACGTCCCTCCCTTGACCGATTCTCGCTAAGGGCCTAGAATGATAGAAGATTTGATTCTCGTCTGGCGGTGAATTGTATGAAATTAAAGCACTTCTCGGCTTTGTCCGGCGTGTTGGCGATGGGCTTGGCCGGCGCCTATCTGCTGGCCGCGCCTCAGTCGGACAAAGATGACCAGAAGACTGTCGTCGCGTCACGCGACACGGTGGCGAAGCCGATGACGGCGAAGCAGAAGAAAAAACAGGAAGAGAAGCTGCGCAAAGAGCTGGAAACGCCTTACAAGAAGTGGCTGAATGAAGACGTTGCGTATATCATCACCGACGAGGAACGCAAGGCCTTTAAGAGGTTGAGCACCGACGACGAGCGGGAGAATTTTATCGAGCAGTTCTGGCTGCGCCGCGATCCCACACCGGATACCGAAGAGAATGAGTTCAAGGAAGAGCATTACCGGCGCATCGCGTACGCCAATGAGCGCTTCGCTTCCGGCATTCCCGGGTGGAAGACGGACCGCGGCCGTATCTATATTGTGTATGGGCCGCCCGACGAGATCGACGATCATTCCTCCGGCGGCACCTACGACCGCCCAATTGAAGAGGGCGGCGGAACCACATCCACGTTCCCTTTCATCGATTGGACCTACCGCTACATCGAAGGCGTTGGCAGCAACGTAAAGATCGAATTCGTGGACCCCACCATGAGCGGCGAGTTCCGCATGACCATGGATCCATCGGAAAAGGACGCCCTGACGTATGTTCCCGGCGCGGGTCTGACGCTGTATGAGCAGATGGGCTTGGCGGACAAATCGCAGCGCTTCACCCGCACCGACGGCACCACGCTCGGGACCGGCAACCAGCCGATGCCGGCCAGCATGGACGAGTTCGAGCGGCTCTCGCAGTTCGCGAATCTGCAAAAGGCCCCGCAGGTGAAGTTCAAGGATCTGCAAGCGGTGGTCAGCTCTAACATCCGTTACAACAATCTGCCGTTCAAAGCGCGCGCGGATTACATTCGGATCACCGATTCCACGGTTCTGACGACGGTGACCATCGAGTTCCAGCGCCGCGACCTGCAGTTCCAGCAGAAGGACAACATCTCGAAGGCCACGGTCAACATTTTCGGCCGCATTACCTCGATCACCGGACGGGTGGTGAACACTTTTGAAGATCCCGTTACCATCGAGGTGCCTTCGGACCTGCTGCAGAAGGCGCTGGATGGCGCGTCCATTTATCAGAAGGAGATTCCGCTGGCGCCGGGGATGTACCGCCTGAACCTGGTCTGCAAGGATATCACGGGCGGCAACATCGACCACCTACCCGATGGCCCTGAGCGTTCCGCATTTCGACGATGAGAAACTGGCGTCGAGCAGCCTGATCCTGGCGGACCTGATCGAGAAGGTGCCTACCCGGAGCATCGGAACCGGCCAGTTCGTGATCGGCGACACCAAGGTCCGGCCCCGCCTGACCGATACGTTCGACCGGGACGAAAAGCTGGGAATCTACACGCAGTTCTACAACTTCTCGCCCGATGCAGAAGACCAACAAACCCAATGGATCCATCGAATACAACATCACCAAGAGCGGCGCGAAGGATCCGGTTTTGCACTACACCGAAGCGGTGACCGCCATTCCGGGGGCGTCCTCGCAACAGGTGACGGTGGAGAAGCTCTTACCTCTGCAATCCTTGACGCCGGGGCAATACACGCTTAAAGATGAAGGTCACCGACAACAACAGTAATCAGGTGTTAACTCCCAGCGCCAATTTTACGGTAAAGTAAATCTTAGGTGGATGGTGTGGCATTGCCGTCCCCTGAAGCCTGTACGGAATGATGACGGGTCGGCCTAAACTCGCTGCTAGCGTGATTGCCGCGTTGATCTTGTCAGCGCCGATGGCGTTCCCGGCCAGCGACGTGCCCCATCCGGGAACTATCGCAGGCATGGTTCGGAACTCCAGCGGCGTGCCGCAAATGGGCGCCACGGTTTTCCTGTTCAACCGCTCCGAAAAGCTGCTGGGCCGGGTGCTGACCAACGAGCGCGGTCTGTTCGGCTTCGGCCTGCTCAGTCCGGATCTTTATTCGGTTCGTGTTTCGCTCGCCAGCTTCGTTCCGGCGGTGAAGCAAAAGATCGCCGTGCAACCGGGCATGCAGAGCCTGCTGTATGTCGATCATGGCCAGCGTATTCAGCTCCATCGAACTGGTATATGCCAAACCCGGCGACGGCGCTTTGATGAGCGACGACTGGAAGTGGGTGCTGAAGGAATCCGCCGCGACGCGGCCGGTTTTGAGAATTTTGCCCGCCAGCAGCAGTTCCGATCCGCAGCCGCCGCAGCCGGGCCAAACCAATGTTTTCTCCGACACCAAGGGCGTGTTGCAATGTCTCGGGTGGCGATCCGGGATCGCTGGGCTCAGCGCGGCGCGCAAACCGATTTAGGAACGGCCTTCGCGGTGGCCACTTCCCTCTACGGCCGAAATCGAGCTGCAATTGAGCGGGAACGTCGGCTCCAGCGCGCGCAATGGGCTGCCCACAGCGGGCTTTCATACCAGTTTTAGCCGTGACGGTATCGGTCCGGAAATCGCCCTGACGGTGCAGCAAATCTACCTGCCCCTGCGCGGCGGCGTAGCTGGCTCGATGGGCGAGCCTGACGGTGCTCCAGCCTTGCGGTCGATGTCGGTCTCCCTGCACGACAGCATCGCCATCACGGAGAATCTGCGCATGGACTACGGCAGCTCGCTCGATTCGGTCAGCTACCTGGATCACGTGAACTCGCTGAACGAATTTGGGCGTCTGACCTACGATCTGGGAGCAGCCGGCAAGGTGAAAGTTGCCTACAGCTCCGGCGCGCCTCCGGTGGAACTGGCTATGACTCCCCGCGATGCCGAAGGCGACGCGGAAGCTTTGGCGCAGGATCTGGCGGCGCTGGCCGTGCTGCCTCGCCTGTCGTTGCTGGACGGACATTCGGCCATCCAGCGGTCCCAGGACGCTGAGATCGGCTACGAGAAGCAGATTCGAGATACCCGGCTCAACTTGAGCTTGTACCACGAGAGGGTCGCCAATAGTGCAATCACCGTGGTGGCGCCCGACGGAGCATTTGCGCCGGGCGACCTGCTACCGGACATCTCATCTCAGAACAGCATTTTCGATGCCGGCACTTACCACCGGTCCGGGTTTGCGGCATCGGTGTCGCAGGCCTTGGGCGATCACATACAGATCGGCTCCTCGTTTGGGAGCGGCGGCGCGTTAGCCCCCGACGGTCAGGATCTGTCGGCGAGTTCGGCGGCCGGCTTGCGGGCCAGCCTGCGGACCGTGCAGCGTTTCTGGGCCTCCGCCAGGGCATCGGCAAGATTGCCGCTCACGGGCACCATCATCACCGGCAGTTATCAGTGGATGGACTACAACAACACCATCATGCCGGACCATTTCTACCTCACCCAGAGTCCTTATACTGAAGCGGGGTTGAACGTTCGCGTGCGGCAGCCGATTCCGTCGGTACCGGGAATGCCCGGGCGCCTGGAAGCGACAGCCGAATTGCAGAACGGCTTGGCGCAGGGCTATCTGCCCGTTACCGAGGGCGGCCAGCACGTGACGCTGGTGCAATCGCCACGCGCGCTGCGCGGCGGGCTGAGTTTCATTTTCTAAAAAGCATTCGCCGCAGATAAACACGAATCGAAAGAGATAAGTGTTATCGGTGTTCATCTGTGTTGATCCGTGGCCCAGATTCGGTCCGGATTTCTTCCTAGCCTATCCCGATGCTCATGTTGAGCAGCAGGTCGTTCACGGCTTTGTCGAAGGGGGGAGTGGAGGCCAGCTCATACAGCTGGCCACCTTCCTCGATATCGCTGGCCAGCCTTGCATCCAGGGTCTTGAACTGGTGCTGGAAGGCCGCGGCCAGTTCGCGCATGGCACGCACGAAATCGCGCGAGGCCGCGAAACGGCAGGCTAATTCGTAGCGAATTTCCGAAGCCAGCGCCGATTCAGGAGTTGCCCGCCGCAGCGCCCGCTCCAGGTAGAAGCGCGCGCGAGCGGCGTCAGAAGACGCGTAGATGCGTCCGAACCCGAGGTACAAGCCCGCCAGCGCGGAAGCGGCCCGCGAACCAGCCACCACCTCCAGGTAGGCCGTGGCGTTTTCGTCCTGCAGCAGCTCCAGCCGCGCATGCTCGCTCAGGGGCCGATCCGGCCCGTTGCCTTCTAGCCAGCCATGTAAGCGCGCGGTCATCTCGGCGATCTGGGTTTCCCATTCGGCACGCTGTGGATCGGGCAGTGGCGCCTCCGCGACGGGTGCGGCCGTCATTTGCTGTAACCGCTGTTCGGTTTTTTCCTGCAACTCCCGAAGATCGCCCATGGCCAAACCGATCTGATCCTGAATGTGGCCGACGGTTTGGTCCGCCTGCCGCGCGAAGCTGGTGGCGCTGAAATAGGAGGAGGCGACAAACACGATGGCGTAGAGGCCGGAAGTGCCCAGCAGAATCAGGACCAGCAGCTCCATGTCGCCCACGCGCTTGGTGAGCAGGTCCATGCGGTCTTCAAGGATGCGCGCACGATCGTCCGCGTTGAAGCCGGGCTCGATTCAAAGGCAGATACGCCCATTGACGATAGTTCCACAGCTCCCAGGCCGCCATCAGCAGCACCGCAGCCGAGGCCGCCAAGCAATAGACCGAGCGCGATTTTGCGAAGTACCGCCATTTCGACAGCTATAGTCTAAAGCCGCGCGGTGTATTGTCCAGGCCGGAGAAGTACCAGGTCCAGTACTGGGAAGTAACGCGTTAACTGGGTACCTATTTCCGCGCGCCCCGCTGCGGCTTCTTCACTCTGGACTGCCGAAGCTTGGCGGATTTCCGTCTTGGGCTTGCTGATGATAAAGGTCCCACTGCCATGGGCCTCGGCCGAATACAGTTTCTCGTCTACCATAAAGGTTCATTGTCTCATGAAACGCTTTTTGCCACTCCTATCGTTCCTGGCGTGCGTGCTGATCGCCAGCGCCCGCGCAGGAGCTCTTCAATCATATTGGGCACATCGAGGAAGGCTTGTCGGCGATCACGGGCCTCCAGTTCAAGCACGATGTTCCCTACGCTCTGATCGACAAGAACGAACTGCATCGCTATCTGGAGAAGCGGCTGCGCGAGACCATGAAGCCGGACGACGTGCGAGCCGAGGAACTGACGCTCAAGATGCTGGGCCTGGTGCCCGCCGGATTTCGACCTGCGAAAGAACACTCTGGATTTACTTACCGAACAGGCCGCCGCGTTTTACGACTACAACCAGAAGAAGCTATTCGTGCTGGAAGGCGCGGGCGGAGGTGACGAGGAGCGAATTGCATTGGTCCACGAATTGGCGCACGCGCTGGCGGATCAGCACTTTCACCTGGCGAAATATATCCACGAAGGAATGCGGAGCGACGATAGCGCCACGGCGCGGCAGGCGGTGATGGAGGGACAAGCCACCTGGCTGATGGCGGCCTACGTTTCGCGCGAAGGCGGAGGAAAGCCGGAAGTTCCCGAAGCGGTGCTGCAACTGATGAAGGAGAACATCGAAGGCTCGGCCGCGCAGCAATACCCGGTGTTTTCGAAAGCGCCTCTGTACATCCGCGAGTCGCTGGTGTTTCCCTACGCGGAAGGGTTGATGTTTCAGGACGCGGTGTACCGGAAGTTGGGGCGCGAAGCTTTCTCCGAAGTTTTTCTTCGGCCGCCGGCGAGTACCGGACAGATTTTCCATCCCGAGCGCTACCTGGGGCACGGCGGGACGGTGATTCCGAATCCTCCCGCGCTTCCGGAGGCGCGAGAGTTTCGCAAACTGGCCGATGGCACGCTGGGGGAGCTGGATTTTCGGGTGTTGCTCTCGCAATACACTACCGCGGCCGAGGGCGAGGCATTAGCCGCGCATTTAGCGGGCGGGTCGTTTGAGTTGTTCGAGCACAAGCGCGAGAAGTATCCGGTGTTGGGAGTGGCGTCGACGTGGGATTCGCCGCAGTCGGCCCAGAGCTACTTCGAGCAATCTATCCATGTGATGCGTGGCAAATGGAAGAAGCTGGAGATCGCGAAACAGACCGGGGAAATGGCGGAAGGCGATGGCGATTCCGGTTATTTCCGCGTATGGATCGAAGGGGCGACGGTGAACCAGATCGAAGGACTGAAAATGCCTATTCAGCCCGAATTGCCATGATCGCGTCGACACGGAGCGCGCGCAGCGCCGGAATCAGGCTGCCCAGGAGCGTCATCAGGAAACACAACGCGGCGGCGCTCAGGAACGTGGCGGCGTCGGCAGGAGCGATGCCCGCCAGTAAGGCTTGCATGGCGCGGCCGGCAATATATGCCAGCGCGACTCCCAGAACGACACCGGCACTGGCCAACACGAAACTCTCACGCAGCACCAGGTTCAGGATGTTTCGCGGCTGCGCGCCCAGCGCGATCCGTACCGCGATTTCCGAGGAGCGAGCCGACACCATGAAAGAGAGCAGTCCATGGATGCCGATTCCCGCCAGCAAGAACGCCAGCACGGCGAAGGCGCCGATGATCCGTACCTGAACGGCGCGGGGCGCCGTATTCTCCTGGACAATCTCAGCAAGCGTACGGACGTTGGAGATGGGCTGTTCCGGGTCGGCATTTCGGACGATGCGCCGGATGGCGGGCAACAACAGCCGGGAATTTCCCGAAGCGCGGACCACCAAATCTTTGGGAGCGTAAAACATCAGAGCGTGGTCCGGCATCTGCTGATAAGGAACATACACCTGAGGCTCGCTGCTCCGTTCCAGGCCGCGCACGCGGATGTCGCCGGCCACTCCCACGACGGTTCGATCGGCGAAGGCAAACTTGAAGTGCCGGCCCAAGGGGTTTTGGCCGGGCCAATAACGGCGCACGAAGGATTCGCTGGCCACCGCGACGTACGGTTTGTCGCCGGCATCAGAGTCGCTGACATTGCGTCCGGCATATATAGGGATCTTCAAGGTAGAGAAGAGGCCAGGGGTGATGAATCGGAGGCTGGCCGAGTGATCTTCGGATCGGTCCAACGTTTTGCCGTCGATGTCCACCGGCCAGATTCCACCCGTCATCGTCATGGGGAGAAAACTGATGTAAGCCGCGCCCGAAACGCCCGGCAGGGCTTCCACTTGCGACAACACCCGCTGATAGAAGGCCGTGCGCCTGGCTGTGGCCAGGTACTTCGGCATCGGAAGCGCGGTCTGTAGCGTCAGGACACCGTCGCTTTGGAATCCCGGGTCCACTCCCTCAACTCTCAGCAGTGCTCGCAGCAAAAGGCCGGCCGAGACCAACAGAACGACGGACAGTGTAACCTCCGCGAGGATGAGCGCGGAACGAAGCCCTGCCTTGCGCCTGCCTCCCGAGCGCGACCCCTCGCGCAGTCCGGCCAGGTCGCCGCGGCCTGCTCGCAATGCGGGTAGGGTTCCGAATCCGATCCCCGTCAGGCCAGTGAGAACCGCCGCAAAGCCCAACACGCGCAGGTCGATGGAAGGCAAGCCCGTAGCCGGCAAAGAAGGAACCAGCTTGTTCAGCAACGGCAGCGCCAGGCTGGCCAGCAGAACGCCGAGCAGTCCGCCCGCGAGCGACAACACCATGCTTTCGGTCACCAGTTGCCGGATCAGGCGTTCGTCGCCCGCACCTAAAGCGGTCCTCACAGCCAGTTCCTTTTGGCGAGCCAGTGCGCGCGCAAACAGGAGATTCGCCAGATTACTGCATGCGATCAGCAGCACGCACAGCGCTGCTCCGGCCAGCGCGAGAAGCAACAGACGCCGTTCGCCGGGGATGTCATCGTCCCGCATGATGTTGACCACAGCGCCAGTGTGCTTCAGTTCGTTCGGATACTGGCGTTGTAGCTGCGTTGCGAGCACGTTCATCTCTGCCTGCGCCTGCCGCAGGGAAACACCCGGGCGGAGGCGGCCGATGCCATCGATGTAGTTGTCATTGCGATCCGCAAACGCCGCTGCGGGAAATTGAAACGGAACCCAAAACTGCGTGGCCTGGTCCGGAAAATGAAACCCTGGCGGCATGACCCCGATTACGACGTGCCGCGTGCCGTCCAGATCGAGCTTGCGCCCCAGCACTCCGGCATCGCCACCGAACTCGCGTTGCCACAGCCCATAGCTCAAGACGGCGGTGCGGGGCGCGCTATCGCGGTCGTCAGTCGGACTGATGGAGCGCCCGAGCAGCGGTTGCACGCCTAAGAGTGCAAACAGATTCCCCGTCACTGCCGCGCCCTGTACCCGTTCCGGAGCGCCTTGCCCCAGCAGGTTTGCCGTATCGCCCGTGAATGCGGCCATCTCTTGAAAAACGCTGTTCATGCGTTTCCAATCGCGAAAATTGGCCGGGGATAACTCCATGCGCTGATAACCGGGCAAGGTCTCCCAGAGCGAAACCAACCGGTCCGGCGAAGGAAAAGGCAGCGGGCGAACGAGAACGTAATCGGTTACTGAGAAAACCGCGGTGTTGGCGCCGATGCCCAACGCGAGCACCAGAATCGCGACTGCTGTAAATCCGGGCGCGCGAGCGAGCGTACGCGCCGTATAGCGCAGGTCCTGGCGGAGAATGTCCCAATGCACGGCGGGAGCATTGCAAATAACTTCGAACACCGCTGAAAGCAGGGAAGTGCCGCCTCTGGCAACGACGGCGCACATCTCCTCGCCGTATTCGGCGCGGAAAGACGCCGGATAAAGATGCAAAAGAGCCCGGTAGAAACGCATCGGGGTCCCTCCTTACGCTTTCTCCGGAGCGAGTCCGATGGCGCGCGCCCATTTGACCAGCTTTGCCATCCGCGTTGCCTCTGCTTTGGCCACCGCCGCTCCCAAGGGCGTAATCCGGTAATAGCGGCGGCGCTCGTCGTCGAATTCGGGCGCCGGACGCTCCTCGGTTTCGACGATGAGCCCCTGCTCCAACATGCGCTGGATGGAACGATACAGCGTTCCGGCGCTCAGCTTGAGTTCTCCGCCGGTTCGAACCGCGACATCCTGAATAATGGCGTAGCCGTGGCGATCTTCTTCGGCCACCGCCATCAGGATGTGAAACGTCGCGGCGGGCAAGGGGAGGAACGAATCGGGCTGCGGGGATTTCTGTGCCATTTGCTTCAGTATATCCACTGCGGCTATATTGTCAATGGCTATATTCGACCCGGTTACACTGCGCAGCCCCCCAGGCGCTACTTTTGCGGCGTGCCGGGCTTAGCGGGGAAACGCCACTGGCCCGGATCGGGCGGCGGCTTGAACTCGTCGGTGCTGAATACCCGCGGTTCTTCGCCCGGGCCGGCGATTTTCAAGACCAGCGCTAAAAAATTCCCGGGACCCTGGAAATAGGAAACCCGCATGCTGTGGATTCCGCCGGCAAGCTCGAGGGTTCCTTCTTTCTCCTCCTGTGCGTGAAGGCCGTCGTTGTCGATCACAACTTGATCGTCGATGTAGAGCTTCGATCCGTCATCGGACAGCAGCCTGAAGGTGTACCTGCCTGGATTGCCGATCCAGAATCTTCCGACATAGTCGATCGCGAACCATTGGTTGCGCTTCGTGACGCCGGGAAAGCCCGCCTGAAGTCCTGCGGCGGCATGTTAAGCGAAGAGGTATAAATCGCCGGCCCGGCGGGTTTCATCCTGTCGAAGTTGGGGAGCTGTTTGCTGTTGTGGTGGATGTGATAGACCAAGCCGCGCAATCCCGAAGGGATGACCACCGTGGTACCGAAGATGGCCGTGGGTTCGGCCGCAGGCTGGTCTTGCGCGGCTACTGCCGAGACGCAAGCCAGCAGGGCTAGAATCTGCGTCGCGCGCATAAGCTAAACTGGCGCGACCTCGACAGACGCAGCCGGGAAGAGTTTGCCAAACCAGAACGCGCGCGCCGAAGCTCCATTGGTGCGGTAGTGCTCCAGGCGCCCGCGCGCTTCATCGCGGGCCGGAATTTGTCCTTGCGGGGCCGGCCACGGCACATAATGCGCTTGCGCCACTTTCTCGAACCAGTCCTTCAGATCTTCCGGGCTTTTCCGCGCCGGCATGTTGACGAAGCGAAACGGGTCTTCAGACCAGGGATACACGCCCGCGGCATTGCCGGACTCTGCCTGCAAGCGCCGAACCAAGCCGGACGATCGATCGGCCAGCGCGGTGTGGTCCACGGGATGGAGGCGGCGCGCGACGTTCAACCGGGCGGCGTGGAAGGCCATGAGTTTATGGTAGCGGAGACTCGTCTGAGCGAGGGCCTTTTGGGGCCTGTGGCCCTACTACGATATAATCTGGTCGTAAACTAGAAGTAAAGGAGCTATCGGATGCGCTTGGCTTTTGCAGCCCTCTTTGTATTTGCCGGAATCGGATTGAATGCGGCGACCCCCAAGGTGGAGGCCCCCAAGACAGAAGCCCCGCCGGTGCTTCGGAAATCGCCCGAGTTCGTCATCAACTTCAACGATGGCCATCAAATGCTGCTGAGCAGCTTGAAGGGTAAAGTGGTCGCACTGCTGATGGTCCACACTACTTGCCCCCATTGCCAGCATACCTCGCAGGTTTTCACGCAGCTTTATAACGAGTATGGCGCGCGTGGCTTCCAGCCCGTGGACGCGGCTTTCAACACCAGCGCAAGCACCTTGGTGCCAGACTTCGTCAAGAACTACAACATCGGCTATCCGGTAGGTTACAGCACGCCGGAAGCGGTGATGGCGTTCCTGGGCTACAGTTTGGTGGAGCGCTACACGGTGCCGCAGATCGTGTGGATCGATCGCCGGGGGAATATCCGATCGCAGACCACTGCTATGGGCGACGTAGCGGAGCTCTACACGGAGGGCTATTGGCGCAATATGATCGAGACGCTTTTGAAGGAGCCAGCCACCCCGGTCCATCACCACGCCACGGCGGTGAGGACGCACCACGTAGCGTCCAAGTAGCGCAGTGGCCGGATTTCGGATTTAACCGCGCGCTGAAATGAGATGTTCCGGATGGGGCGCGGCGGCGGCTATAATAGCGACAGAGCGCCCGTAGCTCAGTCTGGATAGAGCGTTTGCCTCCGGAGCAAAAGGTCGTAAGTTCGAATCTTACCGGGCGTACCAATTAAACCAACATTTTTAGTCCAATCAACCTTCCACCCGCTGTAAGTCTGGATGCCAACGGTTGGAATCCACAAGAATCTATAAGTGCAACGAGCCAACCTGGCTGCACTGTACCTTATCTGTAGCTTATAAAATCTATCTGTTTTCAGAATGGGCTTCGAAGCCGATAAAACAGGGGAAGCAGTTGCCTCGCTGAAACGTCGCAGTACCCTTGAAGAAGATCGATAGGCGCTGAGCAGTATTCGCCAACGGTCGAATCGGATGAGCATATCGGCAAGGCTAAAAGCAATCCAGAATAAAACTTTGCGGCAACTCAACCCGGCGCTACCGGCTCCATTCGAGTGGCGCTGGGCGCCCTGCGTCCCGCCCTGCGGCAAGGCGACCGCGTCGAAGTGGGCGGCTGAACCGGGCAGGATACGGACGAGCCTGTTGTTACGCAGGCCGCCCTCCACGTCGTCGGACATGGCCCCATGCGGCACGCGGCCGCTTCGAGGTTTGACGACATTTCCTCTTTCCAGCGCTTCGCCCAATGGATACAAGTGCACGGGTCGGCGCGCTTCGTTTACGTCGAAAAGGGCTGGACAACCGTTGACCTCCGGGTTGACAAGGGACGTCGCCTGGCTCCGCGTTCCGCTCTGTTCAACTCATTTTTATCGGTCAACGAGAGGATGGCCTTGTGCCCTGGATTCCCAGTTCAACATCTGGGAGGCAGGAAATCAGGTCGGCGGTGGAGCCTCGCTCGCGCGGTAGTCCTCAGGCAGGTTGTCGCGCCAGATAACTCGGGAAATTTTGCATGTAAACCCTTCGCCAGCCGGATCGGTCTAAATGGGCGGATGGAAAGAGCTCTTTCGTCCGAGGTGGCGCCGGAAACCGCGGGAAGCGGTGGTTCGCTCGATAACTTTGAAGACTTGTTCGAGCAGCATCGTCCGCGAATCTACAGGTTCATTCTGGCGTCCCTTCGGAATCAGGAATCGGCCGAAAACCTGACGCAGGATTGTTTCGTGAGAGCCTACCAGGCTCGCGGCCAGCTTCGCAGCGCTTCGAGCGCCGGAACCTGGCTGATGCAGATCGCCGCGAATCTGGTGCGCAGTCACGAGGCAAGCGGCCGCCTGAAGTTTTGGAGGCGCAAGTTACGCGCGGATGTGGATCTGTCCGATGCCGGGGATTGGATCCCGGACCGGCAGATGTCTCCCGAACAGATGGCGGTAGCCAAGCAACAGGTGGAGAAGATCTGGAAGGTTGCGGCCCGATTATCCGGGAAACAACGAGCTGTGTTTCTGCTCCGATTCGGGGAAGACATGGAACTGCTGGAGATCGCCGCGATCACGGGAATGAAAGAAGGAACCGTGAAAACGCACCTGTTCCGTGCATTAAAGTCGGTGCGGACCACGCTTGAGGAGCCGAAGAAATGAGCCAACATCTAACTTCGCGGGAAATTTTTGAGTGCCTGATTGGCGCCGGCGATTCGGATCGTCAGGGGCACGCGCGGGAATGCGCCGCGTGCCGCGCCGAAATGGAAAGCATCGCCCAGCCGCTCGCGTGGTTTCGAGCTTCCGTCCAGTGTGCCGGCGAGCGCGGAATGCATTCCAGCTTCGCAACCGCGCCGGTTCTTCTTCTCACGCCGGCGTCTCTCGATCGCGCATGGTATTCGAATATCATCGCGGCCATCCAAGACGCGATTCACTCGCGTGACCTTCCACCGCTGCAACTCACGTCGAAACCGCTGCCGGTCCAGGATATCTGGGGCGGATTCCGAGGGCAGGGAAGGCGAGCCGGTGCAACCTCCATTCTGGTCCACGTGTGCGTCATCGGTCTGCTGTTTCTGATCGGGACCAACAAAACTGTTCAGCGGATGGTTGTGAATCAGGTTCAATTGATCGCTCCCGATATCGCTCCGTATCAAGCCACCGTGAAAAAGAACAGGATGGCGGGCGGTGGTGGTGGTGGCGACCGGTCTTCCACGCCGGTCAGCAAAGGAAGGCTGCCGAAGCTAGCCAACCGGCAGTTCGTGCCCCCCATGATCACTCATGTGGAAAATCCCAAACTGGTGATGGATCCAACCCTGATCATTCAGCCGGACGCTAACATCCCCAAAGTGAATATGGATCAGTTGGGCGATCCGCTGGCGCGCTCCGGGCTCGCCTCGAACGGATTTGGCGCTGGCGGCGGTATGGGTACGGGACGCGGCGGCGGTGTCGGACCAGGTTCCGGACCCGGATTCGGTCCCGGTTCTGGCGGGGGCATGGGAGGCGGCGCTTACCGCATTGGCGGCGGTGTGTCGCCGCCCAGCGTCATCTATAAAGTGGAGCCCGAATATTCTGAAGAAGCGCGCAAGGCCAAGTTCCAGGGCACGGTCCTGCTGTTTGTCGTGGTGGATGAGCATGGCAATGCGCGCGACATCAGGATTCTGCGCCCGCTCGGCTTAGGCCTGGACCAGAAGGCCATCGAGGCTGTGCAGAAGTGGAAATTCAGTCCCGGCAAAAAGGATGGCAAGCCAGTTCCGGTGCAAGCGCAGATTGAAGTCAATTTCCGATTGTTATGATCGCTCCAACGGCCGAGTGATATACAATATCCCGGTATGCGGCGGTTGTCCGCACAAGCACGAAAGATAAGGAGCGAACATGTGCGATCAGGATCATTTTGAGCAGGACCGGGAAGAGTACGAAGCGCTCGGTTTGGTGACACGAAAGCAATTCGGCGGCGCCATGTTGGGAGCAGGCATGGCCATGCTGCTGCCGCAGGTGGCCAACGCGGTCGCGGTGGCCGAATCGGACGTGAACGTGACCACTCCGGACGGCACCGCCGATTGCTACTTCGTGCATCCGGCCAGCGGCACCGCCCCCGGCGTTCTCATGTGGCCGGATATCTTCGGGCTGCGGCCGGCATTCCGCCAGATGGCCAAAAGGCTTGCCGAATCGGGCTACTCGGTGCTGGTGGTGAATCCGTTCTATCGCACGAAGAAAGCCCCCACCGCGGACGCCGGCGCCAAAACCCCCATCCCAGCAGCTGATACCGCTCGCGCAAACGCTGAACGATACCACGCACATGACGGATGCCAAGGCGTTCATCGGATGGCTCGACCAGCAATCGTCGGTTGCCAAAAATCGGAAGATGGGTACGCAGGGCTATTGCATGGGCGGCCCGATGGCGTTTCGTACCGCGGCGGCCGTGCCCGATCGCGTCGGAGCAGTCGCCACTTTCCACGGCGGCGGACTGGTGACGGATATGCCAAACAGTCCGCATCTGGAGGCAGCCAAGAGCAAGGCGCAGTTCCTCATCGCAATCGCAGCCAACGACGATATGCGGGCTCCCAAAGACAAGGAAGTTCTGAAAGAGACGTTCGCCAAGGCGGACCTGCCCGCGGAAATCGAAGTGTACACTGGCGCGCTGCATGGCTGGTGCCCTCCGGATACGACCGTCTACAACGAGCCCCAAGCCGAGAAGGCCTGGAGCCGCTTGCTGGTGCTGTACGGAAAAGCCCTGGCCTGAACATCCGCCATCCGTGTTCATCCGGGTTCATCCGTGGCCAGCATTCTTACTCCGGGCTTCTCCGAAGCCTGCTAGTCACGGCCGCGCCGAGGGGGCCGGTGTGCGACGTGAGCCCGGCCGCTTTGATCCGTGGCCAGCGTTGCCGCCCCGCGCGCCAATCGGCTCATGTAAAATGACCGCGTGTCCATTCGGCCTATCTTTTCCGTGTTCGTGCCCGTCTTCGCGCTTCTGACGGCCATCGCGGCCATGCCATGCGCGGCCGCCGTCTCCGGTGAGTCCGTGTATCAAAAGCGTTGCGCCTCCTGTCATGACTCGGCGAATGAAACAGCGCCGCCGAAAGAAGCGCTCAAACAGTTGTCGGTGGCGCGAATTCTGCGAACCCTCAATTTTGGCGTCATGATCAACGTCGCCTACGTTCTGAGTAATGAGGAGCGGGAGGCCGTTGCGAAGTATCTTGGTGTGGAGCGTGCCGATCCGCCGCTTCCCGCCAAAGCTTACTGCTCGGACCGCACCGTGACTATCGGAGCCTCGCCGAGTCCCCTATGGAACGGCTGGGGGCCCGACCCGTCCAACACGCGCTACACCACCGCCAGCGGCATCACACTCAATAACGTAGGAAAGCTCAGGTTAAAGTGGGCCTATGCGTTCGGCGGCGATGTCACCGCGTTCGGCGCCCCCACGGTGCTGGGAAAAACATTGTTCGTCGGCAGCGCCGGCGGCGCGGTGCAAGCCCTGAGCACGGATTCGGGCTGCGTCCATTGGGTCTACCAGGCCGATGGGCCGGTGCGATCCGCCATCGTTGCGGTCCCTAACGGCAAGACACACGTTCTGGTGTTCACCGATCTCACGGGATGGGCCTACGGGCTGGAAGCCGAGAGCGGACGCCTGCTCTGGAAGAAGAAGCCCGAGCCGCACGACACCACGCGCCTCACCGGTTCCGCCGCCGTGCACGATGGAGTGGTCTTCATTCCCGCCGCTTCGTGGGAAGAGACCCGATCCAGCAATCCGGATTATCCGTGCTGCACTTTCCGCGGCAGCGTTACCGCGTTGCGTGCCAGGGATGGCGTCCAGGTGTGGAAGACTTACACGATCCGCGATAAGCCCAGGGAACTCGGGAAACGTCCGGGCACGGTTGGAACCTGGGGGCCCTCCGGCGCGGGCGTTTGGGGATCGCCGACGGTGGATCTGAAGCGCGGCTTGTTGTACATCGCGACCGGCGACAATTTCTCAACTCCCGCCACCGACATGAGCGACTCGGTGCTGGCGCTGGAACTGAAGACCGGGCGAATCGTGTGGTCCAAACAAGTCACCCCTGGCGATATCTTCGGCGGCGCCTGCACGGGAGCCGGTTGCCCCGGGCCGGATCACGATTTCGGATCTTCTGTATTGATCGAAAAGCTTCCGAACGGCCGAGACATATTGCTGGCCGGACAGAAGTCGGGCGTGGTTTACGCGCTGGATCCGGACCAGAAAGGCGCCATTCTCTGGCAGACGCGCGTCGGCAAGGGCGGCACCAATGGCGGCGTGCAATGGGGCATGGCCAGCGACGGCCGGCAAGTGTACGCCGCGGTTTCGGATCTGGCGAGAAAGACCGCTCCAGGCACCGTTGTCCAAGTGGGATTGCCACCCGATCCCGCCAAGGGCGGAGGGCTAACCGCGCTCCGCATATCGGACGGCAAGAAGGTCTGGTACGTCGCGCCGCAGCCCTGCGGAAACACGCCCAAGTGCAGTCCGGCGCAGCCCGCGGCTTTGACGGAGATTCCCGGTGTCGTGTTTTCCGGGTCGGACGACGGCCACTTGCGCGCTTACGCCACTGAGGACGGGCACATCCTTTGGGACTTCGACACCGTGCGCAGTTATGAAACTGTGAATGGAGTCCCCGGCAAAGGCGGCTCGCTGGATGGGGCGGGTCCAGTGCTTGTGGGCGGGATGCTGTTTGTGAACTCAGGCTATGCGCGCAACGGCGCCATCGCGGGCAACGTCCTGCTGGCATTCGCACCGGAGGAATAATGACTGCACAATCCAAAAGCCGGGGGATCAGTCTGGCCGCCGGTTGCGTTCTCGCCCTAGTTGCCTTGCAAGCGCAATCCGCCACGCTCAGCATCACGCTGACTGGACAATCGATGATCCGCTCCGACATCCGCGTTCATGCGCCATCCGAGGTACCGGTGATCAAGTCGCTGTTAAAAGGCGACGTGATGTTCACGAATTTCGAAACCACCATCGTCGACGAGAAAAAAGGCCAGTCGCATATGGACGGAAGGTTTGTCTCGCCGCCGGAAGCCATGGATGCGTTGCAATCGTTCGGCTTCAACCTGGTCTCGCTAGCCAACAATCATGAGTTCGATCTCAAAGTTCCGGGCGTTGAGAACACGCTCCAGGAGGCCGGCCGCCTGAAGCTGGCTCATGCCGGCACCGGCAACACAATCCAGGAAGCCGCGGCGCCTGGGTACCTGCACACGCCGAAGGGCACCGTTGCACTGGTGGCGATGGCGTCCGGGCTGATTCCGGAAGGCGGGTCCGCTACCGCAACCCGGCCGGGCGTGAACGAACTTCGCGTGGAAAGCGACAAGCCGAACCAAGAAGACGCGGAGCGCATTCTCCAAAGTATCCGGGAGGCCAAAAAGCACGCCGATCTGGTGATCGTGTACGAACACAATCACGTATTCGACAAGCCTTTCCGCACCATCATGCTGGAAGAGCTGCCGGAGCGGCTGGCCCCGCCCGATTGGCTCAAGAAGTGGACGCACGCCGAAGTGGATGCGGGCGCCGATATTGTCGTCATGCATGGCGCGCCCTTGCTGCACGGCATCGAGATTTATCACGGCCGGCCCATCTTTTTCGATCTGGGCAATTTCATTTTTCAAGCGCCGCCCATCGACGTTTTGCTGGACGAGCCCATCGATTGGGAAAGCGTGGTGGCCTACGTCGACTTCCAGGGCAAGAATCTGCAATCCATCCGGTTCCAGCCGATCGCTATGAATAAGATTGGCAAAGGTCAGGCCGACACCCAGGACGAACACACCAACAATCTCTTCCTCCAGACGCGCGGCTTGCCAACACCGGCCAACGGCGAGCAGGCGCACTATATTCTGGAGCGGCTGGCTGGCTTGTCGCGGCCTTTCGGAACGACAATCGAAGTGAAAGGCGACACCGCCGAAATTAAACTGAAAGGCGGAAATTAGGACCGGCCGCCGCTGAAGTTTTGGGACAATCAATGGGAGTAATTCGATGAATCGCAGTGCTTTTACGTGGATTGCAGTCTCGGCCGCGCTCTTGGCGCCGGCGGCGAGTTTCGCGCAGGTGGCCTGCACGCGCGACGGCCTCCAGGAGGCCACCAATCTCTACATCGCGGCGCAGGGCAAGGGCGATCCTTCCGGCCTGCCGCTGGCGAAGGGGCTGGCCTATATCGAGAACCTGCAGGTGGTGGATATCAAATCGGGTGTGATTCAGAAACCGATGAAGATCGATTTTCACCGCACCTTGATAGACCCGGCGACCTGTCAGACGTTTACCGAGGTGATCGTCATCGACAAAAGCCATCCGTACGTCATCGGCACGCGCCTCAGGGTGAATCACGACAAGATCGCGGAAATCGAATCGATTGTGACCCAGCAAGGCGACTGGCTGTTCAATGCCGACAACTATTTCAAGTGGTCGCCCGGTGAGGATTGGGGAGAGATTCCGGCTGGCGAGCGCGATAGCCGCGACACCCTGGTCGCCGCTGCCAATGCCTACCTGGATGCGTTCTTAGAGAAGAAGGTCGATTTAGTTCCGTGGGGCTATCCGTGTGAACGGACCGAAGGCGGTATTCGCACCGGGAAAGGCGAGCCGCAAGATAGCTGCCAGGTGGGCGTGCCCGGCGGCGTAAATATCGTCGCGCGGCGCTTCATCGTCGACGAGGCGATGGGCGCGGTGGTCGCGTTTTGCACGTTCGGCGTCGGCGGACTGCCGGACACCCACATGTTTCGAGTAGAGAAGGGCAAGCTGCGTTTCGTGCATACCTTGACGCACGTGCCGCCGGGCTTTCAAGTTCCTCGCGTAGGCCCACCCCCTGGGCGCGGACCTGCGTCCGGCAACCCGGCGCCTGACAGCCAGAAGTGAACTGAATTTTCGCGAATCCCTCACGCGTCCTCGCAACCACGCGCGATTATGGCATACGATAAATTGCTGTGGAGGACGGTGTAAGAAATGCTCGATAGTTCTAAGAACGAACTTCTCACGCAAGTCGGCCCCGGCACCCCGATGGGCGATCTGTTGCGCCGCTATTGGATGCCGGTAGCCGCGGTGAGCGAGTTCGAAGACATATCCATCAAACCGGTCCGCCTGCTGGGCGAAGATCTGACGCTCTACAAGGATCTGAGCGGTACCTTCGGGCTGGTCGACCGCCAGTGCCCGCATCGCCGCGCCGACACATCCTACGGCTTCGTGGAACAGTGCGGGCTGCGCTGCAACTATCATGGCTGGCTATTCAACCAGGACGGCCGCTGCACCGAACAACCTTATGAGGACGCCGCCGCGCCCGAGGCCCGCTTCAAGGACAAGGTCCGCATCAAAGCCTATCCGGTGGAGACCAGGGCCGGGCTGATTTGGGCTTACCTTGGACCCGAGCCGGCGCCGCTGGTTCCCAACTGGGAGCCCTTCACCTGGAAGAACGGTTTTGTACAGATCGTCTTCGCCGACGTGCCCTGCAACTGGCTTCAATGCCAGGAAAATTCCATCGATCCGCTGCACTTCGAGTGGATGCACATGAATTGGAGCGTCCGGTTGAACGACAAACTGGGCCCGTATTCGCCGCGGCATCTGAAGCTGGAGTTCGATGAGTTCGATTACGGGTTCGTCTACCGGCGCATCCGCGAAGGCATGAGCGAATCCGATCCCATGTGGACCGTCGGCCGCGTCTGCCTGTGGCCGAACGCGCTGTTCACCGGCGATCACTTCGAATGGCGCGTTCCGGTGGACGACCAGCATACGCTGAGCGTCACCTGGGCCTTCAGCCGCGTGCCCAAGGAGAATGAACCCTACGTGCAGGAACAGATTCCCGGCGTGGCACGGTCCCGTTGCCGACGCCGCGGGCCGCTGGATCTCGAGCCACGTGATGAATCAGGACTTCGTCGCGTGGATCGGCCAGGGAACCGTCGCGGATCGGACCCAGGAGCACCTGGGCACCAGCGACCGCGGCGTGTTGCTGCTGCGCAAGCGCTTCCTGAGCGATCTGGAAGCCGTAGCGAGAGGCGAAGATCCCAAAGCCATCATTCGCGATCCCCAAGTGAACCAGTGCGTCGCCCTGCCGGTGGCCGAGCGGAAATTGCTCACCGAGGGATTGACCCGCGACGAACTGCTGAAGCATCCGATTCACGGCCGGCAAATCAGAGAAGACTACCCATTTCAGCAGGGACAACCCGCCGAAATCCGCGAAGCATTTCTCTCAGCCATGGGCGTGCGAAGCCCCGCGCTGAAATAAGGTTCTATCAACCATGCGCAATCCATACCGCGCCGATCATGTCGGCAGCTTTCTACGCCCGCCCGAGCTGATCGAGGCGCGCAAGAATCCCTCCATCACTCCGGAGCAACTGAAGCAAATCGAGGACCGCGAGATCCAGCGCGTGCTCGAGCGTCAGAAGGATCTCGGGTTTCGGATCTTTACCGATGGCGAATTTCGCCGCGTCGGCTTCATGGGCGACTTCAATGAATCGGTGGAAGGCCTCGATGACGCCGAAGCCATCACGCGCGATTGGAAGATCGCAGCCAGCGGCGCCGTCGCCGTGGCTGGCCTGAAAAACCGGCTGCCCGGAGTGGTGACCTCGAAGATCCGCCAGAAGAAGCGGCTCACCGCGCATGAGGTGGCGTTCCTGAAGCAGCACGCGCCCGGCGATATCAAGATGACGCTGCCCACGCCCAACCAGTTCCCGGCCATCGCGTACAAGAAGGGGTTGAGCGATCCGGCCTACGGCACCTACTCGGAATTCCTATGGGACATCGTGCCGATTTTCAAAGCCGAGATTCAGGCCTTGGCGCGGGAGGGCGTCCAATACATCCAGATCGACGCGCCGCGCTACAGCTACTACATCGATCCCAAATGGCGGCGCTACGTGCACGATGAGATGGGCGTGGATCCCGAGCAGGCGCTGGACGAAGCGATCCGCGTGGACAATGCGTGCATTGAGGGCGCCCGCGGCGATGCTTCAGCCGGCGGCCCGCGAGTGGCCATTCATTTGTGCCGCGGCAACAATCGCAGCCAGTGGTATGCCGAGGGCGGTTACGATCCCATCGCCGAAAAGCTGTTTAACCAGCTCAACGTGGATGCGTTTCTGCTGGAATATGAATCCGAGCGCGCGGGCACGTTTGAGCCGCTGCGCTTCGTGCCTCCCGGAAAGATGGTGGTGCTGGGGCTGGTGAGCACCAAGCTGTCCGACATGGAGACCTCCGATCAGTTGCTGCGCCGCATTGAGGAAGCGAGCAAGTACGTGCCCATGGATCAGCTCGCGCTCAGCCCGCAGTGCGGATTCGCGAGCGTGCTGGAGGGCAATCTGCTGACGGAAGATCAGCAGTGGCGCAAGCTGGAATTGGTGGTGGAGACGGCACGCAAGGTGTGGGCGGACGCCTGATCAAGGCGGGAGAACTCGACCAGATCGAGTGATTCTTCTTGGCGGCGAAAGGCATGGAGTCGGCGGCGAGTTGCCCGTATCGCCGGGGGGCACCAAGGTCCGAGTTAGCCAATATTACGTCCACGCGGCCAACCTTTCAAGGCGCCCACACACGGGCACCATTTCATGTTTTAATTCGTTTAGCTGAAGCAAGTGTCTTCAACAATTCCAGTGACAGGACCAACCCTCATTCGCATTCTTGAACCTGATAATAATCGCCGGGGAGATCTCTTTGGGCGGCTAATGGCCGACCTATTTGTCGCCCTCGGATACGAGCTGCCGCGTTTGAACGTCCACAAGTCCGGGCGTGAATTAGATCTCTCTGCCGACCATCGCCTCGAACCGCGCCGCGCCATTGCCGAATGCAAGGCCACGGCTGCAGCCATCGGCGGTGATGATTTAAACAAATTTGTGGGTGCCCTCGACGTTGAACAGCAAGATGAGCGCCAAGTAACCGGGTACTTTGTTTCGCTCTCTGGCTTCAAGGAGACGGCGATTGAACAGGAAATGCAACGTCGTCGCACGAAGATTATCACGCTTACGGGGCCGCAGGTTGTTGATGAGTTGGTTCAGGGCCGAATATTGATCGCGAGGGACCGGGCGACGGAAATCGCGGGCCGGGCCTGCGCCGGGCTCGACCATCTCACACTTGACCAAGATAACGAGCTCCTGGCTCATGAGCGGGGATGGATTTGGGCCATATATTACACCGAAAACAAAGCGCGAACGCACTTTGTCCTGATCCACTCCGACGGTACGCCGCTCGCGCACGCGATCGCAGAGGAAATAATTAGTGCCGACAGAGAATGCGGCGGGAAGCTTCACAACCTATCCTGCCTCAATCCAGAGCCGATGCCTGGCGCTTTCTCGAGCGAAGCTGTCCTACACGCCCTTGCAGCCTATCGCCAGTACCTGGAGAGCGAGTGCGGCTTCATCCACCTGGACGGTATGCCTGCGGATAGCGACGTTGGTTCGCGCCGTCTCCGGTTGGAAAGCCTGTTCGTTCCGCTGCAACTCAACGTCGTTTTAGACGGTGGGGGGGAGGCGAAGAGCCAACCGGTAGGTGCTGTCGTTTTCAATTATTCTCGATTAGCTCTTCTCGCTGCTCCGGGTGGCGGAAAGTCTACGCTTATCAAGCGTCTGGCCATCGCCTATTCTGACCCAGCGCGGTTCGGGCAAGTCGCAGACGACTTGCCGCGCCGCGATTGGTTCCCGCTTTTCTTCCGATGCCGTGAGCTTCGAGGGCTCGCTCGTGGCTCACTTACCGAATTGCTCGACGCCCTGTCTCAGAGGGAGCCAGTCCGTCAACATGCCGTAGTTTTTAGGGCGTATTTGGATCGCGCCCTGCTCGAAGGACGCGCGCTGCTATTAGTCGACGGCCTCGATGAAATCTCTGATTCCGGCGACCGTGCCGCCTTCGTCTGCACTTTACGCTCGGCTCTCCAGGCCTATCCAAACATCGCCGCAATCGTCACCTCGCGCGAGGCTGGGTACCGCCACGTTGCGCCCCACCTCGCTCCAATTTGCCAGAAGGCTACGATCTCACCGTTTGATGGCGACGATATCCGCCGACTCACGGTCGCCTGGTACCGCGAGGTGGTAGGCGACACGGAGAAAGTTCGCACAGACGCTATGCAGCTGGCTGCCACAATTGTGAGAAACAACCGCATTTTTGCTCTTGCAAAAAACCCGCTGCTGCTCACGACACTGCTCCTCGTGAAGCGATGGGTCGGCTCCCTTCCCACGCGCCGGGCGGTCCTTTATGGCAAGGCCGTCGAGGTCCTCCTTATGACGTGGAACACAGAAGGCCACGAACCAATTCCAGAAGAAGAGGCGCTTCCGCAGCTCTGCTATCTTGCCGAGGCTATGATGCACAACGGACTACAGAAGGTCAGCCGCCCTCGGCTTGCCGCGTGGCTACACGAAGCTCGGGAGGCCCTTCCCACGGAGCTAGGGTACGTTAGCGAAACGGTCGACGAGTTTATCCGGCGTGTCGAAGATCGCAGCAGCTTGTTGACCATGACAGGATACGACGTAGAGGCTGGTCGGCTTGTGGAGTTCTTCGAGTTCCGACACCTCACCTTCCAGGAATTTCTAACCGCGCGGGCAATGGTTGAAGGTTGGCACTCCGGACGCCAAGATACCGATACCCTTGTCTCTGTGCTCGAGCCGCACTTCGAGGACGAAAAATGGCGCGAGGTGATACCGTTGGCCGCTCTATTAGGAGGTAAGGCGACCGAAGGACTTATACTTCGCCTCACAGAAATATTGGAGAACGCTGACCTGAGCGAAACGGCTAGTCTCAGTGACGCCCCTTTACATCTTACTGCGCTAGGCAACTGCCTAGCAGATGAGGCGGCGGCCCGCCCAGAAACCGTTCGCTCGGCGGCACGCCAGCTGGTACGGTTTGGGCGCTACATGCAGCACGCAGCATTCGTAGTTCCGCTTATCAGAGGCCGATACGGCGGGAACTTGTACGAGGAGGCGAGGAATGCAACTCTAGCACCCGGGCCAATTCGAACCCATGCCGCTTCCGCTTTGGCTCAGGCCGTGTGGTGGCGGACGTTCGACGAAGCGGATGCCTCCGGATATGAGCGCGCGGAAGCGAAACTAGTCGAACAACTACGGAGCCTGGATCAATTCGTTCGTGTACAGGGAGCCCTGGGTTGTATGTATTTCTGCTATACGGTGGCCGTCGATTTTATGCGGCGCAGCCACGAACGGGAGAGGTTTGCGGAGCCCCTTAGTCGAATCGGCGAATCCTTGGTTCCCGTCCTATTTTCTGACTCGCCCCTCGAGCAATTTGCCGCCTCATGGGCGCTTAGTTGGCTAGGCGCGTGTCGGGCCTGGATTCCGCTAGCAGAGCCCGATGTGCTGGCAAGGCTCTGCATGCTCTGGCGACATAGTTCCGAGCCCGAGATACGCCGCGTGTCGGTTTGGGCGCTCGCAGCGCTCCCCCTTGCACCCCGCGATGAAGCGAATCGCCTAATGGCGGTCGCGCCGGCGGAACTCCGTGGCATCATCGGGACGCATGTCCAGGCTCCCAGGAACGAGAAGGCGGCAGCCCTGGTCGTCGCATGGTATGTACGTGGGCTGGCAGACGAGCAACTCGCCGAGCGAGCGGAATCGTTTCTGAAGACACACAATCGGGAGCTTGAAGAAACGATCACTCAACTCCTAGAGTATCTTGGCAAGGCTCCCTAGCGGACATTTTCGCCAAAACGCCCGCATGGACGAACCCCCGTGCGGCTCACTCCTGCACCAAAGGTGCGAGGGCTAGGCACGCAGCCATATAACGTCGACTCGCAGACCCGCACATCGCCCACCCCGTAAGCGAAGCCCTACTGCCCGCCCGGACCCCGCGCCGGCCCTGTGAGCTTTTGCAAATCTTGATTATTCTCCTGGCAAATATATTCCAAGAGTTCCGTCCCCGGCATCAGCGTCGCCTTGCCCACCGTCGTAAACGGCTTGACGTACGTACCCGGATCGTCAATCGTCACCTCAATCGACATGTGTCCCAGGTCCGTGCGCGTATAGCGCTCGATGGTGTGAAGCTTCTCGGTGTGCGGATGACCCTTGTAGTCGAACCAGAACTTGTCGTTGAAGCCAATCGTATCCACCACCAGCGTGTTGCCCTCCCAGTGGCCCACCGAATTGCCGTACCAGGTGGGGTCCGGATCGTCGGGATGTTTCCCGTTCATGAAGATCTGCCGGAAGCTGTGGATGTTGCCTTCGAAAAGAATGAAGTAATGCGTTGGGGTCTGCACGATCCTCCACGGATACGGCGATCCGCGTGGAATGCCCGCCGGAAGGCAGTTCGCCTCCGGATCCTGCTTCGATAGCCGGTGCTTTACAAGATCCTCCGCCCACGGCAGCATGAGCGACCTGCTCTCCCGGCTTCAGCCCTTTGGGATTGGCGATGTCGGCTTCGTTCGCGCCGCTGCCCAGCCAGACTCCCGACAGGTCCGGCGTTCCGTCGGCGAGCTTGGGCGCCGGCCCGTCTGGCGCCAGCTGTTGATTTCGATACAGGCCGATGTTTCCCACTTTCCCTTTGGATTCGGTCTGGGCCACCAGGGAGAAAGCCGCCAACAGCGCTCCGCTGACCACCCCCACCGCCACTCGCTTGCTCATAATTGTTCGGTGCCTCATTTCGAAGGATCGTCCGCGGCCAGGAACGTCAGTTTGTGCCCGTCGGGAAAGGTAATCGTTCCGGCGCTCGCGTAATTGGAACTGTCCTTGGCTTGAATCCCGGTCACGCTGACCATATCGCCGGCCTTGATGGAGTTCCTTTTCCAGCCATTCCGAATCAGCACGTTCGGGCTGGCGAGTTCGAAATTCCAATTGGCCACGCTGCCGCTCGAGTCCTTCACGTCCATATAAAAGTGCGCGTGCGGATTAGTCCATTCCACTTTCGTTACCACGCCGCTTAGATCCACCTTCTTGTGGAAGTCGAACTCCGCGGCGCCCGAATGATGTGCGAACGCAGGCAATCCGGAAGTCAACCCGGCCACGCATGCGATCGCGATAAAGAAAAGAGGCCTCATCGCCATACCTCCGTGAGAAATTCTTTCACACCCACGCCGGATTCACAAGAGGAGCTCGTAGACCGGCGCGCCGACAACACGCCACGGGCGATTCTTGTCACCACCGACGCCTTGTCACCACCGGCACGCATATTCCGGAGATTGCCGTGTGGCTGAACTGCTGCTAGTATGGTTTCCGAACTTTCCGGCAAAGTAGCTCAGGAGGTGGTTCTGTGGTTTCCACTCGCAGAGGTTTCCTTAAGGCCGGGACCGGCGCCATTGTGGCATCGGTGCTCGGATTCGACGTCAAGATGGCCTGCGCCCAGGCCCAGGAACTCAAGATCGCGCGAACAACGGAGACGCGCTCCACCTGTCCATACTGCTCGGTGAGCTGCGGCGTCATTATTCACACGCTCGGCGATCAGGCGAAGAACGTCACCGCCCAGGTGGTCCACGTGGAGGGCGATCCCGACCATCCCATCAACCGCGGCACGCTGTGCCCCAAAGGCTCCTCGCTGATGCAGGACATCCTGAATGAGCGGCGCCTGCTGAAACCACAGGTGCGCCGCCCCGGTTCCGATCATTGGGAAGACATTGGCTGGGACCAGGCCTACGACGAGATCGCGCGTCACATCAAGAAGACGCGCGACGACACGTTCATCACTACCGACTCCCAGGGCCGCGCCGTCAATCGCCTGGAGACCATCGCGTGGAACGGCGGCTGCACCGACACCAACGAGTTCAATTTTCTCGCGGTCAAGACCATGCGCAGCCTGGGCCTCACCTATATAGAAAATCAGGCCAGGGTTTGACACGGCCCCACGGTCTCCAGTTTGGGGCCAACGTTCGGAAGAGGGGCCATGACGAATGGCTGGATCGACATCAAGAACACAGACATGATGTTGATCATGGGTGGCAATCCGGCCGAAAACCACCCGTGCGGTTTTAAATGGCCGGTGGAAGCCAAGCGGCAGCGCAACGCGAAGATGATCGTGGTGGATCCGCGCTACACGCGAACCGCCGCGGTGTCGGACCTGTTCCTGCAGATTCGCGCCGGAAGCGACATCGCGTTCCTGGGCGGGGTGATCAATTACGCCCTGCAGAACCAGCGGGTCGCCAAAGAGTACCTGGTCAACTACACTAACGCTGCCTTCATCGTCAAAGATGGCTTTAAGCTGCCCGACGACGGGCTCTATTCGGGCTACGATCCGTCGGCGTTCACCTACAACAAGGCGACTTGGAATTACGAGGAGGGCGGAAATCTAACAGGCAAAACGGCCGCGGCCGATCCGCCACCTGCCAAGGTCCAGGCCAATGCGAACACGCCAGCCCAGACGCCTCCCGCCACGCTCCCGCCGGACACCGCGTACGACACGTCGCTTGAAAATCCGCGCTGCGTCTATCAGCTTCTGAAGAAGCAGTATTCGCGCTACACGCCGGAAATGGTGGAGCGGATCACCGGCATTCCGAAGGATCAATTCCTCAAGGCCGCCGATCTGTTCACGTCCATCCGCAAAGATGGCGACACCAAGAAAGTAGCCACTGTTATTTATGCAGTCGGCTGGACGCAGCATAGTTTCGGATCGCAAATTATTCGCACCGCGGCGATGCTGCAACTGCTGATGGGCAACGTCGGGCGCGCCGGAGGCGGCGTGAACGCGCTGCGCGGCCACTCCAATATTCAGGGCGCCACCGACATCGCCGGCATCTTCGACAATCTTCCGGGTTACATCAAAGTTCCGCATCCGGAGGATAAGGATTTCGACGGCTGGATGAAGCGCATCACAACCACCCCGTCCAAGCCCAAGGATTGGGAATCGTGGAATTATTGGTCGAACACGCCCAAATTCGCAGTGTCGTTCCTCAAGACCATGTACGGCGATGCGGCCACTAAGGAAAACAATTGGGCTTACGATTATCTGCCCAAAGTCGATCGCGAATATTCCTGGACGCACATCTGGGACGATATGTATCGCGGCAAGCTGAAGGGCTTGATCGCGTTCGGCATGAACGGCGTCGCGATTGGGCCGAATTCGCAGAAGAACATCGACGCCCTCAAGAAGGCGGAGTGGCTGGTGGTCTGCGAAATCTATCCCGATGAAACCAGCGGCTTCTGGCAATCGCCCGGCATCACGGCCGATGACCTGAAGAACATCAAGACCGAGGTCTATCGCCTGCCCGGCGCTGGATTCGCCGAAAAAGACGGAACGTTCGTCAATTCGGCGCGCTGGCTGCAATGGAAGTGGGCGGCCGTTCCGCCTCCTGGCGACGCCAAGCTCGATCAGGAGATTCTCGCGCGAATTTTCCTGAAGGTGCGGGATTTGTACAAGCAGGAGGGCGGCAAGTTCCCGGATCCAATTGTGAACCTGACTTGGAACTACGTCGATCCCAAGAATCCATCGCTCGCTGACATCGCCAAGGAGCTGAATGGCCGTGCGATCGGTGACGTAACCGATCCAGCCACCAAGCAAGTCGCCGTGAAGGCGGGGCAACAATTACCGGGCTTTGCGTTTTTGCGCGACGACGGCTCCACGGCGTCCGGAAACTGGCTCTTTTGCGGCTCCTGGACCGAAGCGGGCGCGCTGATGCAACGCCGCGGCACCGACGATCCGTCGGGCCTGGGCATTTATCCCAACTGGGCCTGGTCCTGGCCGATGAATCGCCGCGTGCTCTACAACCGCGCGTCGTGCGATCTCACAGGCAAGCCGTGGGATCCCGACCGCAAGCAAGTCTGGTGGAACGCAGCGACGAAACGCTGGGTGGGCAACGACGTGCCAGACTTCAAGGCCGATTCGGACCCCAAGGATCACATGGGCCCATTCATTATGAATCCGGAAGGGGTGGGCCGGATATTCGTGCCGCTGGGCGGCATGGCCGACGGTCCGTTCCCCGAGCACTACGAGCCGTTCGAAAGCCCGGTTGCGAATCTGCTGCATCCGCAGCAATCCAACAATCCGGTGGTGAAGAAATACACCACCAATATGGACAAATACGGGACCGCCGGCGAAGGGTACAACATCATCTGCACCACCTATCGCCTCACCGAGCACTATCATTACTGGACCAAGAATAATCCGATGAACGTCGAGTTGGTTCCGCAAATGTTCGTCGAAATCCCCGTGGAATTGGCCAGCGACCTGGGCATCCAGGGCGGGGAAATGGTGAAGGTGACCAGCGCGCGCGCGACGTATTTCGCAAAAGCGATGGTCACGCGCCGCATCAAACCCATGATGATCGACGGGAAGAAGCTCTATCAGATCGGCATTCCGATTCATCAAGGCTTCCGCGGCATTCAGGAGGACGCCGGACGCGTGCCGCGCACCCTCGCGAACATGCTGTCGCCCACAATAACCGATCCCAACGCCTATACGCCCGAGTTCAAGGGCTTTTTGGTGAAGTTGGAGAAGGCCTGATTTGTATAAGGAATGACCATGGCAAACGGACCACTTCAAATCAAAGCCATCTCGGGACATGCTGGACCGGTTCCCGGCAAAAACACTTCGCGCGATTACGACGTCTGCAAACTGATCGACGTCACCACTTGCATTGGCTGCAAAGCCTGCGAAGTGGCGTGCCTGGAATGGAACGGCTACCCGTTCCGCGAAACTGTTTTCGACAACACCTACCAGACCATGCCGGACACGGCGTGGAATTACTACAATCTCATCCGCTTTAACGAATTCACCGACGAAAACGGCAACTTCAGCTGGTTGATGCGCAAGGATCAGTGCATGCACTGCGCCGATCCGGGCTGCCTGCGCGCGTGCCCGGCCGACGGCGCCATCGTGCAATACACCAACGGCATCGTCGATTTCCAGCAGGAAAATTGCATCGGCTGCGAGTACTGCGTCACCGGCTGCCCGTTCAATATTCCGAAATTGAATCCGACCACCAAGAAGATGCACAAGTGTACGCTGTGCTCGGATCGCGTGGGCGCGGGGCTGGAGCCCGCTTGCATCAAAGCGTGTCCCACCGGATGCCTGCACTTCGGTACCAAAGACGACATGAAGGATCTGGCCGAGACGCGCGTGGCGCAGCTTCATGAGCACTCGTCCTACAAGGACGCGGGCGTGTACGATCCGCCGGGCGTGAGCGGCACGCACGTCATCTACGTGCTGCACGACATCAATCATCCGGAACGCTACGGCGGGCTGCCGAAAGATCCGCACGTGCCGTGGATGGTTCGCATCTGGAAAGGGCCGCTCAAGTGGCTGGGCGATTTTGCGATGGTGGCTGGGTTGGTCGGCGTGGCGGCGCATTACATGCGATTCGGACCCAAGAAAGTGGAACCGGAACCGACCGAGAAAGGCGGTGAAAAGTGAACGCCGCCGCTGTCTCCCATGCTCCCCACGCGGGCGAACTGGAGCGTTACACGTTCGCCGAGCGCCTGATGCACTGGTTCACCGGTTTCACGTATCTGTACTGCCTGGCGACCGGGCTCGCGTTCTACTCGCCGCATCTCTATTGGCTCGCGTATATGCTGGGTGGAGCGCCGACGTCGCGCTTCTGGCATCCCATCATCGGCATCGGCTTTCTGATCGGATCGGTTTGGATGAACGGCCTTTGGCGCCGCGATATGCAGATTACCGAAGTGGACAAGCGCTGGCTCAATCATACGGAAGCCTATATCACCAACGATGAAGCGCATACGCCGCTGTCCGATCGCTTCAATGGTGGCCAAAAACTTTTCTATTGGTTGATGGTCTACGGAGCAATCCTGCTCCTTCTGTCCGGGATTTTTCTCTGGTTCCCGGAATATATTCCGCGCCAGGCGGCCTGGGTGCGAGGCGTGATGATCCTGCTGCATGAGATCGCCGCGCTCGCCACTATCGGCGGGTTCATCATCCACGTCTACATGAGCGTGTTCATGGTGCCGGGAAGCATGACGGCGATCACTACCGGATATGTCACGCGCGCCTGGGCCAGGACGCATCACCGCCTGTGGTACCTGCGAGTGACCGGCCAACCGGCGCCGAAGGAATGACGACATACGACGCTCGCATCGCACGAGCCGATCAGTTAGCTGACAAACATCCCGGCGCCGCGCCGCTGCTGAATTTCTACGGAGAACTGGCGCGCTTCCAAGATCCAGTCTTTTCCGACCTCAAATCCAAGAGCCAAACGGACCTGCGCGCGTTAACTTGCTATTTCCCGGCGCTGATTCAATTGGTTTCGCGCCAAGGCACGGAGCTGCTGGCCACCTTCGCGGCACAGAACCTGAAGAACACCGACGATCAAATGAACTTGCTGTCGGCAGCTTGGGACGGTTCGGAAGCCCAGGATCCGGCCGCGCGCTTCTACGCACGAGTCCTGTTGCAGCCTTACGCAGAATACCTGGCTTCACGCGGCGACATTACCGCAACCGGAGCCGGCTCCACTTGCCCGTTTTGCAGCGCGCGTCCGGTCGCCGGAGTCCTGCGCGGGGAAGGCGATGGCGGCAAGCGCTGGCTGCTGTGCTCGCTCTGTTCCACCGAGTGGCAGTACCGCCGCGTACTGTGTCCTGGGTGTGGGGAAGAGAATAAGGACAAGCTGCCGATCTACATCGCGTCTGAATTCCCAGCCGCACGCGTGGATGCTTGCGACACTTGCCACACCTACATCAAATCGATCGACCTCACCAAGGATGGCCATGCGATTCCGATGATTGATGAAATCGCCACCATTGCATTAAATATCTGGGCCGAGGAACACGACTACGTAAAGCTGGAAACGAATCTGTTGGGGATGTGATCGCATGAGCCGCGGATGGACGCTGCTATTTCTCATCTGCGCGGCTTAAGCATCACTGAATCACGAAAAATCCAGTCTCCACGCGGTCATCGGTGATGCGGTTCCACATCACCCGAGCCTTGCCTCCAGCAATGGCATGCTGGAACGCGACCACTTGGCCGGTATGCAGCGCGGCATACTCATGCACGGCCCGGAATCCACTCTTGCTGTAATCCAGCAGGTGGCCAACGATCTCCTGCGGCGAGGGATCGTCGAACGATAGTGTGAGCGGACCTTGGCCGCGGTAACGGCGCTCGGTCCGGCGATCGGCGGCTGCCATGTGAATCTGGCGGGCAGTGGCGCTCAGGAAGCGTAGGACTGCCGCACGGCCTCCCTTCCGTAAAGTTTCAGCTTGCGGCTCAGTGTGCGGCGCGAGATGCCGAGCAACTCGGCCGCCTTCTGCTGATGGCCGTTGGTCTGCGCCAGCACTCGCAGGATGGTGCTCTTTTCCATTCCATCCAGGTTTTCCGCGGGGACGGCCAGCGAGACAGCAGACGGAACGGTCTGCAGCGGGATGGCCGGAAGCGGCGGACGAGGCGGCGCAAGCAGAAGATCGCCCGCGCCGATTTCGGCCTCGCGCGCCAGCACTGCGGCTTTGGTGACCACATTGCGCAACTCGCGCACATTCCCCGGCCAGCGATGTCCTTCCAGAATCCGAAGTGCTTCCCGCGAAAAGTTCAGCCGCGGGTTGGTTTGCGCCAGGAAATGCTCGGCCAGCGGAACGATGTCTTCAGTGCGCTCGCGCAACGGCGGCACACGCAGACAAATCTGACCTAGCCGATGATACAGATCGCCGCGAAAGCTGCCGGTTTCGACCATATGCTCCAGATCCTGATTGGTGGCCGCCACGATGCGCACGTCCACCGTTACTTTCCGTGTTCCTCCCAGCCGGTAATACGCCACGCCGTCCAAAACACGCAGGAGCTTCACCTGCATGCGAGGTTCCAATTCGCCGACCTCGTCCAAAAAGAGCGTTCCGTGATGGGCGAGCTCGAACAGGCCGGGTTTGGGGGCGTCGGCGCCGCTGAAAGCGCCCTTTTCGTAGCCAAACAGCTCGCTTTCCACCAAATGCTCGGGAAGGGCGGCGCAACTTACGTCTACCCAAGGCTTTGCGCAGCGCAGCGAATAATGATGGACAGCGCGGGCAATCAACTCCTTGCCGGAGCCGCTTTCCCCCGTAATTAGAACGGCTGCATTACTTTGCGCGATTCGTTCGGCCAACTCGATGAGCTGCCGCATCCCTGGGCTCGAAATGATAGCGGGCATGCCCAGATAGCTATTAGCCTGGGGGGATAGAGGCACTGTTTTGCAATTCGGCTCTTTTAGCTGTCCGCAGCATGGTACTTCAGTTCTGGATAGCGCTGGAGAAATCACTCAGAGCCAGACTGAAAACTACCGCGCCGCCGGGACAGAATGTCTCAAAGTGACGTAAAGCGGCGCGACAAATTGGCTTGTTCTCCTAACGATCCCCCTCCCATTCGCCGATCTATCAACTGGATAGCGACCCGAGCTTTTGGTAGGGAAGCTGCAACCTCCACCGGCACAGATGGCAGTGTCGACGAACCGATATCGAATGTCCCTGATGGCCAAAATCTACGTGGCAGCGATCGTGGTAATCGGCGCCGCAGTCGCGGTGTCCGAATTAGCGCGCTGGCAATCTCAGGATCTGATCCGTTTTCTCTGTTACCTGGCGCTGGCCGTAATCGCTTCGCGCCTGAAAGTATCGCTGCCCGGTATCACCGGCGCGCTGAGCGTGCTGTTTATCTTCATTCTGTTTGCCATTGTGGAGCTGTCGCTGCCGGAGGCCTTGTTCATCGGGTGCTCGGCGATTCTGATGCAGTGCCTGTGGAACTACAAACAGCGGCCCAAGTGGCATCAGGTGCTCTTTAACCTGGGCAGCATGGCGATTACGGTGGCAGCCTCGGGCGCCGTTTATCATGCCAGCCAGCTCAATCAGAGGCACCTGGAACCCGCTCTGCGATTGGTGGTGACCGCCACGGTGTTTTTCCTGATGAACACCTTTCCAGTGGCGGGCGCCATCGCGCTCACCGAGCGCCGGTCTTTGCGGAGCGTCTGGCGCGAATGCTACATCTGGTCGTTCCCTTACTACTTGCTGGGCGCGGTGATCGCGGGCGCGGCCAGCGCCGTCAATCGGCATTTCGGCTGGCAGACCGCGCTGCTGGCCATCCCGGTGGTGTATCTGATCTACCGCTCTTATTGCCTCTACCTGGGCCGCATCGAGGACGAGAAAAAGCACGCCGAGGAGATGGCCGCGCTGCACCTCAGAACCATCGAGGCTCTGGCGCTGGCCATCGAAGCCAAGGATCACACCACGCACGATCATCTGCAGCGGGTGCAGATTTACGCGGTCGAGATCGGCAAGGACCTGTGCCTGGACGAGCCGCAACTGGAAGCGCTGCGGGCGGCCGCTATGCTGCACGACATCGGAAAGCTGGCGGTGCCCGAGCACATCATCTCGAAGCCGGGCAAGCTGACGCGCGAAGAGTTCGAGAAGATGAAGATTCACCCGGTGGTGGGCGCCGAAATATCTGGAGCGCGTGCGCTTTCCCCACCCCGTGGCGCCCATCGTGCGCTCGCATCATGAGAGATGGGATGGCACCGGATATCCGGACGGGCTGCGCGGACGAAGCATTCCTATCGGCGCGCGAATTCTGGCGGCGGTGGATTGCCTGGATGCGCTGGCGTCGCACCGGCAATATCGCCGGGCGCTGCCGCTCGACGAGGCCATGCAAAAGGTGGCGGCCGAGGCCGGGAAGGCATTCGATCCCGCGGTGGTGGAGGTGTTGCAGCGCCGTTACATCGAGCTGGAAGCCCTGGCGCACCTCACGCGACGTGGAGCCGGCGAAGCTTTCCACCGGCGTCAAGGTCGAGCGCGGCTTGGAGCCGGCGGCCGGATTCGAGAACAGCCGAGCCCGCTGCAACTCCCGAACCGCCCGAGCACTTCCTCGCCTCCATCGCCGCGGCGCGGCAGGAAGTGCAGAATCTCTTCGAACTGGCGCAGGACCTGGGCAATTCGCTCAGCCTGAACGAAACGCTGTCGCTGCTGGCGCTGCGGCTGAAGCGCATGATTCCCTACGATTCGCTGGCCATCTATGTTTTGCGGGACGACCGGCTGCGCGCCGAATATGTCAACGGCGAAAACTTCCGCCTGTTCTCCTCCCTCGAAATTCCGATGGGCCAGGGCCTCTCGGGATGGGTGGCGGAGAACCGCAAGCCGATCATCAACGGCAATCCATCGGTGGAACCCGGCTATCTGGACGACGAGACCAAGTTCACCACCATGCGCAGCGCGTTGTCGGTGCCGCTCATTGGCCTGAACGGAACCGTGAGTGTCCTGACGCTGTATCAAACCGAGCGCGACGCCTTCACCAACGATCATCTGCGCATTCTGCTGGCGATTGTTCCCAAGCTCGCGCTTTCCATCGAGAACGCGCTTGCGGTTCCAGCAGGCGGAAAGCTCCGCGTCCACCGATTACATGACCGGTCTGCCCAATGCCCGCTCGCTGTTCCTGCACCTGGACGGCGAACTGGCGCGCTGCCGCCGCATGAATTCGCCGCTGGTGGTGCTGGTGTGCGACATGAACGGCTTCAAACAGGTCAACGACCGGTACGGGCACCTGGAAGGCAATCGCCTGCTGCATTCGGTGGCCAAGAAGCTGAAAGAGTCCTGCCGCGAGTACGACTACGTGGCGCGCATGGGCGGCGACGAGTTCGTGCTGGTGCTGCCGGGCTTGCAGCCCGACCAACTGGCGTCAAAAATGGAGCGATTGAAAGCCATCACGGCGGACGCCGGCCGCGAAATCTTCCCTGAAGAGACGATTTCGCTCAGCATCGGCCATGCCATGTTCCCCGAAGACGGGGTGGATGCCGACCGGCTGCTGAGCGAGGCGGACCGGCGCATGTACATCGCCAAGCAGAAGAGAAAAAATGAGTGTGGTGGGGCCGCGCGGGTTCGCATTTGAGCCCACGGGCGCACTGGTAGGCGGTGGATGGTGGCGGCGCTCTTACTGCGTCAAGTCCGGCGAATCCTGCTGACGGTTCTGCTGGGCGGATTGCTGGGCGCTACGCTGGTGCGGCTGGGCCCGGGTTTGGCGCCGACGAACGGGAGCTCGATAGCCGCCTGAACGCCGCCAGCCAGCAGGCTATTCGGGCCGAGCGCGCTCGCGACAACAATATCGCCGCGTTTTATTTCCGCTATCTGACGGGCCTGCTCCACGGCGATTTGGGCTTTTCCCGCTCGCTCAACCGGCCGGTATCGGATCTTCTGAAAGAGCGCCTGCCGCTGACCTTGGTGTCGCTCGGCTATGGCGTGCTGGGCGGCGTGTCCATTGGCCTTGCGCTGGCTTTGCTCACCGTTTGGTGGCGTGCTCCAGGCGCCGATCTGGTGCCTTCTCTGCTGAGCGGCCTATGCCTGGCTGCTGCCGGCGGCGGTGATCGCGCTGGTGTTTTTGTGGCTGGGCGCCGCCAGCCGCTGGGCCATCGCGCTGGTTGTGTTTCCGCATGTCTACCGGTACGCCAAAAATCAACTGATCGCAACTTCACAATCGCCGCACGTAGTGCTGGCCCAAGCCAAAGGATTGAGCGGCTGGCGAGTCCTGTGGGCGCACGTTTTCACCCCGGCGGCACCGCAACTGGCGGCCCTGGCAGGAATCTCGGTGAGCCTGGCCTTCGGCGCATCCATCCCGATCGAAGTAATTTGCGACACGCCCGGGCGTCGGGCAACTGGCGTGGCGCGCGGCTCTGGATCGCGACCTGCCGCTGCTGGTTACCATCACGGTTCTGGTCGCGCTGATGACATTGATCGTCAACAGCCTGGCCGACATTGCGCTGGCGGCTGGGAAGCCGGAAGCCGGGAGCGCGGCGGCGTGACAGCGGAAACAGAAGCTCGCGCTGGTGATTTTGGCTGTGCCGTGGCCGCTTCGTTAGCGGCCGGCTGTTCATTGCGCGCACTCTTATTCCGAACAGTTTCGCGACGTCATCAGCGCGCCGCCATCCGCCCAATTTTGGCTGGGAACCGACGAACTGGGGCGCGACCGTTTTGCGCGGCTGCTCTACGGCACGCGCGTTTCGCTGTTGCTGGCGCCCGCCGCGGCGCTGCTCTCCACTCTGATCGCCGGCGCTGATCGGCGGCGCGGCGGGATACCTGGGCGGCCGCTGGGAGCGCATCGTAACCGCCGGCATGGATCTGTTCCTGTCGCTGCCGTGGCTGTTCCTGCTGCTGGCGGTGCGCGCGCTGCTGCCGCTGAACACGTCGCCTGTGACATCGGTGATGATCACCTTCCTGCTCCTCGGTTGCCTGGGCTGGGCCGCGCCCGCGCGCATTATCCGGGCCGGCACGCGGACGCTGGTGAACTCGGATTATCTGGTGCAGGCCGCGGCCAGCGGCGTTTCGCGCTCGCGTCTATTCTGGCGCCATCTGCTGCCCAATCTGCGGCCCGATTCTTTTGGCGCAGTTCTGGATTTCGGTGCCGCTATTCATCTTGAGCGAAGCCAACCTCGGACTGCTCGGACTGGGCGTGTCGGAGCCGCTGCCGTCCTGGGGCGCGATGCTGCGCGAACTGGAGAACTATTCGGCGGTGTTGCAGAATCCCTGGATGCTGGCGCCCGCGGTGTTACTGGTAATGGTCGTCAGTTGCCTGCAGCTCTTGCTTGGAACCGAGGAAAGCGCCTTCCCATGTTGATCCGCCGCGCGATGGTGCTCTTGATAGCCGCCGCCCTGCCGGCGAGCGCGGGCGGGGAATTGCGTTTCTGCCTCCGCACCGATCCCAAAACGTTCAATCCGCTTCTGGTGGACGATGAATCTTCGGAGGCGGTGCGTTATTTGACGGGCGGCGTACTCATCCGGCTGAACCGCTATACCCAGGAGCTGGAAGGCGAGCTCGCCACTAAGTGGAAAGTTTCAGAAAACGGCCGGCGCATCGATTTCGAGCTGCGGCACGGAGTGCGCTTTTCCGATGGCACGCCATTCACCTGCCAGGACGTGGCCTACACCATGCGCCGGTTGATGGATCCGGCGCTGCATTCGCCTACCGGCGATGCGTTTCGCTCGGCACCCGGTGAGCGTACAGACCAAATGCGTTGAGCCCTTCCACGGCCACTTTGCGCTTCCCTGGACCGGTGGCGGCCCTCGCCTCGCAATTCGACGACGTCGCCATCTTGTCCGCGCAATCGCCCCGGAAAGAATCGGCCGTGCTGGGCCCATTTGAAATGGACGAATACAAGCCCGGCGAGTACGTCTTGCTGCGGCGCAATCCGAATTATTGGAAACACGATGCGAACGGGCGCGCGCTTCCCTATCTCGATTCCATTCGCCTGGAAATCCAGCAGAATCGCGAACTGGAGTTGCTGCGTTTCCGGCGCGGCGAGCTGGACCTCATCAACAAGCTGGATCCGGACATGTATGACCGGCTGTCGGGCGAAATGCCGCACGCGGTCATCGACGCGGGGCCGTCGCTGGATTGGGAGACGATCTTCTTCAACCAGGTTCAGAACGCGCCGCTGCCCGAGTACAAGCGCGCCTGGTTCCGGTCGGCCGATTTCCGGCGCGCGATTTCCGAAGGCATCCGCCGCGGCGATATCGTTCGCATCGTTTATCACGGACACGCACGCGCGGCCGCCGGCCCGGTTTCGGTGGCGAACCGTTTTTGGCTGAATCCCGCGCTGAAACCCGGCTCGGGCTCCGAAGCCGCTGCCATGGCGCTGCTGCGAGCATGCGCGGGTTCCGGCGTTCGGGAAGCACGCTGTTCGACAGCGCCGGCCACAAAGTGGAGTTCTCGATGATCATCGAACGCCGGCAACAAGCTGCACGAGCGAATGCTGGCACTGATCCAGCAGGATCTGGCGCGGCTGGGAATCCAGCTCAATGTCGTGATGCTCGATTTTCCGTCGCTCATCGAGCGCATCAGCCAGCACCTTCAACTATGAATCGGTGCTGATGGCGATTTCCAACGTCGATCTCGATCCGAGCGGACAGATGAACGTCTGGATGAGTTCGGCCGCCAATCACCCCTGGAATCCCAACGAGAAAACGCCTGCCACCGCCTGGGAAGCCGAGATCGATAAATTGATGCAGGCGCAGAACGCCTCGCAGGATCCGAATAAGCGGAAAGCCTATTTCGACCGAGTGCAGCAGATCGCGGCGGACCAGGCGCCGATCCTGTTCCTGGTGAATCCGAACGCGCTGTCGGCCGTTTCGCCCAACCTGAAAAACGTAACGCCCGCCGTGCTGAGCCCGCAGATTTATTGGAATGCCGACCGCCTGCAAGTGAACGGCACGCTGGTGAGCCGCCGATGAACATTCTGCAAGCCAACATTCTTCAAGCGCGATTGTCCGTCGACTACCCCAATAAGCCCGGCGTACTGCGAGACGTGCGGATCGAAATGGGCGAGGGCGAGATTCTGGGTCTGGTGGGCGAAAGCGGATCGGGCAAGAGCACCATCGCGCTGGCGTTGCTGCGGCTGCTGGAACACAAGGGCGCTTCCATTCGCCGGCGAAATCATCTTCGCCGGCCGGGATTTGCTGCGATTGCGCCCGCGAGACATGCGCCAGATTCGGGGCAAAGACATTGCCCTGGTGCTGCAAAGCCCGCTCGCGTCGCTCAACCCGGCGCTGCGCATCGGGACGCAAATGGCGGAGGCCTGGCGCGCGCATCGGCCCGAAGCAAAGCTATGGAAGACGCGGACGCTGGAGCTCTTCGAAAGGGTCAGCCTGCCGGCCGAAGAATCATTCCTGGATCGTTACCCGCGGCAGTTGAGCGTGGGCCAGGCGCAGCGCGTCCTGATCGCCATGGCCGTGCTGCACAAACCTCGCCTGCTGATCGCCGACGAGCCGACCAGCGCGCTGGACGCCATCACGCAAAGCGAAATTCTGGATCTGTTCCGCAGCCTGAATCGCGAGCTGAACATGGCGATGTTGTTCGTATCGCACGACCTGCTGGCGGTGGCGTCGCTGTGCTCGCGCATCGCGATTTTACAGCGCGGCCAGATCGTCGAATGCGGGCCCACCGAACAAATGTTTCGCGATCCGCGCACCGAAGACACGCGCGCATTGCTTCAGGCGGTGCTGCGAAACTCGAGCGCCGCGGCCGAATTCGGAACAAATGTTGCGGCGGAGTTTGCGACAAATGTTGCGGCCGAATTCGCGGATAGCAGCGAGTCTACCGTGAACCGTTAAGTCTCACCGGCCGCGCCACCCTAACCGCAGGATTCTTCAGCAGCTCCGCCACCAGGTTCTCTGTGGCAGGCTGATCGGTCTGGATCACCGAGATCGCCTCCGTCCCGGCTTCCCTGCGCCCCAGCGAGAAGGTCGCGATATTGACGCCATTCTTTCCGAAGACGTCGCCAATATATCCAATCACGCCCGGCACATCCTCGCTCATGACGAAGGTAAGATTGCCCGCGAGCGTGGCCTCGCAGTTGGTGCCGTCGATCTGGATCAGGCGCGGTTCTTCGCGGACCACGGCGCCTTCCACAGAAGTAACCCCGGTGTCGGTCTCCAGATCCAGGCGCACCGAATCGATGTGGGTGGCGCGTTTTTCGTGACGCTCGGCCACGGTCAGGCCGCGGTCGCCCGCGATCTGCATGGCATTGATCGAATTGGCATTGCGCGCCAGCGATCGCTGCAACACGCCGGCCAGTCCTGCGTTCCGCACCAGGTGGGTATTGAACTCCGCGATCTTGCCGAAATACACCAGACGCACGGCCTTCGGATTGCCGGTTGAAATGTAGGACGCAAAACTGCCGAGCCGTTCCGCCAGCTTGCCGTATGGCCCTAGCGTCTTGTATTGCTCGGGAGTGAGTGCCGGAAGATTCACGGCGTGCAGTGCAGCGCCGTTCTGCAGGTATTCCACAATCTGCTGCGCGATACGCACGCCAACGGTCTCCTGCGCTTCTTCGGTGGAGCCGCCGATATGCGGCGTAGCTACCAAAGTGGGGATGACGAAAAGCGGATCGGTAGGAGATGGCGGTTCCGTTTCGAAAACATCCAGCGCGGCGCCGCCCACTTGCCCGGAAGACAGCGCTTCGCGCAGCGCTTCCTGATCGATCAGCTCCCCGCGCGCGCAGTTCACGATACGCACGCCCTTCTTCATGTTGGCGAAGGCGTCGCGTGAGAGCAGGCGATAAGATTCGGGCGTGAGCGCCGTGTGCAGCGTGATGTAGTCGCTTTCGGCGAACAGCACCGGCAGTTCCACCAGCGCCACGCCGACATCCTTGGCGGTTTGCGAATGGACGTAAGGATCGTGCGCGATGATGTTCATCTCAAACGCGGCCGCGCGTTTCACCACCTCGCGCCCGATGCTCCCCAGGCCGATGACGCCCAGCGTCTTGGCGCGCAGCTCGTTGCCCATGAACTTTTTCTTTTCCCACTTGCCCGACTTCACTGAGGCGCTGGCGTTGGGAATGGAGCGGGCCAGCGATAGCATCAGCGCCACGGTGTGTTCGGCCACCGAAACCGCGTTGCCGCCCGGAGTATTCATCACCAGATACGCCGGCCGCCGTGGCGGCAGGCAGATCGACATTGTCGACGCCCACGCCCGCGCGCCCGATCACGCGCAGATTCGGCGCCGCGGCCAGCACGCCTTTATCCACCGTAACGGCGCTGCGCACGATCAGCGCGTCGGCGCCGTCCAGGTACTGAGCATATTCTTTCGGATTGGAAACAACGACTTCCCATCCCGGTTGTTGCTGCAACAATTTCACTGCCGCTGGGGCCAGCGATTCGGCAATCAGGATTCGCATGTTTGTGTGTAAGTATGAAACTGTACGATTAAGATTCAGGATAACAAACGATGGCCCTACTGGACCGTATTCAAACTGACATGACGGCGGCGATGCGCGCCAAAGATGAGAGGAAGCTCAACGCCATCCGGATGATCAAGGCGGCGCTCAAGAAGCACGAAGTGGATTCCATGAAGCCGCTGGACGAAGGCGCCGAGCTGCAAATCCTGGGAACGCTGATCAAGCAGCGCCGCGAAGCTGCGGAGATGTTTCGCAAGGGGGGCCGCGCGGAGCTGGCCGACAAGGAAGAAGCCGAGCTGAAGCTGATTGAGTCTTACATGCCGGCCGCGCCCAGCGACCAGGAGATCGACGATGCCATTGCGGCCGCGATCTCGGAGACGGGCGTCACTTCAGCGAAGCAGATGGGCGTAGTAATGAAGGCCACTCAGGCGAAACTGGCGGGCAAGCGCGTGGACGGGAAAGCGCTGAGCGAAAAGGTTCGGGCGCGCCTGTCGTAAACCAAGGTATGAACAAGCCTGAACGCGCCTACTATGACCGGCGAGCTCCGGAGTACGATGATTTCTATCTTGGAACAGGACTCTATGCGCAGCGGGTTCGTCCTGGATGGGCGGAAGAGCTGGCTGCCCTGAAGGCGGTTCTGAGTTCGCTCCGTTTCGATTCGTTTCTGGATGTGGCCTGCGGGACCGGCTACCTTACAGAGCATTTGCGAGGCAGCGTCGTCGGATTAGATCAAAGCGCGTCCATGCTGGCGGTGGCTCGCCAGAGAATGCCGCGCGCCGCCTTCGTTCGCGGCGATGGACTGCAACTCCCGTTCCGATCGAAGCAATTCGATTGCCTGGTGTCGGCGCACTTCTACGGACATCTCGATGAGACCGCCCGGAGGCTCTTCCTGGCGGAGGGACGGCGTGTTTCCAAGGCGATGTTGATGATCGACGCGGCTCAGCGTGAAGATGTCCCGGCGGAAGAACATCAGCAACGAGTGCTGAACGATGGATCGCGCCACGCGGTCTATAAGCGCTATTTCACGCCGGAACGCCTGATTGCCGAGATCGGAGAGGGCCGAACTTTGCAGACCGGCCGATGGTTCGTCGCCGTGCTGGCCTGAGCCGTTTCTCAGTAATTCATAAAGCCGGCCCGCCGCAATCCGCGTTGTGCTTCGGGATTTTTCATGAACGTCTCCCATACAAATCCCGTTCGCAGATTTTCCGCCATCAGCATCGTGATGCCGGTATCGATGCCGATCACGTCGCTGTCATACCAGTTCTTCAGCGGATTAAACGCATTGACGAAGCCATAACGGCTCCAGGCATGGGCGCCGTAGCGCGTTCGGATGTTCTTCAGCACGCGCAGCGTGGCTTGCGGCAGAAACGGCAGCGAGCCGGCGGGGGCGCTCGGCACCACGGTGCCGTCAATCGGACCAATCTCGGGCGGGCCGCCCCACACCACGTAGCCGTTCTGGGAATCGGACGCCGTAATGCCCCATAGATCGTTGCTGTAGTCGGGAAATTGCTTGCTCAGTTCCAGGCAGAACAAGCGATGAGCCTGGGTAGCGATCGTGGAGTTCTTAAAATAATCCGCATACCGATCGCGTTTATTCCGAAAATCGAACCACGCTTGGGAATATTGATGCACGAAGAGAGGCGCATAGGAGCCGATGTAACGCAGCCCGTCGAACTCGAACGTCGTGCGCTTCCAGGCGGTCCAGGCATCCGGCGGCAAGGGATGCGCTTCCGATCCCAGGCCCAGCAGGTAAATCATCATTAACTCGCTATAAAAATCCCAGCGATAGGGGATGAAGCCGAATTCCGGCGTCCAGCCATGCGACAACAGGATGGTGTCTTCCGAGAGCCAGGTCCAATCCACGCGGGCGAAAATCTCGTATGCCAGGCGCGAAATTTCGGCGTAGCGGAAATGCTGGCGGGCGGTAAGGGCGCCGCACAACAAAATAGCGGTGTCCACCGACGAGACTTCCGAGTCCCAGATTCTCTCGCCGGTGGTGATGTTGGCCCAATGAAAAAAGAAGCCGCGGTGCGTGGGCATCTTGCGGGCCAAAAAGTTGAGCGTGGTGACAACGCGGTCGCGCGCGTCTGAATAGGAGACCCAGCCGCGTTTCTCGCCGATACAGAGCGCTGTCAGGCCGAAGCCAGTGGCGGCGATGCTGGCCACAATGCCGCTGTCGGAGCTGTTGGCTTTGGAGCGATCTTTCACCAAACCGGTGTCGGGATGGGCCTGCTCCCAGAAGTAAAGAAAACACGCCTTCTCGATCTCATCCAGCAGCGCGTCGTCTTCGGGCGCCAGCGCCGCGCTCGGGCCGGCGATGGGCGCCGCTCCTAGAGATCCGCGGGAAGCTCCCGCGCCGGCCATGGCCTGCAGGAGCATTCGGCGCGTGAGGCGGCTGGCGGGCACTACTTTCAGTATCCTGAAATCGGAGGATGGGAACAAGAACGCGCAAGCTGATGATTTCGGCCGTGGTGGCGGCAGCGTTGTGCGTCCTCGCCATCACTCTCATAGTTCGCATGCGGCATGCACGTGTGACGCTGGCCGGGGTGGTTCTGAGACAAGATTCGGACCCGAGAAAGCAACTGCCGATTCAAGACGTGAAGATCACGGCCACCGAGGGCGAACGGAGCGTAGAGGCCCAGACCGACGCCTCCGGGCTTTTCCGCCTCAATCTGCCTAACGGAAGTTGGCGCGAGCAGCCGGTGACGCTGGCATTTGTTCATCCCGACTATCGGCCGATGGAGATCGCGCCAAGACTGAACGGCGAGCTGTACGTCGTGCGAATGACGCCCATTCCGGTCGCGGCCGTCTCCCGCGGGCAGTGCACGAAATTGCGGTCAAGGATGTACGCGTCCGCTATGCGGAAACAACTTCGAGCACCGTGGACGTAGGCAGTGCAGCGAAGACGTTCATCGTGCCGAATACCGGCAATGTTCCCTGCGGAGATAAACCGCCGTGTTCTCCCGACGCCAAATGGAAAGCGTCCATGGGCAACATAACCATGGACGCAGGCCAAGGGCAGCAGTTCGACAACGCGCGCGTGTCGTGCATCGCCGGACCCTGCCCGTTCACCAGAATTGAAACGGGCGCCGTTCCTCGCCCCGGCCGCACCATCAAAGTAACGATACGCAACTGGTCCGACACCGTGACGTTCCTGGTGGAAGCGGAAGTCACTCGCAGCATGCCGAGCGATGCTATTCGGCAAGCCTATCCCGCCATTTATGGACGTGCCTTGAGTTTCACGCTGCCTGCCACGGCCGAAGGCCCCAGCCTGGAAGTTGACGTCGGCGGCTCGGAAATCGTGTTTCCCCTGGGCCCCGCGCTCCAGCTATCGTGGGCCGATTGCAGTCTGCAAGTGGGCGCGGACCAAACCAAGCTGTATCGTTGCGAGCTGAAGCCGGGGTACGAGTTCCAATAATTACGGCGCGTCGCCTACTGCTGCTTCAACCGGTCCTGCACGTGGTCCTTAATCCAGTGCGCGTCCCACCATTCCACTGGATTCACTTCCACTCCCTCCACCTGCATCGAGTAATGCAAATGATCGCCGCCGGCCAGGCCTGTGGATCCGCTTTTGCCCATCTCCTGGCCGCGCTTCACCATGTCGCCTTCCTTCACCGCGATCGAGCTCAGGTGCCCATAGATGGATTGCAGACCGTAGCCATGATCCACCACAATGCAATTACCGTAGATTCCGAGCGGCGCCGCCCAAACTATTTTTCCGTCGTTGGAGGCCAGCACCGGCGTATGCGCCGTGACCGCCAGATCGAATCCCAGGTGCACCTGCTGATCCACTTTCTTGCCTTTGTAGATGTAGCTGCGCACGTCGGCGAATTCGGATTCCACCTTGGAATTGGCAAGTTGGAGGAACGAGTCCGTCCACAGGAATTTATCGGCTGTCTTGAAGCGCAGATCCGCCAGCGTCTTGTTGTTCTGCCTCCGCGTTTCCCCGTTGATCTTTAGAAACCGCGTCAACAAATCGCCCGACCCGTTTGGATCAATCTGATTCACCACCTTGTCGAGAAACTTATCATCAATGGTCAGGTCGCGCATCCGGAACTTCTTCGGAAAGATCTTGAACCAGAATCGCGCCGTCGCCTCGGTGCCCGCCGAATTTTTCGCGAATACCACGGGCGCGGTGTCAATCGGCGTATCCCACGGATAGGCGAACAAAACCAGCCGGTCGGTCCGGCCGGCGATCGGGAAGCTGCGATAGGTATCCTTGCCCACCCGTACGCCCGCTTCGCTCCAGCCGCCCCCAGGCGTCACCAGCACCATTTCCGACCCGCCTTGATTGATGTAATGCTGAAACCCGTCGGCTGAAATGGAGGGAGGGCGCAGCACGACATTGACGTCCGCCGCGATCGAATCCGTCGCGCCCCGAAAGTCATTGGATTGCGCTTCCACCACCAGCCGCGCCTTCCCTTCCTTCAGGTTCGGAGCTTCTTTGCTGCCGGCGTTGAAGTGAACATCGTGATCGGAAACATCCGCCTGCCAGAATCGAAAGCGATCGGCCGGGCTTTTCGTTTCGAACAGCGTGCTGCTCATGCCGTTTTGTTCGATGCGTCGCGGTCAGCCGCCGCACGCCATGCGGATCGTCGACGCGAACCGTAACCGGCGTATTCACCCCGATGTCCTGGGGCCGCGGCTCAAACGCCAGCTGGGCGTGAGCCGAAAGAAAGAACAGTGTTCCCAGCGGAATCGCGATCAACGCGACCAGCATTAAAATAGCTATGATCTTGCCCATTGCCTTTCGGATCATAACAGGGAACGCACGCTGGGGCTAACAGTCGAGCTAACATTTAATCGTGCTGTCCCGGCTTTCCCTTCTTCTGCTGCTGCCGGCCTTGTTGCCCAAGGTGATGCCGGCCGAAGACCACTGGATTGCTCTGAAATCCGGCCCCTTCGAAGTTTTCAGCAACGCCGGCGAGCGCCCGGCGCGCGAGAAGCTGATGTACCTGGAGCAATTCCGCGAAACCCTGCGCGTAATCACCGGTAAAGACGAAATGCGCATGGTTTGGCCGGTGCACTTGTTCATTTTCAAGAGCGCGGCCGAAATGCCCTCGATACCCAAGCAGTGGGCGCTGGGACGCGATGCGCGCATGGCCGCCATCACCGAAGCCGGCGGTTTTTCCAGCGAAAGCATCAAGGAACTCGCGCGTCTGCTGATCTACGAAAACACCAATCGCCTGCCTGCGGACATCGAGAAGGGCTTGATCGAATTGGTTTCCACCGTCCAGATCGACGGCACGCGGATCACGCTCGGTGCGCCGGTTCCCGAAGCGGAGCGCACGCCGGGCTGGGCTCTGATGCAGTTGGTGACGGTGAAGCCGGACTACGCGGGCCGATCGAGCGTGATGCTTTCGAATCTCGGGCAAAGCGGCGATTTTGACGCCGCCTGCCACAACGCCTTCGAGAAGACCGGCGCGCAAATCCGGCAGGAGGCCGACGCGTATCTCAAGGCGGGCAACTTCCCAACAGCTTCCATTTCCGGGCGCGCGCTGAGCATGACGCGCGACTTCAAGCCCGTCATTTTGGCGTCGGAAGATGTCGCCGTAGCGCAGGCGGATCTTCTGCTGGCAAGCAGGCACACCGCCGAAGCCGCGGCGGCGTACAAGGCATTGCATGGGCCCGAGGCGTCGGAAGGCATCGCGCTCATGGATCTGGATGCTCAAAAGGACAAAGAGGCCAGGAGCGCGTTACAAGATGCCATCGACGCGGGCAGCAAGAGCGCCAGGGCGTGGCTGGAGTTGGGCCGCTTGCGGACCGATTCCGACCAGCTCAAGAAAGCCAGCGAGCTGAATCCTCGCTGGGCAGAGCCTTATTATCAACTGGCGGATGTCGACCCGGCCGTCGACAAAGTGCACCTGGAACAGCGCGCCGCACTGCTCAAGAAGGCCGCCAATCTGGACCCGCGCAGTATCGACTATTGGGATGAGCTCGCGAAAACTTACATCGCCGCGAAGGATTTTGGCGAGGCCGAGAAGGCCTGGTCGGGCGCCGAACGCGCCGCGGCCACGGACCAGGATCGCGAGCACATCCGCAAAATTCGTCTGGATGTGCAGGCCAAGCAGTTCGACGAGGAGGCCGCCGAGCGCAAGCGCGTCAAGGACGAGCAGGAAGCCGATCTGCAGCGCGTGAAGGCGCAGAGCGATGCCGCGATTCACGCTTCCGAGGATGCCGCCCGCAAAAAGATGAATCCGAATGGCGCCGTGCCGCCCAAACCGCAGGCTTGGTATGAAGCGCCAACCGCGGGCGCCAAGGTGGACGGTATGTTTCAGCGGCTGGATTGCCTGGATCAACGAGCCCGGCTCGTAATTCAGACCGCGGACGGAAAAACGGTGCAGCTCCTGATGGCCGATCCCTCGCAGGTTACATTAGGCGGCGGAGGCGAAAAAACCTTCGCTTGCGGCGCGCAGAAAAATCCACGCCAAGTGACAGTGCAATACAACGCGAAGTCCGATGCAGCGCTGCACACTACGGGCGTCGTGGTCGCGATTGAATTTCATTAAGTGCGGTCTGCGCTCAAGAAATTCATTTTTCGTCTGCTCGGCAAAGATCCTGAAGCGATTGTGGTCACCTTTGCCTCGGGCGATCCCGAACTTTCTGGCCGCATGTTCACCGAGATCCAGCGCCTGGTGCCGGACCGGCGGCATTGTCTGGTAAAACCCGCCGAATTCAGCGGACGGTCGACGCTCGCAATCTACGGGGAGCTCCGCCAGCGGTTTCGCGCCAGCCGAATCGGGCAGGCGCCGCTGTTATTGGATCGCGACCCGCGATACCGGGCATTGCGCCGCGCGGTGTTTCTCTACGCGCCAACCAAGATCCTGGCGTACAACGCGCGCCTGGAGCGGCATCAACTGAGCGTCCGAACGGCAATCGCGTCCTTTTTGTTTGTGAAGGGCGTCCCGCTCGACCGTATCTTTCTGCGCCCCACGTGGCTGGTGCCGTGGAAAAAAGATCGGTCCGTTTATCCATCGAAGATCCAGGAGATTGAAGGACGGCCAGTGTTGCCACGCCGCCGCCGCATTGCCGTGATCAGCCCCTATTTCCCGTATCCGCTCGCGCATGGGGGCGCGGTGCGAATCTTCAGCCTGTTGCGCGAAATGTCCAGCGAGTATCGACATTTTTCTGTTCACGTTCAGCGATAACGAGACCAGTGCCGATCTGCAACCCGTGCTCGAATTGTGCGCGCGTCTGATCATGGTGGAAAGGCCTCGTTATCGCGAGCCGCGCTGGTCCACGCTCGCGCCGCCGGAGGTCCACGAATTTCGCTCGCCCGCGATGCGCGCGGCCCTGGCCCGCATCCGAAACCAATACAAGATCGAGGCCGTACAAGTGGAATACACCATGCTGGCGCCGTATGGCGGTGACATTCTAGTGGAACACGATGTCACGTTCGCCCTGTACCGGCAGATCCGCGACCGTACGCCAAGCATCGCCCACCGCTGGGATTATTTCCGCTGGCGGCGATTCGAAACCAAATGGATCGCGCGTTATCGCAAAGTGGTGGTCATGTCGGAGCCGGATCGCGTGCTCGCTCAACCGGCCGACTGTCACCGTGATCCCGAACGGCGTGGATCTGGCGCGATTCACGCCTGAGATGGAGCGCCCCGGCGAACGCCTCCTCTTCATCGGCTCGTTCCGGCATTTTCCCAACATCGTGGCCTATCGATTTTTCGTCGAACAAGTTTGGCCCATCCTGCGCAAATATTCCCCGCAAATCACGTTTACAGTAGTCGCCGGCCCCGATCCGCTGCTCTACTGGCGCGAACACACCGGGCTCTCGTCCATTCCTGAAGACGATCGCATCGGGCTGCTCGAATTTGTTTCCGACGTTCGCCCGTTGTACGTCGAAACGAACCTCGCCATCGTCCCCACGCTGGTCTCGGCCGGCACCAATCTCAAGGTCCTGGAAGCGATGGCCATGGATCGCGCGGTCGTCTCCACGTCCTCCGGTTGCGCCGGCCTCGGCCTGGAGCATTCGGTCAACGTCTGGATCGCGGACCAGCCGGAAGATTTCGCTCAAGCCATCCAGACCCTGCTCGAAGACCACACCCTCCGCCGACGCATCGCCGGCGCCGGCCGCCTCCACGCGGAACAAAACTACGGCTGGCGTCAAATTGGAGCGCGCCAGCGTGCGCTGCTTCGCGGACTTGCTGCCGCCGCGCGTGCGAATTCGTCCAGCCGAGGAAAGCGACCTGCCGGAGCTGGCCGAGATCCAGCATACGTCTCCGGAATCCTCGCAATGGCAAGCCCAGGACTATCTCGCCTTCGATTGTCAGATTGCCCAGGCCGACGGACGCATCGCCGGGTTCTTGGTTTCCCGTTCGGTGGCCGATAAGGAACGTGAGATTCTAAACATCGCTGTTCATCCCGATTTTCGCCGGCTGCACGTCGCCACCGAACTGCTCCAAGCGGAAATCTCCCGCTGGCCCGGAGCCCATTTTCTGGAGGTCCGCGAGTCCAACGCCGCCGCCCGCAGCCTGTACGAAGGTCTGGGTTTTCAAGCCATTGGAGAACGGCCCGCGTACTATGACAATCCCTCCGAAACAGGGATTGTCATGAGAATTCTTTCATGATACTGTCACATATGCGGGGGCCATCGGTGACCTCCGCACGACGAATGCTATTAGTCATTCATTTACCCACCGAGCAAGTCAATCCTACCGACTCGGCGTGGCAACCTCACAAGGAGATAGAAGCCTGATGGAGAACACGCAAGAAGAATTGAAGACGCACCTGATGCAGTCCGACGACGAGTTTCGTCACCTGGCTGAGCAGCACCATCTTTATCATGAGCAGTTGGAGGCGTTGGAAGCCAAATCGCACCTCACTCCCGAAGAGGAAGTGGAGGAGCACCGGTTGAAGAAAATCAAACTTCAGTTGAAAGATCAGATGAACGAAATCATCAGCCGTTATCGGACCCAACACGTCTGAACATTAGGTGCGTGAGTAGTTCAAAAACCCGATCCGGTGTGCCCGGGTCGGGTTTTTCATTGGGGTGAAGATAAAAATGGGGCGGCGATCAAATCCGCTAGCGGCTACCCAGACTCAGAAACGTGATTCCCACCAGAATCAGGCCCACTCCGGCCAGCTTCACTTTCGTAATCACTTCGTTGAAGAAGAGCCGCGACCAAACCAGCGTGCAGACATACCCGAGCGAGACCAGCGGAAACAGCACGGAGAGTTCGCCGTTCGACATGCCTTTTACGAACAGCACCGAAGACGCCAGATAAGTGCCAATTCCCACAGCCAGCCGCCAGTTGAATGCGATGCTGGTCCAATGACGATTCACGGCGTGAGCGCCCGATTTCAGAAATATCGCGCCCACCGATCCGATCACCGATCCGACCAGAACCAGGGCCATCGAAGATACTGGAGTGGTCATTCCGCGCCGGCGCCTCCTCCAAAACCCAAGCACGCCCACGCCGAGAATGATCACCAGCAATCCGACGGTTTTGAATGGATTCATGGATCTCATGGAATGCCACAACGGCCGTAATCGTTACCCAGACATAGCTGAGCGCGATCAGCGGATATAGAATCGAAAGCTCGCCGTGACGCAGCGCATAGATGAAAAGCACGGTAAAGATGCCGTACAGGCAATAACCGGCAAAAAGCTGCGGGATGGTGAAGATCCCGATCATCGTCGCAATAAGACCAGCATGCGACAGGCGATTGGCTCCCAGCTTGATCAAATACTGACCAATGGCGACCAACAGCGTGCACGCCAATACGATGATAATCGCCAGCTTCCGTTTTGCAGGGTCCGGAACATGCACTTCAGGCGCGGATGTGGCCGGTGTCAAGGTACCTCCAGGATCTTATGATAACAATCGGCCGGAAGTAGAATAAGACTT
>CAVXGM010000046.1:0-257110 GCA_963761265.1 Bryobacterales bacterium
AAGCTAACGCTTCACAACTCGCGGCGTTTCGCGATGAGCTGGGGTTTGTGATGCGGGTTTGGGCGCGCGCGCAAACCAAAACCGGCCGCTCGAAAGCGTTCCTCTTTTACTTTGCGCACGATCCTCCGCCGCCCGCCGGCGCCACTTCTCGCGGAGGCTTCGGTTCAGGCGCCACGCATGGCTCCGAGGCGCAATATATTTTCCAAAATCTGTTGCCGCCGCGCGCCTGGACGGATCTGGATCATCAAGTCTCGGACACGCTTTCGTCGTATTGGGTGAACTTTGCGACGAACGGCGATCCCAATGGCAAGGGTCTGGCGAAGTGGCCCGCCTTTGACGATCGGAAAAGCGATCGGCCGATGGTCCTGGGCGATCAGGCCGAGGTTGGCCCGGCGCCGAACCGCGCCCAGCTGGCATTTTACGAATCAGTGTATGAGAAGGAGCGCGGAACCGAGCGCTAGAGGATACGATTGCGGCGACACCGGCGAAGCGTCTCCTCCGACGCCAGTTAGGCGGCGCGAATGGCACAAGTCACCATAGCCGACTACACGTCCAGGTGCCCGCGCCCGGTCTCGTTCAACCATCTTTCTAATTCCAAGACTGAGGCTGCGCCGTATAATCCATCCGCAACGTACTCGTAGCGCGATGCCACGCGGCACGTAAAATACATGCGGCAAGACAACAACGCCTAGGATAGTTCGAAACGATCGAAAATCGTAGTTGTCACCTAACGGTCGTGTCCGGATGGTTTGGACTTTTTGAAGCCATGCCTGTACTGCCTTCTCGATTTCAGAAGCGTAGTTCCGCACCACCTGAAAATCCCCCGCATCATAGCGCGCGGAGTAAATCTTGCTCTTGCATGACACCAGCAGCAAAGTGTCACCATGTTGGCCTAAGGCATCGAGATCGGTGATCTTGTCACCTCCAGCCCGAATCGTCCGGTGGATAAAATTCCGACGGTCTCCGTCGGGGCGCCAGGGGGTTTCGTCGATGCGGGCCTGCACAGCTACCTCAAAATGTTTACTCCGCGCATTAGCCATTTCACCCGTGTCGCCGGGGAACTCCAGATTCGACATTAAATGTCCAGTAGCAGTATAAAGATCGCAGCAAACTAGATTCCCTTCGGTGCGGATAGGAGGGCCAGGATGCAAGGGCCATAGGCTGCCGAAATAGTTTCTCGCGGTCTCGATTAGCTCGGTCGGATTTGCGGGCAGCCCAGTCGTCTGGAGAGCATTAGTCACGAGCTTGTGCCCTTCGTACCAGCTATCAGCCAGCGTCTGCAGCAGTTCTCGTTTCTCTAACACAGAGTAGCCACGCATCTGAACCGATGAAAAACCCAAGCGGCTTCGTAAATGAAATCGAAGCATGGCTCGAAGCAACATCAGCAGGGTCGGGCTGAGGGGATCGTGCCAATCTGATCTGACACGTCCATCTCGATGCAGAGTGGTAAGGCTTTCGAGAGAAAATCGTCTCGGAGAAAAATGCACTAAAGCCAAACCCTCAGATCCTCCAGTGCTCATTAGCTCTTCATAGCTCTCGTCGGCTAGCTGCACAGCAAGCACAGAGTCTGCAGCAGACCCACCAGTACCCGCGACAGTTGTGCCAATTCTGCTTAAAACATCTCCGCCCTCATCGCACCGTTCGTCATAGATGCGCACCGCCTGCGCCAGTTCTTCGGTCGGCTGTGGGTCGCCGACTACCGAGTCGCGGAGATCGAAGCGAATCGACGCCCCTTTACCTACCCATCGCAAGTTCGTATGAATCCGCGACAAGTAGATAATCGTGGCGCTATAGGCGATTAGCACCTCGATCACGTCGTTTTTTACCCGGTATCGACAGCTACCGTCCTCCGCGACTCTGAAAGGAGAACTCGCGCGACTACGGCCGCTCACGCATTCTGCAAGTGCGGAATCGTAGGCCGCAGTACTTTTTAGGCGACCCGCGAACACAAAACTCGGGAGGCGCCTTAGGTACCAGAGCCAGCGGAACGGTGAATATCGAGCCGCGATGTTGTGAGCTTCGGTTTCGATGAACACTCGCGCTTCGTGCAGGTATTGCGTAACTTTTTGAGGCTCGTCGCAGACGCCCGTCAGGCATTTCGAGCCAAGTGCCGAACGCGTCAAATAGTCCAGCTGTGTGAATCGCCGTTCCAATCCAGCCCGCCACCGTTGATAGGTGAGCAGGCCACCAATCTCCTGGGTCGGTCCATCTGCCACGTAGGCCTCTGCCATCTATGACGCTCAGACCAGTATTCTAAATATTAAGACTCGTGCCCCATCTAGCATGTTCCAGTAGCTTGACACGGTCCCCATGTTTTCCTCGTCAATTATCTCAGTGTCAAAGGCCAGAGGGGGCCTCCGGCCCATGTTCCGGCGTTACGCTTCAATTGGACGTATAACGGCCTTGTCGCGGATGTGATTTTGCGCGCCACTGCGCGGTTCCCTTTTTAACGTCCGATGCGAATCCGAAAGCTCCAGGCCCGGCCTATTTCCCGCGATAGAAAACGCGCCAGATGCGGCCCTTTTGGCTGTCGCCGATATACAGCGAACCGTCCGGCGCTTGCGCAACTCCGTCCGGCCGCGCGACGGCGTCGGACGGATTCATCAGCGGAGTTTTACCGGTAAAGCCGCTCGCGAAGACTTCATAATCGCCCGAGGGTTTTCCACCTGAGAATGGCTGAAACGTGACGTTGTAGCCAGCTTGCGCCAAGGGCGCGCGATTCCAGGAGCCGTGAAACGCGATGAACGCGCCGCCGCGATATTTCTTGGGAAATTCCTTGCCGGTATAGAACATCAGATCCACAGGCGCCCAATGCGCGGGGAAGGCAGCGACCGGAGGTGTAAACGAGCCGCAGCGGTCCGAACTCTTTCCGTCCCCGCCGTATTCCGGATTCGTGAAAAATTTCTTTTGCCCGTAGTCGTAAAAGCAAAATGGCCAGCCGAAGTTAGAGCCTTGCTCGGCGCGGTACAGCGGCTCAGCGGGACGGTCGGCGTTTTCCTCGGCAGTGAATTGGCCCGGCCACAACACGTTGAGCTGATCCCGATTGTTCATGGCGATGTACAGCGCGCCATCGTGCCAGTCGATGGCCGGCATTTGGCGCAGTCCGGTGGCAAAGCGAACGCCATCATCCTGGGTCTGTCCCAGTTTGTTCTCGTCGAATTTCCAGATGCCGCCGTGCTTTTCGAGAATGGGGCAGGGATCCTGACCCGGCGATTTCAATTGCCGATCCTTTACCTGGCAGGCGTTGGAAGGCGCGCCCACGTTCACGTAGAACGAGCCTTTCCCATCGAAAGTAATGCCCTTGTCGCCGTGTTCGCGTTCTCCCGGCAAGCCAGATACCACGACTTCGGCGGGACCGGCCGGCTTCAATTCTCCCGGCGTCATCTTGTAACGCTCCACGGACTGAGTCTTGGCGACGTACAGATATCCATTCCGCAGCGCAATGCCGGTACTGCTGCCGTCTCCAAAGGTCTCCTTCATGTCGAAGCGGCCGTCGCCCTTGGTGGAGCGCAGGGCGACAACGCCGCCGCGCGAAGTTCTGCTGTTCTGGAGCGCCACGTAAACATCGCCGTTGGGAGCGACCACGATATGCCGCGCAGCGCCCAAGCCATCGGCGGCGACTAGCGCGCAAAATCCGGAGGGTAGGGTGATGCCTCCATTGTCGGGATCACAAGCCGGCGCGGGCGCCGCGGCCAATACTACGAGGGGCATCAGGCATCCAGCCACGAACAATCCAAAGGTGAATTTATGGAAACGATTCATCGAGAACATTCTCCCACAGAAAGGCGCGGCGGGTGGCGCAATCCGTCGTGTATCGGAGACACTGTAGTAGATGAGAACCCGGACTGGACTAATGCTCTTCTTCTTAGCGGCCATGGTTTGCGCGCAGCAACCGGCATCGGTATGGGATGGCGTTTACACCGCGACCCAAGCGGGCCGTGGGAAGGCGTTCTACGGCGACAAGTGCGCGTCCTGCCACGGCGTTGCGCTAGACGGCAACGGAACCGCGCCGCCGCTCGCGGGCAAAGACTTCCAGGGCAACTGGAATGGCCAAACCGCCGACGACCTGCTCGAGAAAATCCAGACGTCCATGCCCGCCGATCAACCGGGAAGCTTGAGCCGTGCGCAGAACGCCGATATTCTCGCGTTTCTACTCAGCTCCAATGGATTTCCAGCGGGGTCGACGGACTTGCCCGCCGACGCGGCGCTGCTGCAAAAGATTCGCTTCGAAGCCGCCAAGTCCAAGTAACATTTGCTATAGTGACTGAGCGCCTTTGATTATCAACGCCGTCCGTTAATTCTTCTTCGCGGCCCAACACTCCCTACTGTTCGTGTGGCTGCTCGAAGGAGAATCATGCCATCCAATTGGGAAGAGACATTTTTCCGCGGCGTCGCGCTGGACGCCTGGCGGTATATCACTAACGCTGAAATGACGCGATCCGAGGTGAATTTCATCGAACGGGCTATGAGCGCCGGCGCCGGCGCGGAGCTTCTCGACATCCCGTGCGGAAACGGACGGCACGCTGTTGAAATGGCCAGCCGAGGATATAGAATGACGGGGATCGATTTGAGCGAGGAGTTTATCGCGGAGGCGCGCGGTGCATCGCAGGCGGTTCGATGGCTACAAGCCGATATGCGCGCGCTTTCGTGGACTTCCGAATTCGACGGGGCATATTGCTTCGGAAACAGTTTCGGCTATCTGGCACGGGATGAGGCCCGGCAATTCCTGGCGGCGCTGGCGCGCGCGCTGAAACCAGGCGCACGATTCATCGTCGATACCGGAATGGTGGCGGAGTCGATCCTGCCTTCACTCGTTCGGAACCGGTGGTTCCGGCTGGGGGACATCCTCATGCTCAGCGAGAACCGTTATGATCCCGCCGAGAGCAGGCTCGATATCGACTACACATTCGTCCGCGATGGCCAGGTGGAGACGCGGCCCACCAGCAGCTACATTTACACCGTGGCCGAATTCCGCAGAATGCATGAAGAGGCGGGATTCCGGCCACTGGAAATGCTGGGTTCAATCGCGGGCGAAGCGTATCAGCTTGGCTCGCCGCGGCTGATCCTGGTTTCGGCTCGAGAATAGGATGAATTACTGCGCCGGTTTGGACGGCCCGATCGGCGTGCCGATAATATCGCCCGAAACCACCATCTCCACGCGCCGGTTCTTCTGACGGCCGGCGGCGGTGTCGTTGGATGCTACCGGATTGTCTTTGCCGAAGCCCTTCGCGGTGATGTCGTCGGGCGCGATGCCTTCGCCGATCAGATAGCTGGACACGCCCTGCGCGCGGGCTTCCGACAGCTTCATGTTGTAAGCCTCGCTGCCGACGCTATCGGTGTAGCCGTCAACTTCCAGGCGCAGGCCGGGATGCGAAAGAATGATGCCCGAAATCTTGGCCAGCTTCTCGCGCGCCGCCGGACGCAGGCTGTACTTGTTGAAATCGAACAGCACATCCGACATATTGACGATTAACCCGCGCGCGGTGTCGCGCGTTTCGAGGATCAGGTTGAACTGCCGCAGCAATTGCTGGCGAAGCTGCTGCTGCGCTTCTTCGGCCTGCGCGCGCAGGCGGTCCGCTTCCTGCGCCTTCTGTTCGGCCTGTTGTGCTTGCAAACGAGCCTGCTGGGCTTGCTGCTGCTGTTCCTGCGCCGATAGCCGGGCCTGTTCGGCCTTCAGGCGCTCCGCCTCTTCCTGCGCTTGCGCCGCCTCCGCCGCTGCTTTCGCCTCGGCCGCTTTCTCGGCCGACTGAGCGGCTTGGGCATCGGCTATCGCTTTCTCCCGCGCAGATTCTTGCGCGGCAGCGCGCGCAGCAGCTTCCCGATCGGCCGCCTCCTGCTTCTCGCGCGCGATGCGCTGGTCCTCCTGCCGCTTCAACGCCAGCAGCCGGGCTGTCTCGGCGTTTTGCACCGCCTCGCGCGACGTCATGATCACCGGCCGCGAACCCGCCTTGCGCGCCTGGTAAGCCTCCGCCTGCCGCAGCAGGTTATCGGCGCTGTCATAGGTATCCTGCGCGTATTGATCCGCGTTGGCCACCTGCGCGATCTGGACCGCGTTCTCGGCTTCCAGCAACTGCAGCGGCACATTCTTGTCGGTCTTCACTTTGTGGAATCGGCCGGGCGTGCCGGTCAGGGTATAGGTGCCGCGCTTTAGCAGATCGTACTTCACGCTGGTCTGCTCGATTTTGCCCGAGCGTGTCCTGACGCACGACGTTCTCCATCACCACTACGTCGCTGGGCTGGCTGACGCCAAAATACGGCTCGGCGGTCACGATCAGGGCGAAAGCCTGCAAATCCGTAGTGACGTCCAAGTGCGAGCTGCCGCCATTCAGCACCACTTCGCCCAGATTCTTGGAGCGCCCCTCGGGCGTGATGGCCCACAGAACATAGGTTAAGTATTCGGGTCCGTACTGCGACGCGGGCAGCAGCTTGTGCATCTCCGTTTTCACTTCGATGTAGCCCGGCCGGCTGTTGACGTCGGCGTGTCCGGTGGCGTCCGGCGCCAAAGGCGTGCCCTTGAGATCTACTTTGGTCCAACCGCTGCGATGACGATAGCTCACCGCGTTGGTGGTGCGCTCTACCACGGTGACGCGAAAGATCGGCTGGCCGGCGCTGTTCTCGGCAGGCTGGGGAGCTTGTGCCCCCAGCTCCAACGATAGCGGCGCTAACGCTAGCAAAACCTCTACCGAAAATAATAGGATCGCGCTTGGCTGATTCATGGTTGGACCCTCCTAAGGCCTGACAAGCACTAAACGTCACCGTTAGCAAATGCGTGGCCAACACGGAACGGCTTTATTTTGAATGTTCGGGAACAAGGGTGAAAGGCGGTCACTGCAATTTTTCCCGGCTTGCCCGCCGGCGCACTCCTTCGAAAGGAGACACGCAAAGAAATTCAACTTCTCATATTCAGACCTGGAAGGCGATGTTATACTGTAAAAAGTTGTAGCCTAGGCGGGTATTTACGTGGCGCGCGGTTTTGTACGGGTTGGAAGTTTCGGCCTTCTTGCATCGCTCATCCCTGTTATTGGGTTGCTCATCGCCACGCCGGCGGCTCAGTCCGCCGATGACGACAAAGTCGACATCACCCCCCGCACCAAAATCTCCGAAAAAGCGCCTTCAGCGCCAGTTGTCGAAGAACGCTCCGGCAGGATTCGCGTGGACACCACGCTGGTCCAGATCAATGTGACCGTCACCGATCCGCTGAACCGCTTCGTCACAGGTCTTGAAAAAGAGCATTTCCGTCTCTTCGAAGACAAGGTGGAGCAGAAGATTCTGGATTTCTCGAGCGAGGACGCGCCGCTTTCCATCGGGCTGGTGTTTGATACCAGCGGCAGCATGGGGCCGAAGCTGCAAAAGTCGCGGCAAGCCGCCGTGCAGTTCTTCAAGACCGCCAATCCGCAGGACGAGTTCTTCCTGATCGAGTTCAACGACCGGCCGCAGTTGGTGGTTCCGTTCACTCCCGATACCGAAGACATTCAGAACCGGCTGGAATTTGCGCAGTCCAAAGGCAAGACCGCGCTGCTGGACGGCGTGTACATGGCGATGAATCAGATGAAGAAGGCGCGCAATCCGCGCAAAGCGATTCTGATCATCTCCGACGGCGGCGACAACAACAGCCGCTATACTGAGAGTGAGATCAAGAACGCGGTTCGCGAAGCCGATGTGCAGATTTATGGGATCGGAATCTTCGAGCCGATCGGATCGCGCGGCCGGACCCCGGAAGAGCAGATGGGGCCGAGCCTGTTGAGCGAAGTGGCCGAGCTGACCGGCGGCCGCAGTTACAATGTGGAGAATTTGAACGAACTTGCCGACATCGCCGCAAAAATTGGAATCGAACTTCGCAATCAATACGTGCTGTACTACAGCTCCACCAACCAGACGCGGGATGGCAAGTATCGTCACGTCAACGTCAAGCTGGTGCAGCCGCGCGGCCTTCCTCCGCTCAAGGCGTTTTTCCGCCTCGGGTATTATGCGCCTTCTCAGTAGTTTCTCAGTCCTGTTCCCTGCTGGCATCTTCGCTCAGGTCGTCCGGGCTCAAAGCCCGCCGCCGTCGTCGGAAGAGCCCAACCTTTACGCGTCGGCACGCGGCTGGTGGTGCTGCCGGTGAGCGTGGTGAACAAGAGCGGCAAGCTGATCACGGATCTTACCGCAGAAGGCCTTCAAGGTGTTCGAGAACGGCGTCGAGCAGCCGATCAAGATTTTCCGCCGCGAGGATGTGCCGATTTCGCTCGGCATCATCATCGACAACAGCGGCAGCATGCGCGAGAAGCGGCAGAAGGTGGAAAGCGCTTCGCTCGATCTGGTGCGAGCTTCCAACCCGCAGGACGAAGTCTTCATCGTCAATTTCAACGACGACGCTTATCTGGACGTCCCCATCACCAGCGACATCAAGAAAATGGAAGAGGGCATCGCCCGCATCGATTCTCGCGGCGGCACGGCCATGCGCGACGCCATCAGCATGTCGATGGATTACGTCAAGAAGGAAGGCCATCGACAGAAGAAAGTGCTGCTGGTGATCACCGACGGCAACGACAACGCCAGCAACATCAGCCTGGAAAAACTGGTGGGCCGCGCGCAGCAGAGCGAGGTGCTGATCTATTGCATCGGGCTGCTGAACGAAGAGGAGCGCCGCGAGGCACGCCTGGCCAAGCGCGCGCTGGACGCCATTAGCCGCGATTCCGGCGGCGTGGCCTTTTATCCCAAGAGCCCGGCCGAAGTGGACGCCATCGCTCTCGCAGGTGGCGCACGAAATCCGCAATCAATACACCATCGCCTACTCGCCGACCGTTCAGCAGATGGACGGCAGCTTCCGCCAGATCAAAGTCACGGTGAACGCGCCCGGCCATCCGGTGGTCCGAACGCGGACCGGCTACTACGCCACGCCCGATGCGCCGGACAAGAAAACTCTGAGCCAACTGCGCTGATGCTGCCCTTCCTGTGGCGCGCCGCCGAGGATATCGACTCCGTCCCTGGCGCAGCCCCTACTTGCGCTGGCGCATGGAAACCTACTGGGGCATGCCTGCCGACAAAATCGGATTTCGACGACTTCTGGCGATTCGTGTGGGAGCACCGCCGCGATTTGTCGCGTTTCCTCGCCTGGGCGGATCGAATGCAATGACCGAATGCGGTAGTGCGCGGGTGCGATCGGACTCGCTACTTGCCGGGTCCCGCGGGACCGCCCGGACCAAAGTAGGACTCGTTCAGCGTTACGGCCGTATGCTGCTTGATCTGTTCCAGCGATTCTTTCGCCATCTTCGGCTTCAACTCTTTTTCGATCTGCGGCTTGGCTTCGTCGAAGGTTTTTGCGGTGCGCGCCGTGATCTTGATGATGTGATAGCCGAACTGCGTCTTGACCGGCTCGCTGACTTGGCCAACGGGCAGAGCGAACGCCGCCTGATCGAACGGGGCCACCATCTGGCCGTGCCGGAAGGTGCCCAGTTCACCGCCTTTTGCGCCGGTGCCGGCATCGTCGGATTCGGCCTTGGCCAAGGTCGCGAAATCGGCGCCCGCCAGGATCTTGCTTGCGAAGGCTCTGCGGCCTTGGCCAGCGCTTCGTCGTGGAGTGAGATCCTTCTCGTTCGGCTTCAGAGGAACACTGGATCCTTTGAAGCGGATCAAGATGTGGCTTCCCTTGGCTTCCTCGAATTCATTTTTGTGGGCGTCGTAATACGAACGAAGATCGAGTTCGGTGAAGTGGGTGTCGTCGGAGATGTGCTTGGCCAGGGTGTTGGCCAGAAAGCTGTCGCTTTGAATGGCCATCATCTGTTTGACTTCGGCGCTTTCGTCCAGCTTGCGCTTGCGAGCTTCCTGAGCCATGCGTTTCCAATTCGGCGTATTGTTCCGCCACCTGCCGCTTTTGGCCTGGACTGGCCGCGGGGTGTCCGTTTTGAGCCAGGGCCGACAACAGCACTTCGAATTGAGCGCGCGTCATTTTCTGATCGCCGACGGTGAGAACCACGGCTTCAGGTCCGACATTCGTCTCTGGAGCGGTCACCGGGGAAAGCACCGGAGGCGCCGGAGTAGCAGGTTTCGGGGGAGCCGTGGCGGGTTGCTGTGCAATCGCGACGGCGGCGAAGCCGGAAAGGGCCAATACACTGGCAAATACAGATAGTTTCATGACGTGCCTTCATTGTACCCGGTTGCTGTTCCGGGCGCTGGCGGTCGCCCGTCTTGAGCTCGCCCCCGTAAACTGGATGCATGGTGCGACTAGGGGGAATCGAAGCTGGGGGATCGAAGTTCGTGTGCGCGGCCGGCAGCGGCCCCGCGGACGCAGAGTTCGCCGAATTTCCCACCACCACGCCCGTGGAGACTATCGCGCATGTTGTCGATTTCTTTCGGACCCGCGCGCCCGTTACCGCCATTGGGATCGCTTCTTTCGGACCCATCGACCCGAATCCGGAATCGCCCACTTTCGGGTACATCACCTCCACGCCAAAACTGGCCTGGAGGAACTTCGATTTCGCCGGCGCGGTTGGCCGGGCGCTGGGGACGCCGATTGCGTTCGACACGGACGTAAACGCGGCGGCGCTGGCTGAGTCGCGTTGGGGCGCCGCTCACGGCTTACGCAACTTCGTTTATGTCACCGTTGGTACTGGTTTGGGCGGAGGGGCGATCCTGGATGGCCGCCTGTTGCATGGCCGGCTGCATCCCGAGATGGGCCATATTCGTATCCCTCACGATCATGCGCGCGATCCGTTTCCAGGCAATTGTCCTTATCACGGCGATTGTCTGGAGGGGCTGGCGGCAGGTCCGGCCATCGAAGCGCGCTGGGGACGACCCGGGCATCTGCTTCCCGATGGCCATCCGGCTTGGGACTTGGAAGCTGAGTACCTGGCGCTTGGCATCGCGAACTGGACGTGTACACTCTCGCCCGAGCGTATCTTGTTGGGCGGGGGCATCATGCAGCGCGAGGAGCTGTATCCCAAAGTCCGCACTCGGGTTGCCGGGCTGCTGAATGGATATCTGGAGCCTCCCGAAATCCTCGCTCCCAAACTGGGGCGGCGGGCCGGGGTGCTGGGGGCCCTGGCTTTAGCAAACGATCCTGCACGCCGGGCCTCGATTTCGCGTCATAATTGATGTCATGGAGCAGCTTCGCAAACGCCGCTCGGCGCGGCTTCTCGCTGATCGAGCTTCTGATCGTGATTGCGATCATCTTGATTATTCTCGCGATCGCCGTTCCCAAACTGGGCAGCGCGCGCATGAACGCCAATGAGATGGCGGTGATTCGCGAGATGCAGACCATCAACACCATGCAGACCCAATACATGTCGCAGTTCCAGAGGTTTGCAACCACGCTAGCCGAGCTTGGCCCGCCTGCCAGCGGCGGACCCGGTCCCCAGGCTGCCGACCTGATTCCCGCCACGCTTTCAGCGGGGGAGAAGGACGGATACGTTTTCACTCTGACCGCGACGCCTTCCGGCTACACGCTGAACGCGAATCCCAAGGTGTACAACACCTCGGGCCGGCGCACGTTTTTCAGCGACCAGAACATGATCATTCATCAGAATTGGTCGGCCGAACCTGCCAACGGCAGCAGCCCTGAATTCAAGTAGAGCTGTCGGTTCCTGATCACCCGCATCCCGCGTTCGCTTTTGGGAAGCGGTGTCCGTCCGTGGGAATCGCACGCGAGAAGCTCAATTTTCGCAAACCAAATCGTCCCTCGATGCGTACAGAGTTTTATGAGTGCGAGTGAGCCGGTTGTTGCGCCGAGTCCTTGTCCGGTGACCGATACCGCTGGAAGCACGATACGCCGCCGGGACATCGCGGGATTTTCTCTGAGCGAAGCACTGTATGCGGAAGGAGTATCGCTGCCGCGGCATTGCCACGCTAACCCTTATCTCACCCTGGTTCTGTCCGGAAACTACTATGAGAAACATGCCGAGCGTGAGTTCCAATGGGACGAGGGTGCATTGCATCTTTTGCCGGCGGGCGAGCGCCACGAGAACCAATTCGCCACCGCAGTCCGCCTGCTGCGAGTGAAGATTGAGGCGCCGGCGATCGAGCGGCTGGGCGGGGAGCATGCGCGGTGTCTTTCCGAGCCGCGTGAAATCTCAGGAGCGCTGTCCTCCTGGCTCGCCAATCGGATGATGCAAGAGTTCCTGGCGCAAGACGATATCGCGCCGCTGGCCATGGAAGGCGTGCTGCTTGAGATGCTGGCCGAAAGTGCGCGCTCTTCCGATGAGCTTCACGGATCGAATGCGCCGAACTGGCTCCGACGGGTGCGCGAATGCTTGGAAGATTCCTATCTGGAATCGCCCGGTCTTGCGGCCCTGGCGGCCATCGCGGAAGTGCACCCGGTGCATCTGTCACGCGAGTTTCACAAGCACTATCGCATGACTATCGGAGAATACATTCGCAAGCGGCGCATCGAGCATGCCTCCGAGCTTTTATCGAACTCGGAACTTCCTTTGGCAGAGATTGCGAGCACCTGCGGGTTCTCCGATCAAAGCCATTTTTGCGCTCTCTTCAAGAAGCACTGGGGCATGACGCCGGCGAAGTTTCGCAATTTGTCGGGCGATCGGCCGCGGCGCCGGGCTTAAACCCACCAGGCTTGGGCCGGTTTTTCTTGGATCGCGATCCCGTTCAGGAATCCGGCAGCCTTGGCGAGTCCTTCTTCCGGCGACATCAAGGAGTCCTCGTGCTCGATGGAGAGCACATAGTCGTACCCGAACATCCGCAGCGTGGAGATGAACTCCTTCCACCAGCCGGAATCATGCCCGTAGCCGACGGTCCGAAAAATCCAGGAGCGGTTCCGTTCATCGGTGTACTTTTTGGTGTCGAGCACCCCGGCCTTCGGAAGATTGGCCGCGTACATCTGCGTGTCCTTGGCGTGCACGTGAAAAATGGAATCGCCTAACACGCGAATCGCCGCAATCGGATCGATGCCCTGCCAGAACATATGGCTGGGATCGTAGTTGCATCCGATGCTCGGGCCCGCGATCGAGCGCAGTTTCAGCAGCGTCTCCGGGCTATAGGCGACGAAGCCGGGATGCATTTCGATGGCGATCTTTACGCCGTGGTCCTGGGCGAACTGGGCGTGCCGCGTCCAAAATGGCGCCACCTTCTTCTCCCACTGCCATTCCAGAGCCTCCAGATATTCAGGCGGCCACGGACAGGTGATCCAGTTCGGATATTTGGCGTTATTGCTATCGCCCGGGCAACCGGAAAAATCGATCACCACGGGCACGCCCAGTTTTTCGGCCAGGCGCACGGTCTTGCGGCTGGTCTCCTGGAAAGCTTTGGCGAGGGCCGCGTTGGGATGCAGCGGATTTCCATGGCAGCTCAGCGCGCTGATGGAAAATCCGCGGTCTTCCAGTTTCAACTTGAAATCGCGCAAGGCGTGCGCGATCGGTGAGCATGGAAAGCGGACAATGCGGATCGCCGGGATAGTTGCCGGTGCCCAGTTCCACGGTGTGTATATCCAGGCTGTCCAGTTTTTCGAGAACCTGGACCAGCGGGAGCTTGCTCAGCAGTGCGGTGAAGACGCCGATTCTCATCGAAAGATCATTATACGGACGCCGAGCGATGGCACGCGGCGCCAGGTCCGGTCGGAGGTGACAGCGGTGGCGCGCAGCTGTTTCGCCAGCGTGAGGCAAGCCCGGTCGCCCAGAGAGAGCCCGTGCGATTTGTTGAACTGAGTAAACTCCGCGCTCCGATATGCCATAGCTTCGGACCAATCGACTACCGTGAGCTCCAACTGCGCCAAAAACTCTTGCGCCACTTCCACCGAAGGCGTTTCGTGTGCCAGTTTGTTTACCGTCTCGGCAAGATTGACTGCGCTCACTGCCGATTTTTCCATCAGTTCCTTGACGCGCTCGTAGCCGGGTTCCAGGCCCAGTACGGCCAGGAGAGCCGAAGAATCTAGAACATATTCAGCCCTTACGTTCACGGCGCGCTTCCTTGCGGCGATCCCGGATTATTTCCTCCGACCAGAGGGTCCCCTTCGGCCGAAACTGTGAAAAATACTCCTGCGCACGCCGCAGAGCCTCGGCGCGAGTATTGAGCACGAGCTGCTGTTTGTCCAAGCTGCCGATCAGTTCGGAGCCCTTGCGCAGCTTCAGATGCTTGCGAACCTTGGCGGGGACCAGTATCCTTCCCGAGCCATCGAGCTTCACGGTAAATACTTCCATGCTGCCAATAATAACAAATCTGGCAGATCCGAAGAATGTGGGAGGAATGCTCAACCCGCCGCGCTGCGATGCTCGATGCCCAACTGCTGGCACTTCTTGTAAAGATGGCTGCGCTCCAGCCCCAGCGCCTTAGCGGTGTCCGACATTTTGTAATTGTGTTTCTTCAGTTCGGCCAGGATGATCTCGCGCTCGTGAGCGTCCATTCGCTCCGACAAAAGGCCGCTGCCGGAAGGAGGCGGAGCCGCGGTTGAATCGAACGGCAGCGCCAGCCGCGCGGTGGCGGCGTCCACGCGGTCGTCCGTCAGCAGCAGGAGCCTCTCGACAACATTCCGCAGTTCGCGCACGTTGCCCGGCCACGCGTACCGCTCCAATTCCGCATACGCCTCCGGCGCGATTTCGCGCGGTTTCCAATCATTCTGTTCCGCGACGGCTTGCGCGAAGAAATCCACCAGCAGCCGGATATCCTCGCGGCGCTCGCGCAGCGGCGGCAGGACAATCGGGAAAACAAAGACGCGATGATACAGATCCTGGCGAAATTCCCCTTTGCGCACCAGTTCGTCGAGATTGCGGTGCGTGGCCACGATCACGCGAACGTCCACCGCGATGGGCCGGTCGCCGCCCACCCGCTCCACTTCCTTCTGCTCCAGAACGCGCAACAGTTTGGCCTGCATCAGCGGAGGCATGTCGCCGATCTCATCCAAGAAAAGCGTCCCGCCGTGCGCTTGCTCGAACTTGCCGGCGTGGCGCGTGGCCGCTCCGGTGAACGCGCCTTTCTCATGGCCGAACAGCTCGGATTCGATCAGCTCGGCGGGAATCGCCGCGCAGTTGAGCGTAACGAACGGGCCATTGCGGCGCTGGCTTTTCTCATGCAGCGTGCGCGCGATCAGCTCCTTGCCGGCGCCGGTTTCGCCAAGAATCGCCACGCGAGTTTCGCTCGCAGCCACGCGCTCCACCTTCGCCATCACGCTTTGCATCACGGCCGATTTCCAGATCAATTCCTGTTTGCCCGCGCGCTGGCGCAGCAGCTTGTTCTCCTCTTCCAGGCGCGACAGCTTCACCATGTTCTCGACCGTGACGAGCAGCTTTTCGGTGGACAGCGGCTTTTCCAGAAAGTCCACCGCGCCCAGGCGCGTCGCCCGCACCGCCATCTCGATGCTGGCTTGCCCGGAGATCATTACCACCGGAGCCGCCACGCCCGCCGCTTTCAATTCGGCCAGCAGCGTGAGGCCGTCCTTGCCCGGCATGACGACATCGGAGAGAATCACGTCGAAGCGCTGCGCCTTCGCCAGTTCCAGCGCGCGATCGGCTTGATCGCACACCACCGCCTCATGCCCCGCCAGCCGAAACGCCCGCGCGAGCGATGCCAGCGTATTTGCGTCGTCATCCACCAGCAGCAATTTGCTCATGCGCTCGCCTTCAATTCGATCCGAAATGTGGTGCCTTTACCAGGCTCGCTATGCACCGTGATGGTGCCTTTATGATCGCTCACCACCGATTGCACGATGGCTAAGCCGAGGCCGGTACCGTGTTGCTTGGTGGTGTAATAAGGGCGTGAACAAACGGTCGCATTCTTCTGGCGTCAGACCTTCGCCTGTGTCCGACACCTCCACCGCGACCTTGCCGTCGTAGCTTGACGTTCGAATGCTCAGCGCGCCGCCCCGTGGCATCGCATCCAGCGCGTTCAGTACCAGGTTGCTGAGAGCGCGGCGCAATTGTTCGGGATCGGCGGGGACCGCGCTCAGATTCGCGTCGAGCTGCAATCTGGTTTCGATGGGCGGCCGTTCCGGGCTCTTGAGCTGCGCTTCGAAGAGCTGGATCACCTGGCGCGCCACTTGATTTACGTCCACCGGCTCGAGCTGCGGCGCGGGCATCTTCGCGAAATCGCTGAAGCGCCCGATGATGGTCTTCAAGTGGCCCAATTCAGCCAGCAGCGTCGTGGTGCTCTCGCGAAACACCTCGTCGAATTGTTCGGGAGAGGTTTCCCTCGCCCGCTGTAAATTCTCAATCGTGATCTGAAGCGGGAACAGCGGATTCTTCAGCTCGTGAGCCAGCCTCCGCGCCAGCTCACGCCAGGCGGCCACGCGCTCGGCTTGGATCATGCGATCGCGCTGTTCCACCAACTGCTCGGTCATACCGTTGAAATTTCGCGCCAATTGTCCGACTTCATCGGACGACGAAACGGTGGCTCGCGTGTCCCACTTGCCCAGCGCCACTTCTCGCACGCTGGATGCCAAGGCGCGCAACGGACGCGTGACGCGTGAAGCGGTCCAGAAACTCAGCATCAGCCCCAACAGGACGCACGCGCCGCCCACGATCCCGCGCCGTTCCCTGGATGTATCTTCTGAGACTCGCCAGCTCCGCGCGCGAGTTTTCCACCAGCAATATCGCAAGCAATTGGTGGTCGCGTCCCCGCAGCGGAATGGCCGTGATGGTGGCTGCGTCATCGACGCGCGTGAGTTGCGCGGGGCTGCCGCCGCACCTCTTCCACCAAGCCGGCCGCGAGCTTCGATCCCAAACTTTCGGGCGAAGGCAGCGGCTCGAAATTGCGGTAAAGCTGGAAGCGCATGCCATCGGTGGCAGGCAGCGAGTTCAGAAACTCCTTGTCCAGCCGCTGGCCTCCGGCGACATACAACGTCTTGTCTCCGGCTGTCACAGTGCGAACGGTGATCAAACCCAGCGCCGGTCCATCCGCCAGATCTTCCTTCTTCAGGAACACTCCTTGCGCTTTCCAATCCACGCGGCTGCGCCAGCCAGTCCTCTTTGTATCCGAATCGCGCCGGCCATTCGGCCGAGCTGATGATGGCGCCGTCCGGCCCCACCAGCTCCAGGAAATCGAGCGACTGCTCTTGCGCCAGGGTCTGGGCCTGCGCGTAATACTGCGAGGTGTCCAATTGGCCGCCGAGATTCACGGCCAGGCGCTGCACCGCATCGGAGTCCGCGACAGCTTGGACGCGCCGCGCCACGTCGGCGCCTCGCCGGTCGAACTCGCGCTGTAATTGGCTGACTAAAGACGCAGTGCGCTGCGAGTCGCGCCGCTCGAAGGATTGCGTGACCAGCGTCGAGACCACCGCCGCGACCACCCACACCGCGAGAACCACGGTGGCGGTGATGCTCAAGAAAACTTTGGTTCGAAAGCTCACTGGAAGCTCACTTCTCCACCCACGCGTCTTCCAGATGCAGAGCGAACGGGTCGGAGGGACGCAGCTGGAAATGAACCCGGGGCGCGATACCGTACGTCTCGCGCAGGTAAACGAGCGGGATGATGCGATGGTCCTCGAGCAGAGATCGTTCGAGCTCGTACCAAGCTTGCGGCATCGGAGGGATCAAGCTGTCTGGCTCGATCGGCCGCTCCGATTCGTTCGGCGATGCGCTGGAGCTCATGAGCGGCGTCGGTGGATTCGAGCGGCCATTCCAGCAATCGCAGATTGCCATTCCCGCCAGAGGTGGGCTGGATCGTGATCCCGGCGTCGCGGGCGTTCAACGCCACGCGCTCGGCCACCGATCGCAGGAACAGATCGTTCGGCGGATAGCTCAGGGTGAGCATCTTTGCCCGGACTGCCGAGACCAGCTGCCTGGCGCGGTTCGCGTCCGGTGTGGCATGAAACAGGAACTCGTACCCGCTGAGCCACTGCGGAAGCAAACCGAACGCCGCTTCGCCCTTGTGCTGCGCCAGCACATTGGCGATGGGCGCGCGGTCGATGGCGAGCGCCAGCGCCTGAACCAGCGCCGGATCGGCGTTCGTGGACGTGATCGCCACCAGAGTGCGCGGCGAAGACGACCACGTGCTCAAGTCTTCGGGAAGGATGCGCCGCGGCGGGCCCAGGCGGGATATCGAACAGATCGGCGTGCTCGCGTCCGGCGCCAAACTCGATCTGCACCGCATCCAGATATGGCCGCGCGCCCCAGTAATCGTCGAACGCCGCCAGCGTCAAGCGCCGCCCCGGCTCCCAAGCGGTGACGCGAAATGGCCCGGTTCCGATCAAAGGATCGGCATCGCTCTTGCGCGAGATTGCGGCATCCGGCAAGGCGAGTACATCGAGCAGCTCCGGCATGGCGTGCTCGGATTCCACCACCAGCGCCTGTCCTCCCGCCTCGATCGAAACCTCGCCATACTTTTGCTTCAATGCCGCGCGCAGCGAAGGTTCAGCGCTCGCACCGGTGAGCGGCTCTCCGTCATGGAACATGACCTTCGGGCGCAGCGAGAATCGCCAGCGCTTAAAATCCGGATCGTGTTGCCAGGCGACGGCCAGCACCGGCTCTATTTCGCCGCGCGAGTTGACGCGCACCAGGGTCTCGGCGATGGGAGCTGAGAGTGCGGCCTGGACGCCGCCGGAGTCGATGGTGGCCCAAGCGCTGGACAGTTCGACGGTCAGAGTTCCGCCGTAGCGTGGACGCACCGCTCCCGCGAGAGAAATTGAGACGAGGAGGCTACTCAGTGCAAGCCAGGCCCAGACCGGGAAGCCTCATATTGTCCAGTTTGCGAGTTCCGAACCACCAGCGTCGCACGGGCGGGAAGTTGGCCGCTCGATTCGTCCGGCCACAGCGCGGTGACGGGCCCGGGCAATGGCATGGCTTCGCTTGCGGGGGTGGCTTGGCCGTTCGTAATTTCGTATACGCGAACTTCTTCGCGCTCGTTGTTGGCGCTGCTCGCGATGATCGCGGATCCAGGCCCGCAAGGATCCGCGACGCCCGCGATGTCGCTGCCCCAGCCTTCCGCGCCTGCGACGGGCTGCCCGGCGCGGTCCAGCACACGGCCGTCCGAGGCCGCAAACAGGCTGTCCGCGGCGCTGTAGAACGGAGTGCGCGCGGCATCGGATTCCAGCAGATTTCGATCCGTCACCCAGCGGCCCTCGCCGTCAGGCCAATTCTCATTCCCCGGCGCGCAAGCGATCCTGAATTGGGGTTGGAGGGCTCCGTTACAAGTGGATCCCGGCAAGTACGCTCGAAAACCGTCGGGTGCGATCGCGAGCCGCCCTCGCGGGTCGCGCGGCAGCGGGCGGGGCAGGACCAGCGAAGCTGAACCGGACGGCATCCACTTATCCCCCATCAGGCGATAGCTGGCCACTGCTTCCGTGGTTAGGATTAACATCTGCGAATCCGAGTCTAACAACAGGATGTCGAGTATGGGCTCGGTCTGGGCCCAAAGAAGCTTCTTGGTGATGGTAATGCGTGGTTTGGCCGGCGCGGAGGGAGGCACGTTCCACGGCACTATCGCGATCTGCCGATTGTCCCCGGCGAAAACTTCGGCCACCAGGAGCAAGCCGCGGGCATCCTCAGACACTGTCACGCGGACGCGTGCAGGCGAGCCCGCGTCAGGCGGCGTCGCCGCTGGTTCCGCTCCAGCCGTCTCCACGCCCGCCTTGCGCAATTCGTCCTGCAACAGGCTGCGGAAGCTCGACCACTCCGCGCTCGGAATCGGCGTCAGGGTTTGCAATTCGAGCGGAAACGGTTGCGCGGCGCGGCAGCAGGGAGGAGGTACGGGCTGCCAGTTGCGCCGCTGTCTGAGCCATCGCCTGTTGGGGTGTCTGCGCTACCGCTTGCACCGGCCACAGCAGCACCGAGCCAAAGCAGAGAGCCAACATCGGTCGGAGCACTAATTCCATTATGATCGTGGGCCACACGGAGCTGTTGGCGCGTCATCAGGCTAAGCAGAAGCCGGAGGCAAGCGAATCCGAGAAGCAGGGCGCATCCCAGGCTGAAGGCCAAACCCAGCACCATTTCCGCGAACCCGCCGAGCGCGCTCAGCATCGTCATTGCAGCCCTCCAACGCTTCTTCCATCGGCTGCCACGGCCTTCGCCTGTAGATTGTCCGCATGGCTTTCCTCAAAGAGAATGGCTTCGTCGGGAGTTGGGTTGGCGACCAGATCCACTTCGTCGCCCACATGGACCAGTTGAAACAATTCCTCTGCATCGTGATTTCGGAGCCGGATGCAGCCGTGCGACGCCGCGTGGCCGATGGATTCCGGATGATTCGTGCCGTGGATGCCGTAGCCTTTGTAGCCGAGGCTCATCCAGCGCGTGCCCACCGGATTCCCCGGACCGGGCCGCACCACCTTGCCGTCATGGGTGTAGGTGGGGTTCACGACGTGGCTCGCGATATGGAACGTACCGCTGGGACTAGGCGTGCTCTGTTTGCCCACCGCCACCGAATACATTTTCACCACTTTCCCGTCCTCCACCAGCACGATTTTGCGCGCGGGAATGTTCACGATCAGCCTCCGTGACGGTGCGCTTTCCGCCGCCATCTCGCTTGCGGCCGCCATCAGGATCGCGAAAAATTTGATTGCCTGCATCGCCTTTTCTCCTCTTGGCAGAAGCAGAATGCAGGCGACCCACCGAAATGTAAATATCTGATTTAATTGCTGTTGGCTCCTTTAGGCGCGTGTGCTGATAGACACGACGTGTCAACTTGGACACGGTCATTTCCAGGCCATGCCTCTTCGGCGCGTCAGCGCGTGGTACAGCCCGAAAAAGGCCGCGCTGTTTACCATGCAGAAGTAGAACGGGAGCCGGAGCGCTCTGGGCCGGAGGAGGCCAGTCAGGCCAAAAGCGGCCAGCAAATAGAACACTAACTGTGCGCCGAAGAGCATCCGGTAAGCTGGCGATTCCAACAGGAAAAGATTCGCGGCGACCGCCGCGAGCATCGCGAAAGGGACCAGCAGCCGGACCGCTTTGTGCGACAGAAAGAAGAACAGGGGCAGCGGCTGGAACGGCTGAAGGAATTGCTTCAGATGCCGAAGTTGCTGGAGATTGCCCGCGACAATCCGGACGCGCCGTCCGAATCCGGTCATCTCCCGTGCTTCTTCAAAAACCTCGGCCGAAGGTTCGTATACGGCTCGAAAACCCCGGCTGAGCACTGATAGCGGAATGACGTAATCGTCGTTAATTGTTTCGGCGGGCGGGAAGGGATACAGCTCCCGGCGGATGGCATGGAGATGGCCATGCGCGCCCAGCGTGGAGGCCAGGTGCGACTCGTGAATTTTAAGGAACGCCTCGTATTTCCAATACAGGTCTTCGGAAACGCCGATGTTTACTTCGTTCGGTTTGATGACCCGGTAGCGCCCGCTTACAGCGCCCACAGATGGATCGGCGAAATTCTCCACCAGCCGGCGCACCGAATCAGGCGGCAGGATGGCGGAAGCGTCCGAAAAGACGATGATCTCGCCGCGCAGGCCTCGGCACTGCCGCATTGAGGGCGGCTACTTTGCCGCGATTTTTCTCAAGCGCCAGGACACGCACGCCGCCCATGGACCGTGCGATGTCCACAGTCGCATCGGATGAGCCGTCGGAAACCACCACGATTTCGATGCGATCCGCGGGATAGTCCAGCGTGAGCGAATTTTCGAGCTTCCGCGCCATCACGCGAGCCTCGTTGTAGGCGGGAATCAGCAGCGATACCAGCGGCCAGATCGGAGCCTTTCGTACTTCCCGGCGAATCACCAGGCGCAGGCCGGCGAGCACCAACGGGTACCCCGCAAACGCGTACAACGGTATCGAGATGGCGATCCAGAAAATTGACTCTGCAAGCATAAACTTAGACTGCGCAAGCCTCCGGCGGGTGCCGCCGCCGTTCGCTGTCTGCTATCTTCCTGGAACCACAATTCCAGCATCAGCAGCTTCCAGAGGTGATGATGATTGTCCCGGCGGCCGCGATCGTGCTCTTCGAGCAGATGCGTCACGAACTCGGGTGAAACGATGCCGCCGGTCGAAAAAGGCCCGGCTGGTGAGATGGTCCCAGACGAAGCTTCTGAGCGAGCCGCGGAACCAGCTCGCGAGCGGCACGCCGAACCCGCGCTTGGGCTGATTCAAGCAGCTCCGGCGGCAGGCGATGTCCCACGGCGCGAATGAAGATGTCTTTTCCGCGGCCGTTTTTCAGCTTCCAGGCATGCGGGATGCGCGCCGCCAGTTCCGCGAGTTCGTGATCGAGCATCGGGCAGCGGACTTCGAGCGAATTCGCCATCGACATGCGATCCACCTTCACCAGCATGTCGCCGGTGAGCTTGGCGGTGGCTTCGAAATAGAGCGCTTGCGTGAGCGCATCCGCACTTTCGGCCAGCAAGGCAGTGCGCGATCTTGCGCGTGAGGAAGGCTGCGTCGGCGGGCGGCATCCACTCTGGCGCGAGCAGGCGCTGCAGAAAGATAGTGCGGTGACGCGCTTTCGAAATAGCGTTCCAGCGCCGATGGGCCGGCTGATCATGCGGAGATAGTTTTTTCCGTAGGTCGAATAGGGCAGCCGGTCGGCGATGCGCGAGATCAGCGCCCGCAGCAGGGAGGGAACGTGATCCAGCCACCGCAGCCGCTCGATGTCGAGAAAGCTCTCGTAACCGGCGAACAGCTCGTCGCCGCCGTCGCCGGTGAGCGCCACTTTGACGTGCCGCGCCGCGAACTCCGGAAACCAGATAGGTGGGAATCGCGGAGGAATCGCCAAAAGGCTCGTCGAAGTGCCGCACCAGCTTCGCGACCAGCTCCACCGAATCCGGCCGCACGATCATGTCATGATGCTCGGTCCCGTACTTTCTCGCCAGCGCCGCGGCGAGCGGCAGCTCGTTAAACCCCGGTTCCTCAAATCCGATCGAAAATGTTTTGACCGGCTGCGGGCTCTGCAGCGCCATGGACGCGACCACGGAAGTGGAATCGATGCCGCCGCTCAGAAAGGCGCCCAGCGGAACGTCGGAGATCAGCCGCATTTTGACGGCTTGGTCGAACACCTTCCGAACATAGCCGCAAGCGTCCGAATTCGCTGAAGCCCGGCAGGCGCCTGTTCGGCCGGCGCGGGTAAGTGTCCAGTAGCGGCCTTCCTCGATCCGGCCGTCAGCGTTACAGCGCAGCCATCCGCCTGGCGCGAGCTTCCGAATAGCCAGGTAGGGCGTCCAGGGATCGGGAATGTAGCCCAGCAGGAAATAGAGCTGGAGCGCCTCGCGGTCGTGTTCGAGCGGAACCCCGGCGGCGCGCAGGCACTTCAGCTCGCTTCCAAAATACAAACCTCCGGGAAGCGTGGCGTAGTACAGCGGTTTCTTCCCGAACCGGTCCCGCACCAGCATCAGCGACCGCTGGCGCGAATCCCAAATTGCGCAGGCAAACATCCCGCGCAGGCGCTCAATACCTGCCACGCCTTCCTCTTCGTACAGGTGAACCAGCACCTCCGTATCGCTTTGCGTGCGGAACCGGTGTCCGCTGCATCGCAGGGAAGCGCGCAGGTCGCGATAATTGTAGATCTCGCCGTTGAACACCACCCACACGGTTCCGTCTTCGTTCGCGATGGGTTGCCGGCCCATGGCCAGATCGATGATGCTGAGGCGCCGCATGCCCATGCCCATGCGCCCGTCAATCCGGTAGCCCTCGTCATCAGGGCCGCGATGCCGGATCTCGTCGCACATCGCCTGGACTTGCGACAAATCGGCGTCCGAAGACCGCAGAAAATATCCGGCTATTCCGCACATAGAGGTGTGAACTTGTTTTCCCGAGCCTGGCAGGAACTGGTGAACGTGATTCTCATCGCGCTACCTCCCAATCCCGCATCGCACGCCGGCTTCGCGCCCCGGTTGCCGTTGCCGGTGGCCACTGAACTCGCCGGCAGCGAGAGCGCCCAGCAAACCATCGATTTGGCGAATCAAATCCAGAGCCACCAGTTCCCAGTTTTCGGAATGACCATCGATACCGGGCGCGAGATCCGCTGGCGGCGCGATTATCTTCGCGGCATTGAAACCGGCCTCGTTTACTTTCGCCGCATTCCATACCTCAACAGCGCGCGCTCGGGCGACCACAAAGTGATCTGGGAATTGAACCGGCATCAGCACCTGCCGGTGCTGGCGCGGGCGTATGGGTTGACTGGCGACGCGCGGTACCTGGATGAAATCCGCGCGCAACTCGAAAGCTGGATCGCCGATAATCCGTTTCATCGCGGAACCAACTGGGCCAGCGCGCTCGAAGTGGCGTTTCGCGCGTTGTCCTGGATCTGGGTTTACCACCTGGTTGGCCCCGAGATGCCGTCCCCGTTTCGTGCTCGATGGCTCCATATGTTGTACCTACATGGTTGCCACCTGGCGAATAACCTCTCGTTCTATTTCTCGCCGAACAACCATTTGGTGGGCGAGGCATTGGCGTTGCATGCCTTAGGATTATTTTTTGCGGGACAACGGCGGGCTGCGAAATGGGAACAAGTGGGCGCCCGCGTCATGCGCGAACAGATGGACCTGCAAATCCGCCCCGATGGCAGCAGCTTTGAGCAATCGATGTACTATCAGGGCTATTTGCTCGACATGTTTGTTTTGCACGCGATTCTGGCGCGCCCCGGCCCAGGTACCTCGCGAAGTTGGACCGGATGGCCGAGTTTTTGCATGCAGTCTCCGGACCTCTGCAGCGCGCGCCGATGCTGGGGGATGACGACGGCGGGCATTTGCCGCTGGGTCCAATACAACGCCCATCCGGGGCAGGGAAGCAGGAATCGCGGCTGTTTCCCGACGCCGGCATCGCTGTAATGACTTGCGGCGCCACGCACGCTTTGGTGGATGCCGGCCCTTTCGGCGCGCTGCATTGCGGACACAGCCATTCCGACACCTTGAGTATCATCGTGAGCTCGGGTGAAGAAGAAATCTTGATCGATCCGGGCACCTACACCTATACCGGTGATCCTGCATGGCGCGATTGGTTTCGCAGTTCAGAAGCGCACAATACCATCCGCATCGATGGCCTCGATCAAGGAGTTATGGCCGGCCCTTTCCGGTGGAACAACCCGCCGGAAGTCGCCATCCTGAACTGGCAATCCGATTCCGATCGCGACGTTCTCGACGCCCAATGCCGTTACCAGGGCTTCACGCACCGCCGGCGCGTTGAGTTTCAGAAGCCCGGCGCTTTTCTCATCACCGATCACGTGCACGGGCCGCCTGGTGAACATGACATCGAGCAATTCTGGCACCTCGGATCGCTCGCGGCCAGATCCAGGCTCATTCTGCCCGTTGGCGCCGAATTGGTGGAGAGTTGGCGGTCTATCACATTTGGTGATAAGCAGCCTGCACCGATGCTGCGCGTCCGCCGGCGCGGCCATCTTCCGTTGTGCCTGGAAACTCGCATAAACCTTAGCATCTGCTGACCAAAGGGGGGGACAGCACCCCTCGTCAGCGGCACCCCATCAGCCACTTGCATGCAACTTGGGGTAGACTTCGAAGAGATGGTTAAGCAAGGTCTCGTGATCGGGCTTTGGCTGCTTTCCGCAAGTTTTATATTCGGCGACCCGCCCTACCGCGCGGTCCTCGACAAATATTGTGTCACCTGTCACAACCAGCGCCTCAAGACCGGTGGGCTCACGCTGGACACCATGGACCTTGGCGCCGTCCCGGCACACGCCGACGTCTGGGAAAAAGTGATCGGCAAATTGCGCGCCGGCACGATGCCGCCGCCGGGCATGCCGCGCCCGGACTTGGCAACGTACAATGGCTTGGCGAGTTGGCTCGAAACGCAGATTGATCAGGCTTCGCGAACCGTATGCCGGCAGGCCCATCCTGCACCGTCTGAATCGCGCCGAATATGCCAACGCCATTCGGGACCTGCTGGCGCTGGACATTGACCCCGCTGCCCTGCTTCCGCCTGACGATTCGGCGTACGGGTTTGACAATGTCTCCGACGCCTTGGGCTTGTCTCCCGTCCTTGCAGGAACATTACCTCGATGCCGCGCTGAAGATCGGCGCGCTGGCCGTGGGCGATCCGAACATCGTGCCCGGCAGCGAAACGTGGCGCATCCGGCAGGATCTTTCGCAGGACGAGCACGTCAACGGGCTGCCGCTCGGCACCGTGGGCGGAACTGTGGTCCGCTACAACTTCCCGCTCGACGGCGAGTATACGTTCCAGGCCAAACTATTTCGGACCAATCTGAATATCATGCGCGGCCTGGAATCGCCGCATCAGGTGGAGATTGCGATGGACGGCAAGCGGATTCATCTGGCCTCCATCGGCGGCGCGGAAGATCTGGCTGCGCTGTTTGAAAAGCCCACCGACACCGGCGACGCCGTGGATGCGCGGCTGCGCGTGCGTGTTCCGGTAAAGGCCGGGCCGCACGTGGTGACCGTGGCGTTCCTGGCCGATCCCGACGCCGTGGAGCCCGCGCGCTTGCAGCCGTACCTGCGCAGTTCCGTGGATAATTTCGATTGGTCCGGTTCGCCGCATCTGCAATCGCTGACCGTTAGCGGGCCATTCCATGCCGTCGGTGCCGCGGGCGACACGCCCAGCCGGCAGCGAATTTTTGTTTGTCATCCCGGGCGCCCGCCTCAGCGACGAAGCTTGCGCCCGGCAGATTCTTTCCACGCTGGCGCGGCGCGCGTATCGGGAACCGGTGAGCGACGCCGACTTGCAGACGCTGCTGACTTTCTATCAGTCCGGCAAGCGCGACGGCGGCTTCGAAAGCGGAATCGAACTGGCGCTCGAACGGGTCCTGGCCAGCCCGAAGTTCCTGTTCCGCGTCGAGCGCGATCCCGGCGGACGCGGTAGCCGGCAAAAACTATCGCCTCAACGACTTCGAACTGGCCTCGCGCCTTTCGTTCTTCCTGTGGAGCAGCATTCCCGACGATCAACTGCTGCATCTGGCGAGCGAAGGCAAGCTGCAGCGATCCGGCCGTACTCGACCGTGAAGTGCGCCGCATGCTGGCCGATCCGAAAGTCGGAAGCGCTGGTCTCCAACTTCGCCGGCCAGTGGCTGCAGCTTCGAAATCTGCGCAACGTGCAGCCCAATTCGGATCTGTTCCCCGATTTCGACGACAACCTGCGCCAGTCGTTCCGGCGCGAGACGGAGCTGTTGTTTGAAAGCGTCGTGCAGGAAGACCGCAGCGTGCTGGATCTGCTGACGGCCGACTACACCTTCGTCAACGAACGCCTGGCGCGCCATTACGGAATTCCCGAACATCTACGGCAGCCGCTTCCGCCGCGTCGCGATTACCGACGATGCGCGGCGCGGGCTTGCTGGGACAAGGGAGCATTCTCGCCCTGACTTCGCACGCCGAGCGGACCTCGCCGGTGGTGCGCGGCAAGTGGATTCTCGAAAATATTCTGGGCACACCCGTGCCGCCGCCTCCGCCCGATGTTCCGCCGCTCAAAGGGAATCAGCAAGGGCAGAAGCCGCAGACCATGCGCGAGCAGATGGCCGAGCATCGCGCCAATCCGGTTTGCGCGAGCTGCCACAAGACGATGGACTCGATCGGCTTCGCGATGGAGAATTTCGACGCCGTGGGCGCCTGGCGCAGCGACGGATGCCGGCCAACCCGATCGACGCCTCGGGCGTGCTGGCCGACGGCACCAAGATTGACGGCGTGGTACGCTGCGCAATGCGCTGGTCAGCCGTCCGGATATGTTCGCCGGAACGCTGACCCGGAAGCTGATGATTTACGCGCTGGGCCGCGGCCTGGATTATCGCGACATGCCGGCGGTGCGCGCGATTCTGCGCGACGCGTCGCGCGACAACTACCGATTCTCGGCCATCGTTCTGGGCATTGTCCACAGCACGCCGTTTCAAATGCGGACGGCGGCCAACACGGCGAGGCCGCCGGCCGATACGGACGGCTGAAAACCGGAAGGAGAAGGAAAGATAGGCATGTTCCTCACCAAGAAATCGCTCTCCCGGCGGACCATCTTGCGCGGCGCGGGCGCGGCGGTTGCGCTGCCGCTGCTGGATGCCATGCTGCCCGCGTTCGTGCCGCTGGCCAAAGCCGACGCGAAGCCCAGGATGCGATTTGGCGCGGTTTATTTCCCGAACGGCGCCATCATGCAGCAGCTCACGCCCAAGACGGCCGGCAGCGGGTTTCGAGTTCACGCCGATTCTGAAGCCGCTGGAGCCGTTCAAAGACTCGCTGATCGTGGTGACGAACCTCACGCGCTCGCATCCCGGGCAGCCAGTTCGGCGATCACGCGGTCAGCGCCGCGGGATTTTTGACCGGCGTCTGGCCCAAGCGCACCGAAGCCGAAGACGTACACGCCAACACCACCATCGACCAGGTGGTGGCGCAGCAGATCGGCCAGGACACGCCGCTGCCTTCGCTCGAAGTGGCCACCGAGGATTTCACCGGCTACGTCGGCGGCTGCTCGCCCGGCTTTAGCTGCGCGTACTTGAACACCATTTCCTGGAGCTCGCCGACCACGCCGCTGCCCATGGAGATCAATCCGCGCGCGGTTTTCGAGCGGCTGTTCGGCGCCGCGGGCACGGCCGCCGAGCGCCAGGCGCGCATCGCAGAACGAGCGCAGCATTCTGGATTCGGTGGCCGAGGAAGCGAGCGGCATCGGACAGCGGCCTGGGCGCGCGCGATCGCACGCGGCTGACCGATTATCTGGACAATCTCCGCGAAATCGAGCGCCGCATCCAGCGGCAGGAAGCGCGCGGCGCCACGCAGGTGGATACGCCGGACGCGCCCATCGGCATTCCCGATTCCTTCGACGAACACGTCGCGATTCTGTTCGATCTGCTGGCCGTGGCCTATCAGTCCGACACCACGCGCGTCTTCACGTTCATGATGTCGCGCGAACTGAGCCAGCGCACCTATCCGCAGATCGGCGTCACCGAGCAGCATCATTCGGTTTCGCATCACCAGAACAATCCGGTGAAGATGGCGCAGTGCGTCAAGATCAACACCTACTACGTCGGAATGTACGCCAAATTCCTGGAGAAATTGCGATCCACTCCGGATGGCGACGGCAGCTTGCTCGATCATTCGTTCCTCGTGTATGGCGCGGGCATGGCCGATTCGAACGTCCACGCCACCGACCCGCTGCCCGTGGTGGCCATCGGCGGAGGAGTTGGCAAGGGGCACCGGCACATCGAATTGCCCACGCGTACGCCGGTTGGAAACTTCTGGTTGAACGTGGCGGAGAAGTTCGGCAAGCCGATGGATCGCTTCGGCGACAGCACCGGAAAAACCGATGTCCTGGTCTAGGGCGGCGCTGGTCGCGATTGCATCGGCCGGTCTCGTGTTCGCCGGTACGCTGTCTGACGCGGTGCAGTCCGGGGATCAGGAACAGGTGCGGCATCTTTTAAAGACGCACGCCGATGTGAATCTTCCCGATGCCGACGGAACCACGCCGCTGGAATGGGCCGTCTATAACGACGATCTCGGCACCGCGCAAATGTTGCTGCGCGCGGGCGCCGAACGCTAGCACTCCCAACCGCTACGGCGTAACGCCGCTCTCGCTTGCCGCCACCAATCGCAACGCCGCGATGGCTGAAGCGTTGTTGAAAGCCGGAGCGGATGCCAACGCCAAGCTCCCGGGCGGCACCACCATGCTGATGGCGGCGGCCCGCACGGGCAATCCGGAAATCGTGCGGCTTCTCATCGAACATGGCGCCGATGTGAGCGCGAAGGGCGAGGAGTACGGCGAGACGGCGCTGATTTGGGCGGTTGAAGAGAATCACGCCGACGCGGCCAAGGTGTTGATCGCGCATGGAGCCGACGTGAATGAGCGGACCAATCCTTTGGTGCGCTCCAAAGATCGCTTTGGCCTGGAAGGCGTGCTCACCATTCTGCCGCACGGCAATTGGACGCCCCTGATGTACGCCGCGCGGCAGGGATCACTCGATGCGGCTCGCGTGCTGGTGGACGCGGGGGCGAAGCTCAATGTCACCGATCCCGATAAAACCACGCGCGCTGTTGTTCGCGATCATCAACGGCCACTACGATACCGCCGCGATGCTCACCGAAAAAGGCGCTGACCCGAACATCGCCGATACGGCTGGGATGGCGGCGCTGTATGCCGCCGTCGACATGAACACGCTGGGCGAAGTTTATGGGCGGCCGGGCCGGCCGTCCACCGACAAGATGACCGCGCTCGATCTGATGAAGGTCCTGCTGGCGCACGGCGCGAATCCGAATGCGGCTCTAGCAACTCCGACGCTGCAGCGTGCGCATACTCCCGGCGACGGCTCCTTGAACGTAGGCTCTACGCGCTCTGATGCGCGCGGCCAAGAATGGCGACACCGAGACGATCCGTCTACTGCTGGCCCACGGCGCCGATGTCAATGCGAAACAGAAGAACGGCACAACCCCGCTCATGTTCGCCGCCGGGTCTGGGCTACGGCACGGGTACTTTTGCCACAGACTACGCAACCCCGGCGGAACTGCTGGAGTCCGTGAAGGTTCTGGTGGCGGCCGGCGCCGACATAAACGCGGTGAGCGACGCGGGCGACACCCCGCTGCATTTCAGCGCGCAAGCTTCCGACGATATCGTCAAATTCCTGGTGGCGAGCGGCGCGAAAGTGGATGTGAAGGACAAGAAGGGACGAACTCCGGTGGAGATGGCGTTGGGCATCGGCCTGCACGGCCACGCCGGAGGCCCGCCGACGGTGCGCGAAGAAACCGCCAGTCTGCTGCGGCAGTTGATGGCGGCCCAGCAGAAGTAAGGGGATCGGGAAAATGATGCGATTTCTTCCTGCGATCCTGTTGGCAGGCGCTGCCTTCGCGCAAACGACCACTGCTCCCTCCGATGGGCCCGTGGTGGGCATGTTGAACTACATCCATGCCACCAACAATCTGGAACGGACGCTCACGTTCTATCACGAAGTGTTCGGCCTGGATGCTCCCGCGCCGCGTCCGCTTCTGAGTCCGGGCATTCCGGCGTTAACCAACTCACCGGGTGTGCATCTGCGGCTCAGTACGCTCCATTTTCCAAACACCGCGTTTGGTTTGGAGCTGACCGAGTTTTCGAACGTCGATCGCAAGCCCGGTCAGGCGCGCCACACCGATCCCGGCGCCGCTTTGATCGCGCTACGCGTCAAAGACATGGACCCGGTGCTGGCCGCGGTAAGAAAAATGAACGTCCCGATCATCACAACTTCGGGCGCGCCGGTTACCATTGCCAACCCAAATGGCAGGCTTCGCGCGCTGCTGATTCGTGACCCGGACGGCTATGTGGTCGAGGTGGCGGAATCAACGCCCCCGGCGGGCGTGACCGCTCCGGGCAATGTTTACGGCGCGTCCATGGGTCTCACGGTCGCCAACATGGAATCGACCATCAAGTTCTATCACGGCCTGCTCGGGTTCGATCTTAAAGGCACAATGGAATTTTCGAGCGACCCGCCGATTGTGGAATTGATCGGTTCGCCGCATGCCAAGTTCCGGGAGCTGACCGCGACCGTCCCGGGAACCAAGGCCATCATGGCGTTTTATGAATATAAGGGTATGCGGCGGACGCCGTTTCATCTGCGCGTGCCCGATCCGGGCGCGCCGGCGATTGCCTTGCACGTGAAAGATCTTGATAGCTTGTTGAAACGGATGCGTGCAGCTGGCGTGACAGTGACCTCGGCCCGCGGCGAAGTGGCCCAGTTCAGCCCAACCGTTCGCAATATTTTTGTCGAGGATCCCAATGGCCTCAACATCGAACTGTTCGAGTCCAAGCAGTAAGCCCGTCCAGCGCCCAGAGCCCTTCAGAGCTTGATATCATCGTTGGCGGCGATCGAATATTGAACGCGGAGATGAAACAAATGGCGAAATCACAGAAGACTTCCGTTGGCCGTCGCGGCTTCCTGAAAAACGCTGCGGCTGGTGCCGCTGGAGCAGCGGCGCTGGTGACCTCCACCCCGTTGGTGGATGCGCAGACTCCAGCCAATCGCGCCAAGCAGGCAGCCCCAGCTGGTGCACCAGCTCCCACGGAGGCGCAGCTTTTCCGCGAGGCAGGGAACATCCGGCCGCCGGCTGTCGAGGTGCGCAAGATCACTCGCCCCGGCTCGGATCTGATGGTCCAGACGCTGAAGGATCTCGGCATCGAATACGCGGCCGCCAATCCAGGATCCAGTTTCGAAGGTTTCCAGGAATCCGTCATCAATTACGGCAATCCGCCCAACGTGATGCCGGAGTGGATCACCGCGCTGCACGAAGAATCGGCCGTCACCATGGCGCACGGCTACGCCAAGGCCGAAGGCAAGCCGATGCTCGCTGCGCTGCATGGCACCATCGGCATCCAGCACGCGGCCATGTCGATTTACCAGGCTTACTACGATCGCGTGCCCGTGGTAATGGTCGCCGGCAACGACGTGGATTTCATTCCCGCACACACCGCGCATCGACATGGCGGGAATGGTTCGAAGCTTCACCAAATGGGACGCGCAGCCGGACACGGTGGAAGACGCCCTGGTGGCGATTCAGCGCGCGTACAACGAAGCCATCACGCCGCCCATGGGGCCGACGCTGGTGGTGCTGAGCTCGGAGATCCAGAAGCTGAATTCCCCGAACGTACAGATTCCGACCTATAAGCCGCCGCAGATGCCGACCATCGACACCAGCACGGCCGGCGAGATCGCCAAAGAGCCTGCTGGCCGCGCAGAATCCGCGGATCGCGGTGGGACGCCTGCGCACTCCGGAAGGCGTAAAGCGGTCCGTGGAGCTCGCCGAACTGGTGGGCGCCTGCACCAGCACCGAAGCCATGCGCGGGCCCATGAGTTTCCCGCAACGCCATCCGCTGTGCGGGCCGGGAGCAGACACCAATTACGACTACACGCTTGGACTGGAAGCCCCCGGCGCACAGGTTGCCATCAACGGTCCGGGCTTGGCGAAAGTCGCCGAAGCGCGAGACGTCACTCACATCGATTTCAAGGGTGTCCGCACGCCTGCCAACTTCGGCCGCGGGGAGCGTGAGAAATCGGCCATGCCCATCCAGGCCGATGCCGAAGCCAGCCTTCCGCTCATCATCGATGAAGTGAAGCGCCAGTTGACGCCGGACCAGAAATCGCGGATTCAGGATCGTTCGGCCAAGCACGCCTCGCGCCAACCACGATGCGCATGTCGCCGCGCTCGAAGTGGCGGTGGAAAGAGCCAGGGCTGGATGGAACGGATCACCGATCAGCACGGCCCGCGTTTACGCCGAGCTCTGGCCGCTGATCATGAACGAAGACTGGTGCCTCTCCTCCCCCAGCAGTTTCTCCGGCGGCCACAACGTACAGCTTTGGGAGCACAACAAGCCGTATAGCTACCTGGGCGGGCAGGGCGCCGGCGGCATGGGTTACGGCGCGCCCGCATCCATGGGCGCGGGCCTGGCGGCGAAAGCGCGCAATCGCATCGTCATCAATGTCCAGACCGATGGCGACATGAACTACGCCCCCGGCGTTCTCTGGACCGCGGTGCATCACAAACTTCCCGTGCTCACGCGTGATGCACAACAATCGCGCCTGGCATCAGGAATACATGTTCATTCAATACATGGCGGGTGTTCGCGGGCGCGGCGCGGAGCGCGCCATTATCGGCAACACGCTGCGCGATCCGTTCATCGACTATACGAAGATGGCGGCGGGCTACGGCATGGCGGGCGAAGGACCCATTTCCGATCCCACAAAATTGTCGGCTGCCCTGCGGCGCGGAATTGCGTCGGTGAAACGCGGCGAGCCGTACATGATCGACGTGATCACGGAGCCGCGGTAAGGAAATTGGAATGAAAAGGAATTCGAAGACGCATTGGATTTTGGTTGCGGCGCTGGCCGCGCTGGCGGTTCCGGCCGCTACTCTATATGCCCAGCAGGGCGCGCGTGGCGCCGGCGGCGGCCTTCCGAATCATCCGGAGCCCACCAGCCCGGTTACCGGGAATGCGGTCACTGGCAAGAGGCTGTTTTACTCCTACGGTTGCTACGCGTGCCATGGCTACAACGGCGAGACCGGGTATCGAGCTTTCGTAGGAAATTGGGGCCACCTCGGGACCGAGCAGGAGTTCATTTCGTTCCTGCGCGCGCGAGTGAATGTCGCGCCGGTGGTTCCTTCCGACCGGATGCCGAATTTCAGCGCTGCCGTTTTGCCCGACAAGAAGGCGAAGGATATTTATGCCTACATCCGGACGTTCAAGAGTTCGGCGCCTCCGTTGAAGGACATCACCACGCTGAACTCGATTGTCGCGGCAGCCAAGCGCGAGAAGAACTGATCGTCCTCCGCCAGCCGAAAAACGCCATAAGAATAATGGCCACGGATGGACTCAGATAAACGCGGATAGGGAAGAAAATACCCGGATTGGTCTTATCAGCGTTGATCTGGGTTCATCTGTGGCCGATACCGGCTGTTCCTCAATACAGCGGCGGATAGTGCCGGGTCTGCAGCTTGCGGCTCGGCTGGGGGCCCGGCCCGTCGCTCGACTGCGCGCGCGGCATGGGGTTGCGAAAGTCGATATCCGCCATATTGAACGACAAAGGCCGGTCCAGCACCATCTCCATGGTGGTTCCCTTGGCGAGTACTGCGTCGGGTCCGCGTGTCAGCAACACACCGAGCAAGCCGGCCGTGACCCCGGCGGCGGCGCCCAGGCCAGCGCCCATGCCCGCGTGTCCAGCCGCCGAACCTGCCAAGCCCCCGATGGTGGCACCTATACCCGCGCCTTCGCCCACCGTCTTGACGTCGCCGGCTTTATCCCCCTCGCCCTGAATCTTGCCTTCGGATTTATCCAGCGTTTCCGGCGCGCGCCCATCCAAGTTGTCCATGCGTCCGCGAAAATCGCGGGTCACGCCGTTGGGCAATGTCAGCGAATCGAAGCGCACGTACAACTCGCCGCGCCCCTTCACGCGGCCCGGACGCTTTACCTCCGTAATTGTGCCGGCCACATAGCTTCCCGGAGGAATGATGACATGCCCGTTCACCAGAATCGGAAACACGCTCTCCAGATACACTCGTTCGCCGGTCACCGCCGTTTTCGTGCTGATACTGTTGATCATGCTCAACGGGATGCGCGTGCCCACCGCCACCACGAATTCATCCGGTTTGGGCGGAGCCGGGCGTTGCACCGGGGACGCCGCCGCGGGAGCCGGCGCCTGTTCTTGCGCGCATAGGGCAAACGCGGCGGCCAGCGTCAAAAAAGCGGATCGAAGGTACATCGCGAGTTCCCCCTCTCCAGTTTAAACGCAGGCCGCCGTTAACGGGTTTCCGCAACCCGGCGAGCGGGCCTGTTCGCCTTCTTCTCCTGATTCGCCTTTCCCTGCGGCTTGGCCGCTATCAGTTGCAGCGGACCCGACGCCAGGAAGAACGCGAGCAACGCCGCCGGCCACAGCTGCAGCAAAACGCGCTCGAACGACGTGCTGATTTCGAGCGGCAGGTTGTCCACGTAAAGAAGGTCTATTAACAATTGCGCGGCCAGCGTCAGGGGGAGCGCAATTGCGGCGGTAGCCAGCGCCGCGCGGTCGCGCGTGTCTACTCGAAAGCGCACCAGGTACCAATACAGCGCCAGCACCAGAGCAATCGGGATCAGGAAACGGCCAAAATTGAACAGCACAATCACCAGGCCTTCCACCATCACGATCCAACGCGCCGGGTCGGCCAGATGGTTGAGGATCGCCGCGGCCGGCTCCAAACTCAGGTCGCTCGGTCCGGCGACGCGCAACTTGAAATAGATCACTACGGCCAGCGGCGCCGCCAAACCGAGCGCCCAGCGCAACAGCTGAGGGCCCAGCAGTTTCCGCTCCCGAAACCGCAGCAACGCGATGGCACGCGCCACCAGCACGGCCGCGACGAAAACAATCCCTTCGTTTCTGCTCCAGGCGGCGAACCCGGCCATCACCCCGGCCAGCGCGCTGAAACGCAGGCTCTCCGGATACCGGTCCTGCAGGCAAATTAGCGCAAGTGTTGCCAGGATATAGAAGCTCAATGGCACGTCGCCATAGAGCGCGGCGCTCAGCGCGATAAAGCTCGCGGTTGCCAGCAAGAGCGTCCCGCCCAGCAACGCATACGTTTTGCCGCGCAAGGCTCCGAGCGTGCTCACCAACAGGCCTGCGGTGCCGAAAGAAAAAAGAAACGCGACGGCGATGGGCGCGCTGGTGGATTCCTGCCCGCTGAGCTTCCAGCACCAGGCCACCAGCCCGGGCACCATCAGCGGATAATCCGGATGGGTCCAAGCAAGGTCGCTCGAAAAAGCGTCGCGCCAGAATGCGCCCGCGCGAAACAGGAAGCGCGCTCTCAAATTCCAGATGGACCACGCGCCTTCGTCGCCGTGGGGATTGTATCCGACCGCGCCCAGGAACATGGTCAGCGCCAGCGCCGCCGCCAGCACGAACAAGGCGGTCAAATACCAGGGAACCGCGGGACCCTCTTCCCAATCGATCCGCGTGCCCGCTTTCCTAGCAAGCACTCCCAGCGCCAGCGCAATCACGACGGCGGCGCCGGTCACCGATGCCAATACCGCGACACCCGGCCCGGCCAGCGCGAGCGTCAAAAAATACAAGCACGATATCATGCCCGCGCCCAACCCGATGCCCAGCGAAAAAAGCCAGACGTTGTGCAGCGACCAGCGCATGGGCTGAGGAAACATCCAACGAACCAGTCCGAATCCGCCAAGCCACATCGCGGCCAGACACAACAGCAACATCACCGTTTCTCGCCCCGGCAAAGGGCCAGGCCCTTGCCGACCAGCCGCAGTACGCCCAGATGATTGGCCTGCAAAAGCTTCATATCCATTTGCTTGCCGTGATAATTCAGGATCACCAGATTCTCGCGGGGAGTTGGCCTGATAATCGCGGGCGCGAGAGTGTATTGCGTGAGGTGGAACTCAGCCAGGGCGCTCGGGTCGGTGACGGGAGTGTCCGAGAGATAGCCATACACCGTGTGGGGTTGAATTGTTTTGCGAAAATCGTTGAAACGGTCTTCGAACCCGGCCACACCGAACGCCTGAGTACGCTGGGTAGCGGCTCCCAAAACATCCAGCAGGAACCAAAAGCTGGAAACGAGCGCGATGGCCGCGAGCGACAAAACTGCAAATTTATGGCGCGCCAAGCCGATCAGTTTAACACTACGGGCTCACTGGAAGGTGCACGCCGGGAATGCTGATGGCGCCATCCACCTGCAAACGAATCTCGGGATTCGAACCGGTGGAGAGGGGCAGCGTCAGGTTGATTTGATATAGCCCGGCGAAGCCTGGTGCAACGCCCGCGTAGTCGATGGCGTCCGGGTCCACCGCCACACCATCCAGCAGGATGGACAGATTTGCGCCGGCGGCTAGGGAAGCCGCGGCGCTGGGCACCTGGCCATAGATTGCGGGCGGCGCAACTGCGCCCAGGCCCGTGGCGTACAGGATCACGATGTCGCCGGGTTTGGCGGGCGATGGCCGGCGTGAGAACCGATCCATCGGCTTCCGTCGCAATGGCGTTTTGAAGGTCCAGTTGGAAAAGGCCTGGCGCGGCGTCCGCCAGCGTCACTGCGATGGCCGGTCCCGCTAAGCCATCAATGGTCACCCGCACCACCGCCGACTGCGAGGTTTGATTCGGGGGAACCAGGAAGTTGATCTGCGTGGGAGAGACATAATACAGGCCCGCGGGATAGTTGTTGACGAATACCTGGGTCTCGCTGGTGCCGAGCACCGTAGGCAGCACGCCGCCGTGGATATTGTTTAACGTAAGCACCGCGGTGCTGTACGCCAGGTTCGCGCCGTAGATGGTGCCGAGCGTGTTGGCGGCCAGCGCGCCGGATTGATTGTCAGCCGCGTTGACGATGCTGGCGGCGTCGTAAATGGGCGCCACGCGGGGCACGGGCTTTTCGGCCCCGAGCACGCACCAGATGGACACCAGGGCCAAAGGCAAACGAACCAATGGCATTGCCCTTTAGTTCGGAATGGAGCTTCAAACTCTCAGGAAGATCGGTGCGCTTAGTATCTGGGAATGGCCGCGTCCATCTCCAGGCTCCAGCGGTCGATGCCCCCGGCCATGCTTTGGCACGCGCCCACGCCTTGTTCGCGCAGCCAGTGAACCACGTTCAAGCTGCGCACGCCGTGATGGCAAAATGCGATCAGCGGCGTTTCATCGGCCTGCGCGTCCAACCGCGCCAGTTCAGCCGGCACGCTGCGCATCGGAATCAGCTCCGCGCCGCCGATGCGCGCGAGTTGGAATTCGCCCGGCTCACGGACATCGATCAAAGCGAGTTTCTCACCAGCATGTAAGCGACGCTGGACTTCTTGCGGCGTGACTTCGAGCGGCAGCGGTGTTTCCGTCATCAGTTGGCGGGGGGATGCGGGTCCGAAGTCATCTTGAAATCGTGGGTCCGGCTAGGGTCCACAAACTCCATTTTGACATTGTTGCCGACGCCTTCGATGTAGCGGTATGTCCAGTCGATATAGGGCACCGCCTGCGCCGCATCGCCGGTGGAGTGGTCGTCGATTTCATCCGGCGGCCCGTACACGATGTAGATGCGGCCGCGGTCGCTCCTCCATCCGGCCTTGCCGGTCCCGGTTGGAAAATGCAGATTCGCAAATACGATGCGCCGGTAGTGCTCATCTTTGAACTCGTTTTCCTCGGTGCCGGGTGTAGGATCGCGGCGTTTCCAGAATTGTTCGATAAACGCTTCGCGTTCGGCGTCGGTCTGCAAGGCCAGGAACGCGGCGCGCTCCTCGGGTGTGATGATGTAGACCACGTCTTGTTCCAGCCACTTGGTGTAAGGCGAAACCTTGGATGCCTCTGGTGCGGCGTTCTGGCCAGCCTGGGCTCGTGCGAAGTATCGCTGTGCGGGGACTTCAGGCGAAGCGGGCGCCTTCGCCTGCCACGCGGTCAGCCCAACGGCGGCCCCGATCATCAAAATTCCAGCGGAAACGAAGGGCGTCAGCGCGGAAGCGGGACCCTCCGCGGGCATGAGCAGACGGCGAATTCTTTTCACCAGATTTCCTCCTGTAGCTGCCAGGGCGGCTTCCGACGAGCCCCACCGGCATTGTTCCAAAGCGGCCAGCGCTACGGCGTATTCATGCGTATCGCCACTCCATGCAACCGCCAGATCGTCGCAGCAATTTTCGCGCTCTGTTCGGATCACGCCGGAAATCCACCAGACCACCGGGTGATAAAACAACAGGCTCTCCACCGACGTTTGCAGCATATTGACCAGGTAATCGCGGCGCCGGATATGCGCCAGTTCATGCAGCAGGATGGATTCGATTTGTGCGGCGGGCAAGCCTGTCAGCAGGCCCACGGGCATGAGAATCACTGGACGCAGGTGTCCCATCACGACAGGAACCCGCGCCAGGCAGGATTCGAGCAGCACAACGGGCCGCGGGAGCCGGAGACCTTGCGCCAGCACCGTCAACCGTTCCCGCCAGAAATCGGGAACCGCGCAGACGCCTCTGCGGCGCAGACGCAGCGTCCAGGCCCAGCCAGCCAGATGCCGGAGACAAAAGAGCGCGACTCCAGCCAACCAGAAGGGAACCAGCCACGGAAGCAGCCCGATCACGGCAGCCTTGTTTCGACATTGGGTTTAGGCTATGCCACACGCACATCTCTAAAAGGGAGAACAAAGTGAAACTTTCCCCACGTCATGTGCTCATCCGAAGCGCCTTTGCACTTGCTAGTGCGACCCTGGCCTTCGCTCATATCAGGATCGCTCCCGCCGAATCTGCGCCAGGCGCTCGCGAGAAATACACTATGCGCGTCCCGAACGAGAAGCAGGTAAACACGATTCGGGTGGAAGGCGAATTCCCCGCCGGACTTCAGATTTACGACTTCGAATTCAAACCGGGTTGGAAAATCGATTTCAAGAAGGACGACAACGGAAAAATCGTGGGCGCGACCTGGAGCGGGAAGGTCCAGCCCTACGAATTTGTCGAATTCGGCATGTTGGGCATCAACCCTAAAGAAGAGACAAACCTGGTCTGGAGGTTCGTGCAATATTACGCGGACGGAACGAAGGAAGAGTTCACCGGGCCCGTGGGATCATTTCGACCATCACCGGTTACAGTTCTCAAGAAGCCCGAAGCCACTGCCACGGGATCAAAGTAATTGTATCGGGCGGACACTCGTATCTGACTAATGCCTTGAATCCGAAGCCCACGCAAGGGGCAGTGTTGCAAATTAAGCCGCGCAATTGCAAGCCCTGATGTTACTCGGCTGGACGACAGACTATTCGGGAGCTGGAAGTTCGGTTCCCGAATCGGTGCAACACGCTCCTGATGACGCGCCACTCGCACGGCCGGCCAGATCTCGGTGAATGTCACTTGTCCGCAGAAGGCTCAGCTGCCTCGCGAATCCGCCGTACGTCTGCGATAAATCAGCTGACGGCTCGAGGGTTGCGGAGGGTGATACGTTCTCGACAGCCTTGATTACTTCGTAACCACGAGAATTGAAAACGAATCAGCCACCATCTTTCCTCCATACCCAGCCACTCCCGCCCTTGGCGGCCCGGTAGGAGGTAGAAAATCCGCAGCGATTAGCAGGATCCGGTTTGTTTTGCTGTCCCACACCATCTGTTTGGCACTCTCCTTCGTTTGCACGGTCTGCTCCTTGGCGAAGCTGGTGGGACTCGTTTCCTTAATAATGGTAAGCGTCCCATCGATCTGCGCGCTGTAAGCTTCATTCGTTTCCGGGTTGAAAATGGCGGAATCGGCGGTGGATCCTATAGGCAGTGCATCCAGGATCTTTCCATCGGTGGCACTGAGGATCATCATCGTCTGCGGCGCCCGGCACGCCGCGAACAGAATCTCGTTTCTAACGTCGATGGCCAGTCCGGAACACCGTCCACCTTTCGGCGCCACGCTATATCGCGCGGCGATGGTGAGAGTCTTCGCGTCAATGACGGCAATGTCGCTCTTGTCTCTGACATCGACGTAAACGCGCCCTTTCCGATCCGTGGCCGCTTGCTCTGGCTCGCCGCCTAGATCAATCGTGCCCAGAACAGAGCCATTCACTGCGTCGATGACGGTGGCATTCGGAGCGATATGGCTGAAGATAAAGACACGTTCGGTAAATGGATCGAACAAAATGGCATCCGGGCGGCCCTGGACGTCAATGGTCTTGATCGTCTTCAGGGTCTTGGCATCCCACATCACGACGGGTTGACTGCTTGCGAACCCGTGCCCGGATTTCCAGTCGACCACGACGCCGTTCGCTGCTGCATCGGGGATTTCGCCCGCCGGCTCCAGCGTGTCCAGATCAAAAACGGTGATCCGACCAGGGCCCTTGCGTGGAATGTATAACCGGCGGCCCTCGACGTCGGCGAAGGCGGTATCGAAGGTACCCTCGCCACCGATTTTTACCACTTTGGAAACCTGGTATGGCCCGTCTGCCAAAGCCCGTTGGGGCAGTCCGGCAGCCAGGAAAATCAGAACACAGGCTCCCCATAGCGGGCAAGATTTTAGCATCGTGTCCCTCCGCAGATATTCTACTAAGCCGATGACGAAAACGCGCCAAGCTAACCGGCCCGGGCGCCCTGCAGGTACGAGCGTCTGACGATCCAGACGAGAGCCGCGCAGGCACTTATGGATAACGGCACCTTCGAGGTAGTAGCGAACGCCCTCCGGTTGCAGGTCTGAGGGCGGTCCCTCTAGGGAGAGCACACCGGCCTCCATCACTGCCATTATTGAAACATCGAAAGATTCCGAATATCGACTCTGATGAGGGCAACAACGATGAAGAACAGGATGATACCTGGATTGCTGTTGGGGATTAGCATGTGGGGCGCCACCGCAAGCGCTGCGCAATCCGCCATCACCTGCGACCGCGAATGTCTGCGCGGCAAGGTCACGCAACTGCTATATGCCTTCCTGAAACACGACGTGAGCAGACTACCCGTGGCCAACACGCTGCGGGTGACCGAAGACGCCGTCGAGAAGCCGCTCGCAAAAGTCGGTCTGGTCAGGACGGTGACGCGGCTGCGCGGCTTTCGCCAAGACATCATCGACGAGCGCGCGGGCGTGGCAGGCGCCGACGTGGTGGTGGAGGAGAGCGGAGCGCCAGTGCTGCTGGTGGTGCGGCTGAAAGTCGCCGGGGACAAGTTGACCGAGATCGAACTGGTGGCCACGCGCAGCGCGGCAGAAGGTCTCATCTTCAACATCGACGGGCTCAGCGCACCGAGCGACGTGATGAACTACGCGCCGCGCCCCGAGCAGCTTTCGACCCGCGACGAGGCCATCCAGGCGGCGCTGCACTATCCGGCCGGACTCAACGCCGGCAAGACTTTCGCCGACGTGGACGCGCCATTTGCGGCGGATGCCTATCGCTACGAAAACGGCCAGGTGATGGCGGGTCCCAACTGCAAGTTTGCCCCCGGCTGCCAGAATATCGCGACACAATCGCTCGCCATCTTCAATCGCCTCGGCAACGTGCAAACGCGCGTCGTGGCGGTCGATGAGCGCATGGGCATCGTCTGGCTGCGCATGGCTTGGGGTGTGCGCGAGCGCGGCGGTGACCAGCTCACGGTGTGGGAATCGTTTAAGGTCTACGACGGAAAAATCCACGCTGTGGAAGCGTTCATGAGAATCCTTCCACTGGAGAAGCGCGACGGAGGGTGGAAGTAGCATCTGCTCCGCGGATTCCGACTATGGGACATGGCGAAACTATAGTCCAACGTAACTTGTTCCCGTTGTGGCGACGTGTGTGAAGCAGTTGCCGGCAAGGGGCTTAGGCTGTGGGATGCTTTCAAGGCGGCGACTCTAAGCCCAAAGCCATCAAAGTTTCCCGAGTGCACTGCTTTGTTGCGCAAAGTAAATCATCCGTAAACTCGTTCAGCGAATCTGGCCACATCGAGCCCTTTTAGGGCATTCAGCGATTCTTCAAATCCGATAACTTAGCTGTTTGCTATGCCGCCTGGTTGATCGACTCCCGCCGCTTCCACTTCTTAGTTCCTTTTCCGATATTGAGTATTCGGGTGCCGAGCAGACTCTTTACGGTCTCTTGCCCGATTGATAACGAAGCACCGTGGCAGATGAACCAAGGTGTTCGTCAACCTGTTATTACTCTATAGATTACCTTGAAAGCGACGATCACCAGGAGGAAGCCACAGCTTACTTTCCTTGCTGGTCCGATTTCCTTAGACCGGCCGTTGGAGGTTTAATGGCGAAAAGCCGCAAGATAATTCTCCCCCTGTGTCTGCTCTGTTATTTCACCGCGGCAATGGCGCAGCAGTTTCCGTGGTGGGAGCGGTTGCTTGTTTACTACGGCGGCAAAACCGACGACACCCCGGTGCCCTCAATGAAGATGGGCAATCACATGCAGATGTCGCTCAAGGACAAACCGCGACCGGAAGATACGCAGCGCGCCCAGCGGATCGTCACTGCCGCTCGTGGCGTGATTGCGCATTACTCCGATGTCAACATCGCGCTTCGAGATGGCTACAAGCCGTTTCATCCCACCGGCAAACCGGGCGAAGAGGTCCACTACACCAACTATCGCTACAACCGGCTGGAGCAGCGGCACGTGAACTACGATCATCCGGGATCCATCCTGTACCAACGCACGCCGGAAGGCATGCGGGCCGTGGGCGTCATGTACACCGCACCGCAGGATTCGACGCCGCAGCAGCTAAATGCAGTGGCGCCACTGAGCATCGCCACCTGGCATCGCCATGTGGACTTCTGCGGCGGGCCGCGAAGCTTGCCTCTCGGGGAGCAATTCGGGCCGCATGCGCAGTTTGGCCCGCAAGGGGCTATCCACACCGAAGAGGCCTGCAAAAACGCGCACGGACTTTGGATTCCAGTGGTCTTCGGATGGATGACTCATGTCTATCCCAACGCAAAGTCCCCCAGTGGCGTCTGGGCCGGAATGGACATGCATATGGATGCCAACACCGATGACGAAGAGATCAAGAAATGAAGAAGCAGGTTACGCGGTAGCGTCTCTAGATTGCGAAATGCCCCCTCGTCCACTGAAGTGGGGTTGCCTCGGCGCAGCAGCCCGCGCCAAAGTTTTCAAGTGAGCAGACGAGGTTTTGATTCCAAGGGGAGGAATTCATGATTCCGCCAGAAAAGAGCGAAGCGGTGGATCGCGGCCTGCGCGAGGCTTTTGGATCAACAGAGTTTGAAGACATCCGCACGATCAAGGACCTCGCTTCGTCCCGCGTCTTTCGCATCCTCGTGCGAGGATCTTCATACCTGTTGAAAATCAGCACTCGCACTAGCGATCCTGCGCTGCATTACGCAAGCATGAGGACCGCGGCCGAAGCAGGCGTGGCGCCGCGTGTCTGGTACGCCAGCATCGAAGACGGCGTTTCCATTGAAGATTTTGTGGAGGCGAAACCCCTCCCGGTATCCGAGGCGCTAATCCGCTTGCCTGCTTTACTGCGCACGCTGCATGCGGTCCCGCAGTTCGGCCGAGCTCCTTTCAACACCTCATGCACATTCCTGCTCAACCGAGGACCTGCCTTGGACGGCTATCTCCAGAAGTTTCAGGCTGCGAACATACTCCCCCAAACCGAAAGCGAGGAGTTCTTCACCCGGCATGCGGAATTGGCGGCGGTGTACCCGCATGACGATCTGGAGATGGTGTCGTGCCACAACGATCTGTTCAAGCCGGACAATATTCTTTTCGACGGACAACGCGTATGGCTGGTGGACTGGGAAGCTGCTTTTCTGAACGATCGGTATGCCGACCTGGCGGTGGTTGCGAATCAGGTAGTCACCAACGACGAAGCGGAAATGGTTTATCTTCAGAAATATTTTGGAGCAGCGCCCGATGAGTACCAGCTAGCCCGATTCCATCTCATGCAGCAGATTGCCCACTTGTTTTACACCCTGGCTTTCCTCTTCCTGGGTTCGTTGGGCAAGCCAGTCGACTGGAGCGGAACTGTGCCGGAATTCAGCGATTATCATCGGCGCCTGTGGGCGGGTGAAATCGACTTGGCGGATCCAGGCGTGAAGATCGTGTACGGCCGGGTGCATTGGGAACGGCTCTTACACAACGTGCGGCAAGCGCGATACAAGCAGGCGCTCAGAATTGTTTCCGATCGGCATTCTAAGTAACCCGATACAATCGGTCTTATGTCTGATTTGCGGCGTTTCGGCGTGGCCATTGAAGGCGAGTTGCTGGACCAGTTCGATCAACTCATGGAGAAGAAAGGCTACAGCAACAGGTCGGAGGCGTTCCGCGACCTGGCGCGTGCGGAGTTGGTTCGGGAGAAGGCACAGAAACCCAACGCGGCCGTAGTGGGGACAGTCACGATTGTTTACGATCACCATGTCCGGCTCCTCAACGAAAAGCTGACCGAACTGCAGCACCAGCACCACAAGTGCGTTGTTTCGGCTCTGCATGTACACCTGGATCACGACCACTGCCTGGAGGTAATCGTGCTGCGTGGCAAAGCCAAGGATGTCCAACAGATCGCCGATTCGCTAATCGCCACCAAAGGCGTTACGCACGGCCGATTGATCGTCGCGGTAGCGGAATCGGGTCATCATCATTAATCGGCTAGTGCCGGTCGTGCCGATGCAAGTGCGGATGCGGATGCGGGGTATCCTCGGCGTCATGGACGTGTTCGTGAACCCGCACTAATCCGGTACGCTCCAGAAGAGCGACATCGTGCAACACCTGGAGCGGCGTTCCCTGGCCCGCGATCCCTCCGCCCTGGAATACGTAGCAGCGATCGGCGATATCTTCCAAGGTGTCCAGATCATGCGTGGCCGTAATCACGGTCTTCAAGCCGTTTTTCCAGGAACCGAGCAGCCCGATAATCTGGGCCTGGCTGAGTGGATCGAGTGCCGCCGCCGGCTCGTCCAGAAGGAGCACTTCCGGATCGGTGACCAATACGGAAGCCAGCGCCACGCGCTTCTTTTCTCCGCCCGAGAGCCGGTGTGGCGCGCGATCCCGCAGGTGAGCGACTCCCATGGACTCCATCGCCGCTTCCACGCGCTCGCGAATTTGCGCTTTCGGCCAGCCCAGCTGCAGCGGTCCAAAGGCCACTTCATCGAAGACGCTGGGATTGAAAAGCTGGACGTCCGGGTTCTGAAACACCAATCCTACGCGCCGCCGGAAGCTGAAGAAAAATGCCTCATCCTGCAAATTCCGCTCTGTTACGGGTTGGCCGAAAAATGAGATGTCGCCTGCCTCGGGGAACGACAAGCCGGCTAGCAAACGCAGCAAGGTGGATTTGCCGGAACCGTTGGCGCCGACCAAGGCGACGCGTTCGCCGGCTTCCACCCGCATCGACAGGCCATTTAGAGCGGGGAGCTGATGATACCGGTAGGATACGTCACGGACGCAGAACACGGTCTCGGCGTCGCTGCTCATCGGCCGAACCAGATTGCCGTGCTTGCCGCGCAGGCAAATGCGGCGAGAGCTAGCCAGTCCTTCCTTTCGAGATTCGGATCGTCCAGCAGGCGGACATCGCCGCGAAAGCCTCGCGCTTGCATGGCAAGGTGTATCTCGCCGCTCAAGTGAATACTTTTCGCGAGCAATAGTCCGGCGCCGGCGGCTGCCAGTCGCCGGCGGTCTGATGGCGCCAGGACGCCGATCCAGCGGGCCTCGCGTGCTTCAAACATTTCCTGGGCGGTTTGTGCCAGCAAGAAAAGATAGCGGTAAGTCATACCGGCGATGGCCACCAGCACCACCGGAACACGAAACCAGCGCAGCGCCCGCAGCAGTTGCGGCCAGAGTGTACAAAGAACCAGGAGAGCGGCCAGAGTGGCGGCGGTTTCCGCGCGGAGAATCAGAAAAGCCGCGCTGCGAAGCCCTGGGTAAGATGCTACCCAGCCCAGCACAGGTACGCGAAAAAGCGTCTTCCCCGGCATCAGGAAGATGGCTGGTAAGGCAATCACGCCGGTAAACGCAAGCACGGCAATCCAAACCTGAGTAGCCAGCACGCGAACGGGAACCCGGGACACCTTGGCGAGAATAACGCACGCGGCCAGCAAGCCGGACAGCACGGACAGGTTACGCAGAGCGATGGCTGCACATATCAGCAGCAGAATTCCAGCCAGTTTCACGCGAGCATCCAGGCGCTGCAATAAGGCCGGCAGTTGAGCTGTTTCTTCGGCGAATAATGCCTGGCGCGATACACGCAACAAACTATGGAGCGTTTTTTCGACGAAGTTCTTGCGGCGCTGGCGGCCGGGTCTTGCATCCTTCGTAAACCACCACAGCAGCGAGCCGAGAAAGATAATCAGTCCGACGCCGGCGATCGCGGACAACAGATATCCGAGTGACTCGCTGCGAATAAAGGATGGCGCGTATCGCGAGAGCGGCGCCCGCCACATGGTGGACAGCTGTTCCAAGCCGCGGGGGACGTGATTTGGTGCAAAGTCCGCCGGGCTCCACTCACCCCAGGCAGTTCCCACGGCCAGGATTCCCAATGGAGTTAGAACTAAGAAAACGCCGAGCGCCAGCCACAGCTTCCAGACTGCCGGCCAGAGCACGCCATCGGATTCCGGCGCGGCGGGGCTGGCGCGATCGGGAGCATCGGGCGCGGTGAGACAAAGCAACGATGGATCTACCCTTTGGAGCCACGCTACCAGACCCGAGGAAATTACCAGCTCCGCGAGGCCGGCAATGCTGAGATGACCGATCAACATCGCAGGAATGGAAATGCTGAGACCGTAGGGTGCATAGAGCGGCGCACCGGAAGCATCGTGAAACAATAGCGGCTGAATTCCGAATTCAATCGCCGCGCAAAGAGCCGCGACGTTGATTGCGGCGTAACCCGCCAGGCCGGCGGCGATCACTCGTCTGCGGGAGCCAATGGATGCCCGGCGGCTCAGGACGCGGTACGTCCCATAGGCGACCAGCGAACCGACCACGGCCATGTTGAAACAGTTCGCCCCGATGGCAGTGATCCCGCCGTCGCCGAAGAAAACGGCCTGAATCACCAGCGCGACGGAAATAGCAACGATGGATGCCCACGGGCCAAGCACGATGCTCGCAACCCCCATGCCTACGGCGTGCCCCGTGGTTCCCCCAGGCAGCGGCAGATTGAACATCATGATGACGAAAGCGAACGCGGAAAACATCGAGAGCAGCGGAATCATGCGCGTGTTGAGCATTCGTTTCACGCGGTTCAGAGCCAGGAACCAGAATGGCGCGGCCGCGCCAAACAAACCCGCGCAAGTGGATGGGCTTAGATAGCCATCGGGAATATGCATAACGGAGCCGCTGCCCATCGGAAGGTTAACACGATTGTTCGTTTCGTGTGAATGGCTCCGGCTTACTTCGCTTGCCGCTGCTGAGCCTGCAAGGGCTCAACCTGAACACGGATGCTCTCCGGAGTCACTCGATCCACCAGGATTCCCGGCGGCAGATCCAACGAACGCGGTTGAAGCCGCAGCGTGTACCAGCCGGGATGAAGACCTCCCAGATCGAAACCGCCGACCAGCGTGCCCAGGCTGACCGAATCCATGATCCAAGGGCTGCCGCGGACTTGAATATCCAGCGTGTCGGCGGATTGCCTGGTGACCTCCATGCCTTTGGGCACGTTGCTGAATTCGATTGGCACGCTCAAAGTACGAATGGTTGTACCGGAAGCGAGGAACGACATCCACCAAAACAGTCCGGCCAAGCCCAGCGCGGCGAACTTGAGGCCGAGGTGCGCGACGAATAACCGGCGTATGCGAACTCCCATGGTTTCCCGCGGAGGGCGCAGCAATCCTTCGAGAATCGCCGCGAATTGCGCCGCATCGGTCATGTGGCGAATGTTCCCGCCGCCCATCAGTGTAACTTCCGCGCGCTCTTCGGAAATGGCGACCACCAGCGCGTCGCAGCGCTCGGCGAGGCCCATGGCAGCGCGATGGCGGGTTCCGTAGAATGCCGGGACGTCGCGGCGCTGCGTGAGAGGCAGCACTGCGTTCGCCCGGGTAAGCCGGTCGCCTTCGATGATCACGGCGCCATCGTGCAGCGGTGACGATTTCTGGAATATGGCTTCCAGCAGTTCGGACGAGATGGCCGAGCCCAAGAGAACGCCTCCATCCAATAATTCACCGATTGAATCCCGGCGTACGATGACCAGCAGTGCGCCCAGGTTATATTGCGCAAGAGCAAACGACGCAGTGGCTATGGCTCGGCTGGTTTGCGAGCCCGTCCTGGCGGGTTTGGGCCAGCGTTTCAAGGCGCTGTCCAGCCGCATAAAGGCGCGGCGAAGTTCGGGCTGAAAGATCAGCAGCAAGACCAGGACCGCCAGGATCGCGGCTGCGTCCAGCACCCAGCTTGTCACCACCAAATCCAGACGGCGCGCCAAAAGTGCCAGCGCATGCAGCCCCACCACACCCAAAGCAATGCGCATGGCGCGAGCCGACCGCGCCCAGCGGAGCAGGGCATAGAATGTTACAGCGAGGACCAGGAAGTCCGCGGCAATTTGCCAACTGATCGCTCGCAGCATAATGATTGCCTAACCAACAGCGTAGCGTGAGCCAGCACTCGCACGTTGTAATTCAATCACCGCGTGAAACGGGCCGCCCCAGACGGCGAGCGAAATTCTCGACCTGGAGTTCGCGCTTGTGAAGGGCTTGGAATGGGCCAACTTGTCCTGCTCGTTCCGTGATTCACCTCGTGGCGCACGCACTCATGCGTGCCGCGTTCACACTCGTGTGAACGACCAGCTTATGTTCGCGCGATTGGAGGGGAAGTTGGCTATGCGTTCCGGTCATGATTGAATGGGTGGGGGCTGGAGCGTTTGAAAAAATCATATCTGGAGCCGCGCGGGATAGCCGGGCTGGACGGCATTGTCCAGGACGTGCGTTTTGCCGCTCGCGCGCTGCGGCGTAGCCCCGGGTTTACGTGCGTTGCGATCGCTACGCTCGCCGTTGGCATCGGTGTGAACGCTGCGGTGTTTACTGTAACCAACGCCGTGCTTTTCCGGGGCTTTCCGCATGTGGACCCAAACAATCGGATTCTCTACATCGGAACCAACCACGGAGTCTCTTATCCCGATTTTCAGGACTGGAGAGCGCAGGCGAAATCCTTCGATGGAATGGCTGTTGTGGCGAACGGGGGCCTGCGACTTATTGTCAACGATACCGGCAACGTTGCCGACGGAACTGAGCTTAGCGCCAACAGCTTTCAGGTACTGGGTCAGAAGCCGATCCTTGGGAGGGATTTTGCGCCGTTCGATGCGGTGCCCGGCGCCCCTTCGGTCACGATTCTGAACTACCGTTTCTGGGAACGCAGCTATGGCAAGGATGCCTCGCTGATTGGTAAGACAATACGTCTCAATGGCAGCCCCACAACCGTGATCGGCGTTATGGCTCCCGGTGTTGACTTCCCGCATTACAGGGTGGATCTCTGGGTGCCGCTGGCGCCAACGCCGGAACTGGAAAAACGGGAGACTCGTGTTCTATGGTTCGCCTTCGGCCGCATCAAGAAGGGCGTCACCATGCGCAGCGCTCAAGCCGAAATGGAGACCATCGGACGCCGCCTGGAAAACTCTTATCCGTTGACCAATCGAGGCGTCCGTCCCCGAGTTTGGAATTTCCAGGAATTCTTTGGCCGCAATGCCGCCGCGTTCTATGGCGCGATGTGGGGGGCGGTTGGTTTCGTGCTTTTGATCGCCTGCGCGAATCTGGCGAATCTGCTGTTGGCTCGCGCGATCGGCCGCGGCCGCGAGGTCTCCGTCCGCATCGCTCTCGGAGCCAGCCGGTGGCGCATTATCCGCCAGCTGCTCATAGAAAGCTTAATGCTCTCAACTATCGGAGGTCTGTTGGGCTGGTTGATCGCCATAGGGAGCGTGCGAGCTTATGATCTGTTGTCGCACCCTCCGAGCTCGTACGATCGCTGGGACTTCGCCATGGACTACCGCGTGGTCGCCTACCTGGCGGCGATTTCGATTGCGACCGGGTTGCTGTTCGGATTAGCGCCTGCACTCAGGCTCGCGAGGCTCGACGTAAACGCCACGCTGAAGGATGGCAGCCGCAATGCGACGGGCGATCGGCGCGGAAAAGGTTTGTCCGCACTTCTCGTGATCGGAGAAATGGCGCTGGCCGTTGTGCTGCTGGCGGGAGCGGGTCTGATGATCCGCAGTTTTCTAAAGATTTACAGAGCTGAACTTGGTGTGACAACGGCGAATGTCCTTACGGCCGCCGTCCGGCTGCCCTCTGCCCGATATCCCGGCGCACCGGCGCAGACCGCCTTCTTCGAGCGGCTCGTAACGCGGTTGAAGAGCTTGCCCGGCGTGGATTCGGTAGCGCTCGCCGACAGCCTTCCAGGACTCTACGCGCCACGGCTCACGTACGAGCTCGCAGGTGCGCCACCGGTAGATGAGCGCAGCCGTCCGACGCTCTCGGCCGTAGTGGCCGGCCCGCACTACTTTCGAACCGTGGGAGCGTCGGTGCTCTCTGGCCGCGAGTTCAACGATTTTGACGGGCCATCCGGAATTCCGGTGGCGATCGTGAACCAGCGCTTCGCGAACCAGCATTGGCCTGGAGAAGATCCGTTAGGGAAACGGCTTCGGTTGTTCGAAGGGAAGACGGCAGACGCGTGGCGCACGGTGGTTGGCGTCGCGTCGAATATTGTCCAGAATGACGGAACCGGCCAGACGTTCGTGCCAGTGGTCTATGTTCCCTTCCGGCAAAAATCCTCGGCGGACATGGCGGTGCTCGCGCGGACCCGTGTTCCTCCCGGAAGTCTTGAATCGGCCTTTCGCCATGAGATCCAGGCGATGGATTCCGAACTCGTCATCTATTCGGGCCTTGGATCCATCGCGGGCCCCAAGCCTTTGACGGATAGCTTGGCATTGAATAACTACTGGTCCCAAGGTGTTAATGCCGCTCTGTTTCTGATTTTTTCCGCCATCGCGCTTCTGCTTGCGTCGGTCGGCCTCTACGCCGTCATCGCGCATTCGGTGAGCCGCCGCACCCGGGAGATTGGAATTCGGATGGCGGTGGGCGCAACGGCGCGTGATATTCTCAAACTCGTGTTCCTGGAAGGAATGGTTCCGTTGGGAATTGGTTTGACCATCGGATTTGCCGCGTCGTTAGCCGTCGATCGCATTCTAAAATCGGAGCTGGTAGGCGTGTCGCCTTCGGACCCGCTTACGCTCATCGTCGCGGCCACCGTTTTGATTCTGGCTGCTATGCTCGGCTGCTGGATTCCGGCGCGCCGGGCAATGTGCGTCGATCCGATGGAGGCCTTGCGGCATGAATAGCATCGTGCAAGACACGCGCTTTGCCTTTCGCGGATTGCGGCGCAGCCCCGGATTCACAATTACCGCCATCGCCACCCTTGCCCTCGGCATCGGCATCAACGCTGCCGTCTTCACGGTAACCAAAGCGGCGCTGTTCACCGGGTTCCCCATGGTCCCCGACAACAATCGCATCCTGTACATCAGTGGCAACGGGTGCTGCGTCTCCTATCCCGATTTCGAGGATTGGAGGGCGCAAGCAAAATCATTCACCGGAATGGCGATTGTCCATGGTGTGCGCAGAGTCTTCAGCGATCCGAACGGTTTTCCGGAGAGCTACGACACCACCGAAGTGAGCGCCGATACCTTCCGGGTGGTTGGCCAGAGACCGATCATGGGCCGCGATTTTACGGCGTCCGACGAGATCCCCGGCGCGCTTCCGGTGGCCATGCTCAGTTACGGCTTTTGGGAACGCCGGTTCGCGAAGGACCCGGCCATCATCGGCCGCACGGTGCGAATGAATGGCCTGCCCACCACCATCATCGGCGTGATGCCGCGCGGCTTTTCCTTCCCGCAGAAGCAGGATCTGTGGGTGCCGTTGATGCGAACTCCGGAGGTTGAAAAACGGGACAATCGCGAAACATGGTTCGCCTTCGGACGCATAAATGAAGGCGTCACCATAAAAAGCGCCCGCGCGGAGATGGAAACCATCGGGCGCAGGCTGGGCAAAGCTTACCCGCTGACCAATCAGGGAAGAAATGTGGTTCCCCGCGTTGACAATTTCCGCGGCATTTTCATTCAGCCCGAGGAAACTCCCATTTATTGGACGATGTGGGGCGCGGTCGGCTTTGTGCTCTTGATCGCCTGCGCGAATTTGGCAAATCTGATGCTCGCTCGCGCGCTCGGCCGGTCGCGCGAGATCTCGGTCCGCATCGCACTCGGCGCGGGGCGCTGGCGGATCATCCGGCAACTGCTGGTGGAGAGCGTGATGCTCTCGGGCTTGGGAGGCGTTTTGGGATGGTGGATCGGCAAATGGGGCGTTCACGCTTACGCGCTTGCTGATCGGGGACCCGGCACGTCGTCCTGGAGGATCCTCGACTATTCAATGGACTATCGGGTTCTTGGATACCTGATCGCGATTTCTATCGGAACGGCGTTTCTGTTTGGCCTTGCTCCGGCGCTGCGGCTTTCGAAACTCGATATCAACGCCACGCTCAAGGATGGCGGACGCAGCGCCACCGGCGGAGGACGTGGGCGATATTTATCGTCGCTACTGGTGGCCGGAGAAATGGCGCTTGCCATCGTGCTGCTGGCCGGAGCCGGCGTGATGATTCGCAGCTTCCTCAACATCTACAACGCCGACCTCGGGGTGAGAACGGGCAACATCCTGACGATTGGCTTTAATCTGCCGCAAGCCAAGTATCCGGATGCTCAGGCTCGCGCTTCGTTTTACGATCGCGTCAAAACGAGCCTGGAAGAAATCCCAGGCGTGGAATCTGTCTCCATCACCCGCGGACTTCCTGCGGCCGGCTCCGGACACCTTCCGTACCAGCTGGACGGCACGCCGGACGTCGATGAGCAGCGCCGCCCTACCCTTCGAACGTTGACCATCGGAAGGGACTACTTCCGGACACTCGGCGCGGCAGTGCTGTCCGGGCGCGAGTTCAACGCGTTTGATAACGCTACCGGGGTGCCGGTGGTGATCGTCAACCAGCGATTCGCGAGCCAGTTTTGGCCGGGCGAGAACCCGGTGGGAAAGCGTCTTCGCGTATTTGAAGGAAAGACACCGGGACCATGGCGAAGCGTGGTGGGCGTTGTCCCCAATATCATTCAGGACACCCGGCTGGAGACGAGTCCCTTGATTTATTTGCCGTATCGGCAAAGGCCGGAGCCGGGCATGGAAGTGATCGCGAGCACGCGCGTCCCTCCAGGAATCCTCGCCACTGCTTTCCGGCGCAAGATGCAGGCGCTCGATTCCGATCTGCCTTTATTCGGCCCCCTCACACTCGATGAGCGCTTGGAGGAGAATTATTGGACCAGCGGACTGGACGGCGTTCTATTCTTAATTTTTGCGGCGATCGCGCTCCTGCTTGCCTCGGTGGGACTATATGCGGTGATCGCGAATTCGGTGAGCCGGCGCACGCAGGAGATTGGAATCCGAATGGCAATCGGCGCAACCGCGCGCGATATTCTCAACCTCGTATTCCGGCAAGGAATGCTTCCCCTGGCGATTGGCCTGATCATCGGACTGATGGCGTCATTGGCCGTCAATCGGGTCTTGCAATCGGCGCTGGTACACGTTTCACCCCAGGACCCGATCTCGCTCACCGTCGCATCCGCTGTGTTGGTGTTGGCCGCCGTGCTAGGTTGTTTGATACCGGCACGCCGCGCCATGCGCGTTGATCCGGTGGTCGCCCTCAGGCATGAATAATCAGACGTTGAACGTTCGGAAAATTCTGGTTCCAATCGCATTCCCGGATATTTCCACGCACGTGGTGCGGCAGGCCGCATGGCTGGCTCGGCGCTTTCATGCCGAGATCATCCTTCTGCACGTAGTGACGCCTTTCAGTTATCCGGCCGGATTGCTCGAGGGCGGACACCAGATCACGGCGCGGGATCTGCACGCGCACATCGTTCAACAGGCGCAGAAAGATCTGGATGAGGCGCTAGGGTCGGAGCTGGATGGGATTGCGGTCACTCGAGTGTTGCTTCGGGGCGAACCGGCGCACGAAATCGTGAAGACCGCTCGCGATCACGACGCCGACCTGATCGTGCTGTCGACGCGCGGCGCTGGCACGATTTACCGCCTTCTGCTCGGATCAGTGACTGCCAAGGTATTGCACGAAACGGATTGCCCGGTCTGGACCGGCACGCATCTGGAACAATCGCCCGCCGGCGAGTTTTCGATCCGCCGCGTTCTCTGCTCGGTGGACTTGAGCCCGCACAGCCCTCACACCGTGTCCTCGGCCGCCCAGATGGCCGCCGCAGTTGGTGCGGCGCTTACACTGGTTCACATCACGGTCAGCGTGGAAATGTTCGGCCCCGGGGGATCGCATGTTGACCCAGTGTGGAAGGAACAGATCGTCGGCTTCGCCACCCAAGAGATCGCGAAACTCCAGCAGGAGCTGGGCATCCAAGCCGATGTCATCATCGACAGCGGAAACGTCCCGGAATTGTTGAACCGTGCGGCCGAAACATCGAAGGCGGACGTCTTAGTGATCGGGCACATTCCCGGACGCAGCCATTTGGGAGACAACGGCAGCGGCTACGGGATTATTCGGGAATCGCACATTCCTGTACTCAGCGTTTGACAGAAGTCTTGCGCTTGCCTGTACGCTGTGCGGCACTGGGGCCTTGCGCTGCCTTGGGCGGGATAACCCGTTGGGCGTTCAACGTAAGATCCGGCATTGCGAGCTTAGTTCGCAAGCTCTGCAACACCATGTTGACCGGTACGTCGCCCAGATCCTTGGCTGCTTGATAGTCCACATGGACGGAAGTTCCGCTGGGACTGAGAACCACGTCGAAATCCTGAATCGGCGCATCCGATGAAGGCCAAATCGCCTGGATCGCGGGGCGAACCCGGTCCAACAACTCCTGTTGCATTTCGCTGATCGTCTTTTCCTTCGGAACTACGGGCGGCGCCGGCCGCGCCAGACGCTCCATCAGGTCGGCTAATTCGCTTTTGCTCGCTACCGCGTCGACGGATATCTGAACGTCACGGCCGGTCCGGCGCACCAGGTCCTCGCGCACCGCGGCCAATTTCGAATCGGGGATGCGTTCGCGTCGAAATCAAGTGAATCGCGATGGCGTCGGCGCCGACATTCACTTGCTGCGAAACCACAGCGCCGGAGGGCACCAGGCGTTTCAATTCCTCCTGCACCGCTCCCCGCGCCAGCGTTTCGTTGGCAACCTGGAGCAACGCTCTGCGCAATGGCACCGCAATGGAGGCGAGCAAAATCAAGAGCATCAGAATGCGCCAGCGCAGTTGCCCTCCGGTAGCCAGGATCCGCGCGACCGGGCCACCGGACAGCGCTCGAGCCAGAGGATCGTCTCCTCGAGACGCCCGCATCGCATGCCGGACCTCTGCCGTGCTCATTCCCACCAGCAGGAAAACCAAGAATGCACTGGCCACAATCGCAACCAAGTTCGTCAGGAAGAGCAGACCTGCTCCACCCATGATTTCCATGTTCAGGCCGCTCCCCAGGCCGAAACCCATGGTGCAGAGCGGCGGCATCAACGCCACGGCGATAGCGACTCCAGGCAGGGCGGTGACGCCATCCCCTTCGCCGCGGCAAACCACAACCGAACCAGCCAAACCGGACAGCAGCGCAATGCCCAAGTCGAGCAGGTTGGGATTCGTGCGCGCGATGATTTCCGAGGTCGCGGAGTGAAACGGCAGCAGCCAGACCAACAAGCCGGAAAAAGCGATGGATACGGTGACGCTGATCAGCAGATTAATTACAGCTTTGATTCCCAGGTAGAGATCGCCCACGGCCAGGGCCAAGCCGGTCGCCATGATGGGCCCCATCAAGGGCGAGATGAGCATGGCGCCAATGATCACCGCCGGGCTGCTCTCCACCAGGCCGAAGGTGGCGATGCCGGCAGAGAAGAAGATCTCGATCCAGTAGCTGAAATTATTGATTTCGGCGGTTTCGAAAACCCGCTGATAGACCACAGGCTTCGTGCTGGGACGGATGCGGAGCCAGGTCTGAAACCGCGCGCGGCTCAGCTCAGAGACTGGGTCTCTTCAGGCATTGATTCCAGTATGCATCGAGCGGAAGCGCTCTGCTGGCCAGCGAGGCTGTACGCACCTTGCGCCCGGGAACCGGATCACTTGCGGAACGAATCGATCCGCGTTCGGCGGCGAATTGTATTCGCTGTGGCCGAGTCGTATCAGCTGTGAGCTGAGACCATGCCGGCGCAAGTATCGTCCGATGATCTCTTAGCCAGTTGTCGCCGTATCCAGCTCGCAGTACATCCATTCTCTCATGCTGCGACACGCCACATAGTAGTCGGCTGGGTGATTACAAGCTGAACCAGGCCGCACCGGAATCCAGAGCAGCCAGAAGATGGCCAGCGCCAATACCTCGCACGGCAGCAGGTACAGCGGCCATGGCCCAAGAAGATTCAGGAGGGAAACGCTGGCCGGCTTGTTGCACAGATACATATAGTTGGTCTTAAAGATTGCGTTGAAGATCCCGATCGCCGCCGCATAAGCATTCAGCGCGGCGAATACCTTCCAGGGCGAGCCGGGACGCGGTCTGGCCTGGTGGCTCCAGAGCAGCATCAGCGGGCAGGCGACCACCATTCCGTGCGCGACGAAAAAATAGATGGTGGGATAAGACGCCGAAGGGGCCCACAAATCGGGAGTGAGCAATGCCATGGCAGCTCCGCCCATACCGCAGAAGTAGGTGATTTCAAACGCCAGGGGATTGAGAGTGAACAGCGCCCAAACGGTGAGCCACAGGGTGACGTCGCAAAGCTGCAAGGGAAGTCCGCCGCGGAAATCGCAGTCCTCCGGAGTGAAAATTGAATACGTACCACCCGAATTCGTTCAGCGCCAGAAATGTGCCGAGTCCGTAACGAATCGCACGAGCGGAGGTTGGGCTTCGCGACGCTTTGGAGAACAGGATCGCGGCGGCCGGGACTGACGCCAGAGATCAGGAGGTGCACCGGCCCGAATAGATGGAAGTGGCTGCTCAAACTGGCGCGCCGCTGTCACCGGCCATTTGCGCTCGCTGGCGGCATTTGCCGGTCGCCTGCTTCCCTAATTGCATAGGGGTTCGAGAATGGAAGTGAATCGCGGGTGCCGCCCAGTGGTGCACCAACCATGACGACCGGCAGATTTCACAGCACTTCCAATTCAGGATCGACGCCCCTTGCGGGCTTTCCGAGATCGTCGATATGCGCGCGGATCAGGTCGACATCAGGCGGAGCAGGCTCCAACTGCAGGTATTTCGTCATATGTTCCTTCGCGCCAGCAACATCGCCCTTGGCTTCCAGAATGCGGCCCAGCACGTACTCTGCTCTGGGCCGTTTCATTTTCGGATCTAAACGGATCGCTTCTTCCACGCTTTTCTGCGCACCGTCCAGATCCTTCAATTCATAGCGCGCCACCGCCAAATGGAGATAGATCTCCGGATAGGAATGCTTGGAATCCTCTTTGATCAATCCTTCGGCCGCGGTGGCCACGCAGTTCCAGTCCTTGGTCTTGATGCACAGACGCGCCAGCGTCACATACGGTTGAAGCATCTTAGGGTCGGCTTCGATGGCGTGTTCATACGCCGCGCGAGCCTGGGGCAGTTTGTTGAGACGCTCATCTACCACGCCCAGTCCGTGCCACGCCTGCCAGGCTTTGGGAGATGCGGCCGTTACAGCTTCCAGGTGGGTCGCGACCTCCGGCAAATTCTGTGCGTCCATCGCCTTGATCGCCGCCTTCCACTCCCCCCGCACATGTCCGGAAATGCCGTTTTCGGAAACGTTGAGCGTGTAGGGATCCGCAACCGAAGGGTAAATGGTTATCGGCGGAAGCTGGAACGTGGTATGGATCGTGTCGATGCCCGAAACTTCCACGACGCTAGAGCTAAAGCCGGCGTGCGTGGCGCGCAGCACACAGTTGCGCGCCTCCAGCGGGTCGATGTCCATGCGCCAGATGAATTCGCCCTTCTTGTCGGTAATCGGGCCGGGCGCCGATCCGAAGGCGTCACTGCAGACCCGTTCAATCGCGACCACCGGCGGCACGGAGCCATTTTCCATCACTACCTTGCCGTGCAAAATGATCGAATAGGTATCGGCGGCGGCCGATTGGATGAAAACGGAAAAGGACGCCAGCAAAACGCCTAGGAAAATTCTCCTAAGATCCATATGATCTCCGGCTTAACTCCAGATTTATATCACAAATCCGGCTGGAACTGGCGCCGGTTCGCGTTCATTGGCTTCGGCCCAGTTGTTATTGATGTACCGGCTTGGCGTTGAACTCCTCATCGGTTACATCGCCCAACCAGGTGATGCCGCCGCGGCTGATGTTGAACTGCGTGCCGCCTTCGTGCGGCGAGGCGCCATGCCAATGGACGACGCCGGGCGGGCAGTAGTGCGTTTCACCAGCGCGCAATTCCACCACCGGGCCGCCCTTTTCCTGATACAGGCCGACGCCCTCTTCCACCAAAATGATTTGTCCGCCCGCGTGGCTATGCCATTTCGTTCTAGCGCCGGGCGCAAAATAGAAGTGCGCGATGTTGCCCTGGGAGTTCTCTTTGATGGGCTTCACTTCTCCGCCGGTGAAGTTGGGATTGGGTTTGTCTTGCGAATATGCGAAGACACAGGCGGAGAGCAGGATCGCGAGCTTTAATTTTCGTTTCATGATCAACCTTTCAGATATTTGTTGAAAAAATCGAGCGTGCGGCTCCAGGCCAGTTTGGCGGCGGCTTCGTCGTAGCGCGGCGTGGTGTCGTTGTGGAAGCCGTGGTTGGCGCCTGGGTAGATGTACGCCGTGTACGTGACGTGATTGGCTTTGAGAGCTTCTTCATAGGCCGGCCAGCCGCCGTCGATGCGGGTGTCCAGGCCGGCATAGTGCAGCAGGAGCGGCGCCTTGATCTTGGCGACGTCCGCGGCCACGGGCTGCGCGCCATAGAATGGCACGGCCGCGGCCAGATCCGAGCCCATGCGGACCGCCAGGTGATTGGCGATGCCTCCGCCGAAACAGAAACCCACCACGCCGATTTTGCCGGTGCAATCCGGACGCGCCTTCAGCCACTTCGCCGCGGCGACGAAATCCTGCAGCATCTTCGCCGCGGTCGACCTGGCGGAAGATCTGCGCGCCTTTTTCGTCGTCGCCGGGATAGCCGCCGACGCTGGTCAGGCCGTCGGGAGCGAAGGCCATGAAACCGGCCGTGCCCAGGCGCCGCGCCACATCCTCGATGTACGGATTGAGGCCGCGATTTTCGTGGACCACCAGAACGCCCGGCAGTTTGCCGCCGCCTGGCGGGGCGCACCAGGTAGCCTTTGATGCTGCCGTTGCCCTGCGGCGAGGGAACGGTCACGTATTCGGTCTTGATGCGGTTGTCGTCTTTGGGAACCTGCTGGGCCCAGGCGTAGTTGGGACGCAGGCTCTCGAAGATCGCCGCGGCGGTGAGGCCGCCGACGGCGAATTTCTGCGCGCCATCCAGAAAGTCGCGGCGCTCGATGTCGCCATGGACATAGAGATCGAAGAGGTTGAGCAGCTCTTGCGGGAAGTCCGACGCTTTTTTGCGCTCCACGGGGGTGATTCCTTTTCAGGGCAAAGGATATCACATCCCGTGGCGGGCGCCGTGCGTTAGGACGCCATTTGTCGCGGCAAAGTGAGAAGTTCCGAATTGAGCCAAAGTAGAAAGTTCCTATTGACAGCCGCAAGGCTGGAAGGATGGAACGAATCGCGATGAGCCAAGAGGAACGGGACTGGTTGGACTGGTTGAAGAGAGCCCGCGACGGCAAGATGACACAGCGGGAAGCGGCGGAAGGATGGGAGTGAGTGAGCGCTGGGTGCGCAAATTGCTGCGGGCGGATGAAGAGGCAGGGAGACGCCGTGGTGGTGCATGGGCTGCGGGGACGGGCCTCCAATCGCAAGCTTGCGGCCCGAGACTCAGCGACAGGCGCTGAAGCATTCTGAAGCAGCCAGACTGGCATGACTTCGGGCCAACGTTCGCCGGCCAACAGTTGGCCAAGCGGCATGGGATCGAAGTCGGCAAAGAGACCGTGCGGAAGTGGATGATCGAGGCCGGAATGTGGAAGAGCAAGTCGCAGCGAATCCAGGAGGTGCATGTTTGGCGGCCCCGGCGGAGTGGTTTTGGTGAGTTGGTGCAGTGGGACAGCTCGGAGCACGACTGGCTGGAAGGCAGGGGGCCGGTGCGGTATCTGGTGCGGATGATCGACGATGCGACCAGTTGGAGTTGGGGACGTTTCGTGGAGCAGGATGCGACACCACACAACATGGGTGTGCTGTGGGAGTACCTGGAGAAAAACGGCCGCATGGTGGATGTCTACACGGATCGCGATTCGATGTTCACAGTGCCGCCACGACCCGGAGAGAGTCGGGAAGCACAGCGCGCAGCAGACCGGCTGACCCAGCTCGGGCGGGCGCTACGGGAATTGGGAATCGGTTCGATTTTGGCTTATTCGCCGCAAGCGAAAGGGCGGATCGAGCGCAGCTTTCTCACCGCTCAGGATCGTTTGGTGAAGCATCTGCGGCTGGCCAAAGTTTCGACCCTGGAGGGCGCTAATGCGTTTCTGGAGAAAGAGTATTGGCCGGAGTGGAATGCGCATTTCGCCCGGCCGGTGGCAGATTTCCCCAACCAGCATCGGGCGCTAACGCCACAGCTGGACCTGGCCGCCATTCTCTGTCACGTGGAAGAACGGGTAGATTGGCAACGACTACACTTTCTCCTTCGCCGGCCGTCGCTATCAGATCACGCGCTCCCAGGTGCGAGCTGGCATGCGACGCCAGCGACTCCGCGTGGAACTCCGCCTCGACGGCGAATTGAAAGCGCGCTACCAGGGGCGCTACCTCGAGATTGCCGAGTGCGGCGCGCGGGTTGTCGGGGCTGAACCGAAGGCGATCAAGCCGGTTCGCAAGGATCACAATGCGGGAGGCCGGAGCGGTTGGATGCAAGGCTTCTTCGATCGCCCCAGTCCGCCACTGTGGAAGTTGCTCGGAGATTGAGTTGAAAAACCAATATGGAAGACGCGCTTTTCTTAGGCCCAAAGCCTCCGCTCCGAGATTTCACCAAAGCAATGGATCCCGGCTCGACAACGCCCTCCTGGCGCTCCGGAAACAATCACGGGTTCTGCGACACAGGAGGGCATTCGCCGATTGCTTCGGAGCCAACCCCGTCGCCTCGGCTTTGGGCAACCGCCCCGGGCGCGACCCCGGTGCGGCTATGCGAACATACCATGAGGGTCCCAAACGGGTCCTCAAAACCGGAACTTTCTACTTGGCTGGAAACCGGAACTTTCTATTTGGCTCCGACAGCGTTAGGACGCCATTACTTCAGTGAACACCCGGCGGAACTTGGCCATCTCCGCATCGGTGCCGATGGAGACGCGAATCATGGTGGTGAGTGGCGGGAAGCGGCGGCCAATGGCGACGCCCTTGGCGAGCATCGCCGACTGGACATCTTTGGCGTCGCGCCCGGTCTCAATCATCACGAAATTCGCTTGGGGCGGAATGAATTTGATGTTCTTCTGGCTCATCCATTCGCAGAGCTCGGTGCGCGTATGAACGATCTTGGCCTTGCGCTCTTCCAACATTTTGGGCCCCAGATCGAGCGCCGCCAGCACCGCGCGCACGCTCACGATGCTGATCACGTTATTGCGGTACGGTTCCATGCGTTTGATCAGCTCTGGTGGAGCAGCCGCGTAGCCCACACGCAAGCCCGCCATCCCGTAGATCTTCGAAAAGGTTCGGGCGACAATGACATTCTTGCCTTCCTTCACGAACCGAAACGAGCTGGCGATTTCGGGCGAAGTCGCATAGTGGATGTAAGCTTCATCCACCAGGATATTGGTGTTCTTAGGAAGATTTGCCACCAGCCAAGCCATGTCGTCACCGCTGGTGATGGTCGACGTAGGGTTGTTGGGGTTGACGATATAGATCAGGCCGCCTCCGGCCTTCTCGGCCGCGGCCGCCAGCAGGCGCACGTCAGGCCCCATCTTGGAAGTCAGCGGCGTCTCGATCACCGGGTGCCCTTTGTAGCGCGTCAGCTCGGGAGCGGCCTCATAGGTGGGCATCGGTATGATCAGCGGGACGGTGGGCGACGTGAACGCATCAACGGCATTGTGGAGCGGCTCACTCGATCCAGCGCCTACCAGGATCTGGTCGGCCGTGAGCCCTTCGGCGGCTGCGAGCTTGGCGTAGAACGCCGGGAATTCCTGGTAATGGTAGCGATTCGAACCGCCGATGATCTGCGCCATGGCGTCGACAGAAGCCTGCGGCGGTCCCTCGGGGAATTCGTTTCCGTTGATCCAAACCGTGTCGGGGGGTGCGACGCCGGAAAGCTTAGCGCGCTGCGCGAACGCGGCCTCGGTGAGGCCGGCCGCTATCATTCCTGCAAAGGCTCGTCGAGAAAACATGTCGTGCTCCTTGTCGCCTGAAGTTTTGCGGAATCCGTGCAGAACAACGCTGGCTGCGGGAGTCGACGGGGAGGGAAGAGAGGCGGATCGGTCCTTGGATCTGAACCGCGCGGCTTACGATACACCACCGCGGGGTGCGGCCTCTCTTGAGGGCTAGAATACCACAGATACCGGCTCTAAACTGCTATTACTACTTCATCTCGAATCCTGTAACGAAACCTCACTTATAGAGTCTACATACCGCACGAAGCCGAGGGAGGTATTTATGCCGGAAGCCCACGTGGAGAAGGCGGAAAAAGCGGAGAAAGCGGAGAAAGCGCAAATCGCGCGGATAGCGGTTCGTAAACCGTCTTCGAGTATTCAGAACGCGGTACTCTGGCTGCTGTTCTTCGCGATGTTTATCTCGATCAGCCGGAATATCTATCAAGAACAGAAGGTGGACCGCCTAGCTCAGGATCTCAGCTCGCTGCGCCAGGACAGTCAAAAGCAGATCGCGGAGCTGCGCGACGCTCAATCCGCTTCACTCGAGCAAGATTTGGTGAGGATTGATCAGCTCAGCTCAGAGGTTGCGAAAACGAACGACACTGCCATGCGCGAAGCCACGGCGCTAGCGAACAAGACGAAATCGGATTTGGCCAGAACTGTCGAGCAGCGGCATCAGGAGATGATCACTGCTATCTCGGACCTGAGAGCTGACTTAAGAACCGATATCCGCGCGCGGGCGGGCAGCGCCGGTCACGACGGTCAAACGGCGAGTACTGACGCGGGACGCTCCCATGCTGAAGTTGCCGCTGCAAATAACTCGGCAGCGGTCAAGCCAGCGAATCCCCCGGTGGCAGCCAGCCTGGCGGCGGTTCCCGATGAACCGAGCATAGTCCCGAGCGCAAAAAAGAAACACTTCTGGGACAAACTCAACCCGTTCGGCAAGAAGAAGCAGGAAACCGCCGTTAACGCCGCTCAGTACGCTCAGTAAGAGATAACACTCGCCGCGCCAGTGAGCGGCTCCACGCTACGCTGCTATCATACTTGCGTCAGCCGGAAGCGGGATTCCGCCCGGTTGATTTGGAGAAACCAAAAACCATGAGCGCGATTTCAGAACGCACCTTGTTTGTGACGGGAGCTTCCGGCCACCTGGGCCGCAGAGTAGCGGAGCTCCTTTTGGAAAAGAACGCGGGAAAGATTGTGGCGGGGAGCCGCAAGCCGGAAAAGCTGGAGGACCTGGCCGCGCGAGGCGTGGTGGTGCGGCATGCGGACTTTGAAGATCCGAAAGGACTGGAGCAGGCGCTGGCGGGCGTGGATCGCGTACTGATCATCAGTACCGATGCTATCGATCGGCCGGGCCGGAGGCTGGCGCAGCATCGGGCGGCGGTGGCGGCGGCCGTGAGCGCGGGTGTGAAGCACGCGGTATATACCTCGATGCCCAATCCGGAAACGTCGCCCGTGGTGTTTGCGCCGGATCATCTGGGGACCGAGCAGGCGTTGAAGGCGAGCGGCCTGAGCTATACGATCCTGCGGAACTGCTGGTACACCGACTTCCTGATTCCAGGATTGGCGTTCGCTGTGGCATCGGGAAAACTGACTACAGCGACCGGCCACGGGGCTGCGCCGTATGTGACTCGCGAGGATTGCGCCCAGGCCGCGGCGGCGGCGCTGGCTTCCACTGATACCGACAGCAAGACGTGGAACATCACGGGGCCCGACGCGGTGACGTACGAGGATCTGGCGAAAATTGCGACCGAGCTGACCGGGCACGGGGTGCTGTTTGACCCGGTGACGCCGGAACAGCGCGAGGCGCAACTGATCGCGGCCGGGACGCCGGAGTTCATTGCAAAGCTGCTCATATCGAGCCAGATGGCGATCGCGCAGGGAAAGATGGGTACGCCCACGACAGCGGTGAAGGAGCTGGCGGGCCGGGAACCGGTGACCGTTCGGGAATTTTTGGCGGCTAACAAAGCGGCGCTCATGCCGGCGGCGCAGTCCATGGGGCGGTGACGCGGGGACCCTCCGACGAGATGGTTTTGGAAACAGCCGTGACTGGCAGCGCCGATTATCTGGCGACTTTCAATCTGCGGCATTTTGACGCGGCAACTGCACTGTTTGGAATCCGAGCGGCTGTTCCGGGGCGGATCTGGCGCAATATCAGGAGCAAGTATGCGAAAGAGTAACGTGGCGCTTCGTCTCCAGACTTCGTTGTTCGAAGAGGCTAAGCGCGTGGCTGAGTCCGAAGGCGTAGCTCTGAATCAACTGATCAATGTCGCGGTGGCGGAGAAGCTTTCGGCGCTCAGAACGGACGACTACTTTCGGGAGCGGTCCAGCCGCGCCGATCTTGCGAAGGTGAAGCGCATCCTCAAGCGAACGGGGCGAGGTAAGCCGCCGGTTCCTGGTGACGAGATCAGGTGACCGGGTATCGCAAGATCGTATATGAAGTGGACCGGGACATTGCGCGGATTGCGCTGAATCGACCCGAGCGGCGCAATGCGCTTGATCAGGAGTTGTTGACTGAGCTGCGGGACGCCCTCAGAGTCTCGGCGTCCGATGAGAGCGTACGCGTTGTATTGCTGACGGGCGCGGGCAAAGACTTCTGCTCCGGGATGGACCTGCGCGTATTTGGAACCGATGTCTCCGACGACGTAGCAAAGTTTCAAGCCGAGGCGCGCAATATGGCCGGCCTGCTGCTCGATATGCGGCGTCATCCACGCCCGATTGTGGCAGTGGTGCAGGGGCGCGCGCTGGGCGGCGGATGCGGGATCGCGACCGCGGCCGACATCGTTCTGGCGGCGGAATCGGCGCAATTCGGTTATCCCGAAATCAACATTGGATTTGTGCCCGCCATCGTCACGGCGATTTTGCGGCGGCTGGTTTCGGAGAAACGGGCGTTTGAATTGATCGCCTCGGGTGATGTCATCTCCGCTAAAACCGCGCTCGAATACGGAATGATCAATCGCGTCTTCGGCTCCAGCACATTCGATCGCGACGTGGAAGAATATGTCGCGCATCTGGCTTCCAAATCAACTTCCGGGATTGCGATGGCGAAGGAACTGTTTTACCGGACGGATGCGATGGAGTTCGAAGCAGCCATTGAAGCAGGTGTCGAGATCAACGCGTTTGCTCGTACGACGGAAGACTTCAAGCGCGGCATCGAAAAGTTCTTGAAAAAAATCTGATCAGGAGCGCACCAGAAACACGGCAACTTCAGCCAGCAGGTTCGGCAACAATCGTGATCTGCCGCGCGCCTTGCAGGAAGATGCGCTTCTCGATGGTCCAGTGTTGCAACTGCACCAGGCCTTCGAAATCGTCGACGGTGAAGAAATGGATGTTCGGCGAATCGAACCAGTCGTGCGGGAACAGCTTGGTTTTGGGAGCGCGGCCGGTGAACAGATGCGCCAGCCGCACGCTCCAGTGGCCGAAATTGGGAAACGCAACAATGGCGCGGCGTCCCACGCGCAGCATCTCGCGCAGCACTTTCAGCGGCGCGCGCGATTCCTGCAGCGTCTGGCTCAGGATCACGTAATCGAAGGCCTGATCGGGCAGATCGGCGAGCGCGTCTTCGATGTCGCTGTGAAACACGGAGACGCCGCGCGAAATGGCTTGCCGCACTTTGGAGCCTTCGATCTCCACGCCGCGCGCATCCACCTGCTTGTTTTCGGCGAGCCAGGCCAGCAATTCGCCTTCGCCGCAGCCCAGATCCAGCACGCGAGCTTTCGGCTCGATGATTTCGCTGATGATGGCGTAGTCGCTGCGGCCGAGCAGATTTGGAACGAACGCTTCGGACACGCTGCTTCAGCAGAGCCTTTCAGGGCTGCCCCCGGAACGTGCTCGCCAGGAATCCGCGGACCAGTTCGGTTTGTTCGGAGACGTTCACCAGGAACGCATCGTGCCCGTAGGTGGACGGCAGGTCGCAATAGGCCACGTCGCAGTTGCGGCCGCGCAGCGCGCGCACGACTTCGAGCGATTGGTAGCTCGGATAAAGCCAGTCGGAAGAGAAGCTGATCACCAGAAACCGCGACTTCACGCCGTCGAAAGCGGCGCTGAGCGACGGCCGCCCGGCGGTGAGATCGAAGTAATCCATGGCCTTCGTGATGTAGAGATACGAATTGGCGTCGAAGCGATCGACGAATTGGTTGCCGCGGTAGCGCAGGTAGCTTTCCACTTCGAACTGATCCTGATCGCGCAGGCGGCGGCCGAATTTCTCGCGCATGGATGCGTCGCTCATGTAGGTGATGTGTCCCACCATGCGCGCGACGGCCAGGCCGCGCGCGGGCGGGCGCTTGCCGTAGTAGTTGCCTTCGTTCCAATCGAGGTCGGCCATGATGGCCTGGCGTCCCACTTCGTTGAACGCGATCTGCTGCGGGCTGTGGCGCGCGGTGCCGGCGATGGGGATCACGGCGGCCACGGCGTCAGGGTAAGCCACGGCCCATTGCAGCGCTTGCATGGCGCCCATCGATCCGCCCGAGACCGCGAGCAGGCGCTCGATGCCGAGATGATCCACCAGCATCTTCTGCAGGCGCACCATGTCGGGAATGGTGACCGGCGGGAACGCCATCGCGTAAGGGCAGCCGGTTTCGGGATTGATGGAGCCGGGGCCGGAAGTGCCGCGGCAGCCGCGCCAGGATGTTGGAACAAATCACGAAGTATTTGTCGGTATCGAATCCCTTGCCGGGGCCGATCATGCTGTCCCACCAGCCCGACGGCGCCGGTGGTTTTGTCGGTGCCGGCGGCGTGCGCGTCGCCCGTGAAGGCGTGCAGAATCAGAATGGCGTTGTTCTTGCTGCGCGTTCAATTCGCCATAGGTTTCGTAGGCGACATCCACGGGCGCGAGCGTGGAGCCGCAATCGAGCGGGATCGAATCAAATTGGACGGTTTGAGTTTCGGTGATCATCTGGCGTCAAGCTGGGCGTGGCGCCGGATCACCGGAAATCTTCCTGCAAGCGATCGAGCGCGGCGGCGCCCGGGCAGAGCTTTTCGTAAGGAACTTTGGTCAAAGCGATATCGGTGGTCTTGTTCATTTCGTGCAGATCGGGGACGGATTCGTCCAGGTACAGCAGGCCCGGTGACGACTTCGCCCTTGCCATGGTGCTCTTCCAGGTAGTCCATCACCTTGCCGCGATCGGTGGGATCGTAGTCCGGCGGAACGCCCTTGAATCGCACCACGCTGCCATCATGCATGGTAACGTTGACGGCGCCGTTCTGGCCGATCTGCGCCAGAATCTCGCTGGCCGGCGGAACGAAATCGGCCTCGGTCGCCTTGAGCTCGTGCTGGCGGGTGTAGAGATAGCTCTTGGTCGAACCTTCGTGATCGTTGAAGGTGACGCAGGGCGAAATCACGTCGACCAGCGCGAAGCCGCGATGCGCGATGGCGGCCTTCAGGATCGGCACCAGCTGTTCCTTGTCGCCGGAAAAACTGCGCGCGATGAAGGTGGCGCCGATGCTCAGGCCGAGCATCACCGGATCGATGGGCGCCATGCGATTCGGCTCGCCGCGCTTGCTCTTCGAGCCGACGTCGGCCGAGGCGGAGAACTGGCCCTTGGTCAGCCCGTACACGCCGTTGTTCTCGATCACGTACACCATGTGCACGTTGCGGCGGATGGCGTGGCACATGTGGCCGAGGCCGATGGACAGCGAATCGCCGTCGCCCGAAATGCCGATGTAGGTCAGCTCGCGATTGGCGGCGTTGGCGCCGGTGGCGATGGGCGGCATGCGTCCGTGCGCGGAGTTGAAGCCGTGCGCGCCGTTGACGAAATAGGTCGGCGTTTTCGAAGAGCAGCCGATGCCGCTGAGCTTGGCGATCATGTGCGGCGGCGTGGACAGCTTCCCAGCAGCGCGCGCATGATGGCGGCGGTGATGGAATCGTGCCCGCAGCCGGCGCACAGCGTGGACATGGTGCCTTCGTAGTCGCGAATGGTCAGGCCGAGGTCGTTGCGCTGCAGGCTGGGATGCGTGGCGACGGGTTTGGCGATGGACGGCATGTTATTTGGTCACCTGCTATTCGGAGCCGCAATTCGGCCACGGGTCTAGGACCTGCATGACGCCATCGATAACGTGGTGCGCGCTCAGCGGGAAGCCGCCGTAGACCAGCACGGAGCGCAGCTTGTCCTTTGGGACGCTGGTTTCGAGCGTCAGCAGCGAGCGCAGCTGCGCGTCGCGATTCTGCTCGACCACGAAACAGAACTCGTGTTCGGCGAGGAATGCTTCCACGGCTGCGTCGAACGGGAATCCGCGGATGCGCATGAAATCGCCGAGGATGCCGCGCTCGGCGAGAATATCCAGCGCTTCGCGGACGGCCAGATCGCAGCCGCCGAGGGTGATGACGCCGAACTGGCGCTCCGGGCGGCGTCTGAACGATCGGGCGCGGGACGAACTTCGCCGCCGCTTTGTGCTTCTTCAGCAGGCGATCCATCACTTCCTGATATTCGTCGGGAATTTCGGTGTAGCCGCCGAATTTGTTGTGGCCGGAGCCGCGCGTGAAGTACGCGCCTTTGGGATGCACGCCGGGCAGCGTGCGCGCGGCGACCTGATTTTCGTCTTCGCGGCGTATAGCGCTGGAATTTCGGCAGCTTTTCGAGCTCTTCCAGCGCTCAGGACGCGGCCGCGGTCGGGCCGATAAGCATCGTCCCACTGTGAGGCGCGGCACCACCCAGTCGTTCATGCCGATATCGAGATCGGACAGCATGAACACCGGCGTCTGGAAGCGCTCGGCCAGATCGAAGCGACTTGGCGGCGAATTCGAAACACTCGGCCGGGATTCGCCGGGAACAGCAGGATATGTTTGGTATCGCCGTGCGAGGCGTAGGCGCATTCGAGCAGATCGCCCTGCTGCGTGCGCGTGGGCATGCCGGTGGACGGGCCGACGCGCTGCACGTCGATGATGACGGCCGGAATCTCGGCGTAATAGGCGAGGCCGAGCAGTTCATTCATCAGCGAGATGCCGGGGCCGGCGGTGGAGGTGAACGCGCGCGCGCCGTTCCAGGACGCGCCGATCACCATGCCGATGGCGGCCAGCTCGTCCTCGGCCTGAATGATGATGTAGTTGTTCTTGCCGGTTTCGGGATCCTTGCGGTACTGCTCGCAGAAGACCTTGAACGCGTCCATCACGGACGTGGACGGCGTGATGGGATACCAGGCGGCGACCGTCGCGCCGGCGTAGACGCAGCCGAGCGCGGTGGCGGTGTTGCCGTCGATCAGGATCTTGTCGCCGTTGGCGTCCATCTTTTCCAGATGGAACGGCAGCGGGCAGATCGAAATGTTCGCGCGCGTAATCGTAGCCCAGGCGCAGCGCCTGGTGATTCGACTCGCGCAGCGCTCTTCTTGCCGGCGAACTTCTCTTCGAGCAGCTCCGTCGACGATCGTCCATGTCGATATCGAGCAGCGGCCACCAGCGCGCCGGCGTAGGCGATGTTCTTCATCAGAATGCGCTCGCGCGGATCGCGGAAATTCTCGTTGCACAATTGCGCGAGCGGCACGCCGAGGAAATGTCACGTCGTCGCGCAGCAGCTCGGGATCGAGCGGCCAGGTGGAATCGTAGAGCAGATAGCCGCCCTCGCGAACTTCCTTGATATCGCGCGCGTAGGTCTGCGAGTTCATCGCGACCATCAGGTCGTAATCGAGCGCGCGCGCCGTGTAGCCGTCCTTGTTGACGCGGATCTCATACCAGGTGGGCAGGCCCTGAATGTTCGACGGGAACAGATTCTTGCCGGAGACCGGAATGCCCATGCGGAAGATGGCCTGCATCAGCAGGCTGTTGGCGCTGGCCGAGCCGGTTCCGTTGACGTTGGCCAGCTTGAGGGCGAAATCGTTTACGCGGTCGCGCATGATTCCGGTGTCTACCGGCCTCCCGGCATAGGGAATGAGCAGTTCGAATTTCTGCATGTCCCACGCCGCGGTGGGACAGCGCTCGGCGCACAGGCCGCAGTGGACGCACAGGTCTTCGTCCTTCACCATGATGCGCGCCGGTTTGCGGCAGCGGCTGCGGAAACGTAGAGATGCCTGGTCGAGATTGACGGCCGGCGCCGAGAGGCGCTGCGCGCAGATCGTCTTCGTCGCCGTCGCGCGTGATGGTGAGGCACTGCACCGGGCAGATGTCGATGCAGGCGTCGCACTCGATGCAGCGCGGCGCGGTGAAGACCGTCTCGACATCGCAGTTGAGGCAGCGCTGCACTTCGCGCGCGGTCTGCTCGGCGTTGAAGCCCAGTTCCACTTCGATGTTCAGCTGCTCGAAGCGGCGCGTCAGATCGACGTGCTGCATCTTCTGGCGCGTGCGACGGATTGTAGTCGTTGTGGTAGCTCCACTCGCTGATCCCCATCTTCTGGCTGATCAGGTTCATGCCGTGCGGCGGGCGCTCGGTGACCGGAATGCCCTGGCAGTAATTGTGGATCGAGATGGCGGCCTGGTGGCCGTGCTCGACGGCCCAGATGATGTTCTTCGGTCCCCAGGCCGCGTCGCCGCCGAAGAAGATGCCGGGGCGCGTCGCATTGCAAGGTCGTCTCGTCGACCACCGGCATGTCCCACTTGTCGAACTCGATGCCGAGGTCGCGCTCGATCCAGGGGAACGCGTTCTCCTGGCCGATGGCGAGAATCACATCGTCGGCGGGAAGAAAAACGGTGTCGATCGACTTTCGATTTCTTGGCCTGCGGCGTCCCATTCCAGGCGCTCGAACTCCATGCCCGTCGAGCTTGCCGTTTTCGATCACGAAGCGCTTGGGCGCGTGATTGATCACGATCTCGACGCCCTCTTCTTCGGCGTCTTCCAGTTCCCAGGGCGAGGCTTTGAAGAACCCGCGCGGGCGGCGCGCCATCACTTTGATATCTTTGCCGCCCAGGCGGCGCGAGGACCGGCAGCAATCCATGGCCGTGTTGCCGACGCCGATGATCAGCACGCTTCTCGCCGATCGAATCGGTGTGGCCGAAGGCGATCGATTCCAGCCAATCGATGCCGATGTGGATGCGATCGGTATCGTGGCGGCCGGGAATGTCGAGATCCTTGCCGCGCGGCGCGCCGCTGCCGACGAAGATGGCGTCGAAGCCTTCGGCCAGCAGCGCCTTCATGCTGTTGACGGGCGAGTTGTAGCGGATATCGACGCCCATGTCGAGGATCTGGTCGATCTCGTCCATCGAGCACGCTCTCGGGCAGCCGGAAGGACGGGATGTTGGTGCGCATCAGGCCGCCGGGCTTGTCGTACTTTTCGAAAATCACGACTTCGTAGCCGAGCGGCATCAGGTCGTTCGCGACGGTGAGCGAAGCCGGCCCGGCGCCGATACAGGCGATGCGCTTGCCGTTCTTCTTGGCTGGGGATCTTGGGCAAGCAGATGCGCTGATGTCGCCGCGCAGATCGGCGGCGACGCGCTTCAGGCGGCAGATGGCGACGGGTTTGCCGTCCACGCGGCCGCGGCGGCAGGCGGGCTCGCAGGGGCGGTCGCAGGTGCGGCCCAGAATCGCCGGGAAACACATTCGACTCGCGATTGAGCATGTAGGCGTCGGTGTAGCGGCCCTGCGCGATCAGGCGGATGTATTCGGGAACGTTGGTGTGGGCGGGACAGGCCCACTGGCAATCCACGACTTTGTGGAAGTAGTTCGGGTTCGTTGACGTCCGTGGCCTTCACACGTGGATCCTTTCGATCTCAACCACAGTCAATAGTGAGCCAGTTGAAGATATGGAAATCGGTCTGATTTATTGTACATTCTGGCGGCGGGAACGCAAGCGTCACCAGCCCGGCGTCACCACGACAGGGTATGGATTCCGCGGATGCGGCGGAAATGCCCGTCGCGGGTGACCAGCCGCATGTGGCGATGGCGCGCCAGCGCGGCGATCCAGAGATCGTTGGCGGGGATGGGAGTGCCAGCGGCCTTGAGCTCGCTTCGGATCTCGGGTCTCGAAAACGATTTACCCTGATTCAGGCCCCATAAGAAGCCCGAGGCGCAACTGCCGAATTCCGTACAAGTCGCTTCATTCATCGCCGTTCGGCCGATGTGGAACGACCGTTCGTGTCGAGGATCAGCGGCACTCGTCTTCTTCAATTTGATTGAATTCGTGCTCGATCACGCGGTTGATTCGGTTGGTCTCTTTGTGCAGGCTGCGGAGCCCTCCGAATGCGCTCATCCATTCTGGTGGCAAGGCTGGTGGCGAGGCTGGCGCCGCGGGTTTGTCGTTTGAAGAATTGCCCCCGCTTCGACGGAGATGTTCCCGAACCGCATCGGCTATTTCCAGCGTCGCTTTCATCGGTCTCCATTTTCCCACGGACCCCGCCGGGATATTCTGAAACCATGGCAGTGAAGACGAAGTTGACCCGCTACGAACTAGTCCGGCGCTGGGACGACGAACGGGCCGAGCGCGGCTGGTGGCACAGTTTCGAGCTGCCGGATGGCACGCTGATCCAAGGTGTTTGCGACCTGGCGGGCCTGAAGAATCGCATCGCGCAGTTCCCCATCCCGGAAGATCTGCGCGGCAAACGCGTGCTCGACATCGGCGCCTGGGACGGATGGTTTAGTTTTGAAATGGAACGGCGGGGCGCGGAGGTGCTGGCCATCGACAACTGGGACAATCCGCGGTTCCATGAGGCGCGTGCAATGCTGAATTCGCGCGTAGAATACCAGCAGATCGACATGTACGATCTCACCCCTGAGCGTGTCGGTCGTTTCGACATCGTGCTGTTCATGGGCGTGCTGTATCATTTGAAGCACCCGTTGCTGGCTTTGGAGCGCGTGTGCGCTTTGACCACCGAAATGGCCGCGGTGGATTCGTTCATTTTGCGCGAAAAACATCGGCCGGGCGAAAAAGTTGAACAACGGCCCGTGATGGAGTTTTACGAGACGAATGAATTTGGCGGCCAAACGGACAACTGGGTGGCGCCGAGCCTGGCATGCCTGCAGGCCTTTTGTCGAACAGCCGGATTCGCAAGGGTTGAGCTGCAAAACGTACTGGAACATAGCGCGTGCCTGGCGTGCTATCGGCAATGGCCGGCGTCGAACGCCCCTGAGGGCCCCGAACTGCTGGCGGTGTCGCACAATTTGAGTGGCGGCATCAATTTCGATTCTTCGCACGACGAATTAGTGAGCGCCTGGTTCCGTTCGAAAGAACGCAAGCTCAGTTTGGACGATGTTCAACCGGAGGTGGGCGGATATGGCGTGCGGCCGATCCATGTGGCGCAGGCGGGCGAAGACGAATGGCAGACCAATTTTAAATTGCCGCCGGGGCTGACGCCGGGCTGGCACGACGTGCGCATGCGGATTGCGGGAAGCCGGCCGGGTTCTGCGCAGCGGATCGCGGTGGACGTTCCACTGGCGGCGGGAGCGATTGAGATCGACGGCTTGTGCGACGGCACGACGTGGACCAAGGGCCGGCTCGATTTATCGCGTGGTGATGTAATCTCCTTCTGGGCGCGCGGGCTGCCGGAAAACGTGGATGCCGCTAATTTAAGCGTGGTTTTGGATGGCAGGCGTTTGACGGTAACCTACATCGAGAGTTTTCGGGATGGGGCGCGGCAGATCAATGTGAAAGTTCCGAAGGACCGTCCAGTGGGACCGGCGACGATTTCCGTAGCGGTGGGGAATTCGAAAGATGCCACCGCTGAGATCGAAATCGTCGCGGGATGAGGCAAGCAACTCCGAGAAGAACCAAAGTGACCAGGCTGATCCAGCGCGCGGCTATCATTTCGGTTCCGCCGTCGTAGTCCATCGAAATCGTCGCAGGTCCCGCGATGCCGGGAACGAGGTACATGAATCCGAGCCCGTCTTTGAAGACGCGCAGGGCTCGCCCATGCAAATGGGCGTGCCAGCCGGGACTCCAGGAGATTTGAATTGAAACTACGCTGTTGGGTTGCAAGTCCGTTTTGATTGTGGCTGAGTGCAGGCTAGTCCATTCGAGCGGAGCGTCTGGATTACTCGGATTTTCGAGGGCGGTGACATAAGCGCGCAGCGGCACAACATCGATCCCGGTTGCCGGAGTCCTGGTCACCAGATCGCTCGCCGCCACAACGTGCGCCAGCGATGTAGATTCGCCCACGCGGTACAGCACGTCTCCAGGCTCGCGCCACAAAGGTTGCAACACGCCCTCGAATTCTTCTGGATGGCGAAAATCCTTGTAAACTTCGGTGCTTCCAGGCCCGCTCACGGCCACCGCCTGAACGCCCAGAGCTTTGAACCAAAGGATCGCGATTTCGGCCGCATGCGAGCCGGCCGCTTCTCCGGTATTGATTTGGTATCTTCGCCTTGAAATATACAGGAATGGTCACGCCTTGATCGAAGCCGCCACCGAGTTGCGGCGATGTCGGAGAAAGCAGTCAGCCAGAACGCGGAGGAGCCTGGAAGCAGGACGCGGCCGCCGTTCCAGTGCTGATTCAGCCACTGTGCCGTGCGCCATTCCGAGGTGGTCTGAATGTCGATGGTCCGTATGAGCCCGTCGCGCGCGTAGTCCCGGTCCGATTTTAGAGGCCAGACCAACGCGAGCAGCAGCACGGCGGTGGCAGGGAGAGCAGCGCGGTCCGGCAGGCGTCGGATTGCGGCGTCTAACAACAGCCCCATGAGCAATGCTAAGGCCAGCTCCATCGCCAGGTGATAGCGCTCGGGCTGCGGGACCAGCGCCACTTTTGCCCACGTGACGGCTAGCGGCGGAAGCGCGGTGAAAATTGCGAAGAAGACGGCGAACTGGATATACGCAGTGGCGCGGCGAAGGATGAATTTCAGGATCAGTATGGTGAGCAGAATGGCGGGAGCCCAGCGCAGCACCTGGGAGGCGATGTGTGTATAGTCGCCGCCCACCAATTTCGAGTTGGCCTCTACTGCCGCGATTGTTGAGGGTGGAATCCACGGGAATGCCAAGCAATAGGCTGCGATTGCCGCGAAAACTGTTAGTGCCAGGTCGCGCGCGAATAGCTTGCTCGGAATCGGCTTTGCGAGAAGGTACGCCAGAACGCCCAGCGCTAATGCGAAAGCTCCGATCCAATTGGTGAGAGCCACCGAGGCAAAGCTCAGCGCGGCCAGAGCGAAGTAAATTGCGCGCCTGCGCTCCAACACGAGGTCCAGGAACAAAATCGCAAGCGGAAGAAGAGTGAGTGAAGCGATGTGTGGTCCCTCGCCGTAGTGAATCAGCGCGGTCAGCCGTTCCGGATGGAATAAGCCCGTATCGCGGCCAATTTCGGGCATTAGCCAGGCCGACGGCGAGAGCGTGGAATAAAGAGCTCCCGCGATGAAAGCCGCTCGCGGCGATCCGCCGAGCCGCAATGTGAGCGCAAAGAGCGTCACGGGGCCAAGGCAGTAAAATAGCGCCGTGGCCCAATGATATGCATGCGCGGTTGAGATCCCGCGCACCAGGGTCAGCAACGCGACAAACCACTGCAGGAGGGGAGGGTAGGTGTTCTGCGCCGGGATACCCGCATACCAAAGCGGGAACCAGGAGAAATCGCGCCAATGGGCGAGCAAATAGCGGCTCAAGCCGATGTAAGCAGCTTCAATGGAACCCATGTCGCGCAGGTATTCCACCCCAAAGAGCCTTCGGCAGACATAGGCATTTCCCAGGAACAACAGCACGGCCAGCAGTAGGTTCTGTGTGCGAGGGGCAAAAGCTTGTTGCTTCGATTGGATGCTCACATGATAGCGCCACGCCAGCCGATCCCCGGCGCATCCCACACCCGTACAGGCGGAGAATCAGCTTGCCGGTTCGGATCGGACTCCTGGCGATGTCTCTTTGGCCATGGTTCTTTGGCCATCCGGCAAACAGCCGGAAATGGGAGTATGATTCTCAGAGAAGTTTGGAGAACATCCGCCGCAAGACGCCCTGGCGCGTGAGAGGCGAGGGCGAAATCTTTGGGGTGTGCCTGTCCTCTGAACGTACCGTCCGTGAGGAGGTAACTCGTGGCCCTGACGATCGGAGTGCCGCGCGAGACTTTCCCTGGTGAGCGGCGCGTTGCGGTGACGCCGCGCGCGGTCGAGACACTGGGGAAGCTGGGCGCCGGCGTAATCATCGAAGAGTCGGCTGGTATGGACGCGGGTTTTCCAGACCAACTCTATGTCGCAAGGTCGGCACGCGTCGGTTCGCGCGCCGAGGTTTTCCAGCAGTCCGACATTGTCGTGCAGGTGCGTTCGCTCGGAGCCAATCCCGCCGAGGGCCGCGCGGATCTTGCGCTGCTGCGCGACGGCCAAATCGTGATCGGCTTCGGCGAACCGCTGACGGCGGTGGAGGAAGCGGGAGAACTGGCGCGCGCCGGCGTTTCGTTTTTCGCCATGGAACTGATGCCGCGCATCACGCGGGCACAGAGCATGGACGCGCTGTCGTCCATGGCCACCATTGCGGGATATCGCGGAGCGCTGCTGGGGGCCGAAGCGCTGCCGAAGATTTTTCCGATGCTGATGACCGCCGCCGGGACCATCACGGCGGCGCGGGTGCTGGTGCTCGGGGCCGGCGTCGCGGGTTTGCAGGCCATCGCCACGGCGCGGCGTCTGGGCGCGGTGGTCTCCGCTTACGATGTGCGCAGCGCGGTGAAGGAGCAGATCGAGAGCCTGGGCGCGAAGTTCGTAGTGCTCAATTTGGAAGGCGCCTCGGCGGAAGGGCAGGGCGGATACGCCAAGGCGATGGACGAAGAGTTCTACCGCCGCCAGCGCGCAGCGCTTCAGGAAGTGATCCGCGAGCAGGACGTGGTGATTACCACGGCCGCGGTTCCCGGCAAGAAAGCACCAATTCTGGTGACCGCGGAAATGGCGAGCGCGATGGCGTCCAGGATCGGTGATCGTGGATATCGCGGCCGAGCGCGGCGGCAACTGCGAACTGACGCGGCCGGGCGAGACTGTGATGCATCAGGGCATCTCGATCCTGGGCCCGTTGAATCTGGCGTCCACGGCGCCCTTTCACGCCAGCCAAATGTACGGATCGAACATCGCTTCGTTTTTGAAACTGATGGTCAAGAACGGCGAGCTGAAGATCAATCGCGAGGATGAGATCATCCGCGAGACTCTGGTAACGCACGGGCGCGAAGTGGTGAACACGCGCGTAAACGAACTATTGGGGATGGCCAGCGCGGCGCCGGCTGGTGAGAGGAGATAAAGATGGGCGGCTACGAATTCGATTTGTGGGTTTTTATGCTGTCGGCGTTCCTGGGCTTTCAGCTGATTCGCGGCGTTTCTCCGCTTGTTGCACACGCCGCTGATGTCGCTGACCAATGCCATCTCGGCCATTACCGTGGTGGGCGCGATTCTGCTGACCGGCGAAAAGGACGCGAGCACGCTATCCCGCATCCTGGGCTTTTCGGCCGTGTTTCTGGCCGTGCTCAACGTGGTGAGCGGCTATCTCATCACGGACCGCATGCTCAAGATGTTCAAACGAAGGGACGCTGAGAAGAAATGAAACTCGACGAAACCCTTCTTCCCCTGCTCTACATGATCGCCGCCATGGCGTTCATCCTGGCCATCAAATGGTTGAATTCGCCTGCCACCGCGCGGCGCGGCGTGATTGTCGGCGAGATCGGCATGTTGATTGCCGTGGTGGCCACGCTGCTGCGCTTTGAAGTAGTGAATTACGAATGGATTCTCGTGGCGTTTTTCTTCGGCACGGCATTCGGAATACCAATCGCCTACATCATGCCCATGACGGCGGTGCCGCAGCGGACCGCATTTTCGCACGCGTGCGGCGCGCTGGCTTCGGCGTTGATTGGAACCGCGGAGTATTACAAAGGGCTGCACCTGGCGGTCGGGCTGCCCAAAGTGGTGATGGTGGCGTTGATCGTGGAAACGCTGCTCGGCTTCCTGACCTTCACCGCCAGCATGATGGCGTTCGGGAAGTTGCAGGAGGTGCTGGCGCAGCGGCCCATTACATATAAGGGTCAGAACTTCGTCAACCTGGGAGTTTTCGCCGCGGCGGCGGGCGTTGGGCTGGCGCTTGATCGTTTCGCCGGAGCGCAGCGTCCTGTTTCCGATTTTCACCGCGCTGGCGCTGCTGTTCGGCGTTCTGCTGATCATACCCATCGGCGGCGCGGATATGCCGACGGTGATTGCGCTGCTTGAATTCGTACGCCGGGCTGTCGGCCAGCGCCATGGGATTTGTGCTGAACAACAAGCTGCTGATTGTGGCCGGCGCGCTGGATGGATCGTCGGGGTTCATTCTTTCGATCATCATGTGCCGGGCCATGAACCGGTCCTTCACCAACGTGCTGTTCGGCGCATTCGGCCAGTTGCAGACCAGCAAAGCCGGAGCGGAGGAGGCCAGGCCGGTGCATTCGGCCACCGCCGAAGATGCCGCCCAGATTCTGGATTCGGCGCGCAACGTGGTGGTGATTCCCGGCTATGGAATGGCCGTGGCGCAGGCGCAACACAAACTGCGGGAAATGTTCGATATGCTGGCGCGCCGCGGCGTGGATGTGCGGTTTGCGATTCATCCCGTGGCCGGACGCATGCCTGGGCACATGAACGTGCTGCTGGCCGAAGCCGACATTCCCTACGACAAGCTGTGGGAGATGGACGACATTAACCCCGAGATGGCCAACGTGGATGTGGCGCTGATTATCGGCGCCAACGACGTGGTTAACCCGGGCGCGGAGACCGATCCGGGCAGCCCCATCGCGGGCATGCCGATTATTCAGGCCTACAAAGCGCGCACGGTGATGGTGATCAAGCGCAGTATGAATCCGGGATTCGCCGGCATCGATAACGATCTGTATTACCGGGACAATACGCTGATGCTGTTCGGGGATGCGAAGTCGTTCTTGTCGAGCATCGTGAAGGAACTGGGCGCGCTGGTGAAGGTGTAGATACCGTTCACGCGCTCGGCCCGGCAGCCGGCATCACGACGTTGACCACCGGCGCGGCCGACCCCATCCCGATTTTCGCTTCTTCGAACCGCTTAATGATGCGGCCATTCATTTCCCGCCCCACCATCCACTGCTGGTTGGGAACTGTCTTGAAGCGCGCCTTAATTACCGCGCCCGCGTCGGCTAGTTTGTCCACGCCGAGAACTTCGATGGGCGCCAACACCGCCGTGCGATACGGTTCTTCCTGGGCCAGTTCTTCCGCGATACTCTTTAGGATCGAAACAACGTGGTCGATATCTTCGTTGTACCCGACCGAGAGGTTGAAAACGTAGTACGAATACTCGCGCGTGAGATTCGACAGCCCTTGGATGACGCCGTTGGGGAAAATATGTACCGCGCCATCTTCTCCGCGCAGCACGGTGGTCCGAAGGTTGATCTCTTCCACTAAGCCGGTCTTGCCGTTGATCACGGCTACGTCGTTGACGCGGATCTGATTCTCCATCATGAGAAACAGGCCCCCCAAAACGTCCTTGATGATGTTCTGCGCGCCGAAGCCAATGGCCACGCCCGCCACCCCGGCGCCCGCCAGCAAGGGACGGACATCGAAGTTCATTTCCTTGAGGACCATGAGCCCCGCGATGGTCCAGATCAGGATGAACAGGGCTTTCCCGGCCAGATTTTCGATGGTCTCGGCACGCTTTTCGAGCTCGAATTCGTTCCCGCCGCCGCTCTTGAGCATCATCTTCACCACGTAGCCGCGCAGGGAGCGCATGGCGCGCACGATGGCGCGCGTGGCGATGTAAGCGAGTATCAGGATCACGACGATCCGAAGGGCATTAGAAAGGAAAGGTGCGTAATACTCCAGTTTCAGCAGTTGGCTGCGGGGCGGCATGTACTTCATGATACGCAGGGCGCGTGAGCGAATCGGGTACACTGAAAACAATGGCGACAAATGTAAAAGCGCAGGCCGCCGCGCCGCCTGAGCGCGGATGGTACGGCGTAGTTCTGCTGGCCTGGCTGGTTCCCGGAGGCGGTCATTTCCTGCTGAAGCGCCCCGGCCGCGGCGCATTATTGTTGGGGTCGGTAGCCATCATGTTTCTGCTGGGCCTGATGATGCGCGGCGCCATGTTTCAGCCGCAGACCGGCGACGTGCTCACCACCATCATTTATTGCGGCGGATTTGTGGGCGATCTGATGTCCGGTTTGCTTTATCTGCTCTCCGTTTGGCTGGGATACGCGCAGCCCGACATGGCCGGGCATGCGCACGATTATGGAACCAAGTTCCTGGTGGCCGCCGGCCTGCTGAACGTGCTGGCCATGGTGGATGCGTACGAAATCGCGAAGGGTGAAAAAGAATAAATGCCGAAAATGAATCTTTCGCATTTCGAAGCGGCGATAGTGTTCGCGCTCTTTTCTTCGGTGGTGCTGGGCGTGATCACCAAGCGTACCGACGAGGAGCGGCTGCGCTACGGCGTCCGCTGTTTTGCCTACTTCGTGATCGCGTTGATCGGCTTGGGCTGGCTCATGAAGCTGGGCCACGGTTAGCCGCGGCTGAGCTGCGCGGATTGGCTACTTGTCTTTGGGCGGTTTGCAATCGCCCTTGCACACAGTCTCTGAAAGCTGGCGCGACGGCCCCAGGGTTCCTGGATCGGAAACCGTGGGTCTTCGCACGCTGAGGGTCTGGACCACCGTATTGTTTGGCCCGGGCGCGCTTTCGATCATTTGCTGTTCCTGCAACTTTAAACCTGACTCGTTGCCGCCCACCGTGCCGGGAACATTACGCGAGTAGACATCGACTACCGAGTCTTTGGAGCCATCCGGCCGCGTAACTGTTTTTGCGACGGTCTGGCCGTGAAGCTGAAGTTCGCCGTCTGGGCCCCGCTCGTATTCGGCCGTATTGTCGGAGACCTCAGAGCCTTGCACGGTGTGGTCCGTGGTCTGGCGCACAGCGGCGAAAAACCCGCCGTTTCCATCGCGGCGATAGGTGGTGGCGTCCGCCTGGTAGTTCTTGCCTTGTTTGCTGACCACCTGGCTCTGCTTCTCCACGGTTTCCAGCCCGTTCACCGTGGGCCGCTCGACTACAGTTTCCGAAGTTTCCCCCGAGGCGTTCTTTTGTGTATCGGTGACCGATTTTTCGGTGATCTGCGAGCTTCCGTTGATGTCGGTGGTGTAAGTGGTGCTCTGGGTGGTGGAACTGCCGTCGGGCCGCTTCTGCTCCTCGATCATCTGCCGGGTCGGCGGCAGCGGATTGCCTTGCGGATCGTACCGTTGCACGATTCGCTCGGTTACTTTGCCGGACGCGTCATTCCGCAGTACTCGCTCTTCCACGCGTTCCATGGGCACCGTGCGCCCGTTGATGGACTGCGTGGTCACCGTGGTTTGGGATTCATCGTCCGACCCGGCGTGCGAAATGGTGGGTCCATCGGGAACTACGTTCCCATTGATGTCAACCGTACTGGTGCTGCTCACGTTGGATTGCTGGGCTCCCAAAGACAGCGAGCAGGCGAACACCGCGAGCGCGGCGAATAAACAGCCCTTCACAATTCCAGGCTAACGGCTTTCGCCTGATTCGACAATGCGGCGAACGCCTTAGGGGAGGAGATGGACGGCCAAACGGGGCAGGACTTCCACCCGGCAAGTACCAGTAAGAATCCAAGTGAAAACTGCCGATAAACCCTCAGGGAATCTGCGTGGACGGCGATCTCATCAAGGAAAGAGACTTCATCACTGCCGTTCTGCAGGCTTGCGGAGCGCTGGTGGTGGTGTTTGACACCGCGGGCCGCATCGTCCTCTGCAACCGTGGATTTGAGCAGGTAACCGGATATTCCCGCGCCGAGCTGAAAGGCAAGCTATTTTTCGACATTTTGGTGAGCCCGGAGGGCCGGGAGCAGAGCCGGAAGCGTCTGGAGTACTTCGTGTCGGCCCGGGCATCGTCCGCATTTGAGGGTGAATGGATCACGAAATCGGGCGAGCCGTGCCGCATTTCGTTTTCCAACGTTCCGATGCTGAACGAGGATGGCGGGGTCGGGTATTACATCGTCACCGGCATCGACATTACGGATCGCTACCGTGCGGATCAAGAAGTATTGAAGTCGGAGACGCAGTTCCGGTCCATCTGGGAAGCCTCTTGCGAGCCGATGTTTCTCACCGACCCGAGCGGCACGATTCTCAAAGTCAACGCCGCTTTCGCCGCCATGTTGAACGTGGACGCAAGTTCGCTCGAAGGCATGAATGTAACCGGTCTGTTTGATCCCGAAGAGCGCGAGCAGCTTCGGGAATATCATCGGGCGCTCTACGCATCGGAAAGCCAGGCGCACTTTCTGGAACGCGAGCTGCATTTCATGCACGGACGGTCCGGTATTTTCGAAAATTCCATCACGCGCGTGGATATACCCGGCCAGGCTCCCCAGATGCTTTGCATCCTGCGGGACGTGACGGAGCAAAGACGAAACGCCCAGGAATTGGCGCGCGCCAAAGAGGCGGCCGAAGCGGCCAACCGGGAGCTGATCGCGGCCAATCGCAATCTGGAAGAAACCGGCCGGTTGGCGCGTGAAATGGCGGATCGCGCCGAAGCCCTCAGCGCCGCCAAGAGCGAGTTTCTGGCGAACATGACGCATGAGGTTCGCACCCCGCTGAACGGCATTCTGGGGATGACCGGGCTGGCGCTGGAAACCTCGCTCAAGAAGGATCAGCGGGAGTACCTGGAGCTGGTGAAGTCATCCGCGGAAGCGCTTTTGAGCCTGGTCAACGATGTTCTGGATTTCTCCAAGTATGAAGTGGGTAAGCTGGCGCTGGATTGCGTGGAGTTCTCGCTGCGCGCGCTGCTGCGGGACGTTTTGCGGCCTCTGGCTTTACGAGCCTCCATCAGCGGCCTGACCTTCGAATCGGTGGTGGAGGACCGCGTTCCGGACCATTTGCTGGGGGATCCGCTGCGGATCAGCCAAGTGCTCCGTAATCTGGCCGGCAACGCCGTCAAGTTCACCAAGGAAGGCAAGGTTTCGGTGCGGGTCCGGGCGGAATCGGTGGAAGGCTCCAAAGTGACATTGTGTTTCAGCGTTACCGACACCGGCATCGGCATTCCTCCGGAGAAGCATCGGCTGATTTTTGAACCGTTCACGCAGGCCGATGGCTCAACCACGCGCAAGTATGGCGGTACGGGCCTGGGGTTGTCGATCTCCACCGGTTTGGTGGAATTGATGGACGGCCGCATCTGGGTGGAGAGCGAAGTCGGGCAAGGCAGCGCCTTTCATTTCACGCTAACGCTGGAGTTGGCCGCGCAGTCCTGTGCCAGCGAGCCAATTCGTCTGGCTTCGCGGGCCGGCGATGGCGCCAGACGGCCCTTGCGAATCCTGGTGGCCGAGGACAATAGCGTCAATCAACGTCTGGCCGTGCGGCTGCTCGAGCGCGAGGGGCATTCGGTAACCATCGCCGGTTCGGGGCAGCAGGCGCTCGATCTGTTTGAGCGCAGCCGCCGGGAGCACCAAGAGTATCGACCTGATCCTGATGGACGTACAGATGCCCGATCTGGACGGTCTGCAAGCCACCGCGCGCATCCGGGAGAGGGAACGCGCGTCCGGGCATCGCATTCCCATCGTCGCCATGACGGCGCAGGCCGCCGAGTCGGACCGGCTGCGATGTCTTGAATCGGGAATGGACGCTTACGTTACTAAGCCGGTGCATGTGCCGGAGTTAATGAAGATGATCGAATCTGTAGTGCCGGGAGGAAATTCCATGAACGCCAACTTCACATCGGAGGGATCCTCGGTGGAGGCGCAACTCCAGCAACTGGACGAATCGCTCGCGCTCAGCCGCGTAGGCGGCGACGTCGAGTTGCTGAAAGAAGTGGTTGAGTTGTTCCTCGACGATTATCCGTCGACCTTCGAAAAAATCAAGGCTGCCGTTGCCAGCCGAAACGCCACGGCTCTGGAGCATCATGCTCACAGCCTGAAGGGCTCGGTGTCCACCTTCGGCGCCAACCGCGCTTTCGAAGCCGCGTTTACCCTCGAAAAGCAGGGCCGCAGCGGCGACTTGACGGGCGCGTCCGACGGGCTGCTTCAATTGGAGCAGGCTTTGGAAGCGCTGCGCCCCGAGCTGATCTTGCTCCAGAGCAAGTAGGGCCATCGCGGCCCATCTCACGGCGAGGAAGCTCGCAGCGCGTCTGCTATAGTGGTGGTCTGCTCTCCTATGGCATCCACCTCCGTAACGGAAATCGTCTGTGCGCATAGCCCCGATTCCGACGACGCTTACATGTTCTATGGCTTGGCGACCAAGAAGATCCGTTCGCGGCTGGTTTCGTTCCGGCACGTTTTAGAGGACATCGAAACGTTGAATCGCAAGGCGCTGGAAGGCGCTTACGAACTGACTGCCATTTCCTATCACGCCTATCCCTACGTCGCCGACAAGTACGTCCTGATGGCCAGCGGATCCAGCATCGGCGATGGTTATGGCCCCATCCTGGCGAGCGTGAAGCCGATGGCGCCGGAAGAAATCAAAGGGAAAAAGATCGCGATTCCGGGACGCATGACCAGCGCTTACCTGGCGCTGAAGCTCTTCCAGCCGGACTTCGAGGAAGTCCCCATCCCGTTCGACAAGATCCTGGACGCGGTAGCCGATCACACCGTCGACGCGGGTCTGATCATTCACGAAGGCCAATTAACGTACGGCAAAAGCGGCTTTCACAGCGTAGTGGATTTGGGCCGCTGGTGGAAGAACGAGTACGACCTGCCGTTGCCGCTGGGCGGGAACGTGCTGCTGCGCTCGCTGCCTTCCGACATCCAAAGCGAATGCTGCCGCGTGATGCGCGAGAGCATTCAGTACGCTTTGGATCATGGCGAAGAATCGCTCAACTACGCGCTGCAGTTCGCGCGCGATCTGGAGCCCCGCCTGGCCGAGAAATTCGTCGGAATGTATGTGAATCACTACACCGTGGACTGCGGCGATGTGGTCCCGAAGGCGGCCCAAAAACTGCTCGACATGGGTTATGAAGCGGGGATCATCAGCAAGAAAGTCACCGTCGAGTTTGTTCGTTGACGCAGTGTGGTTGAGGTGGGATCATTGAGGTGATGTTGCCGAATTGGCGCTTGGTGTTGTTTGGATGCCTGGCGCTCACAGCCGCTTCCGCGTTTGCCCAGAATCAAGCTCCCCCAGCCGCCGCGCCGCCTCCCGATGACGCCAAAGCTCGCGCCAAGGCCGTTCGCGAGTATGGCAAAAGCGGCGGCTCGGAGCTCATTCCCAAGCTCGAGACGTATCTGGCCGATCCCGATGTGGACGTGCGCATCGAAGCCGTCAAGGCGATCGTCGCCATCGGAACCGAACGCAGCCTGGATCCGCTCATCAAAGCCACGCGCGATAATGATGCGGAGATCCAGATTCGCGCCATCGACGGGCTGGTGAATTTCTATGCGCCCGGTTATGTGAAGACCGGGCTTACTGCATCGCTGCGCCGCGCCGGATCGTCCATCAAGGCCAAGTTTACCGACACCAATAACTTGGTGATCGATCCCTATATCCATCCCCGCCCCGAAGTGATTGCCGCTCTGGGACGCGTGACGAGCGGAGGGTCCAGCCTGGATTCGCGCGCTAATGCGGCGCGAGCGCTGGGCATTTTGCGCGGCCGGGCGGCGCTTCCGGACCTGGAGCAGGCGTTGCGCACCAAGGACACCGAGGTGATCTATGAGGCGCTGGTGGCGATCGAAAAGATTCGCGATCCCAGCGCCGGCCCGAACATCGCCTTCCTGTTGCACGATCTGAACGAGAAGGTTCAACTCACCGCGATCGAGGCCACCGGTTTGTTGCTGAATCGCTCCGCGATCGGCGAACTGCGCGATATCCTGGACCGCTCCCACAACATGAAAGTGAAGCGCGCCGCGCTCACCGCACTGGCGCAGATGCCCGATCCGACAGTTGCACGACGTCTACGTCAGCTATATCAATCACAAAGACGAGGGCCTTCGCGAAGGGGCAGCCGAGGGGTTGGGGCGTCTGAAGAATCCCGCCGACGCTGACCTGCTGGAGCGCGCCTTCAACAACGAAACCAAGACCGAGCCGCGGCTATCGGTGGCCTTCGCGCTGGTGAGTCTCGGCAAGCGGGGCATGGGCGAATTCGATCCGCTGCGCTATCTGGTGAACGATTTGAACTCCAGCGCTTATCGCGGCGTCGCGGTGCCCTACCTGACCGAACTGGCGCGCGATCCTGGCGTCCGGCAAGCGCTGTATCCGGCTCTCAAGGACCCGGGCGTCACCAAGGATGAGAAGACGGGCCTAGCCCAAGTGCTTTCGGCAAGCGGCGGGCAGGATGCCGTGGCGCCGCTCCAAGCGCTCTCTCAGGATCCCGATTCCGACGTTTCGGAAGCGGGGTTGCGGGCCGAAAAAAATCTCCGCGCCCGGCTGCCGTAGCCGTTACAAAACGGCAGCTGGAATTCTTTGGCACGCTACATGCGGGAGAATGGAAACGTGAGAAAACTCGCGTTTTCGCTCTTCGCTCTGCTCACCGGACTGGCTGCGTTTTCTCCAGCTCAGGACAAGACGTCCAACGCGCCCTCCGATTCGGCTCCTGCTGCCGGGCAAACGGATCTGGCCAAACCGCTGCCGGTGTCCTTGGGCGAACTCAGCGTGTCGCTGGAAGGTCTGGTGAATCGGGTCCGTCCGGCTGTGGTGCAGATCTTTTCCACCGGCTACGTGACGGCCGATGATTCCGAATCCAGCAATACCGCCGCATTGCTCTCCACGCAACGCAGCACCGGATCTGGAATCATTCTTTCCGAAGATGGGTTCATTGTTACCAACGCGCACGTGGTTCAGGGTGCCAGGCGCATCCAGGTCCGGCTGTCGGTGGCGCGTCTGCACGGCGGCCACACGCCGACCTTTGAGCCGGAGGTGAAGCTGCTGGATGCCAAGCTGATCGGGCTGGATCGCGAGATGGATGTAGCGGTGATCAAGATCGCGCGCACCGGACTTCCGCATTTGGTGCTGGGGAACTCGGACGCCGTCCGTCAGGGCGAGCTGGTGATGGCGTTTGGAAACCCGCAGAGGGCTGGAGGGATCGGTCAGCATGGGTATCGTGAGTTCCACCGCGCGCGAGCTCCATCCCGACGATTTATTGTCCTACATCCAGACCGATGCGCCCATCAATCCCGGCAACAGCGGCGGTCCGCTGATCGACGCGCAAGGCCGCGTGATGGGCATCAACACCTTCATTCTTTCCCAATCCGGCGGTAGCGAAGGGTTGGGATTCGCCATCCCCAGCAACATGGTGAGCGTGGTGTACAAGCAGCTTCGCAAAGAAGGGCACGTGCATCGGGGCAAGATCGGGATTTACGTGCAGAGCATCACGCCCGCCTTGGCCGATGGCCTGAGCCTGCCGCGGGATTGGGGAGTGCTGGTGGGCGACGTAGCGCCCGAAGGTCCGGCGGACAAGGCGGGTGTCAAGGTTGGCGACATTGTGCTGAGCCTGAACGGCCGAACCATGCGCAACGCGCGCCAGCTGGAAGCCTATATTTTTCGCTCTCCGATGAAGCAGAAGCTCACGCTCGAAGTGCAGCGCGGGCCCGATCAACTGAGCATCGACGTGCCGGTGATCGACAGCGTGGATGATCCGCAGCGCTTCGCCGACATGGTGAATCCCGAGGATAATCTGATTCCCAAGCTCGGCATTCTCGGCATCGGCATCGACAAGAGCTTGGCGGCCATGCTGCCGGACCTGCGGAATTCCTACGGCGTGGTGGTGGCCGCCGGGTCCAGCCCCGCCGACCTTACCAGTGGAACCGGATTGCAGCCGGGAGACGTCATTTATTCAGTGAACCAAGCTCCGGTGGCGACGGTGGAGGCGCTCAGGAAAAAGGTGGATGAGTTCAAAGCGGGCGACGAGGTGGCCATGCAGATCGAACGCTCCGGGCGGCTGATGTTTGTCGCCGTGGTTTTGCAGTAAATGGTTCGAGCTGCGCTGGCGTTGATGCTGTTGGCGGGCTCCGGCTTGGCCTTCGCGCAACCGCATAAGAAGCGTCCGAAGCCGGCCGCGGACTCCGCTCCGGCCCCGCTCCTACCGCCTACCTGATCGAGAATCTGACGGTGGAAGGGAACCACGTTTACACCGCCGCGCAAATTTTCGCCGTAGCGGGCCTCCGCGTTGGCCAGAAAGGCTGGCAAGGCCGAATTCGACGCGGCGCGCGAGAAGCTGGAGGCCACCGGGTCGTTCGACAAGCGTCAGTTATCGTTACGCGCCTTCCAAAGACAATGCGAGGATACGACGTCGACCTACGAAGTTTCCGAAGTCGGCCAGCTTTACCCCATCCGGTTTGATGCTCTGCCTGCCACCGATGCGCAGCTTCGCGCCTGGTTGAAGCAAAAAGATCCGCTGTTTGAAAAAAAGATCCCGGCCACCAAACCGGTGGTGGATCGCTACGTCGCGTGGATTTCCGAATATCTTGGCGAAGCAAGGCTATCACCAGCCGTGGCGGCACGCTGAGCGCCGACGGCGGCGAGGATCTGGCTGTGCTGTTCCGCCCGGCCAAAGGGCCGCCCGTCCATCGCGCACGTAGTATTTACCGGAACCGGCGAGATTTCCGCCGGAACCCTGCAGACCGCGATGTACGAGGTCGCCATCGGCGTTCCCTACTCGGAGCCGCGCGTACGCCTGCTTGCTCGATAACACCATTCGCCCGATTTATGAAGCGCGCGGTCTGATTCGGGTGGCATTTCCGAAGATCGAAACCGCGCCGGCCAAGGATGTGAACGGCACTACAGTTACCGTTCAGGTAGACGCCCGGGCCGCCGTACAAGCTGGAACGCGTGAGCTTCGTGGGCGCCGATTATTCGCGGTCGGAATGGAAGGATTTAGTAAAGCTCAAGTCCGATCAGACCGTGAATTTCGACGAGGTGAAAGCAGCGCAGGAGAGGATTCGGGCAAACCAGCGGCGCGCCGGGCACCTGGACGCCACGTCGCAGGTGAAACGCGACATCGACGACACCGACCACACCGTGGGCCTTGAGTTTCAGATCGATCCTGGTCCGCTCTACACGCTCGGAAAGCTGGATATGGTCGGCCTGGATATTGTGAGCGAGCCCGTGATCCACAAGATGTGGGGGATCGCGCCCGGGAAGCCGTTCAACGTCGAGTATCCGGATCATTTCTTAAGCCGGGTGAAAGAAAGCGGCGTGTTTGACGGCCTGAAATCCACGCGATCGGAGACCAAGATCAACGCGCGTAATCATACGGTGGACGTGACGCTGTACTTTAACAAGTAAACCTTTCATGCGCACGGCGGCTTCGGCCAAACAGAAAATCGTGCTGAGCGTGCTTAACTTCCGACCTTAGCCTTCAACCTCAAAAACTTGTCGGGAAACACCGCTCTGCCGGATGATGCTCATCAGCGTTCCTCGCTTCAGCTCAGGATGGAGTGGCACCGGCACAGTGACGGTGGCCCCAGGAGAGCGCTTCTGCATAATGCTGTGGCTCCCTCGGCGGCGAACTTCCAAGAATCCGTGGGCTTTCAGGAGTTCGCAAACCTCCAACCCCGACAGAGTCCGCAGCTTACCCAACAGGAACCTCGACCTGCGTTACAAACACCGCCGAGCGCCTCCGCCGTTGAATTTCCTCGTGTTCCGCCGTCTCGAAAAACAGCGTCAAGGCCTCGATCAGGTTGGTACGCGCTTCTTCAATCGTAGAACCCTGGCTGGCGATGTCGAATTCGGGGCAAAGCGCGACATACATATCGTCTTCCGGTTCGATTATGGCGGTCAGGCGGCGAACTTGTTCCATGCCCTCAATTGTAAGAGACATGGCGCCCGGCCTGCGTGCGGCTGGTATTCTATAGGGAAGTGGCGTCGCCGTTGAATTTTCACCTGGAGCAGTACGATGGTCCGCTGGACCTGTTGCTCGATCTGATCCGCAAGCAGCAGATCAACATCTACGACATCCCGATCGCTTCCATCACGCAGCAGTATCTGGAATACATGCAGCGCGCCATGGAGCTGGATATCGAGCTGAGCTCCGAGTTCGTCTACATGGCGGCCACGTTGATCCACATCAAGTCGCGCATGCTGCTGCCCAAAGATCCGGAGCTGGACAAGATCTCGCCCGAAGAGGATCCGCGCCAGGAGCTGGTGGATCGGCTGCTGGAACACGAGCGCTTCAAGAACGCCGCCGAAATGCTGCAGCAGAAGCGCATGGTGGAGGATGTTTCCTGGTCGAATCCGCAGATGGCGCAGTTTCTGGCCGAGAACGGAGAGCCGGAGCTGGCGGTTTCGCTCTTCGACCTGGTGAAGACGCTGCAGACGGTGCTGGAGCGCGCCAAGAACCGGCCGATCTACGAGGTTGGCAAAGAGGACGTCAGCATTCCGGACATGATCCGCTATCTGGAGCGCGTCTTCGGCGAGCTGCGAACTGGCGAATCGCTTCCGGCCGCCGAATTGTTCGAACGCCAGGGCAGCCGCCGCGCGATGATCTGCCTGTTCCTCGCCATGCTGGAGCTGGTGCGCCGCCAGGCGCTGGTGTTGACCCAGCAGGACGCCTTCGGCGACATTGGATTGAAGAAGCAGCGCGGCGTTTGACGAGGTGCTCGGCCAATCGCTCGTCGCAGTCGAAGAAGAATATAGTTAAGCCCAAATGGAACACTACCGAAGTGCAATTGGATCCCGAGAACCGAGTTGCTCCCGGGCGATCGCCACCTCACGAACATCGAACTGCCCGACGCGCAACTGAGAGCGGTGGTGGAGGCGGTGATTTACGTGACCGACGAGCCGCTGTCGGCCGATCAGATCGCGACGGCTCTGCAACAGCCGGCGGCGAGAATCGGGCAGGTGCTCGAAGAGCTGACCGCCGAATACAACAAGCCCGAACATGGGCTGACCATTCGCGAAGTGGCCGGCGGATACAAAATGTCCACCAAGCCGGAGCATCATGAGGCGCATCCGCGCGTTCGTCAAGAATCTCAAGCCGCCGTTGAAGCTGTCGCTGCCGGCGCTGGAAACGCTGGCGTTGATCGCTTACAAACAGCCCATCACCGCGCCCGAAATGATGGAGGTGCGCGGCGTGCAAGGCGCGGGAGTATTGAAAACGCTGATGGATCGCAAGCTGATCGCCACCGCCGGCCGGAAGAGCGGTGCTCGGCAAGCCGATGCTGTACAAGACCACCAAGGAATTCCTGGTGCAGTTCGGTTTGAAGGATCTGAGCGAGCTGCCGACGCTGAAGGAGTTCGAAGAGCTGGGCCGGCTGTCGATGGGCGATGAAGAAAGCCCGGCCGAAGCCCCGAGTGATGCGACGCCGGCGGCAACCGGAGACGTCCGCTGACGAAGTAACCGCCGAGCAAGCGGAACCGTCTGATCACCGAATAGATGGCAGCCGAACGTCTGCAAAAGTTGCTCGCGCACGCCGGTGTCGCCAGCCGGCGGCAGCGCCGAGCAATTGATTATCGAAGGCCGCGTGACGGTGAACGGCGCGGTGATCACCGAGCTTGGGACCAAGGCCGATCCCGAGCAGGACCACATCAAAGTTGATGGCAAGCGAGTGGGCGCGCCGGAGCGCCTGGTGTACCTGGCCATGAACAAGCCGAAGAACTGCATGACGACGGTGAGCGATCCGGAGGGCAGGGAAACGGTGATGGATCTGCTGCGCGGCGTAAAGGCGCGAGTATATCCGGTGGGCCGTCTGGATTACGCGAGCGAAGGATTGCTGCTGCTCACCAACGACGGCGAGTTCGCCAAGCGCATCACGTCGGCGGCCAGCCACGTCACCAAGACTTATCTGGTGAAGACCAACGGCCCGCTCACGCCCGACCAGGAGGAGAAATTCCGCGAAGGCGTTCCGCTGAGCGGAAAGAAAACCGCGCCGGCCGGCCTGAAGCTGATCCAGCGCGCGCAGAACCCCTGGTACGAAGTACGATTAATCGAAGGGCGGCAGAATCAGATCCGTCTCATGTTCAAACATTTTGGGCGGCTGGTGGAGAAGCTCGGCGCGTGAAGATCGGGTTTCTCGAGTTGGGCCCGCTGCAGCCCGGGAAGTTCCGGCATCTGACGCCCGCCGAAGTGGCGCGCTTCCGCAAGCTGCTGGCGATGGAGGCATCATAAGACCATGGCGGCCATTCCCGAGATTCTGCGCAAGAGCCGCGTGATCGCGGTGGTGGGTCTTTCGAGCAAGCGCGCCCGGCCCTCCTATGGCGTCGCCGAGTACATGCAGCAGCAGGGCTACCGCATCATCCCGGTGAATCCGAACGAATCCGAAGTGCTGGGCGAGAAATCTACGCGCGCCTGGAGGATATTCCCGAGCACGTCGATATCGTCGATATCTTCCGCCGCTCGGAACTCGTGGCGCCGGTGGTGGAATCGGCCATTCGGATTGGCGCATCCGCGGTGTGGATGCAGGAAGGCGTTGTGGATCAGGCGGCGGCGCGCAAAGCGAAAGCGGCCGGGCTCGCCGTGGTCATCGACCGCTGCATTTTGAAGGAACACCAGCGCTACTTGCGCTAGCCCTGCTGGCCGCCCAGCTACTTTTCGATGTGCGCGGCGTCCTGGTTGTTCTCGATGCACTCGTACTCTTCGACGCGCGTATTCGGCGGACGCCGCAGCAGCGCTCCGGTAACCCAGGGTTTGGTCAGCACTTTGGGATCGGTGACCGTGGCGGCGTAGGTGATCGTGTCGTCATTGTTGAGCGTGAAGCGTTCCACCACGTGCAATTGCTCGCTATGGAAGCTTCCCGTGCCGCTCAGCCAGGTCTTATCGTTGAAGCCGGTGACGTCCACTTCCAGCGTGTCGCCATCCCAGCGCGCCACCGAATCGCCCATCCAGGTGGGAACCAGATCGTCGGGATGCTCCAGCTTGTTGTTAATCGGGATGACGCGAAAGGCGTGGAACGATTCGTAGACGATCACCACTTCTTTCGGCTTTTCAATGATCTCGAACGGCATCGGCATCGATGTGATGCGCGGAACGCCGGGCAGCAGACATTTCAGTGACGGATCATCTGCCGCGGTGAAGGTCTTCTCCTTGGTCGCGGCCCAGTCCTGATAGGGCAGCCGCTGGCGCTTGGGAGGCGGATTCACGGGAGGCGGAAGCTTGATGGTGGAAAGGCCCGGCTCGCCATACAGGCTCACTCCGCCGCTCTGCCACACGCCCGAAAGATCGGGTTTGCCATTGGCCATGCGCGGAATCGGCTTGATGTTTTGAGCGAGGGCCAGACTGGCTGAAAACGTCGCAGAGAGCGTTACAAAGACAAGAAATCTGGTCATGACAACCTCTATTTCGCCGCGGTGGGTGCAGCCGGGGGACCGCCGCCGGCCGCTGGCCCGGCAAACTTCTTGCCGCCATCCGGGAACGTGATTTGCCGTCCGGCAACGCGCGTCGAGCTATCTTTCGCGGGGTAAGCAGTTACCGTGACCATGTCGCCCACTCTCAGATCGGCGCGCGAGAACCCGGTCCGCTTCAAAGTGTTCGGAGGATAGCCTTCGACGGCCCAATTGACGACGTTGCCGTTAGCGTCCTTAACGTCGATATAAAAATAGATGTGCGGATTGGTCCACTCCACCTTGGTAATTGTGCCGGTCAGGGTTACTTCTTTGCTTTCGTATTCAGCGGCAAAGGAATGATGCGCGAGCACGGGCACAGCGGTCAGAATCAAGCCCGCATACGCTGCCAGTAGCGCGCGGAGTTTTGGCATCTGCATGGAAACCTCCACTGTCAACGATTTCCGTACCAGTATTGCATAACCGGCCGAGGCTGGAATTTACTCCCAAACAATTTGATTCTTCTCGCACCAGTCGATTGCGATCTGTCTCAAGGCCTCCGTGCGGAATGCAAACCAGTCTGATTCGATACGGTGCCGCCTGAGGGTGTCCTTGAAACTCCGGAAAGCCCCAGCGCCGTGGATGGCGTGCATCAAGTTCCTCGCGAATCCGATCGGACTCTACCGAGCGCGAGAAATCCTCCATGATCGACCATTCGTGAACGTCAAACTTCGAGGGTAGCGGCAGGAAGCGGTTCGTAGAAACGATGCGTTTTGCGATCTCCCATTCTGCTTTCCGCCACGCGGGAAGATCCACCTCCTCGTTGTCGCTTGACTCTTCCGCTTCACGAAGAAGATCGCGGGAGACGGTTTCCACCTGCCCAGTTTCCCGGTCCAGAAACGAAGACGATTCGTCAATCTGCGTTTCGAGGGCCTCGACGATCTCGTTGAGACGGGCAGTCGGGGCGTGCCATCGACATCATGATATTGGTGTCGTGATACCATCCACAATCATGTCCGACGTGGTTTATCGATCTCTTGTCCGCATCGAGCGCGTGAAGGGTCCGGTGCGCAGAGCATATCTTCCGGCCGAACAGGAGCCGGTAATCTTCGGCGTACATGGCGCCGTGGCGGAGCATTACAAGGTTCCGCCAGCCGTGCTCGATCCGCACGCCACAACCTTGGATTACATCGTCGCGGCAGCCGCCGGTTGACTCACCGGAACCTTCGGAGGCGCGCTGGAGGCGCGTCACGTGGACGCTTCGCACGAGCGATTGGTGTCCGAAGCGGTCGGCGAAGTTGAATTAGAAGACAACGTGCTCGTGATCCGCCGTATTCACGTCATCCTGAAACTGAAAGCCCAGGAAGCGCACCGCGAAACCGCGAACCGCGTGCACGGTTTCTTTGCCGATCATTGTCCGGTTTACCGCACGCTGAAACCCGCCATCGCGATGACTACCGAGCTGGTTTTCGAGGCGGTGCATCCATAAACGGCTGGAGCGTCAGCGGCAGTTCGAACCGGACCATCTCCGGCGGTTCGCATACCGTGTCGCTGCATTGCTGAAAACGGAGTTGGCCCGATAGCGTTGATCTTTCCCTGCATCGATCGGATATTTAAGCAACAGCGAACCGAGCTCCTTGAAACGAGCCGCTATATACCGGCAGCGTTTCGCGGAGCGAGGCGATCTCCATCGGCTCTGCCTTCGGCAGGCTCGAAAGGATTGCCGGATGATGTTGGGATCGTCGAAGGTAATCGATGTGGCCGTGTACGGCGGAGGCAATGGAGAACCGTAAATATGCCATCCCGGCTCCAGCGTGAATTTTGCAGAGAAGCCGATCTCCTGGCCGGCAAACGCCCTCGCGCCGGAGAGCCCGATTTCCACGGTCACCGCGCCACTCCGCAGAGTGATCCGCTCGGCGTCTTCGCCGGTGCTTCCGAATTCATGCAGAACAACGGCGGAGGCAGTCACGCGGTGCTGGTAATTCTCGACGAAGTACTTCCGAATCAAAATTCCGTCCGGCGCCACCAGATATTCCACTGGATGCGGTACACCGTAGGCGCGTAACCCGGGGGCCATGTTGTGGTTGAAGATCCCAAAGCGGCGGATCACCGCGCTGTCGCGATCCGAGAGCAGCGGAAACTGGATGCCGTAGTCCTCCGCGAAGCGTTGGAGCACGTCGGGGGCATCGTAACTGACGGCTGCGATCCGGACGCCGTTTTTCTCCAGCATCGCACGGGATTGTTCCAACTCGACCAGTTGGGAGCGGCAATAGCGTCACCAGTCCGCGCTGCGATGAAACACCAGCAGCAAGCCGTTGGGCCCGCTAAGATCCGCCAGGGTTCGCGAAGCGCCGCTTTGATCGGGAAGAGCAAAATCCGGAACGTGCTCGCCCGGCTTCGGGCCCGGTGGCGTAATGATCGTTGGTTGCGTTGATGTGCTTGTGATACAGCTCCTCGGAGACCGGCTCTCCGGCCGCCCGGCGCCGCCCAAACTCGCGCATGATTGCAGCTTTTTCTTCGAGATCTTCCGGTACTTCGTTCGCCATCCAATGTCCTCTTAGTCTATTATCGACGCGCCTAGCGTAGACTAACACTAATGGACCGCTCGTGGATCGTGATTGGGGCCCTGATCGCTGGAGCGCTCTGCGAGACTATTCTTCCAGCTCAGCAGCAGTCGCCAGAAAAAATCGACGTATCCAAGCTCGGGCCTCAGGTGGGTCAGCGCGTCCCCGATTTCAGCTTGAAGGATCAAGACGGAAGTACGCGAAATCTGAAGTCCATCATGGGACCGAAGGGCGCCATGCTGGTCTTCGTGCGTTCTGCCGATTGGTGACCCTACTGCAAGACGCAGTTGGTCGAGCTGCAAAGTCATCTGAAAGAGATTCATGATCGGGGCTTGGGCTTAGCGGCCATCAGTTACGATTCCGTGGAGATTCTCGCGGCCTTTAGCAAGCAGCATGGGATTACTTTCGCGCTGCTATCCGATTTCGGCTCGGCGACCATCAAGAGCTACGGAATCCTCAATCCGTTTCCCGAGCAGGCTTTTGGACCGAATCGTGATGAACCCGGCGTTAAGGCTGAATATTCACGAGTACGTTTCGGTGTTCGGAGCGCGCCCCAACATGGCCGGGATCGCGTTTCCGGGAACGTTCGTGCTGGACCGGCGCGGACGAGTTACGGCGCGGTTCTTTGAAGATTCCTACATTGAACGTAATACCGTTTCCAGCCTTCTGATCAAGCTGGGAGGGATGGGCGCATCCACCGAAGCCACGAAAATCTCGACGAACCATTTGGACGTGATCACCTATCCGAGCGATTCGTCGGTGGCCCCGGGAAATCGTTTTTCGCTGGTGGTGGAAGTGGCGCCGCATTCCGGGCTGCATGTTTACGCACCCGGCGCGGAGAAGTCAGGTTATCGGGTCATCGCACTTACCATCCAGCCGAACCCGCTCCTGCGCGTGCTACCCACGCACTACCCGGCGTCGGAGATCTATTTTTTCAAGCCGCTCAACGAGCGCGTTCCGGTATTCCAAAAGCCGTTTCGTCTGATTCAGGAGCTGGTGCTCGACGGTACGCCGGCGAGCCAAGCGGCGCTGCGCGGGAAACAAGAGTTGACCGTGGCGGGATCGCTCCAATATCAAGCGTGCGACGCAAGCGTCTGCTATAACCCGGCCGTCGTGCCTCTCTCGTGGAAGCTAAGCCTGCGCCCGGTGATTCTCGAACGTCCGCCGGTGAGCCGCTAGTCCGGAAAAGCTGGCGTCACTGCCAATACTCCCAATGCCGTGTTGCAACCACATATCCGCACAGGCAAGCGTTAGTGACCGCGTGGGCCAGAATGCAATCGCCCAAGCTGCGCGTTCGAACCATCCACCAGTTGTAGGCGATGCCGGCGATCAGCCCGACATCCCAATAGGGGCCGTGCTCGGAGGCGAACATCACGGCCGTGATCCAAAACGCGCCTGCCTGGTAAGCGCCCAGCGGGATTTTCTCGAAGCGCGGCGAAATCAGCCACCGCATCAGCCACGCGCGCCAGAACAGTTCTTCCAGGATGGGTACGAAGACCACGGCTTGCAGAATGCGCGGCCACAGCACCCACGGCGACTGCAGAACGCCGCCCGGAATGGCGGCGCTCAGTTGTCCCAGTAGCGGATTCTGAAACAGCCAGTGCTGGCGATAGGTGGGGAACAACAAATCTGGTCCCACCCAGACCAGAAACACCGCCACGCCGAGGATCACAGTCTCCAGGCGGTGGGAGGCGCGCAATTGAATCACGTGGCGCGAAAAGCCGAACAGAACGCCCGCCAGCAGCAGGTCGCGGATCAGAAATTCTATGTTCGGCGGAAGCGGGAAGTATTTCTGAAGCGCCAGAAATCCGATGAAGACCGCGAACGGCAGGACGTACGGGATCGCCGCCCAATCTGCCTTGCGCTCGGCCGTCAACGCTGGTCCTGTTGGACGGAATGCTGGAGGAAAGAATTATCCGACTTTCGCAAGCAGTTCCCTTATCGTATTTTGCTCTTTCGCGCTGGGCTGATGGCGCAATGCCGTCTCCAGTTCCCGTTTGGCCAACCCCCGCTCGCCTTTTTGGTACAGGGCCAGCGCCAGATGGAGATGAAACGGGGCGCTGTCCGGCCGGTGCGTTACCAGATCGCGCAACATGCGAAGGCCGTCGTTGGTGAGATTTTTCCGGATGTATACCAGCGCCAGGGTGTCCTCGACATCCAGGTCGCCCGGAAGTTTTTGCCGCGCGCGCTGGGCGTGCGCCAGCGCTTGATCCAGATCCACGCCCGCTTCGGCTTCCAGATACGCCAGATTGTTCAGGGCCGTGGCGTTCTCTGGTTGCAGCTGGATCACGTTTTCGTATTCCTTGCGGGCCTGTTCCGAGCGTCCCGTCCGATCATACAACAACGCCAAATCGAGAACGGGCCGGGCGTCGGAAGCCGCCAGTTGACGGGCGGTTTGGAAGGCCGCCAGAGCGCCGCCGGTGTCGCTCGCGCGCAGCTTGGCTTCGCCCATCTGCAGATACAGGAGCGTTGATTTCGGATCTTTATCGATCAGCATTTGAAACTGCGCCGCGGCTGCGGTGTAGCTGCCGGCGGCGACCAACGTTTCCGCCAGCGCCAGGCGGGAATCGGGCCGTTCCGGCGAGCGCTTCACTTGTTCGCCTGCGAATTCTACCGCGCTTTGAAACTGGCCCTGAGCGATTTCGGCCCTCAGGAGGCCTGGCGCACCGCGGCCATCATTGGCCTGGAGTAACGCGCGAAATCCCTCCTCGGCGTCTTTATAATGATGCTCCTCGAAATCCAGCTCGGCCAGCTGCTCGCGCGCGTCATTAGAACCTGGATACATCCGGAGCAGCGCGGCGAGCTCTTCACGCGCTTTTTCGGGTTCGGCCATCTTCACGAGTGCACTGGCGCGAATCATCCTGGCTGTCTGGTTGGTGGAATCTTCGCTCAGCACCTCCGTCGCGGCCTGCACCGCTGAAGCAGCGTCTCCCCGCGCCAGCGCCAACTCGGCCCAGGCCAGTTTGGCGGGCGCATGATGCGGATCCAGGCGTAGCGCCGCTTCCAATTGCTCGCGGGCTCTCTGCCGGATTCGCTCATCCGCCAGCACCATATAAGCCCGGCCCAGATTGAAATGCAGCGCCGCATTGCGCGGCATCTTGGCGACCAGAGGTTGCAGTTCCGCGATGGCCGCCTTCACCTGCCGGGGATCGCCCGATGCCAGCAGCAACGTCGCGTGAAGCGCGAGTGCCTCCGGATCGTTGGGATCGTCCCGAAGCAAGCTCGCGACCATCTTTTCCGCTTCATCGCGCGCACCCTGGGTGGCCAGCACCTCAGCCATCTTCTTGCGATATACGCGCGCCGTTTTCGAACTCTGGTGGTTCTGCCGCTCACCCGCGTCGTATTGCGATAAGGCTGCGGGATAGTCGCGCACGCGGACATAAAAATCGCCGGCCTCCAGATGGGCGTGGGGGAACATTTTCGGATCCGACGTCAGCCGTTCGATAGTGGCTACGGCGTCGGCTGCGCGGTGAACCAGGAAATAGTGGAACGCGAGCTGGATCAGGCAGTCCCCATCCCGTGGATTGTTCGCGATTTTCTGTCGCAGGACCTGTTCGGCCAGCTCCGGCCGTTTGCCGCGCATGTAGTGCACATAGAGAGCGTCATAGAGGGGCGTGAAGGCCTTCTCATGCGCGATCAGGCCGCTCGGCCAGCTGCTCCGCCTCCTCGTCTCGCCGCGCGGCGAACAGCGTTTGAACCAGTGTCAGCGTCAGGTCCGGTTGGTTGGGCTTCACCAGGTTCGCCTGCTGGAATTTGAGGATCGCGGTGGCGGTGTCATTCTGCGCGAGCGCGATATTACCAGAAAATCGCAGCCCGTCGAAGGAGCGCGCATCCTTGCTTAAGAGACGGCCGGTAATTTCCCTCAGATCCGCTAGAAAGACTCTGCCGCCGGGCGGGTTCAGAAGATAAAACGCGAGATCCAAATCGCCCAATTGGACCACCGCGTCCGTATTGCCTGGATCGAGCTCCATGGCGCGGCTGAAATCCTTACGCGCGTCGGGCAACTCGCCCAATCTGGCGCTCACCAGGCCGAGACGATACCAGGCATCGGGCGAGCGAAGGTCTCTCGAAAGCGCGCGTCGATAAAGGATGGACGCTTCCCGGTATTGGCCCCGAGCAAAGTACCGATTGCCGTCAGCGACATATCGCCGCGCCGCCGCTTTCGGATCGCTGTTGCACGCGGCGAGTGAGAGCAGGAGCAGGGCGCAGAGCAAGCGTGTGGTTTTCACACCCCCTAGTGCCCCGATGCTATGGAAACTCTCAAACGCCGCCCGGCCGCGGCGCGCTTAGTCGCTCTCTTTCGGCAGCGAGAAAATCTGGAAATTATCCGGTGTAAACAGCACCGTCAATACCTGCCCGCGAGCGCCCAGCGGCCCGAGCAGTCTTCCATTCAATCGCACTTCCAGTCCCGCGGCATTGCCCACCCGCATCTTCGCGAACTGTCTCCCGCCCACCGTCTTGCTCTGATTCGCTTGCAGAATGCCCGAAAACACCGGCTTGCCATCGGAAGACACCGATAGCCAGGTGGTCTCATGCGCCATCAGATCCAGCATCACTTTGTACTCGGACGGAGCTTTATATTCGGCAGTCGCGAGAGGGCTGTCCACGGCCTCGTTCGCGGGTTGCTGAACACGGTTGGAAACAAGATGGGGAGCCTGCGCGATCGCGGTAGCGGTCTTCGCCTGCACCGCCGCGGGTTTTACCGCTGCCTTTACCGGTGTTTTCATCATTCTCTGAATACGGCTATGCATCCCGCGCACCGTGAAGGAGGCACGTTCCTGGTGCCACCACGCATACACTCCCGAGCAACCCGCCAACACCAGCACAAAGGCGGCGCCAGATTTAAACAAACGTTGTGTGTGAAAGCGGTGTGCGAACGTGATCGGCGGAACATTGCGCGCCACCACGCTTTCGAAACCGGGCAATGGCAGAGGTTCGTCTGCGCTTAACACGCGATCGATTTCAACATCGATCTCTTGCGTATCCAGGGACAAAGATCTGGCGTACTGTTCGACGAAGCTCTTATAGAAGAACCCGCTCGGCAGTATCTTGCGATCATCGGATTCGATCGCTTCCAAATATCTGGCGCTGATTTTCGTCTGCGCCGCAACCGTCGACAGGTCGAGACCCTGTTCCAGGCGCGCACGTTTCAGTGTCTCACCTACAGAAAGCATACAAGTTGCCTGCTAGCTTACGGTTATAATACTACAGTCGGTGGGACGATACCGCTCTGGTGCTATCTCGGTGGTGGTGGTGACCTGGAATCGCCGCGACCTCTTGAGATCGTGCTTGCAATCACTTAACTGCCAGAATTTGATCCAGCCGTTTGAGGTGGTGGTTATCGACAACGGATCGGATGACGGCTCGTCTGAAATGGTACTGAAGGAATACGCGAAAAGTACCAGGTTTCCTCCGAAGTTTAAAGTCGAACTCATCCGGAATCCCGACAACCGCGGTTTCTGCGCGGCCAACAATCAAGGCTTCGCGGCGTCCGATACCGAATTCGTAGCGCTGCTCAACAACGACGCGGAAGCGGAACCGGATTGGCTGGAAAATCTGCTGGGTGCATTCGAGGGACGTCCCGACGTCGGCATGGCCGCTTCGAAAATTTTAGTGCACGAAGATCCACGTCGCATCGACAAGGCCGGGCACTTGATTTATCCCGATGGCCAGAATCGCGGGCGGGGGAGCGGCGAGTTAGACGAAGGGCAATACGATCGTGTGGAAGAGATCCTGTGGCCGGACGGATGCGCGGCCATGTATCGGCGCGCGATGCTGGACGAAATCGGCGGATTCGATGAAGACTTTTTTGCGTATGCCGATGACGCCGAGTTGGGGCTGCGCGCGCGAATCGCCGGATGGAAGTGTTTGTACATCCCGGACGCGGTAGTGCGGCATCATCGCGGCGCGACGCTGGGCCTGCGATCATCCAGGCGCCTGGAACTGATCGAGCGAAATCGAGTGCTGCTGGCGGCCAAGCTGTTTCCGTGGAGCTTGCTGTGGTTAAACGGCGCATACTACGCGATGCGTCTTGTCGCGGGAGTTTGGGCTGCGATCACCGGTCAAGGCGAGGTGGGCAAGTTTCCCGGGGTTCGGGGAAAGTTCGGCGCCGCGCTGGCGTTGTTGAAGGGCGATTGCCAGGCGCTGCCGCTGCTCCCGCGCATGCTGCGCAAGCGCCGCGCTGTGGAGCGTATTCGAAAGCTGTCGCCGCGCGAAGTGAGGAAGCTCATTCTGGCGAATCGGATTTCTCTAAAACAGCTCATGCGCCAGGCTGTTTAAAAGCACGGACGAGCCCTGCGATCCTGTTATCTCGCCTTCGCCTTTCTGGTGGCGGGTGCCTCGGAAGGTTCGGTGAGAGACTCGAACTGATTAATCTTCACCACCTCACCGTTGGGAAAGGCCGCTCGAATTTCCAGGGTGCCGCCCATCGCCCTCACGTAGCTTGCCAGAGTGCTCAGGTACATATCCGTCCGCCGCTCGATCTTGGATACTTCCGACTGCTTCACCCGCAGGACCTTAGCGAGGTTCTCCTGTGTAAGTTCGCGAGCGGCCCGCAACCGCCGCAGGGGCATCTCCTCTACCATTCGCTGGAATTCGCGTTCGCTCGCGTCGCGGGCCGCCGGGGACATTTTGTTGCGCAGATCGCTAAATTGCCTAGCCATCCTCAGATACCTCCTCCTTCGGCCCTGTTCAACTCCTTCAGGTGCTCGTCATACAACTTGTCGGCCTTCGGGACATAGCCTTCGTACCAGCGGTCATCCCCGCTCTTGTCGCCGCCCACCAGCAAGATCGCTGTACGCTTCGGATTGAACGCGTATAGGATTCTAAACGGTCTTCCGCGTATCTGGATCCGAAGTTCGCGCGTATTGGAATGTCTGGAGCCGGTTACCCGGAACTCATCGGGAAAAGAAGATCGGGTCCGTATTCTTCCAGCAATCGGACAGTAGCATCAATCTTGATCTGTTCTATTTCCCTGAGTCCGTTCCACCACGTTTCGAACTCGTCGGTGAACTCGACCGCCCAAGCCACACCTCTGATTATTCCATTGATGCACTATTCCGTCGACAGAATGAGATGCAATGGGGGTCGTTTTGGAAAAGGATGCGTCAAACTGTTTTAGGTCGCCGGGACGCCCGGCTCGTCGAATGAGGATTCACGCAGATTCTTGCATGCAAGACGCCCTTGGCAGGTATATAATGGATGATGTTTGCGGCAGACGCCGTCAGCCCGATTGTGATACGCGGACCGGCAGCGATCTGATTCATATCACTTGAGGAGCGTGTCTCGTGCCAGGACGCCGGACATTTCCCGCTCGCCTCTGTATTCCGCGGCGACCGAGGCTGAGTGTAAGCCTTTTCTTGGCTGTTTCGGCTTGGACGAGCCTCGCTTGCATGCAGGCTGCCGATCCGACGCCCCGCGCACTGCTAAATCAGTATTGTGTCGTCTGCCATAACGACAAGCTAAAAACCGCCGGCTTACTGCTCGACAAAGCCGATCCCACCAATGTTTCGCTGGATGCCGAGACGTGGGAAAAAGTGGTGCGCAAGCTGCGAGCGGGAGCCATGCCGCCCCAGGGCATGCCTCGGCCGGACCACGCCACGCTCGAGCACTTCGTGGAAACCCTCGAGACCTCGCTCGATAGCGCGGCCGCGGCAAAACCGAATCCCGGCCGCAGCGTGGTGCACCGGCTGAATCGCGCCGAGTACGCCAATGCCATCCATGACTTGCTGACCCTGGACGTGGACGTCTCCGACCTGCTGCCGGCCGACGACGAGAGTTACGGCTTCGACAATATCGCCGAAACGCTGCGCATGTCGCCGGTCCTAATGGAGCGCTATCTGTCGGCTGCCCGGAAGATCAGCCGGCTGGCGGTGGGCGAAACCAACATTATTCCTTCCTATGACACTTATCGTGTCCGCCCTGATCTGGGCCAGGACGAGCACATCGAAGGCTTGCCGCTCGGGACACGCGGCGGAATTCTGATCCACCACAATTTTGAGCTGGACGGCGATTACATCTTCAAAACCAAACTAGCGCTGAACACGTCGGCGAAAGTGCGCGGGCTGGATTATCCCAACGACTTTGTCATCACGGTGGATGGCGCTATCGTGCATCGCGCCACCATCGGCGGCAAGGCCGATGAAGACGCCTCGGACGACAACTCGTCGGATGGCGAAAATGCGATTCTGGCGCGTCTTCTCGCCAAGGTGCCGATTAAAGCCGGTCCGCACACCGTGGGCGTCGCGTTTCTCCGCAAGACTTCTGCCCAGCCCGATGGCGTGATGGAGCCGTACTTGCGCAGCACCGTCGATCCGCTGGAGCAGCGCGGCGTGCCGCTGATCGATAACGTCAGCATCGGCGGACCGTTTGACGCCAAAGGGCCGGGCGACACGCCCAGCCGGCGCCGCATTTTTGTCTGCCGTCCCAAAACCAGCGCCGAAGAAGTGCCCTGCGCCAAGAAAATCCTGGCGAACCTGGGCCGCATGGCCTATCGTCACCCGGTGACCGACGGCGAAATGGAGCGGCTGCTGGACTTCTACCAGCAGGGCCGCAACGAAAAGCTGGCCAACGAAAACGGCTTCGACGAGGGCATCGAAAGCGCCCTGCGATTCATGCTCACCGATCCGAAATTTGTGTTCCGCTTCGAGCGCGATCCGGTAAACGTGGCGCGCGGGCGCGGCGTATCGGGTCAGCGATCTGGAACTTGCATCGCGGCTGTCATTCTTTCTGTGGAGCAGCATTCCGGATGACGAATTGCTTACCGTGGCCACCGCAGGGAAGCTGCATGACCCGGCGGTGCTGGAAGCAGCAAGTGCGGCGCATGCTGGCCGATCCAGCGCTCGCAAGCACTGGTGGATAATTTCGCCGGCCAATGGCTGTACCTGCGGAACGTGAACGGCGCGAACCCGAACGTCGAGGAGTTCCCGGATTTCGACGACAACCTGCGCGAAGGCGTTTCGCAAGAAACGCAGCTGTTTTTCGCCAGCATCATTCACGAAGACCGCAGCGTGGTGGATCTGCTCGACGCGAACTACACTTTCGTGAACGAGCGGCTGGCGCGGCACTACGGAATTCCGGACGTGTATGGCAGCCGGTTCCGCCGGGTCACCGTCACCGACGACGCGCGGCGCGGGCTGCTGGGGCAGGGAAGTATCCTTCTGGTGTCATCCTACGCGACCGCACCTCGCCCGTGCTGCGCGGAAAGTGGGTGCTCGAAAATATCCTGGGAACGCCCCGCCTCCGCCGCCGCCCAATGTTCCGGCGTTGAAGGACAACACGCCCGGCGGCAAGCAGCTCTCGGTGCGCGAGCGGATGGAGGAGCATCGCAAGAATCCGGCCTGCGCCGTCTGCCACAAGATGATGGATCCGGTGGGTTTTGCGCTCGAGAACTTCGACGCGGTGGGGCAGTGGCGCGACACCGAAGCGGGCAAGCCCATTGATGCGTCGGGTGTGCTGCTCGACGGAACCAAGGTGGATGGCCCGGTGGCGCTGCGGGAAGCGATCCTGAAACGTCCGCAGACATTCGCCGGAACCATGACCGAGAAGCTGCTGACCTACGCGCTGGGCCGTGGGCTGGAGTATTACGATATGCCGGTGGTGCGCTCCATCGTGCGCCGATGGCGGCGAACGATTATCATTTTTCGTCGCTGGTGCTGGGTATCGTGAAGAGCGCGCCGTTTCAGATGAGGGTGAAGAAAGGCGATGCGCAGCCGCGAATCGGTGGCCCGGGTCACGCTCCAAAAAATCAGTCGGGAGTAGCCAATGAATCTCATCACGAAGAAACATTTATCGCGGCGCACGCTGCTGCGAGGCGTGGGTGTGAGTCTGGCGCTGCCGTTGCTCGATGCGATGGTGCCCGCGCAGACGCCGCTCGCGAAGACCGCCGCGAAACCGCTGGCCCGCCTGGGGTTCGTTTATGTGCCGCACGGCGCGATCATGGACCAGTGGACGCCCTCCACTGTCGGCTCGGGTTTTGAGTTCTCCCCGATCTTGAAGCCGCTGGAGCCGTTCCGGGACCGGCTCAATATCGTCAGCGGCCTGGCGCACAAACGCCGAAAACGCGGCCCGCACGCCCTCAGTCCCACCACCTGGCTCAGCGGTGTCCGCCCCAAGGCCACCGAAGGCGAGGACGTCTACGCCGGCACCACCATCGATCAGATGGCCGCGCAACAGGATCGGCCAGGACACCCCGTTCCCCTCGCTCGAAGTGGCTACCGAAGATCATTCGGGGCTGATCGGCGCCTGCGACAGCGGCTACAGCTGCACTTACTTGAACACGATGTGCTGGCGCACGCCGACCACGCCGCTGCCCATGGAGATCAACCCGCGTGTGGTGTTCGAACACCTGTTCGGCGATGGCGGCACCGCCGCAGACCGGCTGCGCCGCATGCAGGAAGACAGCAGCATCCTGGATGCGATTACGCAGGAAGTGAGCCATCTGGATGACGACCTGGGCTCGCGACGACCGCACCCGCGTCTCGGATTATCTGGACAACGTCCGCGAAATCGAGCGGCGCATTCAACGCTCCGAAAAGCAAGCCGCCGAATTACGCCGACGTTCCCACCGCGCCGGTTGGCATTCCCGAATCCTTCGAAGAGCACGTGAAGCTGATGTTCGATCTGCAGGCGCTGGCGTTCCAGGCCGACATCACGCGCGTCGCTACGTTCATGATGGCGCGCGAGCTCAGCCAAACGGACCTATCCGCAGGTAAACGCGCCCGATCCGCACCACGCCACCTCGCACCACCAGAACGATCCCGAAGAAGATCGCGGAGCTGACGCGCATCCAGAATTATCACGTCACCTTGTTCGCCTATTACCTGAACAAGCTGCGTTCCATTCGCGATGGCGACGGCACTCTGCTGGATCACACGCTGCTGCTATACGGCAGCAACATGAGCAACAGCAATCTGCACAATCATTTTCCGCTGCCGGTGTTGGTGGCGGGCGGCGCGGCGGGGAATCTGAAGGGCGGCCGGCATTTGAAGTACGCCGATCATACGCCCATGGCGAACCTGCTGGATACCATGCTGGACAAGATCGGCGTTCACAAGGACCACGTCGGCGACAGCACCGGCGAGATGATGGATCTGTAAATCAGGAGCCCTGGCATGCGGACCAAACCGATCTATCTTGCACTCGCCCTAGCCACTGCCGCCTGGGCTGGGAACAGCCCGGACACTCGCCTCGTGGATGCCGCCGCGAAACCGGATACCGAAGCCGTGCGCCAGCTCCTGGCCGGGCACGTGGACGTAAACACGCCACAAGCCGACGGCACCACCGCGCTGCACTGGGCCGCGCATTGGGACGATCGGACGATGGCCGGCCTGCTGATCGGCGCGGGCGCTAATCCGAAAACCACCAACGCCTACGGCGGCACGCCGCTCGCCGAAGCCTGCACCAACAGCGACCCGGCGATGATCGAAATGCTGCTGAAAGCCGGCGCCGATCCCAACGCCACCTCGGCGCAAGGCGAGACCGCGCTGATGACCGCGGCTCGCACCGGCAGCGTGGAATCGGTCAAGGAGTTGCTCGATCACGGCGCCAACGTCAACGCCAGAGAGCACTGGCTCGGGCAAACGGCGCTGATGTGGGCGGTGGCGGAAAATCATCCGGGCGTGGTGCAGCTTTTGATCGCGCACGGTGCGGATGTAAATGCACATTCCGATATCAGGGAAGAGAAGATCAAGAACAAGTGGTTCACGGCCAACGTAGTATCGGCGCCGCCCAAAGGAGGGCTGACGCCGCTGCTCTATGCCGCGCGCCAGAACTCGCTGGAATCCGTCCAAATGTTGGTGAAAGCGGGCGCCGATCTGAACAAAACCGATCCGGATGGAACCAGCGCGCTGGTGATGGCCATCGTCAACGCGCATTACGATCTTCCGATCTATCTGATGGATCACGGCGCGGACCCGAACATCGCGGACAAATACGGACGCACCGCTCTTTACGCAGCCGTCGACATGCACACGCTGGAGAAATCGGCCACGCGTCCCGATCCGAAGGAGACCGATAAAGCCACCAGTTTGGATGTCGTGAAGGCCGCGCTCGCGCATGGAGCGAATCCGAACCTGGCGTTGATATCACCGGCGCCGGGGCGCGGATCGCTGGATGTGCCTGACCGTTATTTGGGCGCTGGCGCCACGCCGTTCCTGCGCGCCGCCAAGACCGGCGATGCCGAGGTGATGCGGCTGCTGCTGGCGCATGGCGCCGATCCCAAGGCCGAAACCAAGGATGGCACAACTGCGATGATTCTCGCAGCCGGTTTGAGCTGGACCATGGGGATCACCAACGTCGATGAGCAGAACGCGCTCGAGGCCATCAAGATTTGCATCGACAATGGCGTGGACGTGAACGCCGCCAACGACAAGGGCGATACTGCGCTGCACGGCGCCGCAACCTCGGGCCGCAATCAAGTGGTCTCGTTCCTGGTGGAACATGGCGCCAGGCTCGACGTGAAGGACAAGCAGGGCCGCACACCGCTGGATGTCGCGATGGGCGTAGGCGCTCGCGCGGGCGCGGCGCATGAGAGCACCGCGGAACTGTTGCGGAAGCTGATGGCCTCATCGGCGCCCGAGAAAACAACGGCGCAAAATACGCTACCAGCGCAATAAGAACCGCTGCTGCCGGAGCTTCAGGTGTGCCAGGAGTTCGGGTCTGGAACCCAAGGCACGCGCAGTTCATCGCCGATCCGCAGGTAACTACGCTGATCCAGGCGCCACAAACGATTGCACATCATAGAGAGGGTGGAGATCCTTCCGCTCTTAAAGCTGGTCTCCAAAGCGATGGAACTGGCGTTAGGCAGAGGGTCGATAATACCGTCGGCTTTGAGGTTTCGCGGGTAAAATTTCTGGAACGTGAGAATCCATTGGCCCAGAGTATCGTCGAAGGTGCCAGTAACGCTCATATTGCTCGCCTGGGGAGGAAGCTTCCCGATCCAGTCCTGCATGGACTCCACACGCGCAAGTTGAGTAAAGATGGATCGAACCAGCCGAACATCCTCGGCTCGGTTGGGTTTCCCCGGTCCGACAGGACTGTCGATGTTGTACAAAGGAAAGTATCTGGATGGCATCTGACAAATATTACATCAGAAGCGCGCACGCTGACGACGCCGCGAGCCCGCTATCGATTCGGTTCGGAAGCTACCGTAGGCTAGAATAAACTGTAACGCCGCTGTAATTTGCGAGGTATAGAATGCTCCCCATGGAAGAAATACAGATCCAGCGGACTCCCGGCTCCGCCAGCGACGTCACCATTTTGTGTCTCACCGGCCCGCTCACCATCTCGACGTTGTTCGACTTTCAAACCGCCATTCGCCAGCCCGATCTGAAGAGCACCATCATCGATTTTGCGGGTGTGCCCTATATCGATTCCGCCGGGTTAGGCATTGTGCTCAGCCATTGGGCGCACACCCAGCGAATTGGCGTAAATTTCGCCGCGGTCGCGATTTCCGCGCGCGTCCAGGTGCTTCTGGAAATGACCGGCGTCAACAAGCTTTTGCCTTCCTTTCCCACCGTAGCCGATGCGGAACGCGCGTTCACAAATGACACAAAATCCCCCTCCGCCGCATCCGTTTAGAGAGGTCTTTTCCGATTCGGCCAGCCGTCGGCTTTGCGCTTAAACTGTAAAATATATTGCCGGACCGCTAGCTTCCTGTGCTACCTTAGAAACTTGGGTTCCCGAGGTTCAGTCTCTCCTCGATGAAGGACTACATCGCGTTAACGAAGCCGCGAATCACCTGGCTCATCCTGATGAGCACGGGCGTCGGATATTTCTTTGGCGCCCCAAAGGGTTTGCCCGGCTGGCATTTCCTCACCTTACTCCATACCATCATTGGGACCGGGCTCATCGCCTCCGGAACCGCCGCGCTCAATCAATGGTACGAACGCGTGGCCGACGGCAAGATGCGGCGCACGCAGGCTCGCCCGCTTCCATCGGGCCGTCTGAATCCCGGCAAGGCCCTGATTTTCGCCATCGCCATCTCAATTGCCGGATTTGTCGAATTGTGGTTGGGCGCCAATCCATTGGCGGCGTCGCTCGGGCTCATCACGCTGCTCACTTACCTGTTCGTCTATACGCCGCTGAAACAGCGTTCGCCTCATTCCACAACTATTGGTGCTATCCCGGGCGCCATGCCTCCCCTCATCGGCTTCGCCGCGGCCCGGGGCGCCCTGACGTGGGAAGCTTGGGTTCTTTTCGCGATTCTGTTCCTGTGGCAGTTCCCGCATTTTTACGCCATCGCTTGGATGTACAAGGACGACTACGCGCGCGCCGGCATTCGCATGTTGCCGGTGGTGGAACCGGATGGTAAATCCACCGCGCGCCGTATTCTGCTGTACTCCATCGCGCTGATCCCCATCAGCCTGCTGCCGAAATTCTTCGCAATGGCGGGCAACGTTTATTTATACGGTGCGCTGGCTTTAGGCTTGCTGTTCCTCTATTATGGCCTGCGTATCCGCACGGATCGCACGCGGCAACAGGCGCGGCGTGTGTTACTGGCATCGGTGGTGTATCTGCCGTTGCTCTTCAGCCTGATGTTGTTTGATCGTCCCGCATGAAACTCCCTGTTGTTCTCGCATTCGTTGTATTGGGGCTGGTCGCCGGTATCACCGCATGTTCGCAGCCCGCCCCGGCGCTCGATATATTCGGCCAAATTCCGCAATTTGAACTGACCGCTCAGAACGGCCAGCCGTTCCACAGCCAGGCTCTCGCCGGCAAAATCTGGGTGGCCGATTTTATGTACACCACCTGCCCCGGCCCGTGCCCGCGCATGACATCGCAGATGCGCGAGGTGGAGAATGCGGTTTTGAAAATCCCCGATGTGCGCCTGGTGTCGTTCACCGTGGATCCCAAGGAAGATACGCCGCCGGTGCTGACGGCCTACGCGAAAACGCACGGCGCGGTGTCTTCCATCTGGTATTTCCTGACCGGCCCGGTGTCGACGCTCCAGATGCTGGATCGCGATGCGTTCAAGCTTGGCAACCTCGACGGAACGCTGCAGCACAGCACGCGCTTCGTGCTGGTGGACCGGCAGGGGCGCATTCGCGGTTACTACGATACATCGGATTCGGCGTCTATCCCCAAGGTGATTTCGGACATCTACGAACTCGCCCGGGAACGCGCCTGATGGATGTTCACGCGCTGCCGGCGGTCAACGCGACGCTGAACGGCATCGCGGCAGTGCTGCTCGCCATCGGCTACACACTTATCCGCCAGAAACGCATCCAGGCGCACAAACGCGTGATGCTGACGGCGTTCTCGGTATCGGTGGTGTTCCTGGCCTGCTACCTGATCTACCATTTCAATGCCGGTATCGTTTATTACAAGAAAACCGGATTCCTGCGTTACCTCTACTTATCCATCCTGACCACGCACACCATTCTGGCCGTGATCACTCCGGTGCTCGCCATCATCACGCTGCGCCGCGGCCTGCGCATGGATGTGAAGCGCCATCGCGCCATCGCCCGCTGGACTTTTCCCATCTGGATGTACGTGAGTGTGACCGGTGTAGTGGTGTATTTGATGTTGTATCAATTCTGAGGGGGCCGCCCGGCACATTTGTGAGCAGCGCCGCGATCCCGGATAATAACGCTATATGCAGGAGGTAAACGTAGGCATCATCGGATTGGGAAACGTGGGCACCGGCACGCTCGCCATTCTCACCGAGAACGCCCAACAGATCGCGCTGAAGCTGGGCTTTCAACTGCGCGTGAAGGCGCTTGTGCAGCCGGTCGATTTTGGCGAAGAAGCCCGCCGCCGCGGATTCCATCTTTCGCACAGCGGACTGGCGCGAAGTAGTGGCCCATCCGGACGTGGACATTGTCGCCGAGCTGGTGGGCGGCACAACCGTGGCGCGCGAGATCATCGATGCCGCCATCGCGCACAAAAAGTCCGTGGTCACCGCCAACAAGGAATTGATGGCGCTGTGCGGCGCCGATATCTGGGACCGCGCGATTGCCGCGGGCATCAACCTGGCGATGGAGGCCAGCGTAGCCGGCGGAATCCCCATTCACACCGTGCTGCGCGAAGGCATTTCGGGCGACCGCGTCACCACGCTGTACGGCATCCTGAACGGCACCAGCAACTATATCCTCACCGAGATCGAGAAGCACGGCGCCCCGTTCGACGATGTCCTGAAGGAGGCGCAGCGGCTGGGTTACGCCGAGGCCGATCCGAGCGCCGACGTGGATGGCTTCGATGCGCGCTCGAAGCTGGCCATCCTGGCGGCGCTGGCGTTCGGCGAGAAGATTACGCCGTCCGACATTTACACCGAAGGCATCCGCCGCATCCTGCCGCTCGATTTCCAATATGCCCACAAGCTGGGACACACCATCCGGCTGATCTGCGGCGCGCATCAGACGCCTGCGGGCTTGATCCTATCGGTGCGGCCGGCGCTGATTCCGCAGTCGACCATTCTGGCCGGCGTGCAAGGAGCCTACAATGCCGTTTGGGTGCGCGGCAAATATGGTGAAGACACGTTTTACTATGGACGCGGCGCCGGTGCGGCGCCCACCGGCGTGGCGGTGGTGAGCGACCTGATGCGCGTGGCGCGCGAAATCCGCTGCGGCAGTCCCGAGCGCGTTTCGCCCTTCGCGCACGAACGCCTGGGCGAATACAAGCCGATCCCGGTGACGCTGCAGCACTCCGCTTACTATTTGCGCTTCCGCGTGGTAGACCGTCCTGGCATCATCGCGAGCCTGGCCGGCGTGCTGGCCGACAAGCAGATCAGCCTGGAGGCGGTGCTGCAGTTGCCGAGCGAGAACCGGCGCGATCTGCCGTTCGTGATCACCGTGGAACCGACGTCGGAGCAGTCCATTCGAGAAGCGCTGGCCGAAATGTCCGCGCATGACTTTCTGGTGGAGCCGCCCTTTGCCATGCCGATGGAGAGATCGCTATGAGAAAACTTGCCAGCCTGTTTCTGGCTGTGTGCGCCGCCGCGTTCGCGCAGGTGGCCAGCAAGCCAATGAAGGCTACAAAACGCACGAAGGGCGCGAGACCGTCGCGAAGGCGCTCAGCGATCCAGCGCGCGACGAGCGGCAGAAGCCGCGCGATATCGTGGACGCGCTGGATCTGAAACCCGGCGGCACGGTGGCCGATGTCGGCACCGGCGTCGGCTTCATGCTGCCGTACCTGAGCCACGCGGTGGGCGACACGGGCCACGTCATCGGCGAGGATATCCAGAACGATTTTCTGGACCAGGCCAAGATGAAGGCGCGGCTCAACGGGCTGAACAACGTGCAGTTCGTGCTGGGGACCGATCGCGATCCCAGGCTGCCGGCCGACACGCTGGAGGGCGTGCTGGTGCTGGATGTGTATCATCACTTCGATTATCCGGAAGCCATGCTGGAACATATTCGCGACAGCTTGTTGTCGGATGGAAAGCTGGTCATCGTGGAATATTTCAAGCGGCCAGGCGCCATGCCGGGCAGCGATCCCAATCGCGCCGTGCAGCATATTCGCCTCGATCAGGACGACCTGATCAAGGAAGTGGAAGCCAACGGATTCCGCCTGGTTTCCAAGCGCGACCTGGTGCCGAAGAGCCAATACATCGCTGTTTTTGCGAAGAAGAACTAGCTGGCGGCCCGCAGGCAGCTATCGAAACCCTCATATCTTCGGCCTGGCAGGTTGAACATCGCGACCGGATGCCGTTAGGTGTAGAATGATCGGGACGAAAAGTCAAAATGTTGCAGTCGCTGCGGAATGTCTGGCGCCGCGCGGTGCCGAGCAATAATTACAGAATTGGGGGAAGTATGATGAGCTTGCATCGAAGGATGATTTGGACCAGGGTCGCGCTCGCCATCGTTTTCACGATTGGCGTGCCGTTTACAGCCGCTGCGCAGGGTCCTCGCGGGCCGGTTCCCGAACCCTACACACCCGCGGCGAATGCCAAAGACCTGAAGTCCGTGCTCTTCAAGTGGATGTGGAGCATGGGCATGCTCAAGGGTCACGATGAGCGCGACATGGTGGCAACCCTCGAGTATCAGGGCAAAGGCACCATCCAAGTGGACGGACAACCTTGCACGCTCGCCAATTATCGTGCCAGCACAAACTATCAGACCTTCAGCCAGCGCATTCAGTACGGCTGCACCCGTTCCAACGGAGAAATGTACTCGAACATCGAGGTGGTCAGCGGGCTGTACGCCTGGAATGAAGACTTCCCCGGCGCCGAGATCGGCGGAATGAAGGGCAAGACCATGCCGATGCCGGCCAGCGTCGAGGAGCGGCTGATCCGAATTTGGGCCAGTCCCCAGGGCGCGCCCAAGGCCGCGCTGGCAGGGACCACGGACACTTGGTGGCTGGGAGCCAACCCTGGCACTCTTTTCGCGGATGGTGTCGACAAGGTGGGCAAAACGTCCTTGTCATGGGAGAACGGTAAGCCGGTGGTGACGTTCCCGGTTCCCGGCGTTCCGGGAGCCACCGCGACCGCCACACTGAATTCGAACTTTAGAGCTGAACGCATCGTGGTGAAGCACGGCTCGGCGACCACTGAGTTCACCTACGGCGACTATCAGGACTGGAACAACCCGCTGAACAAGATCGGCGTGCTTTACGCCGGCAAGATTGCCGAGAGCCGGAACGGCGCCGTGATCCGCGACCTGACCACCAACGTGACGGAGACCGGCAACGTGTACGTGGTTGCGCCGGTTCCTGCCAGCGTGCGCGCGGCCATCCAGGTCACCGGGCAGATCCCGCAAGGAGTGATGGCGAAGGAGGAACCTCCAGTGAACAAGTCGGCGCCCACGCCGCGGATGGGCGGTCATCCGGATCTCACGGGCAACTGGGCCTGGAACGACTGGATTGGCAACTACATGACCGGTGGCGGACGCCGCCGCAGCCCCTGGCAGGATGCCGACAGCAACCGCACAACCAATCAGACCGAAGATTTTGAGCTCTACTCGCCGTCGCGATTCGGTAATCTGGGCCGTCCCATCTATAAGCCGGAGGACTGGGACAAAGTTCAGCAACTCGACATGTGGACGAACAAGAATGATCCTGTCATGACCTGCCAGCCCCTAGGCATCCCGCGCGAGGGCCCGCCCCGCCGCATCTACCAAACGGACAAGGACATTACGTTCCTTTATTACGGAGGCGATGCAGGCGGTGGATACGGCGAGTATCGCGTGATCCCGACCGACGGCCGCCCGCACCCCAAATCGGCCGAGCTCGATATCACGTATATGGGCGACACCGTAGGACACTGGGACGGCGACACGCTGGTCCTGGACTCCGTTGCGTTCACCGATACCACCTGGTTCGGCCGCGGCGGTTTGTTCCACTCCGATCAGATGCACGTTATCGAGCGCTTCAAGCGTGAAGGCGATGCGCTGCTGTACGACGTCACCGTCGAAGACCCTGAAGTGCTGGCGGAGCCGTATGTGTATCCCACCCGAGTGGTGCGGCGCAATCCCAATCCCAACGCGGGCTTGGTCCGCGAGCGAGGCAACTGCGAGGTCTACGAGACCAAGGACATCAGTTCCCAAATTCGACACTAACGCCTCGCACGAATACTCAAGGAGGACGCCATTTTATGCGTTCCACCAGACGCACCATACTCGCAGCGGGGGCTGCGGCCGCGGCAACCACCGCCGTGCCGCGCGTATTCGCTCAGCAATCGGGCCCTAAAGGAAGCGGCCAGTTCTATGAAAAGGGCCCGGTTCGTATCTATTACGAGGAGGCCGGTTCCGGCTTCCCGCTTTTACTGATTCCGGGTGGAGGCTTGAACTCCACCATTTCCTTTTTCAGCGGCAACTCGCCCTTCAACGCGATCGAGGAATTCAAGGGGGAGTACCGCTGCATCACCGCGGACCTGCGCAACGCCCCCAGCGGCCAGTCCACCGGCCCTGTAGAAGTCGAGCGGCCGTGGGAATCCTATGCCGACGACCAGCTCGGCCTGATGGATCACCTCGGGATCGACAAGTTCGTGGTGATGGGCTTCTGCATTGGCGGCCCCTTCATCTGGAGTCTCTTGAAGCGCGCGCCCAATCGCATTGCCGCCGCCGTGCTGGCGCAGCCGGTGGGCTGGCGTCCGGAGATGCGCGACTCGAATTACCCCGGCAGATTTTGGAAAAGCTGGGGCGCGACGCTGATTGCCAAGCGGCCCGAGATCACGCTCCAGACGACTGACCAATTTGTAACCAACATGTTCGAAACCAACCCCGATTTCGTTTTCACCGTGACGCGCGATTTCGTGCGTAGCTGTCAAAACCCGATCCTGGTGCTTCCGGATGAAGTCCCCGCGCACCCCTACGCCGTCGCCATGGAGTGCGCGATGCTCGCGCCCAAAGCCGAAGTGAGCATCTTCCCCTGGAAGGAACCCAAGGAGCGAATTCCCCTGGCTGTGCGGCAAATTCATTCGTTCCTGAAGGCGCATCAGCCGGCTTAGCAACTTGGTGAGAAAGCCTTTGACGTTCGCGAACCGCAGGCGCGGGGACTGCGCTACGCTGGCAACCGACAACATAGACGCCACCGCACAGGCTGATGTCCAAACGAATCCTCCTTTTCGCGCCTGCCGCATTTAACCTCGCCGAAACGAGCCGCATGGTGGAAATTGCCAAGGCGGTGGAGCGGCATCCCGAGGCCGCCGGAATCTTTGAAGTCCACTTCATTTCCGATGGCGGCGACTTCGAGCGCATTATCGAGAAGCATGGATTTGCCCTCACGCGCATGGAGCCCCGCCTCACCAAAGAGAAAATCGAGCATATCGCCAAAGTCGATCGCGGCGAGAAGTTCGCGCCTGCATTCACCGATTCCGGAAATGATCGCCCGTATCGATCATGAGCTTGCGTGTCTGAAGAAGCTTCGCCCGGTTGCCGTAGTCACCGGGTCGTACCTGACCATCCCGATCAGCTGCCGGGTGCTGCAAGTGCCGCTCGTCTGGGTGATTCAATCCACCTGGCTTCCCAGCTTCTTTCGGCATGGCGCCGGCTTGACCGATGGCGTCCGGCCGGCTGCCGCCAAAGCTCTCGCGGATTGGTTTGTTTGGGTATTCATCAATTTCTGGATCAGGTACGGGTTTCTGAATGCCGTAAACCGCGCCGCTCGCCACTACCGTGTGCAGGGTTATCGCTCCATTTTCGAATTTTGGCGCGGCGCGGTGACGCTGGTGGCGGAGCCTCGCGAGTTTTCCGGGATCACTCTGCCGCCCGGTTACTTCTACACAGGGCCGCTCATTCCGCGGGATGAGTTCCCTATGCCCGCGGAGCTGGAGCAGATTCCGCGCGATCAGCCGCTCATCTATTTCGCTATGGGCAGTTCCGGAACTCCGGAGATCGTCGCCCGGATTCTGGAGAGTTTTGACGGAAAGCCCTACCGCGTGATCGCACCGGTGAAATTTCAGATTGCACAACTTCCCGGTGTGCGGATTCCCTCCAACGTTCTGGTCACCGACTGGCTCCCCGCGCTGCGCGCCAACAGTATGGCCGATCTGGCCGTCATCCATGGCGGCATCGGAACCGTTATGACCGCGGCCCTGGCGGGCAAACCGGTGGTTGGCGTCGGGATGCAGATGGAGCAGGTTGCAAATCTCGCATGCCTGGAACGGCTGGGGTTCGCGATCCGGATTCGGAAATCGCGAGACCCGTCCCGCGCGGTGCAAAACGCCATTCGGAAGTTACTGTACGACGAGACCGCTAAAGCCAAGGCCGCGGCTTTCGCGCGGACCGCCGCCCAGTGGGATGGACCGCGGCTGGCTGTCGAGAAATTGCTGGAGTATTATGCGGGCGTTCGCTGAGAACGTATGGATCATTGATGGCCCATCGGTCCGCGACATGGGTCTCATGTTCACCACCCGGATGACCGTCGTTAAGCTCTCCAGCGGGCTGTTGTGGGTCGAGTCCCCCGTCCCTGTGCCGTTCGACACACTGCAACGCATCACGGGACTGGGAATGGTCGGATACCTTGTTGCAGCGACGCCCAGACACGTCTGGCGCCTGGCGGCGTGGCACCAACTGTTTCCCGGCGCGCAGCTTTGGGCAGCCCCAACCACTCGGTTTACCCTGAAGAAAGGGCGCATCTCCCTTGCCGCTATCCTGAGCGACGAACCGCCCCAGGGCTGGGCCGGCGACCTGGACCAGCTTCCCTTCAAAGGCAACCCACTGATCGAGGAAGTCCTTTTCTTCCACAAGGCGTCGCGCACGGTGATTCTGGATGACCTGATCCAGATCCATCCGGCGGCGCCGAACAGGCCCTTTCGCAACGCTCTGCTCAGACTGGCGGGCGTGGCCGCTCCGCAGGGCGGAGTTCCGTTCGATATCAGGCTGTCCTTCACCAACCGTAAGCTTGCGCGGCGATCGCTCGAAAAGCTGCTCTCGTGGGACTTCGACAAGTTGATCATCGCTCACGGCCCCTGTATCGAAAAGGGCGCGAAGGCATTCGTGGAAAGGGCCTTTCTGTGGCTGGCGCGAGGATAGCCGTTGGTGAATAAGCGCGAACCCCAGCGCAGGCAGCAGACTGCGTTTTACCTGTGCCCGTAATCCGTGAAAACGTAATCTCTGTGTCTTCACCATCGTGTGGCACGCGAACCCGCACTTTGCGTCGTTCCCCTGCGGCGGCTTGCCGGCCAAGGTGCCGGGCGTGAACGTATCGGATGCAGCGTTATAGTCGAACACGGCATATCCCCAACCGCCGCTGTCCGCGAACCGCTTGCTGTCCTTCACCATGAAGTCGACGTCATGCTGGGTACCCGGCACCGTCGCCGCGGGGAACGCCTCCATCTTTTTCGGGGTCCAATGGATCTTCGCCAGCTTGGCGCCGTCTGGAAAAGGCTTGCCGTTACCGGGAACGCCGGCCAAGTAGGCCTTGATCATCACCGGATTAGCGAGGATCGCGGCCACCAGCGGTCCGTCCTGACTGATGGAGACAACCTGCCAGGCCTCGTATCCTCTGAACTCGGAGAACGAGAGCCCATTCGGCACTTTCAGGGTGTACTTGTCCTGGGCGGCCACTGCCAGTGCCGCTAGAACAAAAAGGAACACCCCAACGAACAGGGTCGCCCGGATCATTTTGCTTTTCATGTGTAATCTCCTCGGGAAGCGCTTGTGGCTGTCCCCAACTGCCTGCATCCGATTGTGCGATATCGCGCGATGGAATCCATCCCGATATGCAGTACTTTGCGCATAACCACTCAGTGGAGACCGCCCATACCACAGATGTGGTAGCCAGACATTCGCAGTTGTCAAAACCCAATTCTGGTTCAGTCAGACGAGGTCTCCGCGCCGCATCAAGCCCTAACAGGAACCCTGACGCTCTTGACACCAAGCCGGGCGCTGGAAGATACTCGTGTTTCGATAAGAGTCGGTTTGCCGGCACGCTACGATCTATCCGGCAGTGCTGGCAGCGTTCACCGTGGCGCCCTTCGAGCATATTCATCCGGCGGACCACCCTGGCGTTGTTCACGCCCATTTCTGATGGAGCGGAAGGGAGATACGGAGTAGATGCTTTTGCAGAACGCGTTCGTGGATGCGCTCAATGATACCGAATGGGCATTTCCGCTGGCGGAGTGTGTTCACATCGGCGGTTTCGCAATCGGTGTCGGATCGATCGCGCTGGTGGACTTTCGGATGCTGAACCTCGGATTGCGGCAGGAGACCGCCGCGCGGATTTTGCGGTACACAGAGCTCTGGACCATCATCGCGCTGGTCTTCGTCGCGTTCTCCGGTGCGATGCTGTTCGTGTCGCAGACCGGCGTTTACCTGGTGAACCAGATCTTTCCGATAAAGATGTACGTGCTGCTGGCCGCGCTCATCTACAATTTCACCATCCACAGAAAAGTGGCAACCATGGAGAAGCCGCCGCCGGCGCTGAGCAAAACGGTGGCGGTCATCTCCCTGCTGCTGTGGGTGGCCGTCGTTTTTGGCGGGATTTTCACCGGATTCCTGGAATAGAGATTATCCGGCGTGTCTATTGCTCAATCTCTCGAGAACATTGGCTTTCTCTCTGACTTCAGCGATTCGGTGCTGGTATACCCGATCGTTCTGTCGATTCACCTGACGTGCATCGCGCTGTTCGGCGGCATGATCCTGATGACGAACCTGCGCCTTCTCGGCATCACGTTTAACCGCGTGACGATCACTCAGATGGTCACCAGCCTCCGGCCCTGGAAACGTCTGGGGGGAACCATCATGATCGCCACCGGCCTGCTGCTTGCAACGTCGGAGGCGACGAAGTATGCTCCCAATCCTTACTTCTGGACCAAGATGGTCATTCTGGGTCTGATTGGCGTACACGGCTTCGTCTTCCGCCCCATCGTTTACAACCGAACGGAAGAACTGGATCAATCCAAGGTCATCCCGGGCATAGTGAAAGTGGCCGCGATTCTCTCGCTGGTGCTCTGGACTGGCATGTTCACCATGGGAAGGCTCATTGCCTACTGGGAGTGAAATCAGGCTGTGGTCGCTGTTTGATCCGGCTCTGGCTTGGCCTATTCCGCCAGCAGATATTTTTCGAAGAACCGAAATTTGTCCGAAGTTCCGGCCGCCGAAATCGGCGCGGTTTTGTCGCCAACTTCCATGATTTCGGGCTTTTCGCCGGCTTCAGGCCAGTGCGGCAGGCCTTTCCCGTTCGGATTTCCCGTCGCCGCGAAATTCGCCCAGTAGGATGACATCGTGTCCGCTATGCGCCGGTCGGTATCGGTGAACGGACGATCCGACATATAAAGGGTGTTCATCACGTACGGAACTTCCGAAGTGTGGAACGCTCCAAAGCGTTGTGCATCGGGACCAGGGATGGCATGATCCCACAAGTATTCATAGACCTTGGTCTTCGCCGTTTTGGAACGCTCCCTCGCCCAAAGGTACATCGAGACCAGCGCCTGGTCCCGCGCGCTCTGGCTCCGCGCCTGGTTCGCCTCTTCATCGGTTGCCGCGGGATACAGCTTCAGGAATTCGCCGGCGTCGTTCCCAAAACGCTGCAGCGCCGATTTTCGAAACGATTCAACTGTCACGGGCCTTTGTGGTCCAAATCCGCCAAGTTCGTCCTGATTTGCGCCGGTCAACGTCACAACGTCATTCTGTTGTCCCCGAGCGAAAACTTCACGAACCGGAGCCGGTAACGAATAACCATCCACAATTGGCGCGTAACGCAGACCCGGCGCCGCTGGCCCGCCTGGTCCGGCTTCCGTTAGTTTTTGCCAGCTCATGGCGCGCAGATCTTTGAGCGACTTCGCACCCTTGGCTTCGGCAAACTTCATCCCTTCGGCTTCGGCCTCAGCCAGCCCGCGCGCGGTGAGAGCAAGACCAACTCTATCGATGTTAGAGCCGCCACTCTCCACAATCGCCCGCTGAAACAAACCCTTCGCGAGCGGGGAAGCAGTCAGGTCATGGACGGACATCCCGCCAGCGGACTGCCCCGCAATTGTTATCCGATTCGGGTCGCCTCCAAACCGGCTGATGTTGTCGCGCACCCATTCGAGCGCCGCGATCTGATCGAGCAGTCCGTAGTTTCCCGAGGCGCGATGGTCGGACTCGCGGGACAATTCGGGGTAAGCCAGAAATCCGAGTACGCCCACACGATAGTTGAACGTGACTACGATAAGTCCTTTTTTCGCCAACCCGCCGCCGTCGTAGACCGGTACTGCGGCGGAGCCTTCGGAAAAACCACCGCCATAGAGATAAACATATACAGGCCGTTTTTCAGCCGGCGATTTTGCGCCCGTCCAGACGTTGAGATACAGGCAATCCTCGCTGATGCCGCCGTGCGTCATGAACTCATGGGTCCACGGCTTGCGCTCCTCAACAACATTTTGGATGCAACTGGCCGAGAACTTGTCCGCCCGGCGAACTCCCGGCCAAGGCACCACTGGTTTTGGGGCGCGCCAGCGCAAGTCGCCGACAGGTGGCGCGGCAAAAGGAATTCCTTTGAAGACTACAATCGACGGGTCTCTGTCCGCGGCGCCGGAAACGAGTCCGCCGTCGATTTTGACGGGCTGGCTGATGGCCGCGGTGAGAGAGCTCACGGCTAAAATCGCCGGAATGACGGTAGTGAGAACGTTGCGCATCAAACCTCCTCTCGGATTCGACGACGACCCGTTAGTATACTAAACGGCCATGAGTTGCTCTCCTGGAGCGTGTTTCGCCGGGCGCACCCCGTTTCGTCCAAACGGACAAACCACAGTCGCGACAAGGCTAAAACAGAGTCCGCCGATTGTTCGGGCTCGCATCGGGTTGCCTCTTGGATTCTACCGGGCGCCGATTTACTCCGTTTGAAACGCTCGAAGCTACTCTGCTATTGGAAACCGCAGGATGGCCCGTTGTGCGGCGGTCAGCGATTGCCAAACAGCGCGCGGAATCGGATTGACCTCGCGGCTGTTGTCGGCATACCAGCGGCGCACATAACGGATGGTGGCCAGGGCGCGCGGTGTGCCGGTGGTGTTTGGCGTGCCTCGGTGGAGCGCCCACGGATGACGGATCAGCACATCGCCGAGTTCCAGCAAGACCGGCTGCATCTTGATTTCTCCGGACTGCACCGCTCGGAGCGCTTCGTTTCCCGGGATTCGGTGCGTGCCAGGTGCAATTTCGATCGGGCCGTGAGCGGGCGTTATCCGAACTAAACCGAAGCTGACAGCGAGCATGTAGGGAGGCAACGGGAGGTCGGGAGCTTCCGGAAACAACGGGCGCTGGTAATCGACGTGGGGCTCCTGATTCCTGGATCCAAAGAGCGGCACGTCACATCCCCATTGGTCCGCAACCACCCTTTCGTCCATAACGCCGTGGACAATGCTGAGCACGCCGGTATCGGAAAAAAAGTCGGGAGCGAAACAGGGCAGCTCAAAAGGCATGGGCAGATAATGGCGCTGGGGCCCGCGGTTCGGTGCTTCGCCATGCGTTTTCAGGTATGCAAGAAGGGCCGGCCAGAAGGCCTCCCGGCACGCATCAATCCGCGGCGCTGGAAAATGCGCACGGAGCACACAAAATCCGTTTTCTTGCAGCTCGGCGATTTTATCCGCGGTATTCATCTTGCGTTCGGAGAGTGATGCGGAAACGATCCCCTGGTGAAACAGCCGGGGCCCTTATTCCAGCCGGGGTGCGAACCAGCGCTCAACAATAACGCGTACATCCACTGAGTGGTTGTAAAACATAATCTTCGCTTGCGGGGCCACTTGATGAGTTGCGTCGATAATTTGCTCCATGAAGTAACTCATCTCAGGATCGCCTGCTACGGCGCCGCCGATCAGGACGCCATCGCAAGGTTGCGTTCTTAATTGATGTCTGAAACCGTCGAGGCCGGTCTCGAGCGAGGCGTGCATGATTTCATATAGGTAGCCAGCGCGCGTCATCCGTTCCCGCAGGTCACGCAACCGTTTCGCGATCTTTGGGCGCTCCTCTACCGGGATGGATGGATGATCCAGGGGCAGCCCAATGTGGAAGATGGATACAGCCAAGATCGCCTCCTAACGGATTTTAGTTCGTGACTCGTCGCAACAGGTACCGATTTTGAGACGGTCACACCCCAAACTGCCGCAAGTGATGGTCAAGATGTTTGTACATTAAGATCGCCCACTCCTCCGGCGTCATCTTCCCAAAGAAACTATGCGGATTCTTCGTACACCCTGCCGCCCCTCCCGCCGCGAATTTGTCAATCAATCCCGATAACCGCTCCCGTTCCTTGCCCAAATCTCGTTCGCCCGCCACGAGAAGGCTTTTGGCCGTCGGCGAGTTCTTCCGTAGCGGGTCGTCGTTCCGAAACACCATTGGCTTCACCAGCCGCCCCATGAGACGCGCGGGTACCGGCCCCTTTTCGGGTACCACTTCTCCCACCGCCCACTGCATACTCACCGAGCAATGTGCCAGCATCTGAGCCGCCGTCATCTTGCCCCAGCGCCTCTCACTTTGCGGCTCCAATTGTTCCAGCCGGGTCTTTACCTGATTCGCCATCGTCGCATCGAACAGGTTCTTCATGCTCACACGCCTCCCTTGAATGAGAATAACCAAGAGCCCGTGCCGGACGGTCATTTTTCTGCGGTTCACCGACTGAATGTCCGATAGGCGCTGTTTTACTAAGGGCCTTTGTGATACGGGGCTCGATGGTCAAGCGCGGAAACGAAGTGAACAGGCGTTCCTGCCCGCAAGAGGCAAGGCAGCACCAAAGCCGGTGGACCCGAACTAGTACCTGTAGGGCTGCATCCGGGCGGTAGTTGTGGTATCTAAGAAGGGAAAGGAGTGTTCCACGTATGAACACCAAAAACAAGCAAAACCAGAAGAACCAGCGGCAGGCCCGGCAGCGGCAGGAGCCGAAAAAGCAGGGTCAGAACCCGAACATGCTTCAAGGCGGCCAGAAGCATCACGAACAGGAGTACCCGGAAACGCGGATGACCAGATAAATCTCATCTGCGCGACTCATTTGTCAGTGAAAGCTCCCTCCCGCGGCAGACGTCGGAGGGAGTTTTTCATTTCTGTACTCGCGAAGGCTGGGCGGTCGGGCGCTACCTTGCCCGCGCCGGATGCCTGGTTTGCGCCCTGCCCTCAAGTCTGTCAAACTCTAGCTTGATGCCAGGACGTCTTCCCCCACGTCTGGTCGGTGTGCTTTTGGCCCTGTTGCTGATGGCCGCCGATTCCCAGCCGCAATCGGTGTTGCTGGCGGACGGTATTTCGTCCAAAGCCCTGGACGGCGCCCTTGCGCCATTTCCCTCCGCCGAAAACTTATCCTACGACATCGAATGGCGTTTGATTTACGCGGGCAGCGCGCGTTTGAGTCTCAAGCCCCAACCAGGCGATCCCCACAAATGGGATTCGGAACTGCATGTGGAGTCCGGAGGGTTGGTGTCCAAGCTGTACATGCTTCAGGATACCTACGATATCGGCATGGACAACGGCTTCTGCACCACCGCGACGCATCTGGATGCCGTCGAGGGGAAGCGTCATCGCGATACCAAGGTGCTTTACGATCATGCGCGCGGCAAGGCCAGCTCCGTGGAGCGGGATGTGAATAAGAACTCCGTGATTAAGAGTTCGGAAGTGGATATTCCGGCTTGCGCCATTGATGTAGTCGCGGGATTGTACAAGCTCCGCATGGACAATCTGGAACCGGGCCAGAGCACCCAGGTGCCGATGAGCGACGGAAAGAAGACTGCTTATGTGCGCGTGGAAGCGCAAGGCCGCGAGCAGGTGAAGACCAAGACGGGAACCTTCAATACCGTACGTTACCAGGTGTTCCTGTTCAACGGAGTGCTTTACTCCCGCAAAGCGGACCTCTTCGTGTGGCTGACCGACGATGCTCACCGCCTGCCGGTCCAGATACGGGCGCGCATGAGCTTCCCGGTAGGGTCCATCACATTTGAATTGACCAAGGACGAGCATCCCTAGCCGCCGATTCCACTAGCGAACAGCGCTTTGGTTTGACCGCAAGATTCGGATAGTTCCCCAAACGCCATCCGCGTAATATCGTCTTATGCAACCGTTCACAATGGTAGATACCGAGATCGTCATGCCCAATCGCGAGGAAGGAGAATTCTGGCGCGCCAGTTACTGGGACGCCGTCGCCGCGCGCGACGGCGCCATGGATGGCGTATTCTTCTACGCGGTGATGTCGACTGGCGTGTATTGCCGGCCATCCTGCCCATCCAAGCGGCCCCGGCGCGAAAACGTAGTTTTCTTTCGAGCGCGCGAAGCGGCGGAACGCGCGGGATTCCGGCCGTGCAAGCGCTGTGAGCCGGACGCGGTTGACCAGCGCGATCCCAACGCGCAGCTGGTGGAAAATGTTTGCCGCTACATCGATACGCATCCCGATGAGGCGGTCACGCTGGAAACACTCGGCCGCGCGCTCGGTATCAGCCCGTTCTATCTGCAGCGCACGTTCAAAACAGTTACCGGAATCACACCGCGCGCTTACGCCGATTCGCGCCGTCTGCACTCGCTCAAAGCCGGTTTACGCAACGGACATTCAGTGACGCGCTCGCTCTATGACGCGGGTTATGGATCCAGCAGCAGGCTATATGAACGGGCGTCGTCGCAATTGGGTATGACGCCGGCGCGTTATCGCAAGCAGGGCGCGGGCGTGACGATGCATTATGCGATCGCGGCCACGCCGATCGGACAAATGCTGCTGGCGGCCACCGAACAAGGCGTCTGCTCCATCCGCTTCAGCGATTCGGGCGCGCAGCTGGAACGCGAGCTGCGGACTGAATATCCGAAAGCAGAACTTATTCGCTCGGATGGGACACTCGCCGTACAAGTGCAGGCTCTCCTCGCGATCATCGACGGCCAAGCTTGGGTGCCGCTGCCTCTGGACATTCAAGCCACCGCATTCCAGCGCCGCGTTTGGCAGGAGTTGCAATCCATTCCGCGCGGTGCAACGAAATCCTACAGCGACATTGCCGCCGGCATCGGACAACCGAAAGCGGCACGTGCGGTGGCGCGCGCTTGCGCCACTAATCCGGTAGCCGTTGCTATTCCTTGCCATCGCGTGGTGCGCGAAGACGGCAGCTTGGGCGGCTATCGCTGGGGCTTGGAGCGGAAGAAAAAACTGCTTTCACTCGAAGCGGCGCCACCCTCAGCCGGGCGAAGTTAGACGGTCGATTTTCGCCCTTTTCACGCTCAGGAGGCTCTTCAGGGATAACTCTGAGCGGACGCAAAAATGTCCCGTAAGCCTCAGAAACTAAAGCACTAATTGGTCGATAAATCTTGCACTTGCTTCACTTTTTCCACTTTGCCGTGCGATACTGAAGCAAGAGAGCTGCGAGAGAAAATGAACCAGTTAAGCGAGGCCGTTACTCGCTATCACAAAATCTTGGAGAGCGACCAGTACAAAAATTTGTCCTGGGCACACGATCTCCACGAACGCATGAAGGCGCACAATTTGGTCGCCGGTGGAAAGCCCGTATCTCCGGTGCTGCGTCCGCATTTTATCACGCACAGACAGTACTCGGGATTGGTGAAGGCGGTGGAGTCGTTTTCGATGTCGCTGCAACGCGTGCAAGCGAAAGCGCTCGGCAGTCCCGCGTTGCTGGCTCGCATGGAATTGCTGCCCGCCGAGAAGATGCTGGCGGCGGTGGATCCGGGCTATTCGTTTCCGGCCGTAACTTCGCTGCTCGATACCAACATCAATAATGGAACGCTGCGGTTCTCACGCTACATTCCCGACACTCCCACCGGTGTCGCATATGGCGAGACGCTGGCGGATTTGTTTTACGACGCGCCGCCGGTGAAGGAATTCCGCAAACGCTATCGCTTGGAAAAATTGCCGGGCGCGAAGTTCTTGCTGCAGGCCATTCTGAAGGCTTACAAGGAGTGGGGCGGCAAGAGTAAAAAACCGAACGTCGCAATTCTCGAATTCCGCCAGCCTTTCCAGACGGGCGAATCGGGCGAGAGCGCTATCATCGCGGAATTGTTCCGGCGCGAAGGCTTGGCCGTGGAAGTGGTCACGCCCGAGCAGCTCGAATATCGCGATAATGTTTTGCGCCGCGGGGATTTCGCCATCGACTTGATTTTCCGCCGCGTAAAAGTTCAGGAATTTCTGGTCCGCTTCGATCTGTCGCATCCGCTGCTGCGGGCCTATCGCGACCGGGCGGTGTGCATGGTCAACAGCTTCCGCTCCGAGCTGGCGCAGAAGAAGGCCATCTTCGATCTGCTCACCGACGAAGACATCACCGCCGATTTTCCCGCCGCCGAGCGCAAGGCCATCAAGGAATTTGTTCCCTGGACGCGCGTGGTGCAGGAAACCAAGACGAAATATCACAACCGCACCGTCGATTTGCCCGAATTTATTTTGCACAATCGCAACAAGCTGGTCCTGCGGCCGAATGACGATGGCGCCGATCAGCAGTCCTTCCGCGGGTCTGAAGTGGACGAAGCCATGTGGGAGAAAGGCCGTGCGCTCCGCGCTGCGCAATCCGTACGTGGTGCAAGAGGCGCTGGACCCGGTGGTGGATGTTTTTCCGGTGCTGCAATACGGGCATCTGGAGATGCAGAAGATGCGCGTGGACGTGCATCCGCATTCTTATCTCGGCAAGGTGCAGGGCTGTTCCAGCTGGCTGACCGCGGTGGGGCCGTCGGGGTTCTCGACACTGTCCGGGATCGCGCCGACGTTCATTCTCGAACAGAAGTAGCCTGCTTGCGCGTCAGAACTTCTCGATCCTGAGTTTGGCCCGCAGATTCGCGACGCCCGCGGTATAGCGCGAATCGGCGACGGCGAACGCCACCGCATCGTCCACCCAATCGTGCGCCGTGCCGTCGGCGTCGTGAGAGGCTGCGGTGAGGGTATATTCACCGGGACACAAATCGCAACGGAATGCGAATTCAATTCGCATTTTCGTCCCGGCTGGGCAGTTTCCGGTGCTCACTTTTTCCAGCTCGGTGTTGGTGCCGTACACTTCCAGGCCGATGCGCGTGCGCAGCATGATCCCGATCACCGGCTCTTCCACCGCGTCGTGATAACGTACGGTGACGCGCACCGCCGCGTTCTCGCCGCTTTGCCACACGGCGGTCGGATGGCCATCGGCGCCCAGCGTTTCAAGCGACAGAATCTCGGCCCGTCCGTCGCCCCGGCGCATCGCCGGCCGCATGGGACTTTTGAGCGTGGCGCCCCACTCGCGCACTTTTTCGGCGATGCTCTGGCGATAGGCGTCCAGCACCTCGCGCGGATCGCCCTGGCGTTCCAGCGCGCCCTTCTCCAGCCACCAGACTTCGTCGCAAACCGACTGCAACAAATCCAGCTCGTGCGAAACCATCAGCACCGTGCTGCCGCCGCTTCTGAGCCTGCCGATTCCCGCCAGCGCGCGAGCCCGCACCAGCGCGTCATGCTGCGCGAGCGAATGTTCCAGCAACAGAACGTCGACGGGCGAAAATTGCAGAGCGTCATGGAAGGCCAGATAACGCCGTTCGCCTGGCGCGATTACTTCTCCCGACTCAGGCTGCACGGTTCCCGCCGCCAGACGCAGCAGCGCCCCTTTGCCCGCGCCCTTTTCCCCGATAATGCCGATCACGGCGCCACTGGGGGCCGAGACCGTCAGATCGTGCAACGGCGGAAAGCACACGCCGCGAAACTCAATCGCCATGCTAGATAGAATAACGCTTGATCCTTGCACTGTTGATTGCGCTGCCCTACACGGGCATGGTTCGCCTGCCGGCGGGGGTGACGGAGATTTCCTCCGAACTGAAGCTGCCGGACGGCGCTCACGACCTCACTATCGCGGGCGGCGGGCGCAGCATGCTCCGCGCTTCGGCCGGTTTTCATGGCCGCGCCATCTTCAGTTGCCGCGGCTGCCGCAACATTCACTTCATGCAGTTTTCAATCGACGGCAATCGCGCGGCGCTCGAAAAGCCGCTGCCCTTCGCACCGTCCGATAAAACGTTCGCGAGCGTGTTTGGCGACAACGCCATTCTCATCGAGGAAACCGACGGCGTCACCATCGATCATGTGGATTTCGCCAATATCGCGAACTTCGCCGCGATCGTCAGCCATTCCAAAAATGTGGCGATCGATCACGTGTCGGTGAAAGACAGCGGGTCGCGCAACGCGAAAGGGCGCAACAATACTTCCGGCGGCATTCTGCTGGAAGAAGGAACCGAACAGTTTTCGGTCACCGACTCCACGTTCCGGAATATTCGCGGCAACGGCGTTTGGACGCATTCGCGCTATCTCGCGCCGCGCAATCGCGATGGGAAGATCCTGCGCAACGAGTTTTCGGAAATCGGCCGCGATGCGATTCAAGTGGGCCACGCTGTAGCTATGGAAGTAGCGGACAATCACGGAGTGCGCATCGGGTTTCCGGCCGACCTGGTGGATGTTGAAAACGCCGGCACGCCGGTCGGAATTGATACCGCGGGCAACGTGGAAAAGTCCACTTACGAGCGCAATCGGTTCGAAGAAATCGACGGGAAATGCATCGACCTGGATGGCTTTCATGACGGTGCCGTGCGCGCCAACATTTGCATCAACCGGCGCGCGCCCGAGGATTATCCTTACGGAAACTTCGGCATCTCCATCAATAACGCCAGCATCGAAATGCAATCGAAGAACATCGTGATCGAAGGCAATCAGCTTTCCGGGATGAAATTCGGCGGCATCTTCGCGCTGGGCGATGGCCATGTCATTCGCAATAACCGCATGACGAATTTGAACACCGCGCACTGCAACGAAACGTACGCCAAGTTCGGATGCTTCGCGATTCCGGGCGAGCCTGGATTTCTGGAAAGCGGTATCTATCTGGCCAAAGGCGGGGCGCGGCCTGCTCCGGCGCGCCACATCACTATCGAGAACAATATCATCAGCGGCTATAAAATGGCGGCGCATTGCATCGAAGCCGCGCCCGGCGTGAAGCTTTCCGACAACATTCTTCGGAACAATACCTGTACGAATGAATAAGCGCTTCTGCCGAGCCGATCTGTTTTTGCTCACTGCGTCGCTCGCGCTGCTGGTGCTGGTGATGGTACGCGGAACGCTGACGCTGCCGTACCTCTCGGACGATTTCGAACACGGGCAATTGATCGCGCAGATCCGCGCGGGGCTCATGCCCGGCCATGATCTGCTGACGCGTCCCTTTCACGGCCAGACGCTGCTGCTGCTGCGCCTGCTGTTCTGGTTTGGGACTTTGGCCGGCGGCATGAGCCTGACGTGGGTGCGGCTGGGCATCTGCGCGGCCCACGCCGCTGGTGCTGTAGGATGCGCCATCCTGTGCATGCGATGGACGGGTTCAAAGCTCGCGGGGTTTCTCGCCGGCGCACTCTACGCAGGCGCGCTCGGCTTCATCGGCGAACAGATCTGGTGGCCGTCCAGCGGGATCTTTTGTTTGGGCGTGACATTCTTTGTCTTTGCGCTGGCCGCTCTTGGTCCGGATAGGATTTGGCTGTCGGTACTGCTGCTGGCGATTGCCGCGCTCGGGTTGAACGGCGTCCTGGTCGCGGCTCTGGGCGTGCCCATTTACTACTGGCTGCTGTGGCGCCGCCGGCCACCCATCGCCCTGATTGCGGCAATCGTGGCGCTGCTGGTCCTCGCGTTCTTAATGCAACGGCTGCAGCACGATCAGGAGCAGTTGAGGCTGTCCGTGCGCGGTTTGGGATTGGGCGCCTGGCTCGTCTTCACCGCGCCGCTGCGCTTCTTTAGCGGCTTTACCACCTCCGCGCTTCCCGGGTTTCAAACCATCTGGAAACTTGCACCGCTCGCCTGGCTGCCGCTGATCACTTCCGCGTGGTTCTTGAACCGGCAGCATCGCCGCGTACTGCTTGCGGTGTGGACGCCGGCTATCCTGCTGGCGCTGCTGGTTGGTATGGCGCGCGCCGATTACCCTTTTCGCTTCGGCCCGGGCTCGCTCTACACAGCCGATCGTTACTACTACGTGTTCCTTTTGCCGCTGGTGACGCAATGTGTACTGCTGCTGAGCAGTTTCAAGCTGTCCCGCTTTGCAGTTGCCTTGGTTGTCATTGTGGTCGCCGCCGCGCTCACCGCGAGTGACGCCCGATATCTTGCCAACATTCCGCGCGGCAATTTCGAAGCCAGCAGCCATGCTCTCCAACAGGGACGGTTGCTGGTGAACGCGATTCGCTCGTCCGCCATGCGCCCGCTTCTACTCACCGACGCGAACATCCCGCTCGATGGCGCGCGCAATAACTCGCTTACGCTGGCCTTCCTTATCTATGCCAAATACCCGCGCGGGATTCCAGGAGTGCGTTTTATGCGCGGGCCTCTGGATGCGCAACAGGCGGCGGTTGAAAACTCCTTGCTAAAGCCGTGGGCTAGGGCCGCGCCATCCAGCATCAATTTCAAGGAGGCTTCCTACGAGGAGGACCTGACATCCGGATTCTCCTGGTGGGAAGCGCCTTTCCGCTGGATGGGCCAGAGCGGTTCACTGCATTTGATCGCCGCGCCAGGCGATCTGGTGGTCTTCGCCTACGCGCCGGTGGATCAATTGCGCCACCCAATTCGAGTGACCGTCACGGTGAACGATCAGCCCGCGGGATCCTTCGCGATCAACATGCCCGGCGTGCATGAATATCATCTGCCGCCGCCGTCGCTCGCGCCAGGCCGCCTCGCCAACATCACGCTCACCAGCGACTTCGTATGGCACGCTCGCGATATTTTCCCGCAAAGCCTGGACGAACGCGACTTGAGCATCGCCATTTCCGCTATTGGCTTCGGCGTGAGACCTTAATATAGATGGCCGATTCTGAAAACTCCGTTAGCGACCGGATGCGCGCCGATTGGAACCAGCGCGCCAGGGAAGACGCGCATTACTATGTCGCCTTCGGAGGCCGCGATCAGGACGAAGAAGGCTTCGACGCCACGGCCGCAAATGTTCTGCCGTGCCTGGAATTCGAACTCAAGCGGTTTCCGAAAAACGCCAATCGCCGCGCCTGGCGCGCGCTCGAGATCGGCTGCGGCCCCGGCCGGCTGATGAAGCCGCTCTCCCGGCATTTTGGCGAGATCCATGGCGTGGATGTTTCGGACGAAATGATCCGACTGGCCGCGCCAGCGGTTGAGCGACGTTCCCCACGCGCACGTTCATGCCACCAACGGAGCCAGCCTCCAGCAGTTCGCCGATGAATCCTTCGACTTCGTCTATTCCTACGCGGTGTTCCAGCACATCCCCAGCCGCGACGTGGTGCTGGAATATATGCGCGAGATCCGGCGCGTGCTCAAACCCGGCGGCATTTTTCGCGGCCAGTTCAACGGCTTGCCCCACGGGGACGACACCAACACCTGGAGCGGCGTGGCTTTTTCGGCCGACGACATCCGCGCGTTCACGCGCGACAACGGGCTCCAGCTCCTGAACCTGGACGGCCTGCACACCCAGTACATGTGGACCACGTGGCGCAAGCCGCCCGTGCAGCCGTCCTCTGCCGGCGACCGACAGCCCGTGATCCGCCGCATTACGAATGCCTGTTCCTCGGAACCTGCCATCCCCAATCGCGGGCGCTACGCGGCCATCTCGGCCTGGGTGGAGAATCTGCCGGCCGGCTGCGATTTAAATACCGTCGAAGTGCTGATCGATGGCGTAAGCGGCAGCCCCTACTTTATCGGGCCGGCCAGCGACGGATGGGCTCCAGCAGATCAACGTCTGGCTTCCGGAGGAGACGCGCACCGGATTGCTGCCAGTGGAACTCCGCTCGAATGGCCAGCGGCTGGGCGAGCCCGGCATCGTGCGCGTGATTCCCGGCGGTCCCCCGGTCCCTCGCATCGTCTCCATCACCGACGGCGATAAATCTGGTGGAGAAGAACCGCTGCAGCAGCGGGCATCTGAAGGTGCAGCTCGAGGAGGTCACTTCGCCCGATTCGGTCACCGCCGGCATCGACGATCAGCCCGTCCCTTATCTCAGCATCCTCCGCACCGATCCCCGCCCGCCCCGGCACGAGCTGAATCTGGAACTGCCACCGGGATTGTCACCTGGTGCTCACACGCTTCAAATCCACATCGGCTCGCGCCGCCTGCTGCCGGCAAATATCGTAGTCGGTTCGTAACGTACTGCACGGCATATAGATATAATCCTTGACGCACCACTACCTATTGGGGCATCATTGCAGACGTGCCTCGCATCCAACCTTAAGCGGTATCTTTTGGAGGAAAATAGAAATGGGACTACTCGCAGTCGATCTCACCAACAGGATTCCTGAATTGCAACCTGTTAGCAAGAAAGCTCTTCCGGCCAACCAGCGCAAGGGCGTCAGCTTTCCTAAATACTTCACGCAGAAGCTTGATGCCGGAAAGACTCCGTACGACGAGATCGCCTGGGAGCTCCGCACCGCCGCCATCGGCAACGACAAAGGCGCCATCATATTCGAGCAGAACGACGTGGAGGTGCCGGCCGAATGGTCCCAGACGGCCACCAACATCGTCGTCAGCAAATATTTTTACGGCAAGCTAGGGTCGCCCGAGCGCGAGAGCAGCGTCCGCCAGTTGGTGCATCGGGTGGTGGACACCATCGCGGATTGGGGCGCGCACGGGCGCTACTTCAAGACCCGCGACGACGCGGAGAATTTCCGCAACGAGCTGGCGCACCTGATGCTCACGCAGAAGGCCTGCTTTAATTCGCCGGTCTGGTTTAACGTCGGCGTCACGGAGCCGCGCGGCTACGGCTACTATTACGACGAAGCCACGGACAACATCGTGAAGCTGAAGAAAGGCGAGTCGCGCCCGCAGTGCTCGGCCTGCTTCATCAATTCGGTGAAGGATTCGCTGGAATCGATTCTCGATCTCGCCAAAACGGAAGGCATGCTGTTCAAGTGGGGCTCGGGCACCGGCACCAATCTTTCGCCGTTGCGCGAAGAGGGCGGCCATCTGGCAGGCGGCGGCACGGCGTCCGGACCGCTCAGCTTCATGAAGGGCTTCGATGCGTTCGCGGGAGTGATCAAATCCGGCGGAAAAACGCGGCGGGCGGCGAAGATGGTAATCCTCAACGTCGATCACCCGGACATCAAATCGTTCATCTGGTGCAAGGCCAAGGAAGAGAAGAAGGCGCACACGCTGATCGACGCCGGTTACGATGCCGCTATTGATGGCGACGCGTACGGCTCCATTTTCTTCCAGAACGCCAACAATTCGGTGCGCGTGACCGACGAGTTCATGGAAGCGGCGGCGGCCGATGGCGATTGGTGGACGCGTTCGGTGGCCAACGGCCAGCCCAAGCAGCGCTACAGCGCCAAGGAATTGCTGCGCGAGATTGCGCAAGCCACCCATCAGTGCGGCGATCCGGGGATGCAGTTCGATACGACGATCAATCGCTGGCATACTTCGAAAGCGACGGCGCGCATCAACGCATCGAATCCGTGCTCGGAGTACATGTTCCTGGACGATTCGGCCTGCAACCTGGCGTCGTTGAACCTGATGAAGTTCGTGGGGCCGGGCGGCGAGTTCGATGTGGAAGCGTTCCGCCATGCCTGCGATACAGTGACGCTGGCGCAGGAGATCATCGTCGATAGCGCCAGCTATCCCACCGAAAGAATCGCCAAGAATTCGCACGATTTCCGTCCGCTTGGCTTGGGCTACGCCAACCTGGGCGCGCTGCTGATGTCGATGGGCATTCCTTATGACAGCCCGGAGGGCCGCGATTGGGCCGCCGCCATCACGGCTGTGATGTGCGGCCAGGCGTACCTGACCAGCGCGCGGATCGCCGAAGCCGTCGGCCCCTGCCCCGGCTACGCGGTGAACGAAGATTCGTTCCTGGATGTGATCCTGATGCACGGCAAGGCAGTGAGCGGCATCGACAGCAAGCGTGTTCCGGACGATCTGTTTGCGGCCGCCGTGAATTGCTGGAACGATGCGTACGCTTTGGGCGAGCGCGTGGGTTTCCGCAACGCGCAGACCACCGTGATCGCGCCCACCGGAACCATCGGCTTCATGATGGATTGCGACACCACCGGAATTGAGCCGGACCTGGCGCTGGTGAAATACAAGAAGCTGGTGGGCGGCGGGATTATCAAGATCGTCAACAACACCGTGCCGCAGGCGCTCATCAAGCTGGGCTACACGCCTGAGCAAGTGGAGATGATCGTCACGCATATCGATTCCACGGGCACCATCGAAGGCGCGCCCGCGCTGAAGGACGAGCATCTGCCGGTGTTCGATTGCAGTTTCCGGCCGCAGAACGGCAAGCGATCGATTCATTACATGGGCCACGTGCGGATGATGGCGGCGACGCAGCCGTTTATTTCCGGCGCGATTTCGAAAACCATCAACATGCCGGAAGAGTCGACGGTGGAAGATGTGATGGACGCTTACCTGGAAAGCTGGCGGCTGGGTTTGAAGGCGGTGGCGATCTATCGCGATAATTCCAAGCGCGCGCAGCCGTTGAGCTCCAGCACCGGCAAGGGCGAGAAGAAAGCCACGTGGGACTGCGGCTGGTCCCGGCCGTGACGGAGAAGATCGTTTACCGGCCCATCCGGCGCAAGCTGCCCGACGAGCGGAAATCCATCACGCACAAGTTTTCCATCGGCGGCCACGAAGGCTACATCACGGTGGGGATGTACGAAGACGGCACGCCCGGCGAAGTGTTCATCTCGATGGCCAAGGAAGGCTCCACCATCAGCGGCCTGATGGACAGCTTCGCCACCAGCATCAGCTATGCGCTGCAATACGGCGTGCCGCTGAAGTTCTTCGTCGATAAATTCAGCCACGTTCGGTTTGAGCCGAGCGGCTGGACCGGCAATCCGACGGTGCCCTACGCCAAGTCCATCATGGATTATATTTTCCGCTGGATGGGCGCGAAGTTCCTGGGTCCCGAATACGCAGTGAATGAAGCCGGCGACGCGCCTGTTCTGCGAGCCACCGAGCCTGAGCCGCAGCAGGCGCTGCCGTTCGCTTCGGCGGTGAGCGACGCGCCGATGTGCTCGGAATGCGGCGGCTTCATGACGCGCAACGGCAGCTGCTACAAGTGCGAGAACTGCGGCGGGACCAGCGGCTGCAGCTAGGCCGCTGTACTTAAGCGAAAGTCCGATTCATCACGATTTGGGTGGAGGTGTCACTCCTCCTTTTCCTTGGGGCGGCTCGCTTGAGCCGCCTTTTTCGTCAGGGCAGCTCCATCAACATCAGTTCCACCGACTTCTTAAGTTCCGGAACATCGCGCTGGGCCACTACCCAGATTCGCTCCATGTCCAACCCAAGATAATCGTGGACCAAAGACGTTTCGAAAAGCCGCGATGCGCAGCCATTCCACTTGCGGCCAGCGCGATTTCAAGCTGTCAGAAGCCGCTGGGTGCTCTCAGCGAGGACCTGCAGGTTTCCGAACGACTGCGTCTTGAGCCGTTCTGGATGCCCGAAAGATTTCTGGGCTAGAAGCGGTATCTTCTTCGATTCTTCGAATGCATTCCAATATGTAGCGGAGATAAAACTGGTCGTCCTTCAAATCGGAACGGCCTCGCGCAAGATCTCGTCACGAATGAGGTGGTTCAATCCGCGCTCGGTGACCACCTCCACTCGCCGTCCTAACAGGCTCTCCAGATCCTGAACAAGGCCGGCCGGAAACCAGGAGCTCGTCACCGGCTCAACGTCGATCAGGAAATCGACATCGCTGTCAGGCTGGGCATCGCCGCGTGCCACCGAACCGAAGACACGTACGTTCCGTGCTCCGTGCTGGGCCGCGATCTTTCGGATCTGCTCACGCTTCGCCCGGACCAATTCGAAAGTGTCGGCCGTTTGGCTCATTCGTCTTTAATCTTATCGGACGGCAAGTGCGCAGCGGTAGGTCCGGTCAGCAACACTAGGTCGGTGAACCGCTCTCGACGATGCTCATCGCGCCCGATGCTCCCGCAGAAACGAGCTGTTCTTAGGACCACCAATTTGGGTGCTTTCCTGGGCAAGTTTGTGTGCCACGGCGAGGTGGATGGCGCCCTGAAGCATTGAGGGCGAGATTAGCATCGGTGGAAGAAGTTGGCCGACTGGTGAGTAACTCGGCGATGTTCTCCAGTTAAGCCGCTGGCAAACGTCTCGATATCAATGCCATTTCAGAAGCCGTCGAGTTTCTAGCGCTGCGAATGGTTCCACGCGTTAAAATGGGTGTTCGTTCCATGTCCGAACTTCAGTCTTTATCTCCCGAACTACTGATCCACATCGCGCGCGCGCTCCAGGTCCCCTTGAAAAGCCTGGTGGCCACGGTTGAGCTTCTCGATGAGGGTTCCACCGTCCCGTTTATCGCGCGCTACCGCAAGGAGGCCACCGGCAACCTGGACGAGGTCCAGATTCGCGCCATCGAGGAGCAGCTGCTCTACTTCCGCGAGCTGGTGTCCCGCAAAGAGACCATCCTCGCCTCCATTCAGGAACAGGGCAAGCTGACCGACGAGTTGAAGGCGCGCATCATCGAAACGCTCGACAAGAGCGAGCTCGAAGATCTGTACCTTCCCTACAAGCCTAAGCGCCGCACCAAGGCCATGATCGCGCGGGAAAAGGGGCTTGGACCCGCTGGCGGATTATCTGTGGAATCAGGAGCCCGCTGGCACTCCGCTCGAAACATTTGCCGCATCGTTTGTCGATGCCGAAAAAGGCGTCGCGAACGTGGAAGAAGCGCTCGAAGGCGCGCGCCACATCCTGGCCGAAACCATCAGCGACCACGCGGACATTCGCAAGCTGCTGCGCCACGCCATGTTTGAGGAAGGCGTCATCGTCAGCAAGAAAACCACGGACGCCGTCGACGAACAGCAGAAGTTCAAAATGTATTACGACTATCGCGAGCCGGTGAAGCAGATCCCCTCGCATCGCATGCTGGCCATCCGCCGCGGCGAGACCGAAAACGTTCTCTACTTTCTGATCGAACTCGATCCGGCGCGCCCGCTCGACATCATCAAAAGCAAGATCCACCAGCGGCCCGGCGACTGGACTCCGCAATTGAACCTCGCGGCGGAAGACGCCTGGAAACGGCTGCTCAACAGCTCCATCACTTCCGAGGTTCGCCTGGAACTCAAGCAGCGCGCCGACGCCGATGCCATCCAGGTTTTCCGCGAGAATCTGCAGAACCTGCTGCTGGCTCCTCCGGCAGGCCAACTGGCCGTGCTCGGGCTCGATCCCGGCATCCGCACCGGCTGCAAGATCGCTCGTAGTGGATGACACCGGCAAATTTCTCGCGCACGACGTCATCTATCCGTTCCAGCCGAAGAACGACGTCGCCGGCGCGGAACGTACGCTAAAAGCCCTGATCGAGAAATTCAACGTGCGGGCCATCGCAATCGGCAACGGAACTGCTTCGCGCGAGACCGATGCCCTGGTCCGCGACTTTCTCAAAAAGGAAGGCCTGTCCTCGATCTTCTGCGTGATGGTGAACGAATCGGGCGCTTCCATCTATTCCGCCTCCGAAATCGCGCGCCAGGAGTTTCCCGATCTGGACCTGACCGTTCGCGGAGCCATCTCCATCGCGCGCCGCTTGCAGGACCCGCTGGCGGAACTGGTGAAGCTGGACCCCAAGTCCATCGGCGTGGGCCAGTATCAGCACGACGTGGATCAGAACCATCTGCACAAATCGCTCGAGACAGTGATTGAAAGCTGCGTCAACCGCGTCGGCGTGGACCTCAACACCGCTTCCTGGGCTTTGCTGCGCTACGTAGCCGGCATCAACGAACGCACCGCGCAAAAAATCGTCGAATTCCGCAATGAGCACGGCCGCTTTCGTTCGCGCGTCCAATTGACCGCCGTGCCCGGCATCGGCCCCAAGACTTTCGAGCAGGCGGCCGGCTTTCTGCGAATTCGCCAAGGCGATCAGCCGCTGGACATCACCGCCGTTCATCCTGAATCCTATCCGGTGGTAGAGCAAATCGCGAAAAGTTTGAACGTTCCCATCGAGAGGCTGATCGAACAACCTGCGCTGCTCGAGAAACTCGACAAAGGCGGCGTGGCCGCCGGCGTTTACACCTTGAACGACATTCTGGAAGAGCTCCGCAAGCCCGGCCGCGACCCGCGCGACAAGTTTCTCGCGCCCAGCTTTCAGGACAATGTGAAGGAGATTGGGGATCTGCAAGCAGGAATGACGCTCGAAGGCGTGGTCACCAACGTCACCAAATTCGGAGCATTCGTCGACGTCGGCGTGCATCAGGATGGGCTGGTGCACATCAGCGAACTCGCGGATCGTTACATCAAGGAGCCGAGCGACGTGGTGAAGGTTGGCCAGATCGTGAAGGTACATGTGCTCAGCGCCGATGCGAAAACCAAGCGCATCGCGTTGTCGATGAAGACGCCCGGCTCGAAGGCAGCGCCGCGCGCAAGCGAAGAAGCCTGCTCCCGTGCCTAAGCCGCAGCCGAGCATGGATGATAAACTGGCCGCGCTCGCGGACCGGTGGAGGAAGCGTTGAGGCGGGTGGCGGCGAACCGGCCGTAGTCGTAATTCTCGCGCTTGGGATCGATCTCGACGCCCTCGGCCCGTAACGCCTCAAGCAGCGCGTCCAGATCGTCCACGCGATAGTTCAACATGAACGGCGCGCGGCTGGGCTCGAATTATTTGCTGTTCTTTTCAAACAGCGCCCATACCGTCATGCCGCGTCGCTCCGGGTTTTCGTCCTCGCGCCAGTGCAACATCGCGCCTTGACCGTGCGGCTCGCACTGAATCCCCAGGTGCTTTTCGTACCACTCGTACAGCCTTCCAGGGTTCTCCGCCCGGAAGAGATACCACCAATGCCAGTGACGCGCCTCACTTTAGAACCTCCAGGCTATTGTACCCGCGGAACTGTACTCGTAGGATAAGATGGTTATTCACGGTTATGTTGTCCATCGTCATCCCAATCCACAATGAGGAGCCGTCTATCCTGCCGCTTTACGACCGGCTGACGGCGGTATTGGAGTCGATTCAAAAACCTTACGAAATCATTGCGGTGGATGACGCGTCCACCGATCGCAGTTTCGACCTGCTGGCTAATCTTGTGGAAACCGACGGGCGCCTGAAGGTGATCCGGCTGCGCCGGAATTTCGGACAAACCGCGGCGCTTTCCGCGGGTTTTGACGAGGCGCAGGGCAGCGTGATCATTTCGCTCGACGGCGACTTGCAGCATGCGCCCGAGGATATTCCGGCGCTGCTCGCCAAGATCGACGAAGGCTACGACATCGCGAGCGGCTGGCGCAAGGATCGCGTGGACAATGCCGTCACCCGGAAAATGCCGTCGCGCATCGCAAATTGGCTGATGGCGAAATCGTCGGGAATCGCACTGCGCGATTTCGGGACCACGTTCAAGGCCTACCGCGCCGAAGTGCTCAAGGACATCAATCTTTACGGCGAGCTGCACCGCTTCATTCCGGCGCTCGCCAGTTTTTACGGCGCGCGCATCGCCGAAGTGCCCATCCGCAACACGCCGCGCGTGGCGGGCGATTCGCACTACGGCCTGGGCCGGACGTTCAACGTGATGTTCGACATCCTGACCATCAAGTTTTTGCTGAAATATTTCACGCGGCCGATGCATTTCTTCGGCCGGCTGGGGTTGGCCGCGTTCACGGCCGGATTTGTCATCCTGGGCATCGTGTCGGCCCCCAAATTGTGGGGCGAGGCCATCATGGTGAACCACGGCCCGCTGGTGATCCTGGGCGCGCTGTTGCTGCTGAGCGGTCTGATGATGTTCTCCACCGGGCTGCTGGGCGAAGTGCTGATGCGCACTTATTTCGAAAGCCAGGGACGCCGCATTTACGCGGTGCGCGAGGTGCGCTGCCGGCGCGAGCCCGTGGCTCCGGCTATAGCGTATTCCACGCGAGGCTAGAGTCTCGCCCACTACTTGCTTGGGCGCGAATTCGATCACCGTCCGGCTCAATCTGCGCCGCCAGTAATTCTCGAACAGCCCCTTCATGGCTTCGCCCATGCCGGAGTGCTCGAACACGATCGCGGTCCAGGTGGGTCGCGTGATCACCGGATCCAGCAACGCCAGCAGCCCGCGCGCGCCGTCAAACACAGCCAGCTTCATGGGCAGGGAATCGGTCTGCGCCACCTCCACGCCGGACGATGCGTACTCTTCCAATCGCTGCCGGTGCGCCAGGTCGAGCGTGCCCGCTTCGATCAGCAGCCGGCACGTCAACCCGCGCAGCCGCGCCTGCTTCACTAATTGCTCGTCGAGCGGATCGACCGCGTAGGGGGGCCGGGAAAACTCCAGATACTCGTGCCGCACATCGGAAAGCATGCGCCGGTATTGTTGCGCGATCTGCTCGGGATCGCTCACGATCCGCAAATACTCGAGCGTGCCGCGCTCGCCCTGGCCTTCGGAATAGGACGGCCGCCAGATCCACCACCAGGCTGTCGGCCATGCGGGTCTGGTCGGTCAGCTCGCGCTGCAGCATTTGGGCGCGGCGGGCCAGGTAGCTGGGAACCGCCAGGCTGGGCTCGACGGCGGAAAACAGCTTGGTCTTCTCCTGAACCACCTGCGCGAAGCCCTTCTCCACCAGGCTGTCCAGCACTTCATAGATCTTCTGGCGCGGCACGTGCGCGCGGGCCGCCAATTCGATGGCCTTGAAGCGCGGATGCCCGATCAACACCAGGTAAGAGCGCGCTTCATAGGCGTTCAGGCCCAGTTGTTGCAGCCTGCGCCAGAAACGCTGAAAATCCAACTCGGGTAGTTCGGTGGTCATCGAAGAGTAACGCAACGTAAGCCCAGACTCGTAATCGAAGACTAGAGCATATCAGATGGTAGCGCGGGGGTCTGTGGCGCCGCCGCCCGGTTGGAGTGTCGAGGCGCGGCGCCTCGCTCGAGGCTGGGCTGCGCGGCCCCAGGTCGCGATGGAACAGGTAGGAGATCTCGATCGGCATGCTGTCCATGGACTGAACGCGCAGCACCATTTGATAGAAGCGGGGAACGCTGCCATCCGGCGATTTCAGCTTGGCGACGAATGCGCGCGCGAGCATGGGATCGGTCAGGGCGCGAACCGCGGCTAGGGTGCTCGAAATCTGATTGCCCGACAAGTACAAGATGTCGCCGTTTCCGTACAGTCCCGGCACGTGGCTGATGAGCGCGTACGGTCTCGCTCGGGGCCCTGGGAAGCCGCCGGTCTTCTGGTCAGGGATAAACGCCGGCTCACCCGGCACGCGGGGCCAGGTTGCGGATTCCGCCGGGCTCCAGCACCAGAGGCTGTCCCTGGAAAGAGCTTCAATCTGGCGGTTTCCCAGAGACCGGTCCCAGAAACACCACGTTGTCCATCAGGACTTCCGGCATGGCAAGCTGGTTGCTGCGCGTGAGCAGCAGGTTGTCCTTGCGGTGCGCCAGAAACTGCCCGAGCAGGAACGCGCCGCTGGCCGTGCCTGTCCGGCCGACCCGTCCGAAGCGGCCAGGCAGATCATCAGCGGGCGGTTGCTGTTCAGGATCGGCCCCCAAAGCTGCTGCAGTCTCTGGTCCCCGCGATCGGCGGCGGCTGCCGCCGCGGCCTCGGCGTTCGCCGGTTTCTCAATCGCCACAGCTCCATGCCAAAGACCGACGCGCACAGGACCGCGCCGACCAGCAGCCCGATCAGGAAATCTTCTTTGCGCATGGCTGCGGCGTGCGGGCCGGCGCTGCTTCGTCGGTGACGGGAGCGGCTACCGGCTCAGGCACAATCTCGCGGGTCTCGAACGTTACTCGGAATCCGCCCTTGGGAACGTCGACAATCACCGAATCATCCGTGCCTTCGGTGCGATAATACTCGGCCAGCTTTTGCCGCAGCCGCGCGACGTGCATCCGCACTACCGATTCCTGGCGAGGATCATAGGAGGCGGTTTGGCGAAAACATCCAGGCCGACGGTGTATTCTTTCAGGCTGTCGGCCGCTCCGGAGAGCGACTTCTCAGCCAGATAGTGCAGAAGGTTGCGATGAACTTCCGAGGTGCGGAAGGCTTTGCTCTGGATGATTCGCTGGACCTGCGTTTGGTTCGCTTCCAGCTCGACCACCATCGCTATCTATCATACGGCATGCTGGAGGCGGCGCGTAATGGATAGCCGGTTCGTAGTATCCGCTCATTTTGAAGTGAATGGTAACAGGGCCGGCTGTTCGGATTCCTCCAGCGCCAGCGATACCAGCCGGCGGATTGGGCCACGAATGCGCTATGCCCTTCCGACGCGCCGCTCGTTTCCCGGCCCGCGAATTGGCAGGATACGTGCTTGCCAGAATGGCCGCCGCCCGCGCCCGTGGACCAGGCGTAAACCAGCGTCGCTCCGGCCTGCATGCCGACCCGATAGTTCAGCTCCTGCCGCCCTTCCACCGTGAGATCCAGGCTGTCCTTGCGAAACGGCCGGAGCAGGGCTCGGGCGCTGGCCGGCAGCTTCGCCGCGGAAGGAGTTGGGGGTAGTTGAACGCGCCAGAAATGCACGCCGGCGAATCCGGCGGCCAGCAGGCACGCCAAACCGAGCATCCATCCCTTCCGGGTCACAATTCCGATTGTACGGGGTCCAGGAGGCGGTCCGTTGAGCGCGAAGCGGCGAGAAATCTCCTGTGTGAGGTAAAAACATTAGATTTTTTCAGGTAATTGCCGGTCAACCCTGTAGCATCCCACAGTGCGCGCCGATAGAGATTTCAGGAGCGGGCATGGCGACATTGGCTATGAATGACTGGAGCTTAGCATCCATCCGCCAGACCAGCGGGATCAGTCTGGAAGAGATCGCGCGCAACACCAAACTCAAGGTCACAACACTGAAGGCCATCGAAGATGCTAACTTTGATGTTTTGCCGGGCGGAATTTACAACATAAGCTACATCCGGCAATACGCCCGGGCGATAGGCGTGGACGATTCGGCGCTGGTGAAAATGTACCAGGCGCTGCGCCCGGAAAATCAAAGTCAACCTGACCGGGATTAGTCGCCCGGCGGAAAGCAGGAGCATCATGGCGGCTGCCGCTTCCTTCCAAACCGAATCAACGTCCCAGGCCATTCTCGGCAAGGACGTCACAGTCACAGGCGAGATTTACAGCCACGAACCCCTCATCATCGAGGGCGAGGTGGAGGGAACCATCGATGTGGCCGGCCATCTTCTCACCATCGCGCCCAACGGAAAGGTGCGCGCCAGCATCAAGGCCAAGGAGATTGACGTACTTGGTTCGCTGCAAGGAAACGTGGAAGGCGCCGACAAGATTTACATCCGCAACGGCGCGCGATTCGTGGGCGATATTCATGCGCGCGGCATCGTGATCGAGGATGGCGGATTCATCCGAGGCAAAGTGGATTTGTCGCGGAAAGCGGGAGCCTGATCCTGGGCGTTAGTGAAACGCCTGGTCCAGGGCGTGGAACGTGGTGACGAACTGGACTCCCAGCACATTGGTCCGCGTTCCTGGAACAGACTCGATCCTCAGCCACTCGTAGCTCGCCTTGAGCAACTGATGCCGGTTGAGCCACCAGCCGCCGCCCAGCTCGTAGGACGCAATCCAAGGTGAAAACTGATTGGTGGATGCCCCGCTCGCATCCGCGGCGCCGCCCGGTTTCAGCCACCCCGCCCGGCCCGCCGACATAAAGCCGCGGCGTGAGAACCCGCTTGGCTTCGCCATAAGTGGAGCTTACCGAAGGCGCTTGCGGGAACCCCGGCAAATCGTATTGGAAGCGCTGCCATTCCCCGCTGGCGCTCCAATGCGCGCGCGCCCACTGCACGTCCAGGCCAAGGCCGCTGGCAGGAAAATCGCGCAGCGAAGTTCCGCCTGGCAAGCAAAGGCGCGACATTGGGCGAGAGGTATGGCCCGCGGAATCCGGAAATGCCCACGCGAAAGCCCTGCAGGATGGTGTAGCCGCCGCCCAGCACCCACTGCGCGTATTGCGGAGCATGGCTCACGCTCAGCGGATTCGCTGGCGAGCCGCTGGTCACCTGAATGCGCCCGTCCACACGATGGCTGGAAACCTCCGCCTGGATGCCCGGCAGTCCGTAAAGGGTCACGGGCGTCAGTCCCTCATCCCCGCCTGACGCTCCGCCGCAAAGGTTGGAGACATAGCCGTAGTTTTGCCACAGCAGGTCCGCCACGCCGCAAGGAAGCTGATTGTTTCGCAGCGTGAGCGTCTGGATATAGCTGAGCGGTTGATCGAGCAGCGCATTGTCGGCGTCGTCGTAATGCAGCGGGAACGCGCCGAATGCCGACGTCAGACGGCCCGCTTTGAAGACCACCGTAGTTTTCTCCCGCCGGATCTGGTATCCGATGAAAGCTTGCAGCGTTTCGACGTACCATTCATGATCCGGATCGTAGGCGTCGTAGTAAAGATAGGGGGTGAGGCGAAACTGCTGCGCGGCGTAGGCAAACCAGTGCGGCCCGAGCGTAAGCGTGGGATACAACATGGCCTGAAACCCTGGTGTGACAGGTGAATTGCCCGGGTCCTCGAACTGGAGCCGGCCGGTGTACATCGCTCCGCCGCTCAGAGTTACGGGAAGGCTGAAGCCGTATCTGGCATCTTGCGAGCCGGAATCCTGCGCGAAAGCAGGCAGGGCCAGCGCGCCGCCCCAAAGCGCGAATAGCGCCATGCACCGTTTTAACATCGTCCCGCCTCCTTCCCGACCAGCTGTCCATCGCCGAATTGGTCCGGCTCGGCGAGTGGCAGGCGCAGCGCGACGGTGAAGGTGGTTCCGACGCCCAGCCGGCTCTCCACCGCGATCGATCCCCCCATAGCCTCCACAAGTTGCTTGACGATGGTCAGCCCCAGTCCGGTGCCTCCGTAACGGCGCGTCATGGAGCCATCGGCCTGCGTGAACTTTTCGAAGACCAGGTCCAGCTTGTCGGCTGGGATGCCGATGCCCGTATCCCGCACCGCCAGCAGCAGCGATGCCTGCTCCGCGGTCTTTTCCTTGCACTCTACCCTTACCGTGATTCGCCCGTGCTCGGTGAACTTAATGGCGTTCCCGATCAGGTTGATCAGCACCTGCCGGATGCGGGCCGCGTCGCCCACCAACCCCACTGGAGCGCCATCCTCCCACTCGATCGCGATCTCCAAACCCTTGGCGGAGGCCTGCGGCTCCAGCAGCTTATTCAGATCCTGAATGGTGTCGCGCAGATGGAACGGCGCCAGGTTCAGCGTCATTTTCTTTTCGTCCAGCCGGGAAAAATCGAGGATGTCGTTGATGATGGAGAGCAGCGAATTGGCCGAGTCGCGGACCGTGGAGGCGAAGTCAACCTGTTCTTCATTGAGCGGCGTATCCAGCAAGAGTTCGGTCAGGCCGATGACGCCATTCATGGGCGTCCGCAACTCGTGGCTCATGTTGGCGAGAAATTCGCTCTTGGCGCGGTTGGCCGATTCCGCCGCTACTTTGGCCTGTTCCAGCTCAGCGCGGGTCTTGCGCTCGGCCGCCGCCACGCGATTGAAGGACTCGGCCAGCATGTGCAGCTCTCCCGCGGCTTCTCCAGCGTTGATCCGCTCCGGAAACTGGCGGTCGCGTTCCCCGCGCTGCAACTGCGCGGCGAGTTCCCGCAGCGGCCGGGTGACTTTCCTGGACGTCGTCAGTGTGAATACCAGCGCTAGCAGCACGCCGCAGACGCCCACCTTCACCAGAATGCTGATCCAGCCCTGGGTGAATTCGCGTATCGCCGCATCGAGCGATCGCAGAACCACCAATTGAAACCCGGCAGCCCAGGCCCGCGTCCTGAACCGGCAATACCAGAAAAGTTTCACCGTCGCGGCGGATTTCGCACTCGGAGCGAGGCTGGCGGCAGGCGGAACGAAGCTCGTTTTCAAGCGACGCCCAGGTGGCGCGCGGCAAGCCGGCTTCGAGCACGCGTCCATTCCGTAGCAGGACCGTATCGCCGCCCAAATGATAGCGGCTCAAGTCGAACTTGGCGCCCAGTTTCAAGTCGCCAATCTGGCCGCCGTCGATGGCAATCGGGGTAGAAGTGAGTTCATACAGGACGCCGCCGATTTGCATTACCGAAGTTTGGGAAGGCGCGGTTGCCGCAGGGAATTGGGGGAGCTGGGCCAGCGAATCCGTTTGTCCCGCGCCGAAATTGACCGCGGCCAGCGTGCGTCCCCGCCAGTCTGTCACAGCCAAAAGATCGTAGCCCACCAGCGCGTGCATCTCGCGGAGTTGTGCCTCAATGGTGCGCCGAACCTCACGCGCCATGCGCCGGCGTGGAGGGCGCCTCGTGGGTAAGACCGATAGCCGCCTTTAGCCCCGCGCTGTCCGCTAGCACCGGCACGAACTGGCCGATGCGCCGCGCGTAATCCTCGTTGGCGCGATCCAGCAATTCTTCCGATTTCTGAAAGGAATCGCGCAGGCCGTCCTTGACATGCTGCTGGACCAGCGTATTCAGCGCCGCGAAACTCACGGCCAGTACCGCGCAGACCGGCAGAAACGAGAACAGAAACGCCCGCGTCGTTAGAGACGCCCGAGAAAGCACCGTTACCGCTCCGTATCCACCGGAACGCGGATAGTTGCGTCCACGCTGCCGGTTTCGGGAACCTGGACATCCACCTTGTGAAGGCCTGCCACCTTGTGCCAGGCGATCAGCCGGTAGCGTCCGGGCGGCACGTTGGAGAACGAGAAGCTGCCGTCGGCCGCGGGCTTCTGATACCACGGGCTGTCGGTCACAACGATGGCGGCGTACATGTTGGCGTGGATGTGGCAATAGACCTGAACGACGCCGGGGTGGTTGAACTTCACGTTGCGGCTGTGGCCTTCGGGATAGTAGCCGAGATCGAACGGCTGCGCCTTGGAAAGCGAAAAAACATTGTGGAAGATCGGGTCCAGATTCGGAAACTCAACCGTCGACCCCACCGGTACTACAATCACGTCCGGTTGAAACCGCGCGTCCTGCTGGTTGAGCTTTTCCGTTACCGGCGGGGTGGGGGGAGAAGGCGGTGGTCCTTCCCGGGGTTTTTTGCCGCTTCGTCCTTGGTCTGTTCCAGGATCACTACCATGCGATCAAACTCGTTCACAGGCTCCGTGTCCGGCCCGGCCAAAGGCGTGGCCGTCCCCCGCAAGTTGTAGACAATAGGCGATAAAGACCTCTTGGTCAGCCGCTTGGTGATAGTCGCGTGTCCATGCACATCACTGGCCGGTGCAAGGAGCGCGAGCAAGAGGAGGCCTGAAACCAGGTACACGAGTTTCATCCCATTTCCTTTGCTCTTAGAATCGGCCGACCAGCGTACCCTCAATAGGGTACTTGCGGTCTATCTCGCTACTGCACGGCCGTAGATATTGGCGGCATGGTATTCTGAATAAAAGCTACCTCGTTGAGGAGTCAGCAACGAATGCGGAACGCCAGCCCGCCCCTGCGCTACAAAGTTTCGCAGCCCCTGCAAGCGGTGAAGCTGGCCGAGCATCCCGGCAGCAGCTTACGCGATCCCACCGGTACGCTGATCCAGATCCCCGCCGAAATGATTATCGAAATCGAAGGGCATGTCGCGGAATCCGGTTTGGTGAATGTAGTTTGGAACGGCGAAGTCTTCTCGGTGTTTCATGAGGACCTGCAGGAGAAAGCAGGACCGGTGAGCGCCGCCGAAGCGTAAGGCGCATCTTCCCTCAATTTTCGGGCAGCCCCCATGCCAAGCGAACGTGATCTCGATTTGATTCGTGCCTCCGCTGCGGGCGATGCCGAACGTGTGCGAACACTGCTGGGACGCGGCGCCAAAGTGAACGCGCGCATGAAAAACGGAGCTACTCCGCTGCTGGCCGCGGCCGTGGCCGGGCGGACGGAAGCGCTCCAGCTTCTGTTGCTGCAAGGCGCAGACTTGAAGGCCCGCTATCAAGACGAAGCCACAGTCCTGGTAATGGCGGCCACGCAGGGACACGCCAATGTGGTCCAGTTGCTGTTGCAAAAGGGCGCCAGCCATGACGAACATACTCGCAGCGGAGTGACGCCGCTGCTGGCCGCGGCCATCGAAGGACACGGAGCCGTGGTGGAGGCGCTGCTGGCCGCGGGTGCAGATCCCAATGCCCGCGACGCGCGCGGTGTCACGCCTCTGATTGGCGCGGCGGTCAACGGACGAATGGAAGCTCTCTGTGCTTTGATCGCGGCCGGAGCCGATATCGGCGCGGTCAGTCAATCGGGCCTGACGGCTCTGGCAGCGGCGGTGTCCGCTACGCCCGCAGTGGTGTGGGTTTTGCTCGAAAAAGGCGCCGATCCGAACACGCTGGATGAACAGGGCAGGCCGGTTCTGGTAGCCGCGGCCGCCGCCGGCAACGTCGAACCCATTCCGATGCTGCTCGCCAAGGGCGCACGCATGGATGAAGCTGCCCTTCTCGCGGCCGCTCTAGGCGGACATGTACAAGCGGCGGAGGCTCTGTTGCAAGCCGGAGCCAATCCAAATGCGGCGGGGCAAGCCGGGATCACGCCGCTGATTGCGGCTGTGGTGCGCGGGCAGACTGTCATGGCGGAGCTGTTGATCCGATCGGGCGCCGATGTGAACGCGCGCACCAGCCAGGGCGTAACGGCTCTGATGGCGGCGGTGAACAGCCATCCGGAAGCTATCCCTCTGTTGCTCGCGCACGGCGCGGAGATCAACGCGGCGGATCAAAGTGGGCTCACCGCGCTGCACGCCGCGTCCGCGATGGGACGGACGGAAGCGGTTCGGCTGCTGGTGGAATCGGGGGCCGATGCGGCGCAATGCACTGCCAGCGGCTTGACGGCGCTGAGCATCGCGGAAGCCGGCGGGTTTGCTGAAATCGGCGATTTTCTCCGGTCTGTTGATCATTAAGATCGAGGCGGCTAACTCGCGCACGAAGCGTAACCTAGAACTGCTTCCAATACCCCAATTTTGTGCCGCGCGTAATTACCAATGCCAAGGCGAGCAGTTTCCTCTATGTCGCCGCCGTGTCAACCCATCAGATTGCTGCCCGGTTTTGGCGGGCTCATAATCGCCCGGCGGCCGAATGATGAACATAAATTCCATTACCGCGTCGCGCCGCAGCCACGGATCAATCCGATGGCCAGCGACGGGTCCGTTCGCCGCAGTTGTTCGCCGCAACAAACGGGCAATATACTCCATAGCCAACGTATGGTTCTGTTTCATAACCCGTTGGAAGTCGGCCGGAGTTACCGCGCCTTGGGCAACCACGAGCGCTTTCAATTCGGGACCCCAACCCATTGAATCGGCGCTTACTTGCCACGCGCCCGCTTCCGTGTTCGCCGCTGTAGCCTTTACCTTCTTGCTGGTATCAAGGCCGTGATTCCAATCCCAGGAAGATTCGAATCCGGCAAGTACCCGCAACACTTCGAGCATGACGGCTCGGCGATGATCGGAGCCGCGATAGGGTCCGAGCGAGCCAACAACGCTCGTATAGATGTCGTTGACGGAGTTGGGTTCGAAAATATCGTCGTCGGCAGTCTTTCCCCAGGCGACGAGTTCGTCCAGAAAGCTGTCAGGCGCCACCCCTCGGTTGGAGACCTGGTGTTTCGTAGCTTGGTAGCCCATACCTGGAAACCCTCCGATCGCCTCTGAAATTCTACACCCTTTTGGAGGGAATCAGGCGCCAATGCTGCCATTGACCTAGTTGTCAATTTTACCGGCAGAAGCACGGCTGAAGTGGTGGCAGCGAAGATATTCGATACTATGTAGATCTTGTCTCCGGCACTCGTCTGCGCAAAATAGGGAGAATGTCCAGTACCCACCCGCGGCTCACAGCACGAATCAAGGGCTCTCCGGAAATCATTTTCGAGCTGATTGCGGACATGCCGAACCATGTCGCTGGCTGCCCGGTTCACGGGCGTTCGGGGGGACAACGGAAGTGTAGCCTTATCCGGTCCGCTTTGGCATAATGTACCTGTACGCAGGTCCGGCAGGCCAGCGGCCCGGCTCGGTCACGGCCTATGATCCTCCCTGGCACATCACCTTTCATCACGCCATGCTGTTGAAGCAAGGCCCGCTCGCCGCCGATATTGGTTCTGCGAGAGCTGGATCTCGCGATTCAAATAACCGGTTGGATGAAGATCGCAGAACCGTTTGTTTTATTCGCTCTCCGCCAGGAGAATGTGGGGAGACTCGCGCAATTAAAACGCTATGTCGGAACACAGCGGTAATAGGCGAGTCCGCACGATCTTTAATCCACGGACTGATGGACTCGAATATTCCACGCCCCGCTGTCTTTGACGAATATAAAAGTCTCGTGGTGGACGCCAATCGGCTGTTGGTATTGGGTGAGCACGCGAACCACCGCAATGTTCGGGCCCGCGAAATCAATGGACTGAATGGTCCGCCGCACCTGCCCTGTTACGCCGCTCCATACGCGGGCCAGATCGGGCCTTCCCCGAACTGAGGCTCCGTGAGCGCCGATCCATTCTCCGTCTTCGGAATAGAGCGCGGCCGCGGCTGGGTCATCGTGCGCATTTCTGGCGCTGGCGAAAGTTTTGACGAGCGTCCGTCCAAACGATCGTCGGCAGAAAGGTTCGCCGTTCCATAAAAATGATTTTTATCGAAATGCTGGCGAATGGATCGCAGATCAGTTGGACGCGATCGCGGGCTTGACGAAATCTTCCATCACGGCTTTGCGCAGCAGGTTCGGCGGCAGCAGGCCCTGCGACAGGATGAAATCGTGGAAGCGCTGGACGTTGAACTTGGGACCCAGGGCTTGCTCGGCGGCTTTGCGGATTTCGAGCAGGCGCGTGAAGCCGTCAAAATACGAGGGCGCCTGGCCGGGTGCGCGGAAAGTGAAGCGTTCCACTTCTTCAGTGGCGAAGGCGGGCGAGCAGACGACATCCTTTTCCAGGACCTGCATGGCTTGTTCGGGAGTCACTTTGCCCTGCTGCAATTCCGGATCGAGAAACGCACGGGCGGCGCGCAGCAGCCGGTAATCGAGCGAAACCAGTTTCGCGTCGTCCGGCATGTAAGGGAGCATGAACCATTCCGAATACAATCCCCAGCCTTCGACGTTGGTGCTGTTGAAGGCGAACAGGGCGCGCGCTAACGAAACGCCGCGCTCCACCATGGCATCGAACTGGAGCTCGTGGCCCGGCCTTGCTTCGTGCGCGGTGATGGTCCAGGATGCGGCCGCGAAAGTGAAGTCGTCGTATTTCAATGGCGCGCCGCCTTTGCCGGTCGTCTCGAGCGGCAGCACGAACGCGCCGCGCTCGCCATGATTGTTGATCAAAGGCGGAGGCTGCATGTGAGGCGCGGGTTGCTGCGCGGTTTCGGCGGCCGATGCCAGGCGAATGATGGCCGGCCGATCCGGCAGTGTAATTAGATGCTCGCGCCGGAGGATGCCCTCGATTTCGGCCAGCCGTTTTTGATAATGCGGCAGAACTTGATCGCCCGGAATCTGATCTTTCTTCAAATCGCGAATCACATCGCGATAGTCGGAGGAGGGCAGGTGCCGTTCTTTTGCGATTTTTTCGGCGATGGGCTGCATCTCGCTTTGCAGTTCGGAGAACATCTGATGAGCCATGCTGCGTAAGCTCGCCGGGGGAATAGTCGATGCCGTAATTGGCAAGCGCAATGGTGTACAACTCCGGCGGAAGGCGGAAATCGCTGCGCGCTTTCGGCAAAACTTCGCTGCGGACAAAACCGTCATAGGACGCAAGCTGCTCCTTCAGCTTGGCGAACGCATCCTGATAGCCGTGCAGCTTGTACTTTTCGAGCAACAGGCCGATTCCAGTGACATAGGCGTTCGTGTTTTCGAGATTCTTTTCCACTTCGGCCTTGGATGGCCCCACCAGCCCGGGAGTATTCAGCTTTTCGCGAAAGCGCTCTTCGGCTTGCATGGTCAGCGGCTCGAAGCCCGGTTGTAGCCCTGAGTACTTGAGCAAACGAACCACCGCGGCGGGACGCCGGTTCGCAGTCACCTGATCATCCAGCAAGCTCTGGATGCCAAAAAAGATGGTGCCGGCGACGTTCGCATAGGGCAGCAGATGATTCTCCGACGCTTCCGAGGATCGGATTTCCCGGTCGGCTTCGGCCAGCAGGATTTCAAGATCCTGCCGCACCAGCGGATCCTTTTCCAGCGCCAGCCGTTTCTGCAATTCGATGCGGGCCACGGCGATATCCCGGCGGAAGCGCTCGGGCTGTTCCGGCGACGCGGAGGTGACCTGCTCGTCCAGACCCGGCACACCTTCGGCCCCGGCATCTTCCGGCGAATAACGCGCCAGGATCGCGATGAGGAGCTGGGCATTCTCGTTACTCTTCTGGACCCAGGCGGGCGGTTGAGCCCAGACGGACAGAGCGATGAACACAAGCGGCAGAAGCCAAAAGCGCATATCTAAGAGTATCCGGAAAATGTGATACAGTGCCTCGCATGCTCCGGACGATTCTCCTGCGCGGATCCGCCTTCGGCTTGCTGCTGGGAGGCGCGTGGCTCACCTACACGCAGAGCCAGCCTGCGCCGCCCATTGGCATTCAAAAACTCAAGGACGATTTGTACGTTATCGGCGTTACCAAGGGCGTGGGAGCGGGAAACGTCGCGGTCCAGGTGACGGACGAAGGCGTGATTCTGGTGGACGATATGTTCGACCGTAATCACGATGAGCTCCTGGAAAAGCTGCGCACCGTGACCGACAAACCAATCAAGTACGTCCTCAACACTCACCAGCACGACGACCATTCCGGCGGCAACGCCAGGATGCTTGCCATGAACGCCGAGGTGATCTCGCATCGCAATGCCCGGGCGAACATGGCGCTGCTCAAGCAGCCGGGCTTGGCGCGCGTAACGTTCTCGGACGAGATGTCGGTTTACTTAGGCGGCAAAGAAGTTCGGGCGCACCATTACGGCCGCGGCCACACCGGCGGCGACGCGGTAATGTACTTCCCCGCCGACAAAGTGATCCACACCGGCGACTTGTTTCTCACGTTTCCGCCGCAGCCGTTTATCGATTACGCTAACGGCGGCAGCGCGCTGGAGTGGACCAAGACGCTCGACGGAGTGTTGAAGCTGGATTTCGATATTGCGATCCCGGGGCACGGCCCGATTTCGGACCGCGCCGGCATCATTCAGTTTCGCGATCGCTTCCAGGCCATGCGCGATCGCATCCAAGGCATGGTGCGTTCGGGCGACAGCAAGGAAGCGATCTCGAAAGTGCTGGTCGACGATTATCACTGGGCCGCGGGCGGCCTGGCGATCCAGCAGGTGGACGCGATGATTGCGGAGTTGAAGCAGTGAGCCGTGGCCGCGGATCAACACGGATGGACGCAGATCTAGTCTGGCCAGATCTCGCGGGCGGTCTCTACCACTAATCGCAATTTCTGGAACTGCTGGTCCATGCTCAGCGAGTTGCCTTCGCTGGTGGAAGAGAAGCCGCACTGCGGGCTCAAGCAGAGCTGATCGAGCGGAACGTACTTCGCGGCTTCGTCGATGCGGCGCTTCAGATCGTCTTTCTTTTCCAAATCGCCGCGCTTGGTGGTCAGCAACCCGAGCACAACTTTCTTGCCCTTGGGGACAAAACGCAGCGGCGCGAAGGTTCCCGAGCGCGCGTCGTCGAACTCCAGAAAATAGCCATCCACTTTCAGCTCGCCGAACAGGGCTTCGGCCACGTGATCGTAGCCGCCCGAGGCGGCCCACGACGACCGGAAATTGCCGCGGCACAAATGCGTGCAGACCGACATGCCGGCGGGCTTGGCGGCCAGCGCCTCATTCAGGGTACGGATGTGCCGGATGTGCGCATGCTCGCCGTCCTCGCCCATCTTAGAAACCGCTTCGCGCTGCGCAGGATCGTTCAGATACGCCAGGCTGATGTCGTCGAGTTGCAGATAGGTGCAGCCCAACTTGGCGAGTTCCGCCATCTCGCTGGCGTAGACTTGGGCCAGATCGTGCCAGAACTCATTGATGTCGGGATAAATCGCGGGATCGATGGCCGCGCGCCCGCTGCGGTAGTGCATCATGCTGGGCGATGGAATGGTGAGCTTAGGAGTGGCATGCGCTACGGACTTGAGGAACGCAAAGTCCTCGCCGAAAATGCATTTGTCGAGTTTAAGCTTGCTCTTGATCCGCAGTGCGGCGGGAGTGAATTCGATTACCCCCTGCTCGTTGCGAAACTGCACCTTGACGTTGTCCTGCACCTTGGCCGTGCCGCCCACCTGGTACAGAAAATCCATGTGCCAGGAAGCGCGGCGGAATTCGCCGTCGGTGACTCCTTCCAGGCCCAGGTCCTCTTGACGGCGAACCACGTCACGAATCGCCTGGTCTTCGATGCCGCGTAAGTCGGCTGGACCGATGCGGCCATTCTTTTCGTCTTCACGGGCCTGGAGCAACTCTGGGGGACGGAGCAGGCTGCCAACGTGGTCGGCGCGGAAGGGTGGAGTTTTTGTTTGAACCATCGAATCTAGCTTACGCAAATTTGGACGCAGCCGCGCGGCGGGGATTTAACGCTTCCGGGTCCGGAATTGGTATTGGTCCAGTTCCACGGCGAACTCTTCCGGCATGGCGCGAGTTACCCGGCAGGAAACGATCAGTTGCAACGGGGTGATTCCGTGCAACAGGGACGGCCATTCCACAGTCAGTTGCAGGCGCGCGCCCTTGTTTACCTGGGCTTCTTCGGAGGCGATCAGCAAACCACGACTGCTCACGTTCACTGTCCGCCCTTCGCCAATTAGTGAAGGGCCGCCTGAAACTGTACGGAACCGAACACCCAATCGCAAGGGAAACCTGGCCTTGGATCTCCGTTCCAAGGCGGCATTAGATTCAGGCTGCATAGCAGTTCACCAATTCTTCGCACATAGTTGTTAGAACCTGATGGCGTGAAAACTACGTTTCAATAACAAGAATCCGTCGTGTAAAAATCAATGTGAAATAATCTGTCGCCTCGTTTCATGGAGTGCTAACACACTGCGAGCAAGCTTAAACTGGACATGGTCCGCATCGTGCCATCGACGCGAGGACAGCCTTCGGACGACCTTCTAAACTACACTAACTCAACTACATTAACGTAACTACGCTAACTCCCTCAATCGTCCGGAGTTCTTCTCCAGCAGACGCGATATGCTCACATCGCTGGATCCAGACGATTCCCCGGATACGCAAGCCGAAGCTGCTTCAGAGATCCTCCTCTGTTCCCTCTCCTTGCGCTCCTGCCACTCCCGAAATGTAGCTCGCTCGCGTTCAATTTCCTGCACTGTACCGGCGATTCGCATGCGGTACTGGGAGCAGATGGATTCCATTTCCTCGCCTAAACGCTCGTTGTCGGCGAGCTTGATCTTTTCGAAATCCTCCAGCCGCCTGCGCTGGCCATCTTCATACTCATTCAGCACGCGCTGCCGCTGCACCGCATCCTGCAACATATCCTCAACCGCGACGCCCGCCGCTTCCAGAGCCATCATCAGGGCGCTGTGTTTACCGGCCGGCGAGAGACCATGCAGGTGCTCGCTTCCGATCATGTCGGCGACTTTTAAGATGTCCCACGCGGCGGTGGAAGTAGCTGCTTTAAAAGATGATCTGTGGTAAATGTCTTCGAAGGATGACAGCTTCGCGTTCTCAAACGAATCGTTGCGATTCCGTTCGCTGATGCCAGGTACTGACGGCCTGACAGGCGTGTCATTCCGTTCTTCCGCGGGAGCGGTGAAACGAGTCTCCGGCGAGGAAGCTTGCAACAACTTCCTAAACATGATCCCTCCACTTACTCGAAGGTGGTTGCATAATACTAACACAATGAGGTGGGAACAGACCGGACAATTGCTCAGGTTTAATAGACCGCCGGTACCAACATTCCTAGGTGTCCTAAGCCGACGGGCTCTCAAAAGAGCCGGCTTGCTTGCTGAAAATTCCAGGATGTTTAGTAATCTTGGTTGCTAAACCGGCTCAGTCGCCGGAGCGGACCGAGACCACCGGCACCAGGCGGCCATCCCGAATGTGATAATCGGCGCCGCGCCAGCGGATGCTGTTGCGGCCGAAACTGGTCAGCCAGATGGCGAACGCGATCGCATCCCAAACCGGAATGAGCGGCATTTGTTTCCACAAACCGCGGCTGACGCAAGCCGTGTATGCCGATGATCCAGGTCATCGCCATCCGCAATCCGAAATAGACGCCCAAATAGCCAAGCGCGACCGCCGCCGACGGATGAAGCGCCACCGCCGCGAGCGACCAGGGCAATCCTTGGGTAAACACCAAACCCAGATGACCCCAGGGGCGCATGTGGCGCATCACCACGATCCAGCGCAGGCGCTTATGGAGCAGATCGCCGAGCGAGCCGTAATCGCAAACGGTCTCGATGGAGTAGCGCAGCAGCACCACCTCGAAGCCTTGCTCGGCGATCAGACGGCCCACCAGCAAGTCGTCGGCGGGGCGATTTTCAAGCTCCGGATAGCCGCCGAATCCGTTCAGGCGGGCGCGCGTGGTGGCGATGGTCGGGTCCCAGCGCGAATTTCACTCCGTCCAGTTGCCAGGCCACCAGGATGCCGGCGTAGAAATCCGACATCATTCCTACGCTTTGCAGGTGGTCGGTGAAAGTGTCGTGTTCGGTTGGGACGTAGAAACAGGTGACAGCGCCCACTTTCGGATCGCGCAAGCGGAGCCACCAGCCGGCGCAGATAATCGGGACGCACCCGCACGTCGCTATCGCTGATGACCACGAACTTCGTGCGCGGCGTCATTCACCAGGCGCGCGAGTTTGGCGACTTTGTCGTTGGTGGCGATGCGTCCCGAACCATGCAGAACACGGATGCGGCGCTGCGGGAAATCGGCGGTGAGTTTGGCCAGGACCGCGAGCACCGCTTCATCGTCCGGATCGACGCAAAAGACGATTTCGAATTCGGGATAATCCAGCCGGCAGAAACTGGCCAGGTTCTTCGTAGGCGTCCGGGATCGAGCCCGCGGATGGGTTTCAGGATGCTCACCGGCGGAGTGAACGAGCGATCGGGCTGGATCGGCGGGCTGTCGAAAATAGCGCCAGGAGCTAAAGATCGCGATGAGGTAATAGATGAATGGAATGGCCGCAATCGCAAGGAACACAAATCGCTTAAGTGCGGCATATTCTCAGGCTACTCGACCCCCGGATGATTTGTCAGCGCGTGATTGGTGAGCAGCAGCTTGCCTCCGCTTTGGGCCACGACGGTCAGCAGTTGCGGCTCCACCAGTTTCTTCAGGCGCTCGGCCGCCGTGTCGGTAATCACCAGATAATAGCGGTCGCGGCTGCAGCCACAGTGTTTTCCATTGCTGGTCGTTGATAAACACATCCGGCGCGCCGGGCGCGTAGGAGCCGTACACCAGGTTGTTGAAGCGGCCGTTGAGCAGCAGCGCGGTGCGATTGGTGTAGAAGAAGATCGATGAAAACGTGTAGTAATGATGATCCACGATCAGCTTTCCGGCGGGCGCGCGGAGCAGCGCTTCGGCGAGCGGCCGCGAGGACAGATAGGGATCGAACTCGGCCATGGCGATCCGGGCGGCCTGAAAGAACAGGACGCCATCAGGGCAGCGGCGAGGAAGGCGCGCTGTCCCGTGGCTCGAAAGGTGCCGGCCGCTCCCACCAGGAACGCGACCGCCGCCACCAGCAGCGGCAGCCGCAGATAGGCGAACGAGGCGATGGTCAGGTCTTCCATGTGGCCGAGCGAGAGCTTGTAGGCGCCCGGATTGGAGCTGAGCGCCGCGGAAATGTCGCCGGGCGTGGGCAGATTCCACGCGAGAAAATACAGCGTGAGCACCGCCGCCGCCGCGGCGATGAATATTCCGCACAGAACGCGCGTGCCATAGCGGATCCAGTTGCCGCCCGCGGCCATCGCCGAGCCCAGCAGCAGCGCCAGCGCCGGATAACACGGCATCGAATAGTATTCCTGCGTGGTGGAAAACGTGAAGAAGACCAGGATGAAGCCGGTCCAGCACGAGCGCCAGCAACCGCGCTTTTCCCGCGCGGTCCAGCGGCTTGAAACTCAAGCTTCGCCACGGCCGGAAAGTAGACGCTCCAGGGAAACAGCCACAGCAGATGGAACAGCCAGAAGTAGAGGCGCGGGACGGTATCGTAATCGCGCGGATAGCGCATGTTCAAGAAGCGCAGCAATTGCTCGTTGATGAAATAGAACCACAGGAAGCCGTGATATTCGCCGGGCGCGCTGCGCATGGTGAAGTCGAAATACGGCGGATTGCGCAGCGTCGCCAGGATGTGCCAGGGCGCGGCGATCAGCAGGATCACCAGCAAGCCCGCTGAGCGGGTGCAGCGCCTTCCAGACTTTGCGCGTGAAACAACTGCCGGGTGATGCCGAGATAAATCAACGCGGCGAACACGGGAAACACCACGCCAATCAGGCTCTTGAACAACAGGCTGGTTCCCAGGCTCGCCGCCAGCACGAACGCCCACCAGCGCGGGTGCGGCTCAGTCTCATCGATGGCGCGCAGAAACGCCCACATGGAAAGCGCGATGCTGGCGGTGAGCATCACGTCGGGAATCAGAATGCGCGTGAACAGAAAAAGGCCGAAGCACGTGGCGATGCACAGGCCCGCGTAGAATCCGGCCCGGCGGCCGAAAGCCCACATTCCGAATGCGGCGGTCAGCCAGGCCAGCGCCAGAGCGGCCAGCACCATGGGAATGCGCGCGGCCCAATCGGTGGCGCCGAAGATTTTGAACGATCCGGCGATCAGCCAATAGATCAGCGGCGCTTTTTCAAGATAGGGGATGCCGTCCAGCCGCGCGGTGACATAATCGCCGGAGGTCAGCATATTGCGCGCGATCTGCGCCTGCACCGCGTCCACGTCGTCCATCAGCGACGGCGGAGAAATCATGCAGCCCGCGTAGACCGCGGCGGCGACCAGCAGAACTATAAGGTAGCAGTGAAGACGTTTTCCATCACCCGGCGTGCCGGCCCCGCCGGCGTCTGGTCTGGATTCCCCATTTTTTCATCCAAAAGAACAGAGTCATCAATCCCCACAGGTGATAACCCAGGTTGGCTCGCCGGTCGAGGTGCGCCTGCACATCGCTTCGATCGTTGGGAGCTGAAAGAAGTCGCCGATGTTCGGCGGACGCGAAGGCCACGGCTTCTTCGAGCAAGGGCCGAAGCGGTCCGCGGAACCAGTCATGCGTGGGAATGTCAAAACCGATTTTCTTTCTATTGAGGATCGGCCGGAGCGAGTTTGCCGCGCATCAGGTTCCGCAAAATCACCTTTTGCCGGGAGCCCTGGATTTTCATGTCCGGCCGGGAGCGAGTTGGCGAACTCCACGATCCGATGATCCAGGAACGGCGGCCGCACTTCCACCGCGTGCGCCATGCTGGTGTGGTCCACCTTGGTGAGAATATTGTCCGGAAGAAAATACTTTTGATCGAACCAGAGATAAGCCTGCAAATGATCGCCCGCGCAGGTCGTTCAGTCACACGGAATCGAGCGCCGGCGGCAGCGCCGTCTGGACCAGCGAACGCCTTTCCGTGATCGTCGAACGTTCCGCTCCAGTACACATGGGCGCGCGCCGCGGGCATCCGGCAGCCTTCGAGAAACGCTTCAGCTTGTATTCGAAGCCGATCTTATCGTTGGACACCGGCCAGCTGCGCGCACATCGCCAGCATGGCGCCGAGCACCGGGCGCGGCAATCGGCGCGCGGTACGCGCAAGCAGGCTGGCGCGTTGCATCAGGTATCCGCCGAACAGCTCGTCGGCGCCTTCGCCGCTCAGCGCCACCGTTGCATTCGGCTTGGTGAGGCGCGAAAGAAACCAGACCGGCAAGCGCGCCGGAATCGGCGTTCGGCTCGTCGCAGTAGTAAGCGAGCTCGGCAATCGCGCCGGCAGATCTTGTTCCGGATTGAGATCGAGCTCGGTGTGATCGGTTCCGTACGCATCCGCCACCAGGCGCGCGTAGTTCGCTTCGTCAAAACTGCGGCCGCGGAAGGTGATGGAAAAAGTCTTGAGGCGCGAGCTGGATGCTTCTGAAGCGTAATGCACCAGGCTGGACGAATCCAGGCCGCCGCTGAGCCAGACGCCCAACGGCACGTCGGAGACCAGATGCTCGCGCACGGATTGCTTCAACAGCCGATCCAACTCCGCTTCGGCCGCCTCCGGCGTCCAGCGCTCTTCGCTTGCCGTGCGGCAAGCGCCAATAGCATCTCGGTACGGATCGCGCCGCGCCGCCATTCCATCCATTGGCCGGGAAGCAGTTTCTCGATGCCCTCCACCAGCGTCCACGGCGCGGGCACGTAGTTCAGGGATAAATAGCAATCCAGGCCGTCGGGACTCAACCAGCGCTCGATCTCGGGATGAACCAGGATCGCCTTCAGCTCGGAGCCGAAGTACAGATCCTCGCCGCGGCGCGCGATGTACAGCGGCTTGATCCCCATGCGATCGCGAGCCAGCACCAGGCGGCGTTCGCTCTCGCGCCACAACGCTACGGCGAACATCCCGCGCATCCGCGCGAAGCAGTCCGTATCCCACTCGAGGAACGCATTCAGAACGGTTTCGGTGTCGCTATGGGAATGGAAGCGGTGGCCGCGCTGCTCCAGCTCGCGGCGCAATTCCAGATGATTGTAGATCTCGCCGTTGAAGACGATGACGGTGTCGCCATCCTCGGACAGGATGGGCTGATCGCCGCCCTCCATATCGATGATCTTCAGCCGCGCCGCACCGAGCGACACAGCTTCGGATTCAAAGACACCTTGCTGATTGGGGCCGCGATGGAGGATGCTGGCCACCGCATCCTGGATTCGTCCAGGCGCAGCGGGGCGGCGTGCATGCGTAAAGCCGGCTATGCCGCACAATTCAGCAGGCTCCTCCCATTAGTAGGTTACTTCCGATGCGGAGGCCACGGATGCTGAAATCGGCGCGCCTACATTCGACGGGCGCGTGCGCTGGTTGCGGCGCGTTCCGCCACTGGACCTGGGGCATGAACAGCGATGTGTCGATGCGATCCTGATACCGTACTGCGATGTTCATCAGCGAATCGAGCAGCGAATCGGACAGATAATGCGGCTGCAAGCCGAGATCGATCAGCTTGGAGTGTTTGGCGTTGTAGTAATGCTCTTCGGATTCGACGCGCGGCCCCGGAAGGTGCTCGATGGTGACGCGCATCCCCAGCTTCCAGGCCGCTGCCTGGACCATCTCCGCAAGTTCCAGCACCGAGAACTGCTCGGTGAATTGGTTGAAGACCCGGCATTCTCCGGCATTGGCCGGATTCAGGCAGGCGATCTCGATGCAGCGAACGGTATCGCGAATATCCAGGAAACCGCGCGTCTGGCCGCCCTTGCCGTATACGGTGAGCGGATGTCCCGCCGCGGCCTGGACGCAGAAGCGGTTCAGCACCGTGCCAAAGACGTCGTCGTAATCGAAACGGTTGATCAGCGCTTCGTCCAGCACCACTTCGTCGGTCACGGTTCCGTACACCACTCCCTGATTCAGATCCGTGGCGCGCAAGCCCCCAGATCTTGCAGGCGAACATCATGTTGTGGCTGTCGTGCACCTTGGAAAGGTGATAGAAGGAGCCCGGCTGTTTGGGATAACGGCAGCAGGTCCGACCGGCCGTTGTGCTCGATGCGGATGTAGCCTTCTTCGATATCGATATTGGGCGTGCCGTATTCGCCCATGGTGCCGAGCTTCACCAGGTGACACTCGGGCCGGAGTTCCTGAAGGGCAAACAGGAGGTTCAGCGTTCCCACCACATTGTTCACTTGGGTGAATACCGCATGTTTGCGGTCGATCATCGAGTAGGGGGCCGAGCGCTGCTCGGCAAAGTGAACCACTGCGTCCGGCTGGAAGTTCTCGATGACGCCCGACAGGAAGTCGTAGTCATTGATATCGCCAATAAACATCTCGATGGACTTCCCGGTGAGCTCTTGCCAGACGCGCAGCCGGTCCGACAGGGGCTGGATCGGGGTCAGGCTTTGCGCGCCGACTTCGAAATCCCACTGCCGCCGCAGGAAATTATCAACCACCGCAACGGCGTGTCCCTTCCCGGACAAATAAAGCGCCGTAGCCCATCCACAGTAACCATCACCGCCTAAAACACAGATCTTCATTTGGTTCGGTCCACCGCTCCTTGTTTGACGCGTGAGTTCACTCGCGTTTTCAGACGTTAAGCCTGTGTTACACGTAACACTGTTCAAAAGAAATAGGTGCGCTCCGGGTGAAAATAGCCGCGCCTGCGGGCTTCGACCGCGATTCTTTCGTCAAAACTTCATCGTAGCAGGATCGGGCGGCTAGCTGGTGTGGATGGCCGGATCGGTTGATGACGGGTGGTCCGTCACGCCGTCGCTGCTTCTTTCTCGGCCAGAAACTCTGCATACGGACCATGGAAATCCTCTATCCGCACATGATCGAAATTCCAGATGCGGGTGGCAACTTCATCCACCACATCGTGATCGTGCGTGACCAGCAACACAGTTCCGTCGTACTTCTGGAGCGCGATGTTCAGGGCGTTGATCGATTCCAGATCCAAGTGGTTGGTGGGCTCATCGAGCAGCAGGAAATTCGGTTTCTGCAGCATCAAGCGGCAGAAAACGATACGCGCCGCTTCGCCGCCCGAAAGATTTTCGGTCCGCTTGGTGGCGTCCTCTCCGCTGAACAACATCTGACCGAGCAGCCCGCGCAGCTCTTGCTGGCGCGGCGCTGGGGTCGAACTCGTGCAGCCATTCGAGCAGCGTGACGCCAGGCTGGATGGACTCCTTGTGATCCTGCGAAAAATATCCGACAGCCACCTCATGCCCCCAGGTGACCACGCCGCCATCCACCGGAAATTCGCGATCCGGCGCATCGACGTAAGCCCGTCGCATTGCGGAGCAGCGACCGCAGCATGGTGGTTTTCCCCGCGCCGTTGCGCCCCAGCAGCGCGATTTTTTCGCCGCGCGCAATGGATGCGGTGAAGTTCTGGATCACCCGCAGGTCGTCGTACGACTTCGACAATCCCTTGATCTCCAGCGGATGCCGCCCCGAAGGCCGCTTGTTCTCAAAACGAATATAAGGGCGCTGGATGTTGGATTTCGCAAGCTCCGAGGTCTGAAGCCGCTCCACTTCTTTCTTGCGCGAGGTGGTTTGCGCCGACCGGGTGCCGGCCGAGAAACGCTGGCGATGAACTCGTTCAACTGCGCGATCTTTTTCTCGCGCTGCGCGTTGCCCGCTTCCACGCGCGCGCGGATCTGGGTCTTCGCCAGCACCATTTCGTCATAGCGCGCCGGTGTAGGTGATGATGCTTTGGTAATCGATGTCGGCGGTGTGCGTGCAGACTTCGTTCAGGAAATGGCGGTCGTGCGAAATCACGATCAGGCAGCCGGTGTAGGCCAGCAGGTATCTTTGCAGCCAGTGCACGGACTCCAGATCCAGGTTGTTGGTGGGCTCGTCCAGCAGCAGCACGGTGGCGTTGCTGAACAGCGCTTGCGCCAGCAGCACGCGCACCTTCTGGCCGCTCTGCAGCTCCGACATCTTGCGTTCATGCAGCTCTTCGCCGATGTCCAGGCCCTGGAGCAAAGTGGCGGCGTCGGCCTCGGCTGTGTAGCCGCCTTGATCCCCGACGATCCCCTCCAGCTCGCCCAGGCGCATGCCGTCTTCGTCGGTCCAGTCGTCCGGATTGGCGTAGAATTTTTCGCGCTCCTGCAAGGCGTCCCAGAGCGGCGCGTTGCCCATGATCACGGTATCCAGCACGCGGATAGGCATCGAAGGCGAACTGGTCCTGGCGCAGGATGCCGACTTTCTTGGGCCGGGTGACCGTCCCCTTTTCAGGCTCAATCTCACCGGTCAGGATCTTCATGAACGTGGATTTGCCCGCTCCGTTGGGGCCGGTGATCGCATAGCGGCGACCCTGCCAGGAACGTGGTGGTCACATCTTCAAACAGAATGCGGGCGCCGAAGCGCATGGTAACGTCGTTGACTGAAATCAAGGTAAAGGCTGCTTACTTGGGATTTGCGGATCGAACCAACTTGGGGAATGGAACCGCTTGAAGTTTCATTATACCGCGCGGACTTCAGAGGAGTCTTTCGGGGACCGCCCCCGGTATAATGTTGGAGCGACGTTTCGCTGAAGCATCACCTGACAGGAGACAGTTTTGGAAAAACAGACGTTCGACAAAGGCATGGCCATCCGCCGCGACATGTTCGGCGCGGAGAATGCCGACAAAACCTGGGCCGCGGCTGACGATTTCAACCGCCCGCTGGAAGAATTGGTCAATCAGTATTGCTTCGGCGAAATTTGGGCACGTCCCGGCCTGGACCGCAAGACGCGCAGTATCGTTACGCTTTCGATGCTCACCGGCTTGAACCGTCCCAACCAGATTCGCGCTCACGTGAAGGGCGCCATCGCCAACGGCGTCACCAAGGAAGAGCTGAAGGAACTGTTCCTGCAAGCCGCCATCTATTGCGGCGTGCCCGCGGCCGTGGACAGTTTCCGCATCGCCCGGGAAGTATTTCAGGAGATGGGAATCTAGTGACGGTTGCGTTTATTGGATTGGGCATGATGGGCGCGCCGATGGCGGCGTCGCTCGCAAGGAACGGATTTCAGCCGAGGGTATTTGATGCAAATCCCGGCGCGCTTGCGAGTTTTCTGGAATCCAACGACGGCGTAGCGTGTTCGTCGGCTGCTGACGCCGCCTCAGGCGCCGATATCGTGATCACCATGCTGCCAGACGGTAAAGCGGTGCAGGACGCGGTTCTCGACGCAGCCACGGGCGCTGCAAAGGGTCTGAAGGCCGGCGGGATCATCGTCGACATGAGTTCGTCGTCGCCGGTTGATACTGAATGCCTGGGCCAGGAACTCGCTGCTCGCGGCTTCGGTCTCATCGACGCGCCGGTTTCGGGTGGCGTGAAGCGCGCCATCGAAGGCAAACTGGCCATCATGGCCGGCGGCGATCCCGCGCTGATCGAACGCTGCCGTCCGGCGTTTGAGGCCATGGGAACCACCATCACCTTGACCGGCAAGCTCGGCTCCGGCCACGCCTTGAAGGCACTGAATAATTTCCTGGCGGCCACGAACATGGTGGCGGTGAGTGAAGCTCTGCTGGTGGGCCAGCGCTTTGGCCTGGACCCCAGCGTCATGGTGGACGTGTTCAACGTGTCCACGGGACGCAGCTTCGTTACCGAAGTGAACGCGAAGATGTGCATCCTGCCCAAGACGTTTACGTCCGGCTTCATGCTGGGCTTGCTGGCCAAGGATGTGAAGATCGCGTCTGAACTTTCCGACCACCTGGCCATGAAGACGCCGCTGCTGTCGAGCGAGAAAGACATTTGGGCCGCCGCCGAAAAGGCGCTCGGCTTCCGCGCCGATCACACGCTGGTCTACAAGTACGTCGAGCAACAGCAAAGCTGATGCTCCCCGCGTGCGGTAGCGCCGTCTATGGCGTCGCTTTAAATTTTCGAGCCGAGCTGGAGCGCCTGGGTGAGCAGTTGTATCGCGATCCCTACAAGAAGCCGCCGGTAGCGCCCGTGCTTTACATCCGGCCGCGCAACACCTGGAGCGCCAGCGGCGCAGCTATCCGTTTGCCGGCTGATGCGAAACAACTGAAGATGGCAGGGACCATCGGCGTGGTGATTGGCGCCGGCTATGTCGCGGTGAACGATGTGAGTATTCCGCACGCGTCGTATTATCGGCCGGCGATCCGGCAAAGATGCCGCGATGGGTTCTGCGTCATCGGATCCGAAATAAGCGAGCGCCAACCGCGGGAGATTCGAATTTCCATCAACGGCGAGCTTCGCTGCCGCGCGAATCTGGACGATCTGGTGCGCCCCATCGATCGCCTGATCGCGGACATCGGCGAATTCCTGACGCTTCAGCCCGGCGACATCTTGCTGGTGGGCGAACCGCCGGATGCGCCGCTGGCGCAAGCGGGCGACCGCGTGCGAGTGGAAATAGACGGCCTGCCCGCGATCGAGAACCAGGTGGTTCCGGAATGAAATCCGCGCGCGTTGCCTACGCCGGTGCGATTCATCGCGCCACCGAGCAGAACGGCGGCCTGCGATTGGCGGACGGCCGCGTGGTCGGGGAAAATGATGTGGTGTGGCTTCCGCCTATTCAGCCGGGAACAATTTTCGCTCTCGGCTTGAACTATGCCGATCACGCCAAAGAACTTGCGTTCAAGGCGCCCGATGAGCCGCTGGTGTTCCTGAAGGGACCGCAAAGCTTGTGCGGACATCGCGGCCAGACGCGCCGCCCGCGTGGTGTGACGTACATGCATTACGAATGCGAGTTGGCGGTGGTGATCGGGAAAACGGCTCGCAAAGTTGCCAAGCGAGACGCGTACAACTACGTGGCGGGCTACACCGTCGCGAACGATTACGCGATTCGCGATTACCTGGAAAATTACTATCGCCCGAACTTTCGCGTGAAAAGCCGCGACTGTGCCACGCCTGTGGGTCCTTGGCTCGTGGATGCCGCCGATGTGGCCGATCCCATGAATCTGCAATTGCGAACGCTGGTGAACGGCCGCGTCACGCAAGAAGGCAACACGCGCGATATGATTTTCGATATTCCCGCGCTGATCGCCTATCTCAGCGAGTTCATGACTCTTTCGCCCGGCGATATGATTTTGACCGGTACGCCGCAAGGCCTGGCCGATGTCCGGGTGGGCGACGAGGTGGTTACGGAAATCGAAGGAATCGGAAGTTTGAAAAACACAATCATTGGTGATTCGGAGGAAGGCACTCATGTTGGATGAAAATCATGCTGGATGAAATCAGTATTCGCGACGCCGCCAAGCGGCTGGATGAATCGGAGCGCGCCCGAACCCAGATCCGCCAGCTTTCCATCCAGCATCCGGCCATGAACATCGACGATGCCTACGCCGTGCAGAAGGCCTGGGTGGAGCTGAAGACCGAAGCCGGCCGCGTGGTGAAAGGCCACAAGATCGGCCTCACCTCCAAGGCCATGCAGTATTCCTCCAACATCAACGAGCCCGATTACGGCGTGCTGCTCGACGACATGTTTTTCGCCGATGGCGGGAGCATTCCCGTCGAGCGTTTCATTGTGCCGCGTCTGGAAGTGGAGCTGGCGTTTGTTCTCGGTAAGCCGCTCCAAGGTCCGAATTGCACTATCTTCGATGTGCTGAGCGCCACGGAATATGTCACGCCGGCGGTGGAGATCATCGACGCGCGCATCCAGCAAGTGGATCCCGAAACCAAAGCCACGCGCAAGGTGTTCGATACCATCTCGGACAATGCCGCGGGCGCGGCCCTGGTGGCCGGGGGCCGTCCGTTTCGTCCGATGGATACGGACCTGCGCTGGGTTTCCGCGGTCTGTTATCGCAATGGCGTGATCGAAGAGTCGGGCGTGGCCGCGGCCGTCCTGAATCATCCCGCGAACGGCGTGGCTTGGCTTGCGAATAAATTTGCGGCGCACCATGTCAGCCTTGCGGCTGGCGAACTGATCCTGGGCGGATCGTTTACGCGGCCCGTGCCCGCTCGCCGCGGCGACACCTTCCACATCGACTACGGACCGTTCGGCTGCATCTCGTGCCACTTCGAGTAAGATATGGAGATCAAAACCAACACATTCAAAGCCGCGCTCAAGAGCGGGGAGCGCGCGCAAATCGGGTTGTGGCTGGGCCTGGCTGATCCCATCTGCGCCGAAATCTGCGCGGGCGCCGGATTCGATTGGCTGCTCATCGACGGCGAGCACGCGCCCAACGACATCCGGTCTATCCTGGCTCAATTGCAGGCCGTGGCGCCGTATCCCGCGCATCCCATCGTGCGGCCGGTTTCGGGCGACGTCCAGATTATCAAGCAACTGCTCGATATCGGCGCGCAGACGTTGCTGGTGCCGATGGTGGAGACGGTCGAGCAAGCCAGGCACCTGGTCGCGGCCACGCGCTATCCGCCGCGCGGTATTCGCGGCGTCGGCGCGGCGCTGGCACGCGCCTCGCAATGGAATCGCGTCACCAACTATCTGCAGAAAGCGGATGACCAGATATGCCTGCTGGTGCAGGTGGAGACGCGGCTGGGCCTCAAGAATCTGGATGCGATCGCCGCTGTCGAAGGCGTTGACGGCGTCTTCATCGGGCCATCCGATCTCTCGGCCGCGCTCGGGTACCTTGGGCAACCCGCCCACCCCGACGTGCAGCAGTCAATCGAATACGCCATCGAGCGGATTCGTTGCCGGGCCAGCGCCGCCGGCATCCTGACAACCGATGAAGCGCAGGCCCGCCGTTATTTGTCGCTGGGGTGCACGGTTTGTCGCCGTTGGATTGGATGGCAATTTGCTGATGCGCTCCACGCAGGACCTGGCGGGCAAGTTCCAAAAATAGTTTCGCGAAATAGTGTCACTGGCACCAACCCCTTGCACTTCTACACGTCTTACTATATAGGTAGAAGCGCAAGGTATGCCACCAGCTAAATCCGATTTGCCGCAAGGCACCCTCGATCTATTGATCCTGAAAGTGATCGCGCTCGGTCCGATTCACGGCTACGCCATCGCCCAGCGCATCCAGCAGATCTCGCGAGAGGTCTTGCGGGTGCAGCAAGGCTCGCTTTATCCGGCGCTGCACCGCTTGGAAAACAAGGGCTTCCTCGCGGCCGATTGGAAGGAGACCGAGACTGGCCGTGAAGCGAAGTATTACCGTCTGACCGCCAAAGGGCGCTCGCATCTGAACAGCGAAACCGCCAATTGGAAGAGGCTGGCCACGGCCATCGGGCTGATCGTGAATTTCGCCGAAGGAGACGCGCGATGAGCTGGAAGAAGCGGGAAAAGCAACTGGACCGTGAGCTTCGATTTCATTTCGATCAGTTGGTCGCGGATTATATCCGCCAGGGAATGACCGAAGCGGAAGCCAGAAGAAAGGCTCGTCAGGAGTTCGGCGGAATGGAAAGTGTCAAAGAAGAGTGCCGCGACGCGCGACCAACGCTGTGGCTGGACAGCATCTTGCAGGACGTTCGATTCGCGCTGCGATCCATGCGCAAGAACTCGGCGCTGGCCATCACTGTGATCGGCACCCTGGCGCTGGGCATCGGCGCAAATACCGCGATCTTCACGGTGATGAATGGCGTTTTGTTGCGCCCGTTGCCGTACGCGCAGCCGGATCGCTTAGTCACGCTTTTTGAGACCATGCCGCAATTTCCCCGTGCATCCGCCGCATATCTGAATTATCTGGACTGGCGCAAGCTCGACAATACCTGCCAGGAGCTTGCCGCGCTGCGCTGGGAGGACTTCAACCTCACGGGCTCCGGCGATCCCGAGCGCCTGCATGGCCGGATGGCATCGGCGTCGGTTTTCCCGGTTCTAGGCGTCGCTCCGCTCCTTGGCCGCACGTTCACTCCGGACGAAGATCGCGCCGGCGGCAAGCCCGTGGCGCTCATCAGCGAGTCGCTGTGGCGAAGGCGTTTTGGAGCCGACCGCGCAATCTTAGGAAGGACGCTCACGCTCAATGGGTCCGATTACGCGGTGATTGGCGTGCTGCCCGCTTCGTTCCGATTTCCATTCCAGTTTGGTTCGTCCGCCGAAGACATCGCGGTCCCGCTGGGCCAGGCGGCTGATCCGCCCATGCAGGATCGCCTTTTCCATCCGGGCATCCGGGTGGTCGGCCGGCTGAAGCCCGGCGTTCGCCTGGAGACCGCCCGGGCTGAGTTCACGCGCATCGCGCAGGTCCTGGCGCGAGAGTATCCGAAAGCCAATGAAGGACACGGTATTTCGGTGACGCCGCTCAAAGAAGAGCTGGTTGGAAACGTTCGCGGCGCGCTTTATCTCCTGATGGGCGCCGTTATTTTCGTGCTTCTGATTGCGTGCGCCAACGTGGCCAACCTGCTGCTGGCAAGAGCCACAGCACGCGAACCGGAGATCGCCATGCGCGCGGCTTTGGGCGCCAGCCGATCCCGCATAATTCGCCAGATGCTCACCGAAAGCCTTCTTTTGGCGCTCGCGGGCGGTTTGGCGGGAATATGTTTGGCGTGGGCGGCGACGTCGATTCTCGTGAAATCTGCCGCGCGCGTTCTGCCTCGTTCGGAGCGAATCGGCATGGACGGCCACGTATTGCTGTTCACTCTTGGCATCGCGCTGCTCACGGGCCTCGTATTTGGGCTGGCGCCCGCGCTTCAATTTTCGCGTTCGAAGATTCGCGCAGCCGGGCGAGGCGTATCGCTGGGCCGCCACGGATTTCGGGATCTGCTGGTGGTGGGCCAGCTGGCGCTGGCCTTGCCTCTGCTGGTGGGCGGCGCTTTGCTGGTTCGCACGCTTTGGAACCTGCACGATGTCGACCCGGGTTTTGACGATCACAACATGCTGGTGATGGACCTTTCGCTTTCGCCCTCCGCCGCCTCCACCGGCCCTTCCATTCGCCGCGCCTATCGCGACCTTCTGCGCCGTCTTCACGATCTTCCCGGCGTCGATGCGGCGGCCTCGATCAGTAATCTCCCCATGACCGGCGACGATATGGCCGCGCCAATCCGGGTGGAAGGGCGCCCTCTGCCCAAGAATCAAAATGATCTGCCCGCCGTGCTTCTCTATCCAACCACGCCCGAGTATCTGCAGGCGATGAAAATTCCGCTGCTGCGCGGGCGATTTTTCGACCAGCAGCGACAACGAGAACGGCCGGCTGGTGATGGTGATTGATGAAGCCACGGCTCAAACTCTTTTCCCGGAACGAGGATCCCATCGGCAAGCGCATCGTGGTGGGCACGGCCCTGCCCACCGAGATCATCGGAGTGGTCGGGCACGTGAAACACAGCGGCCTGGATGACGACGTCGCCAGCCGAATACATTTGCAAGCCTATTACCCGGAACTGCAATTGTCGGACGGCTTTTTGAAATTCGTCGCGGGCGGTGCCGGGACGTTTGTGTTGCGCACAAAGTCCAATCCGCTTGGCCTGATCGATGCCGTGCGAGCCCAAGTGCGCAGCTCGGATCCGGACGACGTGGTATCGAACTTTCATTCCATGGACGAGATGGTCGCGGGTACTTTGGCTTCGCGCCGCTTTTTGCTGGTGTTGCTCGGAACGTTCGCTGGAATTGCGCTCCTGCTGGCCGCGGTGGGAATCTACGGCGTGATTTCCTACTCGGTGAGCCAGCGGACGCGCGAAATCGGCATCCGCATGGCACTGGGCGCCCGGCCTGGCGACATCCTGCGATCGGTTGTGGGACAGGGCGCTGATTTTATCGATTGCGGGTATTGCCCTCGGAATCATCGCCAGCTTCTTCCTCACCCGATTCATGAGCAGCGTCCTGTTTGGCGTCGCCCGCACCGACCCGCTCACTTTCCTCGGCGTGGCCATCGCACTCAGCCTGGTCGCGCTCTGCGCCAGCTTTCTTCCCGCGCTCAGAGGCTCGCAAAGCCGATCCTTTGTCGGCGCTGCGATGTGAATAATTTACTTAGCCTCGGCCTTGCGCTTCCACACATCCCAGGCGCGCACGAAGCCATCCTGCGGCGCGGTCTTCCTGGCTTCTTCCGGCTCGAAGTAGGTGACCTGGCCGCCCAGCAGGATCGCTTGCTCTTGAAGTTTCGCGTTGAGATCGAGATAGTACGCGCGGCCTACCGCTTCTTTCATGGTTGCGCCCACTACCGCCGCGCCATGTCCGCGCATCAGCGCCGCCGGATGATCGCCCAGCACTTTCGCCAGCGCCTGCCCGCGCTTCGCATCGGAGACCAGCATGTCGGTCATGCCGTCGACGTCGCGGATTTCGAACACCGGAACGCCCGTGCCGATGAACGCCGCCATGTGCGCCACCGCTCGCAGAGGCACGGAGCTAACGCTGAACGGAATCACGGCCGGCGAATGATCGTGAACAATGGCCATCACGTCGGGCCGCGCTTTGTAGATCTCGCCGTGGATGAATCGCTCCCGGTAGCCGGTTCGCGTGTCGCCGATGGGGTTGCTGTCGAGATCGTATTCGATGATGTCCGCGGCGGTGACCAGTCCGGGCGCGAGCGATCGCGAAAGAAAATAATGATTCGGATTCGCGGGATCGCGCACGCTGACGTGGCCGTAGCCATCCAGGATGCCTTCCGACGCCAGGATGTGATTGGCGGTGACCAGGTCGTCGATCAGCGCCTGGTCGCGGTTTTGTTTAGTGGTCTGCGCGGCGGCCGCGCCGGCGAGCGCTAACGCGGCGGCGAGGGAAGTAATGGTCGGGAAATTCATTGCTGGGATTCTATCATTCGGCTTCTAAACTTAGGAACTCGCGCAAAACGGAGCGCGCGAAGCAGTTCCTGGCCTGTTTTGTGGTGCGCGCCGCGCCCTTTGCGCTTCTAGGGAAAGCGGGGCGGACGAAAGCGTCTGCCCCGCCAAAACTTCAAACCGCTAGTGCGTCTTGGGCAACGTTGCCGCGATGGAGGTTGCGGCCGCGCTGCACACCGCATGCCCCCATCCTTTTGCGCTCACCCCCGCAGGGAATCCCGCGGGCGTCACGATGTCATACACGATATTATCCGGCCGGGATGGATCGCCACTTACGCCCGCCGGCACAAAATCAAGCCCCAAATTGCTGCGAGTCCGCCAGGCGATGTTGTGATCGGCACAGGAGGAATCGCCGCTGACGCCGAGAGCGCCAATGAGCTGGTGCTGCGAATCGTAGAGCGCCAGCCCTCCGCCGAAGACGTTGACGCCGCCAATCTTTCCGCCAATCATGGGGTCGTTGGACTGCCCGTAGTTTTCCGCATTGCCTCCGTAGGCCACGCCGGTGTCCACGGGGTTGCTGTGCTGCAAGCCGTAAAGGCTTCCGCCCGGCTGTACCGCGCTAAAAAGGTTGGCCGTGGAGAGCGCCAGTCCGGGAAGGCTGAATGCATTTGCCGTATTGGCCTTTTGAGCCGCAATCGCACGGCTCCCCGGCCATTGATCGCCCCGGTTGTTTCCAGTGAATGCCACGGCGCAAACCACGCCATCGCGATTCACAATGGTGCCCCACATATCGAGATTGAAGCCGCCATTGGTTTGCGATCGTGCAGCCACCAATGCTATGTGGAGCGCAGTGTGGGAAGGCAGTTGAGCGCAAGCTGACTGGTTGTTGTTGGAATTGTTGTCGTTGGCAAGCAGGCCGCCCGCGAACACGAGGGCCAGCATGAACAGTTGTTTTCGCATAGTGATTTTCCTCCAATTAACGAATGGACTTGGATCCCGAAATATCCCCGTTGAGATCCAGGTTGGCCGCAATCGTATCACATGCGGGAATAATGGAAGTGGATGCCGCGTGACACGCTGCTCGATTTCTTCCACGACTTCGCCGGGCTCGAAGATGAGTTCCTGATTCATGACGACGGTTTCCACGCGCGGCACTTTCGCTATCGCGAGATTGCGGAACGGGCGCGGGCCTTCGCGGCGCAGGCTGCGGGAGCAGGGAATCGGCCGCGACGACAAGGTCATTCTGTATGGCGAAAACCGGCCGGAGTGGATCATCGCGCTGTGGGGATGCTTGCTCGAAGGCGTGATCGCGGTTCCGATCGATTACCGGTCATCCGCGCGAATTTGTCGATCGCATCCAGGGCATCGTGCGGCGCGCGACTGGTTCTGACCGGCGAAGAACCGGGCATGTACGATCGGCCCGGCGCCCCGGCGTCCACTCAGCCGGTGGCCATCACGAAAGATCAGACCGCCGAGATCATCTTCACCTCCGGCGCGACGGCCGAGCCCAAGGGCGTGATCATCACGCACCGCAACATTCTCGCCAATATTGTTCCGGTGGAAAACGAGGTCGAAGAAGTACCTGCGCTACCAGCGGCCGTTCGCGCCCATCCGATTCCTAAACCTGCTGCCGCTGAGCCACATGTTCGGCCAAGCCATGGCGACCTTCATTCCGCCGATGCTCCCCGGCGTGGTGGTCTTCATGCGCGGATTCGCATCCCAACGAAATCCTGCGGCAGATTCGCACGCGGCGCATTTCGCGTGCTGGTTTCGGTCCCGCAGATTCTGGAGATCCTGCGCGCGCATCTGATCCAGATGTTTCCGGAACTGCGCCAACATCAAGCCTCGGAAAGGCCATTGGCTGCGCCGCTGGTGGCGCTATCGCAAGGTGCATCGGCTTGTTCGGATGGAAATTTTGGAGCTTCATCGTCGGCGCGGCGCCGCTGCCGGCGGATCTGGAAGCGTTCTTCTCCGAACTTGGATTCCTGGTGATCCAGGGCTACGGACTCACCGAGACCGCGCCCATCGTGACGCTGAATCATCCGTTCCACGCGCGCCAGGGCAGCGTCGGCAAACCGATTGCCGGCGTGGAAGTGAAGATTGCGCCGGACGGCGAGATCCTGGTGCGCGGCGAGAACGTCACGTACCGGGTATTTCCAGCATCCCGAGGAAACCGCGCGCGCCTTTGAAGACGGCTGGTTCCACACCGGCGACATCGGCGAGCTGAAGGAGAACGGCGAGCTGACCATCCTGGGCCGCAAAAAGGAAATGATCGTCACGCCCGAAGGCCTCAACGTTTTCCCGGAGGATGTGGAAGAGCGTGCTGAAGCAGCAGCCGGGCGTGCACGACGCGGCGGTGGTCGGGACGGATCGCGTGCATGCGGTGCTGATTCTCGAGGAACGGCGCCGATGCCGACGAGATCGTGCGCCGCGCCAACGCGCGCCTGGCCGATTACCAGCGCGTCCGCGGCTTTTCGATTTGGCCGTACGACGAATTTCCGCGCACCGAAGGCACCGGCAAGCTCAAGCGCCTCGAGATCGCCAGGGGCGCGCCGCCGCGCCCAGCGCCGGGGCCGATCTTGAACGTGCCGCTCGAAAACCTGACGTCGCTCGAGCGCGTGGAGCGGATGGTCGCGCTCGGCCTGGATGAAGCGGACGTCAGCAGTCACCAGCGCCGGCGGCGACGCCTGAGCCCTCGATGCGGATTTTCCGACCTGGAATCGCGGCGCACTGGCGCGCGCCGCCCGCCGCATTTTCCTGCCCGGATTTCTGCTGCCGCTCAATCGGATCTTCGCGCACGTCGCACGCGCACGGCCTGGAGAATCTCAAGGATCTCGCAGCCGCCGGTGATCTTCGCCTCCAATCATCAAAGCTACATGGACGTGCCGGCCATCATGAGCGCGCTGCCCGCGCGCTGGCGTTATCGCGTGGCGCCCGCCATGCGCAAGGAATTCTTCGAAGAACATTTTCACGGCCACAGCTTCACGAACAGCCTGAATTACTATTTCTCCTCGCTGTTCTTCAATGCCTTTCCGATCCCGCAGCGCGAGCCCGGCGCGCTCGCCACGCTGCGCTACATCGGCGAGCTGGCCAACGACAAATGGTGCCTGCTGATTTTCCCCGAAGGCAACATGACCGGACCGGCGAGATCGCGCCCTTCCAGCCCGGCGTCGGGATGATCGCGTCGAAACTTGGAATCCCGGTGGTGCCGATTCGCATTCGAGGGCCTGGACCACGTGCTGCACAAGAGCCTGGAAGATGGCGCGTCCCGGGCGCGTGGATATTACTTTCGGCCCGCGCGCTTGCATCTGGCACCGGCAGACGATTACCTGGCGCTTGGCGCGCCAAGTGGAAGACGCGGTGCGAAAGCTTTGATCGCGCGCGCTGATCACTCCGGTCACTCCTCTTGAACAGCTCGATCTGCTCTTTCGGCGCCGCCTTTGGTTTGCGCGGCTGCGCGCAGCGGACTTCCCACCACCCCTAAAACCTGGATCGCGCGACAAGCGCCGCCTTGGGAACGAAGATGCGCTGGTTCTGGAACCCCGGATCGGGCGGCACCACCGAAAAACCGTAGCGCGTCCAATTGAAGCAGATTGTTCGAAAGGATTCCGTCCATGGCATCGCCATCGCGGAAATGCATCCGCAGCCACAGGCCTTCCAGCTTGGGCCGCGTGGTGAACAGCCGCAGCTCCTTGCGCGGCTCGCCTTGCTGGAAATCGCGCACGAAGCAGACCAGCTTCACTTCGCGCATACGGCACCAAGCTGACCGAACCCGCCTGCGTCATCAGCTCCAGGCCCTCGGCCAGCAGATAGCCTTGTGGATTGACGAAACCCGACAGCGTCTCGCGGTCAAAGCGCGAAACCAGAACCTTCTTGTGGGTTGAGACCCCCAAATCCCTCCTTCAGGGCGACGCTGCCGGGCGCGAGCGCCGCGCTCTCGCGCATCACTTTTCTTCCAAACAAATTTGCGAATATTGTATCATTGGCAGAATGCGATCCGTTGACGGGATCTCGGCTCATATCGCGTCGTTTCTCGACTTTTGCCGCATCGAGAAGGGCCTGTCGCGGACCACGATTGCAGCGTATCATGCTGATTTAAAACGGTTTGCTTCGTCCCTGCGGCCGTGGCGACGATCTGGCCAGCCCGGAGCCCGTCCGCCGCTATGTGGATTCGCTTTACAAGGCACAGCATGGCCAGCCGATCCATCGCCCGGCATATTACCACCCTACGCAATTTATACGCCCATCTGATCGAAAAGGGCGTTCTGGACGCCGATCCAACCGCTCATCTGGCGGCGCCCAGGCAGTGGCAAAGTCTTCCTAAATATCTTAATAAGAAACAGATCGACGATCTGATGGCGTCCTGCGACAGTTCCAAGCCGCAGGGGCTGCGCGATCGCGCCATGCTCGAATTCCTGTACGCCACCGGGCTCCGGGTTTCCGAGTTGTGCGGGGTGCGAGTGTCGGAAGTGGAACGGAACATGGGCGTGGTCCGGGTGGTGGGCAAGGGCAACAAGCACCGGATCGTGCCGGTGGGCAAGGCCGCACTGTTGGCCGTGGAACAGTATCTGGGCAACGGGAGGCCGCGTCTTGCTGAAGGGCCGCGCCAGCCCATATCTGTTCGTTACCAATCGCGGCGGCGCCATGTCGCGGCAAGCTTTTTGGCAATTGCTGGCGGGCTACGGCAAAAAGGCCGGAATTTTCCACGATTTGACGCCTCACGTTCTGCGTCATACGTTCGCCACGCACCTGCTGGAAGGCGGAGCCGATCTGAGAAGCCTGCAAAGCATGCTGGGGCACTCCGATATATCGACGACCCAGATTTATACGCATGTAGTGCGTGCGCGGTTGCGGAAGACCGTGGACGATCATCATCCAAGAGCGTGAACGGCGCGGGGCACGCCCGCATAGAGGAGAAGAGCATCGCGGATGGCTGCACAGGCCCGCGATGTTTACTGGAGAGACCGAAGCGATGAGCGATTACATGTTTATGCTCGAAAGCCACCTGAGCGCGGACCAGAGCCGGGCGGTTTCCGAGATTCAGGCGGCCGCTACGAGCGCCAACCTCAACGTGTTTTTGACCGGCGGGGCGATGCGCGACATGCTGGGCGGCTTTCCGATGCTCGATATCGATTTCACTATCGAGGGGAACGCGATCAAGGTAGCGCAGGCGGTAGCGAAGAAAACGCGGCGCGAAAATTCTGTCCGAAGACGAGAACCGCAAGCTGGCGCATCTGGTGTTTCCGAGCGGCGTCCATGCCACCACTGGGTATGGCGCGCCAGGAGAAGTACGCGAAACCCGGAGCCAAGCCCTCGGTCAAGCCCGCCACCATCCATGAGGACTTGCGCGGGCGCGATTTCACCATCAATTCCATCGCGCTGTCGCTGAATCCGGCTTCGCGCGGATTGCTGCTCGATCCCAACAACGGCGTGGGCGATCTGGAGCGCAAGGAATTGCGCGCCGTGAGCAATTACACGCTGTACGACGATCCCGATCCGCCTGATGCGGCTGCTGCGCTTCAAGGTGCGGCTGGGTTTCACCATCGAAGAGCGCACCAAGATGCAGTACGACAATGCGCGCGAGGCGCAACTGGAAACGCGCATCGCGCCCGAGGATCTGCTGGAAGAATTGCGCCACATCGCCAACGAACCCAACTGCGCCGACATTATCCAGTTGCTGGAAGAAGAGAAGCTGCTGCAGCTTGTTCTCGCCGGATTTGGCCGGCGTCAAGCTGAACCACCCGGGCTTGCAGAAGCTCCAAAAGGCGCGGCAACTGGTCCCCTTCGGCATCGATATTCATCTGGAAAGCATGGGGCTGTTCCTGTATTTCCTGACCGAGAAGCTGCCGGCGAAAGATCGCGCGGCGTTCATCAAGACATATCGGCTTGAGCCGGAGCGGAAGTGGACCAGTGGCAGAAGCTGGAAGCGAAAGCGCAAGAAGCTGGAAAAGGACTTGAAGTCGGCCAAGCTGCAGAAGCCATCGAAGGTTTATCAGGTGCTTTCCGCGGCTCCGGGCGATCAGATTCTGTTCCTGCTGGCGCATTCCTCCGAACGCCTGGTGCACGACCGCATCAAGAATTATCTGGGAGAAATATCTGCCCACCGCGCAGGAGGTCACCGAGCGCGATGTGCTGGCCACCGGCGTGAAGCCGGGCACGCCCAAGTTCCAGAAGGCGCGCGAGGAGCTGATTCTCACGCGGCTGGATGCGCGTCCGAAGAAGATTCCGCCGCCTGAGGAGATGCCCGCGCCCGGTCCTGGCGGGCATGCTCCTGGTCCGGCGCCGGCGATGGCACGGAAGTCCATGTAAGCGGGCGTGCTGCTTCTCGCGGCTCCTGGAACTCGCGCAAAACGGACCGCGGCGTGAAGCAGTTCCTGACCCGTTGTGTGGTGCGCGCCGCGCCCTTTGCGCTTCTATGTTGGTTCTAGCGTCTTTATTAGTTCTAGCCTCAAGATCGCCACGCCGGCAACAGATTTTGCGCGACGCGGGCATTCCTTTCGTGGTGCGGGCGGCCGATGTTCATGAAGAGCGCCGTTCCGGCGAATCGCCGATGGATTACGTGCGGCGTTTGGCCGAGGAGAAGGCTTGCGCGGTCGCGATGCTTCCGGGCGAGGTGGTGTTAGGCGCCGATACCACGGTGATGATCGATGGTCAGGTGCTCGAAAAGCCACGCGATGTCCAGCGATGCTGTACGGATGCTCGGGCTGCTCTCCGGCCGCGAGCATGAAGTGATTACCGGCATCTGCTTGCGGACCGAATCGCGAAAGATTGTGGATGCCGCCATCACGCGCGTGCGTTTCGTCGCGCTCACACAAGAGGAGCTGGAAGCGTATGCAGCGAGTGGCGAGCCGATGGACAAAGCGGGCGGCTACGCGATCCAGGGACTGGCGTCGAAATTCATCGATCGCATCGAGGGCGACTATTTCAACGTCGTTGGATTGCCCGTGGCGCTGGTGTATCGCCTGTTGAGAGAAATCTGATAGATAGCGTGAGGTCGTCCTGCATCGATCGGCCGGGAAGAACTTCGAATTCCATTTGGACGATGGGTTGTTCGCGAGGTGTCTCCTAATGGTGCCCTGGATGCGAAGCAGTTTCCCCCGGAGTCGTGGATGCCGATGCATGCCTAATCTTAAAATCGAGAGTATATAGTGTGCTAGCCTTACTAAGCATTCGAAAGGGTAACGTTCTGACCGCAGCTAGGGTTCGTATTCATAGCCTTCCCGCCTTCTGGCTGCTCGCAGCCATTGTGGTCATGTCGGCAAATGCCGCAAGTAATCATCCCGTGGGAGTACCAGTCGCTTTTAGGAGAGTCGGTTTTCATCTGAATGAAGGCCAATATCTTGCCAAAATCGATGGAAATTCGATTCTGGTGAAGCGCACGAGTGCAGAAGTCTTCGTCCCTGGGATTCGAGCCCAGAACATGTCAGCAGCAAGGGAAAAAACCGAATGGTGCTTACATTTCTAGGAGCATTTCGGGGTCCAGAAGTGGTTCCGTTGGACCCGGAACCATCTGAGTCTAACTTTTACTACGGACGTGACCCCCGAAGGTGGTTGCCGGCGGTGCGTGGCTACAGATCTTTGGTAGTCAGGAATATATATGACGGAATCGACCTCCAATATCGAGTTCTTGCCGACACAATCGAGTACGACTTCATCGTTCGTCCTGGTGCAAATCCCTCTCAGATCCGCGAACAAATCAGCGGCGGCCAGATTTCAGTTTCCGCCAACGGCGATTTAGTTTCTGGTCTGTTAGTTCAGCAACGTCCGCATGTCTACCAGCGCGCCGACGGCCGCGATCTAGCTGTGGCGGGCGATTTCTTCTTGGCCAGCGAAAACGTGATCGGCTTTCGGCTCGGCAGCTACAACCCGAGGTTCTCCCTTGTCATCGATCCTGGACTTGCTTTTGCCACTTATCTCGGAGGAACGCGAGCGGATTACGGGCATAGCGTCGCGGTTGATACATTAGACGAGCCAGTCATCGCTGGATTTACCTTGTCGCGCGACTTCCCTGTCACAAGCGGCGCTATGCAAACCAACAAGGGCAATGGTGGGACTAACGGCTCGGACGCATTTGCGACCAAGCTTACGGCCAACGGTGCCGGGCTCATTTTTTCTACATATATTGGTGGTTCCGAGGACGACTCGGCCTATAGCGTCGCCGTTGGTTCTTCCGGCGAGGTTTATGTGTCAGGCATTACGGAATCGCCCGATTTCCCACTAACGGTACCCCCAGCGGTTACCGCTAGTGCTGGAAACGGCCAGGGATTTCTTGTGCATCTCGATGGAAAGACCGGGCAGCTCGTGTCATCGCAGCTTCTCCTCTTTGTGCCGGCAGCCATGCACTACGATGCTAATTCTAAAACTCTTATTCTCAGTGATGGGAACGGCAGTCTGTATCGAGTCAGCGCCACGTCGGTCTCCAGAATATATCAGGAAAAATATCAGGTTGCGTATGTTGATTTTGCGGTTGACCCTTCTGGAGGCGTGTGTCTAGTAGGCAGCACGTCCGCACGAGGCATCTTGACGTTGATGGGCGCTTTTCAGTCTGGATTTAACGGCGGCCTTTCAGACGCTTTTTTGACGCACGTGGACTCTTCGGGAAATATTCAGTTCAATACTTATCTCGGTGGGAGCGGTAGAGATGAGGGCGACTCAGTCTCGTCAGGAACCGACGGTTCGTGCACCGTAGTCGGCTTAACTGATTCCGACGATTTTCCTCAGACAGTAGCGCTCGGATCGCTTGGGCCGGAGCTGACGGCGTTCGTAGCAAAATTTGGTCCGAGCGGCAAACTCCAGTACTCCTCATACCTAACAAACCCGTCGGGCGCTCGTGAGCCGCAGGTCGCCACCGATGGTGCTGGTTACCAGTGGATCGCCGTTTGCGATGTTTTCGGATCACAGAACTACGTTTATCGAGTTCCTCCCGATGGCAAGAGTCTCGCGCTCTCCGACGCGCTTCCTTTTGCCGCTGCATGCGATGCAAATTTCTTTAGCTCGCTCGGGACAGTAACTCGGCTTGGGTTAGCGGCGGATTCATCTGGTTCGCTCTACATCACGGGATCTTCCACGAGCATCCCTACCACGCAGGGAGCGTTCCAGATGACATACGCAGGAACGAGCAATACGTCTGGGCTTGGGTCCTTTGGCGATATTGGCGATGCGTTCGTAGTGAAGGTTCTCCCACCACCTAGCGTTTCTTTCGTAGCCAGTTCCGCGACCGGAGGCTCGCCCTTTGCGGCTGGACAAATAATTTCGATCTACGGCGCGCGGCTAGGCCCCTCGGCTGGTTCGGGTCTTGAACTTGGCCCCGGCGGAGTCGTCACTACAACCAATAGCGGCGTCGAGGTGCTCTTCGACGGCACCGCAGCGCCAATTTTATACGCTAGTTCCGGTCAGGTGAATGCTGTCATTCCGTGCTCAGTAGCCGGCCACGCGTCCACGCAAATGGTCGTGGACTATGAGGGCGCTCAGTCGGCTCCCTTTACTGTGGCTCTAAGTCCGGCTGCTCCTGGTATCTTCACAGCGAACGGAAGCGGCCAAGGCCAGGCGGCTGCTCTCAACCAGGACAATTCTTTCAATAGCCCTTCGAACCCAGCAGCTCGCGGCTCGATCGTGACTTTCTACGCTACGGGCGTTGGGCCAACTTCACCATGCGTGGACGGGCAGGTGTACCAAAGCAGTTTTCCCACGCTAACGCTACCGGTAATCGTTGGCGTAGGCGGTTCTGGTGCCCAGGTGGTGTACGGGGGGCAAGCACCAGACCTCGTCTCCGGCGTGGCACAGTTCAACGTCGCGGTTCCCAGCGGCACCACGACGGGGATGCTTCCGTTGACGCTGGTGGTCGGAGGGGTCTTTAGCAGCCCAGGCGTCACGATCGCGGGCAAGTAGCTCTTGGATTCTAGCCGCTCAGCTGTTCTGATAGATCCGTGCCGTTGCGCATGTCGACAGTATTGAATTTCAACGTTGTCGGATTGCCCGTAGCGCTGGTTTACCAGTATTGGAGAGAAATTTCGCAACAAACGGCCACATCATGACTTAACCTAGTGGCCTACATCAGAATATTTCCTGCAGCGCTTCTGCTCGCGACCTTGCAGTTGCCCATCCCGTCCATGGACGCGCAGACCATTTTCAATCCTGCGCCTTCGCGTATTGTCGGACAGGCCGTCTTGCAGCAACAAGGAGTGCTGACCCAGATCGCGCCCAACCTGGTGGAGGGCAGGGAATTCAACAATCCCCAGGCTGTCGCGCTAGACCTGTCGGTGACGCCGCCCATTCTCTACGTGGCCGATTTCGGCAACAACCGGGTGCTGGCGTGGAAGAGCGCCTCCGGATTTACCAACGGCGATTATGCGGATCTGGCGATCGGCCAGCGCGATCTGGTTTCCACATCGCCCGAAGGGCCGCGCGGCGATTTGAGCACGGGGCTCACTAGCCCGGTCGGGCTCGCCGTGGATGCGAAGGGCAACCTCTATGTGATCGACGCGGGCAATAACCGGGTGCTGCGCTATCCCGCGCCGTTCGCGCAAACCAGCGACTTGCTGGCTGTCGATTTGATCATCGGCCAGCCCGATCTCAACAGCTATTCGGCCAACGGCGGCCGGACCGCGCCCACCGCCACCACGCTGGCGCTTGCCAACGGCAGCGGGGTATTTCGCGCTGGCCTCGCGTTCGATGCACAAGGGAATCTGTGGGTGTCCGATGCGGGCAACAATCGGGTGCTGCGATACCCGGCTAGCGAGTTGGCAGCGGGAGCGAGCAACCAGCCTGCCGCCGATCTCGTCCTGGGGCAGAACGATTTTTCGTCGACGTCGCTGCCCATCAATCTAACGCGCGGCGGGAAGAATTATCTTTCGCAACCCGCCGGGCTGGCATTCGATCCCAAGGGCCGGCTTTTCATCGCCGATAGTTCGAACCGCGTGGTGGTGTATGCGCCCCCGTTTGCGATTGGGCAAGCGAGCGTGCGCGTGATGGGCGTCGTCAGCACGCCGAACGCTCCGCAAGTGAGCGAGAGCACCCTCGGCGCGGTGGACAGCAACGGCCACGCGGTCCCGCCGCAGGCGATTTTCTTTGTTGGAAGCAATCCTTACGTCGTCGATACCGGCAATGCCCGCATCCTCGGCTACAATCCCTTCGAGCAATGGCCGATCGAGAGCTCCGCATTTTCGCCGCCCGCGCAGACCGTGATTGGGCAAGTGAGTTTCGCGGGCGCGCAATCCAATCAGGGCCTGCCACGACCCAACGCGGCGACGTTCGCGGGACCTCAGCCGGACCCATTCGTGGGCGGTCCGGTGAGCGCGGCCTTCGACGGCCACCAACTCTATGTCGTCGATTCGGGAAACAACCGGCTGCTCGCATTTCCGCAACTCGAGGCCGGCACATTCAGCACCGCGACGCGCCTGCTCGGGCAGTCCAACTTCCAATACGATGCGCTCAACCGGATCGATGGCCGCGAGGTCGGGTTCAGTGGCAATACACGCTCCTGCAGCGTGCACGGGTCGCTGCCCTTCGTGCTGGGCGGGAGCGTGGCGATCGATGGATCGTCAACGCCGCCGCATCTCTACATCGCCGATCCGCTCAACAATCGCGTCCTGGGTTATCGGGATTATCGAAAGCTAAATGCCGGTGCTCCGGCCGACCTGGTGATCGGCCAGCCGGACCTTTCCACCGCGCTAGTGAACTACCCGAGCAACAGCGCGACGCAGGCCAATGCGCAGGGGCTTTGGTCGCCGGAGGGACTGGCAGTCGACGCGAACGGCAATCTCTACGTCGCCGACGCCTGCAATGCGCGCGTAGTCCGGTTTCCGGCGCCCTTCGCGCAAACCGCCGCCGGATTGCCCCAAGCGAATCTGGTTCTGGGGCAAACCAGCCTGGTTGGACAGCCGATCAAAGACGTGAGCGCGCAGACCATGAGCAGCACCTATGGGCTTGCATTTACCGCCGCCGGAGACCTGGTGGTGTCCGATCCTCTAGCCAATCGCGTTCTCTATTTCAGGAAACAAGGCGCGCGATTTTGAGTCCGGTGAGTCGGCGAGCAATGTTTTCGGCCAGCCCAATTTCAGTTCGTCGCTCGCGGGCCTGCTCGCCGGGCCGCATTTGATTTCGCTCGATGCGAGCGATCAACTATATGTCGCCGATACGGGCAACAATCGCATCGCAGTTTTGCCCAGCGTGCCCACGGCAGGCGACAATCCCGCGGTGCTGTTTTCCATCGCCGGCCTGAACAATCCGTACGGCGTTTTCGTCGATCCGCCGAGCGGCGCAATCTGGGTCGCCAATACGTACGGAAATCAGCTGCTGCAATATGCGAGCGGGGTTTCGGTGATCGAGAACGCGAAGCCCAGCGCGACCGCTGAGCTCCTTTGGGCCCGTCTCGGTGGCGGCCGATCCGTATGGCAATCCCGTGATTGCCGAAGGCGGGGCCAATCGCGTTGCGTTTTATTTCCCCGCGATCGACTACACTACTTCGGCCGGCGGGGTGCCAGGCCAACTCTCGGGGAACGCGGCCAATTTCTTTGGCCGATTCGCGCCGGGAATGCTGGCTACCATTTTTGCGTTTCCATCGGCGCCTTTCGGAGGAGCGCACCACAGCCTCGGCGACATTCAAGTGTCGGTAGGCGGAACACCCGCGCCGCTATTCTACGTCTCGCCCAGCCAGATCAACTTCCAGGTTCCAGGCGCTACGCCCGTGGGCGGGCTGGAGGAGATCCAGGTTTCGCGCGTTTCTACCGGCCAGGTGCTGGCAAGCTGGCTGTTCCAGATCGACGCCGAGTCGCCCGGGCTGTTCACGGTCGATGGCAGCGGCTCAGGGCAGATTGGTCGCGCTCAATCAGGATGGCTCTTTGAACAACGGCGCGAATCCAGCCAAGGCCGGCAGTATCGTCACGCTGTACGCCACCGGGCAGGGCGCTGTCAGTGGAATGCCTACAGACGGGCAGGCGGCTCAGGGCATTGTCGGCACGCCGGACGCGCCCCAGGTTTTCATCAATTCGGGCTTCGTTCCGGCCGGCGATGTCCAGTTCTCGGGGCTGGCGCCTGGATTCGCGGGTCTTTGGCAGATTAACGTCAAAGTGCCTGCGAATGCGCCCCCAGCCGATGTGACTGTCTTCCTCATCTACGGCGGGGTCAACAGCATTCTGGACCCGAACGGTATCCGCCGGACAACCACCATTCGAACCACCCCCTAAGGCCGCCCCTGCGATCCACCTAAAGACGACCGGCACGCGTGCCGATGTCTGAAATAGGCCGTCCTCGTCGAAAACGGATTTTCATTGAAATGGATGAACTTCGAGAAGTACAGGGGCAGTTCCTCGCCAGCCTGAATCACGAGATCCGCACGCCATTGAGCGGGATACTCGGGATGACGGATCTGCTGCTCGAAACGCCGCTGACCGAAGATCAACGCGAATACGTGGCCTGCGGCGCGCCTGTGCGCCGAGAACCTGCTCGAAATTCTGAACGTGACGCTCGAATATTCGGCGCTCGCCGCCAACCGGGTATTGCTGGAGGAAACCGAGTTCTCGCTTCGAGACACGCTCCAGGGCGTCCTGGGTGAGTTTGCTCCCAAGGCGCGAGGGGAAGGGGCTGCGCTTGAATCCCGCGCTGGACACCAGCCTGCCCGAGATGGTGGTGGGCGATCCGCTGCGCTTGCGGCAAATTCTCTGGCACCTGGTGGCCAATGGGGTCAAGTTCACGCGCGGAGGGCCAGGTGGAAGTGGCGGCTTTCGCGGTTGCCGAGCGTGAACCGGAACGTACACGTTGACCCTGCGGGTCCACGACACGGGCATCGGGATTGCTCCCGAGCAACTGACCGAGATTTTTGAGAGCTTTCGTCAATTGGAGACGGGACTGTCAAGAAATCACGCCGGGATGGGGCTCGGGCTTGGCCGTGGCTCAAAAGCTGATTGCTTTGCTCGATGGGTCCATTGCCGTGGAGAGCGAATTGGGAAAGGGAAGCACATTTACGGTCACGCTGCGGTTCAAGCTGCCGATGGATTCTCGCACGCGGGTTGCGGAGGTGAAGAAGAGCCGCGGGCGCGTGTTGGTTGTGGACGACAATGTCATCGCCCAGACCATCGCGAGCCATGCCTTGCGAAGACAATCCTTCGAGGTGGAATGCGCCGGCGACGGCCGGCGAGCGCTGGAGGCGGCTTCCAAGTCGCGGTTCGACGTAATCCTAATGGATTTGCAGATGCCCGGTTGGGATGGCTTTGAAACGGTGGAGCAGATTCGTCAAGTGCCCGGTTATGGGGAAACGCCGATCATCGCGGTGACGGCCAATTGCTCCGACGACTATCGCGCGCGTTCGATCCGCGTGCGGGATGCAGGATTTTTTGGCCAAGCCGGTCCGCACCAGGGACCTGGTGCAGGCGGTGGAGAAGCAACTAACTGGTAGAGCTTACGACGGCAGTCGATTAGCTCGTCTGGCCAGTTATTCCTTCATCGACTGTTTGAAGTTGCGAATTCCCTCGCCCAAACCCTTCGCAAGCTCCGGAATCTTGCTGGAGCCGAACAACAGAACAGCCAACACCAGGATCACCAGCAACTCCGGCATTCCGATACTTTCAAGCATGTGAAACGAATCTCCTTCTCTCTACTCTACAGTAACGACGGCCCGAATGTCAGTCCAGGTTACAATGGGCTTTGTTCCGGCGGGGCAGCGACGACGTTTTTCGAGCGGAGACGCTGGACACTTTGCCGTGGCTCCAGCACGGGTTCGGAACTCGGCTCAGTGCCGGATGGCCTGGTGCGAGGCCCTTGGCGACGGCCAAGCAGATTCACTCCGACCGAATTTTGCTTGTGGAATCAGCCGGCCCCCAAGGCGAGGGCGACGCGCTGATCTCGAACGCGCCCGGGATCGGCTTGGCGATTCGGACCGCGGATTGTCTCCCGATTCTGATCGCCGACCCGAAAAATCGGGCGGTGGCCGCGATTCACGCCGGATGGCGAGGCGTGGTGTCGGAGATTGCGTCCAAAGCCGTGGAAGCGATGCGTCAGCAGTTTGGCAGCGAGCCCGAGGATCTGGTGGTGGCGATCGGGCCCGGAATCGGCCGGTTGCTGTTTCGAGGTGGGTCCCGAGGTGTCGGCCCAATTTGGTTTTTCCGGCCGTACCAAAATTGATTTGGTGGAGACGACGTGTCGGCAGCTGGGACGAAATGGCGTCAGAATGGGACAGATTAGCGCGGCTGGACTTGTGCTCGTGTTGCAATCCGGAACTCTTTGAGTCGTACCGGAGGGATCGGGAGGCGGCGGGCAGGATGATGTCGATGATTTCAAGGGAAGCATAATGCAAAAGGGGACGTTTCCGTCCCCTCTTACGATCTCCCCACTCGGATACCGGGCACTAACGCGCGAGCTACCGATTAGGCTGCGTGAACGAGAATGTCGTCGAGCGAATCGGACCCTTCTTCCTGGTTCCGGTCCGCGATTTCCTGGCACTGGATGCAATAGGCTGCCCAGGGAACGGCATGTAAACGCTTAACACTAATGTCCTCTTCGCAGTGCAAACACACCCCGAAGGTGCCTTCGTCTATGCGGTGCAACGCCGCGCGGACATTACGCAAAAGGTTAGATTCGCGATCCAAATTGCGAATCGCAAGTTCCCGTTCGGCGGCGTTCTGGACTTCATCCAGCGCGTCCGGGCTCTTCTCGATTGCAATTCCTTCACGGTTCCGTAGTACCTGCGCCAACTCAGCCTGTTTAGTTTCCAGGACTTCTTTAAATTTGTTTAGCTCGGTCTTCGTCATAGGGTTAACTCTCCTTCTTCTTATTAGTTACTTCACTTTCTTACTTACCACCATCAACACGTTTAGACGCGGGAGCCTCTCGAAAGGTTCAAGCCGTTACAGCAAATTACTGAACTAGGGTAAACTCTGAAGCTTAACGGACTTAATGAGTCACGGTCAGCCCGATGGCAGCGCCCATCGGCCGGAGAGGTTCTCAGCAGTTTGGCTCTCAAAATCATACCACATCCCCTCAGCAATTCAAGTGCCAGGACAAATTTTTTGCCTTCGGGTTGCCCGCGGCCCGTCGGCGCCGTTCCGAATCGCTCTTTCGCACCTGACATTTGCGTCATATCGACCGCCCGCATGGAAACGTTTATGCTTCAACCGCAGAAAGACGTGCGGCAGACGCTTCCGGTAACCAGTGCGGTATACTGATTACCTTCGGGCTAGTAATTATTTCCCCTGCGTGCGTCACTTTCCACAGGTTGATCGTCCAGGAGATCTACTGGTCGATCCAGGCTGGCTAGAAGTTCCAGGCCACTTGCTCCAGAACGGACTTGCTCCAGAGAATGACTGCCTTAGCCAATCTCAAGCTACGTAGGTGGCCTTCCATAGTCCTTCCTCTCCTGTTTTTCTGCTTAGGACTACCCTTTCTTCCGCTCGCAGGAATACAAGACGACGAAGTCCTATTCGCAACCGCTGTCTTTCATATACCCTCCGCCACCGTCTTCCAGGCCCATCTTTTCGGCCAGGAGATTCCTTTGATGCTCCTGTCGTACCTGGGGGCTCTAAAAAGTTGGATCTACTATTTCATCCTGTACCGCATCCGGCCTTCTTATCTGACCATTCGCTTGCCGGTATTGCTGATGGGCACTTTGACGGTCTGGCTGTTCATCTGGTTTCTCGAAAAAGCGCACGGCCGAAGAGTGGCATGGGTGGGCGGCCTGTTGCTGGCCACCGACACTGTGTATCTTTTGACAACTTGTTATGACTGGGGACCGGTGGCGTTGCAGCATCTTCTCGCGCCTGGCTGGGCATGGCGATGTTATTGAAATTCACCTCCACCGGAAAGCGCTCCACGCTGTTCTGGGCATTCTTCTGGTTCGGACTGGCGCTGTGGGACAAGGCGCTCTTCCTCTGGCTCTTCAGCGGCCTCGCCGTGGCCACCCTGGCCGTGTTCCCCCGGCAACTGTGGTCGCGCTGCACACCCAGGAATTTGGGGCTGGCCGCTGCCGGATTGCTGCTAGGGGCGATGCCGCTGGTGGCCTACAATGCAGTCTCGAACTTTGATACTTTTCGCTCCAACTCGACGTTCCTGCTGTCGCAAATTCCATCCCGCCTGCACGCTCTGCGGATTACTTGGGACGGCGAGATTCTTGTGGCAGTATATGGTGCACGAACCCTGGGCGCCCGGCACGCCGCGTGAATCTGATTCGGCGCTGGAAGATGTTTCCGAGGCAAGTTCACTCGCTGGTGGGCTTCCGCCATCACTACTACAACCAGATGGAGCCTGCTTTTTGGGTGGCGCTGGCGCTGACGCCGCTGCTTTGGCTTACGCGCGCGCGCAAGACCTTGCTATTCTGCCTGATCGCCATGGCGGTGGCCTGGGTGCAGATGGCGATCACCCAAAACGCGGGATTGGGCGCGCATCACGTGGTCTTGCTCTACCCGCTGCCGCAGTGGTTCCTGGCGGTGGCTTTCGTGGAGGCAGCGGCGTGGCGCCCTCTGGAGTGGAAGAACGCCGGCACGATCCTGCTGGTTTGCGGAGTTCTGTTCCTGGGTGTGGACAATCTGCTGCTGACCAATGAGTACTTTTACCAATTGTCCGCCTATGGAGCCACTAAGAGTTGGAGCGATGCCATTTTTCGCCTATCCGACGAAGCCGGCCGCATCCAAAGCCCGGAGCTGATCGTGGACGACTGGGGTATCCTGAACCCGCTCGTCACACTCCATCGCAATCGGCTTCCTTTGGTAGTTGCCGATCAGATGTTTCTGGCGCCGGGCATCCCCGAAGCGGATCGCCAGTGGTTCATCCGGCGTCTGGCGGAGGACGTTTGGATCGGCCATACGCCGGCATTCGAGCAGGTGAAGGGCACCAATGAACGGATCGTCCGTGTGGCGCGCGCGGCCGGTTTTGAGAAGCACATCCTCGAAACGGTGCCGGATCGCAACGGGCAGCCGGTGTTCGAAATTTTTCGCTTTGTCCGAACCGGCGGCGCGGTGGCCTCGAAGTAGAATCTCAGTTGACCCGCAACGAGGCTTTTCTCGCGTGCGGCCGTGCGCTGTTCAGCAGTTGCTCCAGCTGCTGCTCGGGAATGGCCAGCGAGATCATCGTGGTGTTGCCCGATGTGCTGGTCTGCAGCGAGTCGAGCAACGTGGCCACCTGTCCGGCGGCGGGGTTGTTCTGCTTGTTCAACTGCACCAGGCTGGCGAAGAATTTCACCACGTCCACCAGCGACTGCGCGTCTTTCTCCGAGCGCGTAACGGCCTCGGCCGAAATGGTGACGGTGTCGCCGAAACGGATGCCGCCGCTGGCCTGATTGATAGCAGGCCAGCAGGTTGCCTTGCATCGCGCCGTTCAGATTGGAATTGGGGATGGCTCCGGAGAAATTCGACAGCGGAACCAGGGTGACGAACCAGAAATCGTTGTTCGCGCTCACCTGCTCGGCTTGGGCCAGCACCGTGCTATCGGTGGGCGCGTTGCTCTGCTTGCGGTCGATGGCGGCCTTTACGGACGTAATGTCGCCGGCCAGGGCCGTGGTGGTATCGAAAAATGCGAACGCGGTGGCTGCTTGCGTACTGGATGGCGCGGCATGCGTCACCAGATTCACGCCTTGATAGACGCTGGGAACGCCGCCGTTGGCTCGGGCTGCGGCGGTGATCTGGGCGACGTTGAACGTGCCGTCCGCCAGCACCAGCCAGTGGTTGGCGGCACTATTCTGCTTGCCATTCGAGGCAATCACAATTTCGCTGACGTCGTGGGTGCGGATCGAACCCGGTTTGCGCGGTGAACTCCTGGAGCTTGTTGTCGTTCACCGAAAGGTGCGAAAGCACGTACTGGCCAAAGAGCGAGCTTTTGGCTTGCGTAACCTGGAGCCCGGCCAGCACCTGCGAGTCGGGCAAGACCATTTGCAGAAGGGCCGGATCGGCGGCGAACGCGCCCAGCGGCAGGGCAAGGAGTACGGCAAGACGGCGAAACGTTGTCATCATGAAAACCTCTCTGCTGACTCTACGAGCGTAGCATGCGGGAAGTTCCCGTCTCGTGGTGGTATCGCAAAAAGCTGGCCGACACGTGAAAAGGAAATAGCTGGCCACGGATGAACACCGATGGACACGGATGAAGCGATGGCTCAACAGTCTTTAGCTACACCGGGACTTGTTCGGTGATCTGGATGCCATAGGCGTCCAGGCCGACGATTTTGCGGGGATGGTTGGTGAGCAGGCGGATGGTGTGGAGGCCCAGATCGGAGAGAATCTGCGCGCCCAGGCCACTTTCGTGCTGCGATTGTTTCTGGCCGTCGGGCGTGCCGATAAGCGGCGTGACTGCGAAAGCCCGGGCCGGTTTGATGCAGGTACACCAGCACGCCGGCGCCTTCTTCGGTGATGCGCTCCATGGAGCGGCGAATCAGCATGTGGCATTCGCAATCGGTGGAGCCGAACACGTCGCCATAGATGCAGTGCGCGTGCATGCGAACCAGCACGTCCGATTTTCCGGCGATCTCGCCATGCACCAGCGCCAGATGCCGCTCGGGCACGATGGTGCTGGCATAGACGACGGTCTTAAAATCGCCGAATTCGGTGTGCAGGCAGCCTTCCGATTGCCGCTGGATGAAGCGCTCGGTTTGCAGGCGATAGCGGATCAGGTCGGCCACCGAGATCATGCGGACGTCGTGGCGCTTGGCAGAATTCGGCGAGCTGCGGGCACGCGCGCCATGGAGCCGTCGTCGTTCATGATTTCGCAGATCACGCCGCCTTGGCGCAGGCCGGCCAGCCGCGCCAGATCCACCGCCGCTTCGGTTTGGCCGGCCCGCACCAGCACGCCGCCTTCGCGCGCGCGCAGCGGAAAAACATGGCCGGGGCGAGCCAGATCGCTTGGCTTGCTGGCCGGATTGATGGCGACGCGAATGGTATGCGCGCGGTCGGCCGCCGAGATGCCGGTGGTGACGCCTTCGGCCGCTTCAATGGATTCGCAAAACGCGGTGCCGAATCGCGAATTGTTGCGCAAGGACATGGGCGGCAGCTGAAGCGCGTCGCAGATTTCGGGGCTGAGCGAGAGGCAGATCAGGCCGCGGGCGTGCCGGGCCATGAAATTGATGATCTCGGGCGTGACCATTTCGGCCGCAATGGTGAGGTCGCCTTCGTTCTCGCGATCTTCATCGTCGACGATGACGAGCATCCGGCCGGCACGAAAGTCTTCGATGGCTTCGGGAATGGAAGCAAAAGGCATGGCTTAAATACCAGGATAGCGCGAGCGGCCGGCTCCGCTTCGCAGCGGTCTCTAGAGGCCGAGCTTGGAATCCAAGTCCGCGGTGATGCGGGGAAGAGATGCGGGGTTGGCTAGGATATTGCGAATCCCATAGCTGGCGTAATTGTCATAGAGCGCGTCGGCGGCGGCCAGCGCCAGGCTGTAGGCCGCGAGCGCGTTCTGGGTGCTCATGCGCGACCAGTCCTGCCGCAGATTCTCCAGCTTCGGAATGGCATGGGTTTGCGCGAGTTGGCGCAGTTGTTCGCGAACGGCGGCGGGCAGCGTGTCGCCCGAAAGCTTTTGCGCCAGCCCTTCCTGCAGCCAGGCCGGCCAGGGCGTGGAGCCGGACGGAATGCTGGTCAGGCAGGCGTGTACCAATTCGTGTGCCAGGGCTCGCTGCATTGCCGGGCCAACCTGGGCTCCGTCCGTCCATGCAATATGAATGCGTCCGTCGTATTGGCCGCCGCTCCATTCCGCGGCGCCGGTGCTGCGCAGATAGGACTGCGCGGTTTTGCACGATGGCGACGATGCGCTCGTCCGACGTACAGCCCAGTTGGGCGGCTATGTTCGCATAGTCATCATCAAGCGTCGCCAGAATCGCGCGCGCGGTGTCGGCGGGCAGCGCTTCGCCCTCATAGCGCAGCGCCACGTGTACGCCGAAGAGTTTGTCGCCGCTGTGATCGGACTCCGCCTCGCGCTGCACGCGCTGGTAGACGGCCGCCAAGGTGTTGTTGGGCGCCAGGTCCATGGACTGCTTCCAATAGTCGAGCGCGGCGCGGAGCTGATCGGATCGATAAGCGGCCACGCCAGCCAGCATCAGCACATTGGGATCGCGCGGATGCCTGCGCATGGCCACCTGCATTTGCTCCAGCGCCTGCGCGGGCTGATTGGCTTCGAGCAATTGTTGAGCACGGTTGAGGGCCGGATCGCCGGTGAGCGCCACGGCCTTCTTCGTCTCGGTGACCACTGGATCGAGAGCGCGCAGCACGTCCACCGAGGCTGCGGAGGAACGCTCGTGATCATATCGCTCCACACCGGTGAGCGCCGACGCCGGAACATAGCCCAAAACATCTTGGCCGCCGATTGTCGCGGAGATTTTGAAGCAATCCGAGCCGTCCGAGAGACGGAAGCGGACTTCTACAGGTGTGCCCGCCGGCAGGCTGGCAACAACGTCGTCTTCCGTATCGCAGCCCGAGCGCAGCGGAGTCTGGTCCGCGCGGACGGCCATTGCCGCGACGAAAAAAAGCACCGGGAACGCCATGTTACGTCCATGCTACGGTGTTCCAGTCTTCCAAGTCCCTCGGGTGAAAACCTCAGTTGGTGATCGCTGGTTCGCGTTATCAGTAAGTTACCTGAATCCTGGCAACGATATTGCACTTCATCACGCGAAAGGAGATTCAAGACATGCGGAATCTAATATGGGCGATACCGGCCATTTTTATCGGCATGCAAATTTGCGCATCGGCCGACACAATTCTACCGGGGACACAGATTCAGGTGAAGACGGACCAAGCTATCAACCTGCATACCTGGGACCGGGGGCGAATCTATCCGGGTGTCGTGGCGCGCGACGTGTTCGCAAGAAACGGTAACATCGCGGTCCCACGGGGATCTTATGCTGAATTAATCGTCCGCGAAACCGGCCCCGATCAGATGGCGCTCGATCTGGAATCGGTAACCGTGAACGGAATGCGTTATGTGATGGATACCAGCGGGCCGCAATTCAACATGCCGAGCGGGGCTTACAATAGCGGAGACGGACTGCTGGGCAATATCGTCGGCGCCATTTCCGGAGGGCAAGTGCAGGTAGAAACGCGTGGCAACGAAATCAGCGTGCCTCCGGATTCGACCATCACCTTCTCCCTCCAGGAGCCGTTACATGTGGCGGGATGGAATGATCCCGGATATTCGCGGGGCCGCGAACATTACCACAGAGACGGCGACTGGTATCGCTAGTCCTTAAGCTGGGCGGCGCCGCTTGTTATAAATGAGCAGCGCCAGAAATCCTGCTAAAGCCAAATAGCCATAGCGCGGCTCCGGCACAATCGCCACCGGTGGAATAACCGGTGGCGGGCCGGGAGGCAGCGGAGAACTCGGACTGGAAGGCTGTTTGGGATGCCTGTGAATGGGGGGGATGATCGGAAGAATCGGAAACCAAAAGCCTCCTCCGGCGGTCTTGCCGACAGTGGATAACACTGGGGCCAGAGCCGGAACTGTCGGCGTCAATTCGACCGGCGGGACGGGGAGTTCCGGCGCCATCACCGGCAGCTTGGGGAATGAGTAAACGGTCAGGGGCATCTCGACCGGTGTATCCAGGATTTTTGCCGACGGTTCATTCGGCCGCGTCGGCAGCATGGGAAGCGCCGAATAGCAGTTTAGGCAGCGCCCGCGTACGATGTGCGTACCGTCGGTGAAAATAGTCTCGCCGGCCCGAAGCGTGAGGGGCTTCTTGGTCCAATAAATCTTGTCGCCCCAGCGATACGAAACATATCCGGAGAGATTTGTCGTTAGCTTCACTTGCTTCAGTTGAGCAAGATCCATGTCAGTATAATTTGCGCGATTGGCAGGCTCGGTCATGGCGACCCTGGCTTCGTGCACATTCTCGGCGCCCCCCGGAACCAGGGAATAGGGAAAAACTTTGCGCTTCACTTCGGTTGTCACCATCGTGGTGACGTACGCAACCGGGGTGGGAACCTGGCGTTCGATGTTCGAGTGAGGACGCCAAGCCATCGCGCGGGGGGACACCAGGGCCGGAACAAACAAGGCTACGGCGATGCTAGCCAAACCGGCGGTGACTCCGGCCAGACGGCCCAATATTCGAAGATTAGCGGTTGTAGCACTCCGAAGCGCCCGGCAGAGATGAGACACTCCACCACGAGCGGCTCGAAGCCTTTCATAGGCCCAACAAAGCATTTCGAGGTTACAACAATTATGATACTGGCCTATTTAGTACTCAAGTGCTAAGTGCGGAGATCTTGCATGTTGTAACAAATCGCTAACATCTAAGTAGGCCCCTTAGATGTAAGGAAGGCTACGATCGCACGATCTCGTAGCGGGTATTGCGGCGCAACGGCGATCCCGCAGTCCAGGCCCTTATCTTCACCTCATCTGAAAGATGCGGTTAGCCACCACGCGAAGGCGGCGATAATCTACCGTCCAAAAGCCGTCCCGATACTGCGCAGGACGAAGGTGTTCCACCAACTGTTGAACGATTTCGTCAGCTCGTTCTGAGGAATAGTGACTGAGATAGGTCTGCGTGAACATCCGCAGCCATTCGTCCATGCCGTTTTCGCCTTGAAGCTCGGTGGGACGGGCGAACAGGCTGGCAGTGCGAACTTCCAGGCCATGGCGCTCCAGAACGGTGGAGTACTCGGCGATGCTCGGGTAATACCAGGGGCTCTGTTCATCGGCGATGGGGCCGAGTACAGCGCGCAGAGCAGATTGAACGCTCGCGATGTTTCCCTTGCCGCCGAATTCGGCGACGAAACGGCCTCCCGGGCGTAGCGCGCGTGCGATGGATGCCGCCGCGCCCTCGGCATTCTTCACCCAGTGCAACGCGGCATTGGAGAAGACTGCATCGAAAGGTTCGGGAAAATCGAAGCCGGCGGCGTCGGCTAAAACAAAACTAAGCTCTGGATAATTTTTGCGAGCGCCGGCCAGCATATCAGCCGAGCTATCGAGACCGGTGACTTGCGCGCCGGATCGCGCGATCTCAGCGGTGAGCTGGCCCGTGCCGCAACCGATGTCGAGGATGCGCTCGCCGGGTTGAGGATCCAAAAGCTCCAGAAGATTCGCGCCATAGCGCCAAACGAAAGAATGTTTGTTCTGATAGAGGGCGGCGTCCCAGGTGCCGGGCGCCGCTTGGCCGCTCACGCCTTCTTGCCGCGCGCGGCTACCTTCTTGATGGTCTTGGCGGGCGGATCGGGACTGGCGGGCGGATCATCGATGACTGCTTCGGCCGCGGCTCCCACCGGAGCGGCGGCGGCCAGAACTTCCTTGAAGAGCTCGGCTTTCTTCAAGTCCTTTTTCGACGGGGGGGCCTGCTCGTGGCGATAGTCATGATCGTGATAACACGTGCGGCACCGCACCTTGGCAGGCTCCGCATTGACTAGCGAAACGATGGCGTGGTTAGTTACGCGACGGCACTTGATGCAGTGGTCGTCAATGATGTCACCTAATCGGAAATCCCGCATACGAGAGGCACTGCAATTGCTACAACAAACGCTGAGTATATCAGAATTGGAATGCGATCACGCCAACCAGTGCCGCGCCCAGCATCACCCACAGCGAATCAATGCGCGCGAATGCGATGAGCAGGAAACTGACGGCGAAGACCCCCAGTGCGAGCGGATTGCTGATGGCGTCGCGCGCCAGGGGAACCGCGGCGGAGACCATCAAGCCGGCCCCGGCGAAGAGGACCGCGCGAGCCACCGCTCGGGCGCGCGGGTGTTCAGCGCGAGCTCCCAGGAAGCGCAGCATGGGGATGATCAGGAAAGCCGGCGTGATCATGGCGAGCCAGCCCGCGCAGGCTCCGGGCGCGCCATCCACCAGGTATCCCAGGCTGACGACGTAAATTCCGAGCGGTCCGGGACCGATGCGTCCGGCGGCGACGGCAGTATTGAGCTGGCGATCGGTGAGCACGTGGCGGTGTGCCACGAAATCGTTCTGCACCATGGGCAGCGATCCCAGGCCGCTGAAGGATGTCAGCGTAGCTTTCAGCAGCAGCAGATAAAGAAGGACAACGTTCATGCTTCGGTCCAGAAGAAACCCACAATGGCCGCCACGCCGATCACCTGCAGCGGCGTCAGTTTGGCAACGAAGGCCAGCAGGAATGCGCCGGTGGAGATAGCAATGGGCTTCAGCCACTGGCCCGGCTTGCATTGCGTTCGGACCAGCAGCAAAGCCGCGCCGATCATGGTGCCGACGGCCGCGGCGAGCAGAGCGTTCGCGATGGATTGCGCCAGCCGGTAATGCGTGGTGAGATCGTAGGCGCGCGTTAGCCAGACTACCAGCACCGACGCCGGAATCGTGATGGCAAGCACGGCCGCGAGCGCGCCGCCGAGTCCCAGCAGGTACCAGCCGGCGGCCGCGCAAAAGGCGAGCACGTTGGTGCCGGGCGTGAGCCGGGCGAGTCCAAACGCGATTGCGAATTTCTCGGGACTCAGCCACTCCCGCCGGTAGAACTCGCGCTGCAGGATTGCGATGGTGGGATCGCCGCCGCCGAAGACGGTGACGCCGACGCGGAAGAACAGGCGCGTGGCATCGGTGAGGCGCGGGCGGGTCATCGGAGCTACTGTAGCAGGCTCAGACGGATTGGGATCAGCCTGAACACGGTCTCCCGCATAGTGCAAGAACAGTCGGGTATGGGGCGTCCTACCGTTGTGAAGCGCCGGTGAGCGATTCGTAAATGACCCACGCGATCACCGATAGGACGATCACCCCCAATAATCTGAGTTCCAGACATCGGCGATCCTTTCGGGTGTACCCTACGAACGATCTTCCTCCAAAATGCGGCCACTGTCTCCCACGCGTGGCATCTTGGAGAGGATGGCTTCGCGATTAGGAAGCTTCTTGGTGGATGGCTTCGACTTAGTCTTTTGTGGCTTATCGCGCTTCATGTCAGTGTGCCGGCGCGGGCGCCGCTGCCGCAGGAGGCGCAGCGGGTTGCGCAGGCTTCGTGGTCCATTCGCCCATCCATTCGAGAAACGTGTTGTACCACAGCACCGAATTCTGCGGCTTCAGAACCCAGTGGCCTTCGTCGGGGAAAATCAGCAGCTTGGACGGCACCTTCTGCAGTTGCAGCGCGGTGAACAGTTGCAGGCCCTGCGTGTACGGCACGCGGAAATCCTGCTCGCCGTGGATCACCAGCGTCGGCGTGTTGAAATCCTTGACGAAGTAACTGGGCGACCATTTCGCGTACAAATCCGGATTGTCCCAGGGCATGCCGTTGAACTCCCAGAGCGGAAACCACAGCTCTTCGGTCGGCGCCGAATTCGCTGCGCAGATCGAAGACGCCGGCGTGCGACACCAGCGCCTTGAAGCGCTGCGTGTGGCCCAGCATCCAGTCGATCATGTAGCCGCCGTAGGAGCCGCCGGCCGCCGCCATGCGATCGGGGTCGGCATAGGGCAGCGTGGCGACGTGATCCGCCACGGCCATGATGTCGTCGAACGGCTTGCCGCCCCAATCGTCGCTTGATGTCGTCGGTGAATTTCTGGCCGTAGCCGGTGGAGCCGCGCGGATTCGGCATCACGACCACGTAGCCGGCCGACGGCGAACACCTGCGCGTTCCAGCGATAGGTCCAGCTCTCGCCCCAGGCGCCTTCCGGGCCGCCGTGGATCAGGAACAGCACCGGATATTTTCGATTCGGCTCGAAATTCGGCGGCTTCACCACGAAACTCTGGATGCGCGTCTTATCGGCGGCGTCCACCCAAAAATCTTCGAGCGGCGTGAGCGGGCATTGCGCCAGCAGCGCGTCATTCAAATGCGTCAGCGCGACGGGCGTCGCCGCCGCCGGAACTGGCGCGATAAATCTCGGTGGGCGCCGAGCCGCTCTGCTCGGTGTAGATCATGGTCTTGCCGTCGGAGGTGAACTGCATGTCGTCCAAGCGTGCTTGCGCCGCTGACGACAATGCTGCGTGGCCGCCGCCGGTGGCCGGAATCATTTCGATAGTCTGCGCGGCCGCGATCCTCCACGGTGAAGAACAAGCGCGTGGAATCGGGCGACCAGGTGAAGCTTTCCACCCAGCGGTCCAGACGTATCGGTGAGCACGTTGACGTGGCCGGTGGCGCGATCGAGCACCATCAGGCGCCAGCGGTCGCTCTCATAACCGCCGCGAGCCTGGCTGCGATAAGCGAGATACTTGCCATCGGGCGAATACTGCGGGCTTTCGTCGGCGCCGGGATTGGTGGTGATTTTGACCGCATCGCCGCCGGCGATCGGAACCACGAACAGATCCGAGTTGGTGCTGGTGGCCGGCACCGGATCGGCGTTCATCGCGATAGCAGACCTCCTTGGAATCGGGCGAGATGGCGTAATCGTCGGGACCGCCGAGCGAAAACGGCGGGACGTCGCGGTCGCCGGGCGTCAGGTCTTTCACCGGGCCGCCGGCCACATCCACCACCAGCAGGTGCGGGCGCCGCTTGCTTTGCCATTCGGTCCAGTGACGGTACAGCAGCGTGGTGTAGATGCGGGCCTTGACTTTGCTCTTGGCCTTCTCCGCATCCAGCCGGCTCTTGTTGCAGGCGTCGTCCGGGCAATCCGGGATAGACGCTCGCTGGTGAACACCAGCTTCTTGCCGTCGGGCGAAAACAGGATGCCGCCGGCTTCGGTGGAGAGACTGGTGATCTGGTGCGCGTTCGGATCCGTCCGCGTTCATGATCCAGACCTGCGACGAGCCGCCGCGATCCGAAATAAAGGCAATTTGCTTGGAATCGGGCGACCACGCGGGCCGTTCGTTGTCGGTGCCTTGCGGTCGTGATCTGGCGCGGCGCAGCCGCCGTTCAGCGGGACCGTGTAGATCTGCTTGGGCTTGGTGTTCTGCGTCGAGATCGACGGTCTGGACGGTGAACGCGACCGTTTTGCCGTCGGGGGAAAGCGTGTGGTTCCTGAATCCGCGCGAGCTTGAGCAGGGACTGCACATCGAAGGGCTGCTTCTGGGCCGCGAGGCTGGCGGAGAATAACAGAAAAATGCAGCAGGGGCGGGCAAGCGGCATATGACTCGATTGTGCCACAGGGTTTTGGGAAAGGGCGCGCGTGCCGATTGGCATCCGCGCGGGCTTGGCCAAAGATGCTTCTATAGCTGGTTATAGAAGGGCTTCGCCATGAAGGTATTGTGGCTTATTGTTGCCGGGGCGGCGGTGATCGAACTCAGCCACGGTCTATTCGTTCCGCGATTGAAGGCATTGCCACCGGCGCCGGCCGGCTGGAACCTCGTGGAGCAGCGCACGCTCGACCTAGCCGGCCTGGAGCGGTACGTCCGGTGCGCTGAAGACCAGGGGAAGATCCAGGATCGCAAGATGCCATCGACTTCCTGTTAGCAATCTCCCACGACGGCACCGACCGCTTTGGAGGGATTGCCCACGCGCGTGGCTACTCGATGGCCACTCGTCGGAGCAACTTGAAGTCGTTCAACATTTTCCCTGTTCCCAACACGACGCTTGCCAGAGGATCCTCGGCTATGGATACGGGCAATCCTGTCTCTTGACGGATGCGCTCATCCAAGTTCTTCAACAATGCGCCGCCTCCGGTCAAGACGATTCCGCGATCGCTGATATCGGCGCTGAGTTCAGGAGGCGTCCGTTCCAGCGCGACGCGGATCGAGTTCACAATGGTGGTCACGCTCTCAGACAGAGCCTCACGGATCTCGGTGTCGTCGATGATCTGCGTCCTTGGCACTCCTTCGATCAAGTTACGGCCTTTAACCTCCATCGTCAGGGGCTTGTCCAGCGGAAAGGCCGACCCAATCTGAATTTTGATCGCCTCGGCGGTGCGCTCGCCGATCAGCAGGTTGTACTTGCGTTTTAAGAATCCCATAATGGCATCGTCCATTTGGTTTCCAGCCACACGTACCGAGCAGGCGTAGACAATACCGGACAAAGAGATGACAGCCACATCGGTGGTGCCTCCACCAATATCGACCACCATATTTCCGCAGGGTTCAGTGACAGGCATGCCGGCGCCATTAGCAGCCACCATGGCCTGGTCCACCAAATGCACCTCGCTGGCTTTGGCACGCGTGGCTGAGTCGATAACAGCGCGCTTTTCTACCTGCGTGATTTCGCTGGGCACACCGATAACGATGCGAGGATGAACCAGCATCTTGCGGCCGTGCGCCTTCAGGATAAAGTAGTGGAGCATACGCTCGGTGACCTTGAAGTCGGCGATCACGCCATCCTTCATGGGCCGGATGGCGACGACGTTCCCTGGAGTGCGCCCCAGCATTTCTTTGGCTTCCTTGCCGACCGCTTCCACCTCGCCGTTGGTCTTATTGATTGCCACAATGGAGGGCTCGTTTACGACTATGCCCTTGCCCTTGGCATAAACCAACGTGTTGGCGGTGCCGAGATCGATGGCAAGATCCGAGGAAAACGCACTAAATAGCGAGCGCATGTTCATGCAACAACTCCTTTACCCTTGCGTGGGCTATGTTCCGTCTATCGACATTTCACACGTAGTTCTACAGTCAACACGATTGATCCTGGCGAGCTTAGAGAAAAAAGTGTACGAACATGTTTTTCGTTGCGTGTTCCAGTGGTGCGGCAATGGCGAGACAGAGTCCCGAAATTCCCGGTCCCACCCCATGCCGACTAATCCCCCAGCAGCCGAGAACGGAAGGAAGCAAGGAAGCGACCGGGCAGTCATGCTGGCATCGTGCCGCCGGCGACGACGCAACGGGAGCCGCCTTGGGAGCGTTGGGCTTGCTGGCCTTCGCCGCCAGCTGCTGGTTACTTATTCGCGCGTTATGCACTTTCTGCTGCCTAATATGTGCGCCGCGGGAGCAACATCCCCAGGACGTAGCATCGCGCCGCTTCGTCCGAAACGTTCAAATTTTCGTCGAACGGCCGCTCTCGCCGTTGACGCCGACTAATTTGACGCCGAAGAGTTGTACTGCTCCGTTCGGCCCCACGAACAGTACAACTCGATTCATCCCTGGCTAGCGTAGGTTTGAAAACGCCGCATGTCGGCCTGCTTCCAGATCAAGCCGAATCCCGGTTGATCGAGGTTGGGCCGGAGCATTCCATCCACAGCCTGGATGGCGCCATCAAACGCCATTTGTTCCAGCCGTACATGGTCGAAGAAATATTCGGTGTGAATGACGCGTTGAGCCGCGCAACAGACGTGGGCGTGAACGGACGGCGCGGTATGCGCCGACAAGGGCAGCGAGTGACCCTCGCAAAGGGCATCTGCCTGAAGAAACCCCGAGATTCCACCGCAGCGGGTGGCGTCGGCCTGCAGAACATCCACGGCGCCGGCCGCCAGCATCCGCCGAAAATACCAGGCGTTGTATCCGTACTCGCCCGCCGCGATGTTCATGCCGGGCGGCCCGGAATCGCGAATCAGCCGCAGCCCGTCCAGATCGTCGGAAGATACCGGTTCTTCAAACCATGTGACGCCCATCTCAGCGAAGCGGCGGGCCTGGGATAGAGCCTGCTTGCGCGTGTAAGCTCCATTGGCGTCCACGAAAAGCTCCGCCTGCGATCCAATTGCCTTCTGAACCGAGTCAACGCGCTTTAGATCGCTCGCCGGATCGCGGCCGATCTTCATTTTCACCGCACGCATGCCGCTCGCCACCCAGCCGGTCATCTGGTCCAGGAGTTCCAGTTCCGAGTAAGACGTGAATCCGCCGCTGCCGTACGCCATCACGTGCGACCGTACCGGGCCGAGCAACGATGCCACCGAAACCTCCAGCAGCTTCGCCTTTAAATCCCATAGTGCGTTGTCAACAGCCGCGATTGCCATGCTAGTGATTCCGGATCGGCCCAGATTTCGCACGGCAATCCCCATTTTCTGCCACAGCTCTCCAATCGCGAAGGCGTCGCCGCCTTTGATTTTCGGACTCAGAGTATGGTGGATCAGGTGAGCGGTGGCGGTGTCGGCATAGCTGTACCCGAGTCCCGTCTTGCCGCCAGCGGAAATTTCCATCAGGACGATGGTTGTCTCGCTCCACTCCAGCGTCCCATCCGATTCCGGCGTTTTAGTTGGTACGGTGTAGGCGGATACGCGAACGTCATCGATGAGCGGTGCGGAGCTCATGATTCACACCGCCGGCATGCCGTGTCCCCAGGTATTGGGCGGTGCAAGATCGCGCCGTATTGGCGGTGCTTCCATGTCGCGCCGATCGGACGTGAAGATGCGGTCTCCTTGCGCGATCATGTAATCCGCGATTCGCGCAGCCAGCGCCATAATCGTGAGACCCGGATTGGCCGAGCCCTGAGTGGGCATCAGACTGCCGTCGCAGACGAAAAGATTGGCGATTTCATGAGTGCGGCCGAACTGATCCGTCACGGACTCCGCCGGATCGCGTCCCATGCGCGCGGCGCCCACCAGATGAGCATATCGCGCCTCCTGCACGACCTCCTTTGCACCGGCGGCCCACATGATATCCATCACTTTCTGTTTGCCATATTCGATCAGCTTTTTGTCGTTGTCATAGAGATTGAAGGTGACCTTTGCCACCGGCAATCCCCACTGATCTTTTTCTTCCGCAAGAGTGACTCGATTGTCCGCGTTCGGCAGGATTTCGCCCAGCAGTCCCAGCGAAGCCCAGTGGTTGTAGTCCATCATCAGACGGCGCATCCCCCAGCCCCAGGCGCCTTTCGCCGTCATCATCTGTTTCGCGAATGCGATCGGTAAAGGCCCCACAGTCTGCACGGCGAAGCCGCGCGCAAATCCGCGCTTGGCATCGGTCTCGTAAAAATGTTCGGTGAGGGCGTGCGCCGGCGGAGCTTTGTACATGCGGACCAATTCATCGAAACGCCCCAGCACTACGTTTCCCGCTTGGGCCATCAGGTAACGTCCCACTTGTCCGTTGGAGTTTGCGAGGCCGGAGTTTAACAGCAGCCGCGGCGTCTCAATGGCGTATCCAGCCACCACCACGGCCTTGGATTTCTGAAAATGCTCGCGGCCCTCCGAATCGAAGTAGCTGACGCCGGTGACGCGGCGGTTCTTTCCGAGATGCACGCGCGACACCATGCTGTTGCGCGCGGATTTCCGCGCCGTTCGCCATCGCATCCGGCACGTGCGTGATCAACGTGCTGGCTTTGGCGCCCACTTTGCAGCCCTGGATGCAAAATCCGCGGTAGATACAATGAGGCCGGTCCGCGCGCGAGCCGCTGAGAATGGCAACCGGTCCGCCTGCGCTCACGCCGATGCCAAGCTTCGTGCACCCGCGGATGAGCGACGTCGCCGACTCCGCCCATTGGGTGCGGTCCATAGGGATAGCTGTGTGGATCGCCCCAAGGGAAATACGGCCCCGACACAGGCAGCTCTTTCTCCATGAGTTCGTAATACGGCTTGAGATCCCAATAGCGAGAGCGGCCAATCCGCGCCCACGCCGTCCAAGGTGTGAGTCTGAAAATCCGAAGGATGGAATCGCGGTGTGAAAGAAGCCCAATGAACCGTGCCGCCTCCCACGCCCTTGCCGCTGTTGTTCGCGCCCAGAGCCAGGGGATCTTCGCCGCCGGTGATCCGTTTGTCGTTCCAATACAGCTTGTGCGAGCCCGTTTCATCACTCACCCAGTCGCGCTCCGTATCCCAGAATGGGCCGGCATCGAATCCGACAACGCGAAAGCCGGCGCGGGCCAGACGCTGCAAGAGAACGCCGCCGCCCGCGCCCACTCCGACGATCGCGTAATCCACCTCCTCGCCATCGGCGAAGCGGCGCATGGGGGTTTGAATTCGTCTGCATCGGCGCCGAGCATGTGCGGGGACGCTCCGTTCGGTATCACTGACTGCGAGCTCAATGCGTCCCCCCTTGCGGGCCGCCGCGATGTTCGGCGAGGCCGGCCACGTGCGTGAACTTTTCGGACAGCGCAGATCCGGTTGCGGTCCATTCGTGGCGCTTCTCGTCTTTCTCCCAAGGCTCCGGCTCGCCACGCTCCAGGCGCATATAAGCGCGCGGATAGGCTGGGCCTCCGAATCCGATTTCATCCCACGCCCAAGGATGCGAATAGTAGACGGTGATGCAGTCCTGCACCAACAGCATCCAGAATCGATGGACTGGCATTTGTCTCCAGATTTCGTGCGCGGCTTGGGGACGCGCATCATGCAGCGTTTCGAAAATGCTGATCCTGTTCACCAGCTCCGATATCGCAAAAGCCTCGGCCGTACAAATGGCGGGCGATCTCTTCGATGCCGCGAAGCCCCAACCGATATGCTTCCCGATCCGGCGGCATGTTCTCGAACCGATAGCCGTCGTGCCGATCGGCGAACAGGCGCTCGTCGATCCACGGAACGATCGGGATCTTATGCGCTTCGTCGCGATCGTCTTGGGGAATGATGCGGGCGCAGATGGCTTCCATCAGCCGCGCCTGCTCGGGATTGAAGAACCGGATTTGGGGGACATTGTGGACGCGGTCCAGGACCACTTTTCGCGTCGCGGCATCCCAGTAGCCTTTTTGATCGAGCGTGTGAAATCCAGGATAGTAGCCCGGTTGAGATTTACTCATGACATTTTGCGAGGCGCTCTTCGCAACAGGCTGGCTAGAATTCCCAGGAATCCGCACGCCGCGAAGAGCAGTGGCGCGAAGACCGGCGGACCGTAGATGACATTATAGAGCGGCTTTTTCAACCCGCCCGGCCGGCGAACCACGCCGCGCGCGTGATAGAAGAAACCGGCGGCGCCATCCAACATCGCGATTGCGGAAATAGCCGGCAGCCAGGTCTGCGCCGTACGTGGATTCTTCAGAGAGTGCGCTCCTGTCGCAATCAACAGGGGCGCAATGATAATGGGGGTCCATTGGGCTTTGTAGCGGAAATTGTTTTTGTAATGCGAATACCACGCTTCAAAGCCGCTGAAGAAGGCCGAGACCATGGTGGCCGCGATCATCTGCTGTTGAAAACGCCCCTCGCGAATGTCCTGGACGCGGCCGATCCGTTCGTGCCGGCCTGTCAGCGCGCGAGCCCAGTGGTGCGAGTGCGCCGGCAACGGGACCAACCCTTTTCCTGATTTTTCGCCGCGTTTCAGCAGGGAGGCAATCAAGCCAAGATAAGCGCTCACCCCGAACAGCAGCGGGGCGAAGATGGGCGGCCCCATCACCATATTTGTAACCGGGAGGCGCCATCCGCCTGGCTTCCGCTCAATGCCGCGGGCGTGAAAATAGAAACCGATGACTCCGTCCGCCAGCGTAGCGCCGGAGATAGCCGGTAAAAAAGTGCGCGCGGCCTTGCGGCTGAAGAAGCCCGCGATGCCTCCCGCCATCAACGCACCGCTGAGGATGACGGGCGTGTACATCACGCGCCGGCTGTATCCGCCGCGATAATGTTCGTAGGCGACCTCCAGCCCGCTCAGGACGCTCGAGAGCCCCGCGATCAGCGAAAGCCAGCGCTGAAAGCGGCCCTCCCGGACTTCGACGTCCACCCTCCTGAGCGACGAAATTTTGGCCAGGGCGTTCATCGCTTCCACAACATCGCCGCCATGCAGCCGAGCAACAAGCCGCCGCCATACAGAACCTTGTCACGATGCAGATCCAGCCAGCTCTCCATGCTGAACGGATGGGCGCGGTCGTCGAAGATACCGTGCGCCGAAAAATCGCCGTCCACCGGTTCAAACAAATTGTCGGGACGATTCGCGGGGACGGGTTGGTTGGTTTCCTGCCCGTCGTAAGCTGTTTTGGCAAGATAGCGATCGGCGTAAGCGGGCGCCACGTCCTGACCGTAAATTGCTTTTACGGTGGGCCAAGCTACGAACACCTCGCGCCGCCGGTGCGTGGACGCCCACACGATGGCGCGCGCTGCCACCTCGGGCTGGAAAATCGGGGGAACCGGCTGTGGCTGCCGCGGCAACCGCGTTCGGCACCAGCTGAATTGAGGCGTGTTCATGGCCGGCAAATGAACCACCGTCAAATGAATGTTGCTGCGATCGTGAATCAACTCCGATCGCAACGAATCGGTGAAGCCGACCATGGCATGCTTGGCGCCACAATAGGCTGATTGCAGTGGAATGGAGCGATAAGCCAGGGCCGAGCCCACTTGCACGATGGTTCCACGATCCCGCGGTTTCATCCGCTTCAAGGCCGCCATCGTGCCGTATACAAATCCCAAGTAAGTCACTTCCGTGGTCCGCTTGAACTCTTCGGGCGTGATTTTTTCCACCGGCGCGAAGATGGTAGTCATGGCATCGTTGACCCACACATCGATGGGACCCAGTTCCTGTTCTACCTGTTCGGCGGCCTGATCTATGGCGTTCGCGTCGGCTACGTCAGCGGGAATTACGAGTGCTCTGCCGCCCCGCGCCTCCACTTCCTGTTTCGCCGATTCTAATCTGCTCCGGCCGCGGGCAATCAGCCCGATAGAAGCTCCCTCGCTCGCAAACTCCCGCACTACCGCCCGCCCCACGCCGGCCGAAGCGCCAGTGACGACTACAACCTTGGGTGATTTCGACATCGATTTTATTCCTGCTCCACTCTGTAATTTCGGCCTTCCCATTCCTTACGGTGTTTCCAGAAGAAAGTGAACTCGACGCCTGCCTGGACCGACGATGGAGCCAGGTCGTAATATTCGGCTCCAATGGCGGTGCCGGTGGAATCGCTGTCCCGGCAGGTTGTCCAGTGATCGTCGGACCAGCGCAAACGGAATGGTTCCGGCGCGCAGATTCGCAGCGTGCATTGGCGCCGCGCACGTTGAATCGGATGTTTGGGGAGCCAATACTCCACGCTCGATTTCGGTTTCTGCTTCAGGTATCGAGCAGCCACCTCAGGAATCAAATCGAACACTTGACCATCCACGGCCGAACGCAGCAGGCGAATATATTCGGCGTGCGCCCAAAGCAACGGCACCGCGGAACCGGTGGGACGGCCGCTGTAGAGGCCCGCTTCCGGCCGATCCGGTTCATCCCAGATCTGCTCGGGCAGAAGGTCATTAGGAGCGGCGAACTGTTCCAATGCGTGGATCAGCTCGCAGTAGTTCCCGCCGGCCGCAAGCTCATAATGCGCCCGCTCACCGGCCAGCAAAGGCCACGATCCGCCTTGGCCCCACTTCTCAAAAGGCTCGCCATCGGGACGCTGGCCGTAGCCGTCGTGATTGTAGCGGCGCCAGCATTTGCCCGCGGGCGTGCATTTCATCAGAGTATGGTCGACAACTTTAAGGCTGTCCAGAATCAGCGGATCGTCGGGCGCCAGGATGCCGTAACGCACCAGTTGGAGGAAGCCGGCATCGACAACATCGCGAGCCGGGTAGCTGTCGGGCGCGCCAGGCGGCTGGTCGGGCATTTTCAATTCGGCTTGGTCTACCGCGCCAGGCTCCGCAACTTCGCCCGGTTTGGCCGGATTTAAGCGTACAAAATAGCGGGCTATTTTCGGGGTCAGGGAGCCTCTGGTCGTCACCGTCCATTCCTCAAGATGCGCCACCAGATAATCCGCGTACTGTTCAAGGAGCGCGGCGGCCGGCTCTTCTCCGCCGGCTCTCAGCAGGCGCGCGGCGCATATTTCCGCGGCCACTATGGTAGCCAGGGTGGATGGCGAGTAGCCCCCCAGCTCTTCCCATCGCTCCTCGCCGGTCACGGGTCCGCTGTGCAAAAGGAAAGTGGCGGCGCCCCGGACCATCGGTGAAGCTTCAAAGTGACCCAAGAGTCCGTCTCGAGAAAGCCGCGCGGCCAGCAACACGGGGAACGCCACTTCATCCAGTTGAAGATTGTTTCGGAAACTCTTGCCGTCCACCCATGAATTTTGCGTGAAGCCGCCGTCCGCCCTCTGCCGGGCGGCGAGGTTAATTAACGTGCGCAGTGGCGTGTGCGTATAGCCGGCGGCCAGAAGACCCATGGCTATCTCCACCATGTCGCGCGTCCACACCAGGTGATAGCCGCCTTTACCTTTGTGATCGTCGCGCGCCTCGCCCCAGGGAATGGATGGAGACGCCACGAATGCGCCCTGGTATGTCTTGTCTTCGCCGGCGAGCAACAGAGCGCAGCTGGAATCATACAGGCGCCCATTGTCCTGGCTGGCTTTCTCCAGCGGTTTGCGAATCGAGGTAGTGCGTTGCCATTGCCGCACAAAGATCCTGCGCTGGTCCGCATATTCCGTGCCGAGGCTCTGAAACAGGTTCGCCACCGAATGTTCCAATGTTTCGCCGAAGGCCACTCCCAGCACGAACTCGCGCGACCCGGAAAGATTCAGTTGCGCAGTCAGGGCGACGTTGCCGTCCGTTGCCCGGTCAAACTCCAAGGTCATACGGCCATGCGTGGCGAGATCCGAATAGCCATCGCTCGATCCGGCATAACCGCAGGAGAGGCGCGAGAAGCGGCAGGAAGCGCCTACTACCAGCCATGTCCCGTTCTTTTCCGCGGCGAGCAATTCTCGTCCGCAATCTTCAATGATGCAGGCGTTGTTGTTGCTTCCCGCATCGCGAAGGTGCGGTTCGCAGTAGACGTACATGCTTAGCTGGCGGAGGAATTCATCATCGCCCCGCAACTGGGTGCGAATCAGGATGCACGACCGCGCAGGCTCCGCGATGATTTCCTTAGTGAGGAACAAGCGCCTCTTGTGATCTGAACTGCGAATTAGGTACCCCTGGGCCGGAACAATTCGCTCGACTTCATGGTCAAAGTGGCGCTTTTCTTCCAGAAACAACCCGTTCCCGTCGCTGAAGAGAAATTCCAAGTCGCGTAATTGCGGAGTGTCGATGCGCGGATAGAAGGTCTCAGTGAGGATCCCGTGCGCGATCGTGAACCAGATCCGGCTGCCACGGGAGTAGGCTGTCCCCACGCCCTGCTTGTTGGCGCAAGTCCAGGTAGCGGGGGTTCCAGGAAAACCGAATGCTGTCGCTTGACCTCTAAAGCGAGGCATGAACGTCTACATCCTCAGACGACTTCACGAATTTTGTCTTCCAGCACCGTTCGGATGATCTTCCATCGATCCTTCTCGCCTTTGTTCAGAGCTTCGGCGAAATGCAGCGCTTGTTCCGCGCTCACATTTCCCGGCAAAGGTGGTTCGTTCGGATCAACCACGGCTTCAATTACGGCTGGACCAGGATGAGCCAGAGCGCGCCGCAGAATCCCTTCGGCGTCGGCGGGGTTTTCAATGGTGAAACCGGCGGCGCCGCACGATCGGGCGAAAGCGGCGAAATCAATGGGTTGAAGCTCTACGCCGTATTCGGGGTTGGCTTCCATCACGAGTTGCTCCCACTTGATCTCGCCCAGCACATTGTTTTTTATAACCACCACCTTCACCGGGAGATTGTATTTAACCAGCGTTGCGATCTCGCCCATCAGCATCGTGAGGCCCCCGTCACCGACTATGCAAACCACCTGGCGGCCCGGATAAGCCACGGCCGCGCCGATGCTATAGGGCAGCCCGTTCGCCATCGTGGCGAGAAGTCCGGAGAGCGAGAACTGCATCTCGTCGCGCATTTCGATGTAGCGGGCCGTCCAGGTGGCGATGGTGCCGCTGTCGGACGACACGATCGCGTTCGAGTCGAGCAGTTTATTCAGGTGCCAGGTCACCACCTGCGGCTTCATCGGCATGTCGGTGCGAGTGCCGCGTTCCTCCATAAGCCGATTCCACGCGTCCATCCGCTTCTGGGAAGTTTCCAGAAAGCCGCGCTTGGACTTGCGCTTAATTAAAGGAATCAATGCGCGCAGCACGGTGCGGCAGTCCCCTACCAGACCCACATCGGCCGGATGGCGCAGGCCGATGCGCGCAGGATCGATGTCGATCTGAACGGTTTTTGCTTGCCCCGGTTCGGGCAAGAACTCCATGTATGGAAAACTGGTCCCCGCAATGATGAACGTGTCGCATTCCTTCAATGCGTCTTGCGAAGGCGCCGTTCCGAGCAACCCGAGGCCCCCGGTGGTGTAGGGACTGCGATCGGGGATTACCGCTTTTCCGAGCAGCGCCTTTACAACCGGCGCCGCCGCCAGTTCCGCTAATTCGAGAACTTCCTGGCGCGCGCCCAGACAGCCGCGGCCAACCAGCATCGCCACCTTTTTGCCTTGATTGATCAAGTCGGCGGCGTCACGCAGCGATCGCTCCGGAGGCGTGGGATACGAAGCGGAGAAAAGATCGCTGCTGTGATTAGGGATGTTGGCCGAAGAGCGCTCATTCTTCGACTGCGGCATATCCTGAATATCTTTGGGGATGTTGATGTGCGAAACAGTCCTTCGGGCCAGCGAAGTTTTAATCGCTTCATCGACCACGTTAACCACGTGCGCTGGCCCCATTACACGCTGGTTATAAGCCGCGACGTCCATGTAAAGCTTGTCCAGATCCACGTCCTGCTGGTAATGCGTGCCGATCAGATCGTGAAAGGTGTGGCCGGTAATCGCCAGAACGGGCTGCCCGTCGCACTTGGCGTCGTACAGGCCATTCAGCAGATGGATGCCTCCAGGTCCCGAGGTGGCGATGCAGACACCCAGGCGGCCGGTGAACTTCGCATAACCGCAGGCGGCGAAAGCAGCGGCTTCTTCGTGCCGAACCTGAATGAATCGGATTTTGTCTTGGTGAGTGCGAAGGGCGTCGAAAAGTCCGTTAACGCCATCACCCGGAAAGCCAAAAATAACGTCCACATTCCAGCCGATTAATCTTTCCACCAGCAAGTCTGCGACTGTGGGTTTGGACATGCCTCTCCTTTTCGTGCCGCCGCCCGCCATCCGGCTGCGAATTGCTTACACATCTCGTAGATGCTTGCAGGCGGCGGGCGTTTCGAGCCTTTCCGCTAATCGATGCCGGGAAAGGCAATGGTGCTGAGCAGCGCGTTCTCGGCCTGGCGCGAATCGAGCCGGGTGTGTTGAACGACAATCGGCACGTCACTCGATATTACGCTTGAAAACGGGGTGTCCAATTGGATCTTTTCGGGATCTTCGAAGTTGTTAAACCGCAGATGACGCGTGCGCCTGGGCGCAATGGTGAAACGATAGGGGCCGACGGGGTCGCGCCCTTCGTAATAAATCAGGATGTCAACGTGCGCCTCCGCATCGCCCGAATTGAGAATACAGACCGCTTCATGACTCACCATCTGCGGCGCGGGCCCGTGGCTATAAGGGGGAATGTAACCTTCGGCGATGGCCCATTGCCGTCTTCCAATAACGTTCATAACTGGTGGACTCGCTCTTCTTCGAAAGAGTTTCCGGCGCACCGGTAAAGTCAGGAGCGCAGGAGCAGTAATCCAAGCAGGCCAAAAGTGGCCACGCCAAACGTCAACCATGTGACGTAGTCGCCAACATGGCCGCTGTGCAGCTTGCGCACCACTCGCAGGGGCGAGGCGATTGCATCCAAGGCTCGCCGGCCGGGCTCCCAGAGCAGGTAGCCAAGCGCCAGACCTATGCCCGCGAGAATCGCGATGATCCCATCCAACGCGTCGAACGGCTTACCGCCGAATGAGGCTTGGGCAACCAATGGAACGCCATCCAGCACGCGCCGGGCGTAACCAGTGCGATCTTCAAATCGGACGGCCGCGGCCAGCGCTGCGCTCTGCAGATGAGGCAACACTCCCAGCAAGAGCCCGCCCGCGGCCAGCGCCATGGCGGGAATCCACATCACCGCGGAAGTCTGGTTGTGGCCTTCTTTAGTATCTGGGCGATCCTCAATTTTACCTTCAGCTGAATGTTCCGATTCTTGCGATCCCCACCCCGCGTACGTTCGCGCTACGAAGCGAAATACCGCTCCAGACGTTACAATCCCAGAGACCACCACGATCCATGCAATCCATCCATATCCCACACGCTGAGCGCCTTCGTGCATCAGAGCTGCTCCGGCGGCGATACCGGATAGAGGTGTTCCATCAAGCTCGGCCGCTCCGCAGAGAAACACCGCCGCTGTGAACGGCATCGGCGCAAGTTTCAGTTTCATCTCTCTCTCTCGTCGACGGATTGGCAGCGATGCAGTACGATTCCGGCGCACAAAAACAATGCGCCTTTGGCGCCCGCATGGCCAAGAACGTAGAGCGCCGTCCCAGCAAGTCCTTCCGGGTTCAATAGGCCGAAGCCGATCAGCATCACGCCCATATGGCTGATGGTCGAAAAGGCCAGCAATCGCTTCAGATTGTGCTGCGAAAAACACATGGCCGCTCCCGCCAGAGCAGTGATCACGCCGAAGGTGGCGAAGATCGCCCGCAAGGCCGGCGCCGACGTGCCCAGCGCTCCAGAGGCTGGAGACCGGAGCCGCGGAAGGATCGCTGGCGGCGCAGGGAGAAAAGCTATTCCATCAATATGGCTGCGCCAATTGCCATCATTTCGATGGTCACGGCCCAGGTCCCGACTTAGTTGGACTCTACGATCGGCCGGTCCAAATCAAGGACCTGGGAACCATTCGCGCTGATGAAACGTATCTGCGCGAATCGATCGTCGATCCGCGCGCCAAGATCGTGCTCGGCTTTGAATCCATCATGCCCACTTTTAAAGGTCAGCTCACCGAAGAGCAGTTAATCCAACTGATTTCCTATGTGAAAGCTCTGGGCCCGCCGCCGGGAGCTCAATTCCCCAGCAGTTCGGGTACGGCGCCGCACGACTACGGTACTCAGAAGGGAATTGCCGGACCGGGCGCATCCTCCATTTCCACCAGCCAGCCGGAGATTCGTTAACTATGCAAGCCACAGCCGTTGCTATCGAAGAGAATTACCTCACGGAGAAGCAAGGCCTGCTCTCCTGGTTTTTCACCACCGATCACAAGCGCATCGCGATCCTTTACACGGCCTCAGTGACGCTGTTCTTTATGCTGGGTGGATTATTCGCGCTGCAGAACCTGTGGTTTCGCGCAAGACATACTTGTTCACGTGGCTGGGCCTGCTGGCGCTTACTTTGCTGACAACGCTGATCGGCTTCCTGGACCTGGGTCCTTTCAGCATGGTGATCGCAGTCGCCATCGCCGTAGCCAAAGCGTCCCTCATCGTCTTGTTCTTCATGCACGCATTCTACGAATTCAAACTCGTGCGAGTCATCATTGCCGGCGGGATTATCTGGTTTCTGATCCTCACCGGCCTCACGCTCAACGACTACATCTCCCGCGGCTGGCTGGGCCGCTGACGGTGAATGTCTCAAACGCCTTTGTTGGCGATCGATTCGTTGATCGTCGTGTGAATCATTCTGTTCTCGTTCCTGGAAGTGGGCCGGATCGCCGGGCGCAAGATCCCTTTTGGGCCACCAACCGGCGAAGCAACATCCCCATGAAACCCGCACTGGGAGTCCCAGCAATTCGCGCCATCCCCCCGTTTTATCTAGCCGATCAATTCGGTGAGGTTGCGGACGATGCCGTCCATGGATGCCGATTCGCTGCGTAGCTGTTCGGAGGCTGCCGCGTTTTGCTCGGCGCTGGCGGCCGCGGCTTGTGTCACGGTTTCCATCTGCTGGACGCCCGCGGATATCTGCTGGATGCCGCGCGCCTGATCCTGGCCGCCCTCGCGTACTCCGTCGATCAGGAGCTTTACTTGACCCGATAGCTCGGTGACACGCGCCACAGCTAGGGCAACCTTTTGCAGATTACCGCTGCCTTCGCGCGACTTGGCGATGGATTCCTCGATCAAGGCCGTGGTATCGTGCGCCGCCTGGGAGCACTTCTGGGCCAGGTTGCGAACTTCATCGGCCACCACGGCGAACCCCAAGCCGGCTTCTCCCGCGCGAGCCGCTTCCACCGCCGCGTTCAGCGCCAGAATATTGGTCTGGAACGCGATATCGTCGATCACCTTAATGATTTTCGAAATCCGGTCGCTGGCCGCCGTCATCTCCTGCATGGAGGTGACCATGTCCTGGAGCTTCGCATTCACTTCGGCGATGCTCTGGTTGGATTCCACCACCGTGCCGCTGGCGGAAGAAGTGTGATCCACGGCTTGCTCGGTCATGGAGCGGATCTCGGTGGCGGCGGCTGAGATTTCCTCAATGGAAGCCGCCTGCTCCACGGCGCCCGACGCGATCGATTGGCTGCCGGATGCCAGCTCATTGGATGCGCCCTGGATCCGGGCCGATGATTCGGTGAGATCGCCGGCCATGGCCGTGAGGGGGCGCACTACCCAGCGCTGGTTCAAAATCCAGAACCCCGCTACCACCAGGACCAGGACCAGCAGGCCCGCTCCGCTGATCTTCTCCATGCTCGCCAGCACCACAGGATCTCTGGTCATGGGGGCCTTCAGTATAAAGGCGCCCTTGATATCGCCCGCGTGCATGTTCTCCATCGCAAAGCCCAACGCGTCCCGGCCATCGTGCGTGGGACTGGTGGCCGGATCGCCATGGCACTCCAGACAGCCGGCGATAATTCGGACCGGACGCGCCAGGATCAGCGTATTGGTTGCCGAGTCGTCCGCGAAGTACTCGGCTTGCCCGCCGGCGAAAGCCTGAAACGCGGTGTCGAATTCATTCGTGTTGTTCTTGGGATTGCGTGCTCCGGTACCGGGGCGCGTGGGCGTCAGGAAAACGAAGCCCCTGGCGGACGCAACGTTGCGCACCGAATTCCATCCGGCCACCACCGGAATGCCCAAATAAAATGTGGTGTGTCGAAGATCCTGGGTTTGCTTCAGGCTCTTTGTGAGCGCGGCAGCGTCGAAGGCTCCGCCTTGGTGGAGCGCGTCCATGTCCCCGGTCACCGTCTCGGCCTGTTGGATGATGGTACTCATCAGCCCCCGCAGCTCGTTCACCCGGTTGGAGTGCGAAATCGCGTAGACGGTACCGATGGCGGCCAGGGTCGCAAGTACGACGCCGCCCGCCGCGCAGAGCGTGATTTTTGATCCGAGTTTCATTTTCGGGACTTGTGCCGTCCCTGAAGTTCTCATCGTCTGAGAATGCGCGATCAAGAGTAGGAACAAGTTGCGCGCAATGCTACAATCGAAAAGTCGGAGCGAACTGCAAGCTAGCGAGCACCGGCATCCTGCGAGTTTTCTGAATCGGGCGCGTAGCTCAACTGGCAGAGCAACTGACTCTTAATCAGTAGGTTGTAGGTTCGATTCCTACCGCGCTCACCACTCGAATCAATAGGTTAGAAGCTACTGAATCGTGGCTGTCTGCTCTACTACAGGGACTTTCACAGGGACTACCTCCGAATTTTCGGTCTCTTTGGCCTTCGCCTCAAGACCACGCCCGCCACAGCATCCCGTTTTGCGGCCATCCGAATGTGGCGAGTAGCGTTCCAGCATCGCCCTGCTCATGTGGCCCATCAGCGCGAGCATGGTGGACTCGGAAACGCCGTTCTCGGCCAGTCGCGTGGCGAACGTGTGCCTGAGATCATGCAGGCGGCAACGCACGCCGGTATCCGTCCGCAGTTCATCCCATCCCCATGTAATATCTGTCGCGTGGCGGGTAGGATCGCACGGAACCGGCTTGCCCCACGGGAAAAGGTGATGCCTGGCAATGGTTCACCGAACTCTTCAACGAACCACGCGCGATGAGTTGCGAGAACTGTCTGCCAGTTCGTCGTTGATCGGAATCATCGGCCCGTTCCGTTCGAAGTCTTCGCCCGGCCCACGGTGAGCGTCTTGTCGATCAGATCAACTTGGCCCCACGTCAGGGAGAGGGCTTCACCGGCCCGCATGCCCGTCAGAAGCAGCAAAGGGACGAGAGTCGCCAGATGGGGCGTCCGCCGATCCTTCAGGCCGTCCAGGAGCGTCTGTCTGTTCTTCTGACGACAGCGCCCGGCCAACGTTCTTGCGTTCTTCGAGTTTCTTCACTTGCGGCCAAAGCAGCGACCACGGATGACCCATGGCCCGGCTCAATTCGCCAAGCTCCATGTTGATCGTGCGGCCTGAAACCTTCTCGCCTTGCCGCTGCCGGATATAGCGCCCGTATGCGGTCATCAGTGAGATCGGAAAGCACACCATTCCCAGCGCCGTCTTACATGCTCAAGCCTTCCCTTGGAGAAGAGAATGCTCTTCGCTCGGTGGTTGAGCTTGTACGCCTGCCAGGTATGGCCTCACTACCTCTGCACCGTGCGGATTCGGTTGGCTTTCTGTTCGCGTCGGCATGCCCGCCGCCGCGCGCTCCAGTTCCGCCTTGCGCCGTTTCTCGTATTCCTTCGCCACGGTCTTGCTGGTCGTGCCGGTCGATTCCTGGAATCGCTTGCCGTGATAGACGAACTCGCAGACGTAGAATTTCGACGCCTCGCCTTTGCGCTTTGGTTTGTAGACTGCCATCACTTACCGCCTTTCTTCGGTGCCTTTGCCTTCTTCTTCCCGCTTCCCTTCGGCCTGCCGCCAAGCTTGGCCCACTCACTCAACTGTTTTTTAGAGTGTTTCTTGGCCCGCGCCTTACCGCCCATCGCTCCGGTCTTCCGAAAATACTCCATTGCATCGTCAGGAATGCGGATCTTGCGCACTTGGTGCGATTATAACTTAGGCCTAAGATTCCCTCAAGAGGAATCCACGTCTGGGTCTAGACGTGCCCAGGGGGTGGGGCTAGGGCTGTGGTCTGCGTCGGATTATCGATCTCGACTCCAGCCCCCGATGTGTTGAATAATGAAAAATAAAAAGCGGTGACATCTGAAGATCAAACCTCCAACCCGATGGGAGCTAGGGGTCCCAGCGTTGGGAAGCGGAACTGAAGGTGGCCGTTCCTGGTAATGTTCAAATGGATCGCATTGGCGTTGGCTCTCGCGGTTGCCTGTTTGTATCTACTTGTTCTTCAGCGGCACTTCGAAAATGGCCGATATACTGTGATCGGCCCCGGTCTGGGGGTGGTGGACACCCGCACGGGCAGACTCTTCTTACCAAGTGGAGGCGGCTGGGACGAGATCAATCCGCAAGCTGGCACCCGTGTTCGTCATTCCGGACCAGCAGCCGCATCAAATGGGACGATTAAGCCACCCATCGAGTTCAACTTTGATGACAAGCCCAGGGCCGAGAAAAAGCAAGGGAAATGAAGCTTGTCTAAGAGAGTGGGGGGCGCGGCCCATGTCCACGTATTTGTTTGAATGTGTAAATCGTAAGAAACATTGGGCTTATGCCATACCGTGTGAGCTTCCCAACTAAATGCCTGAAGAAGATAAACAACTGAAACAAAAGGGATTGCGTCCCAGGGTGCTCCTGTCGTGATACTTTTGATTTAGGAAAATTTGCGATGGGGGCGTACGGTAGCGGTCGATGGCACGGACAAGAGAAGGCTGTCTCGGTGGAAGACTGCTTCATCCTGGATACGAGTACGTTTCGCGACAATTGGCAACTGGGCCAGCGTCACACAAGCGGAAGGCTCATTTGGGGCCAGTCCCATTCTTCTGCGAGCTACACGCTGGCGCGCGGAACCAGGGAGGCCGCTCTAAGGCTGACATACTTCTGCGATTCGCGGCGCAACGACGACACGATCCTGCTGGTTCCCACCCGCCCCCATTTTGGAGGACGGCGGTGGTGGTTTATTTGCCCAGCTTGCGGCGGTCGAGCACGAAAGCTTTTCTTGCCGCCCAGCCGTCCGAACTTCCGGTGCCGTCGCTGTCATCGACTGACATACCGAAGTTGCCAAGAGAGCCATACCGCCTTCGGCGAATTACGGCGGCTTCAACGGATGGGCCTGTGGCCCCGAATCTTCCAGTAGAGCCCGAGGTTCCGCCCCGTCTTTTCGCCGAGAAAAACCTTCAAGTGAAACTTTTTACGTCTGATCCCGGACGCTGCTCCCGAGCCGCCGTCGGGCGTCAGGTGCTGCCGATTCTCGCGTCGACTTCCTTGCGTCGATCAACCCCGGTTGGTCCAGTAGTTCAACCAGTTTCCGATCTGCGACGACAAGCGCCATTGGTGTATCGAATTTTTTGTCTTCGACTTTGTCTTTCAAGTGACCACGGTCAACGCCCAGGAATCCATATGTTTGCAACTGCACCGTGAAGAATGGCAGGAGGCCGGAAGGCGGCTGTTGGATTGGGCGCTTTGATCCAGGCTCTACGCTGAAAAACACCGGGGACCCACTGTACCCGTTTCGGGAGCGCATTTCCACCAGAAAGATCTCCACTGCGATCTTTTCCCCTGAAAGCCCATAATCGACTGTAATACTCCGAGCGGGCCAAACGGAGATATTCCCGAATCTCAGTACCGGCGCATCCACCCCATGCTTCTCGGACGGGAAGAACCTGCCAATCATGAAGACATCATCGCCGACTCCAATATTGAGTTTCTCCAATTCTGGGTTGGCTGAAACGTACATTGATCGCGGAATGGAAAATAGCCTCGATTGGTCATTCAGTTTGCCGTCGAGCGAACAAACAGCAAGATCAGCTTCCGGCCATCTTATCCAGTCGTGTGGCCTGAACTCCAACATTTCGCCCGTTGCGAAAATATGGACGCATGGCGCTGGGGTGGCACTCAGTTCACCGGTTATTACGTGGCAGCATGTGACGGCGTAGAGGTGGGTGTACCCCTCCTCAACCACGCTCGTGATGAATCCCGAAGCTCCCTTGCCACGCTGAGGCGTCGGCGATGGATACAGATAAATCACGGAATTCAGTAGAGAATCAGGCACGCGCGGCAAGTGGTGTGTTGCTCCTAAATCATGATAGGCCACGATAGATGCTTTGGCGTCTTCATTCTGCCCCGGCGGGATGGTGTCGCCTGCTGTTGAACCACACGGTCTTCCGCCCCCGCTCCCACTGGAAAGCGATCTTACAAATTGCAAGTCACTTCACGAACGAATGCAAAGTCTTTTGCATCGGTAACGCGGTAACGGCCAACAGCATGAAAACAAACTTCGTTACCGTTACCGGGTTACCATCGCCAAAGGGCGGGCGTCCTCACGGGTGATGTCCTAATAGTGCGTGACGGGCGTCAGGATTGACGAGCGGCCTTCTTCCTGAATCGCGATTGCGGCTTAAGCGTCCGGTTGTACCCTATCTCTGGATCATTGGAACGCAGGGCCAAGATGAACTCAATCTCTTTCGCGTCAACTTCGTCATCCGCCGCGTCTTCCGACTCCCACAAAATTTGCTTGCGGAGGGTGAGGTCGCGCGCCTGTTCCAGTGTGAAGTCTGCCTCTACCAGCTTGCTACTCGGACTACCGAAGTAGGTGATGCTGCCGGTGAGATCCTGTCGAACTTAGATCTTTCCGTTCAGGTACGTGATTTTGTAGATGACTTTAGTCCTGCCATCGCTCATGGGCGTGATGATATCACGCCCACTGCTGTAGTTAACCCTCCCATCCCCTCCCATTCCTTATCACCATGCCCGAGGTTCGTACCCCTGCCATTTGCATCCGAATATTTCAGGCTCGAACCGAACCGAATCGACACTGTTTGGAATTTCAGGGCTGCCGTCCTCACTTCTCAGAATTTGGATGTGGCAGAGGGGTATTCACTAGCTTACCGTCCTGTATTTCAAGTTTTGAAGCAACCGCGACACCCTCAGCAACACTAAAGCGCCACACAGTCCCGGTGCGAGTATCGAAGACCGAAGTGGTACCGGAAAATTGGGTTTCTCGTGATGGTAGTACGTGAATCTTCCGTTTGGCTATGCCAAAACGAGATCACCAGCAAGCATGTCATCGCTGCTAATAGGGACAGGAGCACTATTGTCGTTCCTGTCATTCATAAAGTTTCGCACTACAACTTGCGAACGTCGCAATGTCACACCTTGCCTTTGATCGCACACTCTGAATGCAACAGACGCGAATCAGCATCTTATCGTTGGTAACGCGGTAACGGCCAACAGCATGAAAACAAACTTCGTTACCGTTACCCGGTTACCGATGTAGGTACACCTTCCCGGTGCGTAACTCGATCTGATCGGCCTGTATCAGACTCTTCAATGTCCTATTGAACACTTCACAGCTCCCTGCGTACTTGGACAGGGTTTGCTGCATATAGCGCTTGGAAGCACCATCATGCTTTTCGAGCCACCTCAAGAAGCGCTGCTCCAACTCCCCCTCCGGTCTGGCGTTGGTGGCTTGCGCATCAACAAGTAACCGAGCGCAGCGAGCAGCGTAGATTCCGACCGCTATCGCGGCTTTGGTCTGATCCACATTTATCTCGGGGAGCGTTCCCTCGCAAGCAGCGTAAACCATCGCCAACTTGCGCACGTGGACATGGATGCGCTTCAGTGCCGCTCCCAAGAGCCCCGTACGCTCTCGGCTCTCGAACTTGATGTAAAACTCGTCGAATGCTCGCTGGGCCGCTTCGGAAAAGACGGCTTTGGTCGGTTTTAGGGAATGAACCGCATGCAAGCGCTCGCGAATGGCTTCGATTTTCGCAACGTCTGGTGCGCAAGGAGACGGTAGCGGTTTCTTCTTTGCACCCGTGAGGTACACGCACCTGTTGCCGAAACCGCCATAGAAGTCTTCAGCCCGAGCATTTTTCCAAAACCACTCCGCCGTGGCCCCTGCTAGTACCGTGGGAGTCGGTTCTTTTAGATGCACCGGCTTGTTACGGTAAAGCATCCGATACTCAATCGGGCAGTCGTAAGTCTCCGTCAGAAATTCAAGTATGTGCGAGCCACTCCAGCGTGCTTGGGCCAGCAACGCAGAAATCTCCTCCCAGCAGAACAGGTAGACGGTAGGGGGTCCGCCCTCTACTTGTTGCAGAAGGTCAGACATGCCCTCGGCGGACCCGATGCTCGATATCACTTGAACACCGTCGTGCACTAACCCCAGCGACCGCGCCCGACGCTGGCCGGTGGTCTTTTTATCCCCGGTTGCTCCGAAGTTGAGTATGTACTCGTTCGGATAGATCTTGTCCCCGGCGTACATGTGCACACGGCGTCCCAGATTCGCAGCAGCGGCGGCCCACAGTGTCGCAAAATGGACTACATCGCTGGCTTCGGTCGTTCCTTGCATTGCAGCGCGATATTCACCGAAGACGCCGCGCCACGCTAGTTCGGGAAATTCTGGCAGTGCTTCTGAATCTTGCTGGGCACGGGCTGGCTCCGTTGGAGTTGAATCGGCAAGAATAACCGGCGGCGTACTGTTGGTGGTCACGTCGGACTTTCCAGGCTGCCACGTTTCGGCTGTGCATTGGATGGCACGGTCAATCGTTCGCTCGCGATAATCTTCACGATTCCATTTGCCTTCCCGGTAAAGCCCGCTCTGCCGGAAAAGCTCATCGATGCGGCCAGCATCATTGCCCGTCCAGAAGGCCAGGTGGCAACAGAGCGCCAAGTCTGCCTCGGACTGCGAGTGATAGCCTAAGATGTCTCCCTGCCAAAGCTGGGAGAATTTCGCACCGTTCTGCGCCTCCATTGCTCGCCGTATCAACTCATCGTCGGTCTGGAGAATTGCTGCGGGTGGTCGCGCCGCGCCGCTTCGGGATGGCGTCCTGACCGGGAACAGCTCGCAGTGGAGATGCGCAAGTCCGCTGTCAGGTCGCATATCGAACCGCTGCCGGGAAGCAACTGCCCGGTGAAAGTGAAAAAACGGCTGTCGTCGTAAAATGCAAATCCGGTGTGAACCAGCTTTGGCTCGTCGAACTGACGGCGACCAGTCGGCAGCGTGCCTCGGCATATGGCATGGATACCAGTGCCGGTTGCTGACTTCTCGATGTATGCGCGACCGGGGACTGCGCCCAGAATCTTGGTCCCCCAATCAAACAACAATGGGTTGCCGTTGGAATCGAAGACGCCGTCCAGGTCGATGAAGATTTGGTCCCCCGTGCGGCAAAGCCCGATTCCGTCACAGCCGTACCCCTTGTTGCGCTCTATCGCGATATCAAACGGGACCCACGTCTGTGGATTGTCCGTCTTTGCAAGATGGCCGTTTCGTAAATTGACGGGTTCCTTAGTCGCACCGGCCATCCCTGAGTGACGATCGCCAGCCAACCCACGCCTGGATAGAACGTAGATCAGACGGAATAGCTTTGGAGTTTAGCGGAAGGATCAGAGGTTTGCTGGGCGCGGTTCCAATCACTTTTCACCCCCGGCAAAGATAACATCGAGCGCCGCTAATGCCCCAGCCTGGAACTGCTGACGGTGTTCATGTGTCGCGAATTGGATGACCGGAGCGTAGCCGGTTGCGCCATCTTCGGTCGTGTATGCGCGGGATGGAAGCCCGATCCAGAGCGCTCCTCCCTTTTGGTGCAGCGTGCAATTGTGGATGATAAGCCCGGATGGTAGACTGCCGGACAGAAAGCCCTGGAGGGTGTTCTTCAGGTAGGCTTTCCAATTCGAAACCGTAACTTCTCGATGCCCGCCGCTAGTCCCGGCGGGTTTCGCTTGTTCCGGCATCAGTTCGCCTCCTTCCCAGCCCGGCGATTGCGAGTGATGTACTCGCGCACGTCGCACGGACAGTAGCGTACTAAATGTTGCTGTTTTATGTATGGGCAACCGATCCCAAGCAGTCGATCCCGCCGCGCGCTTGCGACGCTCCGCCCGGTGATCCGGCTGAATTCATACTCATCCATCAATGGTTCTAACGGATCGCCACCTTTTCTTTCAGGCGTGATGCCGCGATCGCCCATAACCTGGCCCGGGCCGCCGGCGCCCTCGCCGGCCACCGCCACGCCAGGGCCCGCGCCGCCACCATCCGCCGCGACCTGATCGCCGTCGCCGCCCGCACCGCCCGCCACGGCCGCGGGCTCCTCACCCTCCACCTGCCCGACGGCTGGCACCGCGAGCGCGAATGGCCGAACCTCTTCGAGGCCGCCTGCGGCCCGCCCGCCGCAGCGGCCTGACCAGCCCCGACCCGGTCAGCTACCTTACGCCCGCCAGGGCACGCCGACCCCAGTACCCGCTCCCAGGACCCCGGACAAGCCGCAGAACCGCCAGCGGCGGGAAAACCACGCCCTTCAAAACCATCACCGCCGAGAACGGCTACACGAAATCAGTCGGTTGAGTCGGCCTGGGGCGCGGTACCCGGATTGCTCCGGGTCCGTTTCCCCAGGCCGCTCGCCGAACCCGGCGTGCCCATTACTGGGCACCGGGCTCTCCACGGTTTCTGCCGTCAGGCGTGGTCAGGGACCCAGGGGCTGGGGATCGTGCTGCCGCGGTAGCGGTACCGGGTGACCGGCACCGTTTCCAGGTTGAACAGCTCGATCCCGTCTGCCGATATCGGCTTCCACCGCCCGTCTGGGGTGGTGAAGGCCCGGCGGACGTCTTTCCACCGCCAGCGGTGCAGCGTCCTGAGCCACCGGATCACCCGCCACCAGGCGAAGTGGGCCAGGTTGCCCAGGGTGTGCTTGCATACCGCGTGCTTGAAATAGTTAGCCCAGCCGCGCATGATCTGGTTGAGCCGGATCAGCACGTACCTGAGGTCCTGCTGCGACGTCCTGTTCGTCAGGGCACGGATCTTGGTCTTCAGCGACCGGATGGGCCGGTCGGCGATGAAGGTGTAGACGTGCCACTTGCTCGTCCCTCGCTTGCGTTTCCACTGGATGCGGAAGCCTAGGAAGTCGAACGCCTCGCTCATGTGCACGATGCGGGTCTTGGCTGGTGACAGCCGCAGGCCCAGCGGTGCGAGCACGCGGGCGATCTCTTCGTGCAGGGTCTCGGCATCGGCCCTGGTGCCGTGCACGAGCACGACGAAGTCATCCGCATAGCGGCAGACTCGCCAGTTCGGCAGGCCCCTGGCGCGGCGCCGGGCGCGCTGGCTGGAGGTTTCCATGGCCCCGCCGGGCTTCCACGGCCGGTGCAGGTGCTCATCGAGCGCCGACATCGCGACGTTGAAGATCAGCGGGGACAAGATTCCGCCTTGCGGGGTACCGGTGTGGGTGTCCTCGCGGTCGCCGAGCTCAGTGAGAACCCCGGCCTTGAGGAACGCCTTGACCAGCGCAAGCACGCGCTTGTCCTTGATCCTGGCCCGCACCCGCTCTAGAAGGGCGGAGTGTGAGAGGTTGTCGAAGGCCGCTTCGATGTCTGCGTCCAGCACCCACCGGTATCCGTGGGTGCCGAACTGGTGAATCTCGGCGATCGCGTCGTGCGCCCGCCGCACCGGCCGGAACCCGTAGGAGACGGGCTCGAAGTCCGCCTCGAAGATAGGCTCCAGCACGAGCTTCAGCGCGGCCTGGACCACCTTGTCGGCCACGGCGGGTATGCCGAGCTTTCTCAGCTTCCCCGATCCGCCCGGCTTGGGGATCTTGCGCTCCCGCACCGGCAGGGGCCGGAACGTGCCCGCTTTGAGCTGGGCACGCAGGTCATCCAGGAACTCCTGGACACCGATGCGCTCTTCGACCAGCTTGACGGTCATGCCGTCCACGCCGGGCGTGTTCGCGCCCCGGTTGCCCGCGATCCGGCCATACGCCACGAGCAGCGTCGCCGGGTCGTACACGAAGTTGAACAGGTCGCCGAACCTGCGGCCAGGATCAGCCGCCGCCCAGCGGTGAAGCTTGGCCTGCATCTCCGCTACTCGCGACCACGACCCCGCAGGGGCCAGGTCCGGAGCGCCGCCATTCGGCGGTGCGTCTTGCGGCATTGCAGCCTCCTTCCCTTCTCGTAACCGCTGCCGCCCTTCCCCATGTGCACGGGCTCTCCCCGGCTCGGAGTACTACGGCGGCTCCGCCCCGTCCCGGACCGGCCAGCCGACGGTGGGCTCAGCCCGCCACCCCGCGCAGGCCGCACGGGAGCGGGCAGGACCGGGACGGTTCCCGTGTTCACTGCGATTCGCTCGACGAAGGAGGAGCCCAGCTCTATCCCTGCGGCATCGCCACGGTTACCCCGCAGCATTTCGCCATGGCCTCCCGGGAGAACATCCACATGCCCGCCCGCGAGTTCCCCGCCCGGGCCATCCGGACGGGTCTGCACCGCACCCGGCCCATATCCGCCAGATTTGAGCCGGTAAGCCTTTAAGGGACGTAATCACGCTGGTTCCTCGCGTACTCCTCTCCGTCATGCTCGCCGGACCCGCGCCATCTGGCAGTACTGACCCGTCCCGGCCTCGTCGGGGCTGCTCCCGCCCTCCCCGGCACCTCCCGGATCAGGCTGCCCCCAGCTTCGCCGCCCTGCTGCGACAGGAACAGCGGTGAAGGTCTCTCACCTCCACTCGAATCGTCAGCGCCTCACGGCGCACGTGGATTGAGGCTTATACCCTGACGTCTCCGCGTCCAGCGCGGACAGCAGCCACGGTGGCCGCGTGCTGGACAATCGGGAGCCAGCACGGCGGCTGCGCACAGAACCGGTCAGCATGACGTGTGAGCCATCTTGATCTGCGCGCATTGTCGGTGTGGCCCGGCTTGCGCCGGGCGGGCCTCCCACGGCTGAGCCCGGCGCAGGAGCCGGGCCAGCGGCGCCGCGCAGCGGCGGCGCCTTGATCTAAGAACGGCACAATTCGGCAACGCAGCGCTTGAGCGCTTGAGCGAAAGTGCAGCCGGTCTTGCGCGTTTCGCGCGACCGCTGATGGTCCTAGCCGCTGCTGTCCGGCCGATTCGGCCGACGGTGGTTGTGTGGGTATGCCGCCGTGAGCTGGGTCAATGAAGAGCCGCGTATGCTGTGGCCTGGCCGAGGGCGAGAGGATGGTCGTGGGAGCTGCTGGCAAGCAGGTGCTGTTGCTGTGGGATGTTGATCACGCGCTGATTGAGACCTGTCTTGGGCCAAGTTTCGGCGCTGAGCGGTGGCGCAGCATGCTGACCAGCGGGTACCTCGTCTCGGCGGCGGCGGATTTGCGCACTAAGCGCAAGGGCACGCGGAACGCCGACTCTGCACGACCCGTAATCGCCCCGCATGGACCGTCCGCCGTGCGCAGAGCAGCCAGTTCTGCACCTAGCGGGCGACACCGCTTGCGGCGTGCAGCCGCGCGATCCACCAGTCCAGCGCCGCCCGCAGGTGCGTGGACTGGCCGGTGGACAGCATGATCGACACCCCGCCCTGGATCCCTGCGAGCAGCGCCGCGGGGGGCCTGTTAGGTTCAAGAGATGATGAAGAAGGTTCTCGAACTCCTGGTCTGTCTCCTGCATCCCGTCGCTGTGATCCTCATATGGATTGACTTGGCAACTCGCCGTAATATCGGGGGCGGTGCGAAGGTGGCATGGGCTCTGTTCGCCCTCATCCCGCTCGTGCCGTTCCTCTACGTGCTAACGGGTGGCGACCTATGGTGACGTGGGCAGCGGTGACGATGCGCCGCTAGGCGGGCACGGGACTGAGCGTGACGCGATGGAGGCGCTGTGCGCCGCTGATCGCGATATCGGCCGACAGATCGTTTCGCGTCTCTGTACTCGCTGAGTGGAGGCGTCGAACGTCGAAGCGACGGCGCCTCGGGGTGATCCGACAGATCCGCTATCCACAGTCTCCCTGCCGAATATCTGCGGTTGACGCTAGGGGTGCTGCGGCTCGGCACCTGTACGCAGATGTTCCAGTTCTGTATGGCCTCGTCATCAGGCGGCAGATGCGTATCTCACTCATGGTCAGTTTGCCTCTTGCCCCGCACGAGCCGTCAGGAATCTTCGTCGTCTCCGAAGCTGTCTTCCCAGAAGAGCGCTTCACTGATATAAGATCACGGCCGACGGCCTCAGTCATGACATCAGTGAGCGCAATTCCAGCTGACAGTAGCTCGCTGGCGACTGCGCGAATATCAGTAAGCGTAAATGGCCGTACGTCCGAAGAATACTTATGGCGACGACTCCTGACCATCTGGAAAGCGGGATTGAACCTAAGGCCTATCGCCACGCTGTGCGCGAGGTGGTTACGCTGCTCGTTGACTGCTTTGCAGCGGGTCAGCACGGTCTTGATCGCCTCCCGGTCCACATCTGACATCTCGTGGTGCGCGTCGGCGAGGGCCTTGGACTGCTCGATAAGCCAGTCTGCGGCCTGCCCGCCGGCCACTACAGCGGCGTACTTGCTTCCGACCAGAGCGCAGAATGCCTGCCGTAGTCTCCCTTCCATGGTCGCGGACAACTCGATGACCTCCCCGATTAGGGTTAGCCGTTCGGTGTGATGGTTATCTGAATCTGGGCGGCCTCCCGGTCAACCAGCAGTCGGCGGTCGGCCAGCGGTTTCAGCCTGGCTTTCCGGTGAAGGGGCGCCGGCGACGAGGTCCTTCAGCCGGTTCCACCGCTCCACGCCGCGCTGATCGTAACGGCGCGCGGCGCGGGTGGCGCGGCGCGGCCGGGTGGCGTAGCGGCGCTCCGCCCACCAGGACCCCGGCTTAGCCAGCCTGATCGCCCCGACCAGCGCAACGACACCAATTGCGATGCCGACGACACCGGTCACGACCTTGCCCTTGAGCAGGCAGATCATGCAGAGCACCAGGTTGATTGCGATGCCGGCGATCGACGACCACCAATCCGCCGTCCCGATGGCGCCGGTCACGAAGCTGGACCCGCCGACTAGCGCCCCGGTTATCACTAGGACGCAGAAGATCGCGTCGACCGATTGCCGGCCCTGTTTGGCCCAGTAGACATCCTTCAGGTGCAGCCAGAGCGCGAACTCGTCCACCGTGAGGCCGACGCCCACGCCGAAGAGCGCGGCCGCCGCGTCAAGCGCGGCCCCCCACGGCCTCTGCGATACCAGGATGATGCCGGAGGCAATGATGATCAGGATGCCGAAGACCTGGTGGTGAACGTGATTGCCACCGATCGAAACGTTGCCGAGCCCGGCCCCGCCGCTCCCCGACCGGATCATCCTGGTCACCATCCTGGTGACGAGGAAGGTCACCAGGATGCCGAGGAACATCCACATCATGGGATGCAGAGCAGGATCACCCCCGCCGACCGAAATCTCTGCTGCCTGCAGAGATGCCCGACGGCAGCAGTCAGGAAACATCCGGCACGGGCGGCCGGAGTAGTACCGGGGAGGCTGCCAGCGCGCGACCTGCTGGACGGTCGCCCGGGGAAACCGACATCTTCATGGTGCGCAAGCTCTGGAGCCCCGCTGGCGCTGGCCGACGAGGCGCAGCGCGCTCACCGGCGGCAGCTCGACGGTGCGGGCGCGGAGGGACGCCGTCCGTGGACGCGGCAAGGGTCATGCGTCGTGACGGCCAGAGAGTATCAGCGAATCATGCGCCTGACCGGCGCCGGAACGAGTGGAGCGGGCGACGGGAATCGAACCCGCATGACCAGCTTGGAAGGTGTATGGTGCATAGCGATCAGGCCGCTGAGCTGGAGGTTTCGATACTCCTCAGTAGCCGTGGTTGCCCGCTGTTCACTGTGGCTAATGGCCCGCTAATGGCCTGGCGGTCCTGGCCTGTAGCGGGTCAGCCCGCCCTGCCGATGATGGCTTCTATCTCGTCGGCGTTGAAGGCCCGTAGCGTGTTGGAGCGGATGCTGCCCAGCGAGCCGACCCGGAGCAGAGCGGCCGTCGCTGTTTCATCATCGGGAAAGTCGACAACTGTCACGATGTCGTACTCGCCCACTGTCCACAGCAGTTCACGGACCCTGCCACCCGAGCTTTCGGCGAGCTTGGTGAAATCCGCCGCGCGGCTCGAGCTGTCCTTGAAGTTCTTGACGCCTTGGTCGGTCCAGTGGATCAAAGACACATAGGTCGGCATGCGCCACCCCCTTTGGTTGCTACCAAACCCAGGACCATCGTCTCCCTAGCCCAACGCCGAGGTCAAGGCCGGTCCGGCGTTGTTGCTTCCTGCAATCGGGGTGCGGGGGTTCCCCGCGCTGGTGTAGGGAAGATCCTGCCGTGTGCCGCGTAGGCAGTGAGGGGTTGAAACAGCGGGGGCGACAGCCCATACGCCGCGGGGTCCGGGGTTCACGTCCACGGAAGTGGTGTATGGGGTAACCGGTACTGAGGTGACTGAGTTGCCGGAGTACGGCGTGTCGCCGTGATGCGAGGCGGCCACCTCGCGATCCTTCGAAGTGGTTTCGGAGCAACGAAGGAGAGCGAAATGGCCGCAGGTGACATTGTGCCGGTTCCGGGCGCGCAGTTCGAGGAGACCCTGGCGTCGGCGAGCCCGGACGTGCTGCGGGCGATGATCCGGGAGTTCGCCCAGCGGATGATGGACGCCGACGTCGAGGTGGCGTGCAACGCGGGGTACGGGGAGGTCACGCCGGACCGGGTGAACTCCCGCAACGGGTACCGGCGCCGGGAGTGGGACACCCGGGCCGGGACGATCGAGCTGGCCATCCCCAAGCTGCGCCAGGGGTCGTACTTCCCGGGTTTCCTGGAGCACCGGCGGCGGGCCGAGCGGGCGCTGGCCTCGGTCGTGGCGACCAGCTACCTGCTGGGCGTCTCGACCCGGCGGGTGGAGAAGCTGGCCGCCTCCCTCGGGGTGGTGGGCCTGTCTAAGTCGCAGGTCAGCGCGATGGCCGCTGAACTGGACGAGCTGGTGGAGTCCTTCCGGTCCCGGCCGCTGGACCGCGGGCCGTACATGTTCGTGTGGATCGACGCGCTGACCCAGAAGGTCCGCGAGGGCGGCCGGACGGTGAACGTGCACTGCCTGATCGCCACCGGCGTGAACGCCGACGGGTGCCGGGAGATCCTCGGCATCGACGTGACCAGCTCCGAGGACGGCGCGGGCTGGCTGGCGTTCTTGCGCGGCCTGGCCGCCCGCGGCCTGTCCGGCGTGCAGCTGGTGACCAGCGACGACCATGCCGGGCTGGTCAGCGCCATCGCCGCGGTGCTGCCCGGCGCCGCGTGGCAGCGCTGCCGGACGCACTACCACCGCAACTTGCTCACCCGGGTGCCCAAGACCGCCCAGCCGTGGGTGTCGACCCTGGTCCGCACGATCTTCGAGCAGCCCGATCCGGCCTCCGTGCGCGCCCAGCACGCCCAGGTCGTCGCCGCGCTGGAGGCCAAGCTTCCGGCCGCGGCGGCCCATCTCGACGAGGCCCGCGAGGACATCCTGGCCTTCACCGCCTTCCCCCGCGAGGTCTGGCGGCAGGTATGGAGCAACAACCCGCAGGAGCGCCTCAATAAAGAGGTACGCAGGCGGACCAACGTGGTCGGGATCTTCCCCGGCCGCGGCGCCATCATCCGCCTGGTCGGCGCGGTGCTGGCCGAGCAGAACGACGAATGGACCGAATCCCGCCGCTATATGGGCCCGGAAATCCTTGCCGCCTGCCGGAAAGCCGCCGAAGCGGATATGGGACAGAATATAACTAGTGAGTCTGGATTGACAATAGAGGCAATTCCCGCTTAAATGGAGACAGGTCGCGAGGTGGCCATTTCATACACCATCTCCAAGGACGTGGCCGGTCCGGGGCGGCAGCCCCGCCTTGCAGCTGCGCGCCCTTCTGATCCGTAGGAGTGGGCACTTCGTCCAGGACCGTCCGTCGCTGACCGTGTGCTGGGCCGATATTCCACATTTGTCTGCACCTGTCGGCCGTTGACCGGCAGCTTGGCAGCAGGTTTGGCAGCAGTCGGAAAGGACTTGAAGCGTACAGGGCTCGGGTGTATCTACGGGGTATCGGTTCTCCTCCGTACTACTTAGAACTTGACACCGCTTGCAGGACGCCAGCGCCAGGAGGCGGGCATGGCCGAAGAGGTCACAGCGCGGGTCAGCCGGTACGTTAACGACGGCTCAGATCAAGACCTCCGGCGGCTCTTGCGCGGCGCCGAGCTCGTCGCGGAGCCGGCCCGCACGGCGTTCCGCAGGGCCGGTGTCCAGCAAGGGTGGAACGTGATCGACTGCGGCTGCGGCCCCCTCGGCGGGCTCGCGGTCCTGGCGGAGATGGTCGGCCCCGCCGGACGGGTCGTCGGCGTCGATCTCAGCCCGGCGACCGTCCAGCGGGCCCGGGCGGTCATGTCCGCCCTGGAGCTGGGCAACGTGGAGGTGATCGCAGGCGGCCTGCACGACCTGGATTCCGCGGCGCTGGGCGGCCCGTTCGACCTGGCCTTTACCCGGCTCTTCCTGATGCACCAGCCCGACCCGGTACGGACCCTCCGCCACATTGCAGATCTCCTTCGCCCGGGCGGCTGGCTTGTCGCGCACGAGCAGCTGCCCAGTCCGCCGCCGCGATCACACCCGAACCTGGAGGCCCTCACCGGCACTTGGGATCTGATCTATGAGGTGCTGCACCGGAATGGAGTACCGGCCAGAGTCGTCGAGGACCTGCCGCGGTCGGCGCGCCAGGCGGGCTTGGAGGTCACTGCGATGAGCGGTTTCTTCGGGGTCATAGACCCGGAGGTGATGTTCGAGCTAAACGCAGCCAGCATCGCGGCGCTGCGAGAACGCGGCATCCAGTTGGGCATCGCGGCCGAGAGGATCGATGGCCTAGTGCGAGACCTCCAGGCCGCCGCGAAAGACGGCGGGTATGAGTGGGCCACATCAGCGTTCTTCCTCGACCTGGCACTGCGAAAGCCCGCAGCGAGGTAACCGCGATAGCCCGCAAGCCGGACGATCGGCAGAGAGCAACGGCTACCTGCTGCCCGGACTGGTAGTGATATCGAAACCGGACCATCAGCTTGGGAATCTGTTAGGCTCCGGCGTTCCACCTGGCCTGACCTGCGGGTCCGGGTGTCCGCGAGTGACCGTGAGAGACCGCTTGTTGCCGGGGCTAATTGCACGCTAATTGCACGACGATCTTGGGAGTGAGCTACGCATTACGAGCGTGTTCTCGTGCTTTGCTCGCGGGTTCAAAGCACGCGCAAGCTTCATGTTGGCTGGTTGCTTGGCGGCGATCGTTGGCTGTTGATGGCGGTCCGGGGACACCTCGGGGACACGTTACCATCCCGGGTCCGGGTCGGCCGTCTCATCGAGGTCCGGGTTGTCGATGACAGGTACCGGGTCGAGGCCGACCTTCGCGGCGATCCGGCTCAGCAACTCGTCCTGCGCAGCGAGGTGGCCCTGCACGTGCGCCATCTCGTGCAGGGTCGCGCTCGCATCATGGAAGGTCGCCTCCGCGAGCTTGTCCGCGGCGGCGGCTTGCACGTTCTGCCCGACCATGATGATCGACAGCAGCACCAGCTGCAGAAAGGTCTGCGCCACCCAAGAGACGAACGTCGACGGGCCGCCACGAATCGCGGCCGGGAGGCTTATCAGGTCGAACAGCGCAAAGGCATAGGCACACCACATGCTGCCGACCACCTGCGTGATCACAATCGCGACCTTCGTATTAAACCGGTTGACCGCCGAGTCCCGAGGGAGCTGATCAGCCACCTTTACCGGGCGGTCGGCCCGCCGCGCGGCAATGCGCGGATGGCGTATGTGCTGGTAGATCGTCATGGCCTGACCCTTCATCGACTGGCTGGATGGCGTTACCTGGCCGGGACCCCGCCAGGGTAACGCCCCGGCCCATCAGTCGGAGAGGGCTGGACTTTTGGGATGAGCACGATCACAACAGCTAGGTTCGACCCGTTGCTGAGAAGATTGTCAGCCGGTACTCGTCAGACTCCCCGATCGCAGGTCAGAAGGAATCGCGGCCCGTCGTTGAGTAGCCGTGAGATACCCCGGATGACTGTCCGATCGGGCACGCAACGGGCACGCCTTGGACAACCAAACTCGGGGTGCGGGTTCCCCGCGCTGGTGCAGGGAAGATCCTGCCGCGTGCCGCGTAGGCAGTGAGGGGTTGAAACAGCGGGGGCGACAGCCCATACGCCGCGGGGTCCGGGGCGGCAGCACTCGGGCCTGCCGGTTCACCCCCGGTCACCGACGGCCGCCCGCATGCCGTTGCCCGGAACGGCCGGATCCGTAAGGCTGCCTCCAGTGGCGACAGGCCGCGAAGGAGGCAATATCGTGCCAGCAGCCGGAGACACGCAACGTCCGCGCCGAGTTCTCGGCAAGGGCCGGATGGAGGCATTCAGCGACGGCGTGTTCGCCATCGCCATCACGCTGCTCGTGCTGGACGTCGCGGTTCACCCGCCGGGCACACCGCTGCAGCAGGTGCTTCATGCCTGGCCCGCCTACGTGGCGTACGTCGTCAGCTTCCTGACTATCGGCGCTGCCTGGCTCGCCCACACCACATTGACCGACCGGCTCGCGCACTCAGATTCGATCTTCCTGCGGCTCAACTTGCTCCTCCTGCTGGTGGTGGCGTTCCTGCCGTTCCCGACCCGGCTCGTCGCCGATGCCTTGCAGCACACCGACGCCGAACGCGTGGCCGTAACGTTCTACGGCCTGACGCTCCTGGCCATCCGCGTCCTGGGGTCCGGGCTGGCGGAGTATGCGCGGCGCGAGCACCTGTACTCGCCCCCCGGAGAGGGCGAGGAACCGCCGGGCGAACAGCGAAGACTTCTGCCCGTCGTCACCGGGTACGTGATCGCGATCATCATCGGGTTGCTCCTGCCGGGAGTGGCGGTGGCATTGTATTTCGGCATCGCGATATACCTGGTTGTGCCGTTCCGGGAGGTCGCACGGCTGCTATTCCGGCGTTCATAGGGCCTGCCCGCTCTCAGAACAAGACCCTGACCTGCGGCTACGGTGTCGCGCTCGGAAAGACTCCAACCCCAACCTTCTGATCCGTAGGAGTGGGCACATCGTCCAGGACCGTCCAGTCGTGGTCATGTGCTGGGTCGATATTCCAGGCCTGTCCGCAGGTATCAGGTGTTGTCCGGCGGCTTGGCAACAGTGTTGGCAACAGTGGCCACGAGGTGACCCGCGGGCTCCGGTTCGAGACTCACTGGACGTCGAACTCGTTGCCCTCCGGGTCGAGCATGGTGACGCAGTACTCGTCATACTCAGTCCTGGCCGTCACGAGCGTGGCGCCTGACGCGGCCAGCCGTTCGACCATCTCATCGACACGCATGCACCGGTCCGATGGCGGGGTCCCAGGCGGGCCGCCCGCATTCACATCGAGGTGCAGGCGGTTCTTAACCGCCTTGGGCTCAGGCACGCGCTGGAAGTAGATGCGCGGCCCGCGGCCGTCAGGATCGATGATCGCACTGGCATCATTCCAGCGTTCTTCCGGGACACCGTGCTCCATCAGCCAGGCCCGCCAGGCGGCGGTGGGCTCGGGGGGGCCTTGCAGCTGGTAGCCGAGCGCATCCGCCCAGAACCGCGCCACTACAGGCGGATCGGCGCAATCGAAGACGACCTGGATCGGGACGGCCATGCCTTGAGCCTAGTAGCAGCAAGGATCGAGGGTCCCAGACTGCTCCGACCGTCTGCTTTTCAGGCGTAGCGGCCTGCCTGTTCGGGTGATCAGGTCCAAGCGTGGATGGATGCTGTCGGGTGTTCGTGGCCGGGGTTGGCTGGCGCCGTTGCTGTCACTGTTTCTGTCACTCGTGCCGTCTAGCATCGTGACCACGCGCTGCCCTGCCCGGACTGATGGTGCGCGGTCCCTGGCGTGCAGAGCTTCGTGCTGCCAGGTAGAAGCCGATCACTATAAGACAGACTGTCTGCGGATAGGCTACGACTCGTTCAATCCCTCCTTCGCCGAGGCCAAGGTCGTGACTGCTGGCGTAAGCCACCAGGCCAAGAAGCGCCATCGCTCCCGAAAGAAAAAAGTACAGGCGCAGAAGTGCTGGCATCTTAAGGGAAAACGCCAGGATAATGAGCGAAGCATTTCCCAGCACGAACGGGATAGCTGCACCTAGGCCGTGAAACGCCGACACGCTATTTTCCGGAAAAAACCCTACCATTATGACGCCCAGTCCGGATATGGTCATCGCAGCGAAGCCCGCTTTTGACGTGCGGTCATTTGCGAAATAGCGGGAGACGAGCACGGATCCCAACGCCATGGTAATGCCCAGCACAACAAACGAGGCGTTCATCAAGTTGTGGAGCGGCGAGCAAACGTACCGTCCGTTCCAGGTCCCACAGGCGGTGTTCCCCAGATCGCTAATCGTATCGCGAGACAGGTTATAAGGCGGCCTCCATTGCAGCGCTACAAAGAGCTGGACGGCAAAATACTGAATACTTGTCACATAAAGGATCGGCCCGAGCTTTGGGTAATGCGCAGAATGCTGTTGCGCCCAGCGGCATGGTTTCACCAGCACATTGAGTACCTGGCGTCGGGCTGCTTGATCACGTTGCCGTCCAGCTGCATGAACCAAGTGTGGAGGCACGAGCCAGCTCGTGCCATGGGGGAAACCCCCGAGTTAAACCTGACGCCAACCCCCCTAACCGCTCCCACGCCTGCTGCGCTCGGAGGGACTCAAGCTGCCAACCCGCGACCCGCTCCCGCCGACCTACGCATTACGAGCTTGTCCCCTGCCCCGCTCACCCGGTCATCGCCCGGATAGGCCTTGGGTTCGCGGCGTGGTGGTGCCGGTGATCGGTGGCTGTTGATGGCCGTCCGGGGGCATCTCGGGGGCACGCTCTCCGTGTTGGTCGCCCTGGCGCTCGTCCTCGCGGAACGAGCACGAACTATCAGCTTGGGAAGCTGAACGATCCGGGCTTCTATGGGGCCTGACCTGCCTGGCGAGGTGCCTGGAGGTGACCGTGGCGAACCGCTGGTCACCGGGTCTAATGGCACGCTAATGGCACGACTCGGGGTGCGGGGTCTCCCGCGCTGGTGAATCCCCCCGGCGAGTCCGGAGACTCGATCTGTTGGGAGAGTGTCTGGCATGGGACGAGCAGCGAAGAACTACCCGCGTGAGCTGAAGGATCGCGCCATGGCCATGGTGCGCGAGGTACGACCGGATTACCCGTCCGAGTATGCGGCTATCGAAGCGGTTGCCGCGAAGCTGGCTATTGGGACGCCGGAAACCTTGCGGAAATGGATTCGGCAGGCAGAGATCGATTCTGGTGCCCGGCAGGGCGTGACCAGCGAGGAGTCAGCCGAGGTGCGTAAGCTTCGCGCGGAGAACCGGGAATTGCGCCGGGCGAACGAGATACTGAAGGCAGCCTCGATTTTCTTCGCGGCGGAACTCGACCGCCCGCTTCGGTGATCGTCAGGTTCATCGACGAGAACAAGGACAGGTTCGGGGTCGAGCCGATGTGCGCCCAGCTCGCCGGCTTGGGCTGCGCATTCGCCCCGTCTACTTATTACGACGCCCGTCACCGGCCGCGGTCGCGGCGCGCTATCCGGGACGAGTATCTCATGGAGCTCATCCGGAAGGCTTATGACGAGAATTACTCGTGCTATGGCGCGCGCAAGATCTGGCTGGCGCTGCGCCAGGATGATCACGACGTGGCCCGCTGCACCGTCGAGAGGCTCATGCGCGTCCTGGGCCTGCGTGGCGCGTCCCGGGGCAAGGTTAAGCGCACGACGATCGCTGACCCGGCCGCGGCCCGCGCCGGAGACCTGGTCGGGCGCAACTTCGCCCCGCCGGCTCCGAACCTGCTGTGGGTCGCTGATTTCACGTATATATCCACCCGCTCGCCGAGGAAGTAACAGGTCAGCAGGTTCGTACACGCGACCTGCAGGTACTTCTTGCGGGACTTCGGGCCGGGGCCCACGCGCACGGGGGTCTCGTCTCCGCAGATGACGCGGGCGAGGAGGATAAGCGCCCGGATCGCCATGTTCGCCGCGGTCACCGCCTGAGCGGCGCGCTCCAGCAGGCTGTGCACCCACCCGTCGCTGGGGCGGGTCCCGGACATCGACTCGATGATGTCCGCGCACCGCTCGACGGGGATGTGGTGCATCACCAGCAGGAACACGCACCAGGCCTGGAAGTTCAGCCCGTAGGTGACCGTGCCCGGCGCGCCCGCTGCTTCCGCGGGCGCGTCCGCTACCTGCACCTGGCCGCATGCGCACCGGACTTCGTGCCGGTCATGCTGGACGGTTTCCGCCCGTGCCTCAGGCAGGTCGGTGACCTGGTGCGAATACCGGACTCCCAGGTCAGCCGCGCCGGACAGGTCAGCACCGCACGTGCACCTACCCCGCGGGAAATGATCGATGATCGTGTCCGGGTCCTGGCTCCAGGCCAGGTACGCGCCCGGCGCGCCCGGCTGCTTGCCGGGCTTGCGGCTATCTCCGCGGCGGGCCCTGCGCTCCGGCGGTTTCCTGCCCGGCAGGTCATCCGTGCTCGGCGGCATCGATGAGTTCCCCGAGTTGCGGGAGATCAGCCGCTCCAGCCGCGCGACGCGCTCCTCCAGCTCCGCGATCTTCGCGTCCTTGTCCTCCAGCAGCATCCGCAGCCGCCTGTTCTCCGCGCGCAGCGCATCCGCGTCATACGGCACACCGGGCGCATCAGGCACACCGGCACTACATCAGAGCCGGCCAGCCGCAAGCAACACGACACGTCCAGCCGGCCGGCAAACTCCCGCAACGCCCCGGGGACACCAGCACCACCCTGCTGCCACAGGTGTCCCGTTCAGCCGGACACCCGCGACCCGGCGCCTCCCGCCTGCCGGGCTTCCAGCAGTCACCCTGAACAGCTGGAGTGGGCCATCTGCCCGGTTCGGGTGCCGCGTTGCTGGTGCCGAGGGTCATGCCGGGAATGAGTTCCGGCCCCAGGGACCGCACGGGTCCCTGGGGCCGGCGGCGAAGCCTGCGGCCTCGGCCATATGCGCGGCGTCAGCGAAGCCGGCCGCCAGTGCGGCCGGGTCGTGGGCGTCGCTGGCGAAGGTAATGGCCTGGCCGCCTTCTTGCCGCCACCAGGTGAGGATCAGGGGATGCAGCGGCACCTTGGTGCTGACTTCGAGGACTTTCCCGGCGCCGGCCAGGGTCCGCAGCACGTGCCGGTACTCATCCTGGAACTCGCACGGGTCGCAGGGTCGGGCGTCTTGCGGCCAGCGGCGGACCGGGTAGTCGATATGGGCGAGGACCTCGAAGGCATCGAACTGGCTGATCAGTGCTGCGGTTTCGGCCAGGTAGCCGCGCAGGACCTGGGCCGGGGCCTGGCCGCGGAACTGATCGGAGACCACGGTGAAGCCGGTCCCTGCCGGCGCAGAGTGCACGGCGGCCAGGACCCGGTCGAAGCCGCCGTCGCGCAGCAGGGCCGCGGCCCGGCCGCAGTGCCAGTGGGGTTCGCTCAGCTCGACGCCGGACACGATGCGCAGGCCCGGGAATCGTTCCCGGCAGCGGCGCAGGCAGTCCCGGTAGCCGTCCAGGTCGAGCGCGGGCGGGGTCAGCACGCCGCCGCTGACCAGCTGACGCCACTCGCCGGGGATCTTCTCGCCGGGTCCCAGCGACCACGGAGTGAAGTCGGCGTGCTCGGTGAACGCCACCGCGGGCAGCCCGATCTCCACCGCGCGCTGGCAGGTGCCGTCCATCGATCCGGCCAGCGCGTCCCACGACCACTGACTATGCACATGGCTGTCGGGCGGCAGCACGGCGGGCCCGGTATCCGATGCCATCTCCGTCACGAGACCATGATCAGCCCTGGCCCAAGGGCAAGGTCAACTCAGGCACCGGGCACCAGGACGCCGACCAGACGGGGCCGAAGAGCGGGAAGCTAAAACTCCAACTGAACAGACAACAGGGCTGAATGTTTACAGCACTAGTGCTTGCCGAGGCACAGATTGGGTCGGGGGAGTGGACGGATCCCGACCGCGGAAAAATCAAACTCGCCGACTACGCCTCTGCCTGGATCACGCAGCGGCCGGGTCTGCGGGTCCGCACCGTCGACCTGTACAACTGGTTGCTGGCCAAGCACATCGCGCCGTATCTGGGCGGTGTGCCTATTGGCAAGCTGTCCCCGCCGATGATCAGGAAATGGCGCGCCGACCTGCTTGGCAAAGGCGTCTCTGTGTCGATGGCGGCGAAGGCGTACCGGCTGCTTCGGGCGATCCTGGCTACCGCTGTCGAGGAAGACAAGATCCTTCCTCGTAATCCGTGCCGGGTCCGGGGCGCTGGCGAGGAGCACGCTCCCGAACGCCCTGTGCTCACGGTCTCTCAGGTTTTCGACCTGTCCGAGATTGTCGGCCGCCGACCTGTCGGCAACATTCGCAAGCTGTCCGGCGGCGGCTACCGGCTCCGCTTCCGCACCGATGGGAGGATGCGTACAGCATCGGAGGTCTACCACACACGAGCTGCGGCTGGGCGCGCGTTGTGGCTGATGGCTGCTGCTGGTCGTGCGGACTTCAACCACGATGGGCGCTTCCGCGCCCTGGTGCTACTGGCCACTTTCGCTAGTCTGCGCTGGGGTGAGGTTACGGCGCTAACCCGGAGTGATATCGACTTGAAGGCGGGCACTGTGCGTGTCCGGGCCGCGTTCACGCAGCGGCGGTCCAACGGATCGGCGATTGTCCTCGGCCCACCCAAGTCGCGAGCCGCACGGAGAGTCGTCGGCATTCCAGGTCGATCATTCCGGCTCTGCAACAGCACATGTCCGAGTTCGTTGGGCCGGAACCTGGAGCGTTGGTGTTCTCGGGGGTCAGTGGGGTGCCAATACGGCGGAGCAATTTCGGCAAGGTGTCGGGGTGGACGCATGCGGCGGTGGCGGTCGGTGCGGAGGGTCTGCACTTCCACGACCTTCGCCATACGGGTAACACCTTTGCTGCTGCGGGCGGCACGGGGATCAAGGATCTGATGGCCCGGATGGGGCATGACAGCGAGCGGGCCGCGCTGATCTACCAGCACCAGGCGCGCGGCGCGGACAGAATCATTACCGACAGCATCGACGCTCATGTCGAAGCCGAGCGCGGCGGCGGGGACGATGACGACGGCACGCCGGGCGTCCTGGTGCCGGTGGGCTAATGGCCCGCTAATGGCCCGTGGCTGGCTTCAGCCGCGACTTGGGCGACTCGAAGGCATCCTAAAAATGCTGCTGACCTGGGGGAGCGGGCGACGGGAATCGAACCCGCATGACCAGCTTGGAAGGCTTCGGGTGCGGCGGCTGCGGGCAGCGCCTATACAGCTCAGCGGTGTGATGGGGCCTTCGCGAGTGACCGTGAATACTCGCCGTTCGCCGTCCTATCGGGCACGAACGGGCACGCGGAGGGGACGTCCGCCAGCTCGCGAGCGCGTGCTCGAAGACTTCGCCACGACGGCGGGCCGGTGAGTGGCGGGCTCATGCGTCGGACCAGCAGCGTCACTGCCGCCTGTGTTCGTGTGGTGCTGCTCGAATGAGCAGTCGATCGATAGACGTCTGAACGAAGCCGACGCCGAGGTAGAGGTTGCGGGCGGTGTCGGTCTCGAAGCCGACCTTCAGGCGGCGTGCACCTTTGCGTCCGAGCCGATCGAGGCCGTTCGTCAGCAACATGCGGGCAAGGCCGCGTCGCTGGTATTCGTCCTCGACGCGCATCGGTTCGAGGAGTCCGACCAGCGTCGCGTGGTCGAACCAGAACAACGCGTAACCGGCGACCCTGCCATCCGCATCCTCGACGGCCAGATCGAGTGTCGGATCGTACAGCGAGCACTGTCGCAGCCGCGCCTCGACCAGTTCACCGTTGCGAGCGATCATCGGGTGCGGACGATCCGCGCGCGTCACGCGATCCACGATCGCGAACCCATCGACCTGCGCGACCGGTGGGCGCTGGTCGGCCTCCATCCAAGCGGTGCCCGACAACTCGTCGGTCATCGCGAATCCACTCTGGACGGCGAGGCCCGTCAGCGGTGCGTCGTCGTCGCCCACGAGCACCTGGAGTGCCTCCCCCGGATGTCCGGCGGCAGCTTCCAACGTCGCGGCCCAGACGTCTTGCTCGTCGAGCATCGACGGCACGGCGAATACGTCTGCTTGCCAGGTGTCGTCCCAGGCCGTCAGCCCTGCAGCCGCCACGGGGCCGACCTCGTCGAACCACACCGGCAGCGCCAGCTCGTCGGTCGCCCGGGGACGGCGCCACCACCACTGCACATCGGCGGCCTCCCACATGCCGCCGAGCGGATCTGCCAGGCGAGCGCGCTGCAGGACCGCGCTCGTTGCGTTCAGCCGTCCGAGACCCCGCAGTAGCTCGCGTCGCACGACCACGTTCGCAAGCGTATTGGCTTGGCCGCTAACGCGGCGACTCCGATACCCGGATATCTGTGCTTGCCGACCTGCGACTGTCAGCTTGGGAAGCTGAACGGTGCGAGCTTCTTACCGGCCTGGCCTGCACTGGAAGGTCGCCACGACTGACCGTGAGAGACCGCTCATCACCCGGGCTAATGGCACGCTAATGGCACGCCAACCATTGGGGTGCGGGGTTCCCCCGCGCTGGTGCAGGGAAGATCCTGCCGCGTCCGCGTAGGACGGTAGGGGGTGAAAAAGCGGGGCGACCGGAGCCATACACGGGGGGCACGGGGGCGCGAGTCCCCGCGTGGACCGTTCTCTAGGTGCTCATCGCCCTGGTGCTCGTCGTGTTTGGTGATTTGCGCGAACGCGCCACCCCTCCCTGGGGGGTTCATCCTCTCGCCATCGGCCACCATCCGGGTAGCGGGCTTGGCCCCGCGGGTGAAGGTGGAGCACACCACCGTCTGAACGACCTTCGCCCGCGGGGCCAGGTCTGCTAGGACCTGTCCTGGCCGATGGCGAGAGGGTGAATCCCCACCTCAGCCAGCCCACTGGCAGTGGCTCCTCTTGCACTTCCCGGTCCATCCTTGAGCCTGAGGCCCCGCCGGAGGCAATAAAGCAGCGGTACCAGTGACTGGATCACCAGCCTGGAAGGTCGTGAGCGCCGGTGCCGTGAGCTGGCTAATGGCAGGTCAGCGGTCGTCAGGCTGCCCGTTGGCGATCATGAGATTAGATGCCGCACAGCGCCCGGAGTACTTGGTGCGGCGTCGTGTTTACTTGCCTGCATGGACTTTGAGCGCCTCATTATCCGGGACGGTGACCGGGTTGCGGCTACCGGCCGTCTGGTACGAGACAGCCGCGGCGACTGGTTCCAGCCGAACCTGCCGGTTGCATTGCCGGGCGGTGTAGAGCGCACAGTCAGCCCTGCGGTGCGGTGGGCTATCCGGGTTGTCGGCGCCGACCTCGACGTGGTGGCGAGCCGTTTCGAGAAGGCTGGCGCGATTGAGGGCTGGGCGGCGGTGGAGGGCGTGTGGTCAGGGGAGCAGCTTGAGGTGGACCGGCAGAGCCTGCCCGGCCCGGAGCCTCCCTGGTCGCATCCCTGGCGGACACCGCCATGCCCCCCGCCCGCGGGCGGCTGACCCAAGGTCACACCCCGCGGTGACAGCGTACTGGAGTACGACATGGGCGATCTGCGGGCCACCGCAGCCGCCGTGGCGGTCACTCTGTTCAGGCCTGCCGACGGTGCGGCCGTGCTGGTAGTCGCCGCCAGCGACGAAGCGGCTGTCGAGGCACAGCTCCGGTCCCAGCTAGGTGACCTGCTGTGCGTTGTCCCGTCCCGGTGGACCAAGGCCGAGCTGGACAGGGTGGGCGGCTACCTGCATGAGCATCATGTGCAGTGGGATCTGTATCAGTGGGGACCGCACGTTACGGGCGACGGGCAGCCGTGCGTATCAGCACGGCTGGTCCGGGTGCTCCCCGAGATCGCCGCATGGGCTGCCTCGCTTCCCACCGGGATTCTGGTGCTTGAGCCGTGGCTGGTACCGCAGCGAGCTTCCTGAACGACCGTCTCGGTTATGCAGTCCTGGCCTCGGGAGGCAGGCCCGCACGCTGCCAGGTGGCCTGCGCGAGCGGGATCATCGGAGCCGGGATGACGGCTCCGATGCTGCACTGATCGACGTGCCGGGCTGATCTCTTTAGATCTGTGGTGTCCACCCGGCTGGGACGGCGCGGGCGCGCCGGGCGGGGCCTCGCCAAGGCCAGAGCCCGGCGCGGGGAGCGCCGGACCCGGCGCCGCCCAGCGGCGCCGCCTTGATCGAGGCTGGCAGGGTTCCGCCCCTAACCAGCGCTGACCTGCGGAGTAGGGCGGAGAGGGCGGCCTGATGGGTAAACGACGATTCGGCAGGGTCCGCCGTCTGCCGTCGGGCCGGTACCAGGCCCGCTATCCGGGGCCGGATGGCATGGACAGGCCCGCACCTGAGACCTTCCCAAACAAGAGTGACGCTGAGGTCTGGCTCACGATGAAGGAAGCCGAGATTAGGTCCGGCGGCTGGATCGACCCCGTGCCGGGTCAGATCCTATTCGGGGACTACGCGGATACCTGGATCAGCGATCACGTGTTCAAGCCGCGCACGGTCGAGCTGTACCGTGGTCTGCTGAAGAATCACCTGCGGCCGACTTTCGGCAATGTGGAGATAGCCGCTATCCGCGACGCCGATGTACGGCGGTGGCGAAAGGAACGCCTCGACGCCGGGCCACGGCAAGCCAGGCCGTTCGGGCCTGTCGTAGTCTCCAAGGCGTACCGGCTGTTGCACGGGATCATGGCCACCGCTGTCGAGGACGGGCGTATCCGCCGTAATCCGTGCCGGATCAAGGGCGCCGGGCAAGAACACTCGGCTGAGCGGCCGGTGATACCGATCGTGGTCTTGGTCGAGCTGCTCGACAACGTTCCGACCCGGTACCGGGCGCTGTTGCTTCTGGCAACGTTCGCGAACCTGCGTTTCGGTGAACTCGCGGGCCTTAGGCGGAACCAGGTCGACCTCGACCTATGCGAAGTCCGCGTGGACAGGTCCACGGCGGAACTGGATGACGGGCGGCTGATCGAAGCCGGTCCGAAGTCGCATGCCGGTATCCGGACGGTGGCGTTCCCCAAGGACATCGTGCCGGAGCTGCGTGACCACCTGGAGCGCTTCGCCGATCCCGATCCCAGGGGCCTGGTCTTCATCGGGCCGAAGGGAGGTCGGCTGCGCCGGTCGAACTTCCGCAAGTTCTGGCATCGGGCCAGAGGAGCGGTCGGCCTTCCCGAACTCCACTTCCACGATCTGCGGCACACCGGGAACACGATGGCGGCCGTGCAAGGAGCAACCTTGCGGGAGCTGATGGAGCGGATGGGGCACTCAAGCCCGCGAGCCGCACTGATCTACCTACACGCCACGCGCGAGCGTGACGAGCGGATCGCAGCGGGCATGGGCAAGGCGTTCCTGGCTGCCAAGAAGGCTCAGAAGAGCGTGGGGCCGAAGGGCGGGGGAGTAGCCTCCGGCGGTTCTCCCAGCTCAGCGAGAAGATTATGAACTGTCGAGAGCGGAACGGTGACGCCGAAATCCCAAGTCACATCGTCATGACCTATGGCGATGTATACCGTGCCGTCGAGTTCGTGCCACCAGACTGGCGCCTGGGCGCTCGTGCCAATCTGGAGCGTGCGCCGTTGAACCCAGTCCGTCTTCTCGATGTCTGCAAGCTTCCAGAGTTCATCGGTGGTGGCCCAAATGTTCAGTTCCCATGTCTCGCCTTGCAGCTTGACCACTCCGGGGGTATCGACATCATTGCGAGCCTCGACGGTCACGTTCACCATGGCCTTGATACTGGCAGCATCGACGACATGGGCCAAGCTGAACGCGCGCGGGGATCTGGGCGATCGGGCACGCAGCGGGCACACGGCCCCAAGCGGGTATCCTAGAAAATTTCGAAACATTCCTCTGAACTGCGGGAGCGGGCGACGGGAATCGAACCCGCATGACCAGCTTGGAAGATCGGTCGCGTGGCCTAGTGGGTGAGCTGCGGCAACAGCGGTCAAGGTCATACGGCTGGCAGCGCGCGTCAGCGACCGTGACTGACCGCCAGCGACCTTGGCATGTGGCACGTGTGTGGCACAGCTGAGCGACCGCTTACTATCCCATCCGCACTAGTGGTATGGCCAGTCATCTACTCAGCCGCCCAGTCCCGACCTGCGGCCGGGACGCTAGTAGCGTTGAGCGATGGGACTCGACGCCGCGCTTGACGGGTTCTGGGAGGCCGCAGACGCTCGCCAGCTGGGCATCGACGCCATTCAGGTCGTTACCGACAATGGCCGCCACGGCGAGCGCCGCCGGATCGATGACATCCGCCGCGATGTGTTCTCGGTGTCGAAAACCGTGACGTCACTGGCGGTCGGCATGCTGGAGGACGAAGGGGCGCTCAGCCTGGACGATCCCATACTGGCCCACCTGCCCGGGCTGGCGGACACTGCGGCAGCGGGCAGCGCGGCGATCACCATAGGGCACCTGCTTCGCATGACGGCAGGAAACGGCTACCGCTGGCCAGACGACGATGCCGATCATCCCGGAGATGCGGCCCGCGACTTCCTTGCCACCCCGCTGGTGGCCGAGCCCGGTTCCGCCTACCACTACTCGGGCGGGAACACCTACGTCCTGGGCCGGGTCGTCCACGCGATCACCGGGGCCGACCTGCGCGACTTCCTGCTGCCCCGGCTGTTCACCCCGCTCGGCATCCGCAATCCCCAGTGGCTGCGCTGCCCGCTCGGCTTCCCCCTCGGCGCGATCGGCCTTCAGCTGCGGACCTCCGAAATCACCCGGATCGCGCAACTGCTGCTGCACGAGGGCACCTACGGCGGCCATCGCCTGGTTCCAGGCGATTACATCACCCGCATGACCACCGACACGACGCACACGGGCCGCGCCGAGCCGGACAATCAGACCTACGGGCTGCATGTGTGGCTGTGCGCCCGCGACGGAGCCTGGCGCATGGACGGCATCTACGGGCAATTCGGAATCATGCTCCCGCAGCACCACGCGTCCGTGAGCATCACCGCGCACTGCCGGGTACCGACCACACGCATCCTCGACTGCGTGTGGGAACACATCGTGCCCGCGCTGGCATACAACCGTCCTCGATGACGGTCAGTTATCTGCCACCCCCTGCGGAATGTCAGCTTGGGAATCTGTTCGGCTCCGGGCTTCCACGTGGCCTGACCTGCGGGTCGGGGTGTCCGCGAGTGACCGTGAGAGACCGCTCGTTGCCGTGGCTAATTGCACGCTAATTGCACGACGATCACATGGGTGCGGGTCCTCCCCGCGCTGGTGCAGGGAAGATCCTGCCGCGTGCTGCGTAGGCAGTGAGGGGTTGAAACAGCGGGGGCGACAGCCCATACGCCGTGGGGTCCGGGGCGGCAGCCCCGCCTTGCAGGTGCGTGCCCTTCAGATCCCTGGGATTATGCGAACCGTCCAGCGCAGTCCGGTCGCGTCTGTGATCTGGGCTGACATTCCGCTCTGGTCTGCCTGCGTCAAGGGCTGGTCACCGACTTGGCAGCAGTGTTGGCAGCACCACCGACCTGCTGCTCCTGACCGTTGTTCTAATCGAAGGGCGGTTCTCCGGCGTACCAGGTTACCCCGTAGTATTCGGCTGCTACGCGCACGGCGGGGTCGCGGCTGAGGGGGATGACCAGCTCGGTGCCGCCCGTGAAGGTGAGGACGAGACCGCGGTCGAGCAGCTCGTCCACCCCGGCCAGCTCCAGATAGGCTAGCTCGCGGAGGCGATCGTGGTACTCGGGTGCGCTGTGCCCGGTGCAGCCGGTGGCGTCCTTTACGCAGGCTCGGGCCCAGACGTACAGGCCATCCGCGGGGGTGCCGTCGTCCCACCAGTCGTCAGGCCAGACGAGCTGGAAGTAGTTGTCCTCGAATACGACCGCGTCAGGGGACTGGCCGATGAGGTGGGCGAGCGGATGGGCAATGTCCGTTCGCTGCGGCGGGTCCAGGTCGCGGAGGGTCAGGTCTGAGAATGACCGTCCGATGAACGCCTGGCGCTCTTCGTCCGTGCTGAAGACCCGGCGCCCGTATGCCCGGACGCCAGTGAACCGAAGCTCGTATTCGAGCAGCGTCCGGCTGCGGGTACCGCCAGAGTCGGCCCACGTCGTGATCCTGGTCGCCAGTTCCACGTCCAAGACGAGGTACCAGTAGCCGCTGCCGTGTGCAGTGACCTCTCGGACCGACTTCATGTGTGTGAGCTTGCCAGACAGGTTGCTGCTCCTAGTGGTTCCCGGCTTCGTCCTTGCCGCGCACGCAAATGGTGCCTGCGTGAAGGGCGATAGCCCTAGCTTGGCGGAACGCATACACCAAGGATGGCGGCTGGCCTTCCATTATCGCCCTGGTGCTGGTCCCCGGCGACCTACGCATTACGAGCGTGTTCTGGTGCGTTGCTCGCAGGTCCAAAAGCCTCGGTTAGCTTCATGTTCGCCGCTTGTTAGTGGTGCCAATTGTTGGCCGGAGATGGCGGTCCGGGGGCATCTCGGGGGCACGAACTAGCAGCACGGACCGGGCCGGTCGGACGGGTTCTGTCAAGTTGCCCGTGAAAAGTTTCGGTTTGTGAAAGTTTTCGGTTTTCGGGCTGCTTGACAGGTTCCGGGAGACATCGATCGTTGACCAAAGGGTGAGGGGTGGTGTCCCCCCTCACCCTCTGGCCAGCGCCGAGCGACTTCTTCTGACTTTCTCCACTGGCCCCTTACCTGACAGCCAGCCATGGTCTTGATCTTCTTCAACGGACCGCGGCAGCTCGGAAGAGGTCCCGTCCGACCAGGACTAGGGCCTACCGCACATGAGGTAGCCGTCGGCAGACTAGGCGCTACACCCACTCCGCGCTATGGGGTGTGGGAGGGGGGCACCGTAGGTGCCGCGTCGCCTGGGCTCGAATCGCCCTTCCCTTCCGGGTAAAGCGCACTGGCCTCGTCGCCCTGGTGCTCGTGGCCGCTGGCCGTCTGGTGTAGCCAGCTCGCAGGGTTGTTGCGGCGCCATCGCTGAGGCTTAATGTTCTGATCGGTTAAGCGTCGTGATCGGTGCGGCGCGCCGTGCCGGGCGGGCGCCCCAGCGCAGAGCCCGGCACGGGCGCGCCAGCGGCGCCGCGCAGCGGTGCCGCCTTGATCTAAGAACGGCTAGATTCGGCAACGCAACGTGAGTGCAGCCGGTCTTGCGCGTTTCGCGCGACCATACCGGGGCTGTGAGCTGGGCTGATGAGGGGCCGCGTATGCTGTGGCCTGGCCGATGGCGGAAGGATGATCGTGGGAGCTGCTGGCAAGCAGGTGCTGTTGCTGTGGGATGTTGATCACACGCTGATTGAGAACAGCGGGGTGAGCAAGGCTGTTTACGCCCGCGCTTTCGAGATGATGACAGGGCATGTTGCGGAGGTCCAGCCCAGTACCGATGGCCGCACAGACTATGAGATCGTGCGCGCTCTGTTCACGGCGAACGGCGCGGCGTTCACGGCGGCAGACGAAGCCTCGTATCAGGCGGTGCTGATCGATGCGATGAGGGAGCTGCATCCCCGGCTGATGCGAGATGGTTTCACGCTTCCGGGGGTCCCGGGCGTTCTTGCGGCTGTCGGCCGGATTCCCGGGATCGTGCAGTCGGTGCTGACCGGGAACATTCGCCCGAACGCGGAGGCCAAGCTGTGCCTGCTGGCGGACTATGGCCGTGTTCTGGACCTGGATGTCGGCGGTTACGGGTCGGATGATGTCGTGCGTCCGCGGCTGGTGGGTGCCGCCCAGCGGAAGGCGTCGCAGAAGTACGGTGCCGTGTTCGGCCCGTCGTCCACGGTCCTGGTCGGTGATACCGAACGGGATGTGGCTGCCGCGCTGGAGGGCGGCGCGCTGATCGTCGCCGTCGCTACCGGCGTCACCTCACAAGAGCAGCTGAGGCAGGCTGGCGCGCATGTGGTGCTGCCGGACCTGGCTGACGCGCCGGGGTTCGTGGCGATCGTCCGCGAGCTGACCGGCCGCGAGCTGGAAGCGGTCTAGCGAACCGGTTACTTGTCCGGCTGGTATGGATAGGACTGTTCCCACACCATCTCGAAGCTCTTCATGTAGGTGTCGAACAGGTCCGCGCCCTCGGCGCGGCGCAGGTGCAAGATCGGCGCGATGTAGCCGTAGGTGCCGTAGATGTGCTGGTTGACCAGCATCTGGTCGTCATACCGGAAGATCGAGTTGTACAGCGCGGTCCGGTGCAGATGGAAGGTGACGCCTTCTACGGCCGCCAGCGGCCGGTAGTAGGCCAGCGCCATGCGGATACGTCCGGTCAGCCCTTCGTAGAGGCGTTCCTCACGGCCCCGGAGTTCCGCCTCGGGCGAGTCCGGGTCGCCGAGCAGGATGCGGACCGGGATGCCGCCCTCGGCCTTGTGCCGGATCAGTTCGATGGAGTCCGGGTTGTCCTCCGGCAGGAACAGGCTCGCGTTGGCGAACAGGTCGATCTGCTGTTTCGCGCCGACGAGCAGCTCAAGCCACAGCCGCTTGGGGGTGTCGGCCCGGTGCGGGTAGAACGCCACGACCTCCGAGCGGGACTCGCCCGCTGAGTCCTCATCCAGCCCGGGCCACAGCCAGGGGACGGGCACGTCCAGGAACTTGGCGACCCTGACAGCCGTGGATCTGTGCGGCGTTCGTTCCTGGGTGACCCACCGCTGCACGGTCTTGGCGTCCATCCCGAGTTCGCTGGCCAGGTCGGCTTCGGTGTAACCGTTAGCTCGCAGCGTTGCCCGCAGCCTGGTATTCACCATGAGGGACTCCTCGGGGACGTTTAAGGGACGCTACGGGACAGTTTATGCCGGGCGAAGTGGCCTGTAAAGGCTTCGCTACGGCGTGTTAACGTCCCTTCCCCTCGCCGACCCTGAATGTGTGGCCGACCAGCGGCCACAGATCAGGCAACAGGAGAACACCATGATCAGTGCAGGCTGCCGGTTCCCGGTGAGCATGGCGCAAGTTTTCCCGGACGGGTGCTATCTCGTGCCGGGCTCGATCAGCGAGGCGCAGGACTACGACGAGAAGACCAAGACCCGCAGCCCGGCGAAGGACAAGGTGACGGGCACCCGGGTGTTCCAGTGCCGGGTGGTCGACATGGACCCGGAGCTGGAGGGCCGGTCGCGGGAGACGGTGGTGAAGATCCTGACCGACTACCAGCCGGTGCCGCCGGGCCGGGCGCCGTTCGAGCCGGTGGAGTTCGAGGGCCTGACGGTCACCCCGTACGTCAACGACAAGAACCGGATGGCGTACTCGCTGCGCGCCACCGGCCTCAAGGCCGCGGTCCGCCCGGCCCCCGCTGCCGCTCCGTCGAAGGACGCGGCGTGACGGCGGCGCGGCGGGTGCCCGCGCTGGCGGTGCCGGTCGACGCCCGGTCCGCGGTGACCTTCCACGGCTATGCGAACCGGTCGCCGCTGCTGGCCATTACCACCGGCCGGTCGCTGCTGGTCACCTTGACCCTGCCCGAGCAGCTGGAGGCGGGGCACGTGGAGTTCGCCCGCCAGCTGGCGTGCCGGGCGATGGCGTATGCGGTGGAGGTCGAGCGCCGGTACCGGGGTCTGGCCCCGCTGCCAGCCGGACAGCAGGTGACCGCATGACCACGGTCAAGACAAGCGCGACCATCCGGTTCGGCGCCTCCGGGGCGGTCGAGATGGAGCCGTCCATCCGGCTGAACGCAAGCACCTTCATGCACTGCCATGTCTACGACGACTGCGCGCCGATCCTGGCCATCGAGGACGGCAACGTGCGGCTGTCGCTGACCGTCCCCGACACCGGTCACGTGACCGGCCAGGACGTGAACCGGGCGCTGGCGCTGGCCGATGCGGTGGCCCGGTACGTGGCCGAACTTGGCGAGCACGTGGCCGATGACGACGGCGCCGCAAAGGATGCGGCCTGAATGGGCGGGGCGGCTGGAGCTGGTACCTCCGGCCGCCCCTTTTTCTCCCCCTCGCGGTGAGGCAAAGGAAGAGGTGAGCATCTTATGCGCAAGGTAGTGACAGGTGATCAGGTGGCCCAGCTGCGCAATCCCGACCCGCTGGCGTTCCCGGTCTGGCGGGCGCCGGTCTACCGCACGCCGGGCTGGATCATCGCCATCGCACAGCTGGGCCGGTTCGTGTGGTGGCTGGCCCGGCTGGTGTTCCGGCACCCGGTCGTGTCGCTGATCCTGGCGGTGCTCGGCTTCACCTGGTCGGAAACCGGCTGGCTCGGCCTCACCCTCCTGGTCATCTGGGCGGTGCTGGTCCTGGTCTGCTGGCGGGTGCTGTGGCCGGTGTCGTTCGCCCGCCGGGCCGCCTCTCCGGCGCGCAGTAAGTGGCGGGCGTGGCGGTACCGGCGCCGGTGGGCGTCGGTGATGACGATCTCCGGGCTGGCCCCGTGGTATCAGGGCCGGATTATCCTGCCGGTGCTCGGCAAGGTCCGTTCCACCCGCTACGTCGACCGGGTCCAGGTCCGGCTGGTGTCCGGCCAGTCCGCCGCGCAGGTCGCCGACGTCGCCGACAACCTGGCACACGGGTTCGGCGCGATCCTGTGCCGCGTCCGGTCGGCTAAGTCGGGTGCGGTGCTGCTGGAGTTCGTCCGCCGCGACGCCCTCGCCCAGGTGGTCCCGTCCGCGCCCATCCGGGCCTATCCGGACCTGCGGGCGCTGGAGGTCGGCCGCCGCGAAGACGGGCTGCCCTGGCTGGTGCGGCTGCACGGCACTCACGTGCTGGTCGCCGGGGCCACCGGCGCCGGGAAAGCCTCCCTGCTGTGGGGCCTGGTCCGCGCCATGTCCCCGCTGATGCAAGACGGCCTGGTCCGGGTGCTGGCCGCTGACCCGAAACTGATGGAGCTGGCGTTCGGCCGGATCATCTTCGACACCCACGGCGACTACGCCGCTGACCCGGCCGCCATCGCCGGGATGCTGGAACGGGCAGTCGCCGACATGCAGCGCCGGGCGGCCCGGTTCGCCGGGTATCAGCGGGACCACACCCCCACCGTGGCGGACCCGTTCACCGTGGTGCTGGTCGATGAGGTCGCGTTCCTGACCGCCTACCAGCCGGACCGCAAGCTCCGCGAGCGGATCATGAACGCGCTCGCCACCCTCACCACCCAAGGGCGGGCGGTCGGCTACTGCGTGGTCGCCGCGCTGCAAGACCCGCGCAAGGACGTGCTCACGATCCGGAACCTGTTCCCGGACCGGATCGCGATGCGGCTGGACGAGCCCGAGCAGGTGGACATGGTGCTCGGCGACGGGGCTAGGGACCGCGGCGCCGCGTGCGAACTCATCTCCTCCCACCCGGCGACCGGTGCCGGGGTGGCGTTCGTCCGGCTGGAAGCCGACCCGGACCCGGTGCGGGTCCGCGCCGGATGGGTCTCCGATGCTGACATCGCCGACCTGGCCGCCGCCTGCTACCCCGACCCGGTGCCGCTGGAACTGGAAGGGGTGCCCGCATGACCACGCTGACGACTTGGCTGCTGGGCGAGTCCTGCCCCGACTGCGGTACGGGACTGACCGCTGTTCGATGACGGTACCGGCCCGGCCCGCGCCGAGTGCGGCTCGTGCGGCTACGCCGAGGTGCGGGCGGTGACCGTACCGGCCGGAGGTGGTGGCCGGTGACCGGTACCGGTAAGACGACACGGGCGCAGCGGATGGCCATGCCGCTGGCCCGTGACGTCGTTAAAGACATCGCCATCAGCCATGGCGGCTGCATCCGCCCGGTGCAGCTGCGCCGCACCGACCTGACGACCGGCGAAACTGAGCAGGTGCTCGTCCCGTGCGGGCACACCCTCGCCTCGGTCTGCCCGGCGTGCGCCGAACGGGCCAAGAACCTGCGCGCCGCGCAATGCCGCGAAGGCTGGCACCTCGACCGTGAACCCGACCTCGAGCCCGACCCCGCCACCGATGACCAGGAGTGGTGGATCGAGAACCGCGCCGAGATCCAGGCCCGCCGCGACCAGGCCGCAGCTGCCGGGGAGGACACCGAGGACCTGGACCAGCTGCTCGCCGAACTGGATGAGGAAATCAACCGCGCCGGGATGCGCGGCAAGGTCACGCCCGCCCGGTCCACGGCGGCACCGGTCCACTAAGCGGCGGCAAGACGCCCCGCCGCTGCCCGCGCCGCAAGGTCGACCCGCGGACGGTCGGCAAGACCTACACGACGCCGGACGGCAAGACGTTCCGCCCGTCGCTGTTCCTCACCCTCACCTGCCCGTCCTACGGGCAAGTCACCAGCGACGGCACACCAGTCGATCCGGAGAGGTATGACTACATCGCGGCCGCGCGGGACGCGCTGCACTTCGCCGCGCTGTTCGACCGGTTCATCCAGAACCTGCGCCGCCTGACTCGGCTACGACTTGCAGTACTTCGCGGCGATCGAACCGCAGCGGCGCCTGGCGCCGCACGTGCACATGGCGATCCGCGGTACCGTCTCCCGCCGCGAACTGCGCGAGGTGATCGCTGCCACCTACCACCAGGTGTGGTGGCCCTCCACGAAGGTGGTCCGGTTCGACGGCGACCGGCTGCCGGTCTGGGACGAGGCCAACGCCGCCTACCTGGACCCGGAAACCGGCGAGGTACTGCCGACCTGGGACCAGGCGCTGGACGCCATCACCGACCAGGACGAGCCGCTGCACGTCGCGAGGTTCGGGGCCAGGTTCGACGCCCAGGGCGTGCTGGCCGGATCGAGGGACGCGAACCGGTGCATCGGCTACCTGACCAAGTACCTGACCAAGCAGCTCGGCGACTGCCACGAGCTCGACACCGACGCCCAGGCCGCCCACGCCGGGCGGCTCGCCGAGGCGCTGCGCTGGGAACCCTGCTCACCGGCCTGCGCGAACTGGCTCCGCTACGGCATCCAGCCCAAGAACGCCAGGAAGGGCCTGCGGCCCGGCGCCTGCAAGGGCAAGGCGCACCGCCGCGAATACCTCGGCTACGCCGGCCGCCGCGTGCTGACCTCCCGCAAATGGTCCGGCAAGACCCTGGCCGACCACCGCGCCGACCGCAAGAACTGGCTGACCGAAATGCTCGGTCTTCCGGCAACCGACCCGGCCCGCTACTCCTGGGAACTCGTCGAGCCCGGGGACCAGGACCACATGCCCACCGGGCAACGGCTGCTGCACGTCGTCGCCGACCGGATGCGCTGGCTCCAGGCCCTCGACCAGGCCCGCCGACGAGCCCAAGGACTGCACCGGAGGATCTTTCGGCAACCAGGAGGGCAGCATGAGCAAGCGCATCCGGTCGGAGGCGATCGCGGAGCAGCTGCTGTCGGTCGAGGCGGTGGCCGAACGGCTCGACACCAAGCCGCGGTTCGTCCGCCGTCTGATCGCCGAACGGCGCATCGAGTATCACAAGGTCGGCCGTCACGTCCGGATCAGCGAATCGGCGCTGGCCGACTTCATCGAGGCTGGCAAGGTGCCGCCGATGACCGCTGCTGACCTGCGGCGCAGATTGAAGGGGGCAGCGTGATGCCGGGCGCTAAGAAGAGCCGACAGTTCGGCAACATCCGCAAGCTTTCATCGGGCCGCTATCAGGCGAGGTACCAGGGGCCTGACGGACGGCTCCGCCCTGCTCCGCGCACGTTCGAGCGCAAGATCGATGCGGCTCGCTGGCTGAGCCTGAAGGAAACCGAGATTTCCAAGGGGGAGTGGATCGCCCCGGAGCTGGGGCAGCAGCCGTTTCGCGAGTACGCCGATCAGTGGATGCGCGATCGCGTGCTCGGCGCACGGACGGCTGAGCTGTATACCGGTCTCCTGCGTAACCACCTGTTGCCGACGTTCGGCGATCTTGCCATGAGCGAAATTGGCGAGGCGGCCATTCGCCGGTGGCGTAAGGAACGCCTGGACGCTGGCCCCAGGGCAAAGCGTCCCTTTGGCCCGGTGACCGTCGCTAAGGCATACCGGCTGCTGCACGCGATCTTTGAAACGGCGTCCGAAGAAGATCGCATCATTCCGCGCAATCCGTGCCGGATCACAGGGGCAGGTCAGGAAGAGTCCGGCGAGCGCGAGACGGTTCCGCTTCCCGTCATCTTCAAGATCGCCGAAGCTGTTCCGGTGCGGTATCGCTGCCTCGTGCTGCTCGCCACCTTCGCCGATATGCGCTGGGGTGAGCTGACCGGACTCCGGCGCGGGAACATCGACCTGGCCGCGTGCGAGATCAGGATCACGGAGACCCTCGCGCAACTCGATAAAGGCGGTCTCCGGCCTGGCACGCCAAAATCACGGGCCGGTAAGCGCACGGTGGCGTTCCCTGAAGAGATCGCGCCGGAGATCAGCTGGCATCTCGACCGGTTCGCCGAACCGGGGGAGCGGGGGTTCGTTTTTCTCGGACCGAAGGGCGGCAAGCTGCGCCGCTCGAACTTTCACAAGTCGGTCTGGACCAAAGCGCGCGCCGCGGTGGGCATGCCGGAACTTCATTTCCATGACCTGCGGCACACGGGCGGCACGCTCTCGGCCGCGACGGGCGCCACGCTCAAAGAGCTGATGGCGCGGCTCGGGCACGCCAGCGTCCGCGCAGCGATGATCTACCAGCACGCCACGCGTGACCGTGACCAGGCGATCGCGAAGGCTCTGGGCACGTTCGTCCGCGAGGTGCGAAATGCCTCCGGGGAACCGACCGAAGACCGCGAATGGGGCGGGCAAGGTGCATGACATCGGTCGTCGTTGTGGCACGTGTGTGGCACGCGGAACCTGAAGCCCTCTCGGTGAGGTGTACGCCGATGATCGGGAAACCACACTTGAGCTGGGCCGGGACGATGAGAGCGGGCGACGGGAATCGAACCCGCATGACC